>CAXVYS010000001.1:0-39742 GCA_963422675.2 Bacteroidia bacterium
CCATAAAATAGTTTCTTACCTCCTCTAGTTTAATGTCTGCAGGAACTCCATTTAAAGTTAACCTTAAAGAATCTTTTAATAAACTCCATGTTCCCAGGAGAATTACGATTACAATGATCAAACTAACCACCGAATCGAGCCAGAACCATCCGGTGAAAATGATCATTACTCCCGAGATTACCACTCCTAAAGATACTAAGGCATCAGAGGCCATATGCAAATAAGCTCCTTTTACGTTCAGGTCTTTTTCTTTATCCTTCATAAACATAAGTGCCGTGGCTGCATTTATAACGATTCCAATTCCGGCAATAATAGCCACCAGGCCACCTTCAATAGGATGGGGTTTAGTCATATTAATAATTGCTTCATAAGCAATGGCTCCCATAGCTACTAAAAGAATGCCGCTATTTAACAGGGCTACTAATACAGTTGATTGGCGATACCCGAACGAGTAATTTTCATTCGCTTTTTTCATGGCCAGTTTATTTGCCACTAAAGCAAGTGCCAGACTCGCCACATCGCTCAGGTTATGGCCGGCATCAGCTAATAAAGACAAGGAATGCGTATATAACCCTGCTATTGCTTCTATAACAACAAAGCCCAGATTAAGAATGATACCAACTATAAATGCCTTAGTGGCATTTGTTGGAGCACTATGCGAATGAGAATGTTCCTGATGTTCCATATTCTATTTTAAAATTAACTAAAAAGAATATTTAAAACTAACATAACTGCTTCTAAATACTGCAAAACCATCATAAAAATCATCTCATGAAAAAGCCACTAAGATTAACTTAGCGGCTTTTCGTTGTGTTTCAGACTTATGATATATTAAAATTTTCCGTTGGCATTCTTCCAGCTTTCCTTAGCTGGTATTGGTTCAATTACATCCCAATGTTCTGCAATTTTCCCATTTTCAACCCTGAAAAGATCATAAAAAGAATTAAGTTTTCCGGTAAGATGCCCTTCACTTGTTATTAAAACGAAATTACCTTCACCTAATACTTTATGGATTTTATCATACTTCATGGTAATACCTTGTTTCGCCCACTCTCCAAGTGCTTTACCTAATCCGGAAAGCTGATCAGGGATCAGAGGGTTATGTTGGATATAATTATCTCCATCGAAATATCCTGCAAGCTTATCCATTTTTCCATTTACTAAAATGTCTTCTACAAAGTTTTGTACTACCATTTTATTGGCTTCTGTTTTAGCAAGGTCTTTCACTTCTATAGTTCCATCTGTCATGGTATGACCACTCGGGTTTGGTTGAGCGGCCTCCTGTAAATTATCCCAATGCTCCACTATTTTCCCCTCTTCAAATCGGAAAATATCAAAGCCTGTTTTTGGTCCGAAGAAATTATAATCGGTATGTGTAAAAACAAACTCTCCATCCTCAAAGGACCTCACTGTATTTACTTTTGCCGAGTTAGGAGGCAATTGTTGTAATAATGCTCCAAATCCTGCTAAACCGTCTGCAACACCCAAATTATGTTGAATATATTTATGTGGGTTAATATAGCTCACAGGAACAGAATCCCCTGTTTCAATACTTTTTAAAAGGGCTACCACTTTTTCTTTGTTTGACTTTTCCATCGTTTCTTGTTTTTGAGTTTCTAAATTGTTTGAATCGACCTTTGTTGGTTGAGCACATGAAGCAAGACCTATTACTATCACCGCCACGTTAAACCTTGTTTTACTTTTTCTCATATATGTTTGTTTTAATACAAGACAAAGATCAGCACTTTACCAACCCGGAAAAAGGTAAGTTTAATCCTTTGAATGATACTTTTAGGATGGTTCTATTTAGAATAGTTCTCTCTGAACTCTACAGGAGTGCAATTACAATGCTTTCGAAAGTATTTAATAAAGTTGGTAGGCTCTTCGAAACCTAATTCAAAGCCAACTTCTTTAATTGTATTATCGGTATGTGACAGAAGACGTTTCGCTTCCAATAAAATTCTTTCATCAATCATTTCCTTGGGAGTAATTCCTAATATTTTAGAAGTGGCATTATTAAGGCGTTTTTCAGTAACATTTATTTCCCTGGCAAAATAACTTACCTGTTTTGTTTTCCTGAAATGAATTTCAAGTAAATCCTTGAATAGCAAAGTATAATCAAGATCCGCACCTTTTTTAATCTCGGTAAATCCTTGCTTTCTTTTTTGTCTTTCGGATAGTAAAAGGAAATTATGCAACAGATTTTTTAAAATAGGATGTTGAAAATCGTCGGTCTTTTTTTCTAATTCCACAGTCATCATTTTGAAAAGATCAACAAATTGGGTTTCCTTCTTTTCCAGTTGAACTTGTGAATTATCAAAAAGATCATTAAACAAAATGGTTTCTTTCAGAAATTTAATATCTGCATCAGATTTGCAAAAGAAACTATCGGTAAAAAGTAACACTTTTGCTTTATAATTACCCTCGAGATCGAATCGTTGCACCTTGTTTTTGTTAACAAACAACACGGAATTACTCTTTATCCTGATTGGTTTAAAATCAACCAAATGCGTTCCGGTTCCTTCCTGAAACCAAATAATATGGTAAAAATTTGTCCTGTGTGGTTCCGTTAATATTTCTTTATGGTCCTTATAAAGGTTTGCCACATCCAATACTTCAAACTCATAAGTAAGTCCGGATTTAAAATTATACTTAATAACATCAGTTGGCATGATGCTAAATTAAGAAAACATTCTTTTTAATTTGAATTAACTCCATTTATAGCATCTTAATTCACAAAAGCGGGATATAATGATAATAACCCTTTCTTTTTGAAGATTAAATGCTTTACATCACTAAAATTAGTCTACCTTCACTCTTATTAGTATGTTACTCTCCATATCTATTTGAGATTCTTTTTTTACCGATTATTAATTAACCGGGAATAGTAGTAACGCATTATTTCGTAAAACTAATTAAATGATTAAACCATTACGTATACTGCTTGCAGATGATGATGCAGATGATCGCTATTTTTTCAACATAGCACTACAAACCTTATCAGTTCCATCTGATTTTGCAACCGTTGAAGATGGCGAAAAACTGATGGACTATTTAGTTAAGAATTCCTCTCAGCTACCTGATGTGCTTTTCCTTGATCTTAATATGCCACGAAAAAATGGTGCAGAATGCTTAAACGAAATAAAATCAAACGAAACATTAAAGCACCTTCCTGTAATTATTTATTCTACTTCACTTCATGAGGATATGGCCGATTTATTGTACAATAGCGGTGCACATAGCTATATAAAAAAAGCAGGACTTGCCGAACTTGAAGCCATATTGCAGGATATCCTCACATCAATAGAAGAGAACAAATTTACCCGCCCATCAAGAAATAAATTTATTCTCAATATGATTACTGTATAAAGGCGAATTTATCCTTTATATCACCTTAACATGAAATCAATAAACAGCAGTACCAAAAAGCGCATCACAAAACAAAAACCCGAAAAATCATTCCCGATAGTTGCAATTGGTGCTTCAGCGGGAGGGCTAGAAGCTGTTTCCATTTTGTTACAAAATTTAACTGCCGATACAGGGATGGCCTACATTTATGTTCAACACCTGAATCGTGATCATAAAAGTATGCTTACTACACTTTTAGTAAAATCTACTAAAATGAAAGTGCAGAAAATAGATAATATGGAATTGATCAAACCCAACAATGTCTACGTCATTCCACACGATAAAGTAATTAAAGTTGTTAATGGTCACATTCAACTCCTTCCCAGACCAACTTCCATTTCTCCCAATAAAACTATTGATATTCTATTTTCTTCGCTTGCAGAAACACATAAAGAAAATGTTATTGGGATTATTCTTTCCGGAAATGCTACTGATGGTACAAAAGGGTTAAAGGCTATAAAAAAAGCGGGAGGCTTAACAATTGTTCAGGATAAAACAGCCAAATACAGTAGTATGCCAACTTCTGCCGTAAATGAAGGAGTTGCGGATTATATATTATCACCAAAAGCAATTGCCAAAAAATTAATAGTGTTAAGTAAAAAAAGTTCTATTGGGCAAATTATTAATGCTGAAGTAAAAAGCGATATTATTTATGACAGTAACCCTGATCTAAGCACCATTTTTGAGATTTTACAAAAGCGTAATGGAGTGGATTTCAGTCATTATAAACTGTCAACTATTAAAAGACGTATACACCGCAGAATTCTTAAAAATAACTTAAAATCAATAAAGGATTATGTAAAGTTTCTGATATCAAGTCATAAGGAAACAGAAACACTTTACACGGACCTGCTTATAAATGTCACTAGTTTTTTTAGAGATGTTGAAACATTCCGTTATTTAAAAACGACGTTACTACCTAAATTAATTAAGGAAAAGAAAAAAAGTGAGACCTTAAGGATATGGGTTCCGGCATGTTCAACAGGACAGGAAGTATATTCTATTGCCATGTTGATTGTAGAATTACAGGACAAATTGCATGATAAAACACCCGTACAAATCTTTGCAACAGATCTTAGTGAGAATGCCATACAAGTAGCCCGTCTCGGAGAATATTCTAAAAGTGATCTAAAATCAATGAGTTTAACACGTTCGGAACGTTTTTTCTCCAAAATAAATAGTAAATACAGAATTGATCAGCAATTGCGTGAAATGTGTGTCTTTGGAACCTCACATAATATATTGCGTGATCCCCCTTTTTCACGTATGGACTTCATCAGCTGCCGAAACCTCCTGATTTATTTTGATTCGCCTGCACAAAAGAAGGTTCTTGCCACTCTTCACTTTTCATTAAATGAAAAAGGTTATTTAATGCTTGGTAAATCAGAAACTATTGGATCATTATCTCCACATTTTTTACAGGTAAATAGTAAATATAAGATCTATTCGCGTAAAAAAAATGTGGGTATCCGTAAGGTGGCCGAACTCACACCGCGTTACCCTAAAACGATCATCCCTGAACAAAGTACAAGGTTATTCCCATCAAAGAATATCGATGTAGATTCTATAAAATTAGATAATCTTATCGATTCTGTTCTCTTGTCGAATTATATGCCGGCCTGTGCAATTATTAATAAGGATATGGAAATCCTGCAGTTCAGAGGATCTACATCATTATTTCTTACACATCCTTCAGGAAAAGCGAGTTTGAATATTTTAAAAATGACACGCCCTGAATTCGCATTTGAACTTCGCAATGCCATTCTTCAGGTGATAAAAACAAAACAATCCGTTAGTAAATCAGGCATTGAAATCAAGATTAATTCTTTTTATCAAATGATGACACTTGAGGTATCACCTATAAAATTTGATTGGGATGAGCCATTGTTATTGATTGTATTTACTTTACAGGAGCAGGTAGAGATATATCCAGACGATAGTAAAACAGGCAAAAACAATTCATTACAAAAAGATCTGAGAATAAAACGTTTAACCGATGAATTGAGTCACGCAAGAACAGAAATTCATTCTGTAATTGAATCTCAGGAAACTGCTTACGAAGAATTACAAACGGCCAATGAAGAAATTGTGTCGAGTAATGAAGAATTTCAAACACTAAATGAAGAGCTGGAAAGTACAAAAGAAGAAATTGAGGCCGCGAATGAAGAACTGATTGCAACAAATATAGAATTGAAAAAACATAATGACTTGTTGGAAGAGTCTTACAATTATTCTCAAACTATTATTGCGACTATTCATGAGCCAATGATAGTGCTTACCAGTAACCTTTATGTGAAATCTGCCAATAAATCATTCTATAAAAAGTTTAATGTTACTAAAGAAGAAACTGAAGGTAAACCATTATTTAAACTAGGAAATAAACAATGGGATATTCCCAAACTGCATGAATTACTTGATTCCATTCTTACTAAAAACTCCAATTTTGAAAACTTTGTTGTAACACATGTTTTCCCAGGTATAGGTGAAAAAATAATGCTCCTAAACGCAAGCCGTATTATTCAAAAAACACATCGTGAAAAATTAATTCTTTTGGCCATTAAAGATATTACAGAACGTACTATTCGTCAACGTGAAGCTGACGGAAAAAAGGAAGAAGATATTCGTGCACATAGACAAGATAAACTTGAGCTTGAAAGAGTAGTGAAAGGCAGAACGAACGAATTAGAACAAAAAAACATACAACTGGAAACAGCTAATAAAGATTTAGTTTCGTTCACCTATATTTCAAGCCACGATTTACAGGAACCTCTTCGCAAAATCCAAATTTTTGCCGATTGTATACTTAAAGGCGAAGAAAAAAAATTATCTCCTATCAGCCAGGCATATTTCGGAAAGATGACAAATACCATTAGCCGGATGAGATTCCTGATTGAGGATCTACTCACTTATTCACGCACAAAAAGTGATGACCGTATTTTTGAAAGTATAAATATTAATTTACTTTTGACCGAAGTTAAAAAGGACTTTGAAGAAGTAATACAACAACAACATGCAGTTATAGAAGCTACAAAACCATGCCAGGTTGAAGTAATACCCTTTCAGTTCCGCCAGCTTCTGCATAACCTGATCAGCAATTCTTTAAAATTTTCAAGACCGGAAGTGCCAACACACATTATCATAAAAAGCAAAATAGCTATTGGGAGCAAACTCAATAATGATCAATTATTACCACACAAAAAATATTGTCATATTATTTTTACCGATAATGGTATCGGGTTTGATCCGCAATATAAAGACAGAATTTTTGAAGCTTTTCAACGTCTTAATTCTGTTGTTGAATTTCCGGGAACAGGTATTGGGTTAGCCATTTGTAAAAGGATCATTGAAAACCACAATGGTTTTATCACAGCAAGCGGTAAATTAAATCAGGGTGTGCGGTTTGATATTTATATTCCTTCCGAAAATAAATAAATTGGGTAAAGCGCTTTTGAACCCGATAACAAATGGGATCAGGTCTTTTATCCTTTTTCCGTCAGTTTTTTTTCGTCTGCAGTTCTTGGATTGCCGGCGCTGTTCGGCTGACCTTTACCTGTGGTAATTAAGCTGTACAAACTATTCTGTATATAATTGCTCCATGCACCTCTGCAAATCTCATAACATTCATACTCCGGAACTAAACCATGGTGAGTCAGACACAACTCCGTTTTATTATCCTTTTTAGAGATCTCAAAACTAATTTTTGTACCTATCCATTCGCTTTTGTCTTCTGTGAACTTGAAATAGTTGTCCATCACCAACCAAACCACTTTTTTGTTTGGGATAACTTCTATTAATTTCATTTGACAACGATGAACGTCTTCATAATGATATTTAAACTCATCATTGAGTTTGTCTGTACTCCCTTCAATTTCTTCCGACCACCATCCGCGAACATTATTGATGGCATTAAATACTTTTTCCGGAGTTTGGTCTACCAATATGGTAGTAGTAAAATCTGGTGTAGTCATTTTCTTTATGGTTTTTAAAGTGTTGTATAACAAATATATTGTTTAAATAGCATTTAACAGAGGTGCAAAATAGACCTTTTAGTGGGTTGATTTGGACAGAATGATTTTCTACCTTTGTTAAAAGATAACAGATGAAACACCTTACCATAATCGTTCCCAACGGACAAAATAATTTAAGTAGCATAATAGGTGCTTACAAAATATTTACAAGAGCCAATGAGTATTGGAAGAAAACCGGAAGAGAGGAATTGTTTACGATTCAGTTAGCCGGTATTTCAAAAAAAGTGGAATTCTATGAGGGGTTGTTTACTGTGAAGCCGCATACAAACATTTCAGCCATCGCAAAAACCAATCTCATCATTATTCCATCATTAAACCATAATTACGAAAAAGCCTTGAAGGGAAACCAGGTATTGATTGATTGGATTGCGAAACAATACAATAATGGAGCTGAAATAGCAAGTATATGCACCGGTGCGTTTATGCTTGCATCATCCGGTTTGCTGGATGGAAAAAATTGCTCTACACATTGGGCAGCTGCAGAAAATTTCAGAAGTATGTTTCCAAAAGTAAATTTACAACCTGATAAACTGATTACTGATGAAAATGGAATTTATACGAATGGTGGTGCTTATTCTTTCCTGAACCTGATGATTTATCTTGTAGAGAAATATTATGACCGACAAACGGCTATTTTTTGTTCCAAAGTTTTTCAGATAGAAACGGACAGGAACAGTCAATCAGCATTCACCATATTTACAGGACAAAAACTACACGGAGATGAAATGGTGAAAGAAGTACAAACCTATATTGAAAGTAATCTGCAGGAAAAAATATCCGTTGAACATTTGTCTTCCAAATTCGCTGTTGGCAGGCGAAACTTTGACAGAAGGTTTATCAAAGCAACCGGAAATACACCTGTTGAATATTCGCAACGGGTGAAAATTGAATCGGCTAAAAAAGCATTTGAAACCAGTCGCAAAACAATTAATGAAGTAATGTATGAGGTTGGATATTCAGATGTAAAGGCGTTTCGGGAAGTGTTTAGAAAGATCACGGGAATGTCACCTGTAGAATACAAGGGAAAATATAATAAGGAAGCTTTAGTTTAACAGAGGGTAGCGATTTGGTGCTTTTTATTTTCCCTTTGTAGTAACTTGTACAGACGCTTTTAGAAGAGGTATTGTCTGCATATTGTTTAATTAATAGGCAGGATCATTATTAAAATGTTTTTCTATAACCTCTTCCAACATTTCCTTTGTCAGTGGCTTTGTTTTAAAGTCAGAAGCCAGATTCATTGCTTTAGCTTTCATTTTATCGTCAGGATTTTCTGAAGTTGTAAGCATTATTACAATTGCCTTACTTTTAGATTTTTCATCCAATTTTTCATATTCAGTAAGGAATTCCCACCCATTCATTCCCGGCATATTAATATCCAAAAAAATAAGATCAGGAGGTAGATGGTCATTGTCCAGGTTTGATTTTAAATATTCGATCGCATCCAGGCCCGTTTGTTTTGCTATAACAATTTCAGCGGCATTACTTTTTTTAATGACTCTTTCGTGGATAAAATTATCATCAGGATTATCATCAACCAGCATAATGCATTTTAATATTTTGCTCATAACGTTAAATTAGGTATTGTGAAATAAAATGTGACACCTTTCTGCGGGTTCGCTTCAACCCAAATTCTTCCCTGATGCGATTCAATTATTTTTTTACAATTAGAAAGCCCTATTCCATTTCCTTCATATTTTTCATTGGTATGTAATCGTTGAAAAATATCGAATATCCTTTCAAAATAAACAGGATCAATTCCTATTCCATTATCACTTATAGAGAACTTCCATTCATCATTTATTTTTTCTGAACGAATTTTTATGATGGGCTGAGTATTTTCTTTTTGGAATTTTATGGCATTAGTAATCAAATTTTGGAACACCTGGCGAATCTCAATCTCATATATGTTTAATTGCGGCATCTCAGAAACTTCAATGATAGTATTTGAAGTTTTTATCATCGTATCAAGATCCAAAATTACAATATCAATTAAATGCTTAAAATCAACAAAAGCGAGTTTTGTATTATGACCCAGTCTTGAAAAATCCAAAAGCGATTTAATAAGCATACTCATTCTTTTTATAGCACTATTTACCGAACGAAGATATTTGTATGCATTGTCATCTAATAGTTCTATGTAATCCTCTTCAAAAACTTTCATATAATTAGAAACAGTACGAAGTCGTTCCTGAAGATCATGAGAAGTTATATAAGAAAATTGTTCCAACCCCTTATTCGCAATAACTAACTCCGTAGCTCTTTTTTCTTTTTCTTCGTTTTGAAAAACAAGTTCCTCGTTGGCAATGATCAACTCTGCCGCACGATGTTCTTTTTCTTCATTTTGATAAGCCAGTTCTATGTTTGCGATACTTAACTCTGCTGCCCGTTTTTCTTTCTCGTGGTTTTGAAAAGCAAGCTCTTCATTAGCTATTACCAACTCTGCTGCCCGTTTTTCTTTTACTTTATTCTGATAAGCCAGTTCTTTGTTTGCGATTACCAATTCTTCTGCCCGTTTTTCTTTTTCTTTATTTTGAAAGGCAAGTTCTTTATTTGCCACACTTAACTCTGCTGCCCGCTTTTCTTTCTCTTTGTTCTGAAAAGCAAGTTCTCTATTTGCAATGACCAACTCTTCTGCTCGTTTTTCTTTCTCTTTATTTTGAAAGGCAAGTTCTTTGTTAGCTACTACCAATTCTTCTGCTCGCTTTTCCTTTTCGTTGTTCTGAAAAGCAAGTTCCTTATTGGCAATGACTAATTCCTCAGCTCGCTTTTCTTTCTCTTCGTTTTGATAGGCCAGTTCTATGTTTGCGATGCTAAATTCCGCCGCACGTTTTTCTTTTTCCTGGTTTTGAAAAGCCAGTTCTTCATTAGCAACGATTAATTCAGCCGCACGTTTTTCATTTACCTGATTTTGGTGTGCTAATTCTTTATTGGCAATAACGAGCTCTTCTGCACGTTTTTCTTTTTGGTTATTTTGAAAAGCAAGTTCTTTATTGGCAATACTCAGCTCTGCCGCGCGTTTTTCCTTTTCTTTATTTTGAAAAGCAAGTTCCTTATTGGCAGCGATCAACTCTGCTGCCCGTTTCTCTTTTTCTTCGTTTTGAAAAGCAAACTCTTCTTTGGTAATGATTAAGCTCATAATTTTTTATTTAGCTAAACCAAGTATTGACAAAATAGCGAGATTCGTCAGTTATTGCAACTTATATTGCACATGTCAATGTAAGCATTAAATACCTGTGTATTACATCTTTAAAAAGTAATTGGGATAAAAAATCATCTTAATCCTTGTATAGGAAAGAAAATATTGGATGAATGTCTTTTGTTAGCGGAATTATAAGAAATTGATTTTAACGAAAAAATGAAAGCAAGTTTACTAAGTACAAACTTTTTAGTAAAAAAAGATAATATTAATTTCACAATGTGTCTGAATAATTTTGGTGGATTTTGATTACTCATCGCAATTCTATTCGCTTTCAGAAAGCAATATGGAATAACGTCAATGACCTGACAGATCGAAAAAAGAATATTCAGATTACTTAAAATGTTAAAAAGTAAACTATTTATTTGTAAAAAACAACTCCTCTAGCCCATCCAAAGCTCTTATCTTTAATGTTTACCTAACTATGAAAATCTGCAAAAACATACTTGAGACTATTGGAAATACACCCATGGTAAAACTCAATAAAATTACGAAGGATTTACCTTGCGATGTTTATGCCAAGATGGAAACTTTTAATCCCGGCAATTCAATCAAAGACCGTATGGCTCTTAAGATGATAGAAGATGCAGAGTTAGACGGTAGTCTGAAACCAGGCGGCACCATTATTGAAGGCACCAGCGGGAACACGGGTATGGGATTAGCCATTGCAGCGGTGATTAAAGGATACAAATGTATTTTTACAATTACCGATAAACAAAGTAAGGAAAAAGTAGATGCTCTTCGCGCTTTCGGCGCCCAAGTAATCGTTTGTCCTACGGATGTTGATCCGGAAGATCCCCGTTCTTATTATTCTGTGTCGTCACGACTGGTAAGTGAAATCCCAAATGCCTGGAATCCGAACCAATATGATAATTTAAGTAACAGTCAGGCGCATTATGAGCAAACCGGACCTGAGATCTGGGACCAGACTGACGGCAAGATCACCCATTTAGTTGTAGGTGTTGGAACAGGCGGCACTATTTGTGGAACAGGAAAATACCTGAAAGAAAAAAATCCGAACATTAAAATTTTAGGTATTGACGCTTATGGCTCGGTGTTTAAAAAATATAAAGAGACAGGGATCTTTGACAAGAACGAGATATACTCTTACATCACTGAAGGTATTGGTAAAGACTTTTTACCGGCCAATGTAGATTTTAACGTGATCGATCATTTTGAAAAAGTAACTGATAAAGATGCTGCGATGATGACGCGTCGGCTCCCCCGTGAAGAAGGGATCTTTGCAGGAAATAGCGCAGGATCAGCAATGGCAGGTTTACTACAGATGAAAGACCTTTTTAAAAAAGGTGATAGTGTAGTGGTTATTTTTCATGATCATGGCACACGTTATTTAGGAAAGATGTTTAATGATGACTGGATGCGTGAACGTCACTTTTTAGAAATTACCAAACCCAAAGCCATTGACCTTGTTGCCAACCAAAAGAATCAAAAATTACTAACGGTAGATGTAAATGCTACAGTTAGCGAAGCTTTGGCTATCCTTAACAAAAATGATATTTCTCAAATCCCTGTTACCGAAAAAGGAAATTATGTAGGCTCACTTAACGAAAGTTATTTATTCATGCGATTGATTGAAGACCGTGAAGTGAAAAACAAATCTGTAAAACACCTTATGCAGTCTGCATTCCCAATCGTTGGTGAAAAAGCTCCTATTGAAGAAGTGAGTAAACTTATTACCAAAGATAATAATGCAGTGCTGCTTAAAGATATGGGTGGCAACATGCATATTATTACCAAACACGATATTATTCAGGCTGTAGCCCAAATGGGTTAGATCTAATCTTTGTAAAAAGATTATTAAGATGCTTAAAAGCATAAGAAAACGTTACCGTCGAATTCTTTAAAGAACTACGAACATAATTCGCAAATTGAATCTTCAAAAAAAGTAGATTATATCGAAAAACAAGATCCTATTATGTACTGTGCGTTTTGTTCGCTTACTCTTGAATTTTACAACCATGCTGACATTCTTTCAGTTGGTTTTCAATCGAATTGCCGTCAAGTAAAGACCAATGTTCAATAATTTTCCCATCTGCAATCTTGTAATATCTGTAACCAACTGTTGAAATTTCAAGATGAGTCGGTTCAATACCTCTCCAAACACCAATATGTTTGAGTAGCATCCTCATTTTCAGCATCACTTTATTGTCCTCACAAACCATATCATCAATAATAGTTATATGCTCAAAAGATTTGCCGGTTCCAATAATCCAAAGTTTCATTCCTTCTTTGTTTGCCGGAAAAGTTGGTGGTAATGAGTGGTCGATAAAATCGGCAGAGATATAATTGTCAATTTTTTCAAATTGATTTTTATTCCAAATTTCTTCAATGAAATTTGTAACGATTAATTTGTTTGTTGAATTCATCTTTTTATTTGTTTTAATGAATTACAAAGGTCAAACTAAGTACTAGATTCTACTTGTGATAATTATCACAAAAATTTTCTAAATTTTATTTTTCCTTATTCTGCTTAATGTTTCTCTTGCAACACCCAGGTAAGAAGCAAGTTGTGAAAGGCTTACTCGTTGCAATATTTCTGGCGTGTTTTCCTGCAAATATTGATAGCGCTTTGCCGGCGAATAAATCTTAAACAAATTAGTATGATCCTCCCGGGCTATTAAAAGTTGCTCTAGAAGCTTTCTACCAAATGATTCTATTTCAGACGATACATTGTAAAGTTCCAAAAGTTTGTCTTTGTCAAATTCGTAAATGATTGTAGTTTCCTCTGCTTGAATACTCATATCAGAAGGAAAAGAAGAACGCAAACTTTTTAGATTTGTCGTAAAATTGCCTTCAAAAGTAAAGTCCGTATTTATTTCTGTACCATCTTTATCAATAAAAGTTCGTAAATATCCTTTTTCAACGAACATTATGGTTTTACAAATTTGTGCTTGTTTTAAAACAATTTGTCCTTTTGCAATATGTCGTTGATTAGCAATTTCAAATAGCTTGTCAAGGCTTGAAACTGAAATTTCAGTCAGGTCAGTTATTTTTTTATACAATAAAGTTTTTGAATTGTCTGTCATAATTTCAGAGTGTCTCACCGCATCGCACATCACGTTTTCGCGCTTGACTTCCGGCTAGTTTGAAACTATATCTACCGAAAGCTTTTAACGAAGATAAACGTTTTGGAGCTACCAGTTTGCGGTTTGAAACCGTTGTCTGCCGAAACGCCACTAACAAAGATAAATGTTTAATGGACTTTTGCAAAGCGAAAATATCCCGATAGCTATCGGGAGCCTTTCGCGGGCGACTGCTTTTGCAAAAACTTTGTTATCTGCCAAACTGTTTGCTTTACGTGTGTTATACGATCGGCTTTTCTATGGCAGCAGCACAAATCTCCAACCGTGCCAATGGTCACTATAATTGTCACTAAAGCTCTGTAACTGTATTGATAATGGAAGATTATTTGTTTTTGCAAATTGATTGTATTCAATTTCTGTTCCAAACTCTTGCAACTTTTTAGTTGTTAGGTCGAAAACAAAATATTCGTTTTTATAATCGTAAAATGTTTCGCCGTCAAACTTCGCACATAATTTATTATTTGAAACTGAAAATTTAGCTATGTCTACACCATTTCCATTATTGTCTTTGCCGTTTAGAAGATAACAATTGTCGACCCAATCAGTGTTAGATATTATTTCGCCATTTCCAATTGGGATTTGTGGTCCGTCACCAAGTCCGTGGTTACCCCAATATGTAAACATATAGAAGAAAAGACCTATTGAAATAGTTAGACCACTTAAAAACCAAAGCCTTAATTTTTTTTTTGAAATTTTACTAAACAAACTGTCTGGATATTTGCGACCAATTAATATAAATGTCACAAGTGTCAATGATGCATATATACAACCTAAAATTGATATTTTAATTAATTCAAATACGAAATGCACTATAACTTCCATTTACGTCTGTCAATTTTTAAGTTTATTTTTCTAAGCTGCCGCATAAAGAATTACAATGTCTCGTCTACCCAAAAGCTTACTAGCAAAGATAAATGTTTAATGGGCTCTCGCAAAGTGAAAATTGACCAATTGTCTACCATGTTTACAAAAGCCGAAATCCAAATGGAATTTAGGTTAGGTTATAAGCTGAGTAATATTAAAAAGTTAATTCAAATACAGTGTCGAATAATGATTCTTCAAATTCTGAATATTTGTTTAAAACAAACATACTTGAATTTGGAAAAGTATTAAACTTATTCTCAATTTCAACTTTTAATTCTTTTATTCTTTGCTTTTTATATAAATTCAAAATAAGTTCTAGTATAGGTATTTTGATTCGTTTTGCCTTGCTTATAACTACCTTATACGCTTATGTTTTATAAGGTTATCTTGTTAAACTAACAAGATAACCAAATTAATCATTTATCATTTTTGTTTGCTCTTATTGCTCCGTTTGCTTTCAGAGGAACTTGAGACAAACAAAGTAAAGGAAGATTTAGCCGTAGCAATCAAAAATCTCTATTTTTTTTCATACTTCCAAAATCTTCCTTTACCCTCAGTTATCCAATCCAACGCTTCAGCCATTCTCTGTTCCCTTGTAGCATCAGTTTTTGCACCGGTGATCCAAACAATATATTCTTTACGAAATGAAGCCGATTTGCTTTCAAACACAGCCTTTGCTTTTGGATGTTTTGCCAACCATTCTGTAAAATAATCCGGAACTTCAGTGACCTTAGGTTTTTCTGATTTCGGTATAACTATCTTTATCCCTTTCTCATTCAAAACCATAGCCTCTTTTAGCATCACAATAAAGTCTTTGTCAGTTGGTAAATCTGATTTTCCCGTCACTTTACCTAAGAATCTTTGAATAGGTTTCAATTGGGAGTTACCTTTTAGTCTCGCATCGGTCATCAAATCAGCTTTAAAAAAAGTGAATGAGCAGTGATTTTTGTAAGAAGCCATTATATACATATAATCACCCTTATAATCATAATGCGGAATACCCCATTTTATCGCTTCTTCTGCTTCCGGACAAGTTTTTAATATGAGTTTTCGCCAATGTTCTAAGATTGGCTTTGCAAAATCTTCTGATTTGGCAATATAATCATCAACTTTTGAATTTAATGTTGTCATCTCAAATGTGTTTTATTTTATCATTGGTAAATACTTTGCGCGGTTCTCATAAATGATCCAAAGGCTTATGGCAAGTAGTATCAAAGCCATAGGTAAACCCGATGGTTCGGTAACGCTATTCGTCAATAGTATCCCCAGCATTACCGGAAAAATGACAATAGCTCCTAAAGCGCGCGTTCTCGGAATCGTAAAAAGTATCCCTCCTACTATTTCTGCTAAACCAACGAGAGGCATAAGCCAACCAATTTCTATAAAAGCATTCCACACCTTGATTATGCTTTCAGGCATATCTTTAGGTACCGGCATGTAGTGAAAAAATTTGTCCAGTCCTGCATTGATAAATATCAATCCGAACAACAGGCTTAAAACGAAAATAATTTTGTGTTTCATAATTATTTTTTCTTTAGAGTTAATAATAATTCATCTAACTTCTCCATAGTTAAAGTCAATCCATCTTTCATTCCCATCTGAATCACAACTTCCAGATCTGCTAATGAGTTATATGTTACCACCGTTTGAACAAGAGAATTTTCACCCATTTCCTTAAAACTTACATCCCATGAAGCACGTGGTAGTTCCGGATTCAAATTGCCATTCTCATCACAAAATGCATCTAGTCCTGTATAGTTTTCTATTGGTTTAATTTTCAGGTAATCCATACGTCCCCAATACTCGGTTCCATTGGGTTCAACCATCGCGTATAACCAGTGCCCACCTTCTTTAAAACTCATTTCTTTGGTTTTAGTGGTTAATGGCTTGGGGGCAAACCACTGGTCCAGTAATTCGCTTTTAGTGTAACAGTCCCAAAGTAACTGCTGATTTCCGCCAAATTCACGGTTAATAGTGATCGTGTTTTTTTCCTTGTCCACAAGGAAGTCGAATTGAAAATTGTTTCTCATTTTTTTGTTTTATTTTTTATGGTTAATATTAAATTGTCAAGCTGGCTGAAACGGTCTTCCCAAATTTTCCGGAATTGCTCTAACCATTTATCTATTTCTTTCATTTTACTTAATTCCAGTTGATAATAAATTTCACGCCCCTGGTATTCCGGTTTCAGTAGTTCACATTCTGTCAGAATTTTCAGATGCCTTGATACGGTTTGACGCGTCGTATCAAAATGTTCTGCGATGGCATTTGGTGTCATCGCGTGCAATGCCACGAGGGTTAAAATGGCCCTTCTCGTTGGGTCAGCTATGGCTTGAAAAACATCTCGTCTCATTTGTATTAATTTAATATGAAGCTGATCGGCTTCAAATATACACGCAGTCGATCAGCTTCGCAAATTTTCCTTTTCATTTAAGGTTAAGTTACTGAAAATAAGGTCATTAAATTTTTTGAAGCTAAACGAAAAATGTAAGTTTTTTATAAACTGTCGTGATTGGAGTGGTCGTCTAATATACAGGATAAGGGCATCTCAATTAATAATATCTCCTTTGTTATTGGCCAATTTCTCACGCCATTTTTGGAGTTCCTCTGGTGTTTGTCTCATCCAATCTGTCACTTCGCCAACGATTTTCAATGGTGCCAGGGTGCGATATGAACGTGTTGGATTGCCAGGAAATTTTTTGTCTGTAACGTTCGGGTCATTTTCAAAGCTCCCTGTCGGCTCAATTATATAAACACGTTCACGCCCATCACCTTTAGCTAATGCCGCAGCAAGTCCTGCCCCATTTACCAAAGCTGTAAAATAAATGTGATTCATTATCACTTCAGAGTGGTAATTCGATCCGAATCCTGCTGTCAACAAATCGCCAACCTGCAAATCCGCTTTCGTCCCATGATAAAAGGGACCGCCGTCAGCCGGTTTGCCCGTGAATGAAATTGCTAATTCATAGTTCTTTTTTGCGTTATCAGGGTCGCTTAAATCCTCATAGCATTTGGCAATGTTTAAATACAGAGAAGGAAAAGCATCTTTAACAGAGAGGTTATTTATTTTTAATGCAAACTGTAAAGTTGTTTGCAACCATTTTAATTTGTCGGAAATATTTTTTTGATGGCGAGCAACATAATAAGCAGCAGTAAATTTTTCAAAGTCGTTTGTTGCCTCGTTCCAGGCTTGAAGAAATACTCTACTTGCCTCTTCAGGTTTATCTTTTCCTTCCAACTCCATGCCTTGAAGACAGAGTTTAATAACATTGTTGTTTGGGTTGAATTCCATTTTCTAATTATTGTGTCACTTATCCTCAGTTGAGTATTTTATAAAACATCTACTACTTATTTTTAGTATCGAGTTGTTCTGCCAGCCCGATGAGAAGTCCTTCGGGGCCTCGGATGTAACAGAGCCGATACACATCCTCGTACTGAACCACTTCGCCAACAAGCTGTGCGCCGTGCTTGCTGAGCCTGGTAAGCATCTCGTCGATGTCCTGTACTGTGAACATGACGCGTAAATAGCCGAGAGCATTTACCGGGGCGTTCCGGTGATCAGCAACTACAGGCGGTGTGAGAAATCGTGAGATCTCGAGTCTGCTGTGGCCATCGGGGGTAACCATCATGGCAATCTCGACTCGCTGATCACCCAGTCCGGTAACGCGCCCGGCCCATTCTCCTTCGATTGTGGCTCGCCCTTCGAGCTTCAGACCGAGCTCGGTGAAAAAAGAGATGGCCTCATCGAGAGATTCTACCACGATGCCAACATTATCCATTCTTAGTAATTTATTTTTGGTCATAGTTATTTCCTTATCAATTAAAGTCATAATATCTATAAAGTTTTCTTCAATTAAGATTCGTTAAAACGTCTCTATACTAAAGTTGTGCCTGGCTAATGGCGATACATCATCTGTTTTTTACTGCTCTTTATGAAACCCATTTCTTTTGAGTAAAAATACCAAATTTCAAAGAGATAAAAAAAAGTCCATTCTGTCGAACGGGCCTCAATAAAACAAAACACAACGAGAGTCAATAAAACTTAATAAGTGGAAAGACCGTTACCCATTAGGCCGCTGATGGCTACTTGCTGTCTGGCCCGTCAAGGAATCGCAGGGCTGTTGAAGTGAATGGAACAGTGGAATCATAAATAGGAACGTGATCACCATTGGGAACAATCCATAAAGCCGCATCCGGTATAGAACGGTAGATATTTACAGAAATTTCAACAGGAAAAAAGTTGTCGCGGTCACCGTGCACAACGAGCGTACGAGCTGTAATTGTTGATAAACTTTGTGCAGTAAAATTCATATCGTCGTAGTTTTCGTGTAACGCATTGAATTGTGTAATGAGTTGACGAATCTGTTCATCGCCACGTTTTGCGCACTCCCGATACATCTCTTGCACTTGTTGGGGCATGGTATCAAACGAAGCTCTGCGCATAATGGCTCTTGCCTGATCGGGGAAATAGGAAGTTGCGCTAATTAACACCATTGAGTCGATGCGTTTGGGCTGGCTCGTTGCCATATGCAGTAGAGTCATCCCGCCAGAACTCATTCCCATTGCCGAGAAGTTAGCAACCCCCAATTTTTCAAGCAAGAGGAACACGTCACTGGCCGCTTCCCGATGTGTGAACTTGTTCTCCGGGTTGGTGGAGTGACCATGGCCACGCAGATCCACCACGATAAGTCGGTGGTGCTCTGAGAGCTTGTCGATAAAGGGATGCCAGTTCTGTCCACAACCGCCAAACCCATGCAAAAGCACCAGTGGCCTTCCAACTCCGTACTCCTCGTAGTACAGCTCAATGTTGTTGATTTGAACAATATGTCCACGGGTGGTTGTCTGTTTGGGAGCGTACTTCGTTGCCATGGGTATGCTTTTCTTATTAAATGGTTACCAACTATTGTATTAGTATTGTTTCGTCTTTTGTACTTGTCACTAACTAGTTTATAGAAGTGATTTTCTCATCCTTATCCGACTAATTTTACAGAATAAGGATTTATTTTTCTTCCTTTTTTGTCACATATAAATATACTAAAACAACGGCTATCAATACGTTGTCGTAATTGCATATTCAAAAAAATTGTTACGTAAAAAAAGGTTATTTAAGTATATATAAACTATGCTATCTATTGACATTATCCCCTTTTTCTTATGTCAACAGTTGGGTCAACTAATAACTAATTTTAGTTCTAACCCCAACAAGTAAAATTGTGTATAATTTTGGTCAAAAAGGTTTACATGAATCTTTAAAAACACACTTAGAAATGATCGATTTGCTTAAATAAAAGCTATAATTTACAAGCTTCGAACAAGATATTAATTTTTTGATTATCAATTTATTATGAAATAATTTTTATTTCTTTTGAAGGTAAAGTATGTGCTTTAAGTTCTGGATATAATGAACACCATCCGGTGATGGCTTATATTTTGCATGGTAAATATAATTATTAATTAAAATTTTGAACCTATGAAAACTTTAAGAATGCTATTATGTAGTTTGGTATTATTTTCTGTTGTAAGTTCCTGCAAAAAGGAAAAAGTAGCTGAAATAGTCCCAGCTAAACCCACACCATACTATATAAGGATGACGGATGCCCCGGCCGCGTACAGCGCAGTCAATATTGATTTACAAGGCGTAGAAATAACTAGTAACGGAAATGCGACACAACTTAACGTTAATTCCGGAATTTATAATTTGTTGAATTTTTCTAACGGTATAGATACACTCATCGCCACAGGATTATTAAATGGTGATAAAGTGCAGCAAATAAGGTTGATACTTGGGCCTAACAATTCGATTGTAACAAGCGGAGGAGTTACCTACTCATTAAGCACTCCCAGTGCCCAGCAATCGGGGTTAAAATTGCAAGTTCATCAAGATTTGCAGGCAGGTGTGGCTTATTATGTGCTTCTTGACTTTGATGCCAATCAATCCATTGTAGCGGAAGGTAACGGTAATTATTCCTTAAAGCCTGTTATTCGAACTATTGAAACAGCGATAAGCGGAGCAATTAAAGGGAAAATTTCTCAACCGGGAGTTTTGGCGACGGTTATTGCAACATCGGGCTCCAATTCGTACTCTACGGTTGTTAATGCGAATGGGGAGTTTTTGATTTCCGGGCTTCCGGCAGGAAACTACACTGTTGTGATCACACCTGTTACACCTTTTAATACTGTTACTTTAAATAACGTTATGGTTTCAATAGGAGTTACAACCGACACGGGCCTCAGCAATATTTAAATTGGTTGCTATTCCTGAATGACATATAAGGGTTTAAATTTCCTGATTGATAATGCCAAGAAGTAAATTCCAATGTTTGAAAAGGATAACTGCCAAATCATATGCTTCACGTCTGTTTTTGTATTTCCCTTCATGTCTTTGAAAACACGTTTTCAGACATTTCTGAAAATACAAAAGGCGCCTTTTTAAGGCGCCTTTTGTATTTATCCGCGGAAAGAACGTTACCCAGTTCGAACCTTACACCGCTAAATGAAATGAAAACCAGTCGTTTGGAAAAAGCTGTTTCGCCACACAAAATTCACCGTTTGAAAGATGAAGCGTTTATCGATATTTTCATGCGGGACTTAACAGCCATTAATGAGTTTATTTTTTATGTAGAAGCTGAACCGTGTGTTACCCCTGAAAAGGCTGAAAAGCACAAACGTGTGGCTTTTAAAAAGGTTAAGACCTAATGAATAACATCAGGTAAAGAAACAGCCTGTACTACTTTTTAAAGTTTAGTTTAGTACAATTTTTCAAAGAAAATTACGTTATTAACACATTGAAAAAAAATCTTGTTATAATAGCCATTTTTAATTGTGTTTGGCTATACGCTCAGCATAACTATAAATCACCCTATCGCGTTGGGCTAAAGCTGGGATATTCGTATCATACGCTCACTGGAGATCTTACTAACAGTCGTCCTGCCGGCGACTTTTTAGGAGGATTCTGGTTCCAGCTAAAAATGAACAAAAAATGGACGGCTCAGACGGAACTTTTACTTTTAGATAAGGGAATCGGTGATGCGCAATTTAGAAAGCAGAGTCCACATCAAGTCAACCTCCATTATTTTGAAATTCCTGTCCTTTTTCAATACCATAGTAAGAATATTTATTTTGAATTTGGTCCGGGTTTGGGATATCTGATTAATCGTGAGGAACATTTAAATGGTAATTTATCACCCGATCTGGTAAATAATTATCCATTTATCAGACGCGAACTTTCATTCAACGTTGGTATTGGCTGCACATTAAATGATAAGTGGGCACTCGGAGTAAGACTTAGCCATTCTTTATTGCCGGTGAGGGGCGCTGTTCCTTTAGTTTCTAAAGCGTCTTATAATCGTTTATTAGCTTTAAGCGTAACCCGCCAGCTAAAGAAAAAGAAAGCTAGTGATCCACAAGAATAATAAGCAAATAAAACTTAGTACTGTTGCGTAACAAAAAAGGTTATTCAAATGAATAACCTTTTTTTAAATCAATTTGGATGAATATACATCAATATAGATGAACATAAACCAATAAGCGGGCAAAGCGGACTAATTTCTAATCTATTCTCGCTCCATTTAAAGGCAATAATAGACTACCTTAATCCATAAATTGCACTGGAAAATTGTTATGCGAGGTTAAGACACCCTCTTCAATTCTTTTGTGTAGGCTTTTATGAACGCCTCTTTGTCCTTTTTCGCCTCTTTTATCATTGCTTTCCTCTCAGCAGGTATGGTAAAATATTTATCCGCCCATAAGTTTATTTCAACCATCAAAGGCAGCAAATCAATTCCCTTGTCAGTAAGCTTATACAGAACTTTAGCCTTACTATCGGGGTGGCTTAATTTGGCAATAACCCCGTTCTCTTCAAGCATTTGCAGGCGGGTAGCTAAAATGTTGGTTGCAATTCTTTCTCCCGATTTCAGAAAATCACCATAAGTACATTGTTTTGCAAACATTAAATCCCTGATAATCAATAATGACCATTTGTCTCCCCAAACATCAAGAGAGCAACTAATTGGGCAGTCAGACCTTTTTTTAACAGTATCCATAAAATTATTTTTAATAAACCACTTGCATATTACAAGTAAATATATACATTTGTACTTGCAAAACGCAAGCGAATTTACAAATTTATATTTAAAATAAGAAAAAATGAAACAAAGTATTTTAGTTACGGGTGCATCTTCAGGCTTCGGTCTTCTCATCGCAAACAAGTTACACAAGAGCGGTTTTAATGTAATTGGTACCAGTAGAAATCCGGAAAAATACCAAGCTCAGGTACCATTCAAGTTATTGAAACTTGATATTGCTAATGATGAATCTATTCTGTCTTTTGGCGAAGTTCTGTTCAAACATGTAAGTCAATTAGACATATTGATAAACAACGCAGGTTTTTATTTATCCGGACTCGCGGAGGAAACTTTGATTGAACAAGGTAAGAAACAACTGGAAACAAATTTTTGGGGGACAGTTAAACTTACCAATGAACTATTGCCCTATTTAAGAAAACAACGCTTTGGTAAAATAATCACAGTAGGCTCTATTATGGGGTTAATCAGTCTTCCAGGCGGTGCTTATTACGCTGCTTCAAAGCATGCACTTGAAGGTTATTTCCGAGCTCTGCGTTTTGAATTAAATGAATTTAATATAAAGGTATGTATGGTTGAGCCAATGGGTTTCAAAACCAATATAGTTTCTAACTCTATGGTTGCGGAAAGTCAAATAGGAGATTACGACGTATATCGCAAAAAACTTGAAGTTTATACAAAAGATTTATTTGAAAATGCGCCAGAGCCCACTCCTGTTATTGATACCCTAATAAAATTGGTCGGAGATAAAAATCCCAAATTTAATCATCCGGTTGGTAAAGGGGCTTCGGTAATTCTTGCAGTGCAACATTTTGCCTACAAAACATTTGAAAATTCAATTCTAAAGAATATAAATAAATTTAAAAACTAAAAATGAAAGCATTTATAGTAAAGCGCTACGGCAAAAAAGAAACATTACAACTAACTGAAATTGCAGAGCCTGTTGTAAAAGAAAACGATGTATTGGTAGAAATACATTCAGCAGGCGTTAACCTGTTAGATTCAAAAATAAGGGATGGTGAATTTAAACTCATTTTACCATACAAAACACCATTTACTTTGGGACACGATGTAGCCGGTGTTGTAACAAAGGTGGGTTTAAAGGTTAGCAAATTCAAAGTAGGTGATGAAGTTTATTCAAGACCTTCAGATCATAGAATCGGTACGTTTGCGGAATATATTTCTGTCCATGAAAAGGATGTTGCGTTAAAGCCAAAGAATATCTCAATGGATGAAGCAGCTTCTATTCCTTTAGTTGCTTTAACCGCGTGGCAGGCTCTTGTTGAAATAGCAAATTTGAAGAAGGGGCAAAAAGTGTTTATACAGGCTGGTTCGGGTGGAGTAGGAACTATTGCCATTCAGTTAGCAAAACATTTGGGAGCAACGGTTGCTACTACCGCCAGTGAGAAAAGTTTTGGATTGCTAAAAAGCCTCGGTGCGGATGTGCTTATCGACTATAAAAATCAGGATTTTGAAGACATTCTTAAAGATTACGATGTTGTGCTGAATAGTCAAGACATAAAGACTCTTGAAAAGTCGTTGCGAATATTAAAACCAAATGGAAAAGCCATTTCCATTTCGGGTCCGCCTACTCCTGACTTTGCCAATGCAATAGGAGCACCTTGGTTTGTAAAGATGATATTATCACTAATTAGTTCCGGTATCCGAAAAAAAGCAGCTAAACTTGGTGTACACTTTTCTTTTCTTTTTATGAGAGCAGAAGGAAAGCAATTAGAAGAGATTACAAAACTAATTGAATCGGGTGTAATCAATCCAGTTATGGACAAAGTGTTTCGATTTGAAGAAACGAACCAAGCAATGGCCTACGTAGAAAGTGGTCGGGCTAAAGGGAAAGTTGTTGTTAAAGTAAGATAGTTCCTTTTAAAACTTCCATTAAGGAGTAAATAAACTAAGTGAAAATAAGCGATTTCGAACCTTTACTTTAGTTGAAGTTTCATCATTATGTCTATCTGCTCATCATCACCCAATTTGAAAATATGTTTATCGAATTCAACAAACCCATTTTTCTTATAAAAATTTATTGCTCTTGTATTTTCTTCCCACACGCCTAACCAAATATAATCGGCATTCATTTGCTTGGCAACTTGAATTGCTTTGTCGTATAGTAATTGTCCAACCTTTTTTCCATGAAATTCTTTCAATACATAGATTCTTTCAATTTCTAGGGCTGTATCATCTCTTAATTCCGTCTGGGAGTATCCAAAGTTTAGTTTTAAATATCCTATTACCTTATTATCGAAAAAAACAAAATAAAATTCTGAGTTTGCGTTATTCAGTTCTGCTTTCACTTTATCCGATGAAAAATCATCTTCGAGATACTTCTTCATATTTTCCTCGGTGTTGCCAGATGCGAATGTTTCAAAAAACGTTTGTCTGCCGATTTGTTGTAATAACTCAATGTCGTATACGACCGCCCTTTTAATATTAATATCTTCCATAGGACAAAAATACCAATAAAAAAATCCATTCTTCTGAATGGGCTTAATTTATCTCAATACTACTACACGAAACTTAATTTCGGTTAAACTGGTGGGCAAAGCGGAACTAATTTCTAATCAATTCTCGCTCCATTTGAAGGCTATAATAGACTATCTTAATTCATAAATTCCAATAGAAAATTGTTGCGTAACAAAAAAGGTTATTCAAATAAATAACCTTTTTTTAAATCAATTTGGATGAATATACATCAATATAGATGAACATAAACCAATAAACGGAGAGGGCGGGATTATTAACATGATCCCTCTTCTCCCTGAGTCAGAATGCAAAAGGAGTCTCATGAAAAACGAGACTCCTTTTTTGTTTTCACGCCCCCGATTGAAAGCAAACTTTCATCGTGTACGATGAAACAAAAAAAGGTTTAAGCTTTCGCTTAAACCTTTTTGCATTTATCCGCGGAGAGGGCGGGATTCGAACCCGCGATACAGTTACCCGTATACAAACTTTCCAGGCTTGCTCGTTCGACCACTCTGACACCTCTCCTGTTGCTTTTAAAAGCTTACAAAAGTAGTATTATTTTCGAAATAATATTAATTAAATAGCAGTTTAATTTTTACCTTTGTAGTAGGTATCTACATTTAGCCAAATGAAACCGGATTACCTATACAAAAACCGTAAAGAGGCAGGTGAGCAATTGGCTCATAGCCTTGATCAATACAAAGACCAAGATGTTATTGTTATTGGTATTCCAAGAGGTGGCGTAGAAATCGGTTATTATGTTTCCAAATACCTGAATGCAGAACTCTCCATTATTATTTCAAAAAAAATCCCACACCCTTTACAACCCGAATATGGTATTGGCGCCCTATCAGAAGGGGATATTGTATACATTCCTCATGCTATGTCATTAGATACAGACGTTATAAACCAAATCATACTCAAACTAAAGATTGAATTAGAAAGACGCATCTTAATTTATCATAAGGAAAAACCCTTACCTGAATTAAAAAACAGAACGGTTATATTGGTGGATGACGGCATCGCTACGGGTGTTACAATGATTGCTGCTATTCGATTATGCCGTAAAATGGAAACCGAAAAAATAATTGTAGCCGTCCCTGTTGCCGGGAAAAGATTAAATAAAGACCTCTACGAAGCCGATGAATTATACATCCTGCAACAACCGGTAGATTTCGAAGGAGTTGGAGGATACTACGAAGATTTTACACAACTAAGCGATAAGGATGTTCTGTTTTTTCTGAATAAAAGTAAATCTCAATTCGATTAAAAATCCTTATAAATCAGGTACTTTTTACGAATCTCTTTAAACTTGTTTATCGCGGGCTGCCAGGATTCTCTTATGTCCTTAGGAGAAATGCTTTGAATGGTTTGCTGCTGTAACTCTTCATTACCTGCATGGTAATTAAAATTAGTGTCAAAAAAAACAGCTTGTTTTCCCTTACTCTGGCTATAAAAAACGCTCAATAAATCTAATTGTATTTTCTTCTGCTTTAAAATATCCTGAAACTGTATTGCTGTATTTATGCCATAACAAACCGTATCCTCGTATTTTGGCTTTTTAGTAATGCTATTTGATACAGGGGTAAATGCAAAAGGAAACACACTTTTACTCACATAAGGATTTCCTATATATTGAAACGGATAATTCGTTCCTCTTCCCAAACTTACGATGGTTCCTTCAAATAATCCTAAACTTGGGTATAACAATACAGCCGTATCGTTCGGTAAATTCGGGGAAGGCTTAACGGGCAAACCGGAAACGAACTTCGACCTGTCATAATTTTCAAGAGGAATAACCGTTAAATTACATTTCACTTTGTTTTTTAGCCAGCCTTCGCCATTCACCATTTGAGCATACTCCCCACATGTCATCCCATACACGATTGGCACATTATGCATCCCTAAAAAAGATTTATATTTATCGGTCATTACAGGGCCATCGATGTAAAAGCCATTGGGGTTAGGCCTGTCAAGAATAATAAGTTCTTTATTATTTTCTGCACAAGCTTCCATCACATAACTCATGGTAGAAATATAAGTGTAAAATCTTACGCCTACATCCTGTATATCATACACCACCACATCAACACCTGACAGATCTTCTTTCGTTGGTTTTTTATGTGCCCCATATAATGATACAACCGTAATCTTAGTAACAGGATCTCTCCCACTCTTTACTTTTTCTCCGGCATCTGCTGTTCCTCTGAACCCATGTTCAGGACCAAATATTTTTACGATTTTTATGTTATGCTTTAATAATGTATCTACTAAATGCCTTTTACCTATAATACCGGAAGCATTGGTAACAATAGCTACTTTTTTATGTTGAAGCCTTGGTAAATATAACTGCGTTTGTTGTGCTCCCGTAGTAATAGAAGCATAAGCCTGCTGTCCATTTTGTGAAAAACAAAATAAATAAGAATAAAAAAATAAACATAAAAACAAATGAAATCGCATATAATAGTTTAGATTTACAATGTAAATATAGGTATTTGAATTTTTCTAACTACATAGCCAGGCGTATCTTAAACAAAAATAACGTTAAGAACAATATGTCGAGCCCTATTGTAAAAATAGGCACTACAGGCATTGCTTTGGGGGTAGCGGTAATGATCATTACGATGGCTGTGATTACCGGGTTTCAGCAACAGATCATTCAAAAGATCACTACGTTCACGTCCCATTTACAAATTAATGATTATGATGAAAACCAGTCGTTAGAACCTAATCCCATTACACTTAATAAAAAACTCTTACAGAAACTTTCTGCTGTTGATAATGTGAAACATATTCAGGCTTTTGCTACAAAAAGCGGGATCTTAAAAACAAAAACAGAGAATGAAGGCATTGTTTTAAAAGGAGTTTCCAGCGATTTTGATTGGAGTTTCCTAAAGCCTTATGTTACGGAAGGAAACGTATTGGATATCAAGGATACCGGAGTGAGTAAATCCATTTTTGTTTCAAATGCCATTGCTACAAAACTTAATTTAAAATTAAATCAAAAGTTGTTGGTTTATTTTATGAGTAAGAAAAAACTCACAGATACAACAATGAGCGGACAAAATTATATTGAATACGAGCCCCGCGTGAAAGATTTTTACATTAAAGGGATATTTAATACAGGCTTTTCTGATTTTGATAAGAACCTTGTTTTTGTAGATATAAAACAAATACAAAAGCTGAATTACTGGAAACCTGAAGAAGTTGGTGGCTATGAAATATACCTGAACGATTTTAAAAAATTAGAGCAAACCCAGGAAATATTAAATGATATGGTGGGCTACGAATTTACCATATCAAATGTAAAACAGTTGCAAAGTGCCATTTTCAGCTGGCTGGAGATGATTGATGTAAATGCCGTGATCATTATTACATTAATGGTATTGGTAGCTGCGATCAACATGATTTCCGCTTTATTAATTTTAATACTGGAACGTACAAACCTGGTTGGCATTTTAAAAGCTCTGGGCCTTGCAAATGGGGAAGTGCGAAAAGTATTCTTTTATGTATCTCTACAACTTCTTGGGAAAGGCTTACTTTTTGGAAACCTGATCGGGATAGGATTATGCCTTCTCCAACTACAATTTAAGTTTGCCACTTTAAATGCAGCGACGTACTATTTGGAATATGTTCCAGTAAACATATCGATCCTACATATTCTATTAATTAACGCAGGAACCATTGTTGTTTGCTTATTGATGATGTTTCTTCCTACACTTATCCTCAATAAAATTACACCCGTTAAAGCAATTCGGTTTAGCTGATTTCCTACTCGATCACAATTTTGCGCGTAAGCACATTGCCCGATTTTAAATTATGAAAGCTTAAATAATACATGCCTTTAGCGAAACCTATCACGTTAAGCTCATTGCCTTCAATTGTTTTTACCAATCTGCCATTACTGTTCCGTAATTCTACTTTGTATAACTGAGTATTATAAATCAGCTCCACAGTATGTGAAACCGGGTTCTTAATTTTAATGAGGTCTTTTTCCATGATCAAATCCTCAATATTATCCGGAACAACTACATATATATGTTCGTAAACAGAATCTGTCATTTCGATAATGCTACCATCCGATAAGCTTAAAACAGGCCAAACAACTACTGTTGTTCCATTTCCGGCACCGGGCACCAAACTCATAATTGTATATTGGTTGGATGGAGATGCCAAATCGCTTACCGTAAAGGCCTGTGATGCTGAGGGTAAAAAAGCGTTAAGGGAATAACTGCTCGAATCACGAAAAACATAGGCCGGAGTAGCCGTTGTACTCGTATTTATAACCATTTTCAGTGTAACAGTACCTGTTATAGCTGATGAACCGGTGTTAACCACCGTTCCTTGTATCGTAAAGGTGCTTAAATTGGTAACGGTATTACTTGGCAGAACACTTAGTGAACCGGGCAAAATACTCACAGATACCTGGCAATAGCCTGTTATACTAAAGCATACTATACTCAATACACCAATTACAAGCCTACGCACAAAGGATCCCATGTTATTCTTTTTTTGAGATAAAGATAATTCAATTATAGACTTAATTTAAAATATATTTGTAAAATATAACGCAAACAAAAAATGGATATTTTAAAGAAAACTATATATAAGCTCAATAAAGAAGAAATTATCAATTATAAGTTGTATGCAAATCGTACTCAGTCAAATGACGAAAGGAAAGACATCCAGTTGTTTGACCTGCTGAAAAAACAACCTGAATCAGATACCAATGAAGACAGGCTGCTTGAAAAACTCTATCCTTCAGTTAACAATAAAAACATTTATTACAGGCTAAAAAACCGTCTGCTGAATGAAATTAACAATAGCCTCGTACAGTTTTATTGCTACGAAAAAAACAACCACGATATTTACAGTGAATTAAGCTTGTATAAAGTATTCCTTAAAAAAAATGATTGGCCACTGGCAAATTATCATTTACTGAAAGCCGAAAAAAAAGCCATAACCATACAGGATTTCTCTTTGCTGGATGTTATTTATACCGAACACATTAACCTATCCATCCAATTTGGGGAAACAACGCCTACTGTATTTATAAGAAAAAGAGAACTCAACCAGGTAAAGCTCAACGAGATCAGAGCCCTGGATGACTCCCTGGCAAAGATTATTTACGAACTGAAACGAAGCCAGAACTTTTCGAAAACAAAAAACCATACAACGCAGGTTCTTAATAAAGCCATTCTTCATTTAAATTCAAAAAAAGAATTCAGGCATAACCTGGTATTTAAAACGAAGTTATTCAATGCTATTAGCCGCCTGCTTTTGTCGCAGCAGCAATACGAATCTCTCGAAAAATATACCCTTGCCACTTACCAGGAGTTTCTTCAAAAAAATTACTTCTCTAAAACAAATCATGATATAAAGCTGCAAATGCTTGCCTACTTATGTAATGCCCTGTTTGTAAACAAAAAATATGTTGTTTCCCTTCAGTATATCGGTGAGCTTCATGATGCCATGAAGGAATACAAACGGTTACTGTACAACGCCTATGTCTTCTTTTATTACAATGCTTTAATTAATAATTATACGGTAACAGATCCGGAGAAAGCTATTGAAATTTCAAATGAAGCCAAGGAAAATAAGGTCATTGCAGGCCATCCAACGCATTTAGGTTATGTGTACCTGAACCTTGCCGGTGCTTACTTCGACTTGAAACAACATAAAACCGCCCTTAAAAACATCATTAAACTTTATAACCATAAGCTGTTTGATACCATTGATAATAGCTTTAAAGTAAAGATACTGATCACGGAAATTATCCTCAGGATAGAGACAAACGATCTGGAATATGCGCTCAGGCTAATCGATACACTCAAAAAGCAGAATAAGCTGTTGTTCAGTAAAAAGGATTATAAGCAGGATGCTGATTTCATTCACCTATTGATGGAGCTGATTAAAAAACATGATTTTAAAAACAGCAAATACAGTAAAGTGCTGGCAAAGACTTTCTGCAATAAAAACTATCCGCATCATAATTCAAGCATTGTGCATTACAAAGAATGGTTAAGCGAAAAATTCAATTTGACTACGTAAGATATAAATAAAAAATATATATTAAATAATAACAAAATAGCCATTTATTCATTTTTAACCTCGTCATAATTTAGAAATAAGAATTTCCAACCTGAAAGCCCGCTGCGTAATTTTGCTTCACTTAAACCAAAAATTATGAAAGCAACATTAATGACATTATTATCTGTATTTATGGCAAGTGCGGCCTTCGCACAAAGTAAAGCACTCCCCTACACTACCGGATTTGATTCGAACATAGAACAAACCGGCTGGCAAGAATACAGAACAAAAGCACTCTCTGCCCAACATTGGGAAGTTTCACCATCAGGATTTTCCGGAAACGGTATTTCGCATGATTACAATGTAGGCGGAAACACCACTGATACAGTGGTTGACTGGTTTGTATCACCTCCCTTAAAGCTAACTGCGCAAAGTAAAATGACCTTAAAGCTACAAACTCAAGGCTTTAGCATACCTTTTCCTGATAATTTACAAGTGCTCTATTGCTCAAAAAAACAAAATCCTTCACTTGGAAATTTTGTAGTAATTGCCAATTTATCAATGATGCAACCTAAATACCAATGGCTGGATACCACTGTTACTATACCTTTTATATCAGACAGCGGTTACGTAGCTTTCAGATACAAAACCATAGGCGCTGAATGGAGTACGTATGCTATTGATAACATCTCTATTACGACCATACCTGTTGGGATCAATGAACAAAAACAGGTGAAGTATCCTGTGCGTATTTCTCCCAACCCTTTTACAACAACCTGCTCCATTATGATTACCGATGAGCTTATGCAATCTTCCCCCACTGTAAAACTGTTTGATATTGCAGGACAAGAGATTCAGCAGGAATTTATACGACACCATAACACCCTGGAATTCAATAGAAGTAACCTTAAAAGCGGAATGTATTTTCTCCGTATCATGACCGGCAACACCCTCATTATTAATGAAAAACTGATTATTACCGATTAATCGTTTTGTTTCTCTAACCTCTTATTTTAAAATACCATGAAAGCATTAAAACTCATTTTTACATTTACTATGTGGATAGCAAACATGAATGCGCAAACCTATACACCGCTGCCAAACACCACTGCTATATGGACAGGTAACCAATGTTCTTATTTTTCAAGTAGTGGTATGATTTATAAAACAGGTATGTTTGGAGACACGCTGATCAATACACTGTCCTATAAAAAAATATACGGATCAACTGATTTTCATTTCAACCTTAGTACTGCAAGCTACCTATGTGCATTGCGTGAAAGCGGAAAAAAAGTATACTATATTAAAGATGGCAATGTTACTGAATCACTTCTGTATAATTTTAACCTGGATGTAGGCGATACGGCAAAGATTAAAAACATCATGGGTTCTTATGTGGCTTTAAAAGTAGACTCCATTGATCAGGTAATGGTAAACGGACAACCCCGCAAAAGATGGACCTTTAACGCCAATGGATCTTTCCACACAAAGGAGTACTGGATAGAAGGGATAGGTAGCAACTTTGGATTGCTTTGGCCGCTATTGTCCATCAGTGATAATATCTACTCCCTGCTATGCGTAAGCAGTGAAGGCACTGTTATATATCATGATCAAAGCATTGCCAATAACTTTATCTGCTTCCAGGTGCCAAATTATGATTGTGATGCCTTTGTATCCACCTCTGTACAGGAACGTGAAGCATCACAACTTACAACGTGTGTTTTTCCGAATCCGTTTTCGGCGCAGGCAACTCTAACAACCAATCAGGAACTAACCGATGCGGAACTGGTAATGTATGATGTGACAGGCCGGGAAGTATACAGGCTCAACCGGTTATATGGCACTGAAATAACCTTATATAATACCCATTTAGCAAGGGGGAGCTATTACTATAAATTAACAGAACGCCACAAATTGCTTTCAAAAGGGAAGCTGATCATCGAATAGATTTTTGAATTAAAGTGTGGCCGGGTATTACTTATCCAGCCATGCTTTAAATTCATTAACCCGTTCACGGCTTACAATAGCACTTTCATCTTCCAATACATCCGAATTAATTTTCAAACGGCTGTTAAAATAAGCACTCACTTTTTGTACCGCATTGATACTGATCAGTACTTTACGGTTAATCCGAAAAAACACATCGGGTGAAACCAGTCCTTCCAATTGATCGAGGGTATAATCAACGGCATAACGTTTACCATTCGCCACCATTAATGTAATACCATCTTCCGCAATAAAATGCAACACGTCTTCTGTTTTTATAGAAACAATAGTATCGCCCATCTTCACCATAAAGCGATTCTTATATTGCTTATTTAAATTTTGATACGCATTCGCTAAATTTTCAATGATGGTAAATTGTTGCCGGTTACTCAACTTATTTAATTTATGAAGGGATGCTCTCAAATCGTCGGCTCCTATTGGTTTTAAAAGGTAATCAATGCTATTCAGTTTAAATGCTTTAATAGCATACTCATCAAAGGCTGTGGTAAAAATAACCGGGATATCAATACTGATCTTTGAAAAAATATCAAAGCTCAATCCATCCGCTAAATGTACATCTACAAATAATACGTCTGCCGATATTCCTTTTTGAAAAGCTTCAATGCTTTTTTTAACCGAATCAAAAGTGGCAATTATCTGAATGGAAGGATCTATCCGCTTTAAGAGATTACTTAAATGCTCGGCTGATAATTTTTCGTCCTCAATAATGATAGCGTTCATTTGGTATGGAGTAATGGTATTTTTACGGTAAACGAATCTGCAGTTTGAATAATCTCAACCGGAATCGTTGTAAAATAAGAATACCGATCGTTAATATTTTTAAGTCCTGTTTTAGAACTTGGTTCAGTATGTGTTCGTAATTGCAAATTATTAGTTACTTGTAAAACGTCCCCCACCGTGGTTATACGAACCGTTAAAGGCTGTTCCTCAGAAATCTCATTATGTTTAATCGCATTTTCTACCAGCATTTGAAGCGCCATGGGCGGTAGTAATCTACGCAACGACCTTTCTTCCACTTCAATATCAAACTTAATATTGGTATCAAACCTGATTTGAAGCAAATACGTATAGGAATGAATAAAGGTTAACTCTTCTTCCAATGTTACCAGCTCACTGTCTTTATTATCCAGCAAATACCTGTACACTTTCGATAACTGATTGATAAAATCAACCGCTTTGTCCTGATCCTTGTATACCAACGATGACAGGACACTCATGTTATTGAACAGAAAATGAGGGTTGATCTGATTTTTCAAATTCTGTAATTGTGCCTGTAAACTCTCTGTTTTATATTTCTCTATTTCAAGCAAAGACGTTCTCCAGTTTCCAAAAAACTGAATACCTATTTCTACCGCCAACAAAATAATAGAAACCATAACGCCAATAATAATAGCGATGCCCATAAATGCATTTTTGGAATCCACAGGCATGGCGCAGACGTACTTATTAAACCCCAACATCGACAGGTATATCAGGAATGCGCTGAATACCATACTTACAGGCAATTGTATCAGCACCCGTTTTCCCGGATTTCTTTCCCAGGGAAATTTACGGTTCATCCAATTATCAACTCTTAAATTTCCTTCCCATACTAAAACGGTAATGATCACCGATGCCAGAATATCAAAGGTACGGTTATGATCTCCTCCTATCGGTTTTACAATAAAATCAAGCAGAAATGAAAGTATCACTCCTACAATAATCATATATATAAACCTTTTGTTACTTCTATGCATAGTGTAAATTTAAGTAAATTTATTAATTCGTTTTTTTTGCCAGCTGCTCTACCGTATTAAGCCACGACTCCCTGAACTTTTGAGTTGATTTGCGTAACGGACCAATACCGGTAACCCTTACAGGAGTTACGCCACAAAACTGAAGTACTCTTCTTTTAACGAGATTAACCGAAGGTGCCCGAAAAACCAGTTTATAAAACCAGATAGGCGTATCGCTTGTGTAAATTACATGACCTGTCTTACCACTTAATAACTTATCCCACAATTGGCTGTTTTCCCTGTATTTAAACGCGAAGCCCGGCAATAAAACCCTGTCGAAAAATCCTTTTAATAAGGCAGGAACAGAACCCCACCAAACAGGATGCACAATCACAATATGATTAGCCCATTTTATTTTTTGTTGAACCTCTATAAGATCCGGCTCCAGTTCGGTTTTCCGGCTGTAGCCATTACTAAGGTTTAAATTGAAGTTCAGTTCGCGAACATTTAGTAATTCCACTTCATTTCCAACATCCCAACTTCCTTTTTTATAAGCTTCTGTGAGGGCATTACAAAAACTCTCAGCGTTAGGATGGCCGTTTATAATCAATACTTTTTTCATATGTGTTTGTTTTAGATAGGTATTTAAGAGTGTGTGACAAGTGTTCGTTGAATGAAAAATTTTGCAAAAATTAAATTGGGGATCCAGCATAACCAGGCAACCATTATGTAACCCGTTACAAAATTGCCGGAAGCAACAACCAATAACGGAAGCCAGAGTCGTAGGGTAACCGCCGCAAAGCACATGGCGTAGCTGTAAATCATTAGTTTTTGATGTTCGATGATCTTCTTTTTCTTAATCGTTGAAAAAGCCATCCACGTTACAGAAAACCATACTACTCCCAAACTGATAAATCCTAAAGAAGATATAATTCCTCCGGTTGCAAAAAAGCCTATATAAATTCCTGCCGATGAACTTAACAAAACAGAAAGAATATAGATCTTACCAATTTTCCGGTGCCGCTGTGGATAACGGTTTCTGAAGGTTTTCATAAATTGTGTCCATCCTAACAGTAAGGCTATTCCGCCAAAAAAAATATGGATGTAAAAACAGATATTCCATAAACCGGATGCTAAAATTTCATCACTTTTTGTACTTAATAATCCAAACTTCCGGTCAATTATAAAATAGATAGAAGGGTAAAGCCCAATGATGATAGCAAATACTACTAATAGGATCCAAAAAATGCGTTGCATCATCTTAATTATTTTTTAAAATTGAACTTTGTAAACGAAATTAGGGAAGAACCCTATTTGATAAGCAGTATTAATATTATTGGTAAGAGGATTATAACGTTGTGCAAATACGTTTTTATTGTTGGTGACATTTTGTACATCGAAGAATATAGATTGAGCCAGTTTTCTGTGTTTGCTATTTACGGTAAAGCCCATTTTTACATCTAACCTAAAAAAATCAGGATTACGTTTCGAAAAAGAATCAGCATCTTTCATTAACACTTCTTTGCCAGCAATCCTTGATGCTGCCAAATCAACCGGTGTATAATATCTTCCACCGGCCTGCGTCATTTTTACATCAACTGTAAAGGTGTTTCTTTTTGCTTTACCTAACTTAAACTCTTTCCCTAATAACACATTATATACATAGGTACCGTTAAAAGCCGTGTTATGAGTTACATGATCGCTTCCTTTATATGTTGATTTGTAAAGTGTTCCGGTTAATAAGCCATAATACCCTTTCGTAAAAAATTTCTCAAGCGTTAATTCAGCTCCATAATTTTCGCCGCTTCCACTATTTTTTAAATAGCCCTGTTCATTAGGATTAAAGCTCGCTCCGGCATTCAACATAGAGAAACTACCGGGAGTTTGCGTTACAGGAACATTGGATAATACCTGGTAGTATACTTCTGTTTTTACTCTCCAGTCTTTAAACGGCAATACATCATAGCCTATTACAAAATGCTGACTACGTGTAAAATCTAAATTTTTGTTCGACTGATCGTAGCTGCCATCCAAATTAACTGAACGGTAAAAATACACATCTGTAGGCTGCATCTGGCTATGCATACCATAACCCACACTTATAGTGTTTTTTTGATTGAGTTGGTATTTCATCCCAATACGTGGTTCTATAGAGTACGAACCGTTTAAAGTGAGGTATTGTGAGTGCAGCCCTATATTAAGTGTTAGCGCATTATTAAAATTATATTTCGCATGAGCATATCCCTGAAGTAAAGAAGTATAATCGTTGTAATTCCATATTTGCTGCCATACAGGTGTAAACTGGCGATTACGGTAATATAAATTCAGGTTAATAATTTCTTCGATGGCACCAATCTTTACAAATAATTTTGAACTGATTTTGGAATTAAAAGAAGTATTGATGGAATAATGAACCTGGGAAACTTTATTTTCGATGATGCGCGTTACATCCGAACTGTATTTTGAAATGGTATCCTGGTTATAATTAGATGCCGCATAGGTTCCTCCAACAACTGTACTAAAGTAGGATTTTTCTCCTACCCGTATAAAATGTTTTAAGCCCACTAAACCAATATCACTTGTAAAATAGCTGTCTTTGGTAGGATCTGCGAACAAATCGGTGCTATCAATTTTAGCATGATTAAAATTAATTTTACTTTTCCCTCCTAATCCAAACAAGGTAAAACGACCCATTTTTGTGTAACCACCGTTTATTTTAAAAGAAAGATCCTGGTAAAAAGGAGTGGCCGTTGTTCCAACTGATAAGCCTAACGATTGTGCCAGGCCTGTAAAAGAATAACGGTAAGCAATCACATAGGACGATCCTTTTGCTTTATTTATAGGGCCTTCCGTCATAGCCTCCAACCCGGTTAAGGCACCAAACTGAATGGTATGTTCTCTTTTATCAGAGTTCCCGTTTCTGAATCCAAGATCAAATACACCTGCATTAGCATTTCCATATTCGGAAGGAAAAGCAGAGGTAAAAAAATCGGAATTCTTTAATAAGTTGGTGTTGATTCCACTTACAGGGCCGCCGGTTGTACCAATGGTTGAAAAGTGATTGGGGTTAGGAATATTTAATCCTTCGATGCGCCATAACACTCCACTTGGAGAGTTTCCCCTGATCACAATATCATTCCGTGAATCATCAGGTGAACTCACTCCTGCAAAGTTTGCTGCTAAACGCGAAGGGTCTGAACGGCCACCGGCATAACGGTTAACTTCTTCCATCGAAAAAGATCTTCCGCTTACAGACGTAAGTTCGTTATTCGTTTCATTTTTTTTGCTCCCTGCAACCACTACTTCATTCAAGGCATTAATGTTTTCTTCCATACCCACATCCGCCAACACTTCTTTACCTGAAGTTACCAATACATTTGGCAATACGATTTCTTTATAGCCTAAAAAAGAAACTTTCAAATCATAACGGCCTGGGGCTACTTCCGTTAATTTATATTTTCCATTCACATCGGTAACAGTTCCTTTGATAGGATTGGAGCCCATAATTACCACATTTACCCCCGGTAAAGGATATTGAGCCTGTTTATCCATAATAGTTCCTTTAATGGTTTGAGTAGGACTCTGTGCCATAAGGGGTTTCGACAGAATTAAAGCAATTGCCGTCATTAATGTAAAATAATATTTTGCCATAGTGTTTAAGTTTATGGCACAATATTACTTCAGGCTTAAGCACCCCGAAAGGTTAAAATAGCTGAACTGTAGAAAACGGTGGTTGAGTTGTAAAATGTATTCAGACCTTACAAAGACGTATCTTTTTTCTCGTTTTGCTTCATCATCTCATCGGAACGCTTTTGAAGCTCTTCCCAGCTCACATCTTCTATGTGGGTAGAGATGATCCATTTGTGGCCGAAAGGATCAATAAGGTTTCCGGAGCGGTCGCCATAAAACTGGTCTTTTACTCCCATATTACCTTCCGTTTTTCCACCTGCGGAAAGGGCATTCTTATACACAGTATCTACATCTTCTACATACAGGCAAAGACCCAACGGCGTGCCGCCCAGAGTAGAAGGACTCACATTGCCCCACTCTTTCATTTCTTCGGCTACCATAAACGCAGAGTCACCTATTTCTAACTCGGCATGTCCTACCTTTCCGTTAACGGTAATTCGGCCTTTTTCTTTGGCACCAAAAGCTTTTTTATAAAATTCGATGGCCTTATCGGCATCTTTTACATTTAGATAAGCCTGGATACAAGGCTTTAATACAGCATTAGATGTTTTCATGATTCCGGATTTTTTAGGTTAATGAAAAAGAGAATCAAGGTTTGTGCCACGGAAATTAGATCATAAAAAGGAATTACGAAGTCTGCTGCCCTTTTATGACTTTCCCAGTTTAGAGGCTATCCACGCCGTACTCCAGGCATTCTGAAAATTAAAGCCTCCGGTAATTCCGTCAATGTTTAATACTTCCCCACAAAAAAACAGATGCGGCATTAATTTACTTTCCATGGTTTTAAAATGGATTTCTTTTAAATTAACCCCACCAGCTGTTACAAACTCTTCTTTAAACGTTGTTTTGCCTTGCATGGCATATACATCGTTGGTAAGAACCTGTGCGAGTTTATTCAATTGTTTTTTTCCCAGTTCTATCCAGGGCTTATTTAAATTGATCTCAGCACGTAACAGCAAATATTCCCACAAACGTTTCGGGATCTCAAACAAGGCTCCATTCACGATCAATGCTTTGGAGTGTAAATGCGATTCCAGTTCCTGTTTCAATTCTTCTTCGTTGAGTGTACCTGTCCAGTTAACAGAAATACCTGCGTGGTAATTTAATTTAAAAAAATCATAGGCTGCAAAAGCAGAAAGCTTTA
>CAXVYS010000002.1:0-17930 GCA_963422675.2 Bacteroidia bacterium
TTTTTGTTCCTGCAAGGTCCACTCACGCGGAGATCCCACATTTTCAAAACAAATAATCCCTACCATTTCCCCTTCAATCCTTACCGGTATATCCATTAATGACTGGATGTTGTGAGGTTTTAAATAAAACTCATACAGTTCTGCAGTCTTGGTTTCTTTAAAGGCATCACGGGTAATTATTATTTTTTCGGTTTCGAATAAACTGAAATACAGTGGCATCGCCAGCCGCGGCAATGCATTTTGCGGAACCAGTTTATTTTCGCGGGCATCAAAATTTCCAATGCATTGAATTTGTGTTTTTTGAGTATCGAATACCCAGGCATTTACCCTTGTTGTATGCATAGCTCTTGAACAGGATTCCAGAATTTCGTAAATGGCTTCTTCTATTCTTCCTTCTCTTATAACCCTTGATTTTGAAAGGTTTTCGATAGTAAGGCTTTTTTTAATGATGTCTTTTCTGATAATATTTTGCTTTGTATTATCTCTCAAGTAAAACACATAGTACTTTTGCCCTTCTTCTTCTTCGTAATACACACGATAGGCAATGTTGATGTAATTCCTCGTTTTATGCCTGAAATTTTCGGTACCAATATATTCCCCATACCTTTCTGCTTTTTCCATGCAATCATCCAACGATTTTGGAGAGCTCAGGAACAGATGGCCAAATCCTTTTGGGGTAATCTCTTCACAAGTGTATCCAAATAAACTTTCGGTATTTACAGATTGAAAAATAATTTCTTTATAGATGTTCAGTACAAAAACATGTTCTAAAAAATTATTGATCGTTTTTTGTAAAAGTTTTTGGCTTAGCATAAAAAAAATACTTTAAGCTAAGTTAAAACTTTATTTGTAATAAAAAAACGCTATTTCGTCGAACATTAAAGGCTTTTAGAGCTTTAACATTAAATACACTTGAAATAATCAAATGGCTCCAAACAATCCTGACATTGATATAAAGCTTTGCATGCCGTACTTCCAAACTGGGAAATAAGTTTTGTGTTTTGAGACTTACAACGGGGGCAGGTAATTGTTTTTTCTTTGCCGGTAAGCCAGCTTTTATCTTCGGTGGTATGCTCCGGTGGGGCAATACCATATGCTTTCAATCTTTCTTTTGCTTCTGGGGTTATCCAATCGGTTGTCCAGGGTGGAGAAAAAATAGTATTTACTTTAATGTTTGTAAAGCCATGTTCTTTAAGTTTTTTCCTCACATCATCCTCAATCTGTTTCATGGCAGGGCAACCACTGTAGGTTGGGGTAATTTTTAAGTCGATGGATGTTGGATCCGTAATATTAATATCCCTTATCACTCCCAGATCAGTAATTGAAATCACAGGAATTTCGGGATCAGGAATTTCTGAAAGCAGGGTATAAATATCTTCTTTTGACAAAACCATTACTTGAAAAACAGATGGAAATAAGAATAGTTTAAAGGATGAAAATAGCGGCAATGATCATGATCACAATAATGACGAGGTACTGCCAGATATCAACAAAATAAGGGGAAATTTTTTTCCAGTCTTCTTTTAAACCCATTATTGTATTATAAAAATGTATTTCCTTTTGTACTGTTCCGCGCAATTGGATTTAATGTTATCGATGATGACCCTCTCTCCTTTTTTAACCTCCTTAATAATGGTTTTCATAGTGCCGGTTACGTTGCCACCTTTTACATTAAACGATTTTACGCCGTTACCGATATTGGTTGAAAAGTGGTAACTGAGGACATCACATCCTTTCACGGGCGGTACAAGACCGGTTAACTTTTTTGTCTTGATAAATTTAGCCCTAGATATTTTTATAGATGGGTTTTGTAGTGCCTGTGCAAAGCCTGCGAAGGAAATACATATACAAATTATAAAAGCTATTTTTTTCATGTCGGTTATTTTTTATTACCATTTAGCATCAGGATACATCCTTGGCAAAGCCTGCATTTCTGCCAGTATAAACGCCAGGTGTTCTGTATGAATTCCTTTTCGGCTGCCGGTTTGCATAAATACATTTTCCGGTTTTACCAATGTTGATTTTTCCAATAGTTCGGTCATGTGTTGTTCCCACTTAAGTTTCACCACCTTTAAATCCACCGCGATACCTTCTTTTAATAAGATCTCATCTACTTCATTCATCTCAAACAACTCACCTGTATATTGCCATAGCTCGTTTACGGCAGTTTGTGCTTTGTTATGACTTTCTTCTGTTCCGTCTCCAAAACGCATCACCCATGAAGCGGTATGACGTAAATGGTAAGTGACTTCTTTAATTGATTTTTGTGCAATACCCGACAGTGTTTCGTCTTTACTTTTTGCTAATTCCTGGTAAAAATACAGATCAAAACAATCAATTATTGCCTGGCGAACAATTGTTCGGGCATAATCGCCATTAGGTTGTTCGGTTATTTGGGCATTAAAATATTGTCGGTCGTTTCTGAAATAAGCCAGGTCATCTTCCGTTCTGCCTTTATCTTCAATTTTGGCGGCATACTCCAATAATGATTTTGCAGCTCCGGTAATGTCCAGGGCAATATTTGTCAGTGCCAGGTCTTCCTCTAAAAAAGGCCCGTGTCCTGTCCACTCGCCTAAGCGTTGGCCAAGAATTAAATTTGTATCGCCTAAACGTAATGCGTAATTGAATAGAGCTTCTTGTGTTGTCATTTTTTATTATTTAACCGCAAATAACGCAGAGGTTTTTGCAGGGTTCACTGAGTTTTTATAATCATGCTGTCACAACGTGTCGTGATCCGCATCTCATTAATTTATATCTTAATTCAAACTTGATCATTTTTTTACACACCCCTCACCCCTCTTTTTAGAGGGGAACAGAACCTGTTCTGATCAGGAATTACATGTGCCCAATGGCATCCGGAATTTGGTAAAATGTTGGATGACGGTACACTTTATCATTTGCCGGTTCAAAGAACGGTCCAATATCTTCGGGGCTACTGGCTACAATGGCGTTTGATGGAACTACCCATAAAGCGCAACCTTCGCCTCTTCTTGTATATAAATCTCTCGCATTTTGCAATGCCATTTCTTTATCAAAAGCATGTAAGCTTCCACAATGTACAAAAGGTTGACCGGATTTTTTCTGTACAAAAACTTCCCATACAGGGCCTTGATTATCACTCATTTTTTTAGTTTACTAATTTATTAATTCAACATTTACTAATTGATTTGTTATACTGCTTCGTATATTTCTTTTCTTTTTGTGGCATAAGCCTGAGCTGCTGCTCTCACCCACTCCCCTTCTTTGTGTGCTTTGTTACGTGCCGCCAAACGCTCTTTGTTACAAGGGCCATTACCGCTGATCACGTTTTTAAATTCAGCCCAATCAGGTTCGCTAAAATCATATCCTTTTTTGTCTTCGTTCCATTTTAAATTTGCATCCGGAACGGTTAATCCCAGGTATTCCACCTGAGAAACTGTTTGGTTTACAAATTTCTGACGTAACTGATCGTTTGTTTCGCGTTTGATACGCCATTTCATCGCGTTTTCGCTGTTAGGAGATTCGGCATCCGGTGGACCAAACATCATCATAGTTGGGTACCACCAACGGTTTAACGCATCCTGCGCCATTGCTTTTTGATCGGCAGTGCCAAAAGCAAGGTGAGTCATGATTTCAAATCCCTGGCGTTGGTGAAAGCTTTCTTCTTTACAGATACGCACCATAGCACGGCTATAAGGACCATAAGAAGAACGTTGTAACATCACCTGGTTCATAATGGCAGCGCCATCTACTAACCAGCCCACAGCCCCAATATCAGCCCATGTTAAGGTTGGGTAATTAAAGATGGATGAATATTTTGCTTTGCCTGTATGTAAATTATTTAATAATTCATCGCGACTAATACCAAGGGTTTCAGCTGCTGTATATAAATAAAGACCATGTCCGCCTTCATCCTGAACTTTAGCCAATAATACAATTTTAGATCTCAAACTTGGTGCACGTGTGATCCAGTTTCCTTCAGGTAGCATCCCTACAATTTCGGAATGTGCATGTTGTGAAATCTGGCGGATCAAATGTTTCCTGTAATTCTCAGGCATCCAATCCTTTGGTTCTATCATTTCGTTCTTGGCTAATTTGCCTTCAAACACATCTTCAAATGTTACTTGTTCCATTATTTTCAATTTAAATGAATTATACAAATATACGCTTTTGACCGCTTTTTTCAAACGTTTTTATCAGCATTTAATCCCCGTTTAAGCTATAAATATCATCTGATCTTTAACAGGAAGATTTGAATATTATTTTTTATACCTATTTTTACGGCTTAATTACTAAAAAAATGGCAAGATTCCACACGTTAAAAGTAAAAGACATTCGCAGGGAAACAGCAGACTCCGTTTCTGTGGCGTTTGATGTTCCTCCACAAATACAACCTGAATTTCAGTTTAAACAAGGACAATATATTACTATAAAATTAAAGGTAAACGGTGAAGAGATTCGTCGTTCATACAGTATTTGTACGAGCCCCTACAGCGAAAAGGAATTGCGTGTAGCTGTTAAAGAGGTAAAGGATGGAAGAGCTTCTTCTTTAATGAACCGTAACTGGAAAGTGGGAGATATGATTGACGTGATGACTCCGATGGGAAATTTCCATTCGGTTTTATCCGGTAACAATAAAAAGCATTATGTATTATTTGCCGGAGGAAGTGGGATTACGCCCATGATGAGCATTTTAAAAAGTGTATTGTATATTGAAAAACAAAGTACAGTTACTTTAATTTATGCTAACAGGGATGAAGAATCGGTTATTTTTAATTCGGAAATCCAAAAAATAGCTTCTGAAAATGCAGACCGTTTTAAAGTATTAAATGTATATGATACACCTAAGACAGCAGTTTCCGATTTACAAAAAGGATTATTAAGTACCGACAGAGTAAAGGCTATTGTTGAGAATTACGGTGGTGTTAATGCTGACGAGTATTTTATTTGCGGACCGGGCCCTATGATGGAAAACATTAAACAGGCTTTGGAAGGATTACAAATAGCGAAAGAAAAAATACACATTGAATATTTTAGTGCTGTGGTTGATGCGGTGAATAATGCAGCAGCCAATGAAGTAACCGGTAAACCGGTAAACAGTGCGATTACCGTTATACAATATGGTTTTGAAACACAAATGACTTTGAACACAGAAGGGTTAAGCATTTTAGATGCTTCTATTGAAGCAGGTGTTGATGCTCCGTTTAGCTGTAAAGGAGCTGTTTGCTGTACCTGCAGAGCAAAAGTACTGGAAGGAAAAGTAAAAATGGATAACAATTTTGCTTTAACAGAAGCTGAAGTAGAAGAAGGTTTTGTTTTAACCTGCCAGGCGCATCCACTTACTGAGAAGGTAGTGATTGATTTTGATGCTATTTAAATTTTAAATAACTAACACAAATTAAAAGCTCGCAATTAGTGGGCTTTTTTTATGAAAGACAAACAACACCTATTCAAAAAAACAATGCTAAACATTCGTGGAATTCATCATACAGCCATTATTTGTTCTGATTACCAAACGTCTAAAACATTTTACGTAGAGGTGTTAGGTTTGAAAATAATAAGGGAAGTGTATCGTGCAGAAAGAAAATCCTACAAGTTAGATCTGGCCTTAAACGGTGAATACGTTATTGAATTATTTTCTTTCCCCGACCCTCCAAAACGTGTATCCAGACCCGAAGCTTCAGGATTAAGGCACCTGGCATTTGAAGTGGACGATGTGGAAGCAGCCATTGATTATTTAAGATTAAACCATATTACTGCGGAACCTATTCGTATAGATGAGTATACCGGAAAGCAGTTTACGTTTATTGAAGATCCTGATGGCCTGCCTATCGAGTTTTATCAAAAATAACTATCATTTAAGTCTCTTCTGTACCCGTATTATTTAAACATTAAGCTCATTCTGTGGTTTACTGTTCTGTTTAAACAATCTTCACTATTATTAACATCCTGAATCAAAAATCCGGAATGTATCTTTTTAATAATTATTACCTTGAACACCTATTAGAACTATCCCATGAAAACACATTTTCTTTTCTTTACTCTTTTATATTTAAGCAGGAATTTATTTTTTGCTCAAACAAATCATGCCTTAAATTCTGCTGAAATAGTACAGGGTTTAAAAAAATTAAACACTGTTGGAAGTGTACTATATGTAGCTGCTCATCCCGATGATGAAAACACGCGACTCTTAGGATATCTTGCTAATGAAAAAAAACTAAGAACCGGTTACCTTTCTTTAACCCGCGGCGACGGCGGACAAAACCTGATCGGCAAAGAGCAGGGTGAACCTTTAGGATTGATTCGTACACAGGAATTATTAGCCGCCCGCCGAACAGATGGTGCCGAGCAGTTTTTTACGCGTGCTAATGATTTTGGATTTTCAAAAAATCCTGAAGAAACATTTACCATCTGGAATAAAGACAGCATCTTATCCGATGTGGTATTAACTATCAGAAGATTTAAACCGGATGTGATTATTTGTCGTTTTCCAACAACGGGCGAAGGCGGGCATGGACATCATACGGCCTCCGCTATACTTGCGCTTGAAGCATTTGATGCAGCAGCTGATCCTACACGTTTTCCTGAGCAGTTAAAATATACCGAGGTATGGCAGGCAAAACGCATTTTCTGGAATACCTTTAATTTTGGAACAACCAATACTACCGCCCCCAACCAATTAAAAATTGATGCCGGTGTATTTAATCCTTTGTTAGGAAAAAATTATGGGGAGATTGCAGCAGAAAGCCGCTCCTGCCACAAGAGCCAGGGCTTTGGTTCAGCAAAGCAACGTGGTTCGAGCATTGAATATTTTAAATTACTGAAAGGAGATAGTGTGAAAACTGACCTGATAGAAGGAATTAGCGTGAACTGGGGTAAATTTAAAGGGCAGGAAAAAATTCAGAAAGCCATTGATGAATGTATTAAAAAATACGATCCACAGTTACCTGAAAACAGTATTCCTCAATTAGTAGCTATTTATAAACTTATACAAGCGCTTGATGAAAACAACAAAAATTTAAACTACTGGAAGCAGCAAAAATTAAAAGAAGCTGAAACACTTTTACTGGCTTGCTCCGGTTTATGGCTGGAAGCGACAACCGTTGATTATATGGCTATTCCGGGGCAGGATGTTTCTATTACGGCACAACTTGTCAATAGGAATAAAAATGAAGTTAAGCTCAACAGCATTTCTTATTTACAAAGTGATACTACGACTTCTCTTTCTTTAAAAACAAACGAATTGTATACCTTTAAGCGTAAAGAAAAAGTGCCTTCTTCCCTTTCGTTTTCAAATCCTTACTGGTTGAATCAAAAACATGATATCGGAATTTATACCGTTGCTGATCATGCTCTTATTGGGAAGCCTGAAAATGAATCCACCACGAAGGTTATATTCTCCGTTTCTATTTTAGACCTGAATTTAAAAATTGCCCGTGACCTGGTTTATAAATACACGGATCCTGTAAAGGGTGAAATTTACAGGCCTTTGGAGATCCTTCCCCCTGCAACAGTAAACATTCCAGAAAAAGTATTTGTATTTACGGATGCCACCGCTAAAACTATTTTTATAACTGTAAAAGCGAATGCGGCAAATACCAATGGTAAGCTTGACTTAAAAGGCAGCGAAGGATGGAACATCACTCTTAAAAATCCTGAATTCAAATTAGCCAATAAAAATGATGAAGCTATTATTGAAGCCAGTATCATCGCTGATAAAAATGCGAAGGATGGGAAATTAACGGCGTCTATCACCATAAATAATATATCCTACAACAAAAGTATTAAGCGTATTGAATATGATCATATTCCTTATCAATTTATTTTAAGCGATGCGGAAGCGGGTTTAGTAAATATTGATCTTAAAAAAACCGGCACCAGTATTGGCTATATTCCAGGTGCAGGAGATGATGTTCCGGCCGCTTTAAAACAGGTAGGCTATACTGTTACCCTGTTAACGGATGAATTATTAAGCACTGAAAATTTATCAAAATACAATGCTATTGTGTCGGGCGTGAGAGCATATAATACAAACGACCGTTTACAAATTCATTATGTCAAATTAATGGAATATGTAAAAAACGGAGGGAATTTAATTGTTCAGTATAATACCAATAACCGCATTGGGCCTGTAGTAGCTAAAATAGGCCCTTACCCGTTTACGATATCACGTGACAGGGTAACCAATGAAAAAGCAGATATTCAATTCAGTAATGAAAAACATTCTGTTTTAAATTTCCCTAATCAAATTACACAAAAAGATTTTGACGGATGGATCCAGGAAAGAGGTATTTATTTTGCGACTGAGTTGGATAAGCAATATGAAACGATTTTTACGATGCATGATCCAAATGAAAAACCTTCGGATGGCAGCTTAATTATTGGAAAATATGGTAAAGGAAACTTTGCCTATACCGGTCTTGTTTTCTTTAGAGAGCTACCGGCCGGTATCCCAGGGGCTTACCGTTTATTTGTTAATCTATTGAGTTTGCCTGAGAACAAATAACTGTTTTTAGCCATATCATCCTTAAAAAAACAAGTCTGTAAAAACCTGTTTTATTGCATTCTAAACTAATTATACAACATGAATCATCATCAAGAAGAAAAATCTCCCATATTAGGATCGTGGCGTAATGTGTATGCATTGGTAATTGGGGTGTTAGTAGTAGTTATTATTTCTCTTTACTTTTTTACGTCTTATTTTAAATGAGTGTAACCGATTGGATAATTTTGGGGCTCACGCTTTTATCCATCATCGGTTACGGTGTATGGAAAAGTCGCGGAACTAAAAACATTAAAGGCTATTTACTGGCCGACCGGAAGATGCCATGGTACCATGTTGGCTTATCGGTAATGGCAACCCAGGCAAGTGCCATTACGTTTTTGTCTGCGCCGGGACAGGGCTACAGCGATGGTTTACGGTTTGTGCAGTTTTATTTTGGTTTGCCCCTGGCCATGGTAGTTTTGTGTATCACTTTCATTCCTATATTCCATAAACTAAATGTTTATACGGCTTACGAGTTTTTAGAAAAACGGTTTGATAATAAAACCCGTTCGCTCACCGCCTTTTTATTTTTGCTTCAAAGAGGCCTCTCTACGGGAATTACGATTTATGCCCCGGCAATTATTCTGTCTACCATTTTAACGGTTGATGTGAATTACACCATTATTATTAACGGATTTATTGTGATTGGCTATACTGTATATGGGGGAGCAAAGACCGTTTCGTACACACAGCTTTTTCAAATGACTGTTATTTTTGCAGGTTTATTTTTAGCAGCGTATATGGTAATTCATTTATTACCTGATAATGTCAGCTTTACAGATGCCCTGCACATTGCCGGAAAAATGGATAAGCTCAACGCCATTGATACGAAATTTGATGTAAATAATAAATACAATCTCTGGTCGGGAATTATCGGTGGTTTTTTTTTGCAACTGTCTTATTTTGGGACAGACCAATCGCAGGTGGGACGTTATTTAACCGGAAAGTCCATTACCCAAAGCAGGCTTGGCCTGGTAATGAATGGCCTGGTGAAAATACCCATGCAGTTTTTAATTTTATTGATCGGGGTATTGGTATTTATCTTTTATCAATTTCACCAGTCGCCCGTATTTTTTAATAAAGTAGAAATAAGCCGTATTGAAAACAGTACTTATAAAAATGATTACAAAAAGCTGGATCAAGCCTACACTATTGCTCATTTTGAAAAACAAACGGAAGTAAACCACCTTGTAGAAGCTATTCACAGCAACAATCCACAAGCCATTGATGAAGCAAGGATAAACGTAAAAGAAGCGGATAAAAAAAGTAATGCCATCCGGAAAGAGGTGGCAAAGCTCATGCAAAAAAATGATCCTACGGCTGATACCAATGATACCAATTATATTTTCCTCACCTTTATTACGCAACAATTACCCATTGGAGTAGTGGGTTTATTAATTGCGATTATCTTCCTGGCATCTATGGGATCCATGGCCAGTGGATTAAATTCCCTGGCTTCAACAACCGTTGTTGATTTTTATAAGCGGCTCTTTAAAAAGCAGGAAAGTGATAAAACGTATTTATCGGTATCGCGGTGGACAACAGTTGCCTGGGGCTTATTTTGTATCATGGTAGCCTTTTATGCCAGCAGAGTTGGCAACTTAATTGAAGCTGTAAACATCCTCGGTTCCCTGTTTTACGGAACCATCCTGGGAATATTTTTAGTAGCTTTTTACATGAAGAAAGTGAATGGTACCGCTGTATTTTATGCGGCATTAATTGCGGAATCATTTATCGTGTATGCCTGGTTAACAGATCTTACCGCATTTTTATGGCTGAATGTAATCGGATGTTTATTGGTAATGGCATTTGCTTTTTGTATTCAACTTATTTTAAACAGGAAGCGGGTGAAGTAACTCTTCATCGTTTCTATGCCAGTTGGTGGAGAAAGGCTCCCGTATACTAACTACTTATACTCATTACCTCGCAATGATGTGATGCCTAAAAAGTTTGTGAAAGCCCTGACTCCACTATCTCTTTTGAGATGGAATATTGAACTAATTTTAAAATCAACATTATTTAAACAAAAAAATCCTGCCGTTGCCGGCAGGATTTTTTAAAGTAAACTGATTCTAAAATTATTTTTTGTTCTCAGCGATTAATTTTTTTGCCATTGCAACATAATCATCGTTTTTAGCTTCTGTTGCTAACACAATAACCTGTTCTGCACTTGCAACAGCCCCTTTTTTATCATTTTGTTTTGCCTGAATTTTAGCTTTTAACAGTACAATCCAAAAACCTTTTGGATTAGCTGCGATTGCTTTATCTGCCCATTCTGAAGCTTTAGCCAAATCCTTATTATTTTCATAATAATAGGTTGCTGCCTGGAAATAAGGACGGCTATCATTGATCACATTTGATTCAATGTTTTTCATGATTTTGCTATCAATATCCGCCACTACATTAAATGTTACACGGGTTTTTTCCCAGTTTAATTCAATGTTTGCAGTATTTGCCGTTACATCTGCCACATCAATGGTAAATGTTTCTACTTTATCATTTAATGCTTTTGGTTTCACTGTAAAACGTACCAATTCATTTTCTTTTTTGTAATCTGCTACATTACCAGCTAAAGTAAGGTCTTTGTATAACATAATTTCCCAGCTCTCTTTATTTGGAACAGTGTATAACGCATAAGTTCCTGCTGCTACAGCATTTCCTTCTACTTTAACATCTTCACCAAAAGTAATTTTAGTAGCTGAGTTAGCTCCTGTGCGCCATACTTTTCCGAAAGGAACCACGTCACCATAAATAACACGGCCTTTAGCACCCGGGCGTGAATAGTCGATTGTAATATCAGATAAGCCCATAGCCTGTTTAATGGTTTGAGAAGGGCTTGGGGCAGGCACTTTTAATTGTGCGTTAATTGTGGTTGTACTCGCAATTGTTAGTGCAACTGCTACTGAGAGCGTTTTGATAGTTTGTAACATATAATTTGGTTTTAGGTTTTATTAGGAATGCCAAATATATTAATTAATAAGAACGTAGATGGTGCATACAATAGTTATTTGATTAAACATTCCGCAGTTTAAACTAATTTAACTTTTTTTAAACTTCATCCTATACTTCAGAACTGTACTTTTAAGTTGTAGGGAAAACAGAAAAACGACTTATTATTTTTTTGATGGTGACTTTTACTTTCGTACCAGTGAAAACTATTATCCAGGAGAGTTCGCAGGCAAGTCAAAGGAAGCTATTTTGGGAACGTTTATGATCCTATTTATTCATTTATGGTTCTACTCTACATAAATGGCACAGCATAAAAGAATACGATGGAAAACTTTAAAAAAACAAAACAGAAAACGACACAAGTCAAATATTTACATTTAGCTGTTGCTTCTGTTATCATTGGCTTTTTATGTGCTTTATTGGGCGACTCTTTAAAAAAGCTGACGGAGCATTACGAGGAATTATTTTTTGACAAGGCAAAAGCCAACTGGTTATTTATTGTTTTATTCCCTGCCTTTGGCTTAACCATCATTTACTTTTTGCGGCATTTTTTATTCAGAAATAAAGAAAACAAAGGCATTAAAGAAATTTTTGAAAGTATTAAAACCAGGCATAACGAATTACCGGTTTATAAAATCCCTTCTCACTTTGTGAATGGCTTATTAACTGTTGTATTCGGGGGTTCTACCGGAATAGAAGTATCAACCGTTGTTGCCTCTGCCACCGTTGGTTCGGTAACACAAAAAAAAGACCGCATTTTACGTGGATTAAAAACAGAGCTGATCTGCGCAGGTGTTGCTGCAGGGATAACGGCTTTATTTAACAGCCCCATTGCCGGAATTTTATTTGCACTGGAGGTCATTCATAAAAAACAGAATAAACCATTTATGGTGAGCATCCTGCTTTCAGTGCTTACAGCTTACGGCTTTAATTTTTTACTGAACGATCCTCCCCTCTTTACCGTAAATATTACCAAATGGAATGGCTATGCCTTACCTTATTTTATGTTACTGGGAGTTATTGCGGGACTTAACTCCGTTTATTTAACGCATTGTGTTTTATTTTTTAAACGTAAGTTTTCTTTATTCAAAAAACATTCTTCTAAAATCATCATGGCCTCAGTTATTTTAAGTACGTCCATTTTAGTATTACCTCAACTCTATGGCGAAGGCTATCATGCCTTGAAAGATCTTTTTATCAGCCCGGAAAATCTACACCTTTCTCTTCCTATCGGGTTAAGCATTGTGGGAATTCTTTTACTAAAACCTTTGGTAACCTCAGCCACCCTGGCTTCCGGTGGCGATGGTGGTGTATTTGCTCCCAGCTTATTTATTGGTGCCTTTTTAGGATTGATGACTGCCTTAGTACTCAATACATTTTTTAATGCCGATGTTATTCCTGTAAACTTTATGGTAATTGGTATGGCAGCAATGCTAAGCGCCAGTATTCATGCTCCTTTCACGTCTTTATTTTTAGTATGCGGACTTATTGGAAATTACACGTTATTTTTACCTATTTTAATGGCCTGTTTAATTTCCAAACTAACGGCAAAAATGGTTTTTCCTTTTACTGTGTACAGTTATAACGGTAAATAAAATAACACGGATGATATGGTTGTTAAAAAAATAAAACGCAATTACCGGAAAGTAAAATATGTGCTTTACCGCGAAACACTTATTGATACCAAAGAGCACATTCTTACTTTTATTGGTGCTTTTTTAGGAATAGGCATTATTGGTTTTATAAACAGCAACTATTTTGTGTTGAACGATAATTTATTTTTAATTGGCTCCTTTGGTGCATCTTCCGTTTTAATTTATGGCATTATTAATAGTCCGCTGGCACAACCGCGTAATTTAATAGGTGGGCATATTGTATGCGCCATTGTGGGTGTTACGGTCCATAAATTAATTCCTAATGAGGTATGGTTATCGTCGGCCATCGCTGTAGCCTTATCGATAGTAATGATGCAGATCACCAAAACATTGCATCCCCCGGGAGGAGCCACCGCGTTGATTGCCAATATTGGAAGTGAGAAAATAAAAAACCTTGGTTATCTCTATGTGTTAAGTCCGGTATTTACAGGGGTAATGGTTCTTTTTACCGTTGCACTGGTTGTCAATAATTTATCTAAAAGCAGGAGCTATCCGACCAGGAAAAAATAAAATTGATCTTAAAATATAGTTTATATTTGGCTAACCATATTTTTAATCAATGAAACTCCTTATTTTCTTTTCTCTTCTGATCTTATCCTGTGTCACTTCTTTAAGAGCCCAAAAACTAAAACCCGGTTTTGATAAAACAGAGTACATAGAACTCTTAAAGATCATGCAGAAACAGCATGTGGATATTGATAAGTGGTTGGGAGACACACTAGTCCCGTCTCCTGCATTTTCAAAATTGGTATATCGTTCTCCAAGTATAGGTATTGCCAATGTGTGGGATCTCTGGATAACCAATGATCGTATTGCCGTGTTAAGTGTACGTGGCACAATTCCTGATCCTGTAAGCTGGCTAGCGAACTTGTATGCGGCTATGGTCCCCGCAAAAGGAACTCTGAAACTTGAAAAAAACTTCACGTTTAATTACAACCTTGCCGATGATCCGAAAGCCAATGTGCATGTAGGCTGGCTCATTTCTACAGCTTATATATCTCGTGACATGGTTCCCAGAATTGATTCCTGTTACAAAGCTGGCATTAAAGAATTTTTAATTATGGGGCATAGCCAGGGAGGTGGTATCTGTTTTTTATTAACATCACACCTCGAAAGTTTAAAAGCCCAAGGAAGGCTTCCTCAGGACATTCGCTTTAAAACCTATTGCAGTGCCGGGCCTAAGCCAGGGAATTTATATTATGCCTACGCTTTTGAAAATCTTACCCGAGATGGCTGGGCCTGCAATGTAATCAACACAGCCGATTGGGTTCCTGAAGTCCCTTTTTCCATCCAGACTAAAAACGATTTTAATACCACTAACTTTTTTCTATTGGCAGATCCTATGATCAAAAAACAAGCATTACCAGGTCGTTTAATTACCAGGCATATTTATCGTAAGCTTACAAAGCCCGGATTAAAAGCTCAACGAAAATACGAACTTTACCTCGGGCGTATGGCATCTAAAACTGTCAAAAAGGTACTTCCTGACTTTGAAACTCCGACCTATGCAGAATGTAATAATTATGTGAGAACAGGTAATACAGTTCTACTTTTTGCCAAAGAGGATTACTATCAAAAATTCCCAAACAGTACTACCAATATATGGATACATCACCAAGGACAGCCTTATCTCTATTTAGCAAATCAATTGCCGGACAAATAGAAACTAACGTTCTGAGATCTATAGTTTGAATTCATTTAGCAGATAGCCTGAATTGTATAAGAGATTCCATTAAATAGTATAGTATCTGTTTGTTTTTTACCCAGTAATGCTATAGCCAAGGGTGATTTATTGGAGATCACAAACACCGTTTGATCATCTACCAGTAATTTTCCAATGCTGGCCGCAATTAAAAAGAATCCTTTATTGGTTTCAATAAAGCTTCCTAAAGCAATGGTTTGGCTAACACGTGTGAAATCTATTTTTTCAAAGTCATTGTTTTGTTCTTCTGCTTCCTGTAATTGTTTCCCTAACTTCTCCTGCTCCAATTGCATCATCGCTCTCGCCGTTTCATGCTTGTCGCCGGCAGTGCTTTTCGTTTCGGAATTCCCTGCTTCCGTTACTTCCTGCAGAGCTGATCTCAACTCATTGAGCTTATGATCTAAATGTGTTTGACAGGATTTTACGATTTGTTCTTTAAGATTTTGCATTGCATAAAAATACATTTTTTTCGGGGAACAGGTTTTCTTTGCAGCCAGGCTTCTCTCTCCCTAAAGGAATGAGACAGAAGGTGAGGGCACTACGACATCCGTTTCACCCCTTCTTCTTTTGTAATTCGCATCCATTTCGTTTTTTTCTCTACTTTCTTTTGTTGTGAAACAATGCGCGGACCTGTCAATCCCTATAGCTACCGGAATATCTTTTGGTTACTTTTTAGCTAAGAAAAAAGTGGCAGTAGAAAAAGAAATAGAATAAGAAGAAAATATTAACAATTCCCTTCATTCTGTTAAAAATTAAATCCCGCTGCACCGCACGGATATTGTATCTTAGCTTTCTGATTATGGCAAAAACGACAGAGGTAAAAGAAACACCCTTAATGAAACAATACAATGAAGTGAAAGGAAAATATCCTGACGCTATTTTGTTATTTCGCGTGGGCGATTTTTATGAAACCTTTGGGGAAGATGCCATTAAAGCTGCGCATATATTAGGGATTACTTTAACAAAGCGGGCTAATGGCTCGGCTTCTCATATTGAGCTGGCGGGCTTCCCCCACCATTCGATTGATACTTATTTACCTAAACTGGTTCGTGCAGGTTATCGTGTGGCTATCTGCGACCAGCTGGAAGATCCAAAACTCACCAAGAGTATTGTAAAACGGGGTGTTACAGAACTGGTAACTCCCGGGGTAAGCTTTAATGATAAAGTACTGGAACACAGAAGCAATAACTTTTTAGCAAGTATTTATCTTGATAAAGAAAAAGCGGGTGCATCGTTTTTAGATGTTTCTACTGGAGAATTCCTGGTAGCAGAGGGTTCCTTAACCTACATTGAAAAACTGATCCAAAGCTTTAAGCCAAACGAAATATTATTTGAAAAAAATAAACGCCAGACTTTACTGAATTTAATTGGCGACCGTTTTTATATTTTTGGTCTGGACGATTGGGCTTTTACCCGCGACTTTGGTTACGAAGCCCTTACCAAACAATTTGGAACAAATTCTTTAAAAGGTTTTGGAATAGAACATTTACAAGCAGCGATATCGAGCTGTGGTGCTATTTTACATTACCTTGGAGAAACAAAACATGATCGGTTACAGCACATTACAGCAGTATCACGTGTGGAAGAAGACCAATATGTTTGGTTGGACAGGTTTACGGTTCGTAATTTAGAATTGTTTGGCAGCAGCCACGATAACGGAAAATGTTTAATTGACATTATTGATACCACTGTTACACCAATGGGATCGAGGCTTTTGAAACGTTGGCTGGCATTACCTTTAAAACAACTCGAATTAATTAATGAGCGTTTGGATGTAGTGACTTATTTTGGTGTACATAAAGACTTGCAGGATCAACTGATTGCTCAGTTTAAAGAGATTGGCGACCTGGAAAGGCTCATATCGAAAGTGGCAGCAGGTAAAATAAATCCGCGGGAACTGGTTCAGTTAAAACGTGCTTTGAATTTAATTGAGTCGATTAAGGAACTGACAACCGCTTGCGATAATCATGCGTTACAAAAAATAGCCGAGCAATTAAATGCCTGTATTTTAATGCGCGATCGTTTAGAGAATGAATTGAATGAGGAAGCTCCGGTGCTCTTAAACAAAGGTAATGTGATTAGCAAAGGGGTTAATGCCGAGCTGGATGAACTAAGAGCCATTGCCTTTAGCGGAAAAGATTATTTATTACAGATCCAGCAACGTGAAGTGGAACGTACAGGAATTACGTCTTTAAAAGTATCCTACAATAATGTATTTGGCTACTATTTGGAAGTAACCAATGTGCATAAGGATAAAGTACCACAAGACTGGATTCGCAAGCAAACCCTGACCACCGCTGAACGTTACATTACGCCTGAACTTAAAGTTTACGAAGAAAAAATATTAGGAGCCGAAGATAAAATTGCTGTTTTAGAACAGTCTTTATACGAAGCTTTAGTGAGGGATTTGATCGATTATATTATTCCCATTCAGTTGAATGCCTCTTTGATTTCTAAACTGGATTGTTTATTATCATTTGCAAAACTGGCAAAGGATAATAATTACATACGCCCCGTGCTTACTAATGAATTTGCGATAAACATTACAGATGGAAGACACCCGGTTATTGAAAAACAATTGCCATTAGGTACTGATTATGTTAGTAATTCGGTATATCTGGATAATGAAACACAACAGGTGATGATGATTACAGGGCCTAACATGAGTGGTAAATCTGCTTTGTTACGCCAGGTAGCCTTAATTACATTAATGGCGCAAATTGGATGTTATGTTCCTGCTAAAAGTGCTGAGATAGGTATTGTAGATAAAATATTTACAAGGGTTGGTGCCAGTGACAATATTTCTTCGGGTGAATCAACCTTTATGGTAGAGATGAACGAAACCGCCAGTATTTTAAATAACCTGAGCGAGCGCAGCTTAATTTTACTGGATGAGATTGGGCGTGGTACCTCTACCTACGATGGTATTTCCATTGCCTGGGCCATTGCAGAATACCTTCATTCGCAGCCAAAGAACCGGGCTAAGACCTTATTTGCCACGCATTACCACGAATTAAATGAAATGACCACTTATTTTCCCCGCATTAAAAATTATAATGTATCGGTGAAAGAGGTTGGTAATAAAATTATTTTTTTACGG
>CAXVYS010000003.1:0-9043 GCA_963422675.2 Bacteroidia bacterium
GGAACCTCACGGTTCAACAGTTTTCAAGACTGCCGCAATCGACCACTCTGCCATTTCTCCAGAGAGGGCAAAATTAGTATTTTTTTTATTCTACAACTAATTTTTATAAAATATTTTTTATCCGTAACTTTATAGAGATTTACATCCCCAAGTATGTAAGTTAGTATCATGAAAAAATTCCTTTCAATTTTAGCTATTATCGTGTGCCATTCCGTTTTTTCAAACGTAACGGTGTATTTTAATTATACTATTTTTAATACCCTTAATTCAAAGCCGTATTTAGAGACTTCCTTAACCATATCCGGTAATAGTGTCAAATTTATTCCTGTAAATGGTGGAAAACAGGCCAGTGTCAGTATTTCATGGCGTATTTTAAAAGGAACCGAGCTGGTTAAGAGTTCCGCTTACAATTTAATGAGTCCTGTGGTAACCGATACCCTTCATTTACCCTCATTTATTGATAATCAACGCTTTTCACTGGAAAACGGACAATATACGCTTGAACTTGTTATTGCCGATAATGCATTTCCCGATAAAAAAACCAGCCACACCGAAAAAATCCTGATTGACTTAAAACGCGAGAAAAAAATACACAGCTCGGATATCCAGGCTCTTGAATCCTACTCTAAAGCCATTACTCAAGGTAATTTAACAAAAAACGGCTATGATTTGGTGCCTTATAACATCAATTATTTTCCTAAAACTCAAAACACATTGAAATTTTATAACGAAACCTATAACATTGACAGTGTTTTAGGGAAACAAGCAAAATTTTTGTATTCTTATTATGTAGAAAACAGCGAAAATTTAAGAAAGGTGAGTTACCTCAATGGTTTCCAAAAACAGTCTGCTCAAAAAATAAATGCATTACTCGCTCAGTTCGATATTACGCAACTGCCAACCGGTAATTATAATTTGGTGATAGAAGTAAAAGATACGGCCAACACGATTCATTCGCAAAAAAAATGGTTCTTTCAGCGCCAAAGCGATGCCACGGAAATACCGGAAGAAATTACGACAAATAATGTAAATACCATCGAAGACTTTTTTAATTCATTTCAGAGTCAGGACTCCTTAAAGCAATTTATAGAATGCTTGTGGCCACGCTCAACTACCAAGGAACGCGAATGGCAGCAAGTACAAACTTCAAAAAAAGATCCTAATTTAATGAGAAGCTATATGGTTGAGTACTGGAAAACAGAAGCCGGTGACAGTCTTAATCCTTTAAAGATCTGGATTACTTATTATAAACAGGTGCTTGAGGCAAATGCATTAATGAAATGTGGGAAACAAAAAGGGTATTATACCGACAGAGGAAGGGTTTATCTGCAATATGGCAAACCCGACCAACGTAACCAGGTAAACAGCGAGCCTAATGCTTATCCATACGAAATTTGGCAATACTACCGCATTTACGATAAAGCCACCGGAAGATTCTTTACCAATAAAAAATTCGTGTTTGTAAATGCCGCTATTGCGGATAATTGCTACCAGCTCATACACAGCGATGTGAGGGGAGAGATTTATGATGAAAGATGGCGGTTTAAACTGGTAAACAGATCGCAACAATCACAAAATATTGATGATACAAAACCTGCCAGTACCTATGGTACTAATGTAGACGATAACTATAACAATCCTCGCTAATAGTTATGTCTTTCAAAAAAGTAGCAGTTGTTATCTTAAACTGGAATGGAAAAAAGTATTTAGAAAAATTTCTTCCAGGCGTTTTAAAACATTCTCCTGATGCAACTATTTATGTAGCAGATAATCAATCGGGTGATGACAGCGTTTCTTATTTAAGAACTCATTTTCCATCTGTATCCATTATTATCAATCCTTCAAACGAAGGGTTTGCAAAGGGCTATAATACTGCCTTAAAACAAATTGATGCGCACTATTATGTCCTGTTAAATTCGGATGTAGAAGTAATCGAACACTGGCTTGACCCTGTAATTTCATTGCTTGACAAACATCCGGAGATAGGTGCCTGCCAACCTAAAATCCTGGATTTTTACTCCAGGCAAAAATTTGAATATGCAGGTGCTTCCGGCGGATTTATTGACAAATACGGTTATCCGTTTTGCAGAGGGCGATTATTTAATGAGCTCGAGGAAGACCACCAGCAATATAATGATAGCAGGGAAGTATTTTGGGCTACCGGCGCCTGTATGATTGTAAGAGCTGAAGCATTTTGGAAAGTAGGTGGTTTTGATGATGATTACTTTGCCCACATGGAAGAAATTGATGTATGTTGGAGAATGAAAAATTTAGGTTATACGGTTTATGTAGAGCCGGCATCTTCTGTATACCATGTTGGCGGAGGCACTTTAAATAAGTTAAGTCCAAGGAAAACCTATTTGAATTTCAGAAATAATTTAATTACCCTTACTAAAAATGCCGCTCCAAGGCTTTTACTGCTTAAAATTTTGTACCGTATGGTACTGGATGGTGTGGCGGCTTTTAAGTTTTTACTGGAAGGAAGTGGCTCTCATTTTTTCGCTGTAATAAAAGCACATCTTTCCTATTACGCATGTTTACCCTCCACTCTCAACAAAAGAAAAGCCATGAAACGCATGCAGGGCTTCAGAGATACAACTTCCTGTATTTATGAAAAAAACATTGTATACCTGCACTTCATTAAATCAGTCAAAAAATATACAGATCTTTTATGAGGTTTTAGGACTAATCGTTTTAAACTCTTTCTTATAGGTTTTGGTAATTAATTTAGCAACGTTTCTTCCCTGCTCTATCGCTACAGGAATACCGCCACCCGGCCTTCCCCAATGGCTTGCATAAAAAAAGTTTTCCAGGTTTGGTAATTTAGCTTTCACCGGTGAGGGAGCAATAATGTTTTCGCCCGGTAACCACCCTTGCGCACTTCCCTGCCAGTTATTGGTATAACGCAACACGGTAGCAGGTGTAGCAAAATCTACTACTTCTATATCGTTTTTAATACCCGGGAATTTCACTTCAAGTAATTCAATTAAAGCATCCGTAAATTTTTTCTTTTCCTCCCGGTATTTTACGCGTTCATTTTTACGAAGGTTAATCCAGTAACTACCATTGGTTGTATAAAAACTACAAGCCATCACCGTTTTACCTTGTGGAGCCAGGGTATGATCATAATTATAAAAATGAACTTCCAGTCTATCCCAGCTGGTACCACAAGGCGAAATCAATTTTACTTCCGTTGGAAAGCGGTGAAAATGAGGAAATTCTTTATAATCTTTTTTTAATCCGAAAGAGGCCAGTAAGATTGAATAATACACATCAATTACTTTTCCTTCTTTTAATTTAAGTATCTTTTCATTTACAAATTTACCGTCGAGGTATTCAAATACCGTTTTATACCAATCGGCTGTAGAGAGCACGGCATCGCAGTTGTGAGTTACATCGTTTCTCACTAAAATACCTGTGGCTTTATTATTTTCTGTAAATATTTTTTTAACCGGGGTATTATAATTTATTTTTCCTCCTAATTTTTCATAACGTTCGGCTAAACGCTCAGCCCATTTTAAAGAGCCTCCAATAGGATAACCGGCACTTTTTTTATCGAATACGGCCTGCGGGAAATTAAATACGAGCATCTTTACTTCCTGCCCATCATAAAGCAATTCGAAGCTTTCGCGGAGAAAAGGATTTTTAAATCGTTTAGCAAGATCATAGTTACTTACTTTTCGCTGGCGATTTAAGATAACCAGGAACTTTAAATAGCGGGTCATTTTAATACCTCTGATAATCGAAGGAATTAAAGGCAACTTATTCATTACCGGTGGCAACTCATAATTCTGCAATACTCTTATATCATCAATAAATGATTTGGTAACCTCAGCGTCTTCCGGAGAAAGATCCAGCATATAATCCCTTAACTGATCAAGATCATTGTATACTTTAAAAACTTTGTCTCCGTATTTATCGGCGGTATGTTTTACCTCAACGTGTATACGTACTTCATGATGATGAAACGGAATGGACTCCAGATCCAATAGTTCCGACCACATATGGTAAAACCCACTTCCTTTATCAGACCCTAAGATCCAGTGTGCACAACCATCGATCGTAAATTCTCCTTTATCCCAACTCGTACATAAGCCTCCCGGAATCGAATGTTTTTCAAAAATCTGGGTTTCGAAACCATTCATTTGTAAATAGCACCCTGCACATAACCCCGAAATACCTGCCCCTATAATGTTTATTCTAATCTTTTCTTGCACATTCAAATGTATAAAAAAGATCTGTTTTTATCTATTTTAAAATAAAAAAGGAGTATGAAAATTCATACTCCTTTTTGTTAAACTCGGGGTCTTATTGTTCGGGTAATTCGCTCATTCCCAAATTAGTTTCCTGCACTTTTTCCTTATATTTTTTAATTTGTGTTTTTATGGCTTCGCATGCTAAATCTATTGATTCTTCAAAGGAAGCAGACTGTTTTTTAGAAAACAATTCCTGCCCTTTTGTATGAATTTTAATTTCCGCCACTTTATTTTCGCTGTTCGACGATTTATCTAACCTCATCACTATATCACTACTTATTAGGCCATCGTAAAAAACGGTTAATTTATTTATTTTGTCTTTTGCAAAATCAATTAATTTTTTGTCTGCATCAAAATGCACTGATTGAATGTTCGTTGTCATAATAAATCCTCCTCTTGTTTTGTGTTTGCTTAGTTAACAAACTGGTTAGTTTATATTTATTTAATTACGAGTCGCCTCGCGGATGCGCTTGTTTATATGATTTTTTTAATTTGTCGATGGTATTGTGCGTATAAATCTGGGTTGCTGATAAATTAGCGTGCCCCAGCAAATCTTTTACGGCGTTAATGTCGGCCCCGTTATTTAATAAATGGGTAGCAAAGGTATGTCGTAACACATGTGGGCTTTTCTTTTGGAGGGTTGTTACTTTTGAAAGGTATTTTTTTACAGTCGTGTAAATGTAGCTTTCGCTTAAAGAATTTCCTTTCTCATTAACCAGCAACATAGGATTTGAAATATTTAATACCTTTTTTACTTGTAAATAGGCATCAAGGTTACGGCTAAGTTGCAAAGAAACCGGAATTATTCTCTCTTTATTTCTTTTGCCCAATACTTTAATGCTTCCTTCGTGCAAATCAACGTCGGTTTCCTTTATATTGGCCAATTCGGAGCGTCTCATACCGGTTTGATAAAAAATTTCGAATAACAGCTTATCTGTTGTTCCTTTAAAACTATCTTCAAATTCTGAGCCATCGAACAGGGCTGCCATCTGCGATTCTTCAACAAAAACGGGTAAACGCTTTGGCACTTTAGGGCCGGTAATCTTAGACATAGGATTGGCGCTGATGACCTCCTGCCGTTGCAGAAATTTAAAAAAGGATTTAAGGGAAGATAATTTACGGTTAATGGATTTTGCCGCTATTTTAGACTCGATGAGATGAGATACCCAAGCCCGGATTTGTTGATAATTTACCTCACTAATGTCGAAATTATCCTGGTTGGGATTTATAAACAGCAGAAACTGTTCAATGTCGTTTTTATATGAAATGAGGGTATGAGCCGAATACTTCTTCTCATATTGGAGATAATCAAAAAATTGAGATATATGTTTATCAAACATAAAAAACCTAAGAGGTTAACGAATTTAAGTGTTTAAATCCGCAAAACTCTTAGGTTATATATAATTTTTGTGAAAAAGGAAAAACTTATTCAGCTAAGCCCAATTGCATTTTTTGCTTGTAAACAGCCTTAATGCGGGTTTGTCTATTCGTGATAGATGGTTTTTCGAAGTTTTTACGGGAACGCAATTGTTTTACAACTCCAGTTTTTTCAAATTTCTTTTTGAACTTTTTTAAAGCTTTTTCAATGCTTTCACCTTCTTTTACTGCTACTATTAACATCTTATATTATGATTTAATTTTTAAATTGGGACGCAAATATATAGCCTTATCGTTAATAATCCAAATATTAATAACAATAATTTGTTTATTTTAGCATCACAAACCTACAGACCATGAAATTACTTCAAATACTATCTCTTTTTACCTTTATAACTCTTGTTTCCTGTAAGAAAGAACGTACCTGTCAGTGTACCAACACGTATTCGACTTACGATGCCGGAACGGTAGACAAAACCAAAAGCCAGGCTAAAAAGTATTGCGAAAGCCTTTCTGCAGGTGAAACAAAGTGTAAACTGAAATAAGTTTAAGGATTACTTAAACCAGGTACTGTACATCAAGTAATTATTGGCAATACGGTTAATTTCGCCATTAATTAATTCCTGAGAAATATCTTTTACTTTTTTAGCGGGTACTCCTGCATAGATGCAACCGCTTGGCACGATGGTGCCTTCTGTTAGCACTGCGCCCGCTGCAATAATGGTATTACTGCCAATTTCGCAATTATCCATGATGATAGCTCCCATGCCAATTAACACATTATCATGCACCAAGCAGCCATGTACAATAGCATTATGGCCTACCGATACATTATTGCCTAATACAGTTTTTGTTTTTTGATAAGTGCAATGAAGCACTGCACCATCCTGTATATTGACTTTGTTTCCCAGCCTGATGGAATTAACATCGCCTCTCACCACTGCATTAAACCAAAAGCTGCAATCTGATCCGCATTCTACATCACCTACAATGGTAGCATTGGGTGCAATAAAACAATTTTCTCCTATTTTAGGCTCTATTCCGTTTACTGGTAAAATTACTGGCATATCTTTATTTTCCTGAAATTACTTTAGTTCTTAATGCGGTAGCTGCTTTATCTAACCGTGTTAATGATGCAATTGTATATGCTTTGTCCGTTTTAGCATCAAATGCGGCTTTTAATGCCATTAAATCGGTAAGGATATACGTTGCATCCTCCGATATTTTTGATTGCTGCAATAACTGAATCAGGTACTTCAATGATTCCGTCTGCCCAAAAATCTCTTTTACGATGGCCTCGTTTCTTGTTTCTTTTGCCGTACTACAGGCAAGGTAAATCCCTTCTATCCACGCTCCTGCCACAATAAGGGAAGATGTTCCGGGGCGGCCATTCTCTTTCAGGTATTTATCGGCGCTTTTAAAAGACTGTGAAACAATTTCGAGCGTAGAATCCCGGTTTGATTTATTGGCCGTCATCCGATCGATCATTTTTTCATCAAACGCATTACTTACTCCTAAACTTTTGGCTAAGATATTTACACACTTTAAAAACAAAAACGATTCCTGTGTTTGCTCATAAACGCCTGTGACATTAAGGTCGGCTCCATAAGCTCCTAAATTAAGGGCTTTACTGCTTTCCATGGAGTATTTATTAACGCTGTTAGGGTCGTTTAATACTTGCGGGTTGTATTCTGATTGAGCCAGCGAGGTTAATGCGATAATCTGATCGCGGGATGGAATGGTATTAAATACATTTTGTGCAGATATTTTCTGAGAGTCTAATCCCCTCTCTATATTCCCGACATCATCATCGTCAAGATCATCCTGTTTACTACTCCCGCAAGAAAATAATAAAAGGCCTACCGCCAAGGTAAGGATGTAATTTTTAACATTTAAGGGCATAGTTTTATATTTGTGATATGTTAAAAATAATATTTATTTGAATACAAACCTATTATTCTTTTTTTACTTTTTTACTCCGTTTTTATAGGTGATCCGACTTACTTCTTTGCCCGATTTATCGAAAAATATCCAATCACCATTGGGAACACTTTGTTTTTTTCCCTTACGTTTATCACTTACTACTTTGTAGTTATTAATAGACTGTATTTTGTTATTTGTGTAATAACTGATTGCCTCACCTGATAAATGGCCATCTTTAAAGTGTTGCTCTTTCATAATCCCTCCGGTTTCATAATAATAGACCCACTTTCCGTTTTGCTTCCCTTTACTATAATTGCCATCCGTATCAATAAAATTGCCTTTTTCGAAATAGCTTGTCCAATGCCCGTGTTTTATTCCGCTGACATAAGTACCCGTTTCGCGGTATTGGCCTGTTTCATACCAATATTCCCACAGCCCGCTTTTTCTCTCTTTATCATCGTAACTTCCTTTGTAGTTATTTTTGCCATTACTGTACCATCCTTCCCATAAGCTACTTAATTTCCCGTCTTTAAACGACCCCTGATCCTTTAACTGGCCATTGTTATACCAGCTTTGCCATTGGCCGTTTTCTTTACCTCCAACATAAGGTCCTTCCTGTAGTTTTTTCTCGTTTTCGAACCAGGTGGTCCAGTTACCGGTTTTCAGGCCGTTTTCAAAATTTCCTACTTTCCATTTTTCGGTGGTAGGATAAAAATATTCCCAGGTTCCTGTTTGTTTATCATCTAAAAAATATCCTTCCGATTCTTTATTTCCGTTACCATAATAATAAACCCATTTATCGTTACGCAGTCCTTCTTTTAAAGTTCCTTCCATTTCTTTTTGTCCTTTTTCGGTATAGAATTTCCATATTCCATTTTTCTTACCGTTTACAAAAGGGCCTTCACTTTTAATATTATGGTTGCTATAGTAGGAAGAGTAATAGCCGTTTAAAATACCCTGTTCATAGGTAGCACTATAATCCAGCTCTCCGTTTGTGTGAAAATAACGCCACACACCTTCCATCAGGCCTTCTTTGTAAGCGCCCTGCGCTTTGATAATACCACTTGTATATTGTACCGTAATAGTGCCGTTTCCGTTTGTAATGACTTGTTTCCCTTTTTCGTCCCACATATTTTTAAGAAGGAAAGAAACTGAGTCAGTAAATTCTTTTTCAATTTTTGGTGTTCCGTTTTCGTAATATTCTTTGTTTACTCCACAAGGTTTATTTTTGCAGTAGTTCATTACGGAAGATTCTTTACCGTTTTTGTAATAGGTTTTTACTTCACCCTGTCTCAAATTATTTTCAAATTTGCCGATACTTTCTAATTCTCCATTATCAAAGTAATATTTCCATTCTCCCTGCTTTTTACCTGCTATAAAGGATTCACGGCTTTTTACACTTTTATTCTCGTAGTAGGAGGTCCAGATACTATCGGCTAAATTATTTTTAAAAAACCGTTTCCTGTGCGAGGTCACCCGTTTTAAAA
>CAXVYS010000004.1:0-15000 GCA_963422675.2 Bacteroidia bacterium
GGGGCAGGAACACTATGCTACAGGAAGTATTACAGAACGTGAAGTAGATGTAATCAGGGAATTAGTGTCAGGTAAAAGACCCAAAGAAATAGCTGATATTTTAAATATCAGTTATTATACAATCGTTACACACAAAAAAAATATCTATAAAAAATTAGGGATCAATCATAGTATAGAATTGGCCCAGTATGCCATTAAAACCGGCCTGATGAAATAGAACATACCGTAATTTAGGTATGTAATTTACTATCATTTAAGTATTGTTGTAAGAACGTGAATAATCCATCTTTGCAGAAATTATTTATAATCATTCTAAACAACATAAAAATGAACAAAAAAATACTTTCTCTCGGGATCCTTTTTCTGGCAGCGTTTTCCATAAATGCGCAAACACTTATTATCGATACTGTTTCTGTAGGCGCCGGTTATGCTAACCAAAAGTGGTACAGTTTAAAAAATGATGAGCAGGGAACTCAAAGCAAAGACAATTGGGATATTGCATTTGAACTTTCAGGATATACGGCTTCTATTTTAGGAAATGTACAAAAAACAAATTTCGCCATTTATAAAGCACCTTATAAAATTGCAGATTATGCAACGATCGATACGGCTGGTATTAGCACATGGAAAACAGTTTACAACAGCGATACAACCTGGACGGTAGGCGCATTTAATATTGGTGCAATTACTTCTAATCCAACCGATCTTGGTTGGGGAGTGTATAACCCATCTACTCATATCATTACGGGAGACAGCACTTATGTGATTAAATTATCAAACACTTCGTACAAAAAATTAAAATTAGTTGATTTGAATTCAGGAGTGTATTCTTTTGAATATGCGAACATTGACGGATCGAGCCCACAGATAAAAACCATCACAAAAAGTTCTTACACAGGAAAAAACTTTATTTATTATGATATGACCGCAAATGCGGTGGTTGACAGAGAGCCTGCAAGTGCAAACTGGGATATTACCTTTGTAAAATACATGTCGTATGTGCCAAGCATTTATGCTGTTACAGGTATCTTAAGTAATAAAGGTGTTACTGTTGCTCAGGCAAATAATGTAACAGCACCTGCAACCTATACTAACTATGCCGCTCAAAGCTTTACCACAACAATGAATACCATTGGCCACGATTGGAAGTCCATTAACATGACCACTTTTTTATGGGATATTCCGGCTGACACAGTTTATTTTGTGAAAGATAAAACAGGAGATATCTGGAAATTACGTTTCAAATCTTTTGGTGGTTCTTCGGGCCCAACGGCCGGAAATACTGTTTTTTCTAAAGAAAATTTAACTTCCGGATCGGTTGGTATTGCGGATGTAAAAGGCACTACCGTTGCCAATGTGGTTCTTTACCCTAATCCTGTAACATCTGTAGCAAACCTATTATTTTCAACCGACGCGGCAACAACCATAAATGTAACGATCACCGATGTAACCGGAAAAATAGTATCTGCTGAAACGATCGTAGTAGCAAGCGGATTGAACGAATACTCATTGCAAGTACAACATTTAGAACAAGGCGTTTATTTTGTTAACCTGAATGCAGGAAGTTACACAACCACAAAAAAAATGATTAAACAATAAAAGCTGGCTGGAACTTATTAAAAAAAGGAGATTCTCATAGGTTGATTTTTTTCAGAATATGTTCCGGCCTTTCTAAATAACCTGTACCAATAGGTTTTACTAAAATTAAAAAACAAATACCTCTATATGAAAACGATGATCACCCTTGCAGGATTAGCATTAACACTAGGATTATATGCTCAGCCTAAACCACCGGTAGCTAAAGCCAATACCACTAACAGTAAAATTGAACAGGATAAAGCCTCTATTAAAAGTATGGTAGGCATCTATAAAGTATCATTTAATTTTGCGGAAACATTTGCCCCGGATACTTCCTATAAATTCCATAAACCCTATTCTGAAAATGCCGTGGAATATGTGACTTTATTAGAAGAAACACCTACAAAAATTGTATTACAACATTTATTAATTATTAACGATAGTACAATTATTAAGCACTGGAAACAAGATTGGGTTTATGAAAATAAAGACTTGTACAATTTTTATAAAGACAATGAGTGGATCAAATCAACCATTACTGCTGATCAGGCAAAAGGGACATGGACACAAAAAGTATATCAGGTTGATGATAGCCCGCGTTACGAAAGCTTTGGAACATGGATACATGTTGATGGAAAACACTATTGGGAAGGTACAAACGACTCGCCTTTACCACGCCGTGAGTTCACAAAAAGAAGCGATTATAACGTTATGAAACGCCATAGCCGTATGGAAATTTTAAACGACGGTTGGGTATTGGATCAGAATAACGAAAAAATTATCCGTAATAACGGAGTAGATAAATTGTTATGCTGGGAACGCGGTATTGAAAAATTCACAAAAGGAAATTACGATGCAACACCCGCTATTAAATACTGGGAAAGAGAAAAAAATTATTGGGCTGATGTACGTGCCATATGGGATGAGGTATATGCAAAAACACCCGATTTAAAATTAAAAGCGAAAATAGACGGAGTTCGTTTATACGAAAGCCTGTTTGAACTTGGCGAAAAATCATGTACCGGTAAAACCTATGTACCGGGTGCCGCAAAGCAAGACATCAAAAAAATTATTGATGCATTTATGCAGGCAGCTTAATTTTTTAATTGAACAGGAAGAAGATCTTATAAATCATGCTTGATCATCACTTTATAATCGGGAAACAAATCATTGATGAAGCGGTGAGGCTTATAAGATCTTCTTTACCAACCGATAAAGAAATCAGGATTAGTAAATGCACCATCAGTACAGGAATACAACAACTCATGAATCAACTTTACCATAAGCAACCTTTAGGTGTAGTTCGTTTAGTATTTATGGTGGATGAAGAACCCATCATTGTATTGGTTAATGCAGATTATATGATTAAAAAGCATCACTTGAAAAATGTGTAAACATACGGTATTAGCTCATCATCAGGCAAATTACATTTTGTTTTGTAATGGCTGTGGTAATTATCAATTAACTTTTGGTACAAGCGTTGTAACCTTTGAAGTCGAAGATTATAAGAGATTTTATACTCACATCGCTCAATTAAAAAGTACGGCTGAGTATCATGGTTTTGAAAAAAATAATCATGTTTGTGTCAATATAAATTGCAGTAAAGCCATCATGATTTTAAACGATGTCCAATTATATCATTTAAACGCTTTATTGGAAGAGGCATTATTTTCGGAAGAGGTAGAGTTTATTTTAGAAGAATGTCACATTAAACAATCAGACCATTGAAATATCCTGCTCTCCTTTTAGTTTTTTTTCTTAGTTTCTTTGGCCAGGCACAGGAAATTCAGATCCTCTCTGTAACAGATTCTTTACCTGTTCCGTTTTCTACACTTATTGTCAAAAATAAATTGATCAGTTTTGGTAAAACAGCAGATGACAAAGGGAAGGTTCGCTTTCAAGGGAGTGAAGGCGACAGCAGTTTATATACCCTGATAGCACAGGCTGTAGGCTTCGAAAAATTTACCAAAGAAGTAACAGGTATAGACTTGAACCACACCAGAAAAATTTACCTCAAATCAATTTCTGCATTAAGCGAAGTTGTGGTTACTTCGCAATATGTTCCCACCAGGGTAGAACAATCTGTTCAAAAAATACAGGTAATTGATAAAGAAAAAATCCAGCAAATGGGAGCTGTCAATTTAAAAGATGTACTGTCGAACCAGTTAAATGTAAGGTTACAGCAGGATAATATTTTAGGAAGTGGCATGAGTTTACAGGGAATTAGCGGAGAAAATATTAAAATATTGATGGATGGTGTGCCTGTGATTGGCCGTTTAAATGGCAATATCGATCTCTCTCAAATCAATTTGAATAACGTTGAACGGATCGAATTTATTGAAGGCCCATTATCTGTACAGTATGGTTCCAATGCGTTAGCCGGAACCATTAACATCATCACAAAAAATCCTACGACAAAAAAAATAATTGTGGGATTAACCACGTACTACGAAAGTATTGGTACCTATAATATAAATGCCGATGTTACTTCTTATTTAAAAAAACACCAGATCCAGGTGAGCGGAGGAAGAAATTATTTTGATGGTTGGAACCCCGGACAGAAAGCATTTTATCTATCCAAATCTCATATTGCAGATAGTAGCAGATTTAAGCAATGGAAACCAAAAGAGCAGTATTTTTTTAACCTCGGCTATCAATACAGTTTCCGGAAACTGAACCTGGGCTTTAAAAGCACTTATTTTGATGAGCAGATCATTAACAGGGGATATCCCCGGGCGCCTTATGCAGAATCAGCTTTCGATGATTATTATAATACAAAGAGAATAGACAACCATATTTTCTTAAACGGAAAAATTACCCAACGATGGTCAGTAAATGCTTTAACAGCCTATAACTATTACAGCAGGATCAAAAAAACGGTATATAAAGATTTAACGACTTTAGAAGAAGTGTTATCAGAAAACAGTAATGATCAGGATACCAGCAATTTCACCTTATTCATGAGCAGAGCCTCTTTTACACATGTAAGAGATTCTTCAAAATTAAATTATGAGCTGGGGTATGATATCAATTACGAATCAGCCCTGGGAAAACGAATCGATCACCAGCTTCAATACATGGGCGATTATGCGGCCTTTGCAACGTTGGAGTATAAGCCAATTTCCTCATTGGTTATTAAACCGGGGTTAAGGTATTCTTACAATACAGCGTATAACACGCCACTTACACCATTATTAAATATTAAGTACGCGGTTAATTCCCGCCATACCTTTCGGGCCAGTTATGCCAGAGGCTTCAGGGCACCTTCTTTAAAAGAATTATATTTTGTGTTTGTGGACATCAACCACAATATTGTGGGAAACCGGGAATTGAAATCAGAACAATCCAATAATTATACAGTGTCTTACAATTACAGAACCACCGTTAATTCCTGTCGTTTTAAATTTGATGCCAATGTGTTTTACAATGATATTTTTAATTTGATCACACTCGCTCAAACCAGTGCTACTCAATATTCTTACATTAATGTAGGAAAATATAAAACCATGGGAATACAATTAGGGACCACCATGAAATGGAAAAGACTCACTTTGCAAACGGGTGTAAACTATACAGGGCGTTACAATCAATTATCTGAAAGTGAAAGTGTTCCTACGTTTAATTACAGTCCAGAAGCGCAGATTAATCCCTCTTATAAATTTATAAAACAAAAAATAACCCTTTCTTTATTTTATAAATACAATGGCAAATTACCGGGTTATGTTTTGGTAGATAATACTGTTAAGCAATCTTCCATCTCCGATTACCATTTATTGGACGCCACGGTGTCAAAACTATTTTTTGCCGATAGAGTATCCTTGAGTATTGGTTGTAAGAATATAGGTGATGTCAAAAACCTTAATTCAAACCTGGCTTCAGGTGGTGGAGCCCATAGTGCTTCTTCTTCTACGGTTCCCTTTTCAACAGGAAGAAATTATTTTATAAAACTATCTTTTAATTTTAGTCAACAATGATGCGTTTGTTAGTAATATTAATGATAACAGTTCTTTTTTACTCATGTCAGAAAAAAGAATTGCCCGCACCGGCCTTTGATAGAGGCGATGTTATAACCACGCAGGTAGATATGGGATCCACCTATAAAGATCAGATCTGGTATTCTTTGAGCGAGAACAGGATTGTTTCAACCAATCATAAAACCGATTGGGACCTGGCATTTGAGTGTTCTGTTTCTGGCAATCACATTTTTTTAAACGGATCAAAATCCATGAAAGTGTACAAAACTACTTCTACCGATTTATCGAGTGTGAATGATACCACCGGCTTAGAAGCAAATTCAAAAGCCGATACACCAAGTGGGAAGCAGGATAGTACGGCCATAGGTAGTTGGATGGATAGTAATACCGTTTATATTATTAATCGTGGTTTTAGTGAAACAGGCCAACAGCAGGGATACGTCAAAATGATGATTACCTCAGTATCTGCAACACAATTTTTAATGGAATATGGGGATGTATTCGGAACTCAAACTTTGCAGGGAGTCATTCATAAAAATGAAGATTATAATTTTGTGATGTTTTCTTTTACAACGAATCAATCATTAGTGATCGAACCTAAAAAAACAGAATACGATTTGTGTTTTACAGTGTATACACATTTCTTCACAAATCCTTTTCAGTATTATCAAGTAACAGGGGTGTTACAAAATCATTATCATACAAGAGTTATTCGTATCAGAGATAAACCCTTTGCCGATATTGGCATTAACGATACGCTTGGCAGGCCATCTTCAACGGATAGAAATGCCATAGGTTACGATTGGAAAACGTTTAGTTTAACAACCAATCTTTTTACGATTAACCCAGCATATTGTTATATTATTAATGATGCTAAAGGATATTACTATAAACTGCACTTTATTGATTTTTATAATACCTCTGGTATTAAAGGCTTTCCGAAGTTTGAGTTTAAAAAACTGTAATACTTAATTTAGAGATGTGGACATAAAACAAAAGCCTCCGTTAATTAGCGGAGGCTTTTGTTTTTATCTTATTCTTCACTGGCATTCATCATATTCATTTTCCTTAAAAACTGTTTACGTTTTTCAGGACTACAAATCGTGTATTGAAACCCTGGGCCACTTTTCACTTCCTGCTTTCTGTCTTTCGGTTTCATGTTTTTAATATCATTATTAAACTCTGCATTGCTGCTTACCACATTCATCACCCCTTTAAAATAGCTGAAGAAATACCAGGTTTGAGGATCAAGTTCAAGGTACATGTTAAAAGTATCGCCTCCTTTTTTCTTAATCACCTGTATGTATCCCGGAATCTGCTTATAAATCTCATTCCCGGCGATGGAGCCAATTCCAATTTTCCCCATCGAAATAAAAGAACGTGATTTCTCATCATACTTTAATTGAGTATTGGTAATCATAAAGGTTTTATCAAACTCGTCAGGGAACCTTTTAATATTCCCATATAAATTCAAATCAGAAATTGTTTTATCCGACTTTTCCTTTCCGAGTATCTCCGTAATTCCTTTTGTGAAAACGACGTTCCCAAAATCAACAGGAGCCAGTGTGTTTTCATACACTAAAATGTCTTTCTGCATTTTTTTAAGAGCCCCTTTATCAAAGAAGAAATCAATGGTGGTCATCATTTCAAAAGTAGCAGAATCGTTAATGGTGCTATGAGTTGCAATACCAATACTGTTCAATTTAACCTGGCCTAAATCGGCTCCTAAATCCATCTTACCTTCAGCATATACTTTACAATCTGTTGTATTTAAGCTAATCAGGTTGCCGGGTAAATTTTGTTCAACAAATTTTTCTTTATTGGTAATCACATATTCTCCTTTTTGCCTATTAAAACCTAAAAAGCCATCGGCACCAATAACATCCACATCTTTTCTTCCTTCTTTTAAGGAAATAAATGATGAATATACTTTCCCTGAATCAGGCCCGTAAATAATTGCAGAACCAATTTCTTTACCGTTCACATCCGTAGCGTCAGTAGGAATAGGGATCAAAATCTCTTTGGGATCAATTTCACCGTTAAATTTCAAATAAGCCTTTCCAATTCTGCCACAGTTGTGTACAATTTTTGTCCCCCCCTCGTAGGTCAAAAATTTATTGGAAGCGAATAAATACACCTTTCCGGCAAAACTAAAATAATCGTTGAACTGAAATTTAGCATCTTCGCCGATTAAACCCTCCGATACCGTTTGCCCTGTGGTATCGGGTTTAATGGTATTGAACTTGATCAGGTAAGGTTTATTATTTTCATCAAGGTATTGGTATTCACCATGAGCTAGATAATTTTTACGTCCACTTATAAAAGCTGTTACATTTCGGATGGTGTGATATTTGGTAACTGTATTTGCCAGGATAATGGTATTTTTTAAGGTATCCATTAACGCATTTTTTCTAATGGTAACCTTACCGGAATCAGGGAAGAAGCGGGCATCTGCCACATTTACAAAAGGAACATTTATACAACTGATAATATATTTTCTGATATTATAATTGGCTGCAGGCGCAATGAACCGTAACGAATCCTGTTTAGGATGTACCGATATAAATTCAGGTCCTTCCAAATCGAGCGCATTTTCAGCGTTACCGTCCAGTTTTTTCTGATCGTCACCCAACTGAATTTCTTCACTATCCATAAACCATTTAAAACGGTCCATATATGCTATATATTGGTTTTTAGGGAACCTAACAGTCGATCCTTTACCATTAGCCACAAACTCTCCAACGCGCTTCTCAAGGTCCATTTTGGTATTTACATTATCCGAAGCAAATGTTAAACCTTCCTCTTCAATCGCTCTTAAATGGAAATCGGCGGTATCCGAATAAAACTGATGTTGTTTAAATAAAATATTAACGGCTTGTATATCCGCTTTTACTAAATCAACAGTACCTTTTCCATGTAATTCCTGCGGACTTAAAGAATACCGGCCGTTAAAAGTACATTTACCGTTATACGTTTTAAACGGACTTGCCTTGTTCGTTCCACACATTACGTCTTTATAAGGTACCCAGTGTATATACACGGTGTCTCCATGTGCTTGCGGGAACTCAACAGGATCAATCTGTTCTTTAATATCAAACGACGTAGCCATGGTATTCATACTATCCGGGAAGAAAATAAAATCTTTTGATTTGGTAGTAGAAGTAATATAATTCAAATCCCCGTCGGCTCTCAACCCTTTATTACTTAAGCGTATTTCATTTTCAAACTTTGCTTTTCCTCCGTATACCGGGTAACCGCCTGGAGGTGTAGACCTTATAAAGCCCAGTGAATAATCAGGCTGAAGAGATAATTTTTCTCTGAACGTAGGAAATATTCCGGCTGAGGCAAATTCCCCGTCAAATATTAAACCCTCATTTCTAAAGTTATCCAGACTGTCCATCATAAACGGATCCAGTTTATAATAAAATTTATCCCTGTTGTAAACACCTTTAAAAATGGTTTTCTTATCGTAATACGTATAACTCTCCTTAAAGCTCTGGAAGCTGGGGAACGTAGGTGCTTTACCAAAACCACTATGGTTTTTAGGAGCATCAATTCGTAACTCCCCATTTAAATTTTCAATAACGGTTTGTACCCTTTTAAACGGATAATTGCCATTAATATCCGGTTCACGGGCTACAACATAAATACGGCACGAATCAATTGTTTTCATTTTCACTTTAAACATATCGTAATCAAATACAAAATCCTTTCCGTGAAATTCAAATTTCCCTGACGCTACAGTCCCCGAAAACTCTATGGTTCTGTTCTTCTTTAAAATAAGCTCTCCTTTTTTAGGAAACATAAACACTTTTTGAGTATCGCTTAATAAAATGCTTTCCACACCCCTTACCGTAATATCGTAAGTGTTGTTAAGCAGGCTCATGGTAGCATTATCTTTATTAGGATAAACAGAATGTATCGTCAAAATATCATGATCCCGTTCGTGTCTGGAATTTTTAATATAATCAAACAAACGTGGCTTAATAGTTACAAGGTCGGTTTCAGGCTCGTAATTAATCAACCCGAATATGGCCATCTTAAAAATAATGGGCCTTAGGTCAACGGCTAAAAACTTGATATACTTTGCAAAATCAACCACCGTAAAAGTCAGGAGGTTGCCATTATTGTTATAGTATTCGTCCATTTTAAGTACCGGACTAATTTTTTCCTGTCCTTTAATATCTTCCAGTCTGTTTCTTGAGAAAAAATCCTGCGATTCAAAAAACGCTTCTCCCTGTGTATTATTTGGTAAGAAATTGAAATTTATTTTTGGCTCATCCGTTTTCCAAACCAACTGCTCAAAGTACATATCTATTTTGTGGTAAGTATTAAAATAAGGTGATTTTTCTAATCCATCCTCAGTTCTTAAAAGTGTAATAGTCTTTTGATTTACCTGGTAAACAAAGCTTAATCCGGGATGTACAATAGAATCTTTCTCTAAAAATATTTTTACACTTGCCGGTTTTGCATTTATTTTTTCTTTAGTCATCGAAAAAGTACGTGCCGATATTTCCATAAAACGCGCATTGTTTCTTTTAAATAAAAGCTTTGCGGGGTTTAGAGCATTTCCATAGCCCACAAATTTATTTCCCCTCATCCCAAAACCACCGTCATAATCTACATCCGGATAAATATTTTTCACAACTAAACGCTTATTATAGGAGTCAAACCGTGGGTAGGTAGGGTCTCCATTTTCCGTTACAATCTTATCCGCAATTCTTCCTTTTTGGGGCTTATCAAAATATTGCTTGCCGTTAAAAGTCGCCGAATCAGAGGTGTAACCACCGGTTTTACAATCCAGGGTAAGCCTGGTTAAATCCGCATACACATCATCGCCAACACCCGTTCTTTTCCAACTTACCCTTCCTCCTTTTCCAACAAATTTACCCCAGGAAGGGTAGTAAATACCTTCAATGCTTTCTATGGTAATCGAATCACCTCTGGGGCTCGAACCAATAAGCGTAAAAGCAGGGAAAATTACCTTGGGAATAGAGTCAAATTCAAATTTATAATTCGCTTGCTCGCTCCGGTAACTATAAGTAGGCGATTTATAAAATACATTATTACCAAATATGGTTTCACTCATTTCTAAGTATTCTCCAAAACTCTTTAAGTTTTTCGAATTAAATATTTTCTCAATACATAATTGCCAGTTATCAAATACAGTGGGGTTTTGCTTCGAATCAATAAAATTTACCACGGCATTTAAATAGGTAATAAAGTAGGGGTAAGGCTTAAGCTTTCGCTGAAGCATTACATTACTGGTTTTATAAACCGCAGCTCTGTATTTACTGCTAAATTCAGGCGATTTCCATACTTTTTGGAAACCCGACATATATTCTTCCGCGTCCTTTTTATTAGCCGAAAAATCATAAAAATAGTCGTTCAGTTCCTTAATAAATTTTACCGAATCCTTGCTGAACTCAGTCAGCTTTTGCGCATTCATGGCAGATACGGCCATGGTAAACAATACAATAAAAAATCCTTTTTTTAACATCATAGCAGTGGTTTTGTCCTTTTTCAAATATATCGATACAACTTAAGAAATGATACACATTTTACAAACAAAAAATAATATATTTAATAAATTTTAGTGCTCCATAAAGCGTACTTCTTTACGGATTTGTATATTCGTATAAAATTTGCATTTACTGATTCTTTGAATCAAATTGCTCAACAACTCTTTAATTCTCTAACTCAAATATTAAAACAATGCCTTCATTCGATATTACCAGTAAAGCCGATCCTCAAACATTGGATAACGCATTAAACGTTGCAAAAAAAGAAATTTTAAACCGTTTCGATTTCAGAGATTCCAAAAGTGAAATAGAATTAAATAAAAAAGATTCTGTTATTAGTATTGTTACCGAACATGACATGCGTCTCAGGGCTATTATCGACGCCATTCATAGCCGTATGATCAAGCAGGGACTCGATCCCCGTTGTTTAGACGAATCAAAAGACCATTATTCATCAGGTATGGTTATTAAAAAAGAAATCAAAATCCGCCAGGGAATCGAAAGAGAAGCCGCCAAAAAGATTCTGAAAGATATAAAAGACAGTAAATTAAAGGTAACAGCACAAATGATGGACGATATCATTCGGGTTTCAGCAAAAAGCATCAACGACTTGCAGGCAGTTATAGCCCTGTGCCGTGGCGGCGATTATGAGATTCCACTGCAGTTTATCAATATGAAATAACAATGGTTACTAATTAAGAACCACAATAATAAAGGGAATACTTGTTATCGTAATATATAAAGAACAATATTCTTTATCACAGGAACCGAAATAGTTTGGGCGTTCCCCGCAAAAAGGCTTGCGGGGCGGGCTTTTCACTACAAGCCGCAGTATTTCGTGCCTCATTCCTGCGGGCTTTTTGTTTCAATCCTTAACGCAAAACCGGTTTCTCAAAATTGAATTCTTCCTAATAGCTTTATATAAAGAGTACCACTTTTAAGTAAAAAAGAACCTCTACATAGTTTCCAATTCAGTAAAGCACTTTTTTGGACAGTTGATAACCCGTTTTCTTCAAAAAATAATTGACAGTAAATCAGCTTATTACAGGAGCTATGCGATTTTTTCAAAAAAATATTTAGAAAGATGGTTGTGGATAGAAAAAGATTCATACATTTGCAGCCCGTTATTTGAGGTTGTAGAAGAGGAAAAGGAGTAGACTTAAAAAAATAATTTAGAAAATAAATTAAAAAAGAGTTTGCGAATAGAAAAAGATTCATACATTTGCAGCCCGTTAATTGAGGTTGTGGAGAGTAGGAAAGAGGAGATTGAGATTGAGTTTATTAGTAAAAATTAAAGTAAAGATTTTTAAAAATAAATTTGGTTATTAGGAAAAGAGTTAGTACTTTTGCAGCCCGCAAATGAGAAAAGCGGTAGTTCATTAAGAGATTTAAAAATTAGTAAGGAATCGGCAACGAGGATATATTAAGGAATAGATATTAAACACTTGTTGTTTTAGGTTGTGAGGTTATACTTATAATTTAAGGTAAGAAGTAAGTTCTTTGAAAAAATTGAAACCAAAAAAATGTAGCAGATAACTCTAATAAGGAAGAGTGTACATCTGAATTAACCGATAAGTGATTTGAGGTTATAAATTACATGCTAGACCCTGAACAGACATTCCTAGATATGAATATCTAGATCAAATTTTTTTACAATGGAGAGTTTGATCCTGGCTCAGGATGAACGCTAGCGGCAGGCTTAATACATGCAAGTCGAGGGGCAGCACGAATAGCAATATTTGGTGGCGACCGGCGCACGGGTGCGTAACACGTATACAATCTACCTAAAACAGGGGGATAGCCTTTCGAAAGAGAGATTAATACCCCGTAATATAAGAAACGGCATCGTTTTTTATTGAAAGCTCCGGCGGTTTTAGATGAGTATGCGTCTGATTAGCTAGTAGGTGAGGTAACGGCTCACCTAGGCAACGATCAGTAGGGGATCTGAGAGGACTAACCCCCACACTGGTACTGAGACACGGACCAGACTCCTACGGGAGGCAGCAGTAAGGAATATTGGTCAATGGAGGCAACTCTGAACCAGCCATGCCGCGTGCAGGAAGAAGGCCCTATGGGTCGTAAACTGCTTTTGTACCAGAGAAAACCCGAGTACGTGTACTCGGTTGATAGTATGGTAAGAATAAGCATCGGCTAACTTCGTGCCAGCAGCCGCGGTAAGACGAAGGATGCAAGCGTTATCCGGATTCATTGGGTTTAAAGGGTGCGTAGGCGGACTGATAAGTCAGTGGTGAAATCTCTCGGCTTAACCGAGAAACTGCCATTGATACTGTTAGTCTAGAGTATAGATGACGTTGGCGGAATATGACATGTAGTGGTGAAATACTTAGATATGTCATAGAACACCGATTGCGAAGGCAGCTAACGAAACTATAACTGACGCTGAGGCACGAAAGTGCGGGGATCAAACAGGATTAGATACCCTGGTAGTCCGCACCGTAAACGATGATTACTCGTTGTTGGCAATATGACCGTCAGCGACCAAGCGAAAGCGATAAGTAATCCACCTGGGGAGTACGCCGGCAACGGTGAAACTCAAAGGAATTGACGGGGGCCCGCACAAGCGGAGGAGCATGTGGTTTAATTCGATGATACGCGAGGAACCTTACCTGGGCTTGAAAGTTAGTGACCGGTTCTGAAAGGAATCTTTCCGCAAGGACACGAAACTAGGTGCTGCATGGCTGTCGTCAGCTCGTGCCGTGAGGTGTTGGGTTAAGTCCCGCAACGAGCGCAACCCCTATTGTTAGTTACCAGCGAGTAATGTCGGGAACTCTAACGAAACTGCCCGTGCAAACGGTGAGGAAGGTGGGGACGACGTCAAGTCATCACGGCCCTTACGTCCAGGGCTACACACGTGCTACAATGGTCGGTACAACGGGCAGCTACACAGCGATGTGATGCTAATCTCTAAAAACCGATCTCAGTTCGGATTGAAGTCTGCAACTCGACTTCATGAAGCTGGATTCGCTAGTAATCGCGCATCAGCAATGGCGCGGTGAATACGTTCCCGGGCCTTGTACACACCGCCCGTCAAGCCATGGAAGCTGAGGGTATCTAAAGTCGGTAGCCGCAAGGCGCTGCCTAGGGTAAAATCGGTAACTGGGGCTAAGTCGTAACAAGGTAGCCGTACCGGAAGGTGCGGCTGGAATACCTCCTTTCTGGAGAAGAGTCTAGCAATAGATGTAACAGATGGAAGCTCTTTTGAAGAGTTACTGCTATTTTTTTGGAATCAATTATTAACTGGAATTAAAAAAACAAAACCCAAAAAGCGAGCCGGTAGGCTTTAATTAATGAGGAAAGGATTTTAGATTTAAGAAATAAGATTTAAGAGGTTGGATTATAAATCTAAAATCTCAAGTCTCAAAATCTCAAATCAAAATAGTCCCGTAGCTCAGTTGGTTAGAGCACTACACTGATAATGTAGGGGTCAGCGGTTCAAATCCGCTCGGGACTACACTCGAAATTTTGGGGGATTAGCTCAGCTGGCTAGAGCACCTGCCTTGCACGCAGGGGGTCAACGGTTCGAATCCGTTATTCTCCACATTTATCCGCTGAAACTTTGAAAGAAGCGTAAGAGGATTTTTTAATTCATGATTTTAAGTTGAAAGATTTAAAATTAATGAAACCAGTTCTTTGACATATTGAGAAAGACACGAGAGTATGATACAGTGATGTATTCATATGATCAAATAAACAAGAAGAAATATTAAGATGCGTTAAGCATAACATAAGAAAGTAAATAAGGGCGCATGGAGGATGCCTTGGCTCTTGGAGGCGAAGAAGGACGTGATAAGCTGCGATAAGCTGGGGGGAGAGGCAAATACTCATTATATCCCCAGATTTCCGAATGGGACAACCCAGTATGTTGAAGACATATTATCCACCGTAAGGTGAGAAGCAAACCCGCT
>CAXVYS010000004.1:20000-62912 GCA_963422675.2 Bacteroidia bacterium
TAATGAAAAAATATTATTCTATAGTATTATTCTTTGGCTTTGTATTATCCGTTACAAAGCTTTTGGCATTTAAAGATGACAGCTTAAAGGCTATAAAGCCTGCCAGGCATTATTTTAAAACAACGATGTATTCCGATTTTTATGGAACCGGAAAACGGGATCTGTCGGGTAAAAATTTCGTATCTAAAAAATTGAATTCATACCAGGTAAAGCAATTTACTTTGGGGTTTAATACCCCTTTATTTACACATAATTTTTATAAAAAAGACAGTACACAAATTTCTAACATTCATTTATTACTAACAGGGAGTTATGCCTCTGTATCCCCCAGGTTCGATGGTATATCAACCAACCATGTATTAAGTAAAACATCCATTGGCGTAAGAGGAATTTATAACACAGGTAAAAAAAGTATTTTCTATGTGGAGTTTACTCCTTTTATGACCCAGGATAATGGATACAGCTACACTCAAAAATACCGTTTTGCCAGCACGCTCTTGTATAATTGTACTGTAAGTAAGTTTTTTAGTTTCAGGGTAGGCTATACCCGTTCTTTTATGTTTGGAAACAGGTACCATTTACCATATATAGGTTTTAGAATCGGTAAAATGGACGGGGTTAACTTTAGTGTTCAATTCCCAAGAAGTATCACTTTTAATGTACCTATTGGTAGATATGTAAAAACAAGTTTGTATACCAAGCCTCAAGGGGGCTTGTATTCCTTTGCCAATAACGAATCTATTTATTACCTGAATAATGATAAAAATATAAACTTTGGACGATATGAATTTTTGGGAGGTTTAAGGGTAGATATTTTACCGAGTAAATGGTTTAACTTTTATTTAAGTTCTGGTTTTACCACTCAAAACTATATTGGATTTTATTCAGAAACCTTTAACAGAAGAAACAAAGGAGTATATAATTCTTTTTATAAAGAAAAGATCAGTAATACGGTTTTTGTAAATTTCGGACTGGTGTTCAAATTCGGTAAAGTAAAATCGATCTATAATAATTATAATTTATATGATGCACAGGATCTGAATAATACAGATGCAGATAACATCAGCAACGGTAACTCCCAGATTCCGGCGGCACAAAAGAAAATTAAAAATGTGAAACCGTCGGATGTCCAGGATTTGATTGATACGCAGGACTTTTATTAGAAAGAGTAAGAGGCTGGTCTTATTTCAAATAGTGTTTAAATTTCGCAAATCTATAGCCAGCTATCAAAAGTTTTAATGCCTTCCATATCTAATAAATAGCGATTAAATAACTCAATCTTTTTTTTACTACCCAATATTTCAATAGATAAACGGAGTTCATTATTACTTTTCGATTCAATTTTTCTAATATGTTTCAAAGCTATTTCATCAAGTTTTTGTATAATTTCTTCTGTTTTTGCTTCTTTTTGAAAAATGATAGTATACCCGCGATGTTGATGATAAACTGTTAAGATATTCTGAAGGTATTCAAACAAAAACAAAACGACAATGGTGAGAGCCGCTCCCTCAATCGCGAGCGTATAATCTTTTGAGCCTATTGCCATACCAAGGGCCGCAGTTACCCATATAGTGGCTGCAGAAGTTAACCCTACCACATTAAATCCCTCTTTAAAAACCACTCCTCCTCCAATAAAGCCAATGCCGGTAAGGATATTGGCAGCAATTCGGTCTTCGCTACCATGCTCACCCAATTTAATGGAAAGGATGGTAAAAAGAGTTGAACCTACACTAATAAGAATCATTGTTCTGAAGCCAGCAGCTTTACTGCTCACTTCTCTTTCAATGCCTATGATTCCGCCTATTACTAATGCAACCAGAAGTTGCATTATTTCTTCTGAAAATAGTTCCATTATTCTGTTGTTAAATTTAGTGAGCCTTTATCAAAACCAATACAATAGTCTTCATAATATTTATTCATTTGCTTCGAATAATGATGGGCATATTTTTTTAATTCTTTTTTTACAGATGTGGTCTTTGCAAAATGGATGAGTTCGTCAGCAATCGAAGATCCTTGTCTGCCAGAGGCTCTAAGATTACTCCAGGCATAAATACAGGCCATGTTCTTCAATATGGATTCCAATTTTTTAAGATCGTCGGTAAACAGGTTATAATTGATTCTGTCGGCTAAAGGCTGTAATTCTTTTAGCACAAAGTTTTTACTGTTAATGGTTATATTTTGAAGTAAGGCCGGTGGATCAGAAATAAATCGTTTTTGCACTTCAATAATTCTTTCTGATTGGTTAGCCCATTTGGGTTGTTTTTCAGCTATAAGATTATTTAAGCAGGATGGTCTGGATTCTTTAATGTCAATTAAATAGTTTTCGTTCGGTGTCCCATTTCCTTCTATTAAAGCGATGTAGCGTTTTAAGCCAAGGCTGGAAGTTCCTGCCATTCGAAAACCAATGTCTTTTACTTTAAAGAAAATCGGATTTTTTGTTTTGGCAGCCCATTTCTTAATAGCTTTTACTACTATCTTTTTTTCTGCTTTATCTATTTCAGAAGTACGGACACCATCAATTTTGAGTTTAATGGTTTTCTTTTCTATTACAGTTCTTTTTTTTATAAAATCTTTTCGTTTACGGTTTTTTATTTCTTCCAGAAATAATTTGATCACCCCTGTGGTAGTTTCTTTTTCCAACACCCGTATGTAACCTTCTTCCAGATTTTTGAAATAGGTATCCATAAAAACAGTATTTAATTTGTGGGCCTTTGCAACAGGAATATTCATATTATTAGCAGCAACGTATACACTCACCATAAACCTTGCAACATCTAACAATAGCGGCCCCAAAATACATTCATCAAAATCGTTAATGTTAAAATAAGCAACTCTGTTATCGCCTTTATAGCTGCCGAAGTTTTCAAGATGAAGATCGCCGCAGAGCCACACAGAGGGAGCCTTGAATAAAAAACTGGATTTAGGAATGTCTTCGTAAAACAAATGAGCTGTAGCACGGAAGAACCGGTAATTATCTTCACGCATGGCCACGTATTTCATGTTAAGAAATCCGGAATCTCTATCACGGTTGAAATTTTTGATACGTGATATGAGATCTTTTGATTTAGCCATGGTATAACTAAGGTACAGGATATCTTTTATAATTCAATGCCCTTTCGGGTAAATTATCCTTCAAACGTTTTTAGTTCGAGTTTTTCTCCGTCATATTCGGCGTAGGTGCAGTAATTGATCCATTCTCCCAGGTTAATGTAACGTGAGTTTTCGGCTACTTTAAGATCTAAAGGTAAATGCCTGTGGCCAAAAATAAAATAATCTACATGACGTTTTTTTATTTCTTCTTTAGAAAAACTTAACAACCATTCATTTTCGTCCCCTAAAAATTGCTTATCCGAATCACCGGTAGTAATGCGGCTACGTCTGCTGGAGCGACGAGCGATCCAAAAACCTAAGTTAGGATGCAACCTTCCAAAGCACCAGATTAGAAAAGGATTTGTAAAGCATTTCTTCAAAAATTTATACCAGTTATCACCGGGGCCTAAGCCATCGCCATGACCGATGAAAAATAATTTATGATTGTATATTTTCTCAATAGGTTTGTGGTGAACCGCTACATTTAATTCCTTAGTGAAATAATCTTTCATCCACAAATCGTGATTCCCCGTAAAAAAATGTACCGGAATCCCACTGTCTGTGATCTCGGCAATCTTTCCTAATAAACGCGTTTGTCCTTTTGGAATGGTGTATTTATACTCCCACCAGAAATCGAAAATATCTCCCACGAGATAAATTTCCTCAGCAGTATCCTTTATAGAATCAAGCCAACGAACCACTTTTTTTTCACGGTCGAGACTTAATTCATGAGTGGGAACACCTAAATGAAAATCAGAAGCAAAATAAATTTTTTTCCCAGGGATCATTACAAAATATTATTGGATATAAAATTACGTGGTTTAATATTATGCAAATTTAATGTAAATCGGATAGTATCAAAAAAGCCTTTGTTATTTGCTTTTAAAGCATCACGTATATCACTGCTGTATACCAAAGGAATATAAATTTCACAAATATTTTTCCAGATGCAAATATCAATCCCTGCATTATACAATACCCGGTCTTTATAAAGGCTTTCATTAAACTCACTTGTTCCTATATCAACAAATAGTTTTAAAGGTAATTTGCCAACTTTTGGCGATTTAATATTTAAAGCCATCAACCATTTCGAGGATTGGCCTAAAGGTGTCCATACTTTAAAAGCCCCATCGTTTTCTGTAAATTGCGCAAAGCCTATCCCGTTGGTTTCGTTGCGGCCAACATAATTGTAATCATATAAGTAATCCTGGTAACCATTATATCCACTCATTCTGAACCGGTATGGTCCTTTATCTCCGCCGCTTCCATAGGCAAAAACACCTGCAAAAAATCTGAAATCAATACTCCTGTTTTTCTTAATAGTAAGTGAATAATTAATTTCTGTACTCAGTTTTATAAATTTGTCGTTATGTTGAGCATTCAATAATAAATTAAAGGGATTGATGGCTCTTTTGTTTTCAAGCGTATAATAAAGATTATTTATAACGGTTGTGTTATTGGTTTTTGTTACAACAATAGAGGCTGAATTAAATTCATAATTCATTTTATCGGTAAACAAAAAGTTTGTCGTATAGCCCATATGCTGAGTTAGTTTACTGATGGGATCTTTCTTTTTTAGTTCCAGATCAATGGTTCCTGAAACTTTGTAGTAATTAAGATCCTGCGAATGGAAATGTGTATTGTAGGTGTCATTTAAATAATCTGCATTAAATTTATCGTACGCAAAACTTTTTGCATTGGCACTTAATGTAATTTGTTGAATAAACCCTTTTTCAGGCAGGATATTCCTGGTAATATTAGCGAAGCCCACAGGAGTATTGGTACCAAAGGCATACATGGGAGCTACTGTAAATTCCACTTTCTTTTGAAGAAAACTATAATTGTAAATGGCGCAACCTAACATGAATTTATTGTATTGATTGTATCCTAATATTGGTAAATAATTGAGTTGATTGTAACGAGGATTGTCAATATTGCCAACAAAACTCAGTTTTAAAGGTTCTGCTTTTTTAAATAAACCATGAGTACGCATGGCGTTATTTTTCCGGTTTATTTCAGGAATCGCTTCTTCATAATCAATTATAAATTCATCCACATCGGATGGTGGAAATTCAATTACTTTTTTTGTTTTGTATGGGAAGCCGCTATACCAAACTGTTCCTATCAGTTTACCATCTTTTAAACCAGAAACAGAAACCGGAGAAGACACTCTTTTTTTGTTTTTTATAAGAATAGCGTGGCTGCGATCTTCAAATTGCTTATGCTTTAAAATCTTATAATCAATTTTATTATTGGTCACAAGCATATCCTGTACAAACCAGTTAAGATCTGCATTGAAATAATATTGAAGTGTTTTAATCAGGTCTTCCGGGTTAGGATGCTTGAATTTCCATTGTTCAAAATAAAATTTCATTGCTGCATCAAATTTCTCTTTTCCAAAATAATGCATTAAATAATCGAACGTTAAGGCACTTTTACTATATACAATAGCTCCATAGTTATAATTGGTAAAGTATTGGGAGGATGTTAATATAGGCTGATCAAGGTTTTTTCTGGCGGCTAACAAATAGGAAAATTCATATTGCGCTTTGTGCTTAAATTTATTTAAACCAAAAAATTTAAAAGTGCTGTCACGATCAATGATACTCGCAAGTGTTTTTTCTGGATATTTGGTGCGGATGTAACGCATTTCATAAAATGAATTCAAGCCTTCATCCATAAAGGGAAATTCTCTTTCGTTATTTCCCAGAATCCCATAAAACCAATTATGACCAACTTCATGCATGATCGTTGTTTCGAGTGTAAATTTATCTCCACTGTTTCCTATAATGGTAATGTTAGGGTATTCCATTCCACCTCCGGCACTGATGGTGCCATCTACTGCGGTGATATGGTTATAGGGGTAGTCTCCGTTCAATTCCGAATAAAAGACAGCGGCGTCATTAATATATTCAATGGATTTACTCCATAACTCAGGTTCGCTATTTGTAAAAAAAGCCCAGGTATCCACTGTGTTTCCACTATGGGGTAAATGAATTTTTCCTTTTAAAACATGAAAGCGTTTATCGGCAAACCATGCAAAATCGTGTACTCTATGCTGTTTAAAGTGAATGGTTTTAAAATTTTTACTTGATTCGGGAAATGAATTATCGCTCGAATAGTTTGTTTCTGAGACCAGCTTTTCGGTTTCAGCTACTTTATTTAAAAGCCAGTCATTTTCTTCCGTTTCATCGATTCTATCACCTGTTGCTGCTAACACATAATTATCAGGTAAAGTAATGCTTACATCAAACGAACCAAATTCGCTGTAAAATTCTCCCTGGTTTAAATAGGGGATAGGATGCCAGCCATATTTATCATATACTGTCGGTTTAGGATACCATTGTGTGATCGCATATGCTTGCCCAATGTGCCCTAAACGGGAAATTTCAGCAGACGGAATCTTTACATGAAAAGGTGTGGAAATAATAATTGTATCCAGCGATTTTAATGGTTCGGCCAGGTATAGCTTACAGATATCTATATTGTCTTTATCATATTCCCATTTAATGGATTTACCATTTACCAAAAAGTTTAAACTGTCAATATAACCCAGAGCCTCAGGTTTGGCAAAATACATTTTTATTTCGCCTTGTTTGATGAGTTGTTTGGCTAAAGCAGTTTCATTATTTTTATATGCATTTGGCCACAGATGAAAGTAAATGTAATTAAGGGATGTATTGGAATTATTAATGTATTCAATACTTTCGAATGCGCTTAATTCGTGGCTGACGTCATTTAACGTCACATCAATTTTGTAATTTACTTCCTGTTGAAAATAATTTTGTTGAGCAAGGTAATTTGAGCTGGCGCTTACTAAAATGAAGATGGATCTTATTAAGTGCTTTAACTCCATCAAAGCTTATTTTAATATCTCCGCTAGTTTCGCATCAAGTGCAGCTCCCCTTAAATCAGTTGCCAGGATTTTACCTTCACGGCTTACTAAAACCGTAAATGGAATAGATTGTACGGCATAAGTTTGAACGGCTTCACTTTGCCAGAATTTCAAATCACTTACCTGTGGCCAGGTTAAACCATCTTTAGAAATGGCTTCTAACCAGGCATCTCTTTCTTTATCCAATGATACACCATATATTTCAAAGCCTTTGCCTTTATATTTTTCATAAGAACGTTTTACATTTGGCATTTCCTTGCGGCACGGAGCGCACCAGCTAGCCCAAAAATCAATTAACACGACTTTTCCTTTTAAAGAAGACAAGGCTAATTCTTTATTATTGGGCATTGGCAATATAAGTTCCGGCGCATCATTTCCAACTTTAATGGCTTCTGTTCTTGCTACCATCATTTGAGTTTGTTGCACCATTCCGTGAAATGCTTTTACATCTGCATTACTAGGATACTTTGCTTGTAACCCTTTATCCAATGCTTTATAAATATCCATATAGGTTTCAGGTTTTAATTGCTGAATGGCCATAATGGAAGCAAATGAACCGGCATTTTCTGTTATTTTTTTTGCTACAGTTTCGCTGTATTGCGCCGTCATGGATTCATAAGGTTTTTGTAATTCCTTAGAAAGAGAATCCGTTCTTATTGAATCCAGCTTCATCGTAATAATAGCTGTTCTGAAAATATTTTCTAAAGAATCGGTACGGCGTTTTTGATTTTGCGCCATCGCATTATACTCTAAAAATAATTTTGTGTCGGGCGATCCTTCTGCTTTAAAGGTATTTCCTAAATCGCGGGCATCCCCAGTAATAGTTACTTTTTGAGCAGAATCCAATACCAGCATAGCAAAATTAGCGCTGTTAATTCTTAACCTGTAAAATCCTACAGTAGGAGAATAGGAATTTAATTTAAACTCGCCTTTGTCATCAATATTACCGCTATCAACAACGGTTGTACCGGTTTGCGAAAGTTTTTCCAAATAGATCGTTTCACTTTTGGAGTTTTGTAAAGTGCCTTTTAATTCAAAGCCGGATGAGTTTTTAGAGCTATCAGTACAGGAATAAAAAGCTAAGGTTGCTAAAGCAAACAGGGTTATTTTTTTCATTAATCGAATTGTTTTTTCAGAGGATCAAATATCTTATTTATTTTGGGATTAGCAAGGAGATACAATAGAAAAGAGAGAGGGGGTGAAAAAGTAAACCAAAATGTACAGGATTAAAGATGTAAGATTTGTTTCCCCCTGGAATCTTTTTTGCTTATACCTTCGTATGTGTCAGATGCAAAAAATTAATTCAATTTTGCAGGTAACACCATTACAAATTCAGGGATCAGTACATTAAAAGTAGAGCGGTCTATTAATTTTTGCATTGTATAATAACCACTCATTTTGCCAATTTCAGTAGCAAAATTGCAGCCGCTGTTATAGGTAAACGATTCATTTGGTTCCAGGGTGGGCGTTTCGCCAACAACGCCTTCTCCATCCAAATCACGTTTTTCACCAAGAGCATCGGTAATATCCCAATGGCGGCTTAGTAATTTAACGGTATATTCACTTTTATTGGTGATGGTAATTTCATAAACAAAAAAATAGTAATTGCCTTTAGGATCTGATTGAGGAGCAAAATAGCTCGTTTTAACAGAAATTTCTATGCCGTGAGTAATAATTGAATTCATGATTTTAGCTCCTAAATAACCGAAATATACAATAACTTTTACGGATTTCAAAGCCGAAAGATGAAATTAACTTTCTGTTAATCAGTTATTTAAAAAATAAATTTATTTTAAATTCCATAAAAAAGAGCCCTGAAAAAGATGTATATTTGTAGCCCGATTTTTAATTAAGGTAATAAACCGGGACTAAAAACATAAACTAACCTCTTCAGCAGCCTTAATTTGCTGGATACAATCTTAAAAAACAAAATGGCAGACAAAAATGCCCAAGTAGGAAATCCGGATTTTGACTGGAGCTCTATTGGAAAAAAGAATGACAATTATTCATCTGACGAACGTACTAAATTAGATGAAATGTATGGTAAATCATTGAGTTCAATTACTGATGCTCAAACCATGCAAGGAACTGTAGTAGCTAAAAACGCTCGCGAAGTTGTAGTAAACATTGGTTACAAATCGGATGGTGTTGTAGCTTTATCTGAATTCCGTTACAATCCTGATTTAAAAATCGGTGATTCTATCGAAGTATTCATTGAAAAAGCGGAAGATATAAACGGACAGTTAATTTTATCTCACAAAAAAGCACGCGCTGGTAAATCATGGGATAGAGTTAATGAAGCTCTTAATACTGACGAAATTATTAAAGGTTTTGTTAAATGCCGTACTAAAGGTGGTTTAATCGTTGATGTATTTGGTATTGAAGCTTTCTTACCGGGTTCTCAAATTGATGTGAAACCTATTCGTGATTACGATGTGTATGTTGGAAAAACAATGGAATTTAAAGTTGTGAAAATCAACAATGAATTCAAAAACGTTGTAGTTTCTCATAAAGCATTAATTGAAGCTGAAATTGAAACACAAAAACGTGATATCATTTCTAAATTAGAAAAAGGACAAGTATTAGAAGGTGTTGTGAAAAACATTACTTCTTATGGTGTGTTCATTGATTTAGGTGGTGTTGATGGTTTAATCCACATTACTGATTTATCTTGGGGACGTATTAACCACCCTGAAGAAATCGTGAAATTAGACGAGAAAATTAACGTTGTAATTTTAGATTTTGATGATGATAAAAAACGTATTGCTTTAGGTTTAAAACAATTATCTGCTCACCCTTGGGAAGCTTTAAGTGCTGACATTAAAGTTGGTGATAAAGTAAAAGGTAAAGTAGTTGTTTTAGCTGACTATGGCGCATTTGTTGAAATTGCACCGGGTGTTGAAGGCTTAATCCACGTTTCTGAAATGTCCTGGTCACAACATTTACGTTCGGCTCAGGAGTTCTTAAAAGTAGGTGATGAAGTTGAAGCGCAAGTGTTGACTTTAGACCGTGAAGAACGCAAAATGAGTTTAGGTGTTAAACAATTAACTCCTGATCCTTGGAATATCATTATTGATAAATATGCTAAAGGTTCTAAACATACAGGTACTGTACGTAACTTTACAAACTTTGGTGTATTTGTTGAATTAGAAGAAGGTGTTGATGGTTTAGTACACATCTCTGATTTATCATGGAGCAAAAAAATCAAACATCCGTCTGAATTTTGCAAAGTAGGTGATAAATTAGATGTAGTTGTATTGGAAATTGATGGTGAGAACCGTCGTTTATCTTTAGGCCACAAACAATTGGAAGATAATCCTTGGGATGTTTTTGAAACAGTATTTACTATTGATTCAGTTCACCAGGGAACAATTACTTCTATTAACGATAAAGGTGCAACTGTTAACTTAACTTATGGTGTTGAAGGATTCTGTCCATCACGTCACTTAGTTAAAGCTGACGGATCTACTGCTAAAGTTGAAGATGTAATGGATTTCAAAGTAATTGAATTCTCTAAAGAATCAAAACGTATCGTTGTATCTCACGCTCGTTTACACGAAGAAGTGAAAGAAGAAGTTCGTAAAGTTGAAAAAGCAACTAAAGCAGCTGAATCTGATGATACTAAAAAAGCAGTTAAAAAAGTAAAAGATAATCAAGAGAAAACAACCTTAGGTGATATCTCTGCTTTATCTGCACTTAAAGATAAAATGGACGGTAAATAATCCTTCCAAACAACCTTCTCTTTCTTAGGAGAGAGAAGGTTTTAAAGAAAATCATCTGGTACGAGTTACCTAATGAGAAACACTAAAAATCACGCCATGGTTTTTAGTTTTTGAGACCACAAAGCCCTTTCAGGAAACTGAAGGGGCTTTTGGTTTTAGTAAAGTGTTGTCACTTAAATTTTTTTGAGCAATACCAAAGTTGATTAACTAAACCTTAGTTAAAGTGATGAATCAGTTTATTCAGTTTCTTCACTAATTCCCCATCGGTAATTTCTCCCTCAGTATTCAATTTGGATTTCACTCCCGAAATTAATAAGCACATGTCGTCATTGGTTTTAATACCTAATGTTGTCATTACGAGAAGCAACGATTCATGAGCTTTTTCTCCCGAGCTGGAAGCAGTGATTAAGGCAGTTGGTTTATCAGAAAATACAGTAGTTGAAACTGTCCATTCCAGGGCATTTTTTAAGATACCTGGTAAACTAAATACATATTCGGGGGTACAAATGATTACACCGTCAGCTTTGCTAATTTCGTTACGGAAATTTTGTACTTCTAAAAAAACTTCGGCATCTGTTGTATCCTGGTTGAAGTAGGGTAGATCTGTTAATCCTTCATATAACTTAATAGCCAATGTATCAGAGGATAATTTTGCGATGGCATTAATGATCTGCAGATTTGCGGAATTTTTCCGTGTGCTGCCGCAGATAGCAAGGATGTTCTTTTTGGTTGTCATTAATAGTCATTTATAGTTTGAGATTGGCGGATCGCAATAACGTATTAAACCATGCCACGCTGTTTCTTAATCGCTTCGTATGCTTCCTGTATTTTCTGGAATTTTTCCTGAGCGCCTTTTTGATATTCATCACCCATTTGAGCTACTTTATCAGGGTGATAACGAATGGCCATTTGGCGGTAAGCCTTTTTAATTTCTTCTTCAGTGGCAGTGCTCTCAATTCCTAAAACCGTATAATCCGAATTCACATTACGGTAAAACATATTTTTTACACTTTCAAAATCAGCTACAGGGATCTCTAATAACAAGGAAATGCGATTTACCGTTTGTATCTCAATATCGGATACATGCCCGTCGGCTTTAGCGATACCAAATAAATAATGCAGGAGCTGAATACGTACTTCTACCTGTGTACGGAGTTTAATATCTCCGCAAATCTGCTCCAGAGGAATTTCGCCGCCATTTACAAAATGTTTTAAGGTTTGTAAATGCGTTACCGAAAATTGTGGACCAAATTGTTGTGAGAAAAACGATTTTACGTAATCTAATTCTACTTTCAATACTTTTCCATCGGCACGCATCACGGCCGCAGATAATGCAATGAGCATTGTTGGGAAATCGCTATTGCTCTGTGAGGAACGTTGCTGATAGTATGAAAAAATATCTTCGGTACTTCCCCCTTTTGAACGGATCTGGGCACTAATGGTTGTGAAATTATCAATCAGGGATCCTACTAAAAATCCAATCATGGCTCCGAAAAAACTTTTGCCTAAAAAGAAAAATCCAACGGCAGCTCCTATAAACTTAAACAATGTATGAGGGGTTTAATTAATAAAATAAAAGGATGTAAATATACAATTTTGACAGTATATAGAATTGAAAAAATTAGGCCTGGGCTTCTTTCATTTGTAAAAACATCTCATTAAAACGAGTCCTTACTTTTTCAATAAAAGCATCGTTAATTAACGTTTTTAAATGCTCTACCGATTTAACTTCTTCCGTATAAAATTTAAAAGCCTGTTCCATTGGGCCGGCTTCAAACTTTACAATAAATTTATCATTCATTTGAAATATAGAGATACTAATGGAAGGATGTGGAATTGAATCAATGATTCGCATAATAGATTAGAATTCTTTTTTGAAGTTAAAAATATTTTTGATAGCCCCCCATGGTGTAGTAGCACGGTCTCCATCCTGATGTATTCTTCCTAAAATGGCGTGGGCTAACGCCACATAATGTACTTTTCCTGCGGCCCGTAATGCTTCCTCAGCTTTATCATCGCCATTGATCATGTTTGCACAGGCAGCCCAATCAAAAGCTTTGGCATCAATCAGGAACTTAAAGGCTTTTTCGTCATCCCAAATAGCATTCACAAAAGCAGCCAGTACAAACTGTTTACTGTCAATTAAATAATTAAACGCTTTCTTATCATCCCTTATGGCATCAATAACCGCTATAAGCTCCCTATAATTATTATTGACCAGCCAGTTAAATGCACTCACGTCGTTTTGAACGTGTTGGCAAAATTGTTCAATGGCAAATGTTGAATAGTGTTTCATGAGTGGTATAGGTGCATCGAAAAATACGCATTAAAGGTACAAATAAATAGAGTGTATTGTTTCATCGCCTCTTAAAATTGGTGGGTTTTGAACTCGTTAAAAAGCGTTAAAGGATGCCTGCAAGTATAATAATAGTTACATTTGCAAACTATTGTCTTAATAAACTGTTGGGTTTATGCCCTGTTTTATGAGAAACCATATTAATAGGATACAAACGTATTAGCATCGCCTCAAAATAATAATATTTAAAAAACAGAATTCATGAAAATAAACGAAGAAAGAAATATTCCGGTTGGTACTAAAGCACTTATTTTATCGAAGCTATATTATAGCGTGTTGAGTAAAAACCTGGAGAATTTAGATGTGGAACGTTATTATTCAATATTGTATTTCTTGTATGAAAATAATGGCTGCAACCAACAATGCATCTGCAACAACCTGGTAATAGATAAAACGGCCATGGTAAAAATAATTGATTATTTAATAAAGGCCGGTTTTGTAGATAGAAACGTAAATCCAAATGATAGAAGAGAGCATTTTATTGTACTCACCAAAAAAGGATTAAAACAAACCGAAGAAATTGTTCATTCATTTAAAGCGGTAGATGAGGAAATGTTTTCAGTGATTAAAAAAGAAGACCAGGAAGTGTTTGTAAATGTATTGGCCCAAATGACGGCTCATTTAGAAAAGTTACCCTTAACGGATCTGTTCTTTAATTATAAAAAAACAGGAAGGAAAAAAAAGAAAAAACCGGAAATGACGGCCTAATTAATTTGATCAAAAAATAATTCATATAGCGTATTAAACATAACACCTCACAGTATGAAAAAAATTCCAAATTGGGTTATTATCCTTGTTATTATAGGTTTACTGGTCGGCTCAAAATTTTTATTTTTTAGTAAAAAAGAAGAAGTCCTTGCAGGAGCTAAGGGAAGCGCTCCTCTGGCTGTAAATTATTATGTGTTACAACCGGATACGATCAATAATGATGTGTTTGCCACAGGAAAGATAGGCGCATTAAATCAGATAGAGATTTTACCTGAAGTAAACGGGAAAGTAACCGGTATCTTTTTTAAAGAAGGTGAAACTGTTGCCAGGGGAAGTTTAATGGTAAAGCTGAATGATGCTGACCTACAGGCACAGTTATTGAAAACAAAAACACAATTGCAGCTATCAGAACAAAAATTGGAACGCCTAAAAAAATTAATAGCCATTAACGGAATTAGCCAGGAAGAACTCGATGCACAGGATAACGAACTCAATTCATTTAAAGCAGACCAGGCTTATATTCAGGCGCAAATAGCCAAAACCAATATTATTGCTCCTTTCACCGGTGTGGTGGGTTTAAAAAACATTAGTGAGGGTTCTTTTGTGAGCTCTTTAACACCCATTGCTTCATTGGTGCAGGTAAAGCCATTGTATGTGGAATTTTCGGTGCCTGAAAAATACAGCGCCTTATTTACAAAAGGAATTGTGGTGAAATTTTCAAACGATAACCAGGCATTGGATAAAACACAACAGGCCACCATTTATGCTATTGAACCTATGGTGGATGAAGGAACAAAAACAATCAGGGCACGAGCAATGTATAATGGCAACGAAAATTTTTATCCGGGAAGTTTTGTAAAGGTATACGCAGGATTAGGGCAAATTAAAAATGCATTGATGGTTCCTACACAATGTGTTATTCCTACCTTAAAAGGGCAGAAAGTATTTGTGGTTAAACAAGGATTGGCTGCTGAAGCGATGGTAAGTATTGGTGTTCGTACCGATCAAAAAATCCAGATCATGGATGGGTTGCAACCCGGAGATACCATTATTACCACAGGTTTATTATCCGTAAAAAAAGAAAGTAAACTCAAATTATTAAAGTCGGTTAATTAACATGGATTTAGCCTCACTTAGCGTTAAACGCCCGGTATTAGCTTGTGTTATGTCTATCATTATTGTGCTGTTTGGTGCAATAGGATATAAATATTTAGGGGTGAGGGAGTTTCCTTCTGTTGATCCTCCCGTTATTACTGTAAGAACAAGTTACACCGGTGCAAACGCAGATGTTATTCAATCACAAATTACCGAACCGTTAGAGAAAGTAATTAACGGTATTGATGGGATCAGAACTATTTCCTCTTCCTCTAACCAGGGATCAAGTATTATTACGGTTGAGTTTAATTTGAATGCGAATCTGGAAGCTGCAGCTAATGACGTGAGGGATAAGGTTTCACAAGGTTTGAGGCAGTTACCTCAGGATATTGATGCACCTCCTGTTGTATCCAAAGCCGATGCCAATTCCGATCCTATTATTTCGATGACGCTTGTAAGCGATACACGTTCCTTATTAGAAGTAAGTGATTATGCGGAAAACGTACTGGCTCAAAACCTTCAAACCATATCTGGTGTAAGTGCGGTTCAAATTTGGGGACAACGCCGTTACTCTATGCGCATTCGGTTATTTCCGGAAAAATTAGCAGCTTATGGTTTAACTCCGTTAGATGTAAGGCAGGCACTGGATAAAGAAAACATAGATCTCCCTTCCGGAAAAATTGAAGGAAACACGACAGAGCTTACTGTTAATACAATTGGCAGGCTATCAACGGTTCCTGAATTTGAAGTGATGATTATTAAGGAAGCTGCAGGTAATATTGTACGGTTAAGAGATGTAGCAAAAGTTGAACTGGGGGCAGAAAATGAAGAAACCATTTTAAAAGAGTCGGGCACACCCATGGTTGGTTTGGCTTTGGTTCCACAACCGGGAGCCAATTATATTGATATAGCAGATGAATTTTATAAACGTTACGACGTTTTAAAAAAGGAATTACCAAAAGATTATACCATTGATATTGCATTGGATAATACCCGCTTTATTAAAAAATCAATTGTAGAGGTAAAGGAAACGCTCATCATTGCATTGGTGCTCGTGATTCTTATTATCTATTTATTTTTCAGAGATTGGTTAATTGCTTTCAGGCCCTTGATTGATATTCCGGTTTCGTTGATTGGCGCATTTTTCATTATGTATTTAATGGATTATTCTATTAACGTATTAACCTTGCTGGCTATTGTACTGGCTACAGGTTTAGTGGTAGATGACGGAATTGTGGTTACCGAAAATATTTTTAAGAAAATAGAAAAGGGCCTCAAACCAATGGATGCGGCTATTGAAGGAACACGTGAAATTTATATGGCGGTTATTTCTACCTCCTTAACATTGGTAGCGGTATTTATGCCGGTGATATTTTTAGAAGGTTTTGTGGGGCGTTTGTTCCGTGAATTTGGGATCGTTATTGCAGGAGCAGTTTTAATTTCAGCGTTTGTATCCTTAACGTTAACGCCTATGCTAAATGCCAAAATGGTAAAAAAAGATCCGCATAAAAAGAGTAAATTTTATGTATGGACAGAACCGTTTTTTGTGGGATTAGATACATGGTTTAAAAATTCGATTACACAATTTCTCCAAAAAAGATTGTGGGCTTTGGTAATATTAGTGGTGTCCACAGGAGCTATTTTTCTTTTTGGTTCACAGTTAAAATCAGAGCTATCACCTCTTGAAGACCGCAACTGGCTTCGGTTATCCGTTACTACCCCCGAGGGAACTTCTTTTGAAGCAACAGATGCCTTGATTGACCGGGTATCAAAATTTGTAACAGATTCCATCCCGGAAAAAACAGTTTGTTTAACGGTAACAGCACCGGGCTTCGCAGGTTCAGGAGCCGTAAATACAGGTTTTGTAAGGTTAGCTTTAACTCAGGCAGAAGACAGAAAGCGTTCGCAACAAGATATTGCAGCTTACATCAGTAAAAATTTAGCACAGTTTCCTGAAGGAAAAGTATTTGTGATCCAGGAACAATCTATTTCTTCCGGTGGTGGTCCGCGTGGAGCTTTGCCTGTACAGTTTGTATTGCAAACCAATGATTTTAATAAGCTGAGGGAAAAGCTTCCGAAGTTTTTAGAAGCGGCAAATAAAGACGCTACGTTTCAGGGAGTGGATGTAAATTTAAAATTCAATAAGCCTGAATTGGTTATTGAAATAGACAGGGATAAAGCAAGAACTCTGGGTGTTTCTATTGCCGATGTGGCACAAACGATTCAACTGTCGTTAAGCGGACAGCGTTTTGGGTATTATATTTCTAACGATAAACAATACCAGGTAATAGGGCAGGTAAACCGGGAAAATCGTGATAATCCAAAAGATATCAAAGATCTGTATGTAAAAAACAGTGCAGGAGCCATGATTCAGCTAGATAATATTATTAAGATTAACGAGCGTAGTAGTCCGCCGCAATTGTACCATTATAACCGCTACCAGGCTGCAACCGTGCAGGCAGGATTGGCTCCAGGTAAAACCATTGGAGATGGAATTAATGCGATGAATAAAATTGCCGCTGAGGTATTGGATGATAATTTTACTACTTCATTAACCGGTGCTTCAAGAGATTTTGCCGAAAGTTCGTCTAATATTTTATTTGCATTTGGTTTAGCCTTGTTATTGATTTATTTATTGTTAGCAGCCCAGTTTGAAAGCTTTGTTGAACCTTTCATTATTATGTTAACGGTACCAATGGCTTTATCGGGAGCTTTATTTTCGTTGTGGTATTTTAATCAGACCTTAAATATTTTTAGCCAGATTGGGATGATCATGCTGATAGGCCTGGTGACAAAAAACGGAATTTTAATTATTGAATTCACCAATCAGTTAAGAGCAAAGGGGTTAAATATAAGAGAAGCCTTAATCGAAGCCTCTACCGCACGTTTAAGGCCTATTTTAATGACCAGTTTAGCAACTATATTAGGTGCCCTGCCAATTGCTATGGCCCTGGGAGCAGGCTCTAAAAGTCGTATGGGAATGGGAATTGTAATTGTGGGTGGTTTATTATTCTCCATGGTATTAACCTTATTTGTAATACCTGCTATTTATTCATTCTTAGTTAAAGACAAAAAACATGAAGAATAAGATATATAAATTATGTTTGGTGCTTGTAGTAATGGCATACTCTGGTATTGCACAAACGTTGTTAACCGTTGATGATGCTATAAAAATTGGTTTAGAGAAAAACTTCAATGTATTGATCTCAAAAAATAATCAAGAGATTGCAAAAGCACAAAATAATTTTGGAGCAGCAGGCATGTCGCCATCCGTTACCGTTAATGGAAATTTAAACTTAGCGAGTTTAAACTCTCACCAGGAATTTAATACCGGTATTGTACAGAATAGAAATGGCGCACAATCCAATACTTCAGGAGCTTCTGTAAATGCGGTGTGGACCATTTTTGACGGATTAAAAATGTTTGCTATCAAAAAACGCTTAAATGAAAATGAACAATTATCAGGTATTGTATTAAAGCAGCAAATGGAAAATACAATCTACGATATTATTGTAGCTTATTATGCGATTGTAAAAACCAATGAATTAATCAAAGCCGCAAAACAAAACCTGGAAATCTATGAAGAGAGAAGAAAGATTGCGAAATTAAAACTGGAGATCGGTTCCGATTCTAAAGTTGATTGGTTATTATCACAATCCGATTATAACAAAGCTAAATCAACCATTCTTCAATTGGAATTAGATCTTTTAAATGCAAAAACCCAATTAAATCAATTGGTAAACCAGCCCTTGGATACCGATTTTAAAACAGCAGATTCTATCCTGGTAAATTACAACCCTACGTATGAAGATCTGAAAAAGAGTTCCATCAATACCAATTCATCATTACAGATTTCGCGACAAAATGAATTGATTGCTGCGCAACGCATCAAAGAATACAGGGCCATTAATTTACCGTTGATTCAGCTGAATGGTTCCTACACTTTTTTACGAAGTCAAAGCCAGGCGGGGATTGTCTTTTTAAACAGGCAATTGGGCTTTAATGGCGGTTTAACGGCAAGCTGGTTATTATTTAATGGGATGAGAAATCAAAAATTAGTGAAGGAAGGAAACTTAACCGCACTTAATCAAAAATACATCACACAACAAACAGAGCAAATTGTGGATGCTACTGTTTTTATCAACTATAAGTCATTTCAAATGAATAAGCAAATTGTGGATCTGGAATCACAAAATTTAAAGGATTCGAAGGAAGTACAAATGGTTTCTTTGGAAAGATATAAAATTGGGAAAGCTAATTTATTGGAAACGATAGAAACTCAAAAGAATCTGGAAGACGCACAGGTAAGGTATATCAATGCTTTATATGCGATCAAGATTGCCGAAGCTCAGTTATTGAAAGTAAATGGAAGTTTGGTGAAGTAGTAATACGAAACAGATCGCTCCTCTAATTTAGTAATCAGGGCAAATCAAAACTAACCTTCACCTTTGCTGTAATGGTTATATAGCCCGGTTCTATAAGATAAGTATCAGCACCCGCTTTAAACGTCAGCTTTTCTAAATTTACTTTGTCTTTAAGATTATACCAGTTATAATCTTCAGAATAGACATCGTCAATAGAATGCGCTTTTCCAATAATTTGCCCAAGCTCTGTGGCTAATAGCTGCGCTTTTTTCTTAGCGGCATTAATGGCTTCTTTTCTTGCCTGTGTTTTATACCGGTTATAATTTGATACCCTGTAATCCATATACACATAATCTCTATACCCCAAATTATAAAGTTCCAGTAAATATTTATCCAGTTTTTTCAGGTCATAAACAGTGATGAAAACTTCTTTATAATAGATAGAAGAACTATCCGTCTGAATAACAGTTTTAGACAGATCCGCTTCATTAAAATCAAAGAGTCTGATTTTTGTATCTTCCTCTTTAAAAATCTCAAACGAGGGGTTATTACTGGCGTTAGTTAACAATTGTTTTTTAATTCTTACATCCAGTATAACGTAGTCGGGACTAACCTTAACAACAGATTCGCCTGTTACGGTTATTAACGGAATATTTTGAAGTTGAGCAAATGAAACAGCGCTGATAACACTAATAAAAAGAGTAAGGAAATTTTTCATAAAGTAAATCAGGGAAATCGTTTATACTATAAAGTTTTGGTATTTCTACCTGCCGGTTATTTACTAAAGCGCATCTGAACTACACCAATAAAAGCTTCTTTAAAAATTTTAGTACTCATTTTACTCACTCCTAAAATACGGTCGGTAAACATGATAGGTACTTCCACAATTTTAAATCCTTTTTTAATGGCTCGGTATTTCATTTCTATCTGGAAAGCGTAACCCATAAATTTGATCCGATCCAATTCAATGGTTTCCAGTACCTTTCTTCTGTAGCATTTAAAGCCTGCGGTTGTATCTTTTACAGGAATCCATAAAATCATACGTACATATACCGAGGCGAAGTAGCTCATTAAAACCCTTCCTATGGGCCAGTTACTTACTTTTCCACCACTCGTGTAACGGGAACCAACGGCAACGTCTGCACCATTCTCACAAGCTTCCAGTAAACGTACAAGGTCCGCAGGATTATGACTAAAGTCGCAATCCATTTCAAAAATATAATCGTAACCTTTGGCTAAGGCCCATTTAAAACCATGGATATAAGCTGTGCCTAAACCTAATTTACCTTTGCGTTCCTCAATATGTAATTTACCGGTATACTGTTTTTGTAATTCCTTTACTTTAACGGCAGTGCCATCAGGTGAGCCGTCGTCTACAATTAAAACCTCTATTTCACGGGGCAATGAAAAAACAGTATGAATCATTTTTTCAACGTTTTCAATTTCGTTGTACGTAGGAATTATAACAAGATTTTTGCCCATAAATTTAGAGTGTAAATATACAATTATTGTTGTCTTCTAAAAAACGTAATATTTCCCTATTATTTCGTCATACCTGTTAATTTAGGTTAAGTGGAAAGCATTGAAAATACCCAAAAAAATGATTTATAAGTAAAATTACGTAGTTTTGAATATGAGGATAAATTGTATCATCCTATTAACGTTGTTCTTTGGTTTTAAAATGTATTCACAGGATACAATTCCAAAACCTCATAAAACAACAGGAACAGCCAGTTATTATGCTAAAAAATTCAATGGCCGTAAAACCACTTCCGGTCAAAAATTCAGTAATGATAGTTTAACCGCTGCTCATAAAAAACTCAAATTAGGCACCTATGTTTTGGTAAGAAATTTAAAGAACGATTCTACCGTAATTGTAAGGATTAATGACCGACTGCCGCAAAAATCGAAACGGACCATTGACCTTACCCAAAAAGCGGCTAAACAATTAAATTTCATCAAATCGGGCTTAACTAAGGTAGAAATCACCGTACTGGATTCTTTAAATAAATAATTTAGTAATTTGGCGATCTGAAATCCCTGGCAAGTTTTCTTTAAATTTGTGGCCGGTGATAAATTTATATTGTAAAAGATGATGCAAAAAATACTGATCAAAAATGCCACGATTGTCAATGAAGACGAATCATACGTTTCCGATGTACTGATAGAAGGAAATTATATTAGCAGAATTGATAGAGATATAACGGATGATACTGCCAAAATAATTGATGCACAAGGGTTAATTTTAATGCCTGGTGCCATTGATGATCAGGTACATTTCAGAGAACCGGGATTAACGCATAAAGGAGAAATTTATACAGAAGCCAAGGCTGCTGTGGCCGGTGGTGTAACCTCTTTTATGGAAATGCCCAATACCAATCCGCAAACGGTTACGTTAACGGAATTGGATAAAAAATATGACCGTGCAAAAGTATGTTCTTTGGCAAATTATTCTTTTTACATGGGTGGCACAAATGTAAATCTGGAAGAAACGCTGAAAGTCGATTACAAAACAGTTTGCGGCTTAAAATTATTTATGGGCTCAAGTACGGGCGATATGCTCGTAGATGATGCGAAGACACTGGAGGGATTTTTCTCCAAAGCAAATACACTTATAGCAACCCACTGTGAGTTCGATCCTATGATTAAGGAAACGCAAGCCAGGATAGTAGCGGAGTATGGCGAAGACCTTCCGGCATACTTTCATCCGATTATTCGTAATGAAGAAGCTTGCTTTAAATCCTCTTCCTTTGCGGTACAGTTGGCAAAGAAACACAATACCCGTTTACATATTTTACATATTTCAACGGCTAAAGAACTGGATCTGTTTACCAATACAATTCCTTTAAAACAAAAACGTATCACAGCGGAAGCCTGTATTCATCATTTATGGTTTAACGATGATGATTATAAGAAAAAAGGAAATTTTATTAAGTGGAATCCTGCAGTAAAAACAGAATACGACAGGGCGCATATTTTTGAAGCCGTGTTGGACGGTCGCATTGATGTGATTGCGACGGATCATGCACCCCATACTTTAGAAGAAAAACAATTACCCTATTTAAAAGCGCCAAGTGGCGGACCATTAGTTCAGCATTCCGTATTAGCAATGCTTGAATTTTATAAGCAAAAAAAGATCACTCTTGAGAAAATAGCCCGTATGATGTCGCATAATGTAGCCGATATTTTTAAGGTGGAAAAAAGAGGATACATTCGTGAAGGGTATTTCGCCGATCTTGTTTTGGTTGATCTGAACAAACCAACAGAGGTAACCAAAGAATCGTTGTACTATAAATGCGGATGGAGCCCTTTTGAAGGAACTACGTTTTCGGCAAGCATTCATAAAACCTTTGTAAGCGGGCATTTGGTGTATGATAACGGAAACTTTGATGAAAGTAAAAAAGGAGAGAGGTTAACGTTTAAGAGAGATTAACACTCGCTATATTCGTTAAAAAGCAAAAATATTTTGGTTTGTTCAAAAAACATTCATACGTTTACGACCTAAGTCATAAAAAACAAACATGATTCTTACAACAAATAATTTCTTTTACAACAACTTGAATAATTATTTTATTCGGGATGGAAGGCTATTTGTATAAGTATAATCAATAACACATACAATATGAAGCCTTCCGGAAACGGGAGGCTTTTTTTTTGAATAAAAACAACACCTTATAAAAAATAACAACACATGGTACATACAAATTTTAATTATTATTTTTTTAATGCTCCTCCCTAAGGCGTGGCCCTGTATGTAATATGCAAAAAGCCCTGCCATTTTGAGCGGGGCTTTTTTTATGTCTGAAAATTTAAAACCAATCAACATTATATAACCATCAAAAGAATTATGAAAACTATAGAATTAGAAAAAATAAAGTACCAAACACTCCTGGGCGAGTTGGAAACCGAAGGAGCAGTAGCATCCTTAAAATCACATTTTGCTTCAGGCTTAAGCAGTAGCTTACAATTAGCAAAGGTGGAGGCCCCATTACTGGTGGAACATGGCACAGGCATCAACGATGATTTAAGTGGCATTGAAAACCCTGTACGGGTTATCGTTAAAGGCATTCCGGGAGTATCAGTGGAGATCATTCATTCACTGGCAAAGTGGAAGCGTACGAAGTTAGCACGTTTAAAAACAATTGCCGGCAAAGGATTAATAACAGATATGAAAGCGTTAAGGCCGGATGAAAAGCTCTCGGAAATACATAGCATTTATGTGGACCAATGGGATTGGGAAAAAGTAATTCAGGAGAGTGACCGAAACCTGGAATACTTAAAAGATACTGTGTCGGATATTTATCAATGCATGCTTAATACAGAAGATCAGATAGTTTCAGAACACCCAATTTTAAAGGGCTATTTACCACCCGGTATTACATTTATTCACTCGGAAGAATTGCAGCAAACATATCCTCATTTAACGCCTAAAGAAAGAGAGAATGAGGTCTGCAAACAAAAAGGAGCGGTATTTATTATCGGGATTGGCGCTGAACTGGCAGATGGTAAAAAGCATGATGATAGAGCTCCGGATTATGATGACTGGAGTACACCAACTTCCCATGGCAGAAAAGGATTGAACGGAGATCTTTTAGTTTGGAATAAGGTTCTTGGTAAAGCCGTAGAGATTTCATCCATGGGTATTCGGGTTAACCCACAGGCATTGTATATGCAGGTGTTTTTATCGAGTGCCGAAGACCGTTTAGGTTTAGGATGGCACCAACAATTATTGAAAGGTGAATTGCCCTATACGATCGGTGGAGGCATTGGTCAATCAAGATTGGCCATGTTACTGCTGCAAAAAAAACATATTGGGGAAGTACAAAATAGTATCTGGCCTAAAGAATTAATCAACGACTTAAAAAAACAAAACATCAACTTATTATAATTATGAGAAACCATTTAATCGCCATACAAGGCTCAGTAGCGTCGTTTCATGACTTAGCGGCAAAAAAATATTTCGGTGAAGATGTTTCCGTAAATGAATGCGGATCCTTTAAAGAAGTATGCGATAAAATTATAAGCAATACAGCGGATTACGGAATTATTGCCATAGAAAATAAAATAGCAGGAAGTATTTTATTAAACTACCAGCTCATTGAAAATTATGATCTGAAAGTTATTGGAGAGATTTATTTGCCAATTGAATTACAATTGTTGGGTAAACCTGGTTCAACATTATCAGACATCAGGGAGATTATTTCGCACCCAATGGCATTAGGCCAAAGCCAGAGTTTTTTGGCAGAACATCATACGTTGCTGGTGACTGAATATAAAGACACGTCTTCTTGTGCCGGACTGGTGGCGGAAAGTGCTTCAAAACAAATGGGAGTAATTGGAGGCCCTGCGTTGGCGAAACTATATAACCTTAAGGTGTTGGTGGATAATGTGTGTGATGTAAAACACAATTTTACCCGGTTTTATATTTTAAGTAAAGGAAGTGATTATGTATCCGACCCAAATAAAGCGTCTGTAACCTTACAGGTATTAAACGAATCGGGGAAGCTAAGTAAAGTCCTGGAAATTATTAAGGAGTACGGATTTAATTTGAGCAAGATTCAAAGCTTGCCAGTTCCAAACGATGCTAATGCCTATCCATTTCATTTGGATATTGAATTTAAGGATAAGGAACTATTTGCAAAATGTATTTCTGATCTGGAAAAAGAAACACACAGTATAAAAATTCTGGGCGTTTATAAAAGTGAAGCAGTTAAAACAAAAACTATTAAAAATTAAACTGATGGAAATACAAAATAATAAGACGACTATCAATTCGGGTCGGGCTAATTTAATTTATAAAAAAGGATTAGTGATTGCAGGGCCTTGCAGTGCGGAGAGCGAGGAGCAGCTTATCAATACAGCCCTGGAACTGGCTAAATACAAAAAAACAGATGTGTTGCGTGCGGGCATTTGGAAACCAAGAACAAACCCCGGAGGCTTTGAAGGAGTAGGCGTTAAGGGGTTGCCATGGCTTTTAAAAGCAAAGCAACTCACAGGATTAAAAACAGCTGTTGAAGTAGCAACCACAAAACATATTGAAGATGCCTTAAGCTTTGATGTTGATATAGTGTGGATCGGTGCGCGCACTACGGTTAATCCATTCAGCGTTCAGCAAATGGCGGACGCACTAAAAGGAACCGGGCAAACGGTATTAATAAAAAATCCGGTGAATCCCGATATCAACCTCTGGATTGGTGCGGTGGAACGCTTGCAAAAGAGTGGGATAGAAGATATCGCTTTAATCCATCGGGGCTTTACATCCTATGGTAACACAGAGTATCGCAATGTTCCGATGTGGCAAATTCCTATTGAAATGAAACGCTTGTTCCCTCAACTCCCTATGATGTGTGATCCCTCACATATCTGTGGAAACAGAAAAGGTTTACTCTCCGTTTCTCAAAAAAGTGTTGACCTGGATTATGCAGGCCTGATCGTTGAATCGCATATAGTCCCTGATTCGGCATTAACCGATAAACAACAACAAATAACACCGGCTGAGCTAAATGAGTTGCTTGAACAATTGATTTGCAAAAAAAGCACATCTAACGAAGAGGCTTTTGTAAGCAATTTAGAAAACCTACGGGAACAAATTAACCATTTGGATGAAGAACTCATTAGCTTAATCTCTAACAGGATGAATGTAGCAAAGGAGATTGGTCAGATTAAAAAGAACAGCAACATAACTGTTCTTCAATCGACCCGTTACAACGAAATAGTAAGCAGGGCAATGAAACGGGGAGGGCAGGCCGGCTTGAGCGATGAATTTATTAAATCATATCTGGAGGCCATTCACATTGAAAGTATCCGGATACAAAATATAGTTACTGGGCGGTAGGGCTAGAATGAAGGTAGGAAGGAAAAATTGGTGTTCAGAAAAATTGGTTATTACATCTTACGATCCACCAATTGGTAGAGAAGCAATCTCAAATACAATAAAAAAGTGGATTAACTCTGGCTAAACAAACTGTCTACAAACTCGGTACGGTTAAATACCTGGAGGTCTTCCATTTTTTCACCTACGCCTATGTATTTAACAGGTATTTTAAATTCGTCAGAAATACCAATAACCACACCACCTTTGGCGGTACCGTCTAATTTAGTTAAAGCTAATGCGGTTACGTCTGTGGCCGCTGTAAACTGTTTGCACTGCTCAATGGCGTTTTGGCCTGTACTGGCATCTAAAACCAATAATACATCGTGAGGAGCGTCAGGAATCACTTTTTTCATCACGTTTTTGATCTTGGTAAGCTCATTCATCAAATTAACTTTGTTGTGTAAACGGCCGGCGGTATCAATAATGACCACATCGGCTCCTTTGGCTTTGGCACTGCTTAGGGTATCAAAGGCAACACTGGCAGGATCTGCATTCATCCCCTGCGATACAATATCTACTCCTACACGCTGGCTCCAAATAGTTAGCTGTTCTACTGCTGCGGCTCTGAAAGTATCGGCAGCACCTAATACAACGTTGTAGCCGGCTTTTTTAAACTGGTGTGAGAGTTTACCAATAGTAGTGGTTTTACCAACACCATTAACGCCTACTACCATAATTACATAAGGTCTTTTATCTTTAGGGATTTCGAAGCTGGTAGCATCTACCGAATTGTTTTCAGTGAGTAAGGCTGCTACTTCTTCTTTTAAGAGATTATTTAATTCGCCGGTACCAACATATTTATTGGCCGCAACACGGGCTTCAATCCGTTTAATGATTTTTAAAGTGGTATTTACGCCTACATCTCCTGTAATCAATACTTCTTCCAGGTTATCGAGTACATCCGCGTCAACGGTTGATTTCCCTGCAATAGCCTTTGCCATTTTACCAAAAAAACTTTCCTTGGTTTTAGCTAAGCCTTCGTTCAGACTTTCTTTCTCTTCTTTCCCAAATAGTTTGCTGAAAAATCCCATAATGTGTGTCGTGGTTTTGTGGTTGCAAATGTATTAAAATTATGGAACACTCACGAGGCTGATTTGTTTGATCTTTTACGATTACTTTATCTCCTGAACGATCAATAATCATCTGCCTGATTGGTGTTCTATGGTAATATACAAAACAAAAAAGCCCTTTCATTGCTGAAAGAGCTCTTGATTAAAGATTGTGAGGCAATTATTTTTTCAAATAATCAGCTACTAATTCGTTTTGAACGATTTCTTCTCTAAAAGCGTAAGCACCTGTTTTTGCAGATTTTACTACTTTTATAACTTTAGTAAAGCTATTTCCTTTACCTGTTTTTAATGTTGCAACTACCTTCTTTGCCATTTTCTATCGTTTTAAACGGATTATTTAATTTCTTTATGAACCGTCATTTTTTTCAAAATCGGGTTGTATTTTTTCAACTCAATACGATCGGGCGTATTTTTCTTGTTTTTAGTAGTAATGTAACGAGATGTCCCGTGTTTACCGCTATCCTTATGTTCAGTGCATTCTAAAATTACCTGAATTCTATTACCTTTTTTTGCCATTTTCTGTGATATTTATGAAATTAAGCTAAAATTCCGCTTTCTACAGCTTCTTTTAAACAAGCAAAAATTCCTTTTTTATTAATATTTTTTATTGCAGATGTAGATACACGAAGTGTAACCCATTCTCCTGTTTCAGGAACAAAAAACTTTTTAGTTTTTAAATTCACTTTAAACTGGCGACGAGTTTTACTATTAGAGAAAGAAACATTGTTTCCTTTCATCGCTTTTTTTCCTGTTAATTGACAAATACGTGACATGTTGTTATATTCTTTAAATGTTTCCCCTCAAAAAGGGACGCAAATATAATATCTTTTTTTAAACCTACAAAAAATACTACGGTTTTTTCTGAAATAATATATTCACAATCTAAAATTAGTTCCTTTTTCCCTTAAAATAAAGTGGGTTTTTGCAAATAAACTTGCAAAAACCCACTCAAAATCAGGATATTTTATTTAGAAAAGCGACTTTTACGCTCTCCACCTTCTCTGTTACCACCAAATGATTTTTCTCCGCTTGGTTTGTTAAAAGAACTTCTTTCTCCACCACCGTAAGATTTACGTTCTCCGCCTTCACGGTTTCCGCCACCATATGATTTGCGTTCTCCACCTTCACGGTTTCCACCGTAAGATTTACGTTCTCCACCTTCGCGGTTTCCGCCACCATAAGATCTGCGTTCGCCACCACCTTCACGGTTTCCACCGTAAGACGATCTGCGTTCTCCGCCACCGTATGATTTACGTTGTCCGTCTTCTCTTGATCCACCACCAAATGAACGTTTCTCACCATATCCACCACTACTTTTAGCTTTAGATACTTCAAATGAAACAGAACGGGCGTTAAACTCGATACCGGCTTTATTTAAGTTTAAGAAATCATCCATGTGTTTGTTTTCAGTTTCAAAGAAAGAGAAGCTGTTTTTTACATCAATGTTAAAAATCATACGAGGATGAACTTTAGAGATCTCTGTTAAGAAATCTTTGATAGAGTTACGGTTAAATCCATCCAATTGACCCATATTAACGAAGAAACGGGTCGTTTTTCCATTAGGTGCACCATCTCCACCGTTAAGGTCCTGAGAATTCTGGTAGTAAGTATAAAAACGGTTAAATTCTTCAGAAATAAAACGTTTAATCAATTCTTCTTTCGAAAGATCTTTTAATTCGTCATAAATTTTCGGAAGGTATTTTTCAATTTCATCATCCTTCACTTCTACATTATGTAATTTATGTACCAGGTGAAATAATTGTTTTTCACAAACATCTACACCTGTTGGTACATCTGCTTTTGTAAATTTATTTTGGATAATGCGTTCGATATCTCTAATTTTTCCTGCTTCTCTTGGAGTCACAATTGCAATAGCGATACCTGATTTACCTGCACGGCCTGTACGTCCGCTACGGTGTGTATAGTTTTCTGCTTCTTCAGGTAAGTTGTAATTAATAACGTGTGTTACATTATTAACATCAATACCACGCGCTGCAACGTCAGTAGCAACTAACATTTGTAACGTACGGCTACGGAAACGTTTCATTACCAAATCACGTTGTGCCTGAGATAAATCACCGTGTAAAGCATCTGCATTGTAACCGTCTTTAATTAACTGGTCAGCTACATCCTGTGTTTCTGCTTTTGTACGACAGAAAACGATACCAAATATATCCGGATAAAAATCAGCAATACGTTTTAAAGCCGCATAACGGTCACGTTGCTGTACCTGGTAATAAATATGTTCAATATTTTCAGCACCCTGGTTTTTGTTACCTACCGAAATCTCTAAAGGAGACTCCATGTATTTGCTGGCAATACGCTCAACTTCGCGAGGCATTGTTGCAGAAAATAACCAGGTATTTTTTGTTGGAGGTGTATTACTTAAGATAGAATCTAAATCATCTTTAAAGCCCATGTTTAACATTTCATCGGCTTCATCCAATACTACTACATCTACATGAGATAAGTCGATTGCTTTACGGTCGATTAAATCGATTAAACGACCCGGAGTTGCTACGATAACCTGTGAACCTGCTTTAATATCGCGGATCTGGCCCATAATAGGTGCACCACCATAAACGGCAGTTACTCTTAATCCACCTAAGTATTTTGAGTAATTGATAATGTCTTTACTAATTTGCATACATAACTCACGTGTTGGAGCTAAAATTAATGCCTGAGTAGAGCGATCGCTCAAATTTAATTTTGCAAGCAATGGTAAACCGAAAGCTGCTGTTTTTCCTGTACCAGTCTGCGCTAAAGCAACAATATCCGTAGATTTGTTTTGCAATTGTGCAATGGTTTGTTCTTGAATGGGCGTAGGATTTTCGAAGCCCATTTCAGTTACGGCCTTAAGGAGCATTGGCTCCAAGCCTAAGTCTTGAAATGTCATTTGTTTTTGTTTAAATTAAAATTATTACTAGCTGCTTAATGAGATCTAATTGCCGCAGTAGCTGTAAAGCATCTATTGCCCGACGTTGGGCCCACTTTACAAGGTTGGTGTGCAGGTATCAAATCTGATTGCGGCACAAAAGTAATACTATTTTAGTTAATAACAAAATATTAACAAAATTTCAGTAATTGAAAAGAGTAGGAAAGGCGTTGAATACCTTGATATTAGGGCAAATGAGACAACTAAAATAAATATTTTTTAGAGGCAAAGATCTTTTTACCCACTTACAGGTTTCTTTCTCCAAAAGAGAAAACAGACCCCGACGCAACAGGACTATATTCAAAAAAAACATTCGAAGGGATAATCTACGCAATTCTTCAACTCTTTAAAATGAAAATTAAAAAGTAGCAGTAAACGCTAATTTATAAGCGAAATTATCTCTGGTTTTTGGATAGGCATAAGCTCCGTAACGCATAAACACTCCACCGCCAATGCCAAGGTATACGAGATTTAAATAGTTTATTTTAAAAACATTATTAACGAGTATCCCACTTTCATAAAATCCTTTTTCCATAGTTTTAAAAGCTATTTGACGATGGCGTGTGGAATCGGATAACATCCCGTAACCTGCACTCATAAATACAAGGATCTCCGGTTGATGTTTTTGATCTTTAAATAACAGGGTTCCAAAATTATGTGATAGAAATACATTGGCATATCGGTCGGATAAAAATTCGTAAAGTCCCATGGTTTGGAAAGAATGTCTTACATACAAATACCCATCCTTGGTAAAACTCCCGTTGCCATTAAATAAATAAGGGTAGGGTACATTGCCTTCCACTTTACCACCTTCCAGCAGAATGTTTGTTTTACCAAAATTTTTGATGAGGAATGTTTTTTCTATCCCTACCGAAAGCTTGTTAAACCTATACTCTCCGTAAGTTGGCACTTTAAAGCCGGAGCTGAAAGCAAAGTGAACAACAGGGTATTTTGATCCGGTAGAAATTAATTGCCCGAAAGATTGTACCAGTTTCTCTTTATAAGCATAACGCCCTTTAATCCGTAATTCAGTTGCTTTAAATACAGGAGCCACTGGCGCACTAAACACATCCTGATAAAAATCGTATCGGTAATTTGGAATCCGTTTATTTTGATTTAAGGCTACATTGGTTGTCAAATAGCTTAACGCTCTGAAATTAAGGCTTACTTCCTGTTGCTCTATAAAATCCATTCGGGAAGACATTATATTACGGTTTAAATTAATGAGGGAATAAAAGTATTGCGATTTGCCCGGCTCAGAAATATCGCTTGAGTACAGGCATTTTAAATAATAATCTTTACTGTTTTGTTTAAAATAAAGCATGGCGTCACCTCCATACTTCAGCACCTTATCTTTAAAGCCATAACCGGCATATCCGCCAACAGTAAACCATTTCGACAATCGATCATTTGTATGCGCACCAATTCCCAACCTGATTGATTCGTAATTGTTTGCGCTGATAATTCTATTCAAATCCAAATTAAAAATAGAAATGGGTACTTGAAAAGTAGTGAGTGCTTCTACCAGTTTTAATTTCCGGTCAAAATGTTCTTTTTCTCCAATGCTATCCAATAAGTGATAGGTTAATTTCTCTTTGGCACCTAAGGTATCCAGCCGGTGCGATTTCCAATACAACGAATCTTTATAAGCGGCCTCTGCATCCATAGTAACCGTAACAAAACCAAAATCCCTTTTTCGTAACGGAGGATCAATTGTTACTTCTGTAATAAAGCTTTTACCTGTAAGTTTCATTCCCATTTTTTTTGAAGGATAGTTTGTATAGCTTAATTCGTAATTTAATTGCTGTGGGAACCATTGCTTATTATCTACAAACTGGTACTGTTGTTGAATTCTGAGCTCCATTAAGCTTGGATCGAATGGAGAAGCAATTACGTTTTGTATAGCATATTCATTCGTATTAATATATAAAACGCCTTTCAGCCCATTAAAGTTTTTGTTTTTTAAAGGACGAAAACTAATAATGAAAACGGTGTCTTTTTCCTGGTAAAGGGTATCTTCCAGCTGAAAGAAATATTGGTGGGTACTTCCGGAAGTAATAGGGTTGAGGTAATCTTTTCCAAGCATACTAAAGTAATTCCCATAAAAACTAAAAGGCTGCAAATCGGTTGCTGAGGTTGAAAAAGAGGGATTTTTTAAACCTGACACCTTCGTGGCCAATACCGTTTCATTTAAATTAGCGGGAGAAAGGTATTTTCGTTCTGTAACCGATTCCATCATAATAATATGTGACTCGTCCACTAACCTTTTAAGAAATGCATTTGACGAATCTCTTTTGATAGTATCCTTTTTCGTTACTGTACTATGGATGGTACTTGTATCTTTAGCCAGGGAATCTTTTTTTAGCACTCCATTACGAACAAGGTCATAATAGGTTTTCGAATAGATGTTACACCTGTAAGCTTTGATATTATCGGGGTCATGTTTTTTCCTGTTTAAAGATGCCAGTTTTATAATACGGTGAGCAGGGTTTTCACCTCCTACAATTTTTATTTCATTTAATTCATAATCCTTACGTTCCATTTTAATAAGGATGTTAGCGGGATTTTCTACATGGTAATTTAGTAGGGTGTAGCCTACGTACGAAAAAATAAGATCGGTTACAGGAGCTTCGGAAACAATTTTAAATTTACCTTCAATGGTGGTGTAGGTTACTTTTTGCGTGCCTTTAATCACAATGCTTACAAAGGCGAGCGGTTCTTTCGTAGTATAATCAATTACTTTACCTTCAATAATAAACGTTGCGTAACTATTGATAGAAAGCAGGAAGCCTAATAAAAAAAACAGTAATTTATTCATTTATACAAGTGTTCTTTACAAACCTACTATAAAATACCAGTAAAGTAAAAATATTTAATTTATACTATAGACTAGTTTATATTTGTATCGTGAAAGTAAAAATATCATGAAATTAGTTTTTAGTTTAATATTTAATTTAACCGTTTTTATAGGCTTTTCGCAAAGTTCAGCGTACAAAGAAAGCATGAAAAAACAGGTAGTTCAGTTTAATGCCGCCACAGGAAAAACCGAATTTTTGAAAGTGGCAAAAGGATTTGAAACGCTTGCTGCTTCAGAAAAAAAAGAATGGTTGCCATTTTATTATGCGGGTTTATGCCATGCCATTGCTGCCTTTGAAGTTACTAAAGCGGAAGTAGACGCTCTATGCGATAAAGGAGATAAGTTGGCTAAAACGGCCGATTCATTAAGCCCGGCAAACTCAGAAACAGACGTGTTAAAAGCTATGTTGGCTGCAGCTCGTATTACTGTTAATGAAAAACAACGCGGGCAAAAATATGGCAGCATGTCTTCACGGTTTGCCACTAGTGCCATTAAATTAAATGATGCTAATCCAAGAGCTTATTTATTGAAAGGCCGGGCCCTGTTATATACGCCTGAAGTGTTTGGTGGTGGTGCAAAAAAAGCAAAACCATTTTTCGAAAAATCTTTGGAGAAATTTAAAATGTTCAAACCTGAAACTCCTTTATACCCCGATTGGGGAAAGGAGGACGCGGAAAAAGAATTGAAAAAAATAAACGATAAACCAATTAAAAAGAATTAAAAGGGAAGATGAAATTTGAACACTAATGCTGTTTAAAGAACTATTAGGAATCACTTTTATAATTTACTAAATTAGTAACTCAACAACTCACTATTACATTATGGAAACAGAAAGAGAACAGGAACTTTGGAAACTGGCAAAGAAACGTGTTGGTTTTAAAAGGCATTTGGCAACCTATATCGTGATCAACACGTTTTTATGGTTGCTGTGGTATTTTACCGATCGTAATGAGGAAAATGCAGGTGTACCCTGGCCTATATTTCCTATGCTTGGCTGGGGAATTGGTTTAATGTTCAACTTCTTAAATGCATACGTGTTTGTAAATCACGATTCGGTACAAAAAGAATACGATAAATTAAAAAGGAAATAATTAGGGTTAAGAGATGAGTTTTTATGACCTTTCCAAAGAAGATCGGGTACAATTAGTTGAGCAGATAAAACGCAACATTTTATCGGAAGTTTCAAAAAACAGTTTACAAAAAACACTGCATTATTTTTCGGATGAAGATACCTATATCCGTAAGGCTGCTTATTTATCGATAGGACGGATCTATATTGAAGAGCCTAATATTCAGAAAAAAATCATTGCTCTCCTCAATAACCTGTCATCAGATAAATCAGCCCATGTAAGGCAAACAGTTATTAATGCAGCCGGAGAAATTGGGAAAATAGAGTTCGATACCGTAGAACCTTTTTTTAAAACAGGTCTTTTTGATGAGCACCACTCTGTAAGAAATGCCGTAATAGGATCCATAAAAAAAATGAGTGAGAAAAACCCGGTGCCGGTTTTAGAATGGGCTAAACAATTTTTGTACCATGAAGATAAAGAAATACGCAGGGAAATTTGTCACGGCATTGAATTGCGGGGACGTACACACCCGCAGGATATTTTGCCTTTATTAAAGGAGTTGCAATTTGATAAAACAGCACGCGTTAAAAATACATTAGTTCATGTAATAGGCCAAATTGCCTATAAAAAAGGCTGCCTGGCAACGGTGATTAAAGAGTTAAATACCTGGACAAACAGGGATGTAACAGATAAAGCCGTAGAGGAAATTATTGATGTGCACGACAGGTACAAAAATTTCTCTGTCTTAACTCAACTACAAGCTATAGAGTATATCGAAAAACAGTATAAAAAAAGGGTTAAATAATTTATTTAACCCTTTTTGTTTTTCAATGTAAAGCAGATTATTTGATCATTACTTTTTGTACACTTTTATGAGTAGCATTTTGAATTCTTACTGTGTAAGTTCCTTTTGCCAGTTTTGTTACATCAAATGTATATGAAATAGTAGGCTGTATGTTTTTTTCTGAGATAGCTACTTTACCTGTAATATCAACTATTTCCACTGTAAAATTATTAGAAGCAATAGGATCGATGAACAAAAATAAATAATCTTCCGTAGGATTAGGATAAAGCTGCAGAGTCATTTTTGCTTCCACTTCTTTAATACCAACAGTAGTAGAATAAGTGGTTACAGGTTCTGAAATTGTATTATGTCCACCCGAAGGGCCTGTGTTTCCGGTTTGAACAACACCATAGTAACTGCCGATAAATGTATAGGGGAATTGTGGAGTTAGTGTGGCATCGATGGTTACAAAGTAAGCATAGGTTCCGGCCGGATATTCGGGAGTAATACAAAATCGTCCGTTACGAATATCCAGATCGCCCGAGCCTGCCGCATACACATAATCTTCAATAAAGCATCCTACAGGATAGGTGGTGCTTACAACGGGGCCGTTTGTACGGGTTGAGGTTGTAGTTGTCGAATAACTGCTTTGCATTCTTTTAATGGCACCCGTACCATTTACATTGGTATAAGCATAAGCTCCATAAACAGGATAACCGTCAAAAGCATATCCAATAATTGGTGAATGTACAGTGTTGGCGTTGATGTCGTATAAACATTTCGGACTCACATGATGATGGTATTCTCCCTGTTGTTGAGGATGCCCCAGGCAATTGTCAAACCCTGAACCTTCCCAGAAATAAGCATTGCGGTTCCATACTCCCTGGTTATTATAGGATTGAGCATCGGATACATTAAAAATACTAACACCGTTTGTCCATACCCCTATATGACCATTACCTACTGCTGTTGCCGTACCGGTATTTTGTTGCGGATTACGGGTGAATTTATATACAAAGTTTTGATTGGCAGGAACATTGGGATTACCCGACCATGGGCCAATGGCGTAACCGGGAATACAGGTGGCGCTAATATAAACGTTAGCGGTAGAATATTGTACCTGCTGTACATTCGAAGAAATTCCACCATACCCGGTGGATCCGGTATTATTTAATACCCACGACGTTACTGCCGGCCCCTGAGCATGTGCACCAAATGCAGCTGTACTTAATAAAGTAATAAGAATGTTTTTTTTAAATTTCATAAGTTGATGTTTTTAGGGGATCTGTTTTATTTTAAAATGATAATGGCTACGGCGTTTTTCATCATAAAGACGTATTTGTTTAATTAGACGTCCTTAAAAAATAAATCCTTCGCTAATTGTATAAATAATTTCTAAATCTCATGTCAAATAAAAATTCCTTATCGGTGAGGGTGTTTAAAAAGAGGATCAGGTTTTTTTTATCATCTATAGATAGATGGATCTTTTGCTTTAATTCCGTAGCAAGAGTAGGGGAGTCTACTATGCCATCGGTATAATGAGCCATTACCTGATCCAGGTTTCTGAAACGCCCGTCATGCATATAAGGTGCAGAAACGGCAATATTACGGAGTGAAGGAATTTTAAATTTTAAAGAATCTTCCCGGTTTTGAGTAATCTTCATTCTTCCTGAATCCATTAACTCAGGATCAAGTGGTAAGCCGTTATTTTTTAAAGCGTAATTTGTAAATAAAGGCTCTGTATGGCAGGAAGCACAATTGTTTTGAAACAGAGTATATCCTTTTTGTTCCTCCGGTGTAAATTTAATTCCTTTTTCTTTACGATTTACTTTATCATATTTGGAATTGTAGGATTCAAACATCACCGTAAATTGAGCAAGAGCTTTAAACAGGTGCTTCGATGTAATTACACTATCCTGAAAAGCTTTGTAGAAGAGTTTTTTATAATGCGGTGAATGATTTAATTTTTGAATCACCTCTTCCAGTTTACTATCCATTTCCACCGGATTAGTAATGGGATTGATTGGTTGCATTTCTAAATGATTCACACCTCCGTCCCACATAAAAGAAGTATTCCACGCTAAATTAAATAAGGTACTCGAATTTCGGGTGCCTTTTAAACCATTGATGCCATGACTTAAACTATGATCTACGTGAGTAAATCCTGTAAATTGCAAATGACAACTCGAACAGGAAATGCTACTATCTCTTGAGAGTATAGGATCGAAGAAAAGCGCTCTTCCAAGCTTAAAACCACTATTAGTTAATGTATTGCCATCGAAACGATAAATCGGTTTTGGCCATCCTTTTGGGATCACAAATTTGATATCAGGATCCTGGTTCGGCATAAAACCAAGTAGGCCAAGTATTATGGTAAGTGAAAAAAGACTGATATATACTTTGTTTGTGTTCACTAAAAAGGAGGTGTTGTTTTTGAAACCGAAAACATATCCGAATAATTATCAGCCATCATCATAGCGTTCTTATTTGGAAGTACTACATCATTCATTTTTGAAAGGTCAATGACATAAGGTGTTTTAAACCATTCGGCTAAGTCGGTATTGAGTTCCAGGGTGGTTGTTTTGCCTGTTTCTATTTTCAAATGCTGTAGCTCCAGGTCAATTTTCCGGAGTGAATTGTAAGGACGCAAATAGCCGCCAATATGATATTCGAAGGCATGATGCAGGGTATTACATCGAGGCGAATGCCCCGTCATTTTCGCTGCGATATAACCGGTATTCCATGCCCAGAACATCCCTTTTGTAGGATCCAGATCGCCATCCAAAGCCCCTGAAACGTTAGTCATACTATCAATACCAATGTTAAAACCTAAACGGAGGTAGTCTCCTACAGTTATTTTAGTTAAACGAATGGTGAGAGAGGATGTATCTTCAGCATTGATCAGGTGATAGCTGTTGGGTTCAAACTGCTCATGGTTTTTTGAATTTAAAATATGCAATGTGCTGATGTAAAACTTGAATTCATCAATGGATAAAGAATCTCCCATAGCGGTAGCATATGTCTTATTGCGTAATACGAGCGGTTGCCCGTTAAACACAAGGTTTAATTTTATAACTAAGATTCCTGTATCATTTTTTTTAGAGTCGAAAGAAGTCAATCCAAGGCAACCTCCAACACTAAAAAGAAGAAGGATATAACGTATTAGGGTTGATTTTTTGTTAAGGATGTTCATCAGCTGGTTTATGCAAAGGGTGTGGAGCCATTTGTTGAAGCACTTCCTGGATGATTTTATTAAAAATGAGTTTCTGTTCGGGAGTACATAATTTTTTTACTTCCTGGAAATGGTTGTATGTTACCAGTTCTATTTGCTTTTGATTTTCAGCAATTCGTTGGGCAATTATTTCTTTTTCAGCTAAAACAGAATCCTGCTTTAATCCTTCAAAAAATGACTCTCGCAAGGATCTCCCTTCTTTTCTTAATTTTCTGATAGCAGATTGATGCTGAAGTTTAAGCATCGTAAAATCAGCTTCCTGTTGAGGTGTAAATTTTAATTTTTCAATGATAAATTTCGCGGGCCCTTCTTCCGTTGGCCTTCCCCGTGGATGTTCCGGGCTTGTAAATGGTTTTAACAGTAAAACACAGAGCACTAAAATGTTCAGTGCAATCATGACCAGCGCAAATCCTTTCCAGTAGTTTATAGCCTTGTAATTTGTCATGTTAATAGCTATAAGCGGTTGAAGAAATTAGTTCATAAGACAGAGCTTTAACGGCAGCTGTTTCGTTTTTTTGTTTCGAAAATGAAGTGTAAGCCATAATACCGGTAATATTAATCAGAAGGATCATGACGATGGCAATAGCCCATTTAGTCATAAAAGAACTCTGAATACGGGGAGTATTGCTCTCTCCAAGCCGGGTAATTAATTTATGATATAAATAGGCATTTGGTTCCGCCGGTTTGATATCGGCTGAACTGTTTAAAACACTATTTATCCAATCTTCTTTTTGCATCTGATGTATGTTTAGACGTTATTAACTTTTAAATCCTTCGCTCGTGGTATAATTTCCCTAATTGTTGTCTTAAATTGCCTTTTGCCCTTTGTACCAGTGATTCTATAGCCTTTTCAGATAACTCCATGACCCCGGCAATTTCTTTTTGAGGTAAGGATTCTATTTGAGAAAGGATGAAGGCTGTTTTTTGATTATCAGACAGTTTATCAATGGCGTTATAGAGGAGCGCTGTTCGTTCTTTATTTTCCAGTGCTATACCAGGATGGTCAAAATGAGATACTTCCTGAAGTGGTTCCCCCGTTTGGGGATGGAATAATTGAGTAAAAAAAGCGAACCGTTTTTTTCTTTTTTTAGATCGTAAAAAGTCGAGGCTTTTATTTACGGCAATTCTATACAACCATGTGCTCACCGACGATTGCTCTTTAAAGGTGCTGATAGAATGATAAACTTCTATAAATACTTCCTGCGTTATATCTTCCGCATCTTCAATGCTGTGAACAATATTTAAGGAAATATTGAATACCTTTTTGTGATGGCATTCAAATAATTCTTTATAAGTATTTTCAGAAAAATCTTTCAACAGGGGAAGTCATTTCTCAAATATATAACTATCCCTACAAAGTAAGCTATGTTTATAGTGTTAAACCGGTAGTTGAAATTCCTGAAATAATTTATCTATAAGCTATTGCTGTTTAAGAAGGATTGTTTCAAAAAGAATTACTTCATATACTTTTGCTTCACTTCGCTATAAGTAGGGAAGTTATTGTAGTGCCAGTTCATAATAATGGTTCCGTCTTTTATCAGGATTAGTCCCGGGTTGGAACGGATCATCGTTTTAAGAACAGTACCATCAGCATTTGCAAAATCATACAGAGCCTGATGCGCGTGTTTGTAATTGTCAATCAGTTTTGCATCACTCTGTGTCAATGCCATCATGCCTATTTTATCTGCTGCGGCTAATTTATACAGGTCATTTATTTTTGCATGTAAGGTTTCGTCTTCTTCGGTAATTGTAAGATCCCAGCAAACTAATAAGAACATATAATTTTTCACGTTCAGTACACTGTCTTTAATATCCACCCCATCCAATGACGTAATAGAGAAATCAACAATTTTTGGAGGATGAATGGCATCGTGTATTAAGATATTATCAGTAGCAACCCATTTCCAGTTCAGGGTATCCTGCCATGGATAATTTTTCATGTTAAAATGTTCCTGTTTACCGGTTTTTAAATTTTCGTAAATAAATCCAGATTCGTATTCCGCAGGCTTATAATCGGTTCCTGCTTTCATGTTATCTTTAATATTCATTCCTATAGCATAAGCCCTGAAATCCAAAGGAGGTAAATTCCTGTAAGCATAGATAGGGAATGCAAACGATAAAATAATGGCAATTAAGGTTAATGAAACGGTAATGAGTGGCGAAAATAATTCGTTGATGTTATCTTTACCGGAAATCAATAAGGTAATAAGAATAAGCAAGGCAACATCTTTCCAGAAGCTTGTCCATGGTTTTAAAACTAAAAAATCGCCAAAACAACCGCAGGTAGTTACTTTGTTATAACAGGCAGAGTAGAAGGTAAGAAATGTAAAGAAAGCAATTTGAGCAAATAATAAGCCCAGTGTTAATTTTGGTTTGTAGCCTACCAGTAACATAAAGCCTAAAGCCATTTCACTCACACATAATAAAATGGCCAGTGGTAAGGCAATATGGGCAATACTTTCAAAAACAGACATTCCCGAATCTGCCTGAAACACTTCAAAATATTCCTTTAATTTATAGCTAAACCCTACAGGATCGTTGGCTTTAATAAAACCGGAAAAAATAAATAATCCTCCTACTAAAAAACGGGCTATATGGGTAATAATGGCAAATTTGCTGACAAAGCCTGAACCGTTTACCAATAACACCAATATACCTAAAATAATGCCTATGGTTGTTTTACTAAAGCAGGGTGGGCATATATAAAATAAAAATGCGGCCAAACCAACAGACCAGATAGCGCGGAATAATTTAGAGGATAGAAATTTCTTCATAGTTTTAAAAGGGAATATTCTTCTAAAAGTATCATCTATACAGCTAAGATAAAAGTTTTTTACTTTTTTTAACTAACAATGTCTTTTTAACTAAAGTTCAGATTTTGAATGCATTTATTTTTTATCTTTATATGAAAAATCACCGTCATGAAAGTTTTTACGATACTTACCTTAATTAGTATTTCCCTGTTATTTACAACCTGTAGTAAAAAACCAACAGGTACTCGTGGCGCTAACGAAATATGGTTGGAATACAAGTTGTTTCAACCGGCTCAGTTGGTTGTGAAAGCCGGTACTACGGTTAAATTTACCAATAAGGATAACGCGAACCATTCTGCCACTAATATTAACGGGTTATTTGATAGTGGTAAAATTACAAGCGGCAACTCTTATTCTTATACATTTGATAAAGTGGGAACATACAGTTTTTACTGCAATTATCACTCTACCGTAAGTGCAGAGCAGGGTTATATTATTGTGCAGTAAGAACCCAAAAACTAATTTACTTTTTTATTTCCTTGTTTTTTGATCACTTCCATTTCTACCTGGAGGTTTCTTAGCATGCTCATAATGCTGCTAACATTAAGTTCTTCTTCTTTATAGTCGGTCATATTAATGCAGCAGGTGTATTCCCACAATTCAACCACATCTTTTAAATTTACTTTATAGGGTTGGTAAATTTTATTATCAGAGTGGCATTCCATGTATCCTTTTTTCACATTCAAATTAAAAATTCGTTTATAGGATAAGCCATCATCTTTGGTAACCACAATATAGGTATGTCCGTTTTTCACGTCCTCTAATCTGTCAAGGTATTTTGCTACCACAAAAGACCCTTCTTTAATAGGCGGCATACTGTCTCCCTTAATAGGGAATGCTCTGTGTTTACCTGTAGGAAGGAAAGGAAGCTTCATCCGTGGTAAACGTTCCATGTATTCCGGATCAGCATAGCCTTTTAAATAACCGGCACTGGCTTTTAAAGGAACCAGTTCAACCATATCTCTTCCATCGTCATCAATTAACACAGGAAAAAGCATCCGGTTTTTGCCAATTTTCATTAAGCCATCCAGGGTTGTTTTGTTTAGGTCGCCTCTTACCAATGCATCCACTGCTACGTGAAAAAAATCAGAGATAGCAATTAACAGATCAATGGAAGGTTCGTTACGGTTTTCTTCGTAAGCACCAAGGCGCGAACGGGTAATTCCTAAGTTGTCTGCTAACTGTTCCTGCGACAGGCCTTTTTGCAAGCGCAAATATTTGAGATTACTAAAAACTTTGCTCATGATTGTAAATTGCTATAAATTGTAGCACGAATATACTACATAAGATAGTAATTTTGCAAAGAGTTTTTGTTAATTTTTTCCTAAATCCGGTAGGAATTTATAAAACGGGTGGTTCCGTTTGTAAGAAAAACCGGATGTAATTTGTTGTTTGCCAGGGTTTTGTAGCTTAGTTTTTGACAAGTCTACAGAACCTTTTTGGTTTATCTGGTACCTGATAAAAGAGATCGGAAGATATGCTGCTTTTAAAATTCTGTAAAAGATTGATTAAAATTATATAACGTCATTACTTATCTTTGGAAACTTATATAATATATGAAATTACTTTTTTCCTCCTTTTTTGTAGCTCTATTTTTTCTTGGACATTCTCAACAATTCCCCAATATTAAATTTGGTACTGTAAACCCCGAAGAACTTGATATGCGTTATGACCCTTTGGATTCAACAGCAGAGGCGGTTATGTTGTATGACTATGAAAATGTTTATTTTACAGGGTTTAATGGTAATTATATTAATAGTGAATACCATGGTCGGATTAAAATTTTAAAGAAATCGGGTTTAGACAGGGGTAATATTTCGTTGACGTATTATACAATCGACAACGATAAAGAAAAGATATATGACATTGAAGGCTTTACTTATATTAGGGAAAATGGAAAATTAATTACGAATCCTTTGCCTACTACTTCAATTTTTGATGAAAAAATATCGGAAACAGTACATGTGAAAAAAATAATCATGCCGAATGTAAAGGAAGGCTCTGTTATAGAATATCGGTTTAAGCGTAAGACTCCTTTTGCAATTGA
>CAXVYS010000005.1:0-10978 GCA_963422675.2 Bacteroidia bacterium
TGATGCCGCCCGGAAAACATTTCCATGTTTTAACGGTATAGCTCCCATCTATTAAAGAGTGTAGTAGTTCAGGTAAAAAAATATAACGTATTTTTAGGCTCTAAAAAAGATACTTATGACAAATAAAATACCGGTAACAATAGTAACAGGCTTTCTGGGCTCGGGAAAAACAACCTTAATCCGCAACCTTCTTCAAAACACTAACGGTCGCAGGCTAGCTGTAATAGTGAACGAATTTGGCGAAATGGGTATTGACGGAGAACTTCTTAAATCGTGCTGTTCAAATGAAGAAGATATTCTTGAGCTAAGTAATGGCTGTCTTTGTTGCACCGTTCAGGACGAATTTTTACCTGTTATGTTGAAATTGATGGAGCGTAAAGATTCTATCGATCATATTATTATTGAAACATCAGGCTTGGCATTACCTAAACCTTTATTACATGCGTTTAACTGGCCTGAATTAAAAACACAAATTACGGTAGATGCCGTTGTGACTGTTGTAGATGCTGTTGGTCAGGCAACCGGAGAAATTTGCGATAGAACGAGGGTACAAGCTCAGCGATTAGCTGATGAATCCCTGGATCACGAAACGCCCATTGAGGAATTATTCGAAGACCAACTTTCCTGTGCTGATTTAGTGGTGATGACTAAAAAGGATTTATTGGACGATGATAAATTTGAAGAAGTAAAAAACATCATTACAAATAAAGTGCGAACCAATGTAAAATTGGTTACTGCATCAAACGGTGAATTGTCGGCGGATATACTTTTAGGGGTAAATGCACAAGCGGAAAATGATTTGGAAAGCCGTCATTCTCATCATGAAGAAGATCATGCGAATGGAATGGAACATGAACATGATGATCGTATTGATTCCGTTGTTGTTGATATAACCACTCCGCATACCCCGGAGAATTTAATTATTACTTTAAAAAGTATCATTGAACAACATGAAATATATCGTATAAAAGGCTTTATCAATGTGGAAGATAAGCCCATGCGTATGGTGTTACAAGGTGTGTCCAGCCGTTTTGAACATTATTTTGATCGTAAATGGAAAGACGGTGAAACCCGTAAAACAAGCCTTGTAATTATTGGAGATGAGTTAGCAGAAAAAGATTTACAAAACTTAATAAATGAACAATTAAAAAATTGTAATTAAAAAATTATTGTTTGAGCTTGTCGGAAACTATAATTAAATAAGTCTTCGACAAGCTCATTCTGCCAATGATAATTAATATTAATAAAAATTGCATTTAATCCCAACAATACCCGGAGGCTGGAATCCTAATGACGAAGGAGTATTTTATATACAGCAAACTCCCGGTGATATTGTTTTTTTATCTGCTGCGGATACAGAAATACATTCGTTAAACAATGCCTATCGTGAAATTTCTCAATCTGCATTTCCTGGCAATGAGAGCTTGCCGAGCTTACGAATGGCAAACTTGTTATACCTAAAACAAGAACTTACTATAGATAAATATGTAGAAGAGGTTGTTGAAAAAGCAAAACTAGTTATCTGTCGTTTATTAGGAGGGAAAAGTTATTACCCTTATTTAGTTGAAGCGATCAGTATTGCTTGTGTGGAAAAGCAAATTCCAGTTATGTTTCTTCCGGGGTACGATGCTCCGGATATCGAATTATTGAATAGTTCCACAGTTGATATTACTATTTCAGATACTGTTTGGAAATATTTATGTGCCGGGGGCAAACAAAATCTGAATAACTGTTTAAACTATATATTCAAAACATTTTTCGGGCGGCAGGTTACTTTTATTTCTCCACAACGTATTCCTGATTTATTTTTATTTCATCCTGAAAAAGGAATTCTTACAAACGATCAGCCGCAGCAAGTTGACAATAATGGACAAGCCAATGTTGTGATTTTGGTTTATCAAACGCATTACCTGGCAGATAATTTAGAACCTGTATATTATATTGCAGATCAAATCGCAAAGAACAACATGAATCCTATTATCGCTTTTGCAAATAACCTGCGCGATAAGAATACTACGGATGAACTGCTTGATTTGCTCACCAATAAAGGGAAACGTACTATAGACGTTATTATTAATACAACGAGTTTTTCAATTAAGTCGTTAAGTGATTCTGACGATGACCAGTTTATATTCTCCAAAATTAATGCTCCGGTTATACAAGCTATTTTTGCTTCCTGTACTAAAGAAATTTGGCAGGATAATTTGTTTGGACTGACACCAACCGATGTAGCTATGAATATTGCCCTTCCCGAAATTGACGGGCGCATCATTACTACAGCCGTATCTTTTAAATCGTCTTTAGGAAAAGATGCCATCACCGATTCAGATATATTAAAATACAGCACTCATACTGAAGGCTGCAATTTTGTTGTTGAATTTGCTAAACGATGGAGTACTATCCGGCATAAGGCGAATGCAGAAAAACGCATCGCTTTGATAATGCCTAACTATCCCAATAAAGATAGTCGTTTGGCAAATGGCGTTGGCTTAGATACACCTGCAAGTATGGTAGAGATATTGAAAGCGTTGAATGAACACAAGTATGAAGTAGGAAATTATATTCCTAAAGATAGCGCAGAACTCATCACATTAGTAACGCATTATGTCACAAACGATGCTACTACTTCGCTTTACAGACCCTATCAGGTAAGCCTTTCGGAGAAAGATTTTTATGTTCATTATACTAATTTATCCGAAATATTAAAACAAAAAATTGAACAACAATGGGGTAAGCCCGAAGATTCGCCGCATTATAACGAAGGACAATTTGTTATCCCCGGTTTTTTATTGGGAACTATTTTTGTAAGTATACAACTTGCCCGTGGTTATAATCAGGATGAAAAGGCTATTTATCATTCGCCCGATTTACCGCCTACTTATGGGTATTTAGCCTATTATTTTTGGATAAATAATGTATTTAATGCTGATGCAGTAGTACATGTGGGTAAACACGGAAACCTTGAGTGGCTTCCCGGAAAAAGTGTTGCCCTGAGTAAGGAAAGTTGTTTTCCTGCTGCATTACTCGGTGCTATTCCTCATTTTTATCCATTTATAGTAAACGATCCGGGAGAAGGTACACAAGCAAAACGCAGAAATCATGCGGTGATCATTGATCATCTTATTCCGCCAATGACCCGTGCTGAAAGTTATGGTGCATTAACCAAACTGGAGCATTTAATTGACGAATATTACGAAGCATTTAATATCGATCCTAAACGAACCTCTGTCATTAAATCCCAAATAAAACAATTAGTAAGTGATGCAAATTTAGATACGGATTTAAAATCTTCGGTTGAAAATATTGATGAACTATTAGTGAAGCTGGATGGTTATCTGTGTGAATTAAAAGAAGCACAAATACGTGATGGGCTTCATATTTTAGGAAAAGCACCTGAATCCACACAGTTACTGGATTTGTTAATTGCCTTACACCGCCTCCCTGCAGGTGGACAAAAAGGTATTACACAAGCTTTAGCATCTGATCTCAATTTATCTTTTGATCCGTTAAATTGTGATTACGCAAATTTATTTAATCAGTCGATTGAAGGTATTTATTGTAGAACACTTGGTGATGCAGTGGAGCGATTAGAACTAATTGCTAAAGAATATTTGAGTATTTTTTTACAGAAAAAAGTAAGTACAGGATTTGCGCAATTTGATACAATTTTAAATTTTATCGCTACAGATACATTTCCTAAAATACATCGTACTACTGATGAAATTGATAATTTATTAAAAGGGTTAAGTGGACGTTATGTCTCGTCCGGTAGTTCTGGAGCGCCCACTCGTGGACGTTTGGATGTATTACCAACCGGAAGAAATTTTTATTCAGTAGACGTTCGTACTATCCCAACACAAACCGCTTATAACTTAGGTGTTAAAAGTGCTAACCTGATTATAGACCGTTATTTGCAGGAGAATGGAGACTACCCCGAATCAGTTGGCTTGTCGGTTTGGGGTACTTCAACTATGCGTACAGGAGGAGATGATATAGCACAAGCTTTTGCTTTAATGGGGGTGAAGCCCGTTTGGCAAAATGCGAACAGACGTGTGGCTGACTTTGAAGTTATTCCTTTGTTTTTGTTGCAACGTCCGCGTATTGATGTGATGCTTCGTATTTCCGGGTTTTTCAGAGATGCTTTCCCTGATGTGATATCCTTGTTTAACGCTATTGTTGAACGGTTGGCGCAATTGGACGAACCTTTAAATGAAAACCCTATACGTAAAAGATATTTGCAGGAAAAACAAGATTGGCTTCTAAAAGGGATTGATGAAGAGAAAGCCCACAAACGTTCATTGTATCGTGTTTTTGGTTCTAAGCCTGGTGCTTATGGTGCAGGATTACAAGCCATGATTGATGAGAAAAACTGGCAAACGAAAGAAGACTTAGCCAAAGTATATATCAATTGGAGCGGCTATGCGTATGGCAGCGACCGTATTGGTGTATCGGCTCATGAGGTATTTGAAAAACGATTGGCAGACATACAGGTAGTGATGCATAATCAGGATAATCGCGAACATGATATTTTAGACTCGGATGATTATTACCAGTTTCAGGGCGGTATGGCCAATGCGATACAAACACTAAAGGGCGAACAACCTTCTATTTATTTTGGAGACCATTCACGACCGGAAAACCCGAAAGTGAAAACGTTAAAGGAAGAATTGCTAAAAGTGTATCGCTCACGGGTTATTAATCCTAAATGGATTGAAGGCGTGAAAAGGCATGGTTATAAAGGAGCATTTGAAATGGCGGCTACTATGGATTATCTGTTTGCTTACGATGCCACAACGGATCTTGTAGATGATTTTATGTATGAAGGTATCACAGAGGAGTATCTGTTTAATGAAGATAACAGACAATTCATTGAACAGGTAAACCCCTGGGCATTGAAAGATATGACGGAACGCATGCTGGAGGCTATTCAACGCGGTATGTGGAAAAGCCCTAAAAGCGAAACGTTAGAAAAATTAAAAAATTTATTTGTAGAGCAAGAGTAAAAAGTTCTCGCAGATTTGCGCTAATAAACATTGTAAATTTTACGCAGAAAAAAATATTGTTCTGCACCTTTTCTGAGAATCCTATCAGCGAAAATCTGCGGGAAACTACTCCTGTGTTGGTTGCTTTTTTCGTTTATACAAAAATAGTTGCCATTTTTCTTCTGCCATCCCGGCTTTATCCATTTCGGCACGTGCCATGATAAAAAATAAATCAGACATACGATTGATATAGGCAGAAATATAGTCGTCAACGGTATCGTGTTTCATGAGAGTTACCAATAAACGTTCTCCCCTTCGCATTTGCGTGCGTACTACGTGACAAAGTGCAGATATTTCATTACCACCCGGAAGTAAAAAGTAATCAGAAGCCGTTTGCATATTCGCCTCCAGTTCATCAATCCATTTTTCGCAAAATTCTGCGCCATCAACTGGTTTTGGATTTGGGTTTTCTTTTTTACAATCGGATGGACGAGCCAAATGTGACATCATATCCATCATATCTTTTTGAATTTTATGCAAGTTGGGTTGCCACTCATGTTCTACACCCAATTTAGAGCGGAGTAATCCAATCGTTGAATTTACTTCATCCAATGTGCCATAGCAATTTACACGCACATCATCTTTATCAACCCGACTTCCTCCAAATAGTGCCGTAGTTCCTTTATCTCCTTTTTTTGTATATATTTTCATATGTATATTTTATTGTTTTTAATGGTCATTTGGAATAGATCATGCTATCGTAATTTACGTTTGTACTTTTTAGAGCATGGCTATTTCGTGGGTTTATTTTTAATGATTAATGTATTCAATAACGATATTCTCTTTACTAAGAACGTTAATTTTACTGATTTTTCCGTAATCAATTTGTAAAGAAAATGATTTAACTAATGGTATTTGTAATATCAAAGATAAGATTGAGCGAATAACTCCACCGTGAGAAATAATTAAAACCTGTTGATGTGGTTTAGTGATACACTGGTTGAAAAATTCGGAACTTCTTTGGTACAATTCTTTATAGGATTCTCCGCCTGTACAGGGAATATTTACAAAATCATTCATCCAAAAATCTAATTCCTGTTTGTTTATTTCTTCCCATTTTTTCAACTCCCATTCTCCAAAGTTTAATTCCATTAAACGTGCATCAATAATTGGTTGTATTGGAGGAGAAACGGCGCTTGCTAATTGTAAACAGCGGTTTAACGGACTGGAATAAATAACACAATCATTATTGATTGCCAGCTTATTCTGAATGTTTTTTAACTCTGTTTGAAAAGTATCAGCTAAAGCAATATCACTTTGCCCATAGCAAACTGATTTTTCAACCGCCACAGATGTATGTCTGATTAAATATATTTCCATAGTAAAATAAGCATAAATATATAAAATACTATTTCGCTGATTTGTTGTGTAGCTCCTAAACAATCACCTGTATAACCACCAATCCACTTGGTAAAATAACGTGCAAGTAGCCATTTAGTGAGTATTAATGGAATTAATATTAAGAAAACAAATAGGTTATTAAACAGCATCAATGGCGCAATGCCCAATAATAGAGCCACAATTAATGAGCTGAAACTCATTTTTCGTGATACATTTTTTGATTTGCTTTCTTCGTTTTTCCTCACATAATCGTGTGTGTACATAAAAGTTACAGCAACAAAACGACTTATGGAATGTGCAGCGATAATAATTAACAATGGATAATTGAGATTCGAGAATTGAGAATTATCCGATATTAAACTAAATAATTCTGATAATAAATAAAATTTAAAAAGGAATATGAAAATTAAGCCAATTACTCCATATACACCAATATGACTATCTTTCATGATGGCTAATATTTTTTCTTTGCTCCATCCGCCTCCAAAACCATCACATACATCTGCCAGGCCATCTTCATGCAAGCCTCCTGTAAGCAGTATAGAGAAGAGGATGCTAAATAGTATGGTAATAGATTGAGGAAGAATGAATGAGAAACCAAAGTAAACAAGCGCAGAAAATCCACCAACAATCCATCCTATTAAAGGAAGGTATTTGGAACATTTTTCAAAATGCTCCTTGCTTACTTCAATTTTTTTAGGACAAGGAATTCTTGTAAAAAAAAGTAAAGCCGCAAAAAAGATATGTACTTCTTTTCTTATCATTCTTTATTGCTTACTCCGGCTGTTTCAAAAGATGCCATTTGATTTAAAAAATGCACTGCTGATTCAATCATCGGATATGCAACCGCCACACCCGTCCCTTCTCCCAAACGCATACCAAGACTTAACAAAGGTTCTGCATTTAAATGTTCAAGCATTAAACGATGACCCTGTTCGTTTGATTGGTGTGCGAAAACACAATAGTCTAGCACATTTTTATTTATTTTTGAAGCAACTAACAAGGCTGAAGTCGCAATAAAACCATCAATTAGTACTATCATTTCAAGCTCGGCGGCTTTTAGCATTGCTCCACACATCATCGCTATTTCAAAACCTCCAAAAGTTTTTAAAATAGTTATAGGTGTTTTGTCATCCTGATAGCTATTGGGATGATTGGCGATGGCGCTTTTTAAAATAGCTTTCTTTTTTTGCAAACCATCGTCATCTAATCCTGTTCCTCTTCCAATACAATTCTCCAGTGGAAGATCACACAACAGACTCATTAATATAGCCGCTGATGACGTGTTACCAATACCCATTTCTCCAAAACCGATAATATTACAGCCTTCATTATGAATCTCCTTAACGATGTCGGCTCCCTTATGAATTGCGGAAAGACATTGAATTTCTGTCATTGCCGGTTCAGACAGATAGCTTTTTGTTCCTGCATCAACTTTTGCATTTATTAAATTAGGGTGTGCTTCAAACTTAAAATTGACTCCCGCATCTACTACCTTGATTTCAATATCATGTTGTTTTGCAAATACATTGATACCTGCTCCACCTTGTAAAAAATTTAATACCATTTGATACGTTACCTCTTGCGGATAAGGGCTTACTCCTTCTTTAACAATCCCATGATCTCCTGCAAAAACAACAATTGTTGGTTTAGTCAATTTAGGCTCTAACGTATTTTGGATACTGCCAATTTGAATCGCTATCTTTTCTAGTTTACCTAGGGCTCCAAGAGGTTTGGTTTTGTTATCTACCTTGTGTTGTAACCCGGACAGAATATCTGTGTTGATTTGTTTAATATTAAAATTCATCATGCTTTTTATTAATTTTTAGTTTAAATGTGGTTTCTACAAACTCAACCACCGGTTATCCGTATCAATCATTTTACTTTCATAGGTATTCCTGAAACCATAAAGGTAACAGTGTCTGATTTTTGTGCAATATATTGATTCATCCAACCTTGTAAATCCGCAAACTTTCTTCCTACATCAGTAGCAGCATGAGTTCCCATTCCTATTTCGTTGGATATGATAATGAGATTCATTTCTTGTTTAAAAAAAGCATCCAGTTCTTTTTTAGCTTGTTCCAACGATTCGGTTACTTGATAATTCGTATCCGTAAAAAAATTAGTAAGCCACAATGTAATACAATCCAATACTACGGTTTTATTATTTATACTGAGTTTACTTAAATACTTTTCTTCTTCTATATTTTCCCAGCGACTATCTCGTTCAGATTTGTGTAATTCAATGCGCGCTCTATGATCATCATCCCAAATGCGTGAAGTAGCCAAATAAACCGGGTTTTCGGATGATGTTAATGCCAATTCCAATGCGTAATTGCTTTTTCCTGATCGTTGCCCGCCTGTAATTAAATGAATCATTTTAGTAATTTGATAGTTGATAACGTGAATTTATTTGATACGCGAATTGTTTGGCTAATCCTAATTTAATAAATCCTCTTTCCATATCAACAATGGTAGTGCGTAAAAAAGACTTTAAAAAAGTTTTATAGTATGTAACCGCTTCCTGAAACGGATTATCGCTCTCTCCGGCATTAATTTGTCCGTCTGTTAAAATAAATAAATGATAGGGATTGTTTTTTGTTCCATTCAGTTTTAATAACTGGTGAACTAATTTTAATCCTGCTTTTAAGTTTGTTTTACCACCTGTGCGTAATTCATTCATAGAAGAGATTAGGTCTTTTGTATTGGTGGTTAATTGCGTCAGTACTTTGGCGGTTCCATTTGTTAAGGCAATTGCGGAATAGTTAATTCTTTTGGTTTTGTACTGATTTGCAGTTTGTGCAACAATTCCTTTTACAAAAGCTATTTGTTTGTTTTGTAACATTGAACTACTGGAATCAATTATAAAAAGCATCATTACTTCTGATTTAGAAACAGCTGCTTTATATTTTATCGTAAGCTGGTTATAAGCAATATAATTTTTTACGATTTCCAATAAATCTATTGATAAATTAGTATCCTTTTTGTACTGTTTGATTCCCCCTTGGGGATCCAATGTTTTTAACTTTAATCCTCTTTTTGAAAAATTATCGCTGGAATCTATTTTAAGATACTGTTGTGTTTTACTCGCCTGTAATAAATAGTCATTTAATCCTGATTCACTTTCTGAATGTTCTTTATTTTGATTTTCATCTGATGAAGAATCATTTTTATCCTGATTAGGAGGTTGATTTGATTCCTGCTTCTCTTTGTTTTGCGAATTAGTTTTAGAGCGATGTGATAATACAAAATCTTTTACCTTTTGAACATCTTCATGGCTTACTTCGTTTTGGTTATTAAATGCAGCGTAAGCCCTTGCCGTTTTCATTAATAAAATATCCGCCCGTAAGCCTTCTACATTGTTTTCAATACATAGTTCAGCAATTTCTTCTTTAATAGATTCGGGTATAATAACCGATATTGAATTTGTTTTTGCGGCCTGAATTTGTGAAGATAATTGCATTTCATGTTTTGCATACTGTTCTGTAAATGAGGTCGGATCTGAATCAAAGTTTAATCTCCGGTTTGTAATTTCTATGCGAGTGGCTTTATCTGTAGGAGTTTTTACGGTAACACTTAGGCCAAATCTATCCAATAGTTGCGGACGTAATTCTCCTTCTTCGGGGTTCATTGTTCCTACTAAGCAAAATCTGCTTTCTAACCACTGCGAGATGCTATCCCGCTCTAAATAATATCCACCACTCGACGCTGCATCCAGTAATACATCCATCAAATAATCATTTAGCAGGTTTATTTCATCAATATATAACACACCATTATTAGCTTTCGCCAACAAGCCTTTATGAATTTCCACTCTTTTTTCGCTAATGAGTATGTCCAGCTTAACCGAACCTAATACTCTGTCTTCAGTAGCTCCAATAGGTAAATTAACAAAAGAGAAATCAGAATCCGAGTTTTTCATAAGGTTTTGCAATGCTCTTACGGTAGTAGTTTTCCCAGTTCCTTTATCACCTAATACCAATACGCCACCAATAGTGGGATCAATCATGCAAAGGATGAGTGCTAGTTTAAAATCGTCTTGCGCACTGATGGCAGTAAAAGGGAAGGTAATTGATAATGGATAATTCATAGTTTATAATTAACAATGGTTAGTCTTTATTAACGATAATTTGTTGGCATTCATTTGTCTAATAGGATAGTATTTTTATTTATTATTAATCATTTTTAATTGCTAATTGAATTATATATCCAAAGGCATCCAATAAAAATTGAAAATAAACCTACAATGGCATTTATGGATTTGAAGGCGATTTGATTACGTTCTATAAAACGGGATACTGAAAAAGCCAACACACAGCTATAAGTTGTCATTGCTAATATAATACCTACACTTTGCAATAGAATAACTCCCATTGCGGTAGCTGTGTTATCTGATGCCATAATTAATGCCACCGCGCAAGCACCACCCGTGCCGGCTAACCCGTGTAACATTCCAATCCAAAATGAGCGGCTTAAAGGATTCATTGCAATTTCTTCTCCTTGTTTTCCATGTAAATGAAGGGCGTTGTTAATGTGCTGGTGTGTTGATATTATTTTATGTTCCGCCATCATTTTTTTTAACTTGTGATTACGTC
>CAXVYS010000006.1:0-35050 GCA_963422675.2 Bacteroidia bacterium
AGTTACACCATTAACCCCGATCCGGGGAATGTGGTAACCCCCCTGGAATACTTTATTAACCAATCACAGGATTATAGTAAATGGTGGTGGAGTTTTGGCGATGGCCCCTACAAGACCGATTCCCTGAATGTGAACCCCACCCATTTATACAGTGATGAAACCGCCCAGTCCTATCACACCAATTTAATAGTGATGAATCAATACGGCTGCAGAGACACCGCCTATGTATCCATAGACATTAATCCGGAGTTTACGTTTTATATCCCCAATGCCTTTACCCCTGCCAACTCAGATCATGTGAATGACCTGTTCTCCGGCAAAGGAATCGGGATTGAGAAGTATGACATGTGGATCTTTGATCGTTGGGGAGAAATGATTTATTACTCGAATGACATTGCCAAAGGCTGGGATGGGAAAAAGACCGGTAAACCGGAAGAAGTACAACAGGATGTCTATACCTGGAAGGTGAAGATTAAAGATGTACTGGGCAAGAACCACCAATATGTTGGGCATGTAACGCTTCTGAAATAAATTAAAAAACCCTCTTAATTTCAAGAGGGTTTTTTAATGAAATCCCGTTAAGCATAATTAGCACATTCGAATATTGTTTTATTTACTTCTACCATAAAAAATAGTAATTTTGCCTACCTAAAATTATTACTATGCCAAAAGGAATTTTCAAAGTACCGGTTGCGGTAAACGAACCTATAAAAAGTTATGCTCCCGGAAGCCAGGAACGTAAAGAACTACAAGCCATGTTAAAGGAGCTGCGTAGTAAAGAAATTAATATACCAATGTATATTGGGGCAGAAGAAGTGGAAAGTAATGTATTAGTTCAGTTACGTCCTCCTCATGATCACCAGCACCTGTTAGGGCATTTTCATAAAAGTGATAAAAACCATGTAACCCAGGCAATTAATGCGGCTTTGGCAGCAAAAGAAAAATGGGCAAATTTAAGTTGGGAACACAGAGCCGCTATATTTTTAAAAGCAGCTGAATTAATTGCAGGCCCTTACAGAGCAAAATTAAATGCAGCTACTATGCTTGGGCAAAGTAAAAATGCATACCAGGCAGAAATTGACAGTGCTTGTGAAATTATTGATTTCCTGCGTTTCAATGTTCAATATATGACAGAGATTTATGCAGAGCAACCAATTTCTTCACCGGGCGTTTGGAACAGAATAGAGTGGAGACCTCTAGAAGGTTTCATCTACGCTTTAACGCCGTTTAATTTTACAGCTATTGCAGGTAATTTACCAACCAGTTGTGCCATGATGGGTAATGTGGTTGTTTGGAAACCTAGTAATACCCAGGTTTACAGTGCAAATGTATTAATGGAGATCTTTAAAAAAGCAGGTGTACCGGATGGTGTGATCAACTTAATTTATCCTAGCGGGCCTGATGCTGCGGAAGTTGTATTTAACCATAAAGATTTTGGAGGAATCCACTTTACAGGAAGCACTGAAGTGTTTCAAAACATCTGGCAAACTATTGGAAATAATATTCATAAATATAAATCATATCCTCGTATTGTTGGTGAAACAGGAGGTAAGGATTTTATTATGGCTCACAAGTCTGCAGAACCAAAATCATTGGCAGTAGCCATTTCCAGAGGTGCATTCGAATACCAGGGACAAAAATGTTCTGCGGCTTCACGTGCCTACATTCCTTCCAATTTATGGAATGAAGTGAAAGAATTTATATTGGCCGATTTGAAAGACATGAAAATGGGGCCGACAGAAGATTTTACTAATTTCATTAATGCCGTGATTGATGAAAAAAGCTTTGATAAATTAGCGAAATTTATTGACGCCGCTAAAAAAGACAAGAACGTTGAAGTAATTGTCGGTGGAAATTACGATAAGAGTAAAGGTTATTTTATTGAGCCAACCATTATTGTGGCAAAAGACCCAAAATATGTGACCATGTGCGAAGAATTATTTGGTCCGGTGTTAACGATATTTGTATACGACGGGAATAAATTTGAAGAAACGCTGGAGTTAGTGGATAGTACTTCTATTTATGCATTAACAGGGTCTATCCTATCACAGGATCGTTACGCGATAGAACTGGCTACTAAAAAATTAAGCAATGCAGCCGGTAACTTTTATATTAACGATAAATGTACAGGAGCTGTTGTTGGTCAGCAACCATTTGGCGGAGCAAGAGGAAGTGGCACAAATGATAAAGCGGGAGCAAAGATCAATTTATTACGTTGGGTATCTCCAAGAACGATCAAAGAAACGTTTTCCCCGCCAACAGATTATAAATATCCGTTCTTACAGGCAGACTAAAATTGTATCTGATTTGAAATCCTAATCCCGTTGTAAAAGACGGGATTTTTTTATTTGGAAATGTTAAAATGTTAAATGTTAAAATGTATATTTGTGATACAAAAATAAACCCACGTCCTTGAATAACATGTCTTTATCTAACACGGCCTCTTTCCCAAAATTTAGTTTTATAAAGCATTCAACCCAATATTATGAGATAGACATCTTCACAAATTCCGAATTTGGGTTTGCAGAATTACGGTTATTAATTGAAGCTCAAAAAGAGATGGGAAGCGAAAAACTACCGGTTCTCATCATTTGTGGAGAATATACGACTTCCGACATTAACTTTTTAAAGCATCTTTCAAAAAACGGGAACGACCCTTATTCAACAGCGGATGCCTTTGTGATTCACTCTGTAGCACAAAAACTCATTGCTAATTTTTATGTAAAAATGATAAAACCAGAAAGGCCCACTAAGTTTTTTACCTCTAAAGAAGAGGCTTTGAGGTGGTTAGATCAGTTTATGCTAAAACTTAATTAAGCGAAGTGGAGCATGTGTAAATTCCGGCAGAAGGCCTGTTTAAAGCTGCTACCAGTGAAATAGGGTGGAGTTGTTACAGACGCCAAATTGGTATTACTTATAAAATTGTATCTTTATCATTGCTTTGAAACATCTGTATATATTATTTTTCTGTTTACCGTTGATTGTACTTAGTCAGCAAAAAACAAACGCTTTTAATTTACTGTTAACTGCCGGTGTTTCTCCTTCCCAGGTTCATGGAGATGCTTACAGTGGTTTTCATAAAGTAGGAGTTATTGGTGGAGTAGGTGTGGAATCTGTCTTTTCCGATAAGTTTAGCATGAATTTATCGTTTTTGTTTATTCAAAAAGGAGCTAAAAGAAATCCTAAACCTAAGGATAATGATTTTGAAGCTTATTATCTTAATTTGAATTACCTGGAAGTCCCTCTCCTTGCAGTTTACAAGCAAAAGAAATTTATTTTTGATGCAGGAATTTCTGCAGCTTATTTAATTAATTATTACGAGGCAGATCAGAACATGAATTATACGGGCAAATTTCCATTTCAAAAATTTGATTACTCTGTAAAAATAGGTTTAGGTTATTGTATTAGTCCCAAATGGGTTTTTAACGTAAGAAGCAGCAATTCTTTTATTACCACCAGGCCTAACAGAATAAAGCAAGCCGTTTATTATAACAATATTATAGCCAGGACGTTTAACAAAGGATACTATAATAATATTTTAGAATTTACATTGAGTTACAGAATTAGCACCAAAAAAAAAGTTGACGGATAAACATAAAATAATAGTAGCCATAACCGGCGCCAGTGGCAGTATCTATGCAAAAGTGCTGTTAGATAAATTGTCTGAACTTTCCTCACAGATCGAAAAAGTAGGTATTGTGATGAGCGATAATGCCAAAGAGGTGTGGAAACACGAATTGGGAAATGAGGATTATAACACTTATAATCAGTTTACGTTTTATGATAAGATGGATTTTTATGCGCCCTTTGCTTCGGGCTCCGCAAAATATACCAGTATGATCATTTGCCCTTGTAGTATGGGAACTCTGGGCAGAATAGCCGGAGGAATAAGCAACGACCTCACAACACGTGCTGCCGATGTGATGCTTAAAGAAAGGCGCAAATTACTATTAATGGTAAGGGATACTCCCTATAATTTAATTCACATCAACAATATGCAACAGGTTACTTTGGCCGGTGGTATTATTTGTCCTGCTACCCCATCGTTTTACAGTAAACCTGCCACGTTTGAAGAAATGGCAGCTACTGTAGTTGACAGAGTGCTTGATATTGCAGGCTTAACACTTTCCTCTTACCGCTGGAAGGAATAAATAAAACCGTTTAAAAAGGGGTTATGGATTTGCTTTGGCAGGGGCAAGCGAAATATCGTTTTGTTCAAAAACACGTTTTGCGAGTTCTACAATCTCCGAATTTACCTTAGAATGATTTATGGCAAGGGCGTAAGGCTTAATTGCCAGGGTTACCCCATTATCAACCATTTTAACAGCAATCACTTCCGGTAAAGGTGTTTTAAGAATGTCGGGATGTTTCATCATTGCATCGATCAATAAATTTTTAACGGTATCAATATTGTTGCTTAAGGCAATGGTGACGTGTATGTCGTTTCGTAAAACACCTTGTTTGGTATGGTTCACAATGGTTCCGTTAGATACCGATCCATTAGGGAGAATAATAGTTTTCAGATCTGAAGTCAAAAGAACGGTGTTAAATATCTGAATTTCTTTTACACTGCCTGTTTGTCCTAATGTTTCAATCGTATCTCCTACTTTATAAGGTTTAAAAATAAGGATCAATACACCACCTGCAAAATTAGAAAGGGAGCCCTGTAACGCTAAACCCACTGCTAAACCTGCTGCACCAAGGATCGTTACAAAGGAAGTAGTACCTATTCCCACCATACCGGCAACAGTAACAATTAAGATCACTTTTAAGCCTATCGAAATTAAACTTCTTAAAAATGTACGGAGAGAAATTTCCAATTCTCTTTTTTCCATGGTTCTGGAAGCAATTTTTGACAAGCGTTTAATGAACCACATGCCAACAACTAAAACGATCAAAGCGCCTATAACGCGTGGTGTATACTCTATAATATTGATCACAAAGCGATCAATGTGTTTCTCAATATTGAAAGTATATGTATTCATATTTTAATAGTTCTTATTATATTTATGCACCAAAATTATTATTTATTTTTATTATACTGTTTACTTTATCTGTATTTGAAACATTTATATTTTTTTATAATTATAATTAGTAGCTGCAGCCAGCTTTTTGCCCAAAAACATAAGTGGGATTCCACTTATTACAGAAAGTACAGAGATCGGTTGGTCGTTTCAGTATTCCAGTCGGTGCGAACCTACGGAATGGATATTACCCAAAAACTGAATAAAGATTCTTTAGGGCAATCAAAAATAATGTATAAGGCGGAAGCCAACAACATTACGGGAATAGAATTGAATTACGACAAATTTAATATTGCCATTGGGTTTAAAAGCACGCCTCCTGCAAATCAAAAATCGAAAGGGAATACCAAATATACCAACCTTGCATTTAATGTGGGAGGTAACCGGTGGATCCTGGAAAACAGCTATAGAAGTTATACAGGGTTTTATAATAATAATACGGTAGCTTATGATACAGCCTTTAAACGTGAAGGCATTTATACAAAGTCTCCCTCATTGAAGTCGGAAGCCTATAAAACCAAGTTCTTATTTTTTACCAATGCCAATAAATTTTCTTTTAAATCGGGCTATTCCTGTAGTCAGCGGCAGCTGAAATCGGCTTTCAGTTTTGTGTTAACGGCAAATATTTATTACAACCGTTTAAACTCAGATAGCTCTTTTATTCCTTCCCCGGTAAGACATTATTACGAATCATACCAATCGGTAAACGGGTTAAATGTATTTGCATTTTCTGTATATGGCGGAGGAAGTTTTAACCTGGTAATTTGGAAAGCCCTGTTTTTAAATCTCACGCTCATCGTTGGTCCTGAAGAACAATGGCGGACCTATCATTACCGTTCCGACCATAGCACAACGTTGTTTTATACCTCTCTTTCCGGAGATTTCAGATCCTCTTTAGGATTGAATTTTAAAAAGTTTTTTGTATTGGTAACGTCTACTTCTGATTTCAGTTATTATAACAGTAATGTAATGGAATACGTTTCGAAATACGGAGCCGTTAACTTTTCTTTGGGCTATCGCTTTAAAGTGAAAACGCCGAAAGCGTATACTAAATTTCAACAAAGTAAACTCTACAAAAAGTTTTAGAGAACTTTTGATTGGAATGGTTTAACTTTATTTCAAAAAATAACTCCAGACTGTTTAGCCTGAAGTTATAAATTTAAGAACATTTACCTGATTGGCTGAATCCCCGTTATCGCAATACTTCTGAGTATCTTAAAATTTCAAATGCTTAACAGAAATACCTGCTTTTTGAAGCTCTTTCAATGAATCAATTCCGATACGTAAATGATCGTTTGCAAATTCGTTGGTAACTTTTTTATCACTTTCTTCTGTTTTTACGCCTTCTGGAATCATAGGTTGATCACTTACTAATAACAATGCCCCAACAGGAATTTCGTTATGAAAACCAACGCTAAAAATGGTAGCGGTTTCCATATCAATTGCCATGGAACGGATCACCCTTAAATATTCTTTAAACTTTTCATCATGTTCCCAAACTCTGCGGTTTGTGGTATACACGGTTCCTGTCCAGTAATCTCTTCCACTTATGCGGATTGTATAAGAAATAGCTTTTTGTAAATTAAAAGAAGGGAGTGCGGGAACTTCGCTTGGTAAATAATCGTTTGATGTTCCTTCGCCTCTGATGGCTGCAATTGGCAGGATCAAATCTCCAATTTGATTTTTCTTTTTCAATCCACCGCATTTTCCTAAAAACAATACTGCTTTTGGTTCTACAGCGGTTAACAGATCCATAATGGTAGCTGCCATGGCGCTACCCATACTGAAATTAATAATGGTAATACCATCATGTGTGGCAGATTGCATGGGTTTATCCAGTCCTTCAATTTCAACCTTATTCCATTCGGCAAACATTTTTACATATCCGCTAAAATTGGTTAGCAGAATATATTTTCCAAAATCACTTATTTTTTTTCCGGTGTACCTCGGTAACCAGTTGGTTACAATTTCGTCTTTCGTCTTCATATAGGATGTTTTTTATTTTTTATATCTTCTTTCTATTATGTAGAAAATCGTAAATAATATACTAAGGTACTAAGTATTTATTATCAGTGCTACATAATTATTTTACCATATCTTTATGTTTTAATTAGCATTGTGTCATTACCTGTTTTAAATTTCCCTGAAATTAATGCCCGTTTTCAAAAAGGCGATAACGGTACTCTAGAGATTTTTGATATTGTCAGGAAAAAATTCGTGATCCTGAGTCCTGAAGAATGGGTAAGACAGCATATTATACACTATATCATCAATTTTAAGGAAGTGCCCTTATCCATGATTTCTGTTGAAAAACAGCTCATGCTTAATGGAACAAAACGGCGAACCGATATGGTGATCTATAATAACTCCTTAAAGCCTGTAATGATTATAGAATGTAAGGCTCCGGAAGTGGCAGTAGACCAAAGCACCATTAACCAGATTTTAAGATATAACCTGACTTTGAATGTGCCTTTTATGTTTGTCAGTAATGGTAATACTCATGTTTCTCTCCGGTTAATGGATCAAATTCCTCAAATCCTGAAAGAATTCCCTAATTATTCCAGCATTATTTAAGAGGGATTCGAAATAGGTAATCCACTGTAAATCAAATTATTGAAGCTTAATTGAAGGGAATTGTTAATAACTTTAGTGGTGTTAACGACTATTAACACTTGCTTTATTCAAAAAAAAGAACAAATTTGCAAAACTTAAAATTATCAATGATCACAGGAAAACAAATACTTACTACCGCATTAATGAGCACCTCATTAATGCTGTCAGCATTTACTCCTGATAAGTTATCTTTAAGGGTATCAAATATCAAGCCAGTTTCTTTTTTTAGTTTTAACACTCCGGATGAAAAACCGATTAAGGACGATGGAAGAAAAAAAGCAGCGAAACGAGATGATACAACTAAAGTAAGTATCAACCCCAACATCATGGTGTTAAATGATGAACATGAAGAAGAGGAAGTGGATTCTTTATTGGCTTTTCCTTCTAATGATCTTTACTCTTCGTGGGATACATCAACCATTCATCCGTATTCTTTCGCAGGAAGCTTTAAACAGGATTCTGCTATTATAAGATTAACAGAGCCAACAGATTGTGGGTTTATTTTACCATTTAAAGGAAATATTACCTCTGTTTTTGGCTGGAGAAAAAGAAGGCCTCATTATGGTACCGATATTAACTTAGAAACAGGAGATAGCGTAGTTGCTGCCTTTGATGGGATGGTACGTATTGCCAAACTGAACAGAAGCTATGGAAATGTTGTAATTATCAGGCATGCAAACGGTTTGGAAACGGTGTATGCTCATTTATCAAAAATTAATGTTGAAGCAGGGCAAGTGGTTGAAGCAGGCCAGAATATTGGTTTAGGCGGAAACACAGGCCATTCATTTGGGTCTCATTTACACTTTGAAATGCGTTATTTAGGCCAGGCCATGGATGCTGAAGACTTTATCGATTTTGCAACCGGTACGCTTAAAAAGAATGAGTGCATGATCACAAGAGCTGATGTGGATACCAGATATGATTTAAGAGCATTACATAGCAGACAAAAGAAAGATCTTAATTACGCACATTCTTCTTCAGGAAAAGGAAAAGCTACCGGGAAAGGCAGAGTGTATACTGTTAAAAAAGGAGATACTCTGGGGCGTATTGCTCAAAAGAATCACACTTCTATTTCTGCTATCTGTAAAAAGAACGGCATCAGACAAGGCAAAGTATTGCGTTTAGGCCAGAGATTAAAGGTGTAAGCCATTTTTCTTAAAAATATTAACCTCTTAGTAAACTAGGAGGTTTTTTTATGAAATAACGTGTGATGTATTGAAATTGTTAAAACATTAGGGGTTTTGTGAATTAAGTTTTGACGAAGAAGTTTGATATTATTGTAAATTTGAGGGACAGAGAAGTAAAAAAATAAAACAAATATAATCATGGAAGTAACAGGACAATTAAAATTAAAATTTGACACACAAAAAGTAAGCGATAAATTTCAAAAAAGAGATTTCGTTTTAGCTACTGACTTAAGCACGCCATATCCTCAATTCGTAAGTTTTCAGGTAACACAAGATAAATGTTCCATGTTGGATCAATTTAATGAAGGAGAAGAAATTAAAGTACAATTTAATTTAAGAGGCCGTGAGTGGAATGGTCCTCAGGGAATTAAATATTTCAATACATTGGAAGCATGGCGTTTAGAAAAAGTAACTGGTGGACAAACGAGTGCTCCTGCACAAAATTCTAACTCAGGAATGAACGAAACTACTAAAGCCCCTGTATTTAACAGCAGCATTAGCGATAACGACGATTTACCTTTCTAAAAAATAAAAACGGAATGTAAAAGACATAAGGTGGAAGATGTAATCTTTGATCTTATGTCTTTTTTCTTTTAATCCTATGGCAAACTCAAAACCCGCTGTCCTTTTAATTTATACAGGTGGAACCATTGGTATGATGCAGGATCCTCGTACCGGCGAATTAAAGCCTTTTAATTTTAAGGCCTTAACCAAGCAAATTCCTGAGCTGGAAAAGTTTGACATTGATTTGTCTTCTATTTCATTTTCCAAACCCATTGATTCGTCAAATATGCATCCTGGCGTGTGGGTGGAACTAGCGATGATCATTAAAGAGAATTACAATAAGTACGATGGCTTTGTAATTTTGCATGGCTCAGATACGATGTCTTACACCGCAAGCGCCTTAAGCTTTATGCTGGAAAATTTAGCAAAGCCGGTCATCTTAACCGGATCGCAATTACCGATAGGGGTTATCAGAACGGATGGAAAAGAAAACTTAATTACAGCCATAGAAATTGCTGCTGCTCAAAAAAACAAAAAGCCTGTTATAACGGAAGTATGCATTTATTTTGAGTATAAATTATACAGAGGTAACAGAACGTATAAGTATAATTCGGCACATTTTGACGCATTTAAATCACCTAATTACCCAGCTCTTGCAGAAGCCGGTGTAAATATTCTATACAGAACCGATGCACTTTTAAAGGCAGGTAAAAAACCATTCGTTGTACATGAGCACCTGAATAATGATATTGCTGTACTGAAATTATTTCCGGGATTAAGTAAAAGAATAACATTGGCTATCTTAAATTCTCCGGGTATTAAGGCGGTTATTATGGAAACCTTTGGTGCCGGTAATGCCAGTACGGAAGAGTGGTTTATTGAGACTTTAAAACAGGCTATTGATAATGGCGTCATTATTTATAATGTAACGCAATGCTCGGAAGGCAAGGTGGTACAAGGGATGTACGAAACAAGCAGTAATTTAAAGCAAATAGGTGTAGTAAGCGGGTACGATATTACATTTGAAAGTGCTGTTGCAAAATTAATGTATGTATTAGGGAAAAAAATAACATTGACAAAGGCAAAACAATTGCTTGAAACTAATTTACGCGGAGAAATAAGCATTTAAAGGTATTGCATGATCTGTGATCATTTAATAATTTGGAAAAACTTACACTTAAAAGATCGCATTACCTCTGCGATGAACCAACAAAAAAAAACATGAAAAATTATATCACGATAGAAGGAGTAAGACTTTACGCATATCATGGCTGCCTTGAAGAAGAAGGGAAAATTGGCGGAGAATATATTGTAGATGTTTATATGCAGACTGATTTTGCGGAGGCTGCCATAACAGATGATTTGCTGTTAACGATCGATTATTGCACCGTATTTAATATTTGTAGAGAAGAGATGGCGATCCGTTCGAAATTAATTGAACATGTTGGGAAACGTATTTTTGATAAACTGGGAAAAACATTTCCTCAGCTATTGCACACAAAAGTGGTGATCACAAAATTATTACCGCCTATGCACGGCCCTGTTGATAAGGTTTCTGTTATTATTGAAAATTAAAAGGGTTAACTTTCCGTTTTTCTTTTTACGAGTAAATAGTAATTCCCTTCAATGGGTAAATACCCGTATTCATAACAGAATACATAATTTTTACCGGTTTTGGTAGTGCTGATATTGGTATAATAAGAAAAGCTAAATCCCTTATCAATGAGTTTTTGCTGAGAGACTTTAGCGGTATCCTCAGGCAGGAGTTCTTCGATGATCCGCCTGTTTTTCCGGAGAATATTATTGATATTTCTAACATAGTTATTGCTATCGCTGTTTAACTTGTTATTATAAGCATTGCGACACATATCGCTACAAAACTTTTTATCGGCGCGGCCGTTAAACGTTTCACCGCATTCTATACAAGTTCTTTTTTCCATGTCATTTAAATTAAAAAATCTTTGGGAATAGTACAAACAGGAATTGGCTGCATTTTATGAAGATTAGCTTTATGACGGCTTTTATAAATGCTTAACACTCTTTCCTGGCTTTCATTAAGGGCGTAGGTATCGTTGTTTTCAAGATATAGCATAGCCCATTCCAGGTCGTCATAACTCGCGCCTATTTGGTCTTCATCAGTTCTTCCGTCAGGAAATAAGCCATCTGTGGGGCGGGCATGTAATATTTCTTCAATGACTCCAAGTTCGGCCGCTAATGCATAAACCTGTGATTTCATTAAGTCTGCAATCGGGCTAACATCTACTCCGCCATCACCGTATTTGGTATAAAAGCCGATCCCAAAATCTTCTATTTTATTACCCGTTCCTGCCACTAATAATCTATGATGTCCGGCATACGCATACAAAGTAGTCATACGCAGGCGTGCCCTGGTATTTGCCATCGTCAAAAAATCCTGTATTTCTGCATCATAGTCTTTTTCCATTTGTTCAAAAATGGCTGTAAGATCAACTTCTGCACTGGTTACGTTTGTAAACTTGTTTTTTAACCATTGGATATGGGCATTTCCGCGATCGTATTCCTGTTTCGTTTGCCTGATGGGCATATTTAAACAGATCACTTTTTTATCCGTAAGGGCACAAAGGGTTGATGTGAGGGCGGAATCAATACCTCCGGAAATACCAATCACAAAGCCATCCGTCCCTGATTTATCGGAATAACTTTTTAACCAGTTAACCATATGGCCTATCATTTCCTTCTTCTTCATAGTAGCTGTATTTAATTCTATGTAAACATAAAAAAATCCCGGGTATGCCGGGATCTTTTTATAAAAAATTTAGAACTATTATTAAAACATAATTCCAAAATTGATACGGATAGAACGCATCATTAAACCTTGTTTTAAGTTAGTAAAATCAATATTTCCACTATTATCCAATGATGAATTAGTGTACATATATTTAGAATCTTTTCTCATCGTATTGGTAAAAGAATGGAAGTAATTTACATTTACAAACATCGCTGTTGAACCGCTAAGTCTGTATTCCGCTCCTAAACCAACATTTAAACCAAAACGTAAAGGAATTAAAGTGCCGTCTTTACCAATGTTTAATCCATTGTTTGTACCATATACTAAATTCAATGACGACGGGTTGCTATTGGTATAGGTTAACTCCTGTATTTTATCATCCGCTTTTAAACCTGTTCTGATTCCCAGTTCCCCACCAAACATCCCAAAATACCTCATGCCTCCGATTTCTTTGGTCATCATTTTTAGAAGTAATGGAATGGTAACGTAGGTTGCTTTAATTTTACGCTGGGTTACAAGGTAATTATGGTTGGACGATGCATAATAACTTGCAGGGCCTACACCATCTTTAGCTTCCACTAAATTATTATTTCCATCTAATGAGTAAAAGGCTGCACTACCCGTACCTGTAGAAAAATCTTTTGTATTTTTGTAGTTAATACTGGCTCTTTCGAAATCACCACCAATACCTGTTTGAAAATGAATAATATCTGATAGTTTAAATTCAGTTACTAATCCAAAACCATAACCAAACCCTGCTTTGTTTTTAGTTGTAAAATTATCACTGGAAGATAGCCATGTTGGCTCCGCAGCAATTCTTAAACCAAAACGAAACTTTTTATCAAAATTATCGCTACTATCTTGTGCTAAAAATGTATTAGCTAACAATAAAGTGCTTGAAACTAAAAATAATAATTTTTTCATATACCTGATTTTTATTTATTTTAACATTACAAAATTAGTATAAAAAATCACATAAACCTTTAGGGTTTGTTAAAACAAATAGTAATTAATAAACAATTGATTATGTATAAAACACTCTTCACGCAGGCAGGCAAGTTCATTGTAATATGGTGTCTTTTAAATGTTTTTTCGTCGTGCAAAAATGATCGTTTAGACATTGATACCTCTAAGGTTACGATGGACCCGGTTGTTTTTAAAAGGCTCGATAAGGATATTTTTTCTCTTAACGAACGAAATATACAGGAACAAACATTTCATCTAAAGCAAAAATATGGATCTATGTTCTATAACCGCTATATCTCTTCTATCATAAACAACGGCGGTACCAGCGATTCTTTGTATTCTCAAAGTCTTTTAAAGTTTATTAATGATAAAGAAATGAATAGCACTTACATGGATGTGAGTAAATTGTATACGGATAATGATGTGGAGTTAATTGGAGATGAAATGACAGAAGCGCTGAAACGATTTAAAGTATTATTTCCTAACAGAAAAATCCCTAAACAGTTTGTGACTTTTATGAGTGGATTTAATTATAATATTGTTTACGTTGATTCTACATTGGCAGTTGGTTTGGAAATGTACATGGGTAATGATTATAAATATTACAGTGCTTTGCAGTTTCCTAAATTCAGAACGCGTACCATGAATAAAGAGCACCTTTTATCGGATGCTGTAAGAGGCTGGATGATCACCGAATTTGATAATGCGGATCCTGTAAATAATTTATTGAACCATATGATTTTTTACGGTAAAATATTTTATACCTGCGATGCTTTATTGCCAAATATATCTGATACATTAAAGTTAGGATATACTAAAGCTCAAATGGATTATTGTAACACCTATGAGAAAAAATTATGGGGCTTTTTTGTAAAGGATAATAAATTATACGCTAACGATTTAAAAATTGTGGGAGAGTATACAAGTGACGGGCCATTTATCGGTTCTATCAGTAAAGAGTGCCCTCCGCGTGTAGCTATGTGGATTGGCAGACAGATCGTAAAGTCATACATGGAACATAATGAAGATGTTAGCTTTGATGATCTGATGAATGAAAAAGATGCTCAGAAGATTTTATCAAAATCGAAGTACAAACCATAAAAAAGACTTGAGGGACATGAGACTAAAAAGACATTTTGAAGATTTTTCATTTTATCTCTTGAATCCTTTAAGTCATTTCCAGTCTTTTTAAAAATGGATCTCAGAGAACAACAAATATTGCGTAATTCGGAAATACTGGGGAAATATATCCCTGTATTTGCCGTGCCTACTATTGCCCGTTGGATTATAGAATTTGATTTTAAATTAAAAATTACCAAAGAGCGTAGTACCAAGCTGGGAGATTATACTTCTCCGTACGGTGGTTTAAACCATACCATCACTATTAATCATAACCTGAATCAATATTCTTTTTTTGTAACACTGGTGCATGAAATAGCACATTTAAGAACGTATAACCTGCATAAAAACCGGGTAATGCCTCATGGTGAAGAATGGAAGCAGTCGTTCAGAGAATTGATGTCGCCCTTTTTAAGTACGGATCATTTACCATTGGATATATTGTATGCCTTGCGTAAATATTTGCTAAATCCTGCTGCGGCAAGTTGTAGCGATACAACTCTTATGCGTACCTTAAAACTATATGATACAGATACAACCAATGGTCATTTAATTTTATTGGAACATTTGCCATTCCGTACGCATTTTTTATATAACGGTTCACGGATATTTGAAAAAGGAGAGAAGTTAAGAAAACGGTTTCGTTGCCGTGAAGTGAGCAGCGGCACGGTTTATTTATTTAGTCCGTTAGCAGAGGTAGAAGTATTTCAAGCCTGATGAGCCGATAAGCACAACGTATTGAAAGAGTGTTTTTTCTGTTTTATTTTTTTCCTGCTTAAATGTTTTTTTCAAAGATCACGGTAGTTTTATGCTTACCATGATTGCACAATAAGGATGTTCTTGATCCGTTGCAGGTTTTTTCGATGATTAATTTATATTTCGCAGGTGAGAGTGGAGTTAATAATTGAGATGATGAGAGAGGGGTTGTCTATAATAGCCTTGATACTCACGCTTTTATTTTTTCAACTGTTAATAAATCCAATTATTTCAAGGGTTTTATAGAATTATATTTGTTTAGAAACAACAGGTTTATCAAAACCTGAAACGCCTTAACTATCTAACAAGAAACATATTCGCATGACAGACGCTTCCTTATTTTTTAAAATTGCCGCAGAGCTTAATATAGATGCCAAACAGGTAAAATCCACCGTAGAATTACTGGATGAAGGTGCTACTGTTCCTTTTATTTCCCGTTACCGTAAAGAGGTGACAGGGAGTTTGGATGAGCTACAGGTAATTACCATTAAAAACGAAATCGAACGCTTACGTCAGCTGGAACAACGCCGTGAAGCTATTTTAAAATCCATTGAAGGGCAGGGGAAATTAACCGAAGAGCTTTCTGAAAAGATTTTAGCGGCTGAAACCTTATCGAGATTGGAAGATTTGTATTTACCATATAAACCAAAACGTCGAACAAAGGCTACTATGGCTCGTGAAAAGGGCCTTGAACCATTGGCACAATTAATTTTGGCGCAGGAAACAAAAGATCTTTTCCCTGAAGCTTTAAAATTTGTGAATAAAGAATTAGGGGTTGAACATCCCGATGATGCCTTACAGGGTGCAAGGGATATTATAGCGGAGATCATTAGTGAAGATGCCGTTGCCCGTGAAGGGATGCGTGTATTGTTTAAACGTTCTGCTATCGTAAAGAGTAAAGTGATAAGGGGTAAAGAAGAAGAGGGACAGAAATTTGAAGATTATTTTGAATGGGAAGAACCGTTAATGTCTTGCCCGAGCCACCGTATGCTGGCTATGCGCCGTGGAGAAAAAGAAGATTTTTTAATTCTGGATATTGTTATTGACGATGAAGTAGCGCATGAACAAATAAAAAAACAATTTATAAAAACGCGTAACGAATGTGCCGACCAGGTAAGCCTGGCAATTGAAGATGGTTACAAGCGTTTATTGCAGCCAAGCATTGAAGCGGAAATGCGTTTACTCACCAAGCAGTCTGCCGATGAAAAAGCCATACAGGTATTTGCAGATAATTTGAGGGAGTTATTATTGGCATCGCCGTTAGGACAAAAATCCATGCTGGCCATTGACCCTGGTTTCAGATCGGGTTGTAAAGTCGTAGCATTGGATGCACAGGGGAAACTATTGGAAGAAACGGTAATCTATCCGCATGAACCGCAACGCCGTGTTATGGACTCACAACATGTGGTGATGGCTTTATGTGCTAAGTATGAGCTGGAAGCTATTGCTATAGGTAACGGAACGGCATCGCGTGAAACAGAACAGTTTATCAGGAGTATTGATGTATTGCCTAAAACCATTCCGGTTATTATGGTAAGTGAAGCCGGAGCATCTATTTATTCGGCATCTGATGTGGCGCGTGAAGAATTTGCGGAATACGATTTAACCGTGCGTGGAGCTGTTTCTATTGGCCGTCGTTTAGCGGATCCATTAGCGGAGTTGGTTAAGCTTGATCCTAAATCCATTGGTGTTGGCCAGTATCAGCATGATGTTGACCAAACGGCTTTAAAAACCAAACTGGATACGGTGGTAATGAGTTGTGTGAATGGAGTGGGAGTGGAGTTAAATACGGCTTCCAAACAATTACTATCTTATGTTTCGGGGATTGGCGAAACGCTTGCTAAAAATATTGTAGAGTACAGGAATGAACACGGTGCTTTTAAATCCCGCAAGGATCTTTTAAAAGTAAGTCGTATGGGAGATAAAGTATTTGAACAATGTTCGGGGTTTTTAAGGATCAGAGATGGGGTGCATCCTTTGGATAAAAGTGCGGTCCATCCTGAGGCATACCATATTGTAGAGAAAATGGCGAGCGATTTGAATTGTAGTATCGACGACCTGATCAAAGATAAAGAGCTTCGTAAAAAAATCAATTTGAATACCTATGTTACCGAAACCATTGGTATTCCAACATTAAAAGATATCGTCAATGAGTTGGAAAAACCGGGACGTGATCCGCGTAAATCATTTGAAGCATTTAGTTTTGATGAACATGTACATAGTATAGAAGATTTGCGTGAAGGAATGCGTTTACCGGGCATTGTAACTAATGTTACCAACTTCGGGGCTTTTGTGGATGTGGGTGTTCACCAGGATGGGCTGGTACATATTTCTCAGTTAAGCGATACCTTTGTGGACGATCCAAATACGATTGTAAAAGTAGGCCAACACGTGTGGGTAAATGTAACAGAGTGTGATGTAAAACGTAAACGTATTGCGTTATCCATGAAAGGGGAAGGCATTGTGTCGTCTAAAAAACCGGCAGCAAAAAAAGAAGAAGTGGCGTCTTACGATCCTAATGATATGATGTCGGCTTTAGCAGCTTTAAAGGGGAAATTTAAAAAATAATTCTGTAAGAGGTTAAACAATCATACGAACAAACTTTTTTTGAGTACATGATATTTTAAAATTAAAACAGCTACACATGAAAAAAATTAATTTGTTACTAATCGCTCTTTTTCTGTTATCTGCCACTCAAACCCGGAGCCAGATACAGCAAGTGAGTTATGCAGATGGAGTTCAAAAATTAAACGGTTGTTTTGTAAAACCAAAAACAGATGTAAAAAAGAAAGCAGGTATATTGATTTTACCGGCATGGATGGGCATTACGGCACATACTAAACGAACGTTGAATGAACTTGAGAAATTGGGTTACTATGCTTTTGCAGCAGATATTTATGGGGAAGGAAATTATCCTGCTGATGGAAAGAAAGCGGGCGAATTATCGGGCTATTATAAAAGTCATACCGGTGAATATAAAAAACGGATCAGGGTGGCGTTAGATCAGCTGATTAAAGAAGGTGCCGATCCTAAAAATATTGTGATCATTGGCTACTGCTTTGGCGGAACAGGAGCTTTGGAAGCTGCCAGGGCTAATTTTGATGTGAAAGGAATTGTAGCTTTTCATGCAGGATTAGGTAGAGATACAACACAAGCCATTGTTCCCATCATTCCTAAAATATTGGTATGTCATGGTGCTATAGATCCTTATGCGTCTGTAGCGCAGGTACTGGCTTTTCAAAAGGAAATGAATACCGCTAAAGCCGATTGGCAAATGAACTATTATGCAAATGCGGTACATTCTTTTACAGAAAAGGAAGCAGGTGATGATAACAGCAAAGGCGCTGCTTATAATGCTATTGCCGACAAACGCTCGTGGGAAGCGATGAAACAGTTTCTAAAAGAAGTATTAGGAGAGTAAATTTATTTTGTAGGAGGGACGGGCAGAGGCACATATTCTGTTTCTCCGGGAACCTTATCAAATTTTTGTTCCAGCCAATCTGCTTTTGCTTTTTCAAGCAACTCTTTATCGGAGGATACAAAATTCCAGAATATAAATCGTTCTTCAGGCAGAGGATCTCCTCCAAAAATATAAATGGTGGTATTTTCTCCGATTTCAAATTCGCACAATTTGCTATTCTTTGCGACGAGCAGCTGCTTTGGCTCAAAAGTATTGCCATCACTATAAATGGTTCCTTCTAAAATATACATGGCACTTTCGCCAAACAACTTTTCGCCAATAGTTATTTTTTGTGGATGAGTACTTTTTAATTCAATTAAATAAAGAGGGCTATACACAGGCACCGGCGATTTTTTTCCGAAGGCTTCACCGGCAATTAATTTAAAAGAAACACCCTCTTCTTTCCAATGCGGAAGATCGTTTTCAGAAACGTGTACAAATGATGGATCCATCTGTTCTAATGCTTTTGGCAGGGCAACCCATATTTGTAAACCGTGTAACGATTTCTCAGAGGTTCTTAAATGTTTAGGCGTTCTTTCAGAATGTACAATTCCTTTTCCGGCAGTCATCCAGTTTACGGCGCCGGGTTTAATTTCCATTTCAGTGCCAAGGCTATCCTTATGTACAATGTTTCCTTCAAACAAATACGTTAATGTAGACAGGCCTATATGAGGGTGCGGAGGTACATCTAAATTCTGGTAGTCCTTAAGATTTGCAGGTCCCATATGATCGATAAAGGCAAATGGCCCCACCATACGCTTCTCTCTGAAAGGAAGCAAACGCCCTACCATAAAGTTTCCGATATCGGCAGAGCGTTCTTCTATAATTAATTTAATGTTGGACATGTGTATGTGTTTTAATTATTCAAGAAAACCGAATTTACCTTTATTATAATCATCAATTGCTTGTTTAATTTCTTCTTCTGTATTCATTACAAAGGGGCCATAGCTAACATAAGGCTCATTAAGCGGTTCTCCGCTCAATACCAGTAAAACAGTCTTTTTATGGGCTTTAATACGAATTTCACCTGCTTCATTTTTTAATTGAATATAATGATTTTCCAATACTTTAGTGGCTTCATTCAATGTTATTTCTCCATCCACCACTAATATGCCTGAGTTAAATCCGGCCGGTAATATAAATGAAAAATCGGCCTGTGGGTTCAGATGTATATCATACATATGTATGGGAGAAAAGGTACTCGCAATGCCTTTTACACCCTGGTACTCGCCGGCAATAACATGTACGGTACCCATAGCATTGGCGAGTTCTTTCTGAGGTTTTGTTTTATGAAAGATGCTCTGGTATTTTGCAGGAGTCATCTTATGTTTTTTAGGAAGATTGATCCAAAGCTGCACCATTTCAAAAGCACCACCATTTTTATCAAAGTTTTTTTCGTGATACTCTTTATGTAACACGCCTCCACCGGCTGTCATCCATTGCACATCTCCTTTATGGATGATGCCATGATTGCCTTTGCTATCATGATGTTCCACACCGCCCTTGTAAGCAAAGGTAATGGTTTCGATACCACGGTGTGGATGAACGCCCACTCCTCTGGATATTTCGGATGCAGGAAAATTGACTTCCGCATTGAAATCGAGTAGAAAGAACGGGCTCATTCTTTCTTCAAAGCCTTTACCGTTAGGGAAATAATTCATCACTTTAAAACCATCGCCTACCATATGGGTATTGGTTGGAGAAAGAACTCCTTCAACGCCACGGTATTTGCTGCTTACCATGTTTTCAGCAGCACTTAACGTATTACTGAAAGAGGAGTAAATGTAAGCCAGAGCCGTTCCTAATACACCTTTTTTTATAAAATCTTTTCGTTCCATCATCTTATTAACTACTAATTAGTCTTCTAAATATCCAAATTTACCCATATTGAAATCTTCAATGGCCTGTACAATTTCGGCTCTGCTGTTCATTACAAAAGGGCCTTGCGCTGAAATAGGCTCATTGATAGGCTCACCGCTTAACACCAATACGATAGCATTCTCCAGGGCTTCTATGGTAAACGATTCACCTTCATTTTTAAATAAAGCAAAATGATCGGTAGCAACGGTTTCCATATCATTTACTTTAATGCTTCCCTCAACCACTAATAAAGCGGTGTTATAGGCAGCAGGAAATGTAAATTCTGTTTTGGCACCTTTATTTAATTTGGCGTTTTGTAAATGAACGGGAGTAAACGTTGTAGCCGCCCCTTTTACATTTTGGAACTCACCTGCAATCACTTCGATTTCTCCTCCATGATCCGGCAATTGAAATTTCTGTATTTTATGGTTTGAAATGTCCTGATATTTGGGTTTCGACATTTTATCTTTAGCCGGAAGGTTTACCCACAATTGAACCATTTGAAAGTCACCACCTGTTTTGCTGAAATTTTCTTCATGGTATTCTTTATGAAGAATTCCTGAAGCGGCACTCATCCATTGAACATCGCCTTCGCTGATAACGCCACTGTTTCCAGCACTGTCATGATGTGCTACTTTTCCTTTATAGGCAATGGTTACTGTTTCAAAACCCCTGTGAGGATGTACACCTACACCTTTTGGTTTTGTGGAAGGTTTAAAATAAAATTTAGAGTTATAATCCAGCATAATAAAAGGGCTCATGCGTTGCATGCTTAAGCCTTGTACGCCCGGAATAAAATTATGAACCCTGAAGCCATCTCCAACATAATGCGGAGTTTGAGGAGCTACAACGGTTTCGATGTATTTTGTTTTCATGGTAATTGTTTTTTATCTGTTTTATCGTTCAAATCTGTTTTTTATAACATCCGGTTTAAACGACACATCAAAATTACGGCAGTTTAAAAACGGACGCATTGATGTATGATAAGAAATAAAATTACCTGAGTTTTGCTAACATTTCGTTAGCGATGGGTTCAGAATAAATGCCATAGCCATTCACCAAAAGGCCTTTCACAGCATCCTTTTCAGAGGAAATAGCATAGAGTACCGATTGATCGGAAGGATCTTCATCTTCATCAAAACGGAATGATTTATCTATTTTGAAATCGCTGGGAAATAGCTGATATTCGCCATTTCTGCACTCAATCCAATTTTGTTTTAAATTAAAATCTTCCGTATACCCTTGTTTTTTAAGGGCATCAATTGCTTGAGTGAGGGTGTCGTAATTTTCCATAAGTTTGAATTTAGGTTACTCTAAATTTATTAAATTATATGGTGAGTACAGCAGGTATAGGATAATAAAATCAATGGGGTTTAAAATTATTTTTTGCCAGTTCTTTTCTTACGCGGCTTAAGCTTTCGGGAGTAATACCCAGGTAAGAGGCGATCATCCATTGAGGTACACGCATGGTAAGATCGGGGTAGAGCTTTATAAAATCGAGGTAGCGTTTATCGGCCGGTGCTCCCAGTAAGAGATTGATCCTTTTTTGTAAATGCCTGATGTGGTTTTGCAAGGCTTTTTCATTATATTTTCTGAAAGAAGAACTTAATTCAGATGCATGGTGCATGAAATTTTTGTCCAATAACGTAACAGTGGTAGTTTCAATAGCTTCAATAAACAATTCGGAAGGTTCGTTAAAAAAAGCACTGCTTAAATCACTGATGATCCAGTCTTCGGAAGCAAATTGAATAATGTGTTCTTTGCCGGTTTCATCAATGGTAAAGGAGCGAAGCAACCCATTTTCTACGAAAAAAGAGAACTGGCAAATGTCACCTCTGTTTAAAAGGAATTTTCCCTTTTCAAATTTCCTGGAGCTAAGCGGTTCTGTTAATTGATTGAGTTCCTCATCAGGCAAGCCTGTTTTGTTTTTTAAATATGTTTTAAAATTTTCCAAAGAATTTATGAGGTTCGTTTAAATCTGAATACTAATATAATACTTCCTTTGTTTATTGCATTTTAATCCTGAATTCTAATATAATTTATAGATCTCCATAATATTTTTAAGGATTCCGTCGAAATCAATTTTCAAATCAATCAATTTGCCGGTATGGATATCAAACACCCAGCCATGAACCATAACACCCCGTTCCATATAGGCTTCCTGTACAGCAGCTGTTTTAATTAAATTCACACATTGTTCCTGCACATTTAATTCTACTAAACGATTGTAACGGGCTGTTTCATCTTCAATGGCGTTTAGTTCTTTTTTATGTGTACGGTATACATCGCGGATATTTCTTAACCAGGGATTTAAAATTCCCATGTCTTTGGGCTCCATTGCTGCTTTTACGCCCCCGCAATTATAATGGCCACATACTACAATGTGATGTACTTTTAAATGCCGCACCGCGTAATTGATCACAGACATCACATTTAAGTCGACATTGTTTACCAGGTTTGCAATATTACGGTGAATAAATACTTCGCCGGGTTGCAGACCCATCAGGTCTTCGGCAGTAACGCGGCTATCAGAGCAGCCAATGTAAAGGAATTCGGGGTGCTGGCCTTTGGAAAGGTCTTCAAAATAATTAGCATTGGCAGACAATTTTTCGTTTACCCATGTTTTATTATTCTCAAAAATTTGATCGATTTTTTTCATAGTTTTTTTATTGAGAATGATTAATTGTGATGTATAAAGAACGCATGTATTCAAATCATAAGAACAGGTATTTTATGAAAGAGTAACTAAAGTATTAACCGGTAAAACCATTTTTTGTGTGGGTACCGTCGCAGTAGGGTTTGTTGGAAGATGCACCGCACCTGCAAAAAGCAGTTACTTTATTGGTTAAAGCAGTTTGACCATCTTTATGTTTTACGTGAATGTTTCCATGAATTAATAAAGGACCATTTGGTAATACTTCTATCATGTGCTCGTGCGTGGAAGTTTCTTTGTTCTCTTCTGCATCCGCGTCATTGTAATAAAAACTTAATGCTCCCGACGGACAATTTTTAACGCGCTCAATAATTTCGGGTGTAGCTGCCCCGGTTGGTTTTATCCAGGGTTTCTCCATAGGGTTAAATACCTCTTTTAACCCGGTTTCTCCTTTCCAGCATTTGGTAGAATGAATACACGTGCCGGGTTTCCACACAATCGTAATCTCGTTATTGCTGTATTTTTTTATAATTTCACTCATGGGCTTTTGTAAAATGGTACTGTTTTTTGAATTAAGCAGCGATTGTTTTTTCCAGTTCTTTAATAATATTTAGTAATTGAGTATTCAGTTCTTCGTTGATGATTCCTCTCTCTACATCAAAGTTTTCATCAAAAGAAGGTAATGAAAACACGGCTTTAATATTTCCGCCATAACGGGGTAAATGTTTTTGAGCAAATTCCAGAACGGATGCACCGCCTCTTCTACCGGGGGATGTAGCCATTAGTAACATAGGTTTGTCCTGGAATACTTTTGGTTGTTTTCGGGAAATCCAATCGAACACATTTTTGAAACCAACGTTGTAGCAGGCATTATTTTCTGCTAACGATAATACAATGAAATCACTTTCCGCGATTTTATCAATCATTTTATCTACCGTATCCGGTGATCCCTGTTCTCTTTCAACATCCACACTAAACAGGGGCATTTTAAAATCATTCAGGTCAATGAGTTCCACTTCATACTTTGTAAATTGTTTTGAGGCATAGCCCGCTAACTTTTTATTGATAGATGTAGAGCTATTGCTTCCTGCAAAGGCTAAAAGTTTCATAGTTTAATTTCTTCACACTAAAATACGGAATTAGTAGAATAGGGCGTAGGTGGTTGAAAAATATTCTTTTGCTTAGTATAGTATGTGATTAAACCAAGGCTATAATTAAATCAGATCGTAAAAGTAAATAAAGGATAGATGAATACTTAGAACAAAATAATCTTACTCCTTTTCATCAGTATCTTCTTCAATTTCCTCTAGATCAATTAAAGGAGCTTCCAGTATTTCTTTTTTGGTGTTTCTGTTATCAATGGATAATAAGATAGCCGGAAGTAAAATCAAATTCGTACACATCGATACAATGAGCGTAAGCGATACTAAAATACCCATGGCTACAGTACCGCCAAAGCTTGATGCTGCGAAAATAATAAACCCGAAAAACAAAATGATATTTGTGTATACCATACTTAAACCAGTTTCTCTTACCGCTACCGAAATGGCTTGTGGGGCAGAGAATCCTTTTTTAAGTTCCTGCCTGTACTTGGTTAAAAAGTAAACCGTTCCATCCGAGGCTATCCCAAAGGCAATACTAAAAATTAAAATGGTAGAAGGTTTAAAGCGAATGTCTAAGAAACCCATCACTCCTGCTGTAATTACCAGTGGAATTAAGCAAGGCAGTTTGGATAATAAAATGATCCTTACCGAACGGAACAAGGCCATCCCCACAATCGCAATTAACAGAATTTCTATTAATAAACTCTCATATAAATTGGATAAGAGGTAATCATTGTTTTTTAAGAACACGAGGCTATGGCCGGTAAGCGTTACTTTATAATCTTTAGGATTAAAAATAGAATCAATTTTCGGACGTAAGGTATCCACCAATGCTTTCATGTTCCTTGAGCCGATATCGGCTACCTGGAAACTGACACGGGTAATGCGTTTCGTACTGTCCATAAAGGTTTGTAATACATTATTCTGGTTTTTGCCTTTTATAGATTGTGTGTATTCCGAAAGCGTTTTAAGATCGGTAATAGAAGGTAATTTGTAATATTTGGGGTTTCCGTCGTTATAAGCCTGGTAGGAAAACTTGATGGCTTCCACAATAGATAAGGGTTTAGAAAACAATGTATCTTGACCAAATAAACGTTGCATGGCCTGTATTTTATAAAGCGCTTTAGCATTGTTGGCAAATAAACCATTATCCTGTTTGGTATCGATGGAGATTTCAAAAGGTAACACTCCTCTGAAATTCTTTTCAAAATATTTAAGATCGGTATAAATAGGATCGTTCTGCGGTAAATCATCTACAACATAACCTACCACGTTCATTTTACTCATTCCCCAAAAACAGATTAGGGTAATAACCGTAATACCAATATAAATTGCAGGGCGTTTATGCTGTACCCAACCATCTACTATATCCAGTAATGTATTAATGCGCTTGGCATCCAAATGGGTGAGGTCCTTGGGTTTTGGTTCCGGCAAAATACTTAAAATAATGGGGATCAGTATCAGTGTAATAATGTAAGTAGTCATCACGCTGATGGCTGCAACCACACCAAATTCAACCAACAGGGAACTATTGGTAAAATATAATACGCCGAAGCCAATAGCTGTTGTAACATTAGCTAAAAATAAACTCACACCAATCGTTTGAATACTTCTGGCAATAGCTTTTATTTTATTGCCATGTATCACAAATTCAGTATGGTATTTATTAATGAGGAATACACAGTTCGGTAAACCAATCACCATAATTAGTGGTGGTATTAATCCCGTGAGTACGGTAATTTTATAACCAAACAATTGTAAAAGTCCTACCGACCATAACACTCCAATGGCTACAACCAATACGGAAAATAATACAGATGATATAGACCGGAAGAATACCCACAATACGATAGCCGTTACCAATACTGCTAAAGCGAGGAAAAGAGTCATTTCACCCGATACTTTTCTCATAATTGCCGAACGGATATAAGGCATACCCGAATAGTGCATTTGCACATGGTGTTTTTTTGCAAAAACTTCGGCCACCATTTTAATATCATCTACAATGGTGAGGCGACGTTTGGAATTTAATTCGTGCTTATTAAACGTAATCGCCATTAAATTGGCACCCGTTTCCTTGTTAAAAATTAAGCCTTTGTAAAACGGAAGACCATATACTTCCTGTTTAAATTCATCTACTTCCTGTTGATTGTTAAAGGGATGTGTAACAATAGGCTGGAATTCAAATTTTTCGAGACTATCATTTTTTGTGATTTTATAAAGCGAGGTAATAGACATAACGCCTTTAATGCCTTGTATGTTTTTGACAGTATCGGTTAATTTACGCCAGTCGTTTAATTTGGCAAGTTCAAATAGTTTCTTGTCTTCAAAGCCAATCACCATCACATTTCCGTCTTCGCCAAACTGCTTTTTAAACCGAACGTATTCCACATAGGAGCTATCATCGTCCGGTAAAATTTTAGCAAAATCATAGGAAAGCTCAATCTTCATAGTTTCAAAAACCATGAAACCCGTAATAATAAACAAAGAAAGGGTAAATGCTAATTTATGTCTGAGTAAAATTCCTGAAAAATATTTCCACATACTGTAAGGTCTTAAATAAAAAATGGTAACACATTACTCATGATATAACTATTTCGTAAAGTGTTAAGAGGCTAAAGTTAAAAGATAAAATTAAACTGACATCAAAAAAACTGGAATCAGCCTTATAAAAGTGTTAAATTAATAAAATGAAAAACAAAGATTTGAACTATAATTACCCGATCCCTATAATTTATTCGTTTTTTTAACCGTTTTAAGGTTAAGTAAATTCATGGGATTAGTGGTTAATCCGCTGATATGCTTACTTACCAAACGAATTACCTGGTCGTAATATAAGGGCACAATAGGAGCATCATCAATCAGCATTTGATCCATTTTTTGATACAGGGTATTTTTCACTTCACGGTTTTGCTCACGAATTACTTTCTCAAATAAAATATCAAATTCAGGGTTTTTATAATGTGTATAATTTGATCCCATGGGCGCAAAGTTCTTGCTGTAGAATAAGCTCATGAAGTTTTCTTCATCGGCATAATCACCTACCCACGATTTTTTAAAGAAATTATAATCACAACTTGCTACGGCCTGCCTCAACACAGAGGGCTTATCAACACTGATTTTTACCTTAATGTTATTGTCAGATAACTGAGATTGAATGAACTCGGTTTGCTCTAAATAATTATCCGTTGTGTGCAGTGTAATTTCCGGAAGGTCTTTCCCATCAGGATAGCCGGCTTCAATTAATAATTGCCTTACTTTTTCAGGATCATAGGTATACCCTTTTACAATGCTGGCATTAAAGGAAGGTAACCCATTGGGAATAAAGCCTGCTGTTGCCGGAAAACCAATATTCTTCCTGAAAAATTTAACCATTTTTTCCCGGTCGAAAGCATAGTTAATAGCTTTACGGAGTGCTTTGATACGTAAAGGAGATTTCTTTACAATATCCATATTTTCATCTACCAGTATCCCTAAATAATCTGTTTTTAAAAAGGTTTCTTTCTGCAGGTTGAATTTTTTATCATAGCTGTGTTGCAGGCTACCACTTTTATCCAGTACCTCATTAATATTAAAAGCATCTGCACCACTCAGCATATCGTACTTTCCGTTAAGAAGCTCCATAAAGGCCGTTTCGCGGTCTTTTACAAATGAAACCGTTACAGCATCCAGGTAAGGAAGTCGGTTCTTCCCTTCAAACTCAAAATAGTTTTCGTTTTTTAATAACACCAGTTTGGTTCCCTCTTCCCAAAGCTTAAACTTAAAAGGGCCCGTACCAACGGGGTTTCTTCTAAAATCCTGGCCATACATATCTGTAGCTTCAAAAGGGATAATAGAAAAATATTTCATGGTTAATACGCTTAAAAACGCACTAAACGGCTCTTTCAGGTACACAATAAATGTACTGTCATTGAGTGCGGAAAAGCCTTTATAATTTGTTTTAACCGAGCGGTCAATATTGGTTAAAAGCGACATCGCACTGCTTGTTCGGGCATCATACAAGCGGTTAAAAGAAAAAACTACGTCTTTAGAGGTAACTTTTCTTCCTTTTTCATTTTCAAAACATTTATTGTCATGGAAAAAAACATCATTTCTTAAGGTGAAAGTATAGGTTAACCCATCTTCACTGATATTCCATTTTTTAGCAATACAAGGTCTAACTTTTAACGAATCATCCATCTGTAACAAGCCGTTAAAGAGTTGGTTTACAGGCCAGATGTCTTCAAAGTTATTGGCTGTAGCAGGGTCCAGGCTACTAACACCGGCCATTTCGTTATAATTAAAAACAGTGCGGTTATCTTCATCTGTTTTGCTGTTATGGCATCGGCTTGTAAAAAGCAAAACGATCAATAACAACACAGCCAAACGGGTATAAGTGATGAAAATAGTCATGGAAATAGTATTAGTAATGTAATAACCAATATTAATGAAATAGAGCCCATTTTTTTTAAACTATTTAAACAGTTTTTCACATTATCATGTCAATTGTTACAAATTGTATAAATTAGTAACTTGTTAACTAAAAGCTATATAATGAAAAAACAGGTTTTATTGATTGTTTTAGTATTGGTAAATACTTTTTTGAGGGCTCAGGATGATGCGTTGGTAAAAGTAACTCCCGAAAATGCAGCCGCAAAAATGAAGTTAGGAAATTATGAAGATGCTTTGGGTGATTATCTCCAGTTGTTGAATGAAGATTCTAAAAATGAGACCTATAATTATAACGTAGCCGTTTGTTACCTTAACAGTAATGTTAATAAAGCCAAAGCCGTTCCTTACCTGGAAATTGTAACGCGGAAAGAAAAACATGATCCCAATGCCGAGTACCTGTTGGGAAGAGCTTACCAGTATGCGAATCGCTTTGATGATGCTTCTAATACCTTTAAAAAATTTAAAGCCGATGCTAAAGGAACGGTGTTTAATTTACTGGATGCAGATTTACAGATACAACATTGCATCAATGCGAAGGAATTAATGAAATTTCCGGTAGATGTGATCTTCCAGAATCTGGGAACAAATATCAATTCAGCCTACAGCGATTACTATCCCTTTGTAACATCTAACGAAGCATTTATTGTATATAACACCAGGCGTCCCGAAAAAAATACGGAGAAACTGGATAACGGATCTTATAATAATTCCATTTACATTTCTAAAGTAATTAACGGGGAATATATGAAAGGAACCCCTATTGGCGCGCCAATTAACACAGGTAACGGGGGGATGGAAGTAATAGGCTTAAGTGCTAACGGCGATAATTTGTTGTTGTATTTGCCTGAAGGTGCAGGAAAAGGAAATATTTTTTTAAGCAAAATGGATCCTCAGGGAAATTTTACAAAGCCTGAAAAACTCGATGCTAAAATAAATTCGGGAGGCGACGAAATTGCGGCTTCTATTTCTCCTGAAGGAGGAACGTTGTTTTTTGCAAGTAATCGTAAAGGCGGATTCGGTGGAACAGATATTTATATGTGTCGGAAAATTGGCACTAAATGGACAGAACCACAAAATGCAGGCTCTGAAATTAATACGCCTTACGACGAGGATTTTCCTAACATTTCGGCAGATGGAAGGATCTTGTATTTTTCTTCGAAAGGCCACACCAGTATGGGTGGATACGATATTTTTAAATCAAATATTGACGAAAACAACAATACGTTTTCACGCCCTAAGAATTTAGGATATCCTATTAATACCACCGATGATGATATGAATTTTCGTATTTCTAAAACAGGAAAATATGGTTACATCGCTACTGCAAAACCGGGCGGACAAGGTGATTTTGATATTTATCGTGTTTCCTTTAACGAAGTGGAGAGCGATTATTCTGTGGTGATTGGCGAACTGTCAACAAAAGACAATACTCCTCTTAATTATGCTGATGTATTTATTTCGGTAAGCAATAGTATTTCTAAGGAAGCAGTAGGAAACTACCTGCCAAATCCTTCTACAGGAAGGTTTGTAGTTATTTTACCTCCGGGGAAATACCAAATGAACATTGAAGCTCCGGGTTATAAAAATATCATTAAAAATCTGGAAGTATATGATAAAGCTTCCTACCAGGCGGAAATAGAGATGAAAATTGAACTTTCCAGGTAATAAGGTGTTGGTAAAATAAATCACAAACAGTGGAATTCAGCTCTAAATTAATAGAACAGGCAGTGGCTCATTTTTCGGGCTTGCCGGGTGTAGGAAAAAAATCAGCCTTACGGTATGTATTGCATTTAATAAAACAGGACCCCCAGGAGGTTAATAAATTTGCTGAAATATTAAAGTCGTTAAAAAGCGATTTAAAATATTGTAAAAATTGCCACACCATTTCCGACCATGATATTTGTGAAGTATGTTCCAATGAGGCACGTAACCATCAATTGGTATGCGTGGTTCAGGATTACCGCGATGTAATGGCTATTGAAAATACCGGCTTTTATAAAGGAGTGTACCATGTATTAGGAGGTTTAATTTCTCCTATGGAGGGTATTGGCCCCGGAAATTTAACCATCGGGTCCTTAGTTGAAAAAGTAAGCACACAGGAAGTAAAAGAAATTATTTTGGCCTTAAATGCAACTATGGAAGGGGAAACCACCAGTTTCTTTATCTTTAAAAAACTGGCTGCATTTGATGTAATGTTATCTGCCATTGCAAGAGGAATTGCTGTAGGTGATGAATTAGAATATACGGATGAAGTAACCCTTGGTCGTTCTATCGTAAACCGTATTCCTTATAACAACAGCCTGGTGAGGTAATTAATCGTGCGTCATTGCGATCCGCCAGCCGGCGGAGAAGCAATCTCAAACGCAGTTTACATAAATTGCAATCGGCTTTAATTAGAAAATAATCTAAATTATTTATGGAATCCTAATCATCCCTTCATCTAAATAGAAATTCTAAAAAACTATTTCTATGAAACCTCTATTAATATTCGCTTTCTGCCTGGTAATAAACTCTATTCATGCAGCAGACACAGAAAAAAACATTAAGTCGAAACCCGAAAAAATTATAGTTTACACACAAGGAGCCCAGGTCCATCGTACAGCCTCTATGAATCTGGTTGCAGGCCAAAACACCCTCATCTTTTCGGGTTTAGAGAACTGTATTAACGCAGCCGCTATCCAGGCTTCAGGCAATGGTAATTTTATTATTGCTGATATTCAACACGAAGTACATTACCCGGAACTCGATAAAGCCAAACTGGAAGGCGATGTACGTTATAAAAAATTATTGAAGAATATTAATGACAGTCTGCAGGAAATAGATTATTTATTGGAAGATGTTAATAATAAAACAGATGTGCTCACCACCGAAAAAAATGTGTTGTTGAATTATAATTTATATAAAGGGTTGTCTAAAAAAGACAGTATCGCGTTATTAAAAGAAGGCTTGACGTATTTGCGTGAAAAGTTATTTAATATCAATGCGGAACAATTAAAACTAAAGAAAGAAAAAGAAAAATTGAGTGGGAAACAAAATGTGCTAAAAGAACGTTTAGCCAATGTTAGCAGAGAATTATCCAATGAAAATGGCGGTGATGAAACGGATAAAACAGACTATAGAATTATAGTGCATGTGATTGCTGATCAGGCTACACTGGCGGTAATTAATTTAAACTATTACATTACAAATGCCGGTTGGTTTCCTTCTTACGATTTGAGGGCAACGTCAAATGATCAGAATATTAAACTGACCTATAAAGCTCAAATCCATCAGCAATCAGGTACCGATTGGGCAAATGTACGATTGATCCTTTCTACTGCAAATCCAAACCGTTCTTACAACATTCCAACACTTAACCCGTGGTATTTAGGTTATAACCCTTATCCTTACAAAAACAAAAAAAGTGGGATCTATGAAAGTTCTGCACCCGCCTCAACAAACGGCTATGCAACAGAAAAAGCAGATGCTAAAAAATTAAGTGAAACAAAAGATCTGGAAGTAGCGGCTCAAAATGCCTATGATTACACATCTGTAAACGAAAATATCATCGAAACAGAATATGAAATCAAATTAAATTATAATATTCCGAGTGATGGTAAAGAACATTTTGCCGCTATTTTGGTAAAAGACCTTAAAACGTTTTACAGGTATAAAGCCATTCCAAAATTAAATAATAACGTTTACCTCACTGCTGTTTTGCCTGATTGGGAAGATGCTATAGTCATTGGAGGCGAAGCATCGGTATATTATGATGGCTCTTATGTAGGAGCAACCAGTTTAGTGCCGGGCGGTACAGAAGATACCATTCAATTGTCGCTGGGTATTGATAAAAACATAGCAATCAAACGCCAGAAAATAAAAGATAAATGTTCTCAAAAAATATTGGATAATGATATCATTCATCAGTATACCTTTGAGATTACTATGAAAAATTCAAGAAGCTCTAAAATTGAGATAGAAGTAGAGGATCAGTTACCATTGGCATATGACAAAACGATTAGTATTGATACAAAAGAAACATCCGGCGCAAAATATGATGATATCACCGGAATGCTAAAATGGAGATTATCCATTGCCGCAAAAGATAATAAAAAACTGACGCTGACCTATCAGGTAAAAGCTCCAAAAACAACCGCGGTTGCCGTAAATTAATTTCGGGGCATTAAACCTTTTTTAATAACAGTTGTTTATACAATACAGCTACATCTATTGATGTAGCTGTATTTGCTTATAACCTTATCTTTTTTATTACTTTTGTAATTATGTACGAGTACGAAAACGCATTTATAGAGATGTATAAAGGAGCTTCTTACGCTCCTCTCACCAGCTGGGACATTTCCTGTAAAAATATTTATGGGGCTATAAATACAGGGCAGGAACTCCAGTGCCTTAAAGTACTTGAAAAAGAACATAACTGGGCTCGTTTTCCCGAATTAAGAATTCCTTTATTAAAGAAAAAAACGGTAATCGTTACCAATTTTCAAAAAGAAATTATCTGGGTAAGCCAACGCTTTTATCACATGACAGGTTATCTGCCTTCAGAGGCAATAGGAAGAAAGCCTGTTTTTTTGCAGGGGCCTAATACCGACCAGGATTCATTAAAGCAAATGAATGAAAAATTAAAACTGTTGGAGCCTGTTACAAACAAAATTATTAACTATAAAAAGGATGGACAAGAATACCTCTGTGAATTAGAGATCTATCCTATATTCGATAAGCAACATACCCCCGTTAATTTTGTAGCCATAGAGTTTGAAGGAGCTTAATCAGTCATATACCAGGGTTTGTACAAGATGCAGCACTTCTTTTGCCTGTAAACCTGAAGCTATTCAAGAATGTGATTGCCGTAAAATTCACCTCACCTTTGAAGAAACACAATTCATCGCAAAGCAATTCAGGGATTGCGTGTGTAATAGCTGTTTGTTGGAATTAAAAGAAGAATACCATCAGCAGGTATCCGGATAAGTATGCAGAAAATAAAAGCTATCTTCGGAAATAATCACCAAAGGGTTCTGTATTTGATTCCGGTGTAATTTTTTGCGCAATTATTTACAGCCGCAATTAGGCTTTATGCATTGTACCAATATTTGCTGAGCTGCTTTAGAGGACATTAAAACAATTTCTTTGTTTTTAGTACTGAGTTTTAAAGAGTTGTCATACGAATTAATTTGTTCTACAATTAACTTATCATTTAAGCCAATGTGCATTTCCGTAAGGTAATTTAAAAATACTTCGCTATGCTCGCTTACACCTAATACCACACACTTACAGCCTTTAATACTTTTCGATAAAGGCCTTCTGTCTGATTTTGGAAGGCGCCCTTGTTTATTGGGAATGGGATCACCATGAGGATCAAAATCAGGTTTTCCGATCATATCATAAATTCTATCCATTAATTTATCGGAATTAATGTGTTCCAATTGTTCAGCAATTTCATGCACTTCAGTCCAGCTAAAATTTAATTCCTTATATAAATAGGTTTCCCAAATTCGGTGACGGCGTACAATATTCAGTGCAATTTCTTTTCCGGAAGGAGTTAGTTTTGCACCGTCGAACTTATTATAGGTAATATATCCTTTTTTTACCAGGATAGCCAGTTTTTCAAGTACTGTAGGTGATTTCACATCAAGCCAATGAGCAATATCCGTTGGGCTCACGGAGGTGTGTTTATCCTGATCCGCTAACTGGTAAATGGCTTTTAAATAGTTTTCTTCCCTATACGTTTTCATTTTCCAAAGATATAAAAATTATTTTTTAATTAGGTAACCCTAATTTAATTAAATTGGGTATACTTATTTTTGTGCATGACAAAATTAAGTACATGAAAAAAACAGGAATACTAACTATAGCCATACTGGTTTTAGCGATCGGCTGTAAAAAAATAATGCCTGACTCTCCAAAACAGGATGAGGTTCTGGATGGCCCTGTAGAAGGCCTTTCAGGAGCGCAATCTTCGCAACATTTAAAAGGGGATGTAGCGTTTAACGACCAGGTGTTTACTGCCGAAACAGGTTTGGGATCCATCTTCGTAGCATCCAGTTGTGGGAGTTGCCATGCAGGCGATGGTAAAGGCCATCCTTTTACAACATTAACCCGTTTTGGGCAAATAGACAGCACCGGAAATTTATTTCTTGTCCAGGGAGGACCACAGTTGCAAAACAGGGCTATGCCTGGTTTTAATCCCGAACAAATTCCGCAGGGAGCCACCTTTGCAAAATTTACCCCGCCCGGTAATACCGGTTTAGGATTTTTAGAACTGGTTTCCGATGCTGATATTATGGCTATGCAGGATCCTAATGACCTCAATGGCGATGGGATATCGGGAGTTCCTAACTGGGGCACATTACCGGCTTTTGTTTCGCCAGGGCCCAATGCCTTATCGCAGGGCGGGAAATACATCCATCGGTTTGGTAAAAAAGCAGCGGCTTATAATTTATTACATCAAACGGTAAATGCCTATAACCAGGATATGGGAATTGCCTCTGTTTATAGCCCTAAGGATGTTTTTAGCTTATTGGATATAGATCCTGAAATTTCTACTCAAACCATACAGGATGTTGTGTTTTATTTACAAACCTTAAAAGCGCCGGTTCAACGCCAACAGAAC
>CAXVYS010000007.1:0-19622 GCA_963422675.2 Bacteroidia bacterium
CAGAACCTAATACTCTGTCTTCAGTAGCTCCAATAGGTAAATTAACAAAAGAGAAATCAGAATCCGAGTTTTTCATAAGGTTTTGCAATGCTCTTACGGTAGTAGTTTTCCCAGTTCCTTTATCACCTAATACCAATACGCCACCAATAGTGGGATCAATCATGCAAAGGATGAGTGCTAGTTTAAAATCGTCTTGCGCACTGATGGCAGTAAAAGGGAAGGTAATTGATAATGGATAATTCATAGTTTATAATTAACAATGGTTAGTCTTTATTAACGATAATTTGTTGGCATTCATTTGTCTAATAGGATAGTATTTTTATTTATTATTAATCATTTTTAATTGCTAATTGAATTATATATCCAAAGGCATCCAATAAAAATTGAAAATAAACCTACAATGGCATTTATGGATTTGAAGGCGATTTGATTACGTTCTATAAAACGGGATACTGAAAAAGCCAACACACAGCTATAAGTTGTCATTGCTAATATAATACCTACACTTTGCAATAGAATAACTCCCATTGCGGTAGCTGTGTTATCTGATGCCATAATTAATGCCACCGCGCAAGCACCACCCGTGCCGGCTAACCCGTGTAACATTCCAATCCAAAATGAGCGGCTTAAAGGATTCATTGCAATTTCTTCTCCTTGTTTTCCATGTAAATGAAGGGCGTTGTTAATGTGCTGGTGTGTTGATATTATTTTATGTTCCGCCATCATTTTTTTTAACTTGTGATTACGTCTTATCGCAGATATGCCAAGCCAAATCATTACAGGGCCAACAGCCATTTCAGCATAATTAGAAATAGTTGAGGGCAAAGCAGATTTCAGTACTAATGCAATACAGCTAAATAAAATAAGAGATGCCGAATGGCCTAATGCCCATTGTGATGAACGCCAGATAAGTGTATGCACCTTTATTTTATTATTTGTTTTTTCTGATGCCAGTACGGATACTGCAGCCATGTGATCGGGTTCAAACGAATGTTGTATGCCGAGTAATAAAGAATCTGTAAATAAATAGCCTATCATATAATCGATAATTTATAATGGACAATCGATAATTGCTCGTTGTTAGAAATTAATACCTTATTTTTCATGTAATTATTTATTGTTTGAATTCATATTTATCATTATTCATTGTCCATTCTCAATTACTCATTATCTATTATAATGTCGTTTGCATCTATCAATAAAATTTTCAGCTTCACATTCGGAATGTGCTGGGCACAAACGTTATAACAACATTCCCTCAGTTTTTTATAAAATGGCTCACTGTCATTAAAGTCAAAAATTTCGGTTAAACGCCTCGCCATATTCAAATCTAAAATTGGTTCACATTGTTCATCGCTGTATCCGCATTGTTTTGCCAATTGGTAGATAAACTGCTTATCCCATGTTGATTTTCCACTATGGGTATCCAGTTCTCCTTGTGCTAATTTTGCAGCCTTACCGAGCATAATACCAATAGTTACTTTTTTCAACGTACTTGCTTTTATTTTTTCTAATGTTTCCCCAATCCAGTTTCCATATTGTATAAATGCATATTCCGGAAGATGGGCAAGTCGTTTTCGAAGCAAGTTTTCGGAACGACCTCCTGAATTAATAACAATTTCATTACAGCCATTGGCAATTGCTACATCAATGCCTTGGGTTATACTGGCAATATATGCGGAAGCACTAAATGGTTTTACAATACCAGTTGTACCAAGTATCGAAATTCCATTCATGATTCCGATGCGACTGTTGAGTGTTTTCTTTGCAATTTCTTCGCCATTTTCAACAAACACTTCAATGTTTACTCCTTTATCTATCTTAAAATAATGCAATGCAAAATTCACAACATTGCTCATCATTTTTCTGGGGATAGGATTAATTGCAGGTTCGCCCACACCAATCGCTAACCCGGGTAATGTAACCACACCAACGCCTTTGCCACGTTTAAAAACGACCTCTTTATTGTCATTAAATGAAACCGTGCATCCAATTTTTGCACCATGAGTAACATCGGGATCATCCCCCGCATCTTTAATTGTAGTACAGGTGGCTTGTTGTAAATCAAACGTACAGGATTCAATTTTAAAAATTACTTTCTCACCTAAAGGCAAGGTAATTTCTATATCATGTATGTTTTTTTGTTCAATCAATGCGAATAGTGCAGCTTTCGTGCAGGCGGTAGCACAGGCTCCTGTTGTATAGCCATTGCGTAATACTCCTTTAGGAATGGGCTGTAAACTCATAATATTTCCTTACTCCTTTCCACAGAAGAAACGCCTCCTGTTTTTAAAATAACAAGTAACAACTCTTGCTCATTACCTACTGTAATAAAAGAAGCGGGGTAATGCGCAACGTTCAATAATTAATATTGGAATTTTTAATTGCAAAGCGGCTTCTATTTTTGTAGATAAAAACCCTGAATCGCCACTTTCTTTGGTAAGAATGGCCTTTATATGATGCTTTTGTATAACTTTCAATTCGTGTTGCAAATCCTCACCGGGAAACTCAAGTATTAAATTTTCTTTTGGAAATCCTGATTGTTCAGCAATTTTAACCGAACTTTCTCTTGGTAATATTCTAAAGATAGTGGGATGCGTTTGCCCAATACGATTTTAATTTTTCAATGGTTTGCACGCCTGTAAGTGCCAGCAAATTTTGAATGTTATTATCTGCCAAATAATTAATTGCTTCCTGATAGGATGAAAAGTAGTTGATCAGGTCGTTACTTATTCTTTCGGGATAAGTGCGTTCAAATCGAAGAACAGGGATGTTTAATTCGATCGACGCTTTATAGATTGTTTGATGTAGTTCTTCAGCAAAGGGATGGCTTGCATGAATGATGATTTTTATACTATTATCCTTGCAAAAATCAATTAATGTTTCTTTATTAAATGCACCGTATCGATACGTTCCATAATTGCCCGATTGAAAATCGATTTTTGTTTTGGTAGAATAGAAATAGTGATATTCTTCTTTTTCAAGAATAGCAGCCACTTTTTTTCCTTCTGTTGTTCCACCAAAAACTAATAGCATAATTGACAATTAATAATTGATAATGAATGTTTGACAATAGGCAATGAATTATTTTGTAATCTATAAATGGTAATTATCAATTGTCTATTACTCATTATTTATTGTTTTTACTTGTTTTAATTATTGACGTAAGCAATTTTAACAACTCCGTTAAATCGTTATTCATGTTTTCAAATTCAACTGCATTAATATAATCCGTTTCTTTTAAAAGCAATAACCAATATTCTGATTCATTAGCTTCTTTTAATGAAATTGATAATTTATGTATAAAATCAGCTTTTGATTCTGCATGTTCCGATTCACGAATCAATGCACCAACAGCCGTTCCTGAACGTAACAATTGTTTAGATAAAACATACTCTCGTTTATTTTCTGCTAAATATTTATATAAATTAACTATTCGAATGGCAAACAAAAATGACTTGTCTTTTATTACATTTTCTTTTTTCATAATCTTATAATTATTAATTGTCCATTATCAATTAATTTTTACTTCTTTCCCTGTTCTAAATGTGTGTTTGTAGCTTGGGCTATATAAGTGTGATCTGTTTTTTCTTGCGCCAATAGCTGCTCCTACAATAATGAGAACCGTTAACGTGTATTTACTATCACGAATGATTTTAGCTAAATCTTTCAGTTGCCCTGTAAATACTTTTTCATCTTTCCAGGTAACACGGTATAATATAGCAACCGGTGTATCTTCAGGATAATGTTCTAACAATTGTGCCTGAACATCTTTAGCAATAGTAGCACTTAAAAAGATGCACATTGTTGCCTGATGTTTTGCCATTTCGTTTAATTTTTCTTTTTCAGGAAGAGGAGTTTTACCTTCACCACGGGTAAGAATAATACTTTGTACTACTTCAGGAATTGTAAATTCTGATTTTAAATAGGCCGCCGCAGCCTGAAACGATGAGATACCGGGAACAATAAAATAGTCCATTCCCTTCTCGTCAAAAATCGTCATTTGTTCCTGAATAGCTCCGTAAATTGAAGGGTCGCCCGACTGTAGACGAACAATTAAATGACCTTGCAGATAGTGTTCGTCCATTAAAGAAATTTGCTCTTCTAAAGTCATACTTGCTGAATTCCTTACAATAGCCGTCGATTTTGCGTAATGTGTTAATTCTTCAGGAATAAGACTTCCTGCATACAAAATTAAATCAGCTTCTTCTAACAATTGTTTTCCTTTAACGCTTATTAATTCAGCATCACCGGGCCCCGCACCAACGATGGCAACAACAGCTTTTCGTCGGGCTTGTTTATCAATGGCAACTGAAATAGTATGTTTTTTGCCAGATGTTAAGTGTATTTTTTGCTTTTCTAATAATAGTTCTTTATTGTGAGACAGTAGCATAGCTGATGCCTCTGAAACGCTATGAACCCCTAATTTAGACATCACAACCTCCGATGGATTAAGAACAGGTTGCGTATTTAACTCGTTTGTTGTAAACGTAATAAATGGAATACCTAAAGTTTTTGCTAATTCAATAAATGCTACTTCGTCGTGTTTTACATCAATAGAACCAATTGCTTTAACGGCATCAATTGAAAAATTATAGTTTAATAATTGTTCTCTGAAAGAAGTTTCCAATAAATCGGTTTCAATATCGCGCGAACAACCCATACCGATATTTAAAACAGGAGCGTAATAATAAAGTGATGGAATACTGGTTTGATACACTTTATGAGTAATGGCAATAAATAACCCGTATGCTGAAAAATCAATTTGATTAAAATTGTAAAATATATCTACAAAATCGGGTTTATTTTTTTCTAAATATTGGGTCCCTTTATCTTTAATGTCCAGCAAAACAGCGGTGCGCTGGTTATTTACGAATAAGGATATCATTTTATTCATATCAATATTTGTCTTTGCTTTCCAGTTAAATTGTCCGGCTAATGTGTCTAAAGCCCAAATACCCTGTACATCACTCGATGTTGTAATAACTGCCTGAGCACCGATGGCTCTTGCCAAAGATGTCGCAAGCTCATTCGCTCCTCCGATATGTCCTGAAATAACGGATTGTGCAAATTTTCCTGCATCATCTATATTTACTATTGCTGGATCAGTTTTTTTATCTTCTATGAAAGATGAAATACTACGAACGCAGATTCCTAATGCACCAATAAAAATAAAGGAATCAAATTTTGTAAAGTTGTTTTCCAGAAAATCTGCAATAGATTTTATTTCAGTTACATCTTCAAATTTCCGGGTTGAAACCAATATCGATTTCTGAAACTCTTTTTGAATAATTTGTCCAAGTTGTACACCCTTGTCGGTACTGGCTATGATCGCTGTTTTGTTCATTTCTATTTATTTTTCTTTCAGATTTCCGCTGATTGTTTTCGCAGAAAAGGCGCTGATTTATTTGTTTTCAATTTATTTGTTATTCGTTTTCTTATTTTCTCTGCGATAAATCCGCGGATTTATCTGCGCTAATCTGCGTGAACTTTTTTTCAGCCGTTAATATGGTAATAGAGTTGTGTTCATCTACATTAATTTCAATGGATTGTAATAAATTATAGTTTAATCGTTCAATACTCTTAATAAAGGATTCTTTACTTTCATCTTTCACGGCGTTTATTACTATTCTTCCACCTGGTAAAAGATATTTATCTGTCAATTGTATAAGCTCTTCCAGTTTGTTTCCATGCCCACCAATAAAAACAGTATCTGGAGCGGTAATTAAGCGAAAATCTGTTTCAAAAAAATCACCCATTACTTTGGTAATTCCCGGTGTAGAATGTCTGCGAGTGTTTACATCAAAAATAGCACTGCATTCTTCCCGTTTTTCAAAAGCTATAATAGTTAGATAGGGGAATTGTGTTTTTGCTTCGATGGATACAGAGGCAGTACAAAATCCTATATCCCAAAGTGTTTTTCTGTTATATAGATCCAATTGTGAAAGGCTTACCAAACGTACAGGCATTTTGGTAATCATATTTGGGCGATTTTCTAATCCTAAAAAATCAACGTCCGCAATGCCAAACTGTTTTTGTTTTTGTTGTTCTTTAATTAACAGCACACAATTTAATGTGTCAAAAAATTGAGTTGTACATTCCTTCAAACTTAAATGGCTTATTTTCTCATTTTCTCCTTCCAAAGCTTCCCCAATAATCATTTTATAATTATTAAAATTATAATCTAACATTCGCTGAGCAATTGCTGCAGGTGTTTTAGTTGTATCGGTTAAAACTCCAATTAACTCCGGTTGATGGATTAAAGCGATATCCAGTTCTTCCCACGAACGACCATGAACAGAGGTGTTTATCATGTTTTGATAGGGAATACTATTTCTTTGACATAATAATTGTAAGCTATTGAAATGTGAGTGAATTTTTATTTCGGCATCAGGATGATTTTTTTTAATTGTGTTTACGAAACCATAGAACAAAGGGTCTCCAGAGGCAAATACAATGATGGATTGATTCAGTTTTTTGTATTTTTGAAACAGCGCAGGCATATCCCCGGTAATATCAATCCAAAGATGGTTATCCGGCAATAGTTGTTTTACTAATTCATAATGCCTTTTTCCACCCGAAAATACCAGGTGCTTATGTAATAGCACATTCATTTCATCACTTAAAATGAAATTGGGATCGTTTGATATGCCTATTACAATATAATTGATAATTGCAGTAGATGGCTTCAGGATTAAATTATTTTTTTCAATACTACTCATTGTCAATTGTACATTATTCATTATCAATTACCCTAACAACATTGCCCTTCTCTTTTCTTTTTTCCCATTGTAGTATTTCCAATTCAGGTTGAGTGAAAAATTGATCTACATACCCAACGCATAAATAGGCGACTAATTGATTTTGTTCAGGAGCATTTAAAATATGTTTTACTTTTTCTGCATCTAAAATACTTACCCAACCCATTCCTACGTTTAAGGAGCGGGCAGTAAGCCACATGTTTTGAACCGCACACACTACGCTATATAATCCCATTTCAGCCATGCTGGTTTGGCCGAGCACGGGCTCATTAGACGGTTTGTAGAAAACGGCAATGTTTACAGGAGCTTCCACAATGCCTTCTAATTTTAATTTTATGTATTGCTTTTGTTTCTCCTCTTTAAAACAATCCATAGCTTTATGGTTTTCTTCAGCAAAACTTTGTTTTATTTGTTCTTTAATTTTTTGATTTTTAATAATTACAAACTCCCAGGGTTGAGAAAAACCAACCGACGGCGCATTGAATGCGGAAAACAAAAGTTTATCTAATAGATCATCTTCAACCGTTTTATTTATAAACCGATTCCCACGTACATCCCTTCTGTTTATAATAATGTCCTTTAACAGATCGGCTTCTTGCTCAGTAAATAATTTTCCGCTTTCCATTTTAGTTGTCATTAATAGTATTAACTGTAAATGCTGCGTTTACAATACTGGCAGCTACATTGCTTCCACCTTTTCTACCTTTAATGATAACGTAGGGTGTATTTATTAACGATTGCAATTTTAATTTTGATTCCACCACATTCACAAACCCAACAGGGGCACCAATAATCCCTTCAGGATTAAATTTATTTTCAATTAGTTGATCGCACAATTCAAATAATGCTGTTGGAGCATTTCCTACTACAAATAAAGCATTTGGATGTTTTTCAATAGCAATGCGCATCCCTGCCTGGCTTCGGGTTATATTTTCTTTTTCTGCCATTGCAGGAACAGCATCATCGTTTAAATAACAAACTACCTGTGCATTATATTTTTTAATAAATTCTTTTGTAATGCCTGATTGCACCATCGTTACATCAGTTACTACAGTTCCTCCATTTTTTAGATAGTGATGCCACTTAGCGATGGCATTTTTATTGGAGATATATAACCCTTCGTATTCAAAATCAGCAGTGGTATGAATGCAACGCGTTACAGCCCATCGGTCTTCCGCACTTATATCCGTGCGTTTTAAGCCTAATGCTATTTGGCGGAAGCTCTCATCTTGAATCTCTTGTCCGGTATGTGGTTTTCTTGCTAAATAGCCCCTTGGAGTTACCAGGAAGTTTTTAAACTGATAGGTTTGTGAGTTACCAATCATTACCAACGAAAACATATCTACTAAACCGGTATCAAAATCTTGAAGGGTTGTAATGGTGATGTGTTCTTCGGGTCTTGTAACCTGTCTCACAATGGCGACAGGCGTTTTAGGATCGCGATGTTGCAGGAAAATTTCTTTTAACCGGTCGAGTTGCCAAAAACGTTTTTTACTGCGGGGATTGTAGAGAGATGTAACGAAATCGCCCATCGCTGCTGCATGAATTCGTTTTTCGATAGTGGCCCAGGGGGTCATTAAATCCGACAACGAAATACAGCAAAAGTCGTGACCTAGAGGCGCTCCCAACTTACCTGCCGAAGCAATAAATGCACTAATCCCCGGTATAGTTTGCATTTCAATATCTTTATCAGGGCGTGTGCTTGCATATTGATACACCAAAGATGCCATTGCATAAATACCTGCATCTCCCGAACTAATTACCACTACATGTTTACCAGCTTCACATTTGTTGACCGCTAATACGGCACGCGCTTCTTCTTCCGTTAAATCTTTACCAATGCACTCACAATCCTGTTTTAATAAATGTTCGATAAATTGAAAATAATAACTGTAACCGATTACAATATCTGCATCAGCCAAAACCTGTTGTGCTAAAGGTAAAATATAATCCTGCCCACCGGGGCCTATTCCTACAATGCTAAGTTTCATATTTTTATTTTTTATTTCTCGCAGATTTTCGCAGATGTATTCGCAGAAAAGGCGCGGACGAAATTTATTTTTATTTACAATTTGAATTGCATTTTTAATATTTATTCAATTTATTTTTCTCTCTACAGAACTCTACGATTTTTATCCGTTTAATCTGCGAGAACTTTTTTCTTCAAAATTAATAACGAAAAATAAGGAACTTCTCTCTTCCGTACTTCTTTAATATCGGTGGTTATAAATTGCTTGTCGGTTCCCAGCCGCTCACAATACATAATTGTTACGTTTTTTGTTTGAACAAAATCGCAGATTTCATTAACCACACTTCTCACTTTAATCAGAACTACCGTTTCAAATTCTTGTACATAGCGTTCTAACTGCTCAATATCTTTCATACGAGGCAGTATGGCAATTTTTTCATTGAGGATGGCAAGTGGCGTTTGATGAACAGCAGCACCTAAAATAAACGAAGGGACACCTGCAATTATCTCAACCTGCAATTGATGTTCCTGTATATGTTTCAATAAATAAGCAAAAGTGCTGTAAAACGAAATATCTCCCTCGCTTACAAAAGCAATCTGTAACCCCTTTTTATAATCAGCCAATATATTCTGAAAAGTAGTAGCATAAGTAAGTTCGGCTTCTTCCCGGTTGTCAGACATTTTTAAAAACATTCCTATGAGTTTGTTTTCATCTAATTTGTAATGCTTTAAAATGGGGAGCGAAAAACTGGTTGTACTACCATCGTTTAACAATGAGCCAGGATAATAAATTTTATCTGCCTCTTGTAATATGCGTAGTCCTTTTAATGTAATTAATTCGGGATCGCCTGGACTTAGCGATACACCATATATTTTTCCTTGTTTGCTCATTATTATCACAAAATATTAATTCTCTTTTATCAATTTTTTTGCAAATTTTCGCTGTTTTTTGCAGAAAAGACGCAAATGAAATTTATTAGTTATTTACAATTATCTATACTATTTAATATTTATCTCAGGTTTCTTTCGTCGGCGAAACTCAGCGATTGAAATCTGCGTGAATCCGCGGGAATTTTTTTAATAATCATCCATTTTCAAATACCAAATATTTTTTTAATTCCTGTTAATACTCCTTTTTCTTTCTCTACTTTTCTATCTTCCTCAAATAAAATGCCTTTTACCGCTAAGTGATGCCCTGTTTGTTCTTTACCAACTTCGTTTTCAAAACCAATAATTTGTGTACGGTATTTACATAATTGACAGTTCATATTCGGGCTACCTTGTTCAGCTTCCTGAATGCGTTCATCAATTGTTTGTAAGAGCAATTCATCACACTCAAATGATTTTGTATAAATAAACTCTTTATCAGAATTAGTTTTAAACTCATCAATTTGGCTGTATATTTTTTTTAATAAAACTCCCGTAAATAAAAACACAGGTAAAACAACAACCCGTTTATATGGTAATTGATTTATGATAGGTAAGGTATCATTTAATATGGGTTGGGTAACACCAATATAAGTAGTAGTAGCAAAGCCAAAGCCCAGGCCCTCCCATAACATACGGGTTAATTTAGCTACATCAGAATTAGCATCAGGATCGGATGTTCCTCTCCCCACAACCAATAGGCAAGCCTCTTTTCGGTCAATCGGTTGTAAGGAAGATTCCGCTATTTCAATTATTTTTTTTGAGAGCTGTAAGATGGAGGGGGTTATACCAATATGCTTTCCTAATGTAATTTTTAACCCGCTGTATTGACTTTGCAACGTGTTCATTTCATAAGGGATATCATTTTTCGCATGTCCACCGGCAAATAAAATAGCTGGAATAGCTGTTATTTCACGAACACCACTTACATACATCCGCTCAACAGCGGCAGCATAAACCGGATGAGAGAACTCCAAAAAACCATAATCAACAATCCTATCAGGGTAACGTAATTTTAAAAGACGCACCAGTTCCTTAAATCCCTCAACCCCTTCAGGATCCCGGCTTCCATGACCGCATATTAATATTCCTTTTTTAGTGTTCATTTTCAGTGATCATCGATAAAGTTTCCTGAGTTATAGGAAACGCGTATTTCCCAACGATAAATACCACCGGCATGGGTAATGGTTCTTTTTCCAATTTTTGTTCTATTTCATTTAATGTGCCGGTAATGATGCTTTGATCGGGTTGCGAAACTTTTGAAATAGCAGATAAATACAAGGTTTCCCGTTTATTGACTTCTTTCAGCTTACTAATAACTTCTTTTAAATTTTTAAAGCCCATATACATAATAAGCGTAGTTCCTGTTTTGAGCATATTAGCTAAAGCCTCTAATTGCTCAAAATCATAATTGGAAGTATGGCCTGTGCAAAATAAAACCGAATTTGAACGGTTGCGCTCCGTTAATGGTATTTGTTGCAGGTTAGCGGCTGCTATACCTGAGGTGATACCGGGAACCATTTCAAAGGGAATGTTATGATGAAGTAAATAGCGGATTTCTTCAACTGCCCTTCCAAAAATAAAGGGATCTCCCGATTTTAATCGCACTACATTTTTTCCTTGTAGGGCATAATTACGCATTAAATCATTTATGTTTTGCTGACGATCCATTTGATCCTGGGTATCAGCATATTTTCTGCCAACGTATATTTTTTCGGCAGTGGGTGATGATAATTCCAGAATGGCTTCCGGAACAAGATTATCGTGTAATATCACATCCGCACTTTTAATGCGATTAAGTGCCCGAACAGTCAGTAATTCAGGATCACCGGGCCCTGCACCTACAATGCTTACTTTTTTTATGTGTTGTGTTTCTGTATACATTAAGCACGTTTATTTTTTCTCACAGATTAGCACTGATTTTTTCGCAGAAAAGGCGCAGGAAAATCTAACTCTGCGAGAAATCAGCGTTTGTTTATCAGCGGTTATCAGTGAGAACTTTGTGTTCATTATTTAATTAAATCAAGTGGATTAGGATATTTAAAAGAATAGCCAAGTCTTTTTTTTATTTTATCTGAATTTATAATCTTAAAAATAGTTTCTTTTTCGGGGATGAAAATAGGTATTTTCAATCCAATTTTAGCAGCAGCAAGGGTATAAAATTCTTTTCGTGTAGGATGGTAATCTGCACTGGCATTAAAGATTTCTCCCCATACATTTTGCTGAATAATTTGGGTGATCAGTTCAATGCAATCATCCTGATGAATGACATTAATTGGAGCATCTCCATTTTCAACATTTGTTTTTCCTGCCAAAAATCGACCGGGCATCCTGTCATACCCGATTAACCCTGAAAAGCGAACAATGGTTGTTGTAAAATTTGGCTGCGAAATCAATAGATCTTCCACAAATTTTAAGGCCTTACCACTTGGTTTTGTTGGCATCGCTGTGTCATTTTCAAATACCTCCCGATTTAAGTCGGGATAAACGGAAGAGGAGCTTACAAAAAGAACGTGCCTGATCGTACTTTTATTTAACTCAGGGATTAGCTGCTTAAATTGTTCTTTGTGATAGGCTTCAATATCCTCTCTTCTTTTTGGAGGGAAATTGATGATTAAAATATCCGAATTTAAAAAGCCATTCAAATTATCAGAAATGATTTCGGTATCCGATACCTTAATTTGAAACGGAAATATCCCTTTTAATTTGAGCACATCATAGTTTTCTAAAGATGTTGTAGAACCCTTTACAACAAACCCCATTCCGGCAAGGTGCTCTCCAAGCGGCAAGCCCAACCATCCGCAACCTAATATACTTATTGTTTTATTATTCATAACGGTTTTCCTCTTCTATAAACGGGTCGTTACTCAATTGAGACTCCTCATGTAAAATAACTTTCTCCGATGAAAATCTATACTTTAAATATAACTCGGCATATAAAGAAATAATAATCCCTATAAATGATAAGCCTACAACGTTATTTTGAAAATCGCTGAGTTCAAAAACCGGATTTACATAACAAATAATTTTATAAATTGGAATAGCAAAACACATCATTGTAATTAATACATTTAATTTAAAGCGGTGCGTAGTTATCTTTTTTTGATCGAATGTTTTGAGTAATTTATTTAATAGAAATGAATCACAGGTTCCGGTTAATATTAATCCAAATGAAAATACCAACCCTCCTAATACTGCATATACCCACTGATTGGAAGCAGACATGGTAATGCCAAAAGCTGCAATTTGAGAGGAGGTGTCGAAAATAAAACCGAATATAAGCCCTGTTAATATAATTGAAAATGGGTTTAAATGATTACTTGCCTGTTTGGGGATCATCCAATTTTTAAATCTCGAAACTGTTTTTTGTTTACCGGAGTTTCTATTCGTAAGAGTTATTAAATTTGTAATTCCCATTGCTAATAAAATAGCAACCGGCACCCATTCTAAAATTACATTGAACCATTCCGGAAATTCGATATTGTTTTTTAAGAGACTTAAAATAACAGAGATTAAAGTAACCATTATTCCATGCCCAAATGTAAACAAGGTTCCAACCCAGCGAGACCATTTGTTTTGCTTCTGATGAAGTTTATAGGTGAAATTATCAATCACGGTAATATGATCAGGATCTAAGCCATGTCTTAATCCTAAAACAAATAGGATAATAAAACCTGAGAGATGTAGTTGTGAAAAATTCATTATTTAAAGCATTTAATTTAAAAAAAATAACTTACACTTCCTCTTAAATAAAAGGGAGTACCTGGGGTGTTATGAAAATCCATTACCGGAGTCTTTTCATTTCTTAATTGCGACGCATCATAAAACTGTGCCTCTGCCCATTGGGTGTTTAAAATGTTTTCCGCTGAAAGTCCAATCTCGTATTTACGTTTGGTATAACGGATTACAGCATCCATAATAAAATAACTTTTAGAATACACGCTACCGTCTTCGGTGGCAGGTCTCTCGCCCATATATCTATAACGTAAACTGCCGTTTAAGCCTTTTGCTGCTTTTACCGTTAAGCCACCTGTTGAATTCCAACGGGGTTGAAGTGGTAATAAATTAGCATCTTTTGGTGCATCCAATAAATAGCCATTGGCATAATTTACATTTACATCAACCCATAAATACGAGGCAAGCTGATATTTAACGGCAAAATCGAAACCGTGTTTTTTGGAACCACCCAAATTTTCGAAACTACCATCATCAGAATGGAATTGATACTCAGCACCTTCTTCTATCAACCAAAGTGCAATACTAAATACGGCCCTTTTGCCCAGTTTAAAATTTGAACCAACTTCACAACTGGTCGCTTTTGGTAAGGCATCTCCGGCAGTACTGTCTTTACTCATTACAGCTTGCACAAAGTTAGAGTGAAATCCCTGGCCGGCTTTCGCATACAACGTAACATTATTACTAATATCATAATATAAATTAAGCTTAGGACTAAAGCGATTGGCATATTTTTGTCCCGAATTGCTTTGGATTAATTTATCAGTATAGTTAAAATCAAACAAGTCGTTTCGGAGTCCCAAATTCAAATTCCATTTAGGACGAAAATGCCAGTTTTCATCAATATAAAAACTGTAGTTTGTAATTGTAGATTGGCTATAATGATCCTTACTTAAAAATTCCCGTCGCTTTACATGATCTCTGCCACGCGTTAACACATCTGTACGAGTCGTTAGGCCAATTTCTGTATTCAGCAATGTTTTGGCTAAAGAATCCTGTCGGTTGTAAGCGCCTTTGTAGCCGAATAAATCCCGGTTTTCCCATTGTTTAATTTCGTCTCCATTCTCAGGGTCATTCATGAAAAATGTGAAATTAGAAAATAATTGAAACAAATTTTTTGAGTAATAGATTTGATTTGTAAAGGATGCGTTATTTCTTAATTCTGAATTAAGTTTAAGATTTAGATTTGTACGCGATGTAATGCCTCCTTCCGAATTATCTAAAGAGCCATATTTACTAATTTCACCGGCTTCTACAGCCCGCAATGGCAGTTGTCCTGAGGCATCCCAATCGCTTGTGAAATAAGAGGAAGTAAAAGATAATAAATTTCTATCATTTAAATGGGCATTATATTTACCAAAGAGATTTATTCGTTTGAAATTTAATTTATTTTCAAAAAAGCCGTCCGTATAGTTATACTCTGCCGCGATATAGGCATTATCCTTAAATTTTTTAATGAGGTGATTATTGTCTAATACATTTAACATCAACAAAGCCCTTTGGCTATTAAACATCCCATATTCCAGCTTAACTACGTTTTTATCCAAACGGTATTTGGAATTAAATAAAGCAGCTCCTGCAACTGAAAAATCGCCTAATTTGGCTTCAAAAGGGCCTTTAAAAAAACTGGCTTTGCCTACAACTTCAGGAATCATAAAGTGCATGTCTGCATATCCTTGCCCGTGAGCGTGTGTCGGAAGATTAACGGGGATACCATCAAACATGACAGCGAAATCGGTTCCATGATCGTTATCTTTACCACGTACAAATATTTGTTCTGCCTTTCCGCCGCCGGCGTGTTGCGCTATAAATAACCCGGGTACTGTTCGTAATAAATCCTGTGCCGATTTAATGGGTTGTAATTGCATGGCGATGATATCCATTTTGTTTTCACCTTGCTTTGTAGTGGCAGTAGAAATGGTAACTTCAGAAAGATTCAGAGCACTTGACTTTAAAGACACATTTATTTTTTTTAGTTCTCCGTTTTTACATAGTATTTTTTTAGTAAAAATTTCGTAACCAATAAGTGAGTACGTGAGGGTATATTCTCCCGCGTTAATGTTTTTAAGCTCGTAACTTCCAAATTCATCTGTATTTACTCCTAAATTTAATTCTTTGATAGTTACAACTACTCCGGGTACTGATTTTTGCTCAACATTATCTGTTACAACTCCTGTAATACCAGATGTTTGAGCAATTCCAGCTGTACTGCCTATTAAGAAAAATACTATTAAATTGAAACGCCAGAATGTTTTTTTGAAAATATTTTTTGAAGGTACTTTTACAAGTGGCTGATTTAATCCGGGATTTTCGTTTGCAAACAAGATGTTATTTTGCAGGTACTCATTATCTATTAAATGTGATGTAACAAGCTCTTGAGATAAGTTGATATCTATTTCCTTATACCAAACATTATCAGGGGAAACGAACACGATCGGGCCACTTTTACATTGCCCCATGCACCTGGTTCGAACCGTGTGAATTTCATTGTCTAATTGGTTTTTTTTGATAGACGCTCTTAACGCGAGCGTATTCTCGTTTGCTCCTGCTTTCAAACAACACTCTCCGTTACAGACGAAAACAGTTTTTTGTACAAGATTTAAATCCTTTGCCATTTTTTTATTTTTAAACGTTAATCTTCCCGTTAACCATTAACACGAAAAACAATGGAAAAAAATAAAAGGCAGGAAAGGCGCTCTAGATACACCTTACGTCCCTTTGCTTTTCTCCCGAAAGCTTCAAGATTAATAATGCAAAGGCAGGTCTTCTGACTTGTTCTCCTTTTAACGCCTTCCCATCTCGAATTTATCGAAACAGTGGCTATGAATGTTAAAAGCCTTTTAGAACTTACAGCAGCGGGAACTGTTCCGGATTTACACCGGATTCCCTTTTAATTTTAACATGAAACCTTTTCATGCTAAAAACCAAAGCGCGGCAAATATAATGAATTATTTAAGCAAATAGCCTGCGAAAATCAGCACTATTATTATAAAGAGGAAAGTTACGGCATGATTGATAAAGAAGACTTTGTAGAATTCCTGGTGTTCGATATCACGGGGATTATTGCCAATAAAAGGTTTGTTCACCAATTTGTCCTGGTATGTATTGGGGCCGCCGAAACGGCAATTTAATATTCCTGCCAAAGCCGCTTCGGGATAGCCGGAATTAGGGCTTGCGTGTTGACTCCCAAATTTTATGACAAAAAGCAACCCTCTTTTACTGAACGAAACAACAATCATTAAAAGTGCTGTTATACGGGCAGGAATAAAATTGGCAACATCATCTAATCTGGCGGCAAACTTTCCAAAAAGAAAATACGTTTCATTTTTATATCCAATCATAGAATCAAGCGTATTAATCATTTTATAAGTCATCATTGCCGGAAGCCCACCAATGGCATAATAAAATAAAGGGGCTATCACTCCATCACTTAAATTTTCAGATAATGTTTCAAATACAGCTATTCTAATTTGATTTTCGGATAGCCTGGAAGTATCTCTTCCCACAATCCAGGATAGTCGTTTGCGCCCCGCTTCAAGACCTTTGTTTCGAAGTTCGTTAAACACGGCTTTCCCTTCCTGTAATAGACTTTTGTTTGCTAAGCCATAAAAAACGAAAATACCGGTAAAAATAATATAAAAAATACGATTAAAATTCAATAAAAATAATTGACAAAAATAAAAGAAGAAGAAAACGGATACACACAAACTGATTGTTAGCAAGGAACCTTTCCACAATTTATACCCACCTTTATTTAAAACAACTTCGCTTCTATAAATAACATTTCCGAATAAACGGATTGGGTGTGGCAACCATCGGGGATCGCCCAATAGGAGGTCAAGCAAATAACCCACAAGAAGAGGAATTAACAATTGTCTATTATCCATTGCCTTATTCCTTTTACCAATAATTCATTTTTACCTTTTGTTTGAGTAGCGATGCGAAAGTGTTGCGTGTTTAATCCTCTGAAATTGCTTGCATCACGAATAAGTAATCTATGCTCCTCTAACAAAAAAGATTTTAATTCCGCTGCTGTTCTTTTACTTAGTTCACACAAAAAGAAATTAGTTTTTGTAGGAAATACTTTTAGATGTTTAATTTCAGTTAATTGCTGAATAAGTTCATCTGTATCCTGTAATAACTGTTTTAGCGGGAGTGCCATTTTAAGAGGATCTTGAATAATATATTTACCCGCTTCAATTGCCATTGTGTTTACCGACCAGGGCATTTTAAAAGACAATATATTACTAATCATCGTAGGGTTACTTAATAGATAACCTAATCGCAAGCCTGGTATAGCGTATGTTTTGGTAAGTGATTTTATAATAATCAAATTGCTGAATTGATTTAATTCAGTTACCATCGATATAGCTTCATTTGTAAAGTCCACATAGGCTTCATCAATCACAAAAATGGTTTGAGAATTGATTTCAATGATACGTTGGAGTTCCTCTTTTTTTAGAATTGCTCCTGTAGGGTTATTCGGGTTTCCTAAAAAAACAAGATCAGTAGTAAATCGGGTAGTGTCACTGAGTTTATTCCAGGCTAAAAACTGCAAGGTTAAATTATTTGCACGACAAGAATCTTCATATTCTGCAAAAGACGGAACAACAATTGTGGCACTTTTATTACGAAAGGCTTGAGCAATTAAATAAAATGCTTCAGTGGCTCCATTTGTAATCAATAGTTGGTCGGTAGAAAGGTTATGCCATTTTCCTAAATAGGGTTGTAAACTATTCGCATTTGCTTCAGGATAGGTCGTAATTTTATCAATGACTGAAATTAAATAATCTTTCATTCCATTAGGGAATCCATCATAATACACATTTGAGCTGAAATTAGCTGTAATGTTCTTATCGTATAAATAGGCATCATCTCCGTGTCCTGTAATCATAGTTATGGTAGTTGTAAAGTTTTATAAACGTAATCCATATCAATGTGTTTTCTTAAATGACTTGCTAATAAATCATATTGTTGTTCCTTGAACTCCTTGTAATTAAAAGAAGATGCAACCGTTGTTTTTGTGCATAAGGAAAGTAAATCATTAATTACTATTTCATTATCTAATATGCCGTGTATGTATGTTCCCCAACAGGCATCTGTTAAGTAATATCCATCTGTATCTCCTGACTCTAATTTATTTACGGGTATTTCCTTTTCACTGGCTTGAGTAATCCCCATATGGATTTCGTATCCATCACACATTTTTTCGTTCTCTTTATAGTTGAATTTAACTTGCCTGGTGGTTTTATTTTCGGTCAAAATGGTTTTTACAGGTAATAATCCAAGCCCCGGCATACATTCTATATCTCCTTCAACATGATAAGGATCTTCAATCATTTGTCCCATCATCTGGTATCCACCGCAAATGCCAATTACCGGTTTATTGTTTCGGTATGCATTAATAATGGCTTTTGCCACGCCATTGTTTTTGATGTCTATTAAATCGGCAATGGTGTTTTTACTCCCTGGAATGATAATAATATCTGCCTGTTCAATTCCAGATGGATTATTGCTATAAAATAAATGTGCCTGATGTGTTTTTTTCAAGAACACTAAAATCAGTATAGTTGGAAAGGCGATTGAGCAAAACAACAGCAATATTTACTTTTCCGTTTGATAGTTTCGTATGTTTGTTTTGAAGTCCAACAGAATCCTCTTCTTCAATGTAAATATCTTTTGCGAAAAGGTACAACACCCACCACAGGAATTCCGCACAGTTCTTCAATTGTTTTTCTTCCCTCTTCAAATAAACGAGCGTCCCCTCTGAATTTATTAATGATGATTCCTTTTATCAATGATTTCTCTTCTGCTGTCAGCAAGCTAATACTTCCGTAAACACTTGCAAACACACCACCTCTGTCAATATCGGCTATTAAATAGGTCACGGCATTTGCATGTGTAGCCATGCGTAGGTTAGTAATGTCGCGATGTTTTAAGTTTAATTCAGAAATACTACCTGCGCCTTCCAATACAATAGGGTTGTGTTTTTGATAAAGCCTGTCGTAAGCAGCCTTGGCTTCTTTAAAAAGCTCCAGTTTATTGTTGCCCATAAAATAATCGTAAGCCGACTGATTGCCAATAGGTTTCCCATTTAGAATAACCTGAGAACTTTTGTCATTCGTTGGCTTTAATAAAACAGGATTCATATCGGTGCTACACTCTATGCCACAGGCTTCGGCCTGTACAGCTTGTGCCCTTCCAATTTCCAGCCCATCAGGCGTGGCATA
>CAXVYS010000008.1:0-160763 GCA_963422675.2 Bacteroidia bacterium
TTATTTGTAAACAATACTCGCTAAAACATATTGCCGAATTGTTAACGCTAAGCCCGCGAACTGTAGAAACGCATAAGGATAATATTTTAATAAAAACCGGATCAAAAAATATTGCGGGTATTGTTCTTTATGCGGTGGAACATAATTTATTAAACTAATTAATAAATCGGTGTTTCAGAATAATGTGAAATTAAACATTCGTCATTCCGAACTCGATTCGGAATCTTATTAGATATTGAATCATTCCGATAGTTATCGGAATCAGCATGACATCTACTTTTTTGTCTTTGGTTGACCGAAGTTTACACATTATTCTGATACACTATCATTAATAAACATCCGCTTTAATCAAGCGGATGTTTATTTTATTTAATCTTAAACCTTAGTCCTGCATACAACATTCTTCCATAAATAGGCCCCCACACCATACTTGCATCAAAATACTTGCTAAACGGTGCGTCACTTGCTACAATAGGATTAGTCTGTTTATAATCCAATGCATTTTCAACACCAACATAAATATTAAAATCGGCTCTTTTTATTTTAGTAACATAGGTGATCTGAGCCAGCACATTATAAAAATCGGGAGAATACGATGCTCTTTGATATTCGGTAGGATTACTTTGTGTTTGTGGCAATCGTTTTCTTCCATTGTATTGTAAGGTTGCATCAAATAACCAATGCCTGTTTTTAGTTTCATATCCAACATTAACAAACGCTCTGTGTGTTGATACAAAAGGCTTTTGAAGCAACCCGTTTTGGTAATCCACCTTTGTATCTACATAACGGTAAGCGGTTTTTATATTTAACCGTTTGCGTATTTCCCAGCCAAATTCAATTTGAGCCGTATTAGAAAATGAAGGCCCATTTAAATTATAAAAAATTACTTGCTGTGTGTTTGCATCCAAATCAGCCACTACCTGCTGTACAAAATCGGTGCGGTATACATCAACCGTTACATAAGCATCTTTAAAATTTAATTTCATTTTTTGAGTAAAATTAAATCCATAGTTCCAGCCCACTTCAGGCTTTAAACTATAGGGCATTTTCAAATCACTGCTACGAACGATCCAGTCTCTCGAAGAAGCCATATACGCCATATTCTCTCCAAAGATATTGGCGGTTTTTAAGGCCCTTCCACCACTGATTCGGAACACCGTTTTACTATTATTTAAAGCGTACCTCATATGTAAACGGGGCGTAAAAAACAAACCATAGTAATTATGGTAATCGGCTCTTAAACCGGCCACAACATTAAATTTATCGCTGGTATTATGGGCAAATTCAGCAAATGCTCCACCCACTTTTTCGTTACGCGAATAATTAAACAGCTTGTAGGTTTCATTCACATCATCATTCATATAACTCGCTCCCAGCTTATAAGTATTATTGGTGGTTTTAATAATACCCTGGTAAATATAATTGGCGTAAAACGTTTTCTGCAGGCCTTTGTAATTGTTTAAGCCATAGGTGTTATATTGGTCATGGTTCAAATAAGATAACTGCAAGCCCATACTGGTTCCCGGTTTTTTTCGGAATACATAACCTGTTTTACTATACAATTCCCACTTGGTATTCTGGATTTCCAGTTGATATAATTTAATGGAATCATTCGCTACCGTCGACCGGAACTGGCCTCCCTTGCGGAAATCGGATAAGTACCCACCACCAAACTGAGCTTCAAAACCTTTACCACTGTTATAGCTATACTTATTCATAACGTTATACTGCTTACCTATGGGAATATCGGCAAAGCCATCTTTATTAAGATCCTGCACCAAAGGATTAAAGTTTGCATGTGATAAAATGCCGGCAGAGAACTTCTCATTAAACCGGTGTTTTACATTTAAATTATATTCGTTACGGCCATTCTCATTTACATACGTATTAAAATTTAGCCTGTCTGACGTTTCCGGATTTTGCAACTCTGTATTAATCTGTCCAGTAAAACTTTCGTAGCCATTAATAACGGAACCCGCGCCTTTACTCAATTGTATCGACTGAATCCATGTTCCCGGTACAAAGCTTAAACCATATCCATTTGCCAAACCTCTCAGATAAGGCATATTTTCTTTGGTTATTTGCGCATACTGGCCTGATAAACCAAGCATCTGAATTTGCTTTGTACCTGTTACAGCATCTGCAAAATTTACATCTACACTCGGGTTGGTTTCAAAACTTTCCGATAAATTACAACAGGCTGCTTTCATCAACGACCGTTCGTTCAGCGTTTCAATTTTTATAGGATTCATGTAGGATAATTCTGTACCGGTACTCTGGTAAACCACATCTACTTCGTTCAGGTCGATCCCGTTTTTTAAGATCAGTGTCATGAACTTTGTGGTATCTTTTATCACTAATGTATCCGCAAGATATCCCACTGCCCTCATCACTAATTTGTTGGCTTCAGGTGTAGTTTGTAAGGAGAAAAATCCGTTTTCATTGCTAACAGTAGCTATAGACGTATTTTCCCAAAACAAAACAACACCGGGAATGACAGTAGTATCTTTTTTAGAACTGAGTTCTAACACACGGCCTCTCACCTGCGAAAAACCTATGCAAGCGTAAGCCATCCCCAAAAGGGAAATAAATAGTTTCTTCATACACTAACTATTTATTTTTTCTTACAATCTGCTGATTCATATTTACAGCAAGCCGGCAACGCTTTGTAAGCGGCCGAATCCTGTTTTTCGTTTTGGGTTTTATGCCCTGATTTGGCAATGGCTTTTTCTATTTGCTGCAAACTTACTTTTTTAGAATCGTAAGTTACCGTTACGGCCTGCTTAGTTTCGTCCCACACGCAATTTTTCACGCCTTTAATATCGGCCGCATTTTCAATGCGTTCCTTGCATTCCTCACAATTGCCTTTTACCGATAAGGTGGTTGTAATTATGGGCGACTGCGCATTTATGTTTAAAGAGAAAATAAAACTGATGATAAATATGCTTAATGCTTTCATGTATTTTAATATTAAATGATGTGTTAATCTGTATGCCGGCAATCGAGCCTGCACATCCTAAACCCCTGAATCTGCCAATTGACAAACAGGTTGAACTAAATCAGATTCTTAAAACACTGATTGAAACAATATCATTCTGCACCAGGTTTGGTGGATGATTTTTTTTATTTAAAAGAAAACTATGGTAAGCCGCCGAGCTAAAAGAAAGATCATACAAGGGGTTTCTTTCCATTAAAAACAAGTGTTGTACAGGAACTTTAGTATCTGTAACTACTTTATAAAACGTAAAATCCTTTTGAAACACCACATGCCTGCTGTCATTTTTACAACAATCATCGGTTTTCTTCTCTTCACCCCCACAGCAGGATGCCGGTTTTGAAAACAAAGCCACTTTCTCTAAAGAACCCCCACAGTAATGCGCCACAAGGCAAACACCTACCGATGAAAACACATAAGTGAAAACGATCAGAGAGAATACTATTTTAAAAAGAGTCTTTTTCAAGGGTGTTAATTTCTGCTCACAAATTTAGTGTGTAATCTAAAACAAAAATAACAAATTTGTTAAAGAATTACAAACGTATATGACACCTGTAGAAGCTCAACATCAAATACAAACCTTATCAAAAGAACTGGAACAGCATAACTATAATTATTATGCACTCGACACTCCAACTATCAGCGATTTTGAATTTGATAAATTACTGGAAGAACTCATTGCTCTCGAAAAACAATTTCCGGAGTTCTTATCTCCAAACTCTCCAAGCCAACGCGTTGGCGGGCAAATCACAAAAACCTTTAACTCTGTTAAGCATCAATATGCGATGCTTTCGCTGAGTAATAGTTACAGTGTGGAAGATATGATCGATTTCGACAGAAAGGTACGTGAAGGCTTAGGTATTATATCCAATGAGGAACACATTGAATATGTGTGTGAATTAAAATTCGATGGTTTATCCATCAGCTTAATTTACGAACAGGGGAAATTAGTTCAGGCCATTACCCGCGGAGATGGAGTTCAGGGAGATGAAGTAACCACCAATGCTAAAACTATTAAATCAATTCCTTTAAAACTATATGGCACTTCTTATCCCGAAAAATTTGAGATCCGTGGAGAAGTATTTATGCCCCGCCCGGTATTTGATGCCATTAATAAAGAGCGTGAAGAAATTGGAGATGCCATCATGGCAAACCCTCGTAATGCAGCTTCCGGCACTATGAAAATGCAGGATTCAGCGCAGGTAGCCAAACGTAAACTCGATTGCTTTTTATATAATGTGATGGGAGAAGACCTACCGTTTCAAACGCACTTTGAAAGTATGCAAGCCGCCAGCACTTGGGGGTTTAAAATTTCGAAGGAAGCAAAATTATGTATCGGCATTCATGAAGTACTTGAGTTTATAAATTACTGGGACATGAAACGTTTCGATTTGCCATATGATACAGACGGGATAGTAGTTAAAGTAAATAATTACAGGCAACAGAAAAACCTGGGCTTTACAGCAAAATCGCCCCGTTGGGCCATTGCTTATAAATTTAAAGCCGAACAGGTAAGTACCGAATTGTTAAGTATCTCTTACCAGGTTGGGCGTACAGGAGCTATTACACCAGTGGCTAATTTAAAACCGGTTCCATTAGGTGGTACAACCGTTAAAAGAGCTTCCTTACACAATGCCGATATTATTGAGAAGTTGGATGTGCGCATCGGTGACCAGGTGTTTGTGGAAAAAGGCGGAGAAATTATCCCGAAAATTATTGGAGTAGACTTTGCGAAACGGAAACCCGAAGCAGAAAAAACAGTATATATCCATGAATGCCCGGAATGTGGAAGCGCGCTGCAACGAAACGAAGGCGAGGCAAATCACTTTTGTCCGAATGAGAATGCATGCCCCCCACAGGTTCTTGGAAAAATGGAACATTTTGTAGCACGTAAAGCCATGAATATTGATAGCCTTGGTGGCGAAACCATTGTGCAATTATATAAAGCGGGCTTAGTAAAAAATATTGCAGACCTGTATGATCTCACCAAAGAACAATTACTACCATTGGAACGAATGGCTGAAAAATCGGCTAACAATTTAATAGATGGCCTGGAAGCTAGTAAAAATGTGCCTTTTGAACGGGTATTGTATTCTATTGGGATACGACACGTGGGCGAAACAACAGCCAAAAAAATTGCCAAAAAAGTAAAATCATTGGATGTATTAGTAAACTCTACCAAAGAAGAACTACTGGCCATTGATGAAGTAGGAGAAATTATAGCAATAAGCCTGCACGAGTTTTTCTCGAACGAACAAAACAAATCAATTATTGAACGTTTAAAAGCAGCTGGCTTACAATTTTCATTAAGTGAAGATCAGCATCAACACACCACTGATAAATTAAAAGATCTCACCTTTGTGATCAGCGGTGTATTTACCAAACACAGTCGCGATCAGTATAAAGATATGATTGAACTGAATGGTGGAAAGAACTCAGGATCAATCTCTAAGAAAACAAGTTTTGTATTAGCAGGTGATAATATGGGACCTGAAAAATTAAAGAAAGCAGAATCATTGGGTGTAAAGATCATTGATGAAGATCAGTTTTTGAATATGATCGGATAAAAATCATTTGGTAATAACGTTTGTTAGCTTATAAAAATAAATTAAATGAATTTAATGGTATCTAAACCTGACATTGATAATATTGCCCTTTCTGAAATACATCAATTTGCCGGTTACAAAATATTTTTGCGTGAACATAATATTATACAATTGGAATTTGAACCCGGCTTTAGTGCAGGCGTTGAAGATGCCGGGCAAGTAGTTGAAACCATCCGGAAAATTAATGGAAAAGATAAATGTTTGTTACTGGTTATTTTAAAGGAAGATAATACGTTTAGTAAAGAAAACCGTGAGTATGTTGCGAGTGACGAAGTATCTGAAATTATTACAGCCGATGCCCTTGTTATTAAAGGTTTAGCACTAAGAATTATAGGGAACGGCTATTTAAGAATCAATAAACCCAAACGACCTACCAAATTATTCAATACAACGGTTGATGCCCTTGCCTGGTTACAGCAATTTCCTTAATAGCTATTTCTTTTTCTTGTTCTTTTTTCCTTTGTAGGCATTCTCTTCTTTTTCATGGTCTTTAATGAGCTGCTTCCAATTGTCGTTCACATCTTCCGTTAACGCCAGAGTTTCAGAATAATCTGCTTTGTTCACTTCCAACACGGTTACTTTTTTATCCATAAACTCTTCTATTTCTTCCAATATCGGTTTTTCTTCCGGGCTACAAAAAGAAACAGCTACCCCTTTATTGTTGCCCCTACCCGTTCGGCCTACACGGTGAACGTAATTTTCAGCTACTTCCGGCAAATCGTAATTAACCACATAATCTACATTGGCAATATCAACGCCCCTTGCACTAATATCTGTTGCAATCAATAATTTTACTTCTCCTGTATTAAACTGAGCCATAGCCTCTATTCTATTATCCTGGTCTTTTCCGCCATGCATGGTTAAGCTTTTAATCCCTACCCGTTTCATTGCTTCAAACACACGTTCAGCACGAACTTTCGTTCTTACAAACACAAGAATTTTACTTTCGGGATTTTCGTTCACAATCCGTTCCAGAAAAAAGCGTTTATCATCCATACCAATAAGCATTACCGAGTGTGTCACATTTTTTGATACAGGATCTTTAGGAGAGATCTGAATCCGGATAGCATTACGGACAATGGAATAAGCCAGTTTTTTTATTTTTTCGTTAATGGTTGCCGAGAAAAATAAAGTTTGCCGGTTACGGGGTAAATATTTAATCAGGTCTTCAATATCTTTATAAAAGCCTAAGTCCAGCATTAAATCGGCTTCATCTAATACCAATACTTTAATATCTCTCAGGTTAATGTATTTCTGATTCACCAGGTCAAACAACCTTCCGGGGGTAGCCACTAAAATATCAACGCCCGAATGCAATTCTTTAATTTGTGGATCCTGATCAACACCACCAAAAACACCCAATGCTTTTACAGGCGTATATTTCCCCAGCTTATTAAACACTTCTGTAATTTGTATAGCCAGTTCATGGGTAGGAACCATAACAATAGCCTGTATTCCCTTATCAACACCTGACTTTGAAATTAAATGGATAATAGGAATAGCAAAAGCGGCTGTTTTTCCTGTACCTGTTTGGGCAATAGCCAATACATCTTCGCCGTTTAAAATATTAGGTATAGCCTTAAACTGAATATCGGTAGGGCGTTTGTAGCCTAGCTCTTCTAAACTTTGTTTTATTTCGGGGATGATATGGTACTCAGAAAATTTCATAATGTATTTTAAAGACTACAAATGTACTACAATAAAACGGTGGAAAGTACAGTGAACCCCATAATTGGAAATTTCGAAAATTGTTATAAATTTGGTATACAAAACCAGCAAACATGAAAAAAAATGACGTCATCTGTTTATCGGGCATCTGCGGTATCTTTTTAATGTGTAACCCCTTATCGGTTAATGCTCAGGCCTTTCATAAAGGCTCCTTATTAATAAGCGTTACCGAGGGTTCTACCTATGCCAAGTATACCACCAATGATGTCAGCGGAAAAAAACCGGTATTGGTAAATTCGCAGTTAATGTGTGGTGACAGAGATCCCCTGATCCTGGAATATGGTTTATCAAACAGGTGGGGAATAGGCCTAACATCAGGCGCCGATATTTTCAGAGTTAACCCCTCAAAATTTTATGGTTTTTCAACTTCCAATAATTCCATAAATGTTGTTACCAGCGAAGTAACCATTGATGTGAATTACCATGTATTTGTTAATAAACGATTAGACCTTTCTGTATTTGCTTCCTCCGGTTTCTTTAACCTGGCATATAAAAGTACCGATGGCGATGTATCCTATCAATACAATGCTTCCGGAAACATCATGCGTTTTGGAACAAAGGCCCGCTACTATTTTTGGAAACGTTTAGGTGCTGTAGGCATGATCAGTTCTTATGCGGCGAATGCTTCACCTAAAAACATTAAAAACAATGGAGAATCTAAAAGCTACTCTACCTCCATTAATGGTATGGCCATAGAAATGGGGCTTTGCTTCAAAATCTTAAAATAAAATAGTAACCTTTATTGAGCCTATCCGGCAATCTGTATCATTTTAAAAGGTAAACGGATAATGGTTTGAAGGTTTGTTCCTGCTAATAAAGTATCTTCATCTTCTTCCTCATAAAACCATTCTATCAAAATAGTTTCTACTTTATCTTTTAATGCTTCCAATTTTTTTAACAAATTTAAAATGCATACGGAAGAACTGCTATTATAATATTCTAATTGAATTTTAACATTTAAAGACTTTCCAGGATTTTTTAAATATTCATCCATCGCATCAAACAAGGGTTTATAAAAAAAGACAGAGTTTTCGGGAATCGAACGTCCTTTAATTTCCAGAATTCCTGTTCGCGGATCAAAATAAATTTGGGGCGTAGATTGAGTCGCTTTTATAGAAAATGTATTCATAACGTAAGTGTAGTAGTGGATTGCTTACAAAAAAATTAAATTAACGTTTTATTTACATTAAACCAAATATAATTTAAATTCCTTAAATTTTCAAGCAAAAATGTAGGTTTATTTATACCAAATAGGTAGTCTTATTCTTCCGAATCAATCCGGAGAAATAGTTCATCTAATTCCTCTTCGGTAAGATCCCGCCATTCGTTAGGCTTTAATTTACCCAATTCAATATGCATTACCCGCACCCTTTGAAGCTTAATTACCTGATAATTAAAGGCATTACACATTCTCCTGATTTGGCGGTTGAGCCCCTGCGTAAGAATGATTCTGAAAATACGTTTGGCGTTAGGTTCCAGACTCACAATACAAGGCTTTGTTTTTTCACCTTTAAGATCAATTCCTTCAGCTATTTCATTTAAAAATGCTTTACGAACCGGCATATTTAGCGTAACAAGGTATTCTTTTTCGTGTTCGTATTTTGAATGAGCCACCTTATTAATAATATCCGAATGGTTCGTTAAAAGAATTAATCCTTCCGAATCTTTATCCAACCTGCCAACCGGGTAAATGGTTTCAGGATGGTTAATCGCATCAATAATATTATTAGGGATTTTTTCTGAAGTACATTCTATCCCCTTTGGCTTATGGTAAGCAATATAGGTAGGCACAAAGGGTTTGGCTTTTAGTTCAATTCCATCAATTAAAACCACATCGCCGTCGTTTATTTTAGTACTAAACGTTGCTACTTTTTTATTAACCAATACACGCTTCTCTTCAATTAAAATGGCAGCTTTACGTCGTGATGTATACCCCGAATGACCAATGTACTTGTCTATTTTCATTTATACAGTTACTGAAGATTTACTCACATTCCTGTATAGAAAAGAAGTATAGATATGCCTGCGGGCAAATCTGCCCTGCGAATCGGCATTAATTAATTTCACATAGGTATTTTCAGGAACGCCGTAATACTCATAACCGGTTCCATCCTGGAAATCAATACGTAAACGCTTGCCAGTGTAAGCAATATCAACAATATTGGAATTGGTTGTAGTTTTGGTATAATCTTCCAGAGTCGACTGGATAGTTTCAGGAGCAATACTTACTAAAAAGTGATATGCCTCAATGATCCGTTTACTTTTTTCTTCTGCTTCCAGCTTCAACTCTTCGTTATCCTGAATCTTATCAGGATGGTATTCTTTCATAAAATTACGGTAAAGGCCTTTTAATTCATTTAACGTTACGGCCTTATCAACCCCTAATAATTTTCTGTATTCAATAATTTTTCTCATGGTATTTAAATCGGCTGCTTAAATTATTGGCATTAAGCACATTTTACCCCTTTTAATTTTTTGCAAAGATACGTTTTATTTAGCTTGAAATAACCGAAAATGCCATTTAACAGTTAATTCTTGCAGATAAAATAGTTGGGATTCAACCAAAAAAGCATTAATAGCTATAGATATTACGCTTTCTATAGATCAAATATCTTTTATACAGTCCAAATATTCATGTAACAAAATATAGATATATTTGATAACCACTTTAAAATGCCTTTATAATGACAGAAGAGGAAACACTTTATACCGGGATCGGTAAAAAAATAAAAGAAGCTGAACAAAGCCAGATGTTTGGAAAACCCTGCTTTAAAGTGAATGGAAAGGCATTTGTGTGTTTCTCCCAAAATTGTATGGTATTTAAGCTTACCGGCGATGAACATACCGAAGCCTTAAGCCTTGATGGTTCAGAGCTATTTGATCCGTCGGGTAAAAAACGTCCGATGAAAGAATGGGTACAGATTCCATTTGAATATTCAACTACCTGGAAAAAATATGCCAAAGCAGCTTTTGAGTATGTAAAAGCCACTACCTAACCAAGTAATACTAACGTTATGAGCCCTGACATCCAACCTACTCACCTTGAGAACGATCTTATTCAACTCGTTCCGCTTGCCCCCGGCGATTTTGAAGCCCTGTATAAAGTAGCTTCCGACCCTTTGATCTGGGAACAACATCCCAATAAAGACCGTTATAAAAAAGAAGTATTTGAAACTTTTTTTAAAGGAGCCATCGAATCCAAAGGCGCATTTTTAGTAGTAGACAAAAAAACGCATGAACCTATAGGCAGTAGTCGCTTTTATGAATACGATCAACACAACAAATCTATGGCTATAGGCTATACTTTTCTGGCAAGAGATTATTGGGGAAACGGCTATAACAGAGCTTTAAAAACCCTCATGTTAAACTATGCATTTACTTTTGTTGACCATGTGATCTTACACATTGGAGCTCATAATATCCGTTCACAAAAAGCCACCGAAAAACTGGGTGCTGTTAAAATCGATCAGGTAGAAATGGAGTATTATGGGGAAGCAAAAAAACTAAATTTCGTATACTGTATCCATAAAGCCAACTGGATGGCCAGCTTTAAATAAGCTTCCGAAAAAACTCAGCTTTATGGTAATCTGTAGCTTTTTTGTATCAAATTGTGTTGATGAACTTCTACATATTTTTTCAAATATGATCTAAGCTATGAATTATACTGACAAATGAAACAAATTTTTAGACGAAATTTTAAACAAAAATGGTACGTGAATTGCTTTATAAGTAAGGGTTAATGCTCATTAGTATTTACCCTTCACTGATATTATAGAACTTTAAAATGGCAAAAAAAACACTAAACACTCATTTTATAATTTTATCGGACGAGGATTTCAAAATATTGAATCGTGCCGAAAAAGTTTTGAATAAAATCATACAAAAAGTTCATTTTAATATGAATCCGGGTATCTTTTTAGAGAGCATCGAAGATCTGCTTCTTCAGATCCGTGGAGGTATTCAAAAAGTAGAAGCGGCGTTTTATTTGCTTTCCGAAAAAATAATAGAAAACGAATTCCGTCCCGATCTTCACCATCAATACCTTAAGTTTCAGAAGTCTTCTTCCTATAAATCTATTTGTAGCTATGCAAAACTGATCGGCTTAAACGAAGTGGTTCAGTTCCTGGAAAAAGTAACTGAAACTGAAGCCCCGCAACATGCTTCTTTAAATCATGTGATCGACTCCAGAACTTACATGGATGTGATCAATAGAAAATATTCTCTTAATTAACCAACTGATCTGTAACTGTTTATTTTAGATTTACAGAAAGAGATAAAAATTCTAAAACCGTTGGTGTTATACCCTTACGATATATTTTAGAAGATCTCTTTCCATGAAAAAAATAAAACTAGGTATCCTCGATCAATCCATTGTTCCTCATGGCAGCAATGCTTCGGGGGCTATACAAAACACCATTGCTACCGTAAAATTAGCAGAACAATTGGGCTATAGCCGGTTCTGGGTTTCAGAACATCACAACTCTTCTTTTATAGCCGGTTCCACACCCGAATTATTAATGGTAAAACTGGCCGGTGAAACCCACTCTATCCGAATCGGATCAGGCGGGATCATGTTACCAAACCATAGTGCTTTAAAAGTTGCTGAAAATTTCAGGATGCTCGAAACTTTGTTTCCGGGGCGTATAGACCTTGGGATGGGGCGCGCTCCCGGTGGAGACAGAATTACGGCCTCTTTATTAAATCCATCCAATGATTTCAGGGAAGAAAGTTATTTAAAACAACTGGAACATTTACAGCATTTTTTCAGAGATACTGCTGCTACCTCACAAGGCTCTTTATTAGCCATTCCCCAGGCATCAACTATTCCTATGCAATGGATCCTGAGCTCCAGTGGTGGAAGCAGCTCTATTGCTGCCCAATTTGGGATGGGTTTAGCCGTTGCGAAATTCATTAATGGTTTTGCAAACCCTGATATGGTGGAAGCTTACCGCAAAAACTTTAAACCTTCCTCCCAGTTTGATAAACCAAAAGAGTTACTGGCTATTTCGGTTATATGTGCCGATACGGAAGAAAAAGCCAAACAGATGCGTCATTTTCTCGACTATATTTTTGTTCAGTTTGAACAGGGAAAATTCGATAAGTTTGGAAGCTACGAAGATATTAAAGATTACAAATTTTCTTTACACGAACAGGAACGGATTAAATTAAACCGTGGCAGGATCATTTCAGGAACCAGGGACCAGGTTAAAGAAAAACTGACTCTGTTGGCAAATGAGTTTGACATGGAGGAGATCATGGTATCAACGATGGCAGATAATCCGGATGATAGAACACGCTCCTTTGAATTGCTTTCAGAGGTATTTGAGTTAAAACAGAGTGTTTTAAAGTAACCCTGTTCGTTTTTTATCGTTTTCCTTGCTTAAAAAAAATCACTCCCTCTGATCTATTTATGTTTTTTCTTAGCGCGCTCATATTGAACCGGCCATGTAACATCCTGTTCTAATTCACGGGCGGCCCGTAAAGGAAAATATGGATCGCGGAGGAATTCTCTTGCTAAAAATACAGCATCTGCTTTTCCTTCTTTAATAATTGAATCGGCTTCCTGCGAGGTTGTAATTAAACCAACAGCTCCCGTTAAAATTCTGGTTTCTTTTTTAATATTTTCTGCAAACTCAACCTGGTACAAAGGCTTTAACGCAATTTTTACATTTGGTACATTTCCGCCTGTAGAACAATCTATAAGATCGACTCCACTGGTTTTTAAAATTTCAGACAAATGAATTGAATCTTTTTCTGTCCAGCCATCCTCTACCCAATCGGTAGCGGATATCCTTACAAACAAAGGCAGATCTGCCGGCCATGCTTTTTTGACATGTTCAATAATTTCCAATAAAAAACGAATGCGATTTTCAAAAGAACCACCATACTCATCTGTTCTTTGATTACTTTTTGGAGATAAAAATTCATGGATCAGGTAGCCATGCGCGCCATGTAGCTCAATTACTTTAAAACCCGCTCTTAAGGCCCTGGCAGCCGCTAACTGAAAATCATAAAGGATGCGTTGAATATCGTTTTTCGTTAATTCGTGAGGAACAATATCTCCTTCCTTAAATGCTAAAGCACTTGGTGCCACGGTTTCCCAGCCTCCTGTTTGTGGAGTTAAATTCTCTCCACCTTTCCATGAAACCTGGATGCTTGATTTTCTTCCTGCATGTGCCAGTTGAATTCCTGCAATAGAATCCTGAGCTTCTATAAATGTGGTGATCCGTTTTAAAACTTCTATATGCTCATCTTTCCATATTCCCAGATCAGCAGGTGAAATCCGTCCTTCCGGAGAAACAGCCGTTGCTTCTGTAAAAACCAATGCTGCCCCACCAATGGCACGACTTCCCAGGTGAACCACATGCCAATCGTTTGCAAAACCATCTTCACTGGAATATTGACACATGGGCGAAACAACAATCCTGTTTTTTAATGTGATACTTTTTATTTGCAAAGGAGAAAACAGATGTGCCATAAGTTTGGGTTTAGAATACAAACAAAAATAAGCCATCATAGTTTAAGATGCTATATTTTGTATTATTTTTTGATGAGAAAGTACACAGCTATGAGGAATTATATCTTCATAATCAGATCAATTGTCCTCAAAATACCACAAATACATTATAAAAAGAGGGATTATAAAATCAGAACCTACTGGCATGTGTTTTTAATTTAACCTACTGGTTTCTTAAATACCTCTATATATACTTTATGAAAGTGCACCTGGTATTAACTACCTGCATTTCATTAAAGGACAGAGGTAACGTGCATAACGTTACCTGTTTTTTTATTTAAGACCAATATATTACTTCTTTTATTTAGCTATGAGGATGTACCATATTTTCAATCGTGTAAATTTCATCCCATTGGGCCTGTGTAATTAACTGGCGTTCTTTTACCGCAATATCGTGTATCGCTTTACCGGTTGTTAGCGCTTCTTTTGCAATGGATGCAGACGTTTCATAACCCAATAAGGGATTTAATAACGTAACAATCCCAATACTGTTCATGACATTATCATAACACACTTTTTCGTTGGCTGTAATTCCCTGAACACATTTTTCATTCAGGGTATTCAACGCATTTACCATATAATCCATGGATGTAAACAAGCTAAATGCAATAACGGGTTCCATTACATTTAACTGCAATTGCCCCGCCTCTGCCGCCATGGTAATGGTGAGGTCGGCACCTATCACATAAAAAGCTGTCTGGTTAAATACTTCAGGAATTACAGGATTTACTTTTCCCGGCATGATAGAAGAACCAGGCTGCATTTTAGGTAAGTTAATTTCATTTAAGCCACAACGTGGTCCTGAAGCCAATAACCGCAAATCGTTACATATTTTGGAAACGCTGATAGCTGTTCTTTTTAAAATTCCGGAAAGCTGAACATATGAACTTGTATCTGAACTGGCATTGATCAAATCTTCCGATAAAGACACCGGAACTCCGCTTACTTCGGCCAGGTATTTTGTTACTAATTGGGGATAGCCCTTGGGTGTATTTACCATGGTACCAATAGCCGTTCCTCCCATATTACAAACAGGAATAAACTCTAAGGCACCTTTAAGGTGTTTTATATTATGTTCAATAGCCTTTGCAAATCCTTTAAACTCCTGGCCTAACAACATAGGCACAGCATCCTGCAATTGTGTTCTTCCCATTTTTAAAACCTTAGAAAACTCGTCCGATTTTTTAGCAAACGTTATTTTTAAAGATTCAAGCGCTGCAATTACCAATTCAATTTTTCGGTATAACGTTAAGCAGATTGCTGTAGGATATGCATCGTTAGTAGATTGGGAGCAGTTTACATGATTATTGGGATGCAAAAAATCGTACGCTCCTTTTTTATGCCCCATCGTTTCCAGGGCAATATTTGCAATGACTTCATTCGCATTCATGTTCACGGAAGTTCCGGCGCCACCTTGTATCAAATCGGTTATAAACTGATCCTGAAATTCACCTTTTAAAATACGGTCGCTGGCATCTATAATGGCTTTTGCTAAAGCAGCATCCAGTACACCACAATCTCTGTTAGCCATCGCAGCTGCTTTTTTCACAAAGGCAAAAGCCTTTATAAATAAAGGCTGCGTATCCATACGGATTCCGGTAATATTAAAATTTTCGAGTGCTCTTAATGTTTGAACGCCGTAATAAGCATCGTCAGAAATTTTCTTTTCACCTATAAAATCATGTTCGGTTCTGTAATTCATATATTTAAAATTAAAAGTGTCATCCTATTGCAGATCTTATCCAACCGTGATCCGTATTTAAAAATAGCTTAAATTATACTCAAATACCCTATTTTAACTATATTTGTTTATTCAGGATAATTAAATCATATGGTGTCAATCAATACATTTAAAAAAATTGCTCTATCGTTTCCTGAAGTAACGGAACAGCCTCATTTTGAGAATGGTTCTTTCCGAATTAAAAACAAGATTTTTGTCAGTTTATCGGAACCCCACAAAAGAGCCTGTTTAAAATTATCATTGATTGATCAGTCTTCTTTTTGTGCGTTTGATAAAACGGTTATATACCCTGTGCCAAACAAATGGGGTAAACAAGGCTGGACATTTATTGAACTGGCTTTCATAAAAAAAGAAATGCTCACAGATGCTTTAACTACTGCCTATTGCGAAGTGGCTCCAAAAACCTTATCCAAAAAATATACCGACCTCAGAGATCAACTCTAATGTTTAACATTTTATACGCTTAATTCATGAGTGAACATAATTATAAACTAACGGTAACGTGGACAGGGAACAAAGGAACCGGAACAAGCGATTACAGGGCTTACGACAGAAACCACACGATTTCCATTGAGGGTAAAACTGAATTACAGGGATCTTCTGATCCTTACTTCCGTGGCGATAAAACAAAACATAATCCGGAAGATTTGTTGGTGGCTTCACTTTCGGCGTGCCACATGCTTTCTTTTTTACATGTATGCGTTAAAGCCGGTGTAATTGTTGTAGATTATGTTGACCATGCCACAGGAATTATGGTAGATTACCCGGATGGCAGCGGACGTTTTACGGAAGTTACCTTACATCCCATTGTTACCATTACAAAAGAATCGAAAACAGATAATTTGCATGAGCTTCATAAAAAAGCTAATGAATTGTGTTTTATTGCTAATTCGGTAAATTTTCCGGTTAAACATGAGGCAGTTTGTAACCTGTTAGAATAAATCATTCTATATCTCATGAATTCTTTACCTTTGTACTCATGAATAATGAACATGATAATTCTTCGAACTGGAAATGGAACCTGTTTTATTTCAATCCAAAAGATAAACGCATTTTTGTACCAAAAAGAATTCCTCAATTAGGCATGACGGTCAATTTTGCCAATCCTGTTTCTTTTCTGATTGTTATTTCACTGGTAGTTGTAATAGCCTACTTTGTAACCAGAAGCTAATTACTCCTTAATAAATTTACTTTGCAAAATTCCGTTTGCGGTTTTAATGCTTATAAAATATAAACCATTGGCCATGGAATGATTAAAGATCATTGTATAAGTATTATCTTCTTTTTGAGTGAATGAAAAATCAATAGCATTACCCAATACATCATATAATGCAATGGTTTCAGCGGTTTCATTTACATTAAAACTTATATGATACTTTGCCGGATTAGGAAATAATTTAACAGCTTGTTTTTGATTTTCTTTCACAGAGTTTGGCATGGATTGTAAAAGGGTATTTGCGGCACATATATCCGGAATTCCCCAACCATAATTATTATCAGGCGTTGTACTTTTTGACGCGGTACTTTTGATAGCGGCCAATACCTGCATATTTGATTTACCAGGGTTAGCCTGCCATAAACAAGCTACTGCACCGGCCATTACCGGGCAGGCAAAAGAAGTTCCGTTACCGGAAACAAAATTTCCTCCGGGCTGGCAAACATAAGTTCCTTCCCCCATTGTACTGACTTCAGGTTTAATTCGTCCGTCGGATGTAGGGCCTACAGAACTAAAACTGGCATGTATTCCGCTGCCGTTTACGGCTCCCACAGTACAAATACTATCTGCATCCGCAGGAACACCTACATAATTCCAGGAGCCGCCACCTTCATTACCGGCAGCATTTAATAAAAATATTCCTTTGCGGGCAGCCATGGTTGAAGCAATAGAAGCCACAGATGTTTTTCCGTTAAGATCGGCATAGGTATGATTTTGAGAAGCAATATCAAAGGTAGTGTACCCCAGGGAAGTCGTAATAATATCTACTCCAAGGCTATCTGCCAGCTCTGCCGCAATAACCCAGTTATTTTCTTCAATAATTTTTTCGGAGCTCACATCTTCCGAACGGAATAAATAATAGTTGGCTTTAGGGGCTGTACCAATTAAATTACCCGGTGAGTTACCAGCCATACAGGAAAGTACCATCGCTCCATGCGAATCATCTTCATATACCATTGTGTTACCTGCTACAATATCTCTGGTACCTAATATCCGACCCTCATTTCTTAACGAATCAAATACAGGATTTATATTTGCCTGGCTAAACCCATCATCAATAACCGCAATGGTCATAGCCTGACCTCTGTATCCCAGATTATGCATGCATACTAAATTCATTTGGTTTACCTGTGTCAGAGAGAGACCATAATTATAACCTGTTGTAGCAACAGATGTTCCTCTTTGTGCATTAGGTTGTGTGGAACTGATTTCATCACTGCGGGTAGAGTGATAGCGGTTTACAGGAGTTGTGCTTAATACACAATTCAGGCTGTTTACAGCGGCGAGTTGCGATCCAGTTGATACAATTACGATTGCTGCATTAAACCATTTGGAACGTTGAAAAACAACAGCCCCCGTCGCATTTACCTGGTTAATGTACGTTTGATTTACAGGTATATCCGTCATATCAAAAGGAATATTATGAGCGGCTCTCCTGGTAATTGATTTTGTCGTTATAAAAGCAGAAGGGTTACTGATCGTATAAGGTGAACCGTTTTTATCTTTAAACTTTACCCAATATTTGGTTTGTGCATTAGAACTAAAACCTATTACTAATAAAAAGAACAGGACACAGACAGAGCATACTTGTTTTTGGTTATTCAACACCATGAGAAATGTAATTTAATTTATAGATGATCCCTTTTTCAATACGTTGTTCTACTGGCACATTAGCCACAACGGTATTTGAGTAAACGTCGGTTATTTCGCGGTATACCAACCCGATATTTTTAGCATATTTTTCTACATAATACTGGCGGTGAATGGCATTTTTACGTTTGTCATCCTTTTGTTCCACACATAATACATTATTTAAAGTAATGCTATTTACAACATGATTCTGATCGGTAAAGAGGTATTTATAATCCAACTCATCCGATGTGTTTTGAGCATTACCATTCCAGATCTCATCTGTTTTTACTGGGAAAATTAGTTTGGTATACCTTACGTTTTCTTCTACAACCTCCAGGGCTGTTTTTGTTTTTGTATAGTTCCACACATCTTTAATCGTCCAGGCCATTTGATCGTAACTTACGGCCGGGTTGTATTTTTTTATATAGCGAATCAGTTTTATAGCCGGCCTGCCCTGATTATCGGTAAATGATTCGGCCAGTTTTTCTTTGATGCGGTATTTGTGGTAAGTGGTATCATGTGCAAAATCATCAAATACGGTAGAATCGACATCGTACACCACATATTTACCAATAGTTTCGGGAGCATAATCGTAACCTACATCAGGAGGAGCTTCTGTCTTCTTTTTTTTGCAGGCAGTAATAGAAAACATCATGAAAATAACAAGTATGTAACTAAATATTCTGATGCTTAAAATTACTCATAAATAATCGCTAAAACAATTCTAAAATAAGCTTAAATTCGTTCAAAATTTAAACTATTATGTCTGATTTCTCTAAACATAAATTTGGCACCAAAGCCATTCATGCAGGTGCTGAGCCCGATCCAACAACCGGTGCTATCATGACCCCTATTTTTCAAACTTCTACCTATGTACAGGAATCTCCGGGAGTTAATAAAGGCTATGGCTATGCCCGTGGTAAAAACCCAACGCGCGATGCTTTGCAAAAAAACATTGCTGCCCTTGAAAACGGGAAGCATTGCATTTGCTTTAGCAGTGGTATGGGTGCAACGGATGCCGTTATGAGAATGCTTCGCCCGGGCGATGAAGTGATTACAGGCGACGATTTATATGGCGGTTCATACAGAATGTTTACAAAAATATATGAGAACTATGGTATCAAATTTCACTTTATTAATTTGACCAATGCGGATAATATTAAAAAATATGTTAATGCCAATACTAAATTAATTTGGGTTGAAACACCGACTAACCCAACTATGCAAATTATTGATATTACAGCGTGTGCAACCATTGCAAAAGCCAACAACTTAATTTTAGCAGTTGATAATACTTTTGCATCTCCTTATTTACAAAACCCTTTGGCTTTAGGAGCTGATATTGTTATGCATTCGGTAACCAAATATTTAGGCGGCCACAGCGATGTGGTGATGGGTGCACTGGTTACCAATGACGATAAGTTACAGGAACAATTGTATTTTATTTTAAACAGCTGCGGTGCAAACCCTGGTCCCATGGATTGCTTTTTAGTAATGCGCGGTATCAAAACCCTGCATTTACGTATGGAACGCCATTGTTTTAACGGACGTAAAATTGCAGAATACCTTAAAACGCATCCTAAAATTGAAAAAATTTACTGGCCGGGCTTTACAGACCATCCTAACCATGAAATCGCTAAAAAACAAATGCGTGATTTTGGAGGAATGATCTCTATTGTTTTAAAAGGCGCTTCTTTGGAAGATACCTTTAAAATAGCTTCTTCCTTTAAAGTATTCTCTTTAGCGGAATCGTTAGGAGGTGTTGAATCCTTGATTAACCATCCTGCAACCATGACACATGCTTCTATACCAAAAGCAGAGCGTGATAAAGCAGGTGTTGTTGAAAATTTATTACGTTTAAGTGTAGGTGTTGAGGATTATGAAGATCTGATCGAAGATTTGAAACAGGCTTTAAACTAAGTATTAAAACCAATAACTAAAAAAGCGATCTGCTAATGTGCAGATCGCTTTTTTTATAGTAGAGAGTAACTCTTTTTATGTTTTCCTTTAAGTTGGAGAGTTTGTTTTAGTAGCACTATCATCATGTTGCTTACAGTTGTGTGTTCCTTTTTTAGTATCGGGGCCATGACACTCTTTTTTGCTGCAGGAGGATAAAGCTAATGAGCTCAAAAATACTATTGAAGCCATGGTTATCTTTATTGTTTTCATGTATTTATTTTTCAATAAATGTATTGATCTTAAATAACAAAACAGCCTCTTTATAGCCTTAATTAACTGCTTGAACCGAAAAATGAGGTGAATACGCTTCATCTTAAGACAAACTTGCAATTCTTCTGCTAAATCTATTAAATTTGTCGCTACAACTTTTATCATTTATTTATAACAATGATTTTTTTTCAGGGATTATTTAAAGCCATAGCCAATTGTTTTAAAGGCTTTTCCCTGATCTTTGATAAAGGCTTATGGCCCTATTTGTTTTATCCCGTTATAATGTGGCTCCTGCTTTTGGCAGGCAGCGTTTGGCTTTTTTCAATATTAGCCAATGAGGTTACCGAATATATTAATGAACAGGTAAATGTAAACTCTATCCCCGATTCAGGCTCGTGGCTTTCTTTTGCTAAACCTTTCTTAACCGGTTATTTCAGCTTTATCATAAGTATCCTCATTAAAATTATTTTTTGGTTCCTCTCCGGCACCTTTGTCAAATACCTTTTACTTATCCTGCTCTCGCCCCTATTCTCCCTACTCTCCGAATCGCTTGAAGAAAAATTAACTGATAACAAATTTCCGTTTAGTGCCACCCAATTGATGAAAGATATTTTGAGAGGTATAGGAATAAGTTTACGAAATATGTTTTTAGAATATTTTTTCATTGCCGCTTGCTTCTTAGTTACCCTGTTCTTTCCGCCACTGGTCATTATTACAGTTCCGTTCCTGTGCTTTGTATCATGGTACTATATTGGCTTTACCATGCTTGATTATAATTTTGAAAGGCATAAAATGAACATTTCACAAAGTGCTTCTTTTACCCGCAAAAATATAGGAACGGCTTGTGGTATTGGTATTGTTTATTCTTTATTTATGTTGCTGCCATTTTATATAGGCTTGTTTTTTGGGCCAATATTAGCCGTGGTTGGAGCAACTCTTTGTTTTTTAGATCTTAAAAATACTCAACCTACCCCTGTACTATCATGACACAACAACCCAACTATACCATATCCATTGTAAATTATTATAATACCACCCCCTTTATTTACGGCTTAAACCACCATCCCTTAAAAACGCTTATTCAACTGGAATTAGATATTCCCAGTACCTGTGCTCAAAAGTTAAAACACAAAAAAGTTGATATTGGTTTAGTACCTGTTGCTATTTTACCGGAACTGGAAACCTATCATATCATTACAGATTATTGCATTGGTGCTGTAGGTAAAGTAGACAGTGTAAAACTTTTTTCACACAAGCCCCTGGAAGAATTAACGCATGTGATGCTCGATTACCAATCGAAAACATCGGTAACGCTGGTACAGGTTTTAAACAGGCATTTCTGGAAAAAAAACATTCAGTTTATTGCTGCCGAAGAAGGTTTTGAAAAGAACATACAAGGCACTACCGGTGCTGTTATTATTGGCGACAGAACCTTTGGTTTAACCACCAAAGATCACCCTTACCAATACGATCTGGCAGAAGAATGGAAAAAACATACAGGATTACCTTTTGTATTTGCCTGCTGGGTAAGCACCGACAAACCGGATGATTTTTTTATGAACGAATTTAATGACACTCTAAAATACGGTGTAGATCATATAAAAGAAGCCGTTGAAGAAAAACCCAATCCAACAAAGGGTTTTGATTCTTATGATTACCTGAAAAACAAAATTTCTTACAATTTAGATACCGAAAAAAGGAAAGCGCTTTCATTGTTTTTAGAACTGATGAAGAGTTAAGCAGCTTTGATTCTGGATCTCGTTTCTATTAAAACTACCTCGTTTTTTCGCACAATTTAATCGCTTTTTTTCTTCATAAAATACCTATATTTAAAGGTTAATATTCCACTATGAAGAATTTATGCTTACTGATTATTTTAACGCTGATTTCTGCTTCAGAAATTAATGCCCAAACCGAGTACATTGATTATCGTTCTCAAACCAATGAGTTGTACTGGAAAAACAGGAAACCCTTTGCAGACTACTGGCAGCAGGATGTTCACTACAACATCAAAGCATCTTTAAATGATACTGCTGATATGATCACAGGGCATGAAGAACTGACTTACTGGAATAATTCTCCTAAGGACCTCTACTTTGTATATTTCCATTTATATAACAATGCGCAAACCAAAGATTCTTACCTGGCCGATCTTTATAAAAACAATAATTACCATTTAAAATTCAACAAATACCGGAAAGACGGGTTAGGAACTTCGGTAGAAACCATCCGCATTGGAAACAGGGAATTAAAAACAGAATTGGATAATACTGTTTTAAAAGTATACCTCGAACGTCCAATAAAACCTGGAGAATCAGTCACCTTTGATATTGATTTTAAAACCTATTACGCTAAAGAAGTGATTCGTAACCGTATGAAAATGTTTAATGCCTTTGGCTATAAACATTACGATGTTACCCATTGGTATCCGCGTATTTCTGTGTACGACCGTAAATTCGGATGGGATACGGATCAACATATGGATCATGAATTTTACGGAGATTTTGGTTCTTTCCATGTAGAATTTACGCTTCCTAATAATTATGTATTGGATGCTACCGGTATTCTGCAAAATGAAAAAGAAGTATTACCAGATTCCCTTCGCAAAAAACTGGACATTTCTAACTTTGCCAGAAAGCCCTGGAATTCGGCACCTTCCGAAATTATCAAAAAAGACGGTACTACTAAAACCTGGAAATTTTCAGCATTGAATGTCCATGATTTCGCTTTAACAGCCGATCCAACGTATCGCATTGGTGAATATAACTGGCAAGGCATTAAATGTGTAGCCCTGGTTCAGGAGCCTCATGCCATTGGCTGGCAAACATGCCCGCAATTTATGGCTAAGGTGTTGGAAGTAAATACGTACAACATTGGTACGTATCATTACCCTAAAATTATTTGTGCCGATGCCCAGGACGGTGTGGAATACCCAATGCTAACGCTTGACGGAGGCTATGATCCCAATTACCGCGATCTTTTAATTCATGAAATGACACACAACTGGTTCTTTGGAATGGTTGGAAACAATGAAACCTACAGGGCTTTTTTAGATGAGGGCTTTACACAGTTTTACACCGCCGATACCTATCAGTTTATTGATGGCCCTAATAAAATTGAACAAAAACCTAAAAGTAGCTATGTAGAACGGTTCACCGAGCAAAACAGAATTTTAGATGATCAGATCTATAACGGTTACATGAATAGCGTAACCGTTCGGGCGGAGGAAGTTACCTTAAATACGCACAGTGATGATTATAACGGCGGTATTCGCCATGGTGGCGGCTATAGTGCTGTGTATACCAAAACAGCGGCTATGCTTAAAAATTTAGAATACGTTTTAGGCCGCTACCTTTTTGATAAAAGCATGCAACATTATTTTGATCAATGGAAATTTTGTCATCCTTACCCGGAAGATTTTAGAAATTCAATTATTCAATACAGTGGTGTGGACTTGAATTGGTTCTTTGATCAATGGCTGGAAACCACTAAAAAAATTGATTATAAAATAGGGCTTGTCAAAAAAGGTAAAAAGAAAGGCGAATACACTATTAAGTTTAAACGCAAAGGAGATATGCAAATGCCTATCGACTTTACGGTATTGGATAGAAACGATTCGGCATACCATTTTTACATTCCAAATACATGGTTCGAAAAGCCTGTAAAATCAACTGTATTACCACGATGGATTGGTTGGGGAAAAGTAAAACCAACTTATACCGCTACTGTACAAATCAACGGTAAATTAAAAAATGTGATCATCGATCCATCACGCCGCTTAGCGGATGTGGATATGATGAATAACGTTAAACACCATAAAGTAAATATTACGTTCGATTCTAAAGTGTATAATCCTTTAGACTGGAAACATTATGAAATTAAAGCGAGACCAAGCTTATGGTATAATGGTTACGATGGTATAAAAATAGGAGCTCATTTAAATGGCGGTTATATGAATACCAAACATGTGTTTGATGTGACCGCTTGGTTTAGTAGCGGTTTCGGACAAGCATACCTGGATAGTACCAATAACAGAAATGGCTATAATTCGTTTTCTTTTTTGTTGAACTACAGAACATCTACCAGTAAATTCATTAAAAAATCAAATGTATATGCAACACTCAAATCATTGGATGGTTTGGAAAGTGGCCTGATCGGATTTGAGAAAAAAAGCAATAACGAAAAAAACAGGGTTTACATTCAATACAAAGCCATGGTAAGAGATCTGCCAAATGACCTGGTATATCTCATCAACCAGAAAGAATGGCAAATTCAAAAAATGAACAGTTATTTAAATGTAGGCGTTGATCATAACTATAATTATAACCGTGGTATAGGTACAATGAACTTAAATATGAGAGCAAGCGCTCTTACCAACGATTATGATTATTCGAGTTTACAATACACAGCCATTAACAAAAACGATCTGGGAAAAATAAACATCAACACCCGTGTATTTGCGCAGTTAGGTTTTGGAACCAAGTTAGCGGATGAATCGATGTTATTTGCATCAGGGGCAAACCCTGAAGACTTAATGGATAATAAATATACCCGTTCCATGGGCTTTATTCCACCTGAGTGGGGACAATACGGAACAACAACTAACCACTTTACTTCCGGTGGCGGATTAAATTTAAGAGGTTATTCCGGTTATGTATTAGCTGCATCTGATGCTAACGGGTTACTTACTTATAACTATAAAGGGATGACGGGAGCTTCGGCCAGTGCTGAAATAGAATTCGGAGAATTTTTTAGCTTCATGAATATTAAAAAATTAAACAACAGCATTAAAATCAATCCTTACCTGTTTGGTGATGCCGGAACCATTAACACTAATGCTCCCAGTAAAGCAACGGTTATGTCGAACCTGATAGCCGATGCAGGCCTTGGTGTGGCAGTAAGTATTCAGAAATTTGGTCCTTTGTATGGTATCAAACCGTTAACCATCCGCTTTGATATGCCGTTTTTTGTTAACCGATTACCATTTGCCGAAAAAGACTATTTCCAATTCCGCTGGATGATTGGAATTAACCGTGCCTTTTAAATTATGACCATCAGATCTTACAAACCAATACTTAAAAACTTAGCAAAGCAGATCCTCTTCATTTTTGTGCTGTATGCTTTGTGCCGGTTTTTATTCTACATCATTAACCGAACTTATTTTGCTGATATTCCCGCTTCAGAATTAATTTCTTTATTCTTTTATGGGTTAAGGTTTGATGTATTTAGTATTGCCAGTCTCAATGCCTTGTACCTGTTAATGAGCCTACTGCCATTTAAGTTTTATTACAGCAAACCCTATCAGAAAACGCTCACGGTTATTTTCATCGTGTTCAATACCTTTGGCTTACTTCTTAACTTTATCGACTTTGCTTATTTCCCTTATATACAGAAACGCACTACCTATGACGTCGTAAATATGGTATTTGGAGGGCAATCAGATATCCTGACTCTTATTCCCCAATTTTTAATGGAGTTTTGGTACTTGGTAATTTTATTTTTTGTGTTTGTTTGGGCACTGGTTAAAATGCATAACCGTATCAAAAAACAAGATCAACCCATAGAAGTAAACGTCAGTTTTAAACTGGTAATCAGTTATTTTTTGATTTTTGCAGCAGTTGTAAGCTCAACCGTTATTGCTATCCGCGGGGGCTTACAACGTATTCCCATTGTATTTTTAGATGCGGCCATTTATACGTCTCCCAAGTATATCCCTATTTTAATTAATACCCCTTTTTCTATTTTAAAATCCGCAGAATTAACGGAGATCAAACCTGTCAAGTATTTTGAAGATAAGACTCTGAAATCCATATATAGTCCCATCCATGAACCTGATACAGGAAAATTTAATCAGTTTAATGTGTGTGTGATTGCACTGGAAAGTTTTTCCAAAGAATTCACCGGCATATCAAACCGTAAAAGCTTTACCCCATTCTTAGACAGCTTAATGAAACAATCCATTACGTTTACAAATGGGATTTCCAATGGTAAAACCTCTATTAATGGTATTCCGGCTATTATGGCGTCTATGCCTTGTTTTATGGATAATCATTATTTGAATTCCATTTACAGTAATAATATGATTCAAACCTTACCGAATCTGTTAAAAACGAAAGGGTATTATTCTGTTTTCTACCATGGTGGTACCAACGGAACCATGAATTTCGACTCGTTTTCAAAACTGGCCGGTTATGATGAATATTATGGCCGTACAGAATACAATGATGAAAAAGATTACGACGGGCAATGGGGCATTTGGGATGAACCTTTCTTAAAGAAAACAGTACAGGAAATGAGTAAATTGAAACAACCCTTTGTCACCTCAATTTTCACCTTAAGTTCACATAACCCTTATAAAATACCTTCCCGGCTTGAAGGAAAATTTGATAAAGGAACTATGGAGATTCATCAATGCATAGGCTATACCGATTATGCTTTACGCCGGTTCTTTTATGATGCACAAAAACAACCCTGGTTTAGCAACACCCTGTTTGTACTTTGCCCCGATCATACCAGCATTTCAAACGATCCGTTTTATTCTAATATGATCGGACAATTTTCCATTCCGATTGTATTTTATAAAAAAGGCATCACTCCAAAAATGGAAACAAAAACAGTACAGCAAATTGATATTATGCCAACCGTGTTGAACTATTTGAATTACGATCAACCCTACTATTCCCTGGGAAATGATATGTTCTCCGAGAAAAAACAACCCTGCCTCTATTATAATTCACCCTCTTTTTATTGTGTGGACGATAGCCTGTTTTATGTGATGAATCATTACGATTTTGTAGAAAGTTACAATTACAAGTCGGATAGTTTACTTCAAAAGAATACCATTAACACTCACACTAACAAGTCGTTACTTGATTTTTGCAGAGCATATATACAAACTTACAATTACGACGTTATCAATAATAAAACATCTTATACAAAAGGACAATAACCTACTATGGAACATTATGATTTAATTGTGATAGGTGGCGGCCCCAGCGGATATGCAGGCGCCATGCGTGCGTTAGACTTTAAGAAAAAAGTATTATTGATTGAAAAAAAACGAATTGGTGGCGCAGGTATTTATGATGGCGTATTAACCTCTAAAACATTATGGGAACTTTCGCAAAAAATTTCTTCGATTCGTGAAATGATCCCAAACTATCAGGTGAATTATGATGATATTGTAAAAGTATTGAAAGAAGCCGTATTTGAAAGAAAAACGCAAATGACGGTTCATTTAAATCTCCTGCAAAAACAACAACCTGATCATTTTTGCTATGAGAAAGGAACCGCTTCTTTCCTGGATAAAAATACGATTTCTATAAAAAAAGAAGATGGTAATACTAAATTGGTGAGCGCCGATAACATCTTAATTGCTACCGGGAGCCGACCTCGTTATTTACCACACATTGCTATTGACGAACAAATTATTATGACCAGTGACGGTATTAAAAACCTCACAGAACTCCCTAAAAGCCTGGTAGTATTAGGTGCCGGGGTTATTGGTTGTGAGTTTGCCACTATTTTTTCGGGGCTTGCAAAAACAAAAGTATCGTTAATCGATAAAGCCGATCGTATTTTACCGTTCGAAGACCTGGACGTAGCGGAAGTAGTAAGCGACAGTTTAATTAAACAAGGAGCAACTATTCACCATGGTGCCAGCTTAAAGCGCATGGAAATAAAAAATGGCAGCGTTGAATATGAACTGGAATATAGCGACGGAACAACCGAAGTATTTAATGTAGACAAAGCATTGATATCGGTAGGGAGAGTTCCGAATATTGAGAATTTAGGCCTTGAAACCGTTGGTATTAAACTCAACGACCGGCAATCTATTTGGGATGACGATACACAAACCAACGTCTCTAACATTTATGTGGCCGGCGATGTTACTACAGAAATGGCATTGGTAAATGTGGGAGAACGTGAAGCAAGGCATGCTGTTGTAAGAATGTTTGGACCAACCGTTAAACCATTATCGTATCAGAATATTTCTACCATTATGTTCTTAAACCCTGAAGTAGCAAGCGTTGGTATGAGCGAGCAGGATTGCAATAAAAAAGGATTGGCACATAAAGTAGTTAAACTGGATTACAGCACCAATGCACGTGCTATAGCCATGCGCAAAACAAAAGGCTTTTTTAAAATCATTGTTACCAACGATAATGGGATGCGCATTTTAGGAATGCGTGCCGTTGGAGAGCATGCCAGTTCTGCCATACAAGCCGTTGCGTATTTGATCCATACCAACCAGGGAATCAGAGAATTAGCGGATATGATGCACCCACACCCCAGTATTATTGAAGGTGTACAGGAATGCCTGAGAATGCTGCTCGGTAAATCCATTTACAAATCTTCTATTTTTAAAGATAAATTAAAATGCTATGTGTGTGAAAACGGTGTGTGTACACCTGTAGAAACCCTTGTGTAATCAACTCTTTAACGGTTTTAACATCAGAGCAGAAATTAATTCCTGATTTAATTTTCCCATTCCCTTTCTTTTTTATGTTATTTCTCTTATATTTAGTTCAAATAGTTAGCTAACTATTGATCTCATTTTTTTCCCCTTAACAGAACTATAATAATATGAAGATTCTAAGTATTCAGGCACTTCGCGGGCCAAACATCTGGAGTGTTAACCGCAAAAAATTAATTCAAATGCGGTTGGATCTTGAAGAAGTAGAACAAATGCCTACTAATAAAATTCCCGGATTCAGAGAACGTATTGAAGCCATGTTTCCTACCATGATCGAACACCGTTGTTCGGAAGAAGTAAGAGGTGGCTTCTTTCACCGTATCGAACGGGGAACGTGGATGGGTCATGTAATAGAACATATTGCCCTGGAAACACAAAGCCTTGCCGGTATGGAAACCGGTTTTGGCAGAACGCGTGAAACAAAAACACCCGGAACTTACAACGTTGTATTTAGTTATATTGAAGAAAAAGTAGGCATGTTTGCGGCTGAAAGTGCGGTAAACATTGCAGAAGCATTAATTAAAGGTGAAGCATACGATTTACAGGCTGATCTTAAAAAGATGCGGGAGATCCGCGAATTGGTTCGTTTAGGGCCAAGCACCGGAAGTATTGTGGATGAAGCGGTTTCAAGAGATATTCCATGGATCCGTTTAGGAACAAACTCTTTGGTACAATTAGGATATGGTATTAACCAAATGCGTTTCCAGGCAACTATTACCTGCAAAACCAGTAACATTGCCGTAGACCTGGCCTGTAACAAAGAGCAAACCAAAAAAATATTAGGTGAAGCAGCAATTCCTGTTGCCAAAGGAGACATTTGTGTGGATGATGAAGATCTGAAAGCAACCATTGAGCGCATTGGTTACCCGATTGTTTTAAAACCTTTGGACGGTAATCACGGTAAAGGAGCTTCCATTAATGTAAATACCTGGGAAGATGCTTTGGCAGGGATGGAATTTGCTAAAAAATACGGACGCAGAGTGATCGTTGAAAAATTTATTACCGGTCATGATTTCAGAATATTAGTGATTGATAATAAAATGGTGGCTGCCGCACAGCGCGTGCCGGCAAACGTTGTAGGCAATGGCAAACTTACCATACAGGAATTAATTGACGAAACAAACAAAGATCCCCGCCGTGGTTATGGTCATGAAAATGTATTAACGGAAATAACGGTTGACAGGGATACAACAGACCTGTTAGCTAAAAAAGGATATGTACTGGAAACAGTTCCTAAAAAGGATGAAGTGGTGTATTTGAAATCAACGGCTAACCTGAGTACAGGTGGCACATCCATTGATATCACCGATATGATCCATCCTGAAAATATTTTTTTAGCAGAACGTATTTCAAGAGTAATTGGGTTGGATGTATGTGGTATTGATATCATGGCAAAAAACTTAACACAACCTTTAAAAGAAACAGGTGGTGTGATTTTAGAAGTAAATGCCGCTCCGGGATTCAGAATGCACTTAGCTCCAAGCGAAGGCCTGGCAAGGAATGTAGCATCACCCGTTATTGATATGTTGTATCCTCCTGGGAAACCTTCCCGCATTCCCATTATTGCGGTTACCGGAACGAACGGTAAAACCACCACTACCCGTTTGCTTGCTCATATTGTAAAAAATAATGGGTTTAAAGTAGGCTTTACGACTAGTGATGGAATTTATGTACAAAATCACATGCTTGAAAAAGGCGATACTACCGGGCCTTTAAGTGCCGAATTTATTTTAAGAGATCCTACGGTAGAGTTTGCAGTACTTGAAACCGCAAGGGGCGGAATTTTACGTTCGGGCTTGGGCTTTAGCCGTTGCGATATAGGAATCATCACCAACATACAGGAAGATCATTTAGGGATCAGTGATATCCACGATTTGAATGACCTTGCCAGAGTAAAAAGTGTGGTTGTAAAAAGCATAAAAAAAGACGGTTGGGCTGTATTAAATGCAGAAGATAAACACTGCGTCGAAATTGCAAAAGACCTAAGCTGTAACATTGCTTATTTTAGTATGAATGAACATTGCGATGTAATTGTGAATCATTGCCGTAAAGGAGGAATAGCAGCCATTTACGAAAACGGATTTGTTACCATTAAAAAAGGCGATTGGAAAATGCGTGTAGAAAAAGCAACGCACATTCCTTTAACCATGGGTGGTAAAGCTAAATTTATGATAGCCAATGTACTGGCGGCAACGCTGGCAAGTTACCTGTGGGGCTTTAAAACAGAAGATATCAAAGCACCTTTGGAAACATTTATTCCAAGTGCCGCACAAACGCCGGGCCGTATGAACATTTTTAACTTTAAAAACTTTAAGGTGATGATCGATTTCGCTCATAATCCTACAGGCTATTTAGGGATCGAAGATTTTTTACAAAGTGTGTCCTCTACTCATAAAGTAGGAATCATTGCAGGTGTAGGCGACAGAAGAGATAGCGATATCATTGAATGTGCCGCCATTGCCGCGCGTATGTTCGATCATATTATCATTCGCCAGGAAAAACATTTACGTGGCAGAACCGAGGAAGAAATCATTAACCTGATTTTACAGGGTATCAAATCTCAGGATAAACATGTAACCCACGAAATCATTTCCAAGGAAACCGATGCGATTAAACATGCGATCAGCATTGCAAAAGACGGCACCTTTATAACGGCGTTAAGCGATGTAATTACCAATGCCATTGAAATTGTGCAGCAACATCTGGATAAGGAAGTAGAAGGCTAATCCCTTGTGTTAAAAAACAAACCATGCATCATAACCCCGAACCTGTGTTTGGGGTTATTTGTTTTAGTAGTGTATTAGAATAATACAGGGCAATGCGTATTCCTATATTATTATGACACAGTACTTTATTTTAAATTCTAAATCACTACTTTTGTGCTATGGAAAGTGTAAGGCAAAGTAAAGTTTCAAAACTATTGCAAAAGGAATTAGCAGAAATCTTCAGGTCTAATTCAAAAACGATGTTCGACGGGGCATTTATAACTGTAACCGTTGTGCGTATTAGTTCGGATCTGGGATCCGCTAAAGCATATATCAGTATTATGGGTAATAAAGATATTGATGCAATTTATAAATCTATATTAGATCAAAAAGTTCATATCCGTAAAATTTTGGGTAATTTAATTGGCAAGCAGGTACGCGTTGTTCCTGAACTCTCTTTCTTTATTGATGATTCCTATGATTACGCCGAAAAAATAAACAAACTGTTCGATAAACCTATTTAGTAGTTCATCGTTGAATCTTCCTTTTTTCATAGCAAAGCGTTATTTAATTTCTAAAAAATCGAATAATGCCATTAATGTTATATCCTGGATTAGCATTACGGCCATTGCTATCACCACGGCTGCTTTAGTAGTTATTTTATCAGCCATGAATGGATTAACTTCCGTTGTAGCAGATTTGTATCATGCCATTGAACCCGATCTTAAAATAACACCGGTGCATGGTAAATACATCAGTAACCAGGATGAACTCATCCAAAAAATAAAAACGATTAAAGGCGTTAAGGATTTTTCGTATTCTATCGAAGAAAATGCTTTGGTAAAACTGGATGATAAACAAACCATTGTTACTGTAAAAGGTGTTGATTCGAAGTTTAAAGCCCTTACTCATTTTGATACGGTAATTGTAGATGGTGTGTACCGTTTCGAATACAAAAACCAATACTACGGTGTATTTGGAAAGGGCATTGCCAACAAGCTTGGGGTAAATGTCAATGATTTTATTTCTCCTGTCAGCATTTATGCGCCCCGCCGCGGCAAAGTAGAAAGTATTGATCCTGAAGATGCCTTTAATAAATTAACGATCAGTCCGGCAGGTGTATTTTCACTGAATGATGATTTTGATTATAAATATTTATTAATAGACCTAAAAGCATCACAGGAATTATTTGATTGCAAAAACAGCGTGTCTATTATAGAATTAAGTTTGGATGATCGGTCCCTGATTCCGTCTGTTCAAAAGGAAATGACGAAGATTTTGGGTCCTGAATACCTTATCAAAAACAGGTACCAGGTAAATGATGTATTATTTAAAACACTGGAAACAGAAAAGCTTTGGGTGTTTTTAATCCTTGCCTTTATATTGGTAATTGCAACCTTCAACATCATTGGCGCCTTAACCATGCTGATCATTGAAAAGAAAAAAGACATTAAAACACTCTATAACCTGGGAGCCGACCAGGCATTTATTAAAACCATTTTTATGCAGGAAGGGTGTTTAATTACGGCTGTTGGTGCAGTAAGCGGATTAATTATCGGCCTATGTGTTTGCGTTTTACAACAGCAATTTCATTTGGTGAAATTTGACGACGGCTATGTTATTCCGTATTACCCGATCATTATGGAATTAAAAGATTTTGTCTGGATCCTGAGCGTAGTAATGGGAATAGGTTTTTTAGCCGCGATCTACCCTGTAAGGGTGTTTACGAAAAACGACCTGGTACACTTATAACTCTACTCCTTAAAATTAATTCTCAGGAGTCTCGATCTTACTCTCTGTTTCAGGAGAAACCACCAATCTTACCCCATCATCATGCAAGGTTACTTTTCGTTGGCGATACAATACACCAATCGACTTTTTAAACGTAGCCTTACTCATATTGAATTTACGTTCAATAATATCCGGTGATGTTTTATCGGTGAGGTTCATAAAACCTGAATTAGCTTTTAAATATTCCAGGATCAAATCAGTAGAAGATAATACGTGTTTAAAACCACGGTTTTGTAAGCTCAAATCTATCAGGTTATTTTCCCTGATCAGTTTAATATATCCTTTTACACTGTCTCCTACTTCAAGATCCGTAAACAGATCGTTATGATAAATTAATCCTTTATGAATACTGTTGATAATACAGGTAAATCCAAGATCGGTTTTATTATATACCAATAAATCCACTTCTTCCCCCTGCTCTACTTCCAGCACTTCGTTACTGATAAACTTATTTACTTTATTGGATGCCACAATACGTTGTGTTAACTCATCTAAGTAAACATATACCACATAAGAATGGGCTTCCAGCATTTTAATTTTTTGCTCTTTAAAGGGAACAAACAAATCTTTCTCCAGTCCCCAATCTAAAAAAGCACCTACCTGGTTAACCTCGGTAACATTTAAAAAGGCAAACTGATTAATTTCAACATAGGGCTTATACCTGGTAGCAATTATTCTGTCGTTAGAATCTTTATAGATAAAAACGTCAATCTGATCATTTATTTTAAACTCTGGTTCAATAAATTTTGTTGGTAACAATACAACCTCGTCTCCCCCGTCACCTAAATACATCCCCGGAGGCGTATCTCTTAAAATTGTAAGCCTATTTGTCTTTCCTATTTCTATCATTCTTATACTTTATACTTTGCAAAGATACGCTTTAGTTGCAGAATAATTAACCCTATACTTTAGAAATACAATTGATGACTCATGAATGGAAATTTCGATTTAGATTTAATAAGTATCTTGTGGGCTTCAATAGATAAGGAACGTTAAAATTTGTATTTATTAACACATATAATTATATTAGCATATTATAGATTAAATCAAATGATTGGTTTAGTGGCGTATTCAAGTAACCCTTAACTTACCCCGTATGAAAAGACTATTGTTATTGCTCATTTCGTCCTTATGTATATTTAATACAACTTACGCCCAAATTACCACAACCATAAATCCTACTATTGCACAATTGCAACAAAAACTACAGGGTAGCGGTGTTACCGTTACGAGTGTTTCGTTAACCTGCCCGGCAAGTGCTTATGCTTTGTATAGCAACGGCACAGGCATTTTATCAACACTTACTTCGGGTATATTATTAACTACCGGCGATGCTACGGATGTTTCGGCCGCTGCCGGTACGCTAAGCACTGATAACTTTGCTGCCGGTTCTACTTTAGGAGATAACCTTGATTTGTCGGGGTCCGGATCGCAGGATGCCTGTTACATTAAGTTTTTAATTACACCCAATTGCCATACCCTTAGCATCAATTATGTATTTGCGTCCGAAGAATACAGTGATTATGTAAATGCAACTTTTAATGATGTATTTGGTTTTGTAATTGACGGGCCAAACCCTGCCGGGGGCTCTTATAGCCAGACTAATATTGCCCTGGTACCGGGTACAGCTTTACCGGTTTCCATTAATAATGTTAATAATGGCGTGGGAATGAGCTTCCTCGGAATACCTCCTACAGGCCCTTGTATGAATTGCGCTTATTTTCAGGATGCACCTCCCGGAATAGGTTATGACGGATCCACTACGGTATTAACTGCCAGCACCCAGGTTACACCTTGCCAGCAGTATACCATGACGATTGGTGTATGGGATGTAGGAGATGGAAGTTTTGATTCAGGGGTATTTTTAGATGTTAATGGCTTATCCTGTGTAGGTAATCCAACACTTACCACGGCTTCCAGCCCTTCCGTAATTTGCAGCCCACAAACCGTTACCTTAACCGTAGGCGGAGGATTAGCTTCGGGATCTTATACCTGGTCGGCACCTGCTTCCGGTGGTCTGGTAACTACACTCGGACAAACGGTAACAGCTAATCCAACAGCAACTACCATTTATACAGTTTCTTATTCGGATGTGAATACATGTCCGGGCGTGCCCTTAATCAAAACCACTACGGTTACTTTTACTACTGCGCCTGCATTTTCTGTAACTAATTCACCAAACACCAGTATTTGTGCGGGGCAAAGCGTGACCTTAACAGCAACAGGTATTGTAGGAACATATACATGGACTCCAGTGGCAACACTTAGTGCTACAAGTGGTTCAGTGGTAGTAGCCACACCATCCACCACCACCACTTATACCGTTACGAAAGCAGCAGGGGGCTGCGTAAGCTCAACTGTTACAACTGTTTCTGTTACATCTTCATCCGGCTTAACGGTTACTCCGGCCGGTTCTTCTATATGCCCCGGACAATCTTTAGGACTAACTGCCTCCGGAGGAACTACCTATACATGGACAGCCAGTTCTGGAACTAATCCTCCTTCTTCGTCTACTGTTACGGTGAGTCCTACAATAACCACAACTTATACAGTTCTTTCCACCTGTTCGGCTTCAACAGCCGTTACCGTTTCAGTGAGTGCTGCAACTACAGTTACTATTTCTCCATTAAACGCGTCGATCTGTTCAGGTCAATCGCTTACATTAACAGCAACAGGCGGATCAACCTATACCTGGACGGCCAGTTCGGGTGCTAATCCTCCAAATACGTCAACGGTTGTGGTATCACCAACAACCAATACAACCTATACCGTTTTAACCGGAAGCGGAACCTGTACGGCTTCGGCTGTTTCAACTATTACCGTGGGAGCCTTTGCCTCCGTAACAGTAGCACCAACGAACACCACCATTTGTTTAGGACAGGGAGCATCTTTAACCGCTTCAGGAGGATCTACCTATACATGGACGGCCAGTTCGGGTACTAATCCTCCGGGAACAGCCAATGTGGTGGTAACTCCTACAACGAATACAACCTATACAGTTTTAACAGGAAGCGGTTCCTGCACGGCTTCGGCGGTGACTTCAGTAAGTGTGGCTCCGGCTCTTTCTATTACGGCTACTCCTAATGCTACTACTATTTGTGGTGGTGGTTCGGTAAGTATTACCGCATCAGGGGCTACTTCTTATACCTGGAGTCCGGCTGCGGGATTAAGTTCTACATCGGGGGCAGTGGTAACAGCTACTCCGGCTACGTCTACTAATTATGTGATTACGGGGAGTAACGGGGTGTGTACGGTGACAACTTCGGCTAATGTGACGGTAACGATAGTAAATACAACGGTTACAGCCAGTGCGGCTAATTATTGTATCGGGGCTACCCCGGTATCTTTAACCGCCAGTGGGGCTACTACTTATTCATGGGCTCCGGCTACGGGATTAAGTTCTACATCGGGAGCGGTGGTAACGGCTACTCCGGTGGTTACAACAGTGTATACGGTTACGGGTACTTCGGGACTGTGTTCTTCTGTAAAAACGGTAACGGTAACGGTGCCTCCTACCAGTACAATTACCATTACGTCTACAGGGACGCTGATTTGTGCAGGGGGCGCAGGAACTACCTTAACAGCTTCGGGGGCTAATACTTATACCTGGTTACCGGGTGGATTAACGACGGCTTCTATTAATGCTAATCCGGCTACGACGACAACGTATAGTGTGGGGGGGCAAACGGCTCTGGGCTGCGTGGCTTTACCGGCTACCATTACCGTATCGGTGGCTCCGGCTCTTACTCCTACGGTAACGGCAAGTAGTGCGACGGTATGTTTATCCAATACGGTGAGTTTGGCGGTGGTGCCTGCAGGACCGGGAATTTCTTATACATGGACTCCGGCTGCGGCCATTCAAGGGGCTAATAATACGGCTGCCGTTATTGCTAAACCTACAACAACAGCTACTGTCAATTATACGGTAACGGTGTCTAACGGCTTATGTATTTCTACGGCTACTATTAGTGTGCAGCCTTTTTTATGTGTGCCGCCTACGGCTGATATTCAAACTATTACCAATGATAGTATTTGTACTAATGGGTGTGTAACGTTTACGGCGGTAACTACCGGTAGCCAGCCAATGACTTACCAGTGGGTGTTCCCGGGAGGAACTCCTCCGACTTCCAATGTGGCTAACCCACAGGTGTGTTATTTGGTGAAGGGGAATTATCCGGTGACCTTGATTGTGGTGAATGCCTATGGATCGGATACCACGCTTAAAACAAATTATATTAATGTAGCGGATACGCCAAGGGTGTTTAATGCTACAGGGGATACGACCCTGAAAATAGGTCAAACCACAACGATCCATGCAAACGGAACGGCCTTAAATTACTACTGGTATCCTAATGTGAACGGAAGTATTGCCTGCCCTACCTGTTCTAATACTGTGGTGCAGCCTACTGTAACTACTAAGTATTATGTGGAGGCTTCCAATTCGCCATATTGCAAAAGAAGGGATTCGGTGATTGTAAAAGTCGATTTTACCTGCGGGGATTTCTTTGTGCCTAATGCCTTTTCGCCTAACGGGGATGGACTCAATGATATGGTGAATGTTCACGGATTTTGTATCGGAACTTATAATTTACAGATTTTTAACCGCTGGGGAGAAAAGGTATTTGAAACGTCTTCTTTTTCCGATAGCTGGGATGGCACATTCAGAGGGAAATCCCTCGACACTGGAGTATTCGTTTACAGAGCCGATGGAATCACTATCGACGGCAAACCATTTAATATTAAAGGTAATATCACGCTTATAAAATAAAATCAAGAATCTATGACCCACTTAAATTTATATAATATGAAAAAAACATTTTTTTTCGCTCTACTTTTCATATCGTATACTTCGTTCTCTCAATTGTTTTGGACTGAAAGTTTTGGAACGTCCGCATGTACTTCCGTATTAGCCAATGGCTGTAATGCCAGTGGTAATGGCGTTTGGCTTACCAGTAATACAGGAACAAATCAATCAAACTCCAACAACTGGTTTGTTAGTGCAAAAGAAGCAGGAATGGGCGTAGGAGCCTGTGGTAATGGTTGCGGCACAATAGGTACGCTTACCAACCGTACGCTTCACGTAGGGTCTACCTTCATTTCTGTAGATCCGGGGGCAGCTTATTTGGCAGGGGTTTCTTCCAATACCGATAAAAGAGCCGATTCGCCTCTTATTAATTGTACAGGAAGAAATAACATTAACCTGGCCTTTAATTATTTATCTGCCGGTATTCCCGGTGTGGATTATTTCAGTGTGTATTATTTCGACGGTGTTACCTGGAGTCTTTTAAGTACTCCTGGTCCTTCACCTACAGGTACATGCTCTCCGCAAGGTTTATGGACAGCTTACAGCACAGCTCTTCCGGCTTCTGCCAATAATAACGCGGGTATAAAAATCGGATTCAGATGGATCAATACAGATCCTACAGGTGCCGATCCTTCCGTTGCGATTGATGATATTACTTTAACGGCAGCGGTAACTCCTACAGCTACTGTTTCTTTTACATTACCATCTCCTGTTTGTGAGGCCAATACGATTAATGCAGCATTCACCTCTACCGCCAGTTTAACCACCTTTACATGGTCGGCAACATCACCAAATGTGGTTTTCACTCCTCCCAATAGCGGCACAACTACTATTTCTTTTACAGCACCCGGAACCTATACGGTTTCTCTTACAGCCTGCCAGGGAACAACCAATTGCGCAACTGCCAGTTCAAGCATACAGGTACTCCCTACTCCAACGATCAATGTTACGGCTTCTCCTACTGTAGTATGTACTCCTGGCGGATCTTCCACCTTAACGGCTACAGGAGGCCCCAGTGCATCGTCTTATAGTTGGACTGCTTCGGCTGGCCCGGCTATTCCAAATGGAAGTATGACAGTTGTTTCTCCAACAGCGACAACCAATTACACCGTTCTTACCAGTATTCCGGGATGTACAACAGGCGTTACGTTTAACGTCCCTGTATCTCCTGCACCAAATTTAACAGTTACTCCTAACTCCTCGATATGCAGTGGGCAGAATATAGCCCTCTCGGTTAGTGGCGCTGCCACTTATACCTGGAGTCCGGCAGGTACTTTAAGCTCAGCTAACGGATCAACTGTAACCGCGAGTCCAATAACTACTACAACCTATACGGTTACAGGTAATAACGGAGTTTGCTCTAACATAGCAGCTGTTACTGTAACGGTTAATGCTTCTGCCTCCGTAACAGTAGCACCAACGAACACCACCATTTGTTTAGGACAGGGAGCATCTTTAACCGCTTCAGGAGGATCTACCTATACATGGACGGCCAGTTCGGGTACTAATCCTCCGGGAACAGCCAATGTGGTGGTAACTCCTACAACGAATACAACCTATACAGTTTTAACAGGAAGCGGTTCCTGCACGGCTTCGGCGGTGACTTCAGTAAGTGTGGCTCCGGCTCTTTCTATTACGGCTACTCCTAATGCTACTACTATTTGTGGTGGTGGTTCGGTAAGTATTACCGCATCAGGGGCTACTTCTTATACCTGGAGTCCGGCTGCGGGATTAAGTTCTACATCGGGGGCAGTGGTAACAGCTACTCCGGCTACGTCTACTAATTATGTGATTACGGGGAGTAACGGGGTGTGTACGGTGACAACTTCGGCTAATGTGACGGTAACGATAGTAAATACAACGGTTACAGCCAGTGCGGCTAATTATTGTATCGGGGCTACCCCGGTATCTTTAACCGCCAGTGGGGCTACTACTTATTCATGGGCTCCGGCTACGGGATTAAGTTCTACATCGGGAGCGGTGGTAACGGCTACTCCGGTGGTTACAACAGTGTATACGGTTACGGGTACTTCGGGACTGTGTTCTTCTGTAAAAACGGTAACGGTAACGGTGCCTCCTACCAGTACAATTACCATTACGTCTACAGGGACGCTGATTTGTGCAGGGGGCGCAGGAACTACCTTAACAGCTTCGGGGGCTAATACTTATACCTGGTTACCGGGTGGATTAACGACGGCTTCTATTAATGCTAATCCGGCTACGACGACAACGTATAGTGTGGGGGGGCAAACGGCTCTGGGCTGCGTGGCTTTACCGGCTACCATTACCGTATCGGTGGCTCCGGCTCTTACTCCTACGGTAACGGCAAGTAGTGCGACGGTATGTTTATCCAATACGGTGAGTTTGGCGGTGGTGCCTGCAGGACCGGGAATTTCTTATACATGGACTCCGGCTGCGGCCATTCAAGGGGCTAATAATACGGCTGCCGTTATTGCTAAACCTACAACAACAGCTACTGTCAATTATACGGTAACGGTGTCTAACGGCTTATGTATTTCTACGGCTACTATTAGTGTGCAGCCTTTTTTATGTGTGCCGCCTACGGCTGATATTCAAACTATTACCAATGATAGTATTTGTACTAATGGGTGTGTAACGTTTACGGCGGTAACTACCGGTAGCCAGCCAATGACTTACCAGTGGGTGTTCCCGGGAGGAACTCCTCCGACTTCCAATGTGGCTAACCCACAGGTGTGTTATTTGGTGAAGGGGAATTATCCGGTGACCTTGATTGTGGTGAATGCCTATGGATCGGATACCACGCTTAAAACAAATTATATTAATGTAGCGGATACGCCAAGGGTGTTTAATGCTACAGGGGATACGACCCTGAAAATAGGTCAAACCACAACGATCCATGCAAACGGAACGGCCTTAAATTACTACTGGTATCCTAATGTGAACGGAAGTATTGCCTGCCCTACCTGTTCTAATACTGTGGTGCAGCCTACTGTAACTACTAAGTATTATGTGGAGGCTTCCAATTCGCCATATTGCAAAAGAAGGGATTCGGTGATTGTAAAAGTCGATTTTACCTGCGGGGATTTCTTTGTGCCTAATGCCTTTTCGCCTAACGGGGATGGACTCAATGATATGGTGAATGTTCACGGATTTTGTATCGGAACTTATAATTTACAGATTTTTAACCGCTGGGGAGAAAAGGTATTTGAAACGTCTTCTTTTTCCGATAGCTGGGATGGCACATTCAGAGGGAAATCCCTCGACACTGGAGTATTCGTTTACAGAGCCGATGGAATCACTATCGACGGCAAACCATTTAATATTAAAGGTAATATCACGCTTATAAAATAAAATCAAGAATCTATGACCCACTTAAATTTATATAATATGAAAAAAATTGTTTTAGCCGGAATTATTGCGATGCCTTTCTTAGCGAAAGCTCAGGATATGCATTTTTCCCAATTCAATGAAACTCCCGTTATTTTAAATCCTGCCTTAAGTTGTACGGCATATGATACAAGGGTGATTGCCAATTTTAAAAATCAGTGGGCCAGTGTAGCAAGCCCTTATCAAACCTATGGCATCAGTGTGGAAAAAGCACTTAAGCATCTTAAATTAAAGAAAGCCTATGTGGGATCGTCGTTCAGTATCTTTAAAGATAAAGCCGGTGACGCATCGCTTGGAACCTTGGCTGCCAACTTAGGATTTAACGTGGTGGTTAAAGTATCCCAATTCGGGAAACTGTCTGCCGGCATAGGCGGAGGATTTAATTACAGAACGATTGACCCTACAAAACTTAAGTGGGAGAGCCAGTATGATGGCTACAAATACAATGCAAGCACTGCCTCAGGAGAAGCTGTTCCTTACAGTTCCATCTTACAGGCTGATTTTGTTGGAGGCCTGGATTTCCATTATGCTAAAAGTGAGCGTTACATCAGTGCACAGGACGGAACAAAATTTGATATTGGTTTTTCCGCGTTTCACTATAATGCTCCAAAATATTCTTTTTCAGGAACAGGTGATAAGGAATTTGCAAAAGTAGTAGCGCATGCCAATTTTGATATTGGAATTAAAGGGGCCGGTGTAGCGTTGGTTCCTAGTTTTGTGTATATGAGACAAGGTCCCTCACAGGAAATTGATGCCGGTTTTATGTTTAAATATATTATCCAGGATCAATCGGTTTATACCGGAATTAAAAAGGCAAGTGCTATCTCCTTAGGAGCTTACTACCGTGTGGGAGATGCAGTCATCCCCTCGTTATTGGTTCAATATGATAAGTTTGCCTTTGGGGTAAGTTATGATTTAAATATTTCACAATTAACATCCGCCTCAAAATCGAGAGGTGGTGTTGAAGTGTGTTTACGTTTTAATACCAGCCCTGGTTATGGTAAATCCTTAGGTGGAAGCTTTAACAGGCCTACTTACAAAAAAGGATAAATTAGAACGACCTCACATCCTTCTATTTAATTTTAACGGATTTAACGGAATAGATTTCTTATATCTTATTTTATAAAAAAATCTATCTGTTAAAAATATTATCAATTCACCAGGAAATTTAAACAAAAGATAATATGAGTTAGTTAATCCAATACTTTTTATATTTATATTTATAACAGACAGATACTGTATAGATATAACACATCAGTTAAAATTTATCTTTATTAGAATGCACAACTCTAAAATTTAAAAACTGAATTATGAAAAAAAATCTGGTCTTCCTATTTTCCATACTGGTTATAAACAGCAGTATGGCACAGCACCTGGTGAGTGTTTCGTTACTAGCCACTAAAACATCGGTACAGGTTTCATCGCTTTTAGGTGCCGGTGGTCCTTATTACGGTGCCAGAATTTACAAGGTGCGCTACAATACAACCGATGCATTTCATAATCCTACCATCGCTTCCGGAGCACTCATGATTCCTGTTTCTGCAGTATGCGATACATTTTCCCTTCTTTCTTACGGACATGGAACTGTGCTTAAAAAAACAGAAGTACCGTCAGCACAATTCAGTAATTATGATGGATTGTTTTTTGCATCAAAGGGATATATTGTCTCTATGCCTGATTACCTTGGTTTAGGAGACAATGCGGGGTACCATCCGTTTTTACATGCCGAAACAGAAGCCACCGCTACGCTCGATCTTATGAGGGCTGTAAGAGAATGCCTTCATGACAGTACGTTTTACCGGTTAAATGGAAAAGTTTTTATTACAGGGTATTCTCAGGGCGGCCATTCGGCCATGGCTACTTTAAAATATATTCAGGATCATAATTTAAATACCGAATTTAATGTATCCGCGGGGGCTACTTTATCAGGCCCCTATTCTCTTTCTAGAGCTCAGTTAAAAGTATACACGGATTCGGTTTATAGTTACAATGCATTTACGCCTTATGTGATTAACAGTTACCAAACGGTATACGGTAATTTATATTCCAACATTAATAACTATTATGATTCGCCTTACAACACGAGCATACCCCCTTACTTTAATGGCAATAGCAGCTTTAATTCATTAAATGCTATTTTACCGGTTAATGCATATGGATTTATGCAGGACAGTGTTTTTACAAGTTTATTTGCGGATACCATTCAATTTAAGCATCCGTTAAAACGGGATCTGATGTTAAATGACAACTATTCATGGAAGCCATTAATGCCATTAAGAATATGTTATTGCGGAAGTGATCCCTTAGTGCTTCCCGGCAATAGTATTATGGCACGTGATAGTATGCAAGCTAAAGGAGCACCAAATGTATCTTTAGTAAATGTTTTACAAACAGGCGATCATTTTAGCTGCTTTACCCCGGCATTAACCAATGCCAGAAACTGGTTTGATTCGTTCAGGAAAGATTGTAATAAACCTGTTGGTATAACTCAGGAAACTCAAATAACGAATCAAATAGAACTTTTTCCTAATCCGGCTTCTACTTTCATTACCATAAGAACGTCTTTGGTAATACAGCAAATTGAAATAACAGATATAACCGGAAAAATTACCTTAATGCAGGAATTACCTTTAAATACAGAGCCGCGCATTAATCTTGAAACTATGGTTAATGGAATCTATACGATTAAGTATACCGATCAGCAGGGAAATATGTATTTTAATAAATTCACCGTTTTTAAATAATAGCTACTCTTGAAAAAAAATCTGATTGGTTATATCTTAATTTGTTTGGGGCTCTTTATAAATAGCGGAAAAGCCCAAACACACAAAACAGATTCTTTAACCCTGTTATTAAAAACAGCCAAAGAAGATACCTCCAAGGTGAATCTTTTAAATGCGTTATGCCTGGAAACAAGGTTATTATCCATTGATTCTTCTATTCAATATGCCAAAGGTGCCTTACGTTTATCACAAAGTTTATCCTTTAAAAAGGGGGTTTCCAGAAGTTTACTTAATATTGGTTTTGTATACAGGGTAAATAATAATCCTGAAAAAGCCCTTGAATACACCTTTTCAGCTTTAAAGATCCAATACGAATTAGGTAATAAAGCCCGGATTATTAAAACACTTAATACAATTGCTGATCTTTATAATATCCAAAAGAATTACGATAAAGGGATGGAATTTTATTTAAAAGCCTTAAAGTTATCGGAAGAAATAGGTGATAAAAACCAGGAAGGGAATTTATTATCGACCATTGGGATTGTGTATCAAAATAAACACAATTTTGAAGAAGCCTTACGGTTTTATAATAAGTCCTTTGAGATATACAAAAACCTTAATTCGGAAATAGATATGGCAAGGGTTTTATATAGAATTGGAGACACTTATTATAACGAAACAAACAATGATCAATCGCAAACCTTTGTTTTTAAAGGGGTACATACCAAAGCATTAGATTGCATTTTAAAGGCAAAAAAACTATATCAAAAAAACAATATTATAAATGGCGTTATTGAGACTGAAAATAAACTGGCTTATATCTATGCCGGCAGAAAAGAATTTGATAAAAGTTTGAAAGAAGCATTTGAAGGTTTATACCTTGCAAAAAAGTATAAAAATTCCGACATGGAAGCTTCTATCTATGGTACTATTGGAGATGTATATTATGCGAAAGGCGATTACAAAACAGCTCTTACCTATCTTGACACCTGTTATGCAGGGGCTGTTGCTGTAAATAACCGATTCTACATCAGGGATCTATATTTTAGTTTTGCGAGCATACACTCAAAATTAGGTAATTATAAGAAAGCGTATGAGTTTCAAATCCTGTATACTCAATTAAAGGATACACTTATTAGTACAGAATATAATAAGCAATTAACAGAGCTCAGTGTAAAATATGAAACAGCAAAAAAAGATCAGCAGTTAGTTAAAAAAGATGATGAAATCAGCAAGCAGCAATTGGAAGCCGATAAGAAAAAAATTCAGAGGAACGGTTTGTTTGTTGTACTGGGCTTGGTATTACTGATCAGTTTGTTTATGTTGAGAAGTTATAATCAAAAAAAAGCTGCCAATGAATTATTGGAATTAAAAAATGATGCGATCAATAAACAAAAAATAGAAATTGAAAAAAAGAATAACCTGATTACTGACAGTATAGAATATGCCAAGGATATACAACAATCTATTTTACCTGCCAGAGAAGATATTAGCAAACACTTTAAAGATCATTTCATCTTATACAAACCAAAAGATATTGTAAGTGGTGATTTTTACTGGCTTTATGAGGGCAATAACCGGGTGCTTCTTGCAGTAGCGGATTGTACCGGCCATGGGGTACCGGGTGCTTTTATGTCGTTAATGTGTAATAACCTGTTAAATGATACCATTAATGAAAACACCAACTACACACCGGCTGAAATTTTAAATGAGTTGAATACTAAAATTTTACACAGTTTAAAACAGAATAACCAAACTACTACAGCAAAGTATGGAATGGATATATGCCTCGTTTCTATAAACAAAAGTATGACCAAACTTGAATATGCCGGTGCTCATAATCCTTTATTCATTTTTAGAAATAAAGAATGCATCCAGATAAAAGCCAATAGCCGCTCTATTGGCAGTTTAAAAAAGCAGGATCTAAGTGGCTTTCAAAATCATTTAGTGGATTTACAACCAAATGATATGCTTTACTTGTTTTCTGATGGGTATGCGGATCAGTTTGGTGGACCGGAAAATAAAAAATTCTTTTACCAGCCCTTTAGAGAATTATTATTGTCCATTAGTGAATTGACGCCTGATGAACAATCGAAAATACTGGAAGATAGGATTGTTACCTGGAAAGGGAACAGAAGCCAGATAGATGATATTTTAGTGTTAGGAATACGTGTTTAATTATTTTTCAAAAAGGAAAGAACTATTATAAAATATAGTTTAAAGGCATTATATTTACAATTAAGGAAATATCATTTAAAACACAAAAGCAAAAAATTGATTAAATGAATTATAGTACCGTCGCTCATAATTTATATAACTTTATGGATGAGAGGAATATCCTTGTTGCTTTTACAGGGCATTTCAACCATTCGATGGCTACTGCGTTATTAAAATTAGGTAAAAGCAAAATAAATGATTCAGGTGCAGGTCTAGGGGTTAATAAAAAAATATATAATATTTTAGTGGAGAGTATTGAGAATGTAAGTAAGCATTCGTCCCAGGAAATAAAAAAAGCATCTATGCTTCTGTTAGCCAAATCAGATACGCATTATAAGATCATTACGGCAAACCCCATCTTAAACAGTAAGATTTCCGAATTAACAGAAAAACTCGATCTGATATCAGGTCTTGAAATTGCAGGTCTAAAAAAACTCTACCGTAACCAGCTTCTTGCCGAACGTACCAACGAAAATAATGCCGGGTTAGGTATTATTGATATTGCAATTAAATCAGACAGTAAAATAAAATATGATTTCAAATCTTTAACAGAATCTAGCTCATTATACATTTTTCAGGTAGAAATTAATATTACAAATTAGATAAACTATGGACTCGTTAATCATTAACCAAACAGAGGATTCTCCACAAATAACGTTTGACATTAATTCCAATCGCTTCATGATTTCCGGTGAATCGAGGCCTGAAAATGCTGGGAAATTTTATACTCCTATCATTAAGTGGATCGAAGATTTTGAATCCATATTATACTGGCGTAAAAATGAATCAACCAATAATGCGAAGGTTACGTTCGTCTTTAAACTCGATTATTTTAATTCCACTTCTGCCAAGTATATTGCAGATATTATTTCAATCATCAAAAAGCTTGTGTCCAATGATTATAAAATTGAGATTGAATGGCATTACGATAAACGGGATGATGATTTGCTGGATGCAGGAAAAGAATTTGCGGAAATCTATAATGTTAATTTCAATTTTATTGAATATTAAATCAACATCTGTTTAATTATAATGTAACCACTCTCTGTTTGTTGGCTTCTTTTTAAACCAACAGTGTAAAAAAAACATTAACAATTGTTTTCCTACGTTAAACTATTACTGATATCATATTAAAAAATGCTCCTGACTTCAGGGGCATTTTTATTAATTGGTAAGTCTTCCATGTGCATCTTTATGCATCTTAAGCCGGTATTATAATTTATTGCTTTATAAGCCTGCCTATAAAACCACGTAATTTTACGCATTGACTATTCCATTTTTTTGAAGGTAATTTACGCTTCACTATAAAAGTGTACATCATTAACCATTTATAATAATAAAACGGGGTTATGTTCATCAAATCAAGAAATGATTTTCTTCAGAAAGAGCTTTTGCTGCATGGCTTTTTCGTCTTCTCTTTATTATTTCTAAATCACATCATTCAAACATATAATACGTCTTATAAAACTTTTAATTTGATGTTATGGATTTCCTAAAATATTCTGAAAAACTCGATAGTTTAAAGTACTACATCGAAAGTAACTCCTGTGTAAATGCTATTTCTTTATCTCAAAGGTTAGATGTTTCTAAAAGAACTGTTCTTAGAATGGTAGAAAACCTAAGGCTAAAAGGCGTTAATATTATTTATTGCAATAGGCAAAAAAAATATTTCATACAAAAATAGTGAGTGACACTTTCTGGCATTCACTCAATGTAGTTTTGCTGTCTCAAATCACTCATCACTATTGTTTCATTTAATTAAAAACTAAACACATGAAAAAACTTATTCTTTCTGTAAGCCTTATTTACTTCATGCAGGTAAATAAATCCTTTTCGCAATTTGCTACGCCTCCAACTCTTAATGCAGGAACACAGGTAACAGGAGGTGATGTAGGTATTGGAACCGCATCACCTGCTTCTAAACTGGATGTACTTAATGCCGGTAATCAATTAAGATTGTCTTATTCAGGCTCGATATTTTCGGATATTCAAACCACCTCTTCCGGTTATTTATTTTTAAATCCAAGTAATGGCCCTGCAGGAAGAATTGGAATTGGTACATCAAGTCCTTTAACAGGCTTTCATTCTAACATGGGTATCTTTAGAATAACTGATCCGGGATCTACCTCCAGAGGGTTCCAGGTTTCTCCAAATTATACAACTGCGAACGGAGATCTACCACCGGGAACTGTAGTACTTACCCCTATTACAGCATCCGGTGAAGGTCTTTCTTTTGCATCCAGCGGTTCAGGTGCTGCGGGTGTGAAAATCGGAACTTATGCTTACAGCCAATCTCTTGGATGGAAATCGATGTGTGAAACAGAAAATGTTGGGTTTGCCACTCCGATATTATCATTAGTAAAAAATGGGGGTAATATTGGTATTGGTGCAGGAACAACAGCGCCACAAAGTCATGTGGATATCGCTAATGGTTCACTGGGACAAACAGCCGGTAATAAAGTAGAATGGGAAAGGATGTATGCTTCTTCAGGAATAAACCAGGATAATTTAAGAATCTATCATAAAAGATATGCTGCCGGTAACAACTGGAACAGTGCGGAAATCAGAATCCAAAAAACAGTAGATGTAACAGATCAACATTATATTTCTTTCAGAGGTGATGCCGGTGGAGCTTCCTCACTAAACTTTGGACATGGTAATACAGATTATATGTCGATCTCTGATGCCGGTAGAGTATCTATTGGCACACTAAAACAACTTAGTGGTCCACATACAGATTCAAAACTTTCGATAGATGGAAAAACGGTGACTAAATCTTTATATGTTACTCTCACAGGTTGGGCTGATTATGTGTTTGCTGCTGACTATAAATTGCCAAATCTTTACGACATAGAAAAATTTTATTTAGAGAACAAACACCTTCCTGAAGTTCCTTCAGAAAAAGAGATCGCAGAAACAGGGATTGATGTAGCACAAATGAACGTTCTTCTTTTAAAGAAAATAGAAGAAATGACAATCATCATGGTGAAACAACAAAAAGACATTGATGAACTCAAAACAAAAATAAAGTAATAGTTAAACCTATAATCAGTCAATTATTTTTCCATAAACTAAACGACATACCACTAACGTTGGTACATTGAAAATAAGCTGCATTTGCATTATAGGAGCTCTATCAACATAAAATAATCTTATAAAAAAGGTTGTGCTATACATTTAACTATAAATTATAAAACATGAAAAACAAAATAAATATTAAAAACATCTTCTTGTTCTTTAATTTTATTGGAGTTGTAACTTACGGTCAGGTAATTGATACCTCATACATAGCTAATTATGATTCCACTAATATTTTTTACGATCTTAAAAAGAACTTATATGAAGCCGGCACATCCACATTTAAAGCAAACTGCTTTAATATGTCAAGTGCTATGAACCTGGTTTTAACAAGAACCTCTACAGATGAACTGAGTGTGATACACCGAAAGTATTACCAGAGTTATAATAATGTGCCAATCATTGGATCAGAATTTATAGTGCACGAAAATTCCGCTGCCGGTAAATATTCTGCCAATGGTAAATTACTAAGTACATTATCTATTTCTTCCGTACCTTCTATCTCATCAAGAGAGGCAATTGATAGAGCGATTGCTGAAGACGGCGGTTCATCTTATTTTTGGCAGGACTCACTAATCGAGAAGGAACTTAAGGATAATACCGGTAATCCGGATACGTCTTATTATCCTGCAGCTCAACTCGTCATTGGTAATTCAAATTATGGAAGTGGCTCGTACCTGTTAGCGTATAAGATCAGGCTCTACTCCAAAGAACCTGCCCAAACGTATGATTATTATATTGACGCCGGTACAAGTAAAATGATTACAAAGTATATGATATCCCAATCTAATTGCTTTAGTCACCAGGCTTCGCAGGAAAAAGATAATAGTACCGCAACAGAAGATGTCACTGCACAGCCTTTTGGTGTTGCCAGCTGTAATCAACCCTGTAATACCGGGAGCGCTAACGTAAAATTTTATGGAAGCCAGTACATCAGCACAGATAAATTTACGTATGCTGGTGTATTCTGTCGTTACAGGCCTAAAAATACCTGTACGTCTACCTACATCTATGTTCAAAAACCCAATGGTGGTGGCGATTACAGACAAAATGGAAACTCCTGGGGTTCAAGTGATCAATCGGCTACATCTGCACTTTGGTGTTTTGAAAGAACTCATGATTATTATCGCTATAATTTGAACAGGAATAGTTTCGATAATTCGTCTTCTCAAATTAATATTTATCCGGAAGATCCAAATGTCCCGGGAAATGCTTTTTGGAATGGAAGTAGCATTCATATTGGAACAACCGGTTCGCCTTTTTCTAATGAGTTAATTACATTAGATGTTTTAGGACATGAGTTTACACATGGTGTTACCCAATACGAGGCAGGCTTGGTGTACCAGGGGGAGTCAGGCGCATTAAACGAATCCTTTTCTGATATTTTCGGGATCATGGTGGAATTTTATGGTAAACAAAATTATTCTACAGGCTGGACACCAAATTACCAAATCGGTGAAGAAGTTATTTCCGGTGGATTAAGAGATATGTCTAACCCAAATGCCAAAAATAATCCTGATACTTATAACGGAGCCTATTGGATCAATCCGGTTACAGGACCTGATAATGGTGGGGTGCATAATAATAGCGGAGTACAGAACTATTGGTTTTATCTGCTTTCAAACGGAGGTAGTGGTGTAAATGATAATAGTGCTCAATTTTGTGTTACTGGAATTGGAAGAGATAAAGCCTCTAAAATTGCTTACAGAAGTTTAACGACTTATTTATCGTCCAATTCAAATTTCTCCAATGCAAGGTACTATAGTATTTTATCTGCGATTGATTTATATGGTTCAGGTTCAAATGAAGTAGCTCAAACTACTGCAGCATGGTATGCTGTAGGTGTGGGACCTCAGTTTGCTGGTCCTGTTAATATTCAAAACCTAACCATTACCAGCCAGTACGATGCTCATTACAATGCTAAGATCAGTTTACAAAATGTAACGGTAAACACCGGGCCTTTGTATGTTAGTTCTAATACACAAATTGAATTATTGCCTAACATCAATATTAACTCGGGATCCGTTGCTTCATTCTATATCGCTCCGGCATGCGCCGGTGGTGCAAGAATGGCAAGTACAAGCGATGATAACGGAACTACTGCTGCTCAAAGTAACAACCTTAAATTAAATGAAGAGGAATTAAAAGCGTTTGATTTTAGTATTTTACCTAATCCTAACAACGGGGAATTTAAATTAGTATTTAATAATGATACAGAACTTCCAACGTCTATTGTGATCAGGGATTTATTAGGTAAGGAAATCAAAACTATTCAAAATCCTACCGAATATGAATACAACATCAACCTTAATGCCCTAACCAATGGCATTTATATCATCAATAGTTTTTATCCGGATAAAACCATCTCCAAAAAGATAGTTAAAAACTAAAAATAAACCCCCTGTAGAATTACAGGGGGTTTATTTTTTGTGATCATCTATTTGAGTCAATCATTGAGTTTAAATAAAAGGATGTTTTTTCACAACCTCAATATCTTTTTTGATTAGTTTTTGAATTTGTTTAAAGTAAGCTAATTCATCATGGCTACATAACGAAATTGCTTCTCCGCTTTCCCCTGCCCTACCGGTTCTACCAATTCTATGAACATAGGTTTCTGCCTGTTCAGGAATTTCATAATTAATCACGTGTGTTAACTTATCCACATCAATTCCTCTCGATGCAATATCAGTTGCCACTAAAACACCAATAGTTCTGTCTTTAAACCCTTTTAAAGCTCTTTCACGTGCTCCCTGTGATTTATTACCATGAATAGCTTCAGCCTTAATTTTAAAGGCATTCAAATCCTTCGCTACTTTATCTGCACCACGTTTGGTTCTTGTAAAGATTAACACGTGATCGATGTTATTGGTTTTTAAAATATGTTTTAACAGAGGGCTTTTCTTTGTTTTTTGAACAAAGTAAACGGTTTGTTTTACTAAGGTAGCAGTAGATGATACAGGGTTAACCGCAACGCTTATAGGGTTATGAAGAATCGTATTAGCCAACTTCATAATATTTGGAGCTGCTGTTGCCGAAAAGAACATGGTTTGTCTTTTAGCCGGTAATTTTGCAATTACTTTTTTCATGTCATTGATAAAGCCCATATCCAACATACGATCGGCTTCATCCAACACAAAATATTCAACACCGCCTAATTTTATGAATCCTTGTTGCATAAGATCCAATAAACGGCCCGGTGTTGCAATTAAAATATCAACGCCTTTTTTTAAGGCCGCTACCTGGTGGAATTGCGAAACACCTCCAAATATGGTTGCATGCACAAAACCCAGATTTGCGCCATACTCTTTAAAGTTTTCACTTATCTGAGTAGCTAACTCACGTGTAGGGGCTAAAATAAGAGCTTTAATCTCTCTTCTTTGATTGTTTTTTTTATTGGCATCCAGTAACTGAAGAATTGGTAAAGCAAAGGCAGCCGTTTTTCCTGTTCCTGTTTGTGCGCAGCCAAAAATATCTTTTCCTAATAAAATATGTGGTATGGATTTTTCCTGTATTGGAGAGGGTTGCACATAACCCTTGGTATTAAGCGCTTTTAAAAGCGGATCAATTAAGTTTAGTTCTTTAAATGTCATTAAATAATTTTAGTAGTTTATACTTTATGGAAAACATAAAGTATGTCAAATGGCGATCGGTATTCAGATAATTCATAAGAGTGCGCAAATATACCCTTTTTTTCTCTAAATCTTGATACCTACAACCAATACATCGTCTACCTGCTCCAAATCCCCTTTCCAGTCGTCAAAGATCTTTTCAAGGCTTACTTTTTGTTCAGGCATCGACAATGTACAAATGTCGGTGATTTTTTGTTCCAATTGCCTGTATTTGAATTTTTTTCCTTTTTCTCCACCAAACTGATCCACATAACCATCTGTAAATAAATAAACGGCTGTTCCTTTTTTTAACCTCAGATGGTGTGTTGTAAACGGATTAACCCGTTCGCTATATCCAATAGGTTGCTTATTGGCTTTAACTTCCAGGAGCTGATGATCCTCCATATACCATAAAGAATTATTGGCTCCCGCCCATTGCATGAGTACCGGCGAAATACCGGACTTTAAATTCTTTTTTTCGAACTGGCAAAGACTAATGTCCATTCCATCTTTTACTTCCTTACCACTTTTATGAAAGGTTTCCAAAACCAGTTCCTGCGTTTTATCAAGTATCTGAGCCGGATCTGTTAGTCCAAATTCTTTCACACAACGGGTGAGTGCATTGGCGCATACCACGCTTACCAGGGCACCGGGGACACCATGGCCGGTACAATCGGCGGCGGCATAAAACACATGGGTTTCGGTTACTTCAAAAAAATAAAAATCGCCGGCAACAATATTCTTGGGTTTATACATTAAAAAGCTTTCGGGAAAATACCTGAGAATATCTTCTTCTAAAGCCATAATAGCCGATTGAATGCGTTTTGCGTAGGTTATACTATCGATAATCTCCTTTTGATTTTCTTCAATTTTTTCTTTTTGATGGACGAGTTGATTTTTATATTCACTTAACTTTAAAAACGATTTTTGTTTTACTCTGTACCGGTTAATAGCAAAGATCAATATTGTGATAAAAAAAACAGAAGAAGTAATTAAAATCCAGGTAATCAATTCCCGTGATTTCAGATTTTTCTCAGCCTCCAACTGCTTAATCAAAATAAGGCTTTCAGAATTTTCCCTGTCGAATTCACTTTTCTGATCTGATAAAGACGTTTTTAGCTGAGTAGTGATCATTGTATCTTTACCTTCATAGTACTTTCTCATGTAATAATTGGCATTTTTATAATCACCTATAGCTTCATAGTATTTTGAATAGGTACTCGACACATCATACACATCCGTTGTGGAACCCAATACAATAGCCAATTGCATCGACAGATCAAGGTATGTTTTACATTCCTCATATTTCTTTGCCTTTAAATAAGTTTCGGCCATATTTTGATAAGGAATAATCAAACTTGCCTGTTCATTCACTTGTTTAAAATTTGCCACTTCAAGGTTATACAATTGAATAGCTTCGTCATACTTACCTTTGCGGTCTTCCTCACTGGCATAATAATCATAGCATACAGCCATCCCGGAATAATCCTTTATCTTCTTATAATTTTCAAACGCTTTATCTGTAAAATACTTTGCCGAATCAAACTGGTTTAAGGATGTATAAGGAATCGACATATTATAACTTGTATTGGCAATTTGCCTGGCATCACCCAATTCCACTAGCATGTTCAGCGCTTTCTTATACATATCGATAGAAGCCTGATGATTCCCCGCCAAATCATAGATACCCGCCATGTTATTTAAACTATAGGCAATTAGTCCTTTGTTCTGATGTAACGTTGCCAATTGTAACGATTGCTTGTTGATACTGAATGAAGAATCCAGCATATTTCGTTTTTGATAGTAAGTGTCGAAAATGGTATTCAGACTAATAATATCTTCGTAGGAAAAATCGGCATCTTTATTCTGGATGGCCATTTTGGCGTAGGAATAAGATAAATTCCAATCGATGTATTCGTACTTACTGGCAGAATCGAACAGATTATCAAACTTGGTCGGCTTTTGAGAATACACGCATACCGCATGAAGCAAAGCAATAACTATGAATTTAGATCTGAACATTTAATGTAAGCACATCAAATATAACAGTTTCAGTGAATAATAAAAGTGCTTTAGACTAATATTTTCCTTTTAAAACCAAAGCAGAATCAGGTAGCTATTCCAATTTTCACTTTCTTGTTTTTGATTTTTTCCTCTTTAATCTGGTGAAGGGTTTTTGTGATCTTACTGCTTTTAACCGCTACATAGGCCGAATAATCCAGCACTTCTATTTTACCAATATCCTCCTTTAAGAGTTGTCCTTTTTGAATAAGCATTCCTACAATATCCATTTTATTGATCTTATCTTTTTTACCTGCAGAAATATAGAGGGTTTTCCAGGCACAAGATGGAGGAACTATCATTTCGCCCGGTAATTCTTCTTCTTCGGGGATAGTATTTAAGAACTTAGGTAAATGGTCTTCTACATCCAATAAAAAATAAACTGTTCCTTCCGCATTCATCCTGGCTGTTCTACCATTCCGATGAATCATCACATCTTCCGTTAAAGGCATTTGATAATGAATCACGGTTTCAATTTCAGGAATATCCAAACCTCTCGCAGCAAGATCGGTAGTAATTAAGATGTTGATGCTTCCGTTCCTGAATTTGATCAATGTTTTTTCCCTGTCCATCTGGTCTAATCCTCCATGATAAAAACCATGTCCGATCTTATAATATTCCAACTGTTCGGAAATACGGTTAACGGCTTCCCTGTGATTACAAAATACAATCACAGACGCATTGTTAGCTGTTTTACCAAGCATTAACATCAGAGCTTCCAGCTTATCATCTCCTTTAACTCTTACGGATTTTAGTTTTAGAGACGTATTTTCTGATTGCTTATTTGTATAATTTACTTCTACCTTGCGTTTAATCCCCACAAATGCCGGAATACGCTCAAGAGTTGTAGCGGATGTTAAGATGCGTTTTTTAAGAGAAGGACATTGAGAAACAATATAAGACATCTCTTCGTCAAAGCCTGCTTCCAGTGATTTATCAAACTCATCCAGTATTAACGTATGAGTTGCCTGTAATGAAATATTTTTAGCACGGAGATGATGCCCTATTCTACCGGGTGTTCCAATTAAGATAGCCGGTGGCTGCGATAAATTATTTTCTTCGATACCTACCGAATGGCCTCCATAACAGGAGTTAATTTTAAAAGAGGTTCCCATTTTTTTCAGCACCTGTTCAATTTGTATGGCTAATTCGCGTGTAGGCACAACGATCAATAGCTGAACTCCCGGTTCGTCGTATTTTAAAAAGGGTAAGGACGGTAATAAAAAAGCAAGCGTTTTCCCGGTTCCGGTAGGAGAAATTAAAACTACCTGATCGTTTTTAGAAATCACATCCATAGCCTCTTTCTGCATGGTGTTAAGTTCTGAAATGGATAATTTGGAAAGGATTTGCTCGTAATTCATAATGGCTTTAAATAAGTTGCAAATATACTTTAATAAATAACAATCTATTTATAAGGCTTTTAAGAACTCTCCTAATTGCTTATTAAACTCTTCAGGCTGATCTATATTAGACAAATGGCCAGCCTTATCAATAGTAAGGTAAGTGGAGTGTTTTATTGCCTTATGTATTACCTCCGATTTTTCTGGTGGTGTTACTTTATCCTTATTTCCACAGATAATAAGGGTTGGAACTTTTATGAGTTCAAGAACACTGCAGGTTTCAGTTCTTCCTGCTAACGCTTTTAACGATTCGATAATGGTTTGCTGAGAGGTTTGTAAAATAACCTGCCTGATCTCCTCTACTTTTTCTTTTTTATCCCTGAAAGAATTTTCATGAAATACGTTTTTTACAAAATCGTCCGCAAATTTCTTTAAACCGTTTGTTTTTATCTCTTCAATCGTTTTATACCTTTTTTCTTTGGCTTCTGCAGAATCCGCATTGCACTGCGTGTCGCATAATACTATTGCTGCGAATCTTTCAGGGGCTGTTTTAAAAGCATTCATCAAAATATAACCTCCCATAGAAAGTCCACATACAACCGCTTTTTCAATCTTTAAAGCGTCCAGAAAATGAATAAAATCGTGGGCAAATACACTCATACTTAACTGAGTATCAAAATCATTGGATGAATCACCGAAACCTCTGATATCATACGTTATTACCCTGCGGTGTGATTTAAAAAAATTCTGCTGGCCATACCAGGAAGTTCTGTTAAATGGAAAACCATGAATAAAAACAAGTGGAACATCACTACTTCCTGTATCATTATAATGAATGGTTACATTATTGATCTTAATGGTGAAATTATTTCTCATAAGTTTGAAAAGCTTAAATTAGCATGCGTACATGTACTTTAGTTCAAAACAAATGCCAGCAAATAGCCTCTCATTAAGCCGCAATACGTTGCAAAATAACTTTGCAGGGAGTATTTGAGGTAACACGTACATCGTGTTTCAGATATAACGGGATGCTTAAATAATCGCCGGGAACCAATGAATGTACTTTATCATCAATCTTTATATCGCAGGTGCCTTCCAAAATTAAAAATTTCTCGTACTCGTTATGATGTGTTTCCTGGGGAGAACCATACTTTAACCACACAACAGCTGTTGTTTTAGCAGGTTCGGAGCCAATGATCTTTGCATAAAAATCTTCGAAATCTTCCGGTAAAGCAATGTCTTTTCTATCTAACCATTGTGTGAAATCAGTAATTTTAGAATTCTCATGTAATTCCGGTAAAACGGCAGGTACTTCACCATTCTTCAAACGTTCTATATAATCAATGGTGGCTAATACCATTGGCTTGATCGTAGGGTCTAATATTGGAGCTTTTTTAGAAGCATAGGATACGAGCGCTTCGGTTATAGAATCGATTTCAGCTTTGATTTCAGGATGAGCCAAAGACAAGGTTTCTATTTCCGCACTTTCTGTTTCAGAAGTCAATCCTAAAACATATTCCTCTAAAATTCCGGAATTTATATATTCTTCTAATTGTTTCATTTACTTAAATACGATGTATTGTAAGTTTTAGATTTAAAACGGGTCATACAAATGTATCATTAATATGTTTATTACATTAAAATATTATTTTCAGCTTTAATCTTTTCAGGAACATTTTTTTCTTTTAACAACTCCAACAAATCAATTTCAATATTTTTGCAGATGGCCGTCATTGGCACATCATTAATGGCATTTTCAAATGGATTTTCACTGGTATCTCCTACAACTTCCATGGTATAAAAGATCCAACTTAAAATAACAGACGCCGGTATCGTAAGCCATACGGTATTTTCATTTAATTTAGATAATTCACTATAAATAGAAAACGGTAAAATGCCTATCAATATATACACAAACAACTTACTGTAATAAGCATACTGCCTGGGAAAAGGAAATCCCTTAATGCGCTCGCAGGCTCCCTGTTGATTATAGAAATCTGCTAACATTTTTGATAGTTCAATATGATGGAAATCACTCATACATTTTTTAGCATGCAGCTCCCGAAGGTCTTCACTTTGTAGCTTAATAATATGTACTGCAGGGTTATTTTTCAATACAACATCATCTGCTTCCGAATCGGACATATAAGCGCTCAGTTCCTGATCCAATAATTCATTTGTAAAATTGGTATCGGAAGATACGATCCTGTTTCCAACCTCTTCCATTTTCCAAACCGTTTGTTTTCTTAGTTGTAGCCTAACCGCCGTAATATAACCCACATGACGTTTGATGATCTTTCGTTTAATTTTATCCAACTCTTCTTCATTTACCTCTGCGCTTGGTTTCATAAAATCAAGAACGTAGATGGCAAATGTTCTGCTTGAATTTACATAAGAGCCCCATATTTTTCTTGCTTCCCAAAGTCTTTCATAAGAAGAGTTATTTTTAAACCCCACATAAAAAGCAACAGCAATACCTGTTACAGAAACAATAGCAAAAGGCAACCCATTAAATTTCGGAATTACATCGTGTAATATATAAACAATGATGGAGGAATAAAGTGCAAATGCTAACACAGATTTCCACGAAAATTGTAAAACTATTTTAAAGCGTAAATGTTTGCCAACGTACATACGTATATATTATTAATGATCATATAAATGTACATATTATTGGTTGGTTTGTAAAAACATCCGATAAAGATCTTCACCAAATTAATTAGTCGGTTTATTGACTGTATATTTTTTCAGATCCGACCAGGCTCCACCATTGTATACTTTTTCAAATCCCCTGTTATGTAGTATATCAACCGCTTTTACACTTCTTAGCCCATGGGAGCAGCAGGTAATTAAAATACAGTTTGTATCAAAGGGAATCGAATCGGTACGTAAATGGCTTAATGGGATGTTTACAGCTCCATGGATATGGCCGCTTTTAAATTCAGTTTCGGTTCTTACATCTAAAATCACCGCTCCATTAGCAATCATTTTATCAAAGCCTTTTGCGAGGTTAACCGTACAGTAAACTCTGCAGGTTATATAAATCAAGAACAATAGAACTATAGTTGTTACAAGTGCTTTCATCTTTTGTAAACCGGCTTAGTCTTTTATTTTACTTAATATTTTTTGGTCGATATAAAATGTACCAAAGGGTATAATACAAGCCAGCAATACTTTCCACGTCGTTGTTTTAAACTTCCAGTTTTGTTCCACGCCAACACTTAAGGTATTAAATACAAACATTAAAAACAGAGCCCCATGTACAGGCCCCATTATTTTTGAACCTGCCGGATTATTCAACACATATTTCATAGGAACGGCCATAAAAACCAGTATTAATAATGAAATACCTTCCAGAATAGCAATGATTCTTAAACGTCCGGTTTTTGTTTTCAAAAGAGTTGTCATATACATTTATCTTAAATAAGGTCTGCTGGCAAGCGGTGAAAATGGCCATGGAATAGCCATTAAAATAATAAACAGTGCAATGGAATACCAAACGAGCATGGTTTTAAATTTATCTCTATCGGCAGTTTTACGTTTCGCCAATGCGGAACCTATGGTAATCATAACAATAGCGCTTAACATGAAGAAGATGTGAATCACACTAAAGAATACCATTTCAGGATTGGAAACGGCTTCTTTCCTGTTTTTCCAGAAATAGCTGATAACAGGGCTTTGAGTATATAAGAGAATACCAACCACGAGCTGAATGTGTGCAATAGTAGCTGTCCAGTGCCTTACCAGGTGATCGGTCTTAGAAAATACAGATTCCCGTATATACCCTTTGTACGCCCTGTAGATAGCATATAGCAAGCCTGTTAATACTAACCAACGTACAATGGAATGAATAAATGTGAGCGACTGATACATCTCTTTTTAGGATTTGGAGATGCAAATATATAAAAACATACTACTTAGTATGTTTTTTGTTTAAAATTATTTTAAACTTTTTAAGTAATGTTTCAACTCCTTCAAATAAACGGTATAACAGTCGGTCGTATGATAAAGCTTCCCCAGATTTCTTACTCCCCAATACCCTGACATCACGAAATAGGCAACTTGCCTGGCATTTACATCCGGCCTGATGGTTCCTGCCTTTTTACCGCTCATGATACTTTTGTGCAAAGCTTCCTGCCACTGTTCCACCAACTTTGAAAGAGCCTTACTAAATTCGTGATTAAGGGGTGACATTTCCTGGGTTAAATTCCCTGCAGGGCAGCCATATTGAACCTTTAAATAAGGGTCTTCCAGTAACAGGTATTTCATCATGGCATAAATAGCTTTGACAGGATCTGTGGTGTTTTCCAAAGATTTAACAAATGCATGATTCATGGTAGGAAACATGACCTCATTAATAATAGCCAGGCCCATTTCATCCTTATTCTTAAAATGGTAAAAAAAAGCCCCTTTGGTTACTTTAGTTGTAGCGATAATATCATCGATACTGGTAGTTTGATAACCTTGTTTATAAATAAGATCAAATGCTTTTTGTAAAATCGTAAAGCGGGTAATTGCTGCTTTTGCCATAAAAGATACTGATTAGTATGATTTTACAAAGTAATAAAAAAAATAAAAGCTACGCAAATACAATTAGGTTAACCTACATATGGTATACTCTATTCTTTGGTTAAAGTATAAGAGCATCATTCCGATGCCTTCTTATGCCAAGCAGGCATCATCAGAAAGAACCAAAGCTATTTAGCAATGGGTTCTATTAAATCCCAAAGGTTGCCGTACAAATCAGCAAAAACAACTACCGTGCCCCAGGCTTCAACAACCGGCTGCCTTACAATTTGCACATCATTGTCCAACAAATTTTGATAATCGCGTTGGATATTATCGGTGTATAAAAACAAAAACACCCTACCCCCCGTTTGGTTTCCGATACGACTCTTTTGATCTTCGCCGGTAGCCTTCGCCAATAATAAATTACATTCAGTTGAGCCCGGTGGAGAAATCATCACCCAGCGTTTTGTGTCACTTAAAATAGTATCTTCTATAAGTGTAAATTTTAATTTTTGGGTATAAAATTCTACGGCTTTGTCATAGTCTTCCACCACTAATGCAATATGCGCTATGCGTTGTTTCATGTACGTTAAATGAGTAAGGATTCAATATTTTTATAATTCACTTCGGTTTCCATTAATTTACCATTGATAAATAAAGCCGGTAATTTTTTAATTCCACTCTCTACCCCACCGCGCATACTATCTCTTACATCCCAGGAGTGTTTATTATTAGCCAATGCGTTATAAACATTTTTATTGTAAGCTTCTACTTCCTTTGCATACCCAATAAGATCGGTTAAATTGAGCTTGTTGTTTTCTGCAATCAATAATTTATGCACCTCCCAAAATTTGCCTTGCTCATGTAAAGCCACAGCTAATTCAGCAGCCTTCTGCGATTTTTGAAAGGTTTTATTTAATGGAAAATGGCGCCATACGAATACAATTTTCTCCGCATAGTTTTCAATGATTTTTTCCATATCACTAAATGCTTTACGGCATTTAGGATCTTCATAATCACCATACATGATCAACTGAAAATCAGCCTGTATATTCCCTATATGTGGCTCTTCTTTTTTAAAGGGTAATGTAAGATCCGGGTGTTGTTTTTTAGATATGCTCATGTTATTTAATGTTCTATGGAAATAAATACTCTTATAAAGTACGACGCATGATGTGATGCTTCTTATCAGGTTATGCATTATGGAAACAAATTTCAACTGCAATTGTTTAGCAGCCTTCCCGCTTACTCTACCAGCTTTAGCCAGGCTTTTATCACGTTTTGCAGATCTTTTTGTTTAGACTTAAGATCCGCTAAATCCTGAATTTTCATCAATCGCCTTCCATCAGTATACTTGCCTTCAAGAAATTCGGAGACCTCTTTTACTTTTTCACCGGTAGGAAAAACAAGTAAGGCATAGCCTCTGTGAATATTTATCACAACCAGGTCTCTTTTATATTCTTTGGGATCAAAAGGCTTCATATCCCCATTATAAAAGAAAGCCGGTGAATTCCATTTGACGTATTCACTAATGTTTTTATCAGTACTCAGTATCAGCTTTCTAATAGCTTCAATGGTTTCTGTTAATGGTGATCCCAACTTTTGGATATACTCCGTAACTTCATTTGAACTTACCGGATCCTTTGATTTAGCCATTTTATAAAATTAAGTCCTTAATAATGATACGGCATCTTTTGTTATTGATCTTTATTATAAAGACTAAACAAAATTAGAGATTTTATAAAGGATTGCAAAACCAAAGATTTTTAAAGTATGATGTTGTTGTAACAAAAAAGCCATCCACCTGATAGCGAATGGCTTTTAAAATAACCTCTAAAAATTATAAGTGAATGACTTCACCGTAAGCTGCTGCTGCTGCTTCCATAATAGCTTCACTCATGGTTGGGTGAGGATGAATGGTTTTAATTAACTCATGCCCTGTTGTTTCCAATTTACGAACCGCTACAATTTCAGCAATCATTTCCGTAACATTTGCACCAATCATATGAGCACCTAATAATTCGCCATACTTGGCATCAAACACTAATTTCACAAAACCATCTGCAGCACCGGCAGCTTTTGCTTTACCTGATGCAGAGAAAGGAAATTTACCCACTTTTAACGTGTAACCCGCTTCCTTAGCTTGTTTTTCTGTCATACCAACTGAAGCAACTTCAGGCTGGCAATACGTACAACCGGGGATATTTTTATAATCAATCGGATCAACATGTACTCCTGCAATTTTTTCAACACAGGTAATTCCTTCTGCACTTGCAACGTGTGCTAATGCTTGTCCGCCAACGCAATCACCAATAGCATAATAGCCAGGGATGTTAGTGGCGTAGAATTTATCCGTTAAAATTTTGCCTTTATCTGTTGCAATGCCTACTGCTTCCAACCCTAAATTTTCGATATTAGCCTGGATTCCAACTGCTGATAAAACAACTTCTGCTTCAAGGGTGATATTTCCTGTTTTGGTTTTTACATTTACTTTACTGATATCTCCTTTAGTATCTACGCTTTCAACAGAAGCTTCTGTCATAATTTCGATACCTGCTTTTTTAAAGGACTTCTCTAATTGTTTAGATACGTCTTCATCTTCTACCGGAACAATGTTTGGTAAAAACTCCACGATGGTTACCTTAGTTCCCATGGTTGCATAGAAATAAGCAAACTCAACCCCTATTGCTCCTGAACCCACAACTACTAATGATTTAGGTTGTTTTGGAAGACTCATTGCTTCGCGGTAGCCAATAATTTTTTTACCATCCTGTGGTAAATTTGGTAACTGACGTGAGCGTGCACCTGTTGCAATAATAATATGTTTTGCTTCAACGGTAACATTTTTCCCATCGTTTCCTTTAACATCTACTTTTTTTCCTGCTTTAACGGTAGCAGTACCCATAATCACATCAATTTTATTTTTTTTCATTAAAAACTGAATGCCTTTGCTCATCCCGTCTGCTACATCGCGGCTACGTTTAATTACCGCGCTAAAATCAGCTTTAATATTTTCTGCACTGATTCCATATTCTTTTGAATGGTTTAAATATTCAAATACCTGAGCACTTTTTAATAAAGCTTTGGTTGGTATACAACCCCAGTTAAGGCAAATGCCACCAAGATTTTCTTTTTCAATAATAGCTGTTTTTAAGCCCAGCTGAGAAGCGCGGATGGCAGTTACATATCCACCTGGTCCGCTACCTATAACAATAACATCGTAATTCATAGTGTGTGTTTTTAGAGCCGCTAATATATAGTTTTTTAGTATAAATACCACGCAATAGGTAATTACAATAAAAACAAGTTTTAGTTCATAAATAGTTTAATTGCGGGAAATAATAGAGGTAGGTAAAACGATCTTTTCATATTCAACGGTTCCTGCACCTTTTTTATCTATGAGTTTTAAGGCTAAGTTAGCCGCTTCCGTCCCAATTTGCTCCAAAGGCTGGGAAACAGAAATAATATTGGGTTTTACAAAATCAAACAGGCTGATATCATCAAAAGACGCAAAAATGATCCCTTCCTTTTTGGCATCAAAAGCCAACTCATTAAACACATTTAAACAAGCGGTTGCAATGTTGTTATTTAAAGTATAGATCGCATCTATTTTTTCTGACTGCTTTAATAAAGCAATTAGTTTTTTTCTGACATCATTCTGGATATCATTAAAGGATACTTCCACTAAATTAGATTCTTTAAACGGAAGATGGTATTTATGTAACGCATCTTTAAAACCTCTCACCCTTTCTGTTAAAGAACTGATATGCGAAGGAGTAATATTAAATGCAACAATGTTTTTACAACCTTTGTGAATCAACAAATCGGTTAATTCAAAAGAGCCCTGGTAATCATTCGCTACAACGTAGTTGGATTCTATATCAGGCAAATACCTGTCGATAAAAACAATAGGAAAATTCCTTAAACGTTCTTTCTTAAAAAATTCTCCGGAAGTATTTGTTGAAGCGATAATTAATCCATCAATGATCTGTTGTTCGGCAAACAACTGAATTAGTTTTTCCTCTCTTTCAATATTTTCATCGGTGCTACAGATCATAAGATTATAACCTTTTTCCGCTAAAGCCTTTTCAACATATTTAGCAATATTGGAATAAAAAGGGTTTGATATATCTGCTACCAATAACCCAATTAAATTACTTTTACCTGTACGTAGCGCGCGGGCAAACATATTTGGGGTGTATTGCATTTCACCGGCTTTTGATAAAACTTTTTCCTGTGTTTTTTTACTGATACCGTAGGAATCGCCTTTCCCATTAATTACCATGGATACTAATGTTTTAGATACATTGAGCTCACGGGCAATATCTTCAAGCAAGGTTTTTTTTAAAGCCATATTTTTTTAGATGAGGGTTATAAACAAATATACGTTTTTCTAAATATGTTTAGTTTTTTTATCTAAATAATTTAGACATATATTACCCTACTCCCTCTTTAATCACATCCAAAATAGCAAAATAAGTATTTTCAGCTACTTCCGTTTTTATTTCTTCAGGTGTCAGCCATTCTACTCTTTCAATGTTCTCTTCAAGCTGTGGCACTAAAATGCCTGTATGATTAGTTGTCATAGCATACCAATACGTTTTTTTTAAGGCATAGCCTTTTTTATATTCATATATATGATAGGTTGGTTCCAGCGTTTTGGTAATCGTTAATTGGGTAATCCCACATTCTTCTTCACATTCCCTCATAGCTGCTTCTTCAGGGCTTTCTCCCATATCGAGCTTACCTTTGGGCAAATCCCAGGTTTTTAACCGGTAAATAAAAAGATAAGTAGTATCTTTTTTGATTAAGCCTCCTGCAGCATAAATATATTTGAATACTTTTTTCAAAAGATCCAATCCTTTTTCCAGATTTTCGGTTTCAAAGATCAATTCATGGGTTTCGGTTTGGTTTATAAATAGTTCAAATTCATTTAACAATTCCTCCTTATTTAGGGTATCCAGTTTTTTAAATGATTGATTTTGTGAGTCTTGATTTTTAGTTTGAAGTATAATTTTTTTTGAAAAATAGTATATTTTGATGTTCATAATTTGATGTGTTTAGAAGCTTTATTACTGTTATTTTTGTCGTCCTATGACGATGACACCTTTTGACGACGCTGCGCATAAAATTGCCGAATTTTTATTACAAATCAAAGCAATTAAATTACAACCCGAACAACCTTTTACATGGGCTTCGGGATGGAAATCACCTATTTATTGTGATAACCGTAAAACCTTGTCTTATCCACAAATAAGAACATTTATACGCCAGCAATTTGTAAACGAAATAAATGAAAAATATGCTAAACCAGATGTGATTGCGGGTGTTGCTACCGGCGGTATTGCACAGGGTGCTTTAGTGGCACAGGAAATGGGCTTACCATTTGTATACGTTCGCAGCGAAGCCAAAAAACATGGTTTAACCAATATGGTGGAAGGTGAAGTTGAAAAAGGACAAAACGTGGTAGTGATCGAAGATTTGATTTCTACAGGCGGTAGCAGTATAAAAGCCATTGAAGCTTTACGCGAAAAAGGATGTAACGTAAAAGGCATGGTGGCTATTTTTACCTATGGTTTTGATGAAGCTGCTCAAAATTTTAAAAATGCCAATTGCCAAACAAGTACCTTATGCGATTATAACTCATTAATTGAGGTTGCTTTAAAACATAATTATATTACAGAAAACGATCTGGAACCTCTAAAAAAATGGAGAGAAAGCCCGTCTACCTGGAACAATAAAAACTAATTAAGGTGTCATATTTCAGTTTAGTAAGCCAAACCCATTCTACCAACTCTGCCACAGATAGTTTGTATGATTTTATGGGTGATTTTAATAATTTTAAACATCTTTTACCGGACGATAAAATTGAAAACTTTGCGTGTACCACCGAACAATGTTCCTTTGGCATTAAGGGGTTGGTGCCTTTAACGATTAAAATTAAAGAACGAAATCCTAAAACACGTATTACGTTTGAAACATTAGGCTTGGCTAAGTTTGTGTTTACCTTACACATTCATTTTTTAGAGAACCAACAAACCAATATTCAAATGGAGGGAGATATGAATCCTTTTATAAAAGTAATGGCGGAAAAACCCTTGTTGGAACTCATCAATACAATGGCTACTAAACTAGCTGCTTTAAACGTTTAAACATGACGGATCTGAAAATTAATGTTGCCATACAATTGCTGCCTACAAAATGTAGTACCGATAAAATTGAATTGATTGATAAAGCCATTGCACTTATTAAAGCATCGAACTTAAAACACCTGGTTTGCCCTTTCGAAACCGTTGTTGAAGGTACTTACGAACAAATTTTTAAATTGGTAGATGATATAAGAATAACCACTTTATTGAACGGATGTGAAGAATTATTGATTAATATGAAACTACACGCCGGTAATAAAGATTTGTTTTTTGAGGATAAATTAGTGAAATATAATTCATAATGCCATGGTTGCCGATGATGAACTCCTTCATAATTTTTTAAAAGGAAAGTCAGAACATACCCTTATGTTATTTGAGCTCTTTATTGCCAGGTACAAGGACATTGGCCCAATTACCATACATCCCACGAAATCAATGATTGGTATTGCAAGCAGCCATAGGCGTGTTGCATGGGTTACCCAGTTGGGGAAAAATTTTGTACACATTGTATTTCCTTTTCAAAAGCCGTACAACGATAATTTATGCTTTCAGAAAATAGCCCAGGTCCCCGGAGACAGTAAGCAATTTAACCACCACCTGCGTTTGTTGTTGCCGGAAGATCTTAATAAAGAGGTCCTGGCTTTTATGAAATTGGCTTATCAGGACGAGAATTAATACTTCTACTTAAGGCATTTGCTGCTACAATAGGCGTATATTTGAAAAACAGAATTTAGTTTCATTTTATAACCTCTACTTATGCCGTTTTCATCCCTTGGTTTGTCGCCCGCTTTATTAAAAGCATTAACCGACCAAAAATATACAAAGCCCTACCCTATTCAAACAGAAGCCATTCCTGCTATTTTAGCCGGCAAAGATATTCTGGGCATTGCACAAACCGGTTCGGGAAAAACAGCCAGTTTTGTATTACCTATCCTTGAACAGTTTCAACAACAAACTCCTACAAAAAACAGGCATATTAAAGCATTGGTATTAGTGCCTACCAGGGAACTTGCCATACAGGTAAACGATGTATTTAAAGTGCTGAGCAATAACCTTCCTGAACACACAAAAAGTTTAGCAGTATATGGGGGCGTTTCCATTAACCCTCAAATGATCGATTTACAAGGTGTAGAAATTTTGGTTGCTACGCCCGGACGACTTTTGGAATTGATTTCTAACAGGGCAGTTTCTTTATCGGCCGTTAAAGTATTGGTATTGGATGAAGCAGATAAAATGCTCAATCTGGGCTTTAAGGATGAGATGACACAAATCTTCGGGCTCCTTCCAAAGAAACGTCAGAATCTTTTGTTTTCGGCTACCCTGAGCGATGACCTGAATAATATTAACCGCAATTTACTCCGCGATCCTGTAGTAGTTAAGGTAGAAGAAGAAGTTAAGAACCTCGATTTGATTAAACAGTTTGCCTACCTGGTATCAGAAGAAAAAAAAGGGCCGTTGTTACGTTACATCATTAAGGAAAATAAAATAAAACAAGTACTCATCTTTGCATCCTCCGTACACAGAGCCGATGCTGTTGCCGTGAAATTAAATGCCAATGGTATTGATGCTTATGCCATACACAGTAAAAAAAGTCAGGAAGCCCGTAATGAAGCTTTGCAGATGTTTAAAACCGGAAAAATAAGAGTACTCGTTGCTACAGATTTGATGGCCCGTGGTATTGATATTAAATTTTTACCTTATGTGATCAATTACGAATTACCCCGTTCTCCTAAAGATTACATTCACCGTATAGGAAGAACAGGCCGTGCAGAGGCTTCAGGAGAGGCCATTTCATTAGTGTGCCCTGAAGAAGAACATCACTTTAAAGTGATCCAGAAAAAAATGGGTAAACGTGTTACGATGATTGATGGCAATGCCATTAATGTAAAAGGGTTTTAAATACTTTTACATGTTTCTACATTCACCTATTCTATCGGTTTATTTATTAATAATTTGATAGCAGACTTAATCAAAGAAAATTCCTTAACTCTTAAATTTGCAGCAAAAAAGAACCCCTGTAAGTACTAAACTTACAGGGGTTCTTTTAGTTAAAGGTCCGGTAAAATTATTTTACCCTTTCCATATACTCACCTGTTTCGGTGTTTATTCTTATTTTTTCTCCCTGTTCCACAAATAAAGGAACCAATATTTTAGCGCCATTACCAATCTCAGCTGTTTTTAATGCTTTACCTGCTCCTGTTTCCGTGTAAGCAACCACTACTTCTACATGCTTTGGTAACTCTGCATTAATAGGTTCCTGGTTATCATCAAAATAAACTTTAACGGTCATGCTTTCCTGAAGAAATTTAATGCTATCACCAAATAAATATTTTGGAATAGATATCTGCTCAAAGGAATCCTGATTCATACATACCAAAGAATCACCTTCTTCAAATAAGTATTGCAGCTCATGTAATTCTACACGTACCAATTCTACTTTTTCACCCGAGCGAAAACGAATTTCACTTTGTTTGCCTGTTTTTACATTACGGCACTTGGTAGAATAAATCGCATTTCCTTTACCGGGAGTAATATGATCATAGTCCATCACCTGAACCAATTCGTTGTTATATCTGATAAATGCGCCTCTCGAAAGGTCTGAAGTTGTAGCCATGTTTTTTTACATTAAGTCTCAAAAATAGCGAGATGAGTTGGGATAGACAAACTTTTCTGCGAGATATTAGGATTTAAGCCATGATTAAAGCTTTTTAGTTTCTACAATCGCTATTTCCAAGGTATTAAGGCCTTAGGAACTCACAGATCTATCCTTCGTTAGAGTGCGTCCATATCGTATTGTACGTCCGTGATGTATATTCAATAGCAATTTCCTCAGCCAATTTCATGTATTTTTGGGCAGCTTCGTGTTGAAGCATACTCTTAAAATCCTGAATAGTGGCCCACTGCGCATAGTTGGTTACAGTTGTTTTATCGTTACTGATATGAAGATTTGCCGAGATGTAACCGGGCAATTTACACATGACTTTTTCTGTGGCTTCCTTTAGGAGTTCAAATAATTTTAAATGTTTTTCGGGGGCTACTGTCATCACATTAATAAGTGTACAATAGTTGATTGAGTTACTTATAGTAGTCATAATCCTTCATTTTTAAACAGGTATAGTATCTTATAAACGGTTTTTTTATTCTTCTATTACTTTTTTTAAAGTTTTTAAAACCATTTTCCAATTCTCTGTTACGTGTTCTTTTTCGGATTCAGACTTAATATTGTCCTGAGAGATAGTAACCAATGTACTTTCCTTTACAGGCTTTAAACGGTAAGTAACGGTGTTATAATTTTCGGGTAAGTCTTCTTTGCCCCCCATAGAGCTCCAATAGGTACTTTGAAAGACTTCTTCCGGTATAATTTTCAGGATCTTTCCTTTGTCTTTGTATTTTTTTCCTTCATATTCCCCCTCATAACTAATAGAACTTCCTTCTTTCCAATCGGTAGTAACAGCAGTACCAAACAAATAGCGTTTAATTGTTTCAGGTGTTGTAATGGCTTTCCATACTTTTAACGGACTCGCATCGATAATAACGGATGCTTCGGTTGTGATATTTTTTTCCATGGCATTTTAAAAATTAAATGATAACAATAGAATAAGTACTGCTTTACATTAACTGTTTATCTTGCTGCCTCCTAAAATGTTATGCCATATTCAGGTAACCTGTATTTAACTGTTATACAGGCTTATTATACATTCAACCCGTAGTTTAATTATTTAAATTGAGTAAAAAATCCCTCAACATATCCTCTCCTGATAAACCCTTAAACAGCGTTTAATTACACCTACAACGATTTTGTAAATTGGTTCTTTCTCAACCAAAGCGATTTTATATTCTACATGGGTCCTTTCTTATATACCTGGTAGTGTACAGTTTCTCTTTTTTTAATTAACCGACCATAAACTCAAATTGAACGCAATTATCCTCCTCATTATATAATTATGCTTGTTATGAATTATAATGTTTCGTATTTTAGGTAAAAATACCATCCTTATGAAAAAAATTCTACCAACCTTAGTTGGCTTAATTACTGCCATTTCTAGTTATGCGCAAGCTCCAACATTTCAATGGGCGAAACAAATCGGGAGTACATCTTATGATTCAGGTAACTCCGTAGCTCTTGATGCTTCAGGTAATGTATACACAGCGGGATATTTTTCGGCTGTAGCCGATTTTGATCCGGGTGTAGGCACAACCTCTTTAACTGCTACAGGCCTTAACAACGGTTTTGTAACAAAACTGGATGCGTCAGGTAATTTTATCTGGGCAAAAAATGTTGCCGAAGGATCCGACTCCTATGCACAGTCTGTTGTGTTCGATGGTTCAGGTAATATTTATGTAACAGGTGTTTTTAATGGAACAACTGATTTTGATCCCGGTGTAGGGACAACCACCATTTCTACTAATGGTAATGACGATATTTTTCTTTCAAAATTGGATGCTGCCGGAAACCTGCTTTGGGTAAAAACGATTGGTGGCGCCAATAACGATGCCTCTAATTCAGTAGCGGTGGATGCTTCGGGTAATCCATATATCACAGGTTTTTTTGGAGCAATTGTTGATTTTGATCCGGGTGCAGGAGTAACCAGTTATACTGCCGCTACAGGCGTTGAAGATATTTTTGTTTTAAAATTAACGGCTGCCGGAAATTTAAGCTGGGCCAGGCAAATGGCCAGCACAGCAGGAACCAATATCGGGTACTTTGTAAAAATAGATGCATCGGGTAATGTGTATACAACCGGCTTCTTTGAAAATAGTGTTGATTTTGATCCGGGTGTAGGAACCACAACCCTTACTTCATTTGGTGACGACGATTCTTTCATTTCTAAACTGGATGCCTCCGGTAATTTTATATGGGCTAAACAGATTGGAAGTACAGGTTATGATAATAGCTATGCCATTACCTTTGATGCAACAGGAAATGTATATACCACTGGCTATTTTGCCAATACAGTTGATCTTGATCCAGGAGTAGGAACATTTACAGTAAGTAGCATGGGTAATTCAGATCTTTATATTAGTAAACTGGATGCTGCCGGAAATTTTATCTGGGGAAAAACCATGGGAGGTACTGATTATGATATTTCTTATTGTATAGCTGTTGATGCCAGTGGAGGAGTTTATACAACAGGTACTTTTGTGGGAACAGTTGATTTTGATCCGAACGCAGGAACGACTAATCTTATTGGAACAGGTGCAGCAGATGCCTTTGTTTCAAAAATAGATGCAACCGGTAATTTTGTGTGGGCCGTAAACATGGGAGGAACGTCTTCGAGTGTGAATGGTTATGGCATCCTGATGAACCCTGCAGGAGATGTGTATACAACAGGTTCTTTTGATCTCATGGAGGATTTTGATCCGTCTGCAGCAGGAACCAATACCCTAAGTTCAAATGGTTATATAGATATTTTTATTCATAAACTAAGCCAATGTATAACACCATTAGCTCCGGCCAATACAACCGCAACCGTAAACCTTACTTTTTGTTCGGGTAATACCACTACTTTAACGGCTACCGGTACAGGCACCATTAGCTGGTATGCCACTGCCACAAGCACTACTGTATTAGGCACGGGTTCAAGCTTTACAACGCCTGTTTTAGGAGCAGGTACTTACACCTATTATACAGGAGCAAGCACTTGTACAACCAGTGTTACACGTACAGCCGTTACATTAACCGTTAATACCTGTACAGGAATACAGCAATTAAAAACAGCCGAATCTTTAATAAGTCTTTATCCAAACCCTTCCAATGGATTAATAACAGTTCAACTGGATTTCTTTACAAAAGAATTGAGTATTGAAGTTTACAATGCCCTGGGAAAACTTATTCTGAAACAGAAACCTGAAGCCGAGCTATCAACCATAGATCTTAGCGCTGAAGCCAATGGCATCTACTTTGTGAAACTGGTGGATAATACGAAAGTAGTAGCTGTTGAAAAAATAATGAAACACTAAAATTACATTCCAATAAAAAACACCTGCTCAAACCGGCAGGTGTTTTTTTATGTTTGATAAATTATTTTTTTAACTGCATAAAAAAAGCCTCTTGTTTGCACAAGAGGCTTTCTTATTAAAGAATCTGATTAGTCTGCAAGAGAAACGTTAACAGCGTTTAAGCCTTTTTTTCCTTGTTCAGTCTCATATTTTACTTCGTCGTTTTCACGGATATCTTCATTTAAACCTGAAGCGTGTACGAAAATTTCTTGTCCGTTTTCACCTTTAATAAATCCGAAACCTTTAGCTTCGTTAAAAAATTTTACTGTTCCTTTGTCCATTGTTGTTGTTTTTTGTTGTTGTTTTTTTTGTTCCTGTTACAGAACCGATTATTATTTGTTTGTTTGTCAACCCGAATACTTACGAAATCACTTCCATGAATTTCCAGACCAACGTTTTTTACTAAAAAGAAAATGTAAGATTACTGAGTTGTAAAGAGAAAAAATTACAAACTGATTGAAATACAATCTTCTAATGAAGTATACAAATATACAACTAAAATTCGAATAAAGTTTTTTTATTAACAAATAAATAACAATTTGGCGGTTACAGGGGGTGCCAGCTTAGGTTTTTTTGGCTAAAAAGCCACTTTTCATATCCAATTCAAGATGTATCTCACTTCTTTTGTCAGTTTAGCGCTCCCTAAAACATCACACATCTCCCTGTTTTTTTTCAATATCCTATTATAACATTCTTTTTGATTCCTTCGGATTCAATACATCGAAAGTTTTTTACATTTGATTATCTAATTCGTTGTTATGGAAGATTTATTCAGAACCGTAAGGCAGTTAATTGCTGATAAACAGTTTGAAGCATTAGCACACCTTGAAATCATAAAGCCAGATACCTTTAACTGGACCACGGAAATTTTTGAAGGAATACATGTAAAGGATACCCCCCATGCCACTGCCCTACTCTGGACCGATGGCACACAAACCAAACATTTTTCTTTTGCTGAAATGCATACATCCTACAATCAGCTTCTTAATTTTTTAAGACGCAAAGGCGTCGTTCCAAACGATATACTCCTTACTCAAATGGCGTTGCAGCCTATGAACTGGTTTGGTATACTGGCTACCATTAAAGGTGGTTATAGAATGATACCTGCAGCAACGATACTAGGTGTAAAAGATATTGTATACCGTTTTGAAAAACTAATGCCAAAAGTGGTGATAGCAGATGCCGATAACGCAGCTAAAATAGAAGAAGCAGAAGCCTTATCGGGAAAACAGGTAAGCGTTAAAATTATGGCCGAAGGTACAAGAAAAGGCTGGGCCTCCTGGGAAGACATTGCAAAAGAATCTGATATAGCGGAATCAGCAATAACCGCTCCTGATGATGCTTTATTTTTATTTTTCACTTCCGGTACCACCGGTATGCCAAAGGTTGTTACACATACGCATCTGAGTTATCCTCTTGGGCATCTCACAACTGCTTCGTGGATTGGCTTAAAGCAAGGTGATATCCATTATAACATTGCACAACCAGGTTGGGCAAAATTTGCATGGAGCAATGTATTTGCCCCATGGAATATTGGTGCAACGGTTTTCGCCTATCATCAACCCGGAAGATTCAACGCAACCGAAACATTATCATTAATTGAAAAACATAAGATCACTACACTCTGTGCACCACCAACTGTATTACGGTTATTTATACTGGAAGATTTAAAAGCGTATAACTTTAATTTTCGGGAATGTGTTGCGGCAGGCGAACCTTTAAACCCGGAGGTTATTGAAATATGGAAAGATGGTACAGGGATACTGATTCGTGATGGCTTTGGACAAACAGAAAGCACCTGTATGGTAGGCAATTTACCCGGCAGCAAGGTGAAATTCGGTTCTATGGGCAAACCTACTTTTTTATATGAAGTAGTGATCGCAGATGAAAACGGCCATGTGCTTCCCGCCATGGAAGAAGGAAACATTTGTGTGAAAACAAACACAGGAAAACCCAATGGTATTTTTAAAGAATACGTTGGTGATCCCGAAAAGAAAAAAGAAGTCTTTAAACACAACCTCTACTACACGGGTGATAAGGCTTATTACGATGCAGACGGCTACATCTGGTTTGTAGGCAGGGATGATGATGTGATTAAATCTTCCGATTACAGAATCGGGCCGTTTGAGGTAGAAAGTGTATTACTCGAACATGATGCCATTATAGAATCGGCTGTAGTGGGGAGTCCGCATCCTGTGAAAGGCTATGAAGTAAAAGCATTTATTATATTAGCCGCGGGGCAGGAAGCCGGCGAAGCGTTAGCCAATGCAATTTTTGAATATGCCCGAAAACACCTGGCACCTTATAAAATGCCCCGTTTAATAGAGTTTGTAACAGAGCTTCCTAAAACGATCAGCGGAAAAATTCGCAGAGTGGAGTTAAGAGCCAATGAAGCGCAACGCAAAGCACAAAAAGAATTAATCAGACACGAGTATGGATATGTAAAATAACGTCATACCTGGTACCTCACTTATTAAACATATATACCTTATGAATTATTTTAATAAAGATCTGGAAACACTTCCGCTTAATCAATTACGTAAATTACAAAACGAACGTTTACAAAAACAAATAGAAACCGTTTACCGCACTGTTCCTTATTATAAGCAACAACTGGACGAAAAAGGACTCAAGCCCTCAGATATTAAAACCGTAAATGATCTGCACAAATTGCCATTCACTAAAAAAAATGCGCTGCGCGATCATTACCCTTTTGGTTTATTTACTGTACCCGTACAGGATACCGTAAGATTACATTGTTCGAGTGGTACAACCGGCAAACCTATTGTAGTGGGTTATACTAAAAAAGACATCGATCTGTTTTCTGAAGTAGTTGCCCGTTCATTAACGGCTGCAGGTTGCAGCAAAGGAATGAAACTGCAAAACGCGTATGGGTATGGCTTATTTACAGGAGGTTTAGGCCTACACTATGGAGCCGAAAAATTAGAAATGACAGTTATTCCTATTTCGGGTGGTGGCACCGAAAAACAAATTATGTTATTACAGGATTTTCAAAGTGAGGCTATTTGCTGTACCCCCTCCTACGCGTTAACCATTGCCGAAGCCATTGAAAAGAAAGGGATAGACATTAATACACTTAATTTAAAATACGCGGTGTTAGGTGCTGAACCCTGGACAGAAAGCATTCGGGCGGAAGTAGAACATAAACTGGGAGTTATTGCCACTAATATTTATGGTTTATCTGAAATTATTGGCCCCGGTGTATCGCAGGAAGATTTTGAAGAAAAAGGCACCGGCAGTTATATCTGGGAAGATCACTTTTTTCCTGAAATTGTAGATAAAGATACCGGAGAGCCTGTACCGGAAGGGACAAACGGAGTGTTGGTATTTACAACCCTGACTAAGGAAGCAATGCCTATGATCCGTTACTGGACCAATGATATTACCAGTATTTATTATGATAAAAGTGTTAAGAGAACACATATAAAAATGGGACAGATCCTTGGACGTTCCGATGATATGCTGATTATAAGAGGAGTAAATTTATTTCATACCCAGGTAGAAGCCGTACTTGAAAACCTCCATGAATTCAGTGCCAATTATCAATTGGTTGTAAAGCGCGAAGGAGCCATGGACGAGGTAGAAGTGAACATTGAAATTAACGGAGATTTATATGATTCAATGATAAAAGATATGCCGGAAGATCATATTATGAAACATGATACGATTCAGCAAGCACATAAACTCCTGAGTAAAAAAATAAAAGACGAAATAGGTTTATCCATGAAAATAAATATTTCTGTACCCGGAACCATCCCAAGAAGTGAAGGAGGTAAATTAAACCGCATTAACGACCTTAGAAAAAAATAATTTAATAAGCTCAGAAATTCCTCCTATTTTTAATGCATCTAAAACAGCACCTTTGAAAAATAAACCTAAGAATCATATAGAGCTCCAATTTTTAAGTGAGCCATCCGATGTTAATTACGGCGGAAAAGTACATGGAGGAATGGTCATGAAATGGATCGACCAGGCCGGGTATGCCTGTGCTATTCAATGGTGTGAGTCTTATTGTGTGACGGTATACGTTGGAGGCATTCGTTTTTTTAATCCTATACACATTGGGCATTTGGTAAAGCTGGAAGCCCGCATTATTTATACAGGCAATTCAAGTATGCATATAGCGGTAGATGTATTTTCGAAAGCTTTAGGTAAAGAACATTTTGTGAAAAACACCCATTGTATTATTGTGTTTGTAGCATTGGATGATATTAATAAACCTAAAATGGTTCCCGCTTTTGTTCCGGTATCTGAAAGAGAAATTGCCATGCGCGATTACGCCATCCGCTTGGTTGACCTCAGAAAAACCATTGACGAGGAAATGAAACCTTACATTAATTAATTCTAAACTATTAAGTACCTATACATGACACCGCAGGAAGTATTAGACATCATGATTAAACGCGACCATTTCAGTAAATGGCTTGGTTTGGAAATTGATGAGATTGGACTTGGCTATTGTAAACTACACTATACCGTTAAACGGGATATGCTCAATGGTTTTGAAAGGATTCACGGAGGTGTTTTATTTTCCGCAGCAGATTCTGCATTTGCTTTTGCCTGCAATTCGCATGGTATTATTACCGTTGCGTTGGATGTATCCATTACGTTTACCAATCCTGCCAAAGAAGGAGATGTGTTATATGTAGAAGTTAAAGAATTGCATTTAGGAAATAAAACAGGCCTGTATGATATCAGAACTACCAATACAGAAGGGCAACTGGTATGCCTGTTTAAAGGGACCGCATACAGAACAGGTAAAGACGTTATTTAAACTAAAAATAGTTTCTGTTTAATCCCCTGTAAAATAAAGATTTGCAGGAGCACTTTCTGTAAAGGAAGAATCGTAATCAATAATAATATTTTTAAACCCTTCTTTCAAAACTAAATTAATATTGCGAGTATCTACACCATATACAATCTGCCTATCCATCAGCTCATTTCTTTTCAGCCATTCAATATGATCCTGATCTGCATTAATAGCAAAACTTGATATAAAATCAGGTCTCAAATCCTTTGGCATCAGGTAATACGTCCATTCCTTCCCCGAATTAAACCCTTCCAGTGCTGTAACAATTTCAGGGTAATGATACTCCATATAAAAAACAAAAAAGATATCGGAACTTGCAACGATCACCGACCTTGCTCTTTTTTGATCATTCACAATTTTCGTGATCCTGTCAGCATCTTTAAAAGAGGAAAGCTTCATGTCAAAATAAAACAACCTATTATGTTTTTCATTATTCAACAATTCTTTTACGGTCGATATGTTTTCGTCGTTAAACACTATAAAATCATTATCAGAAGATTTCATAATATCCACTTCTGTTGCATGGAATCCCCTCTTTTTTGATTCCTCTATCCCTTTCAGGCTATTTTCAGGATAATAAGCTGATGCACCCCTGTGTGCAAAAAAAAGAACCGGATCTTCTTCTCCTATAGAGTCTTTAAAAGCCAACGACTTTTTACCAAAGCCACCAAGTAAAAAAACCAACATAAGATATGTACTAATAACCGGTACTAAACCTATAAGTACTATTCTTTTAATATATTTTTTGAAATTCATTTTGTACAACCTTCTTTAAACGAATGACCTAAAATTCCATTAATGGAAACCGGTTGTAAAAGTTGGAATTATAAAGACCAATGCCTCATCTAATTGAAGTTTACTATGATTTTATAGATAATAGATTAAAATGTATCGTTACAAAAATCGATAAAAAACAAAAAAGCCGCAGACAAGTCTGCGGCTTTTTATAAAATGAGTTGATCGCCCCTATTGTTTGATCATTTTTCCAATATAAATACTTTGAGTACCGGAGTGGATCTTATAAATGTAAATACCATCTTCCAGTTTCGAAGTATTGAGCGTGGTGATACCTGTATTTAAACTTTCTTTAATCACTACTTTACCAAGTGCATCGTATACTTCAATCACCACATGATGTTCCGTTAACTCATCAGGAATACTCACAGTCATAATTCCATTATTAGGATTAGGGTAAACAGAAATGTCATTTCCTGATAACGTAATACCTTCAACCCCTGTGCAAATAATAACGTTTACAGTAATAAGAGCTGCTCCATAACAGTTACCGCCATAAGTACCTTTTACATAATACGTAGTTGTAGTTGTTGGTGTTACCACAGTGGTAGCAGTGGTGGCAATTGAAGGACCTAACAAGCTTACCGCTGTCCATGTATAATTTGGAGATCCGCTTGCACTCAATGTAGCCGATTTTCCTGAACAAATGGTTGCCGTATTAACGGAGGCATTCATAATTGGACTAGGATATACAAGAACATTAACTGTAGCCGTTCCCGACCCGCAGGAGTTGGTTCCTGTAACTGTATACGTTGAATTTACAGGAGTAGTAGCTGTCAGAATTGCTGCAGATACTGTTGTAACAGCAGTGTTTCCACCTGAACTCCATGAATAAGTACTGGCTGATCCTGTAGCCGTTAATGTTAAGCTCTGCCCCGAACATGCCATAGTATTAGATGCTGTGGCCGTTAAAACAGGTACAGCATTCACTGTAATGGATTGAGTTGCATTTGCCGTTCCGCATACATTGGAAGCGGAAACCGTATACGTTTGACTCACCGTTGGCGTTACTACAATAGAATTAGTATTGCTACCTGTGCTCCAGGTGTAACTGGTTGTAGTGCCACTTGCCGTTAAGGTAGCGCTTTGGCCTGTACACAGGGTTTGGCTCGATGCAGATAGTGTAGCTGTAGGTAAAGGTGTAACGCTTATCGTTGTTGCTACGGTTAATGTTCCACAAGCATTGACATTACTTACCGTATAGAGCTGCGTCACCGTTGGAGAAACCACGGCCGTATTTGTGTTACTACCATTGCTCCACGTAAATGTAGTTGCTGTACCACTGGCGGTTAATGTAGCTGTTTGGCCTGCACATAACGTTTGGCTTGATGCAGTTACCGACAGCGTCGTTACAGGGTTTACATTAATCATCACAGAAGCTGTAGCAGTTCCACAGGCATTTACACCTGTTACGGTATAAGTTTGATTCGCTGTTGGTGATACCACTATAGTATTGGTATTACTTGCCGTACTCCAGGTATAAGATGTAGCTCCCGAAACAGTTAAGGTAGCCGACTGTCCGCTACAAATACTGGCAGACGATGAAGCTAATGTTAAGGTAGGAGCTATACATAAATCAACATGAATGCTATCTATATATAAATTAAATTGATCAGCTGCAGAATAAGCATGAAAACCTATATAATACACTCCGCTGGTTGCCGGTGTAAAACTAATGGCATCTGTATAAGGTGTTGCATTATTTGAAATGGCATTATGGTTAATCAGTAAATTAGTCATAGAAGCTGATGCAGGAGACGTACCATATTTTACATTCATATCTTCCACATAGGTAGTACCCGCAGCGTTATACCTGTAAGCCAGTTTATATGCTACACCGCCTGTAAGATTAAGTCCTTGTGTATAAATCCATGTATCAGCAGCAAAAACACTGTTATATGGGTATAATAAAGCGTTTCCGGTAAAGCCATATCCCGGGTTATTAACGGTTTCCCATACATTACCTGAACCTGCATTTTCTACACTTGTGCAAGAGGGAATATTTGGTACTGTCGCATTTAAAAGATCCATGGTATAAGGAATATTAGCCGCTATACAAGGTGTTGTAAATACAGTAGCTACTGTCCATGCACTAAATCCACCTGCACCACAATTCGCTCTTACATATACCGAATAAGTAGTTCCGGAGGCAAGCCCTGATCCTGTTACACTTATTGTAGGAGCCGTAACCGTTCCGCTTGCCGCAGCACCTGCTGTTCCCGGAGTTCCCGATGTACGAATATCCCAGTTATAAGATGCAGGAGTAGTAGATGGCGCTGTCCAGGAAACATGTGCAGAAGACGTTGTAATATTATTTACCGTAACTGCCGATGGTTCGATGCAAGACGGACTTAATTTCACGCTCACACTATCCAATAAGAGAAGATACATATTTGCATCAGAATAAGCATGAAAACCTACATAATAAACCCCTGTTGCTGAAGGTGTAAAATCAACAAAATTAACTAATGGCCCTGTGGTAGCAGTAATAGAAGGATGATCCGCTAACAATGTACTCATAGAAGCTGCAGAAGGAGATGTACCATATTTAATATTCATTTTTTCAGGATTACTTGAACCGTCATTTGAATATTTATAAGCCAATCGGTAAGATGTTCCCGCTGTTAGATTAAGGCCCTGGGTGTAAAGCCAGGCATCGCCAGGTAAACTAAAGTTATAGTTATACACCAACGCATTTCCGTTAAATCCATATCCGGGGTTGTTAACGGTTTCCCAGTTATTACCTGCGTTTAAATTCTGAATACTTGTACAGGACGGAATACCCGGAACAACAGCCGATGCAATAGGCATAATATAAGGGATATTTGTTGCGAGACAAGGTGTTGTAAATACAGTAGCAACTGTCCATGCACTAAAACCTCCTGCTCCACAATTAGTTCTTACATAAACCGAATAGGTAGTTGAAGGTGTCAGCCCTGATGCAGCTACACTCGAAGTAGAGGCAGTTACCGTTCCGTTAGCGGCAGCTCCTGCTGTTCCCGGAGTTCCGGATGAACGAACATCCCAGTTATACCCGGAAGGAGATCCTGATGGAAGGGTCCAGGAAATATTTGCTCCTGTTGCCGTAATATTAGATAGAGTGATTGCGGTTGGTTCTATACAAGCAGGACTCAATTTCACGCTCACGCTATCCAGTAATAAAACATTCATATTGGCATCTGAATAAGCATGAAAGCCAACATAATAAACACCGCTGGAAGAAGGCACAAAATCAACCACGTTTACCAGGGGCACTATAGCACCCGATATTAAAGGATGATCTGCCAGTAAGGTACTCATAGAAGCCGCTGAAGGAGATGCACCGTATTTAATGTTCATTTTTTCAGGATACGTAGTTCCCCCGTCGTTCGCATATTTATAAGTAAGGCGATAAGATGTGCCCGCCGTTAAATTAAGGCCTTGTGTGTAGAACCAGGCATCTGCCGGTAAGCTCAAATTATAATTATAGGCTAATGTATTTCCATTAAACCCATTTCCGGGTGCGGGAGTTGTGATCCAATCGTTGGCCGTATTTAATTTTTCTTTGGAAGTACATCCGGGAATAGCCGGTGTAGTTACCGATGCCAAATTTAAAGTATAAGGAATATTAGCCGCACTACATAATGTACTGAAATTAACAGGTGTAGAATAACTACTGTAAACAGAAGCCCCACAATTCGATCTGATATAAATATCATAAGAAGTGTTAGCCGTTAAGCCTGTTACAACTGCACTGTTTGTTCCTACAGCAGGGCTGCCGGAAGCAATTGCTACCCCTGCAGTACCTGTACCAGCCGCTACTATTTTCCATTGGTATCCGGTTGACGGAGCAGGATTTGGAACCAGCCAGGAAATAGAAGCTCCTGTTGCTGTAATTGCACCGACAGGTTGTAAAGGCGGAATGATACAGCCCGGTGCTGCAGTAAATACAAAACGGATTTGCGGCTTAGTAGCTTTAGTACCGTAATCATTAAAGTTACCATCGTCTGCATTGGTTGCTACACCACATTGTGCTACACCATCGTTCCTGGTATAGCTGTAGTGTGTACCAGCCGGAGAAGGTGTGAAAATCTGAAGCCTTCCGCTTCCACCGTTAGCTGCTGCTGCATCTGAGCAAACATCTACCAGTAAATTGCTCACACCATCCCAAACATAAGGAGTGCTTAAGGTTAGCATTTGATAACCGCCTGATACAGGGGCATAGCTGGCAATATTATACACCTGCGTTAATCCTGCTCCATCATAAACGGAAGCATTAATGGAAGATGTATTTTTTATTTTAATAGTGAAATTAGGTAAATTATTTGTCGGTGATACCGTAATATAAAATCCTAATTGCGAAATAGTACCGGCTGAACTTAAACCACCAGCCGTAATTTCTGCTGCCGTATAAATCATCTGGCAATGATGAGCATCGTAATAATTATTAATAGGAGATGAAACTGTAGCTCCATTTTGAGTAGTACCCGAACCAATAGTGACGGTTTGAGCATTGATTCGAAAGACAATAAAAAAGGCCAGGAGACCCCAATAGATTTTTAATGGGTGATTTTTTTTCATGATATACTATTTTAGTGTTAGTGTAATTTCAAAAATACAGCTTTACACCAAATGCCACGACTCACTTACTAACTCAACAGTACAATTCAATCATTCACCTATATTTATAATAGCTTAGGTTATAATTCAAAAAATGTATTTGTAAAATCATAAACCACGCACTATCAGAATAATAAAACAGCTGCTCTTTATAGTCTGCTAAAATCAGGTAAGAATACGATGAGCTCTATAAAAAAAAGAAGACAAATGGAGTCTTCCTTTTTTATATCAAAAACAAATTACTTAGGAACCAAATTATACTCCAGGCGATAAAAAAGCTAACTGACCTGCATGATAGCTTTGATGATTTGTGCGGCCAATTAAAACATTCAGTTTATTACGTAATGGATCCACAGCAAAATCTTCTTCAGAAACTTTAGTATGTTTTTCCATCCATTCCGTCGGTTCCATGTTATTGAAATAAGAACTAAGTGTTGTATTCAACGTTTCCCAGTTTTTCTTTAATTCAGCTATTGAATGAATATCCGCAACGGCTTTATCGGCACTTATTGAAAACGGGAGTTCAAGGTGTGGAAATAATCTGTCGCCTAAACCAAACATAGGAATCATGCCATCATTGGAGGAAATTAAATGTCCCAGTAAATAAATGGCTCTGTTACGTCCCGGTGAAACTTCATTCAAATATACATCATCCGCATACTTATTAAAAAAAGTAGTAACGAATTTATTTTGCGATTCCCATGACTTAATTACCTGTTTAATAATTTGTTTGGTTGTAACTGTTGTAACATTTGTTGTGATAGTTTTTTCTTGTGTGTTCATGTGTTTTGGTTTTAAAATGAAATAAAGGGTTCTCTGTTTTTAATATAATTCTTTTGTCAAAAAATAGATGTAGTGTTTAAATAACACTTTATTAAGGCGGTATTTGGTATCCCTTCCCTCCTTCTCTGATACCAATAGTTCTGCATCCAACAGTTGTTTGAGGTGATGCGAAACCGTTGACTGTGCCAGGTGTATCATTTCCAGAATTTCAATACTTTGCAGCCAATCCTGTTTTTCACGGATCGCTTCCAAAATCTTTAAACGATAAGGGTCTCCTAAAGCTTTGGATATTTTCTGCATTTGTTTTGGTTTCATCTTTCCTCCTCCCGGCTAATAGCTTTTTAAAGCCTGCCCTTAGCGCCACATCAACGAGCCATTTCCTATATCCTCCACAAACCGGTCTAACCAAACGGGGCTATTGTTTTTAATCGTGTTCGATTCTTCCCTGGTTAATTCTGTAGCGGCTAAGCACATGCTATGATTCTCTGTTGGTCGGTTACCCGAATTATTTTTAAGGCTTGAATTTGATTCTTTGCTCATGGAGCATTCTTCCATTTGGTTAAGTTGTTTAGTTTCTTTCATAAGGGTTATTTTTAAAAATTAAACATTCATACATTTAAGATATTCGATTTATTTAAAGGCAACTTTTGATAAGTTTCAGATCCTCAACAAATGTAAATCATTTATTAATTGATAAATCGAAATATTTCGATTTATTTTCTTAAATAAACATATCTAATTAATAATCAATTAGTTTAATTTGAATAATAGTAACGAAAGTGAGAAAAAAAGGGAGTATTTTCTCAAATAAAGCAAAAATTGCTTTTATTTTTCGAGGTTGCTCAGGTAAGCAATATAGGCAGACAATACTTCTTTGTTTACTAAATACTTGGTATTTCTGCCTTCTTTTTCAGCAACCAACAAATCGGCATCAACCAATTGTTTAATGTGGTGCGATACGGTTGATTGGGCTAAATTGATCGTGTCCAGTATTTGTGTACAGGGAAGCCAGTCGCATTGTTTTTTAATAGATTCCAGTATTTTTAAGCGATACGGGTCTCCTAAAGCCTTGGATATTTTTTCAATCTTTTTTAGATCTAAGATCTCATTCATGTATGCAAATGTATCGATTATTCGAACAAGCTACAAATCGCTCGTCTAAAATGAGGCTATTACCTGGTTTTAGCTGATCGAAAATCAGATGTTTCCCGGAATTACACTATAAAAACAAAAATCACTATTTATAGTTAAACCAAGGTATTATCCACTAAATAGTGCCTTATAAAATTGTTAGTTTATACTTTTAAACATACTTTAGTACTCTTAAAATTATGAGAGTTATAAGCATGTTTTCTATTCTGTTTGCCTTTGTATTAAAGGGAAACGCGCAGCGTTTTATTGAACCTGATAAAATGAAAACATTTAATGTTACAGTAAATCATACCGACTATACTGTAAAAACACAAATGCTTAAGGATGCAAAAAAAATCAGGGTATCACCCGATCTTACTTATTGCTGGTATACTTCTCAAAAAATAATGGAAACCAAAGGTGGCTTTGATGGAAAAGTAATTCACGGATATTACCGGTCTTTTTATTTAAACGACCAGTTGAAAGAAAGTGGTGACTATCAATACGGCATTAAAACGGGAGAGTGGAAAAGCTGGTATCCTGACGGAAAGCTAAAAGAAATAACTATCTGGAAAAAAGGAAGAAAGAACGGTGACTTCTCACTATACAATGATCTTGGTTTGCGCATGGCATCCGGGAAATTCAAGAACGATCTTTTAAATGGTAAGTTTTATGCATACGATGCCCAGGGAAATGTATCATTAACTCAAACCTATAAAAAGGGTAAAGAGGTTCTTAAAAAAGAAAAGAAGAAAAGAACACGAAAAGTAAAAAAGGAGACTTCAGATAAACAACCGGCTGCCGAAGGAGATCAGCAACCTGTGAAAGAAAAGAAAAAACTTTTTGGGAAACGTCACAAAGAAACATCCACGGATACCAAAGGAACTGAAAACGAAAAACCTGTAAAAAAGGAAACCAAACAAAACAAATCGTCTTCTCCTGAAACAAAAGAAAAAAAATCTTTTGGTGAAAAAGTGAAATCTATTTTCAGGAAAGATTCCAAAAAAGAAAACAAGGAAACGTCTAATAAAAAAACGACAGAAGCCTGATGAATCTTCACATAAAGCTAAAAGGCGGAGCTTTATATATTGCCATTATTATTTCCATTTTAATTTCTGTTGTTTTAAGTTTATTCATTGTATTGGCTTATCACAATATACAATCGGTACAGGTAAGAGCTTCGGTAACGCAGCTGGATCTTAGCCTGGATAGCGGCTTTGAAATGGCCCGATCGGCTTATTTTCCCAAAAACGACCAAAACAGATGGCAGAAAATGCCCTTTAATACCGATTCTGTTTCCATAAAAAATTTACAATGGGGATGTTTTCAGTTAATTGGAGTTAAAGCAAAAAACAAACACCATCGTTTTCAACGAACTGGCTTATTTGGTTGTTTAGCCACACCTGATACAGCGTTAATGGTTGCCGAACAAAGCAGACCCATTGGTTTAGCCGGAAAAATAAAATTTAAGGGAAGCTGTTATTTGCCAAAAGCCGGAATTAAAACCGCCTACATTGAAGGTTCCAGTTTTTCGGATCTGAACTCTTTACGTCCTTTTATAAAACCTTCCCCCAACGTCATTCCGGAAATAGATAAGGAATTTTTAAAGGGCATAGAACTCACGCAAACAGAATTAAATGCCCAAACCGATAGCCTCGTATCTTCTATTCCTTATTCGTTAAACCATTCATTTTATGAAAAAACGGTTGTCGTACAACAAGGCTCTGTTAATATAAGAGATCAGGTATTATCCAACAACATCAAAATCATTGCGGCAAATACTATTTCCGTTGAAAACGGTTGTCAGCTCACCAATGTATTGCTCATTGCGAGAAAAATTATTTTTAAAAAAGGCTTTAAAGGCTCGGTACATGCCATTGCCAGGGATACCATTATAACCGAAGATGAATGCGAATTCAATTACCCTTCTTCCTTTTGTGTATACCATTCTGGCACTGCCAAAGAAACAGACATTCCTGTAAACCTCATTTCTTTTGGAGAACGGTGTAAATTTAAAGGAGCTTTATTAGCCGTCAATAAAAAAGATGGGAAATCAAAAACATTCATCAGAACCAATAAACAATTTGAATGTATTGGAAATGTATATAGTTCGGATTATGCGGGTATAGAAGGAAATATGTATGGAACAATTATTTGCAAATCCTTGTTATTACAAACTCCTTCGGCAGTTTACGAGAATCATTTATTTAATTGCTTACTCGATCCAAAAAAATATGGTTCTTATTTAGCTGTACCGGATTGGTTTACCGTTAAACAAAAAAAATACACCTGCGCAAAATGGTTCTAACGAAAAAACATAAAGGAAATACCCTTCCTGAAATCTTAATTGCGATTGTGATCATCACCTTTACGTCTGCCATTGGTGTAACCATTTATTTAAACATACAACAAAATACGCAACCGTTTATTAAGCTAAAAGCCGCTGAACTGGCACATAAGTACCTGATGGAAAGCGAAGAAAGCAATGACCTATTTGATAAAGATTATAAAGAAGAGGAATTTATCATTAAAAAAAAGGTAACCCGTGTGAGTAATTTTCCGGACTGTATACAAATAACTGTTTCAGTTTCGAATAAACAAGAAAAAAAAATAAGCGAATTACAAAAGATCCTGTATGCCAATTAAACACCCTTTAAAAGCGTTCACCGTTATTGAACTCCTGATTAGCATGACACTGACAGGTATTTTGGTGGCTTTTAGTTTTATGGGATTTAACCAGTTACAAAAATTATTTACAGATTACAACCAACAAACTTCTTTTATTTCAGAGATGAACCAGTTAAACACTGCCTTGTTTCACTTAACTCACAAATGCTCGGAGGTGCAAAAACAAGACGATAAAACACTTGTGTTTAAATCAGATTCCGGCAGCACCCGGTTTATTTTAAATGAAGAAACCATTCTTATCCAATTTACTTCGCATACCGATACTTTTCATTTTGAACCTAAGAATGAAACGTTTAAATTTTTAACGGTGAGTGATCAGCTTCCTTCAAAACTAATTAAACAATTTGACTGTGATGTTTTTTTTAAGAATCAAAAATTTCATGTATCTTTTCAAAAGCAATACGCTGCCGAACCTATTTTAAAATCAACATTGGAATTACTACCACCGGATGAGCTCAATTGACCTATCGAAATACCAAACCAAACCTGACAAAAAGGTAACTGCCAATGAGCCACAGGTATCGTTAGCCGATAAAATGTCGAGCACTTTAAACAAGGATATTAAATTGTTTGAAAAGAAATTCGGTGCCAAACAAAAGGAAGCTTTTTATTCTGAGCTGGGTTTATTACTCTCGTCGGGCATTGATATAAAAACGGCTTTGGAAATTATTGAAGATCAGTTAAAAGTAAAAAAGCATAAACAGATTCTTGAAACTATTAAAGATGATATTATTTCAGGTCAATCGGTTTGGGAATCCATTCAAAAACATCCTTCCACTTTTTCCAATTACGAATACCAAAGTATTAAAATAGGGGAAGAATCAGGTAAACTTCCAGAGGTGCTCACAGAACTTGGTAAATTTTATACCAGTTCTATAAAATTACGACGACAAATTATAGGTACCCTCACCTACCCTGTGGTTGTATTAGTGATGAGTGTGCTTATTGTTCAATTTATGCTTTCGTTTGTAGTGCCTATGTTCAGTGATATTTTTAAACATACCGGAACCGAATTACCCTGGGTAACACAGGTTTTAATAAAGGCGAGTAATCATGCTGGTTTTATTTTTTATTGTTTAGCCGCTTTAGTGGGCTTAGGATTCCTGGTAGTGAAAACGCAGCAACATAAAAACTGGTTTAGAAAATATACGGCTCATTTCTTTTTAAAGATCCCGATTATTAATGAGCTGATTAGGAAAATATATTTAGCACGTTTTTGCCAGTCGATGCGACTATTACTGGGCTCACGCGTCTTATTGATTGATGCATTAGACCTTGTAAAAAACATGATTGGCTACTACCCTATTGAGCACGCGTTGGATTCCGTTAAAAGAGATGTCTATGCAGGGAAGCTGCTACACGAAAGCTTAGGAGAGCACCCGATCTTTCCCAAAAAACTGGTATCATTAATTAAAGTATCGGAAGAAGTCAATGCTCCTGAATTAATTTTTGACAAACTCAACAAACAATACTCCGAAGAAATAGAACACCAGCAAGCCATTATTGGTAAAGTAATAGAGCCTCTATTTTTAGTAATCCTTGGAGGGCTTGTCGGCTTTATTTTAATTGCAATGTACACCCCGCTGTTTCAAATGAGTTCGGGATTGGAGGGGATGTAAGATTATGCGAATTACCAAGCACACCAAATACCTTACTAACGATGATTTTTTTGAACTCTTTAAAAAACTCATTAAAGATACTTCGAAGGGAATACGTGTAAAAAAGGATGGCAAACGGATCAGGGCATCCACCATTGATACCTATACTTATATTCTTAAATTGATGGAGGACTTTGTAAAAGACACTCAATTTGAATTGAGAATTTATATTGTAACCAGCCTAACAGCTAAAGAAAAGGAACAAGCTAAAAAATACAATAAAAAATTCTTTACCGTATTCACGGACTATCTATACCATCAAAAAGATTTTTTTGATAACTATGTAGGCCTTGTGATTAAAGGTTTGCGTACATTTTACAATTATTTAAATACGGAGCTTAACATTATAGTAGGCGATTATCATAAAAGCTTTTACGTATACACAGAAGAAGTAGCTATTGTCGTATTAAGCCCCGAACAACTCAATTATTTAATTTACGATAAAGAGTTGAACGGATTATTACCAGCTTAGGTATATAACTTATACCTAAACTCTTAAAGTGATTATCTATAAGTTTTATTACTTGTTTTTGCCAGTCCATTTGTATCATAAATTTATAAAATTATTTTAAAGGGTGCCACATATTGATTTTCTCTAATTGCTCATTAATGTCGGTTCGCTTGTATTGCTCTGTACTGCTTGGCCATTTATGACCAGCAAAGAGCTGTACATCTTCTATACCTTCTTTTGATATGTTGAGTTTATTAGCGATTACGCTTTGCCTTATGGTAGTTGGGTTGAGGTTACGCTCAGGGTATAAATGTTTTAAGGGCTCAATCATGCTGTGGATACCATCTACCGTTTCAGGTACACCACGTTGGGTTATTAAGAGGCTGTTTGTTGCTGACCTCAACAAATTTTTTCGTGAGGTGCTGATATAGTCCAGCATTAATTTAATTTGACTTGGTTTTAAACTAAGCGTTCTGGCAGCAAATTTCGGGCTGCCTTTGATATAAATCGTACCTGCATCCAAATCCATATCACTCAGCTTCAATCTGCAAAGCTCTGAGCAAGCTAAAGCTTGGTAAATAAGCAATGAAATAACAGCTTTATTTCTTAAGTTACTTTGGAACAATTTTTTGAAGGCATTGATATTCCTAAAGTTAAAAAGAAGAAAAAATAATTGATCAATAACTGATACTTATATTTATTACATGTTGAAATACTTTGCATAAGCCAAAACGGAAAAGCGTGGTTCTCGTTTTAGTTTGTTCTTTAAATCTAATTTCGTAATTTTATTAATTATTGGTTTAAAGCAAAAAAAGCCTTTTTAAATGGCTTACAGCTAGATTTATGCTAATAAATCATAATAGTATTTTAATCTTAAATATGAAAAAAACAAAAAACCTAATTCTTTTACTTTTATTTATTTGTTGGGTAATAAGTAACCTAATAATTTCCTGCAAAACAAATAAAAATACTAATAGAAAAAAATACTTAGAAGGTTTATATCGCACCGAAAAAATACCTTCTGATACTGGTGGATATTATAGAAATTATTTAGAGTTTAAAAATGATGGCACTGTAATTAGTATGGCATGTGCTTTAGAATGCGATTCGGTAACTAAACTAATAACTAAGAATTATGCAGAAATTGGCAAGTATATTATTATAAAAAATGACTCCATAAAATTCACATTCATTAATAATCGCATAAATCAAAACGAATATAAATCTACTTACCGAGGTATACGAATTAATAATAAATTAACATTTGTCTCTACTATTCAATATAAAGGTGGCAAACCATATCAATTGCCTTCGACCTATCTGCATTGCCAATAATCATTTGCAATGAATTTCATAATACTTTGTTAACTCCTTATTATTATAATTCATTTTAAACAAAAGTTCATTAAGATATAAACATCCTTTTTCAGCGTTACCAACTTCAAAGTAGCAATTACTTAGATATGACCATAGTTTTGTTTTATTATAATAATTATTGTCTCTTAATAATTCAAAGTCTTTTAAGGCCTCTTTATATTGTTTCTTTTCACGTAAACACATGCCTCTTCCAAAGTAAGCATCCCAGTATTGACCATCTTGCAAAATGGTTTTTGTGAATTCAGCTATGGCTTCGTTTTCTTTACCTTGTTCTTTATATAAAACCCCCATGCAATAATGAGCGTCTTTATATAAACTGTCTATTAATAAAACTTTTTTGTAATCTTTAAAAGCGAGTTCAACGCTATCCATTTGAGCATATAGATATCCACGGTTAAAATAAGGATCAGGTGTGTTTGAGTCTAATTCAATAGCTTTAGCAAAATCAATAAGTGCTCTTTTAGGCTTACCCAGCGAAACATATACGTTTGCTCTGCCATGATATGCAGCAGCGTGTATGGGACTTAAAAGAATTACAGTGCTAAAATCTTTTAATGATTGATCTAATTCATTTAATATAAAACTACAAATACCTCTATGGTATAAGGCCTCTATATTTTCAGAATTCAATTTAAGAGCTTCTGAAAATTCAGCAATAGCACCTTTATAATCTCGCTGACTTTCTTTTTCTCCTCCTTTTAAAAGACATTGATTACTAGGACTAAGATTTTGACCAAATATCTCAAAGAAATTCAAGAATAGAAAAAGTAACATATATCTAATTCTCATCGTAAACTTCCTCCACCGTTTGTACTACCAGTATTTACTGGGCCATGTTGTTTTTCATATAAATCTTTAATTTGTGTCCCGTCATTTATGTCATTTGTTGAGGATGCGTCATTATTTCTCTTTTGTATATTCCTAGCAGATTCCTTAGCACTTTCCATAGCAGTCTTTCTGCCAATAGTAATTCCGAGAAATTTGGTTTCTTTTTTCACAAAAACACGCTCGTCATTAAATTGTAAATTAACATTATATACGGAGGTTCCATTTGGATTTTGAGGATTCACCCTTATCCTAGCTGATTGAACACCTCTTGGTATTGATGCAGTACCCTGTCCTGATACTGGCCCTGTACTAACTATATTATTACCATTACTAGCATTATCTATTGTTAAAGCATCTGGCTCAACCCGCATATTATAAGTAACGGCAACTTGTGCAGTAGTATTACCAATATTAACAGTTTGATCTAGACTACCATTAATAGTTGGATTACTTAAAGGAACTGAGGTCGAAGAAATAATAGATTTCTCACGTGTATATTCACTGGTAATTAATTGAATTTTTGGAATTTCAACATTTCTAAATATTCGAATACCCCCACTTTTTTCATTACTATCTCCAGTAATGATGGTTTTTTCTTTAACAAATATAACAATTATAGTAGTAATATAAAACTACTAGTATTATATGTCAGTAATTATACTAAAGCAATCTCCGATTTTTGTTGATAGCCTTTAAAACCATGGAGATTGACACAAGTACGCATTTAAAAAAACTGGGTAAGAATATTGCCTTAATGCGTGAAAAGAAAAAGATAACTCAATATAAACTTGCTAAAGAAATTCTAACCGACCAATCGAATTTAGCAAGAATAGAGGACGGAAAAGTTAACCCAACGGTTAAAACTCTGATAAAAATAAGTACCGTTCTAAAATGTAAAGTGAAGGATTTTTTCGATTTCTAAATATGACAAATAAAAAAAAATTAGCAACACATATAAACGATTATGACTACCTAGTACAGCAATTAAATTTATTGATTGGATTTATTGATGTATCAGATGAGCAAGTCTATCAACAAATAAAATCCCACGACCGTTTTAGTATAGGCATAACTATAGAAGAATTATACCAAAAGAACTATAAAAACTACTCGTCACATATCTTAACTTCCGCTTTTATTCTTGGATTCACCCATTTTGAAGATTTTATTACAAAGCAAATTATAAGATATCTAACTGACCATCCTTTTAAGAATAATCTCAAAGCCACATTTAAAACAATCTGCGATAAAGGAGACTCTTTGGTCTTACACTTAGCCATAGAACAGGCAAGAAAGTTAACTTTTGCCGAAAAAATAAGCTTGATTGAAAAGAACATAATAGGAGTAAGTCCAAAACTTATAACAGAACTTAGATTTGCAAATGATTTAAGGAACTGCTTAATGCATAACAATGGCGTTGCTGATGACAGAATAAAGGGGAAATACAAAGTAGGTGAAAAGATTGCATTGGTTTCTGGTGAAATACATGGTTTTGGATTAAGCGTAAGGCAACTAGCAAAGGAGCTTTGGGAAATAGTCAATGCCCCAACGCACAAATTGAGTCAACAGAAGAAACCAATTAAATCAAAAACAGTAATTTAGTATGCTTTGGTATTATAAATTAGTTGATGCCTTTGAAATGGATTTAGTAGAGGTGATTAAACAGTTGGGGTACAAACCCAAAAATAAAAGGGAGACTTTACACTCCCTTGTTTAATTATAAAACATAGTTAGCTGACAATATAGTAAGTGACCTGTGACCATCCCTTGACCTTATTTTAAAGCGTCATAAGGTACTGCCCAGTTTACTTTTGAACAATAAATTTCCGTACTGTCATTTACCAATGTCATTCTAAAGTAATATTCTCCTTCGTTTCTACCTCCTGGAATTTTACCAATACTTTTTATCAGGTAGGTGCCCTTAAACAAATTGTTGGGAGATTCAATTGTAAAATAAACTTTGCCATCCTTTTTAGAAAAGGACCATTTCCCAAATTCTTTATCTGTGCGCCTATCCGATATTTCTATTATTGGTAATCTACACGAATGGTCCTTATTTATATCTAAACCATTAGAAAGAAATGCCCTCTTGACATCTTCATTATGAATATACATTTCATCCACAACCCAAAAACCTGTCAAATCTTTCTCTACCTGTTCAGTACAAGAGAAAAAACTAAAACCAATAAATATGGCTACTAGTATCACATATATGCTTATCTGATGTTTATTTTCTTTCATTCGACTTTTTGTATAATAACTGTTTGATTTACTTGCGTATTATCAGATGGAGTGACATCTGAACCTTGACCGCCTGTTTTAATTGCTGGAGCTGTTCTGTCGTTCTTGGATATCTCCCTAACTATACGCATTCCTATTTCATGTATTTCTTTATTTTGTGTAGGATTTGACCCTGATAAAACAACACTAGCTATAGCCGCAAGGTCATTAGAATTCATATATTGAGACGGAATGATTCCTTTTGAAATAGCCGCATTTATATCTTGTGTCACTTCTGTCCTGAGTAAAGATAAATGCTTATCCACAAGATTCATATCTTCTACCAGATTAAATCCTTGAACCTGTTCAAAAGTCCACATAGCCACATTAACTAATGCTGCTGACACTGCCAAGCCTCTAGCAGTACCAGCATATTTACCTTCTGGTACAGGAGTGGCTCCTCCCTCAGATTTATTCAATTTGTTTCCTTTATAGCGCATGTCTGGCGTTCCATCCTTTTTATTAGGAGCACCGTATAAAATTTTATTGGATTCTCCGTACAAAGCAGGATTAGAACTATAACTATAATCATTATCCAAATAAACCAAGTCAGGTGATTTTAACTTATCAGGATATTGCACTTCTGTAACCTTTGTAGGATATCCTAATTGTCCATTAGGCCATTTACCTGAGGCATCCCTTGCTTTCCAAGCGTTTCTGGTGGTAGAATTCATATTCTCTAAGTTTAAATGTACTTCACCAGAAATAAATTTAATTCTGACTTCTCGATAGTCCAAATACTCTAATCCATCTAAATCAATACCAGAAGTTGGTAAATTTCCTGCAAATTGATATGGTGTGTAAAAAGGAAACTTAGGTGATAAAGGGTCAGTACTTAAAAACCGTCCTAAGGCAGGATTATAAATCCTCATCCCATAATCCTGAGTACCACTTCCTGTTCCAACAGTCTCTGGGTCATTCTCCTTGCCATTAAACCCATACCGGTAGTTAGTGGAGTTAAAGTTTCTACCAGGCATTGGGCTACCAAATGAATAGTAATCTGTAGCATTAATGACCTCTCCTGTATAATAATCTACTCTTCCATCCCGGTTATCATCTACAGCTATTCTTCTGTCGGTTACAGTAGCAATCACATTCCCTAAATGGTTATTTAACTCATAATCTTTATAGCTCAGTTCGCGGGTGTAATAATTAGTAACCGGTGGAGTTACTCTTGGGTCAATAGACCGTAAACAAATCCCTAACCTGCTGGAACCATATATATGCTGTTCTTTTAACGAAAGCGTTTCTGATTCTTCATGTTTTAACCTTTCATATACTGCCATTGTATTTCCCTGGGCATCCCTAACATAATAAGTTGTTGTTATATTATGTGTACTACCATCAAAAACAGTTTTTGAAATACGGTTACCGGAAGCATCGTAATTAAACGTAATTATAGTGCCTGTGCCCTTGGTTATTTTTTTAATTTTTCCATAAACCGTCCAGTCAATATTTCCAATATTCTCAGAAACGTCGGCTATTAAATTTCCAATTTCATCATAGTTATAATTACCTCCCGATTGACTACTAATGTCTGTCGTATAAGGATCACCAGATATACCATCCTTCACATAATCCAATTTGTTGGAGTTAGGAATGTAGTTATAATACAAATCATCCATTTGTAAATTTCCATTTTGATCTCCATTACGTACAGCACTTAAAATATTACCGTTTTGATCGTACCTGAAATTTTCATTATAAATATCACTTATATTTATATTACCCCAACTATTATCCGGTTTTATATTGTCAGATATGCTCGTGGCACCTGTTATCCTATTTAACTGATCATAATTAAAGTTCCTTAAAAGTGGTTTTAAATAGTAACTCCGTTTCAGAGGATTAGCATCGCTATAACTGGTTGCCATTTGCCTGATATTACCATTAAATAAATCCGGAGTTTGAGTAAGGCCTGCCGGATAAACGCTTGCTAAAAAATCACTCGGAACATTCCCCGAAACCCCATTAATAGCAGTATAATCCCTTATGCCCGTATTTTTGTCCTCATAATAGGTTAATGAATAACTAAATATATCTGTGCCATTAAAAGAATTTATGTTACCGGTACTAAATTTATAGGCATCTTTCCCAATGTCATTAAAAGGATTTAATATATTGCTATTAACCCCTTTTATCCAGCCATGGAGTGTATAGGCATAATCGACTCCCTGTACTTTATCCTGACCTATTTCGGTACGTGCCATTGGACCATGCAGGTAATAAAAATACTTGGCATCTCTATCCCAAATCATCCCATCCTTACTAGTGAATACATTAGTAATACGGTTATCTGCATCATACTCGTATTTATGTAAGAACATATCGGGCTTCCCTGGCTGGTATGCTACACAGTTTACTTTACCACTTATTAAATCATACTGATAATTTATTTTCTTATACGATTGTATAAAGCTTACCAGATCAGGATTTTCCTGTACCAGTTCTTTTACATTACCATGTACATCGTAACTATAATGTGTTGCATGATTATAAGTTGCCGGAACACCATCATCTACATCTTCAATTGTTACGGAGGCCACACGCGAACGTAAATATTGCTGACTACCTGCCGTAAACTGGCTACCGGGCAGCAAAGCGGTATAGGTTGCATCATCACCATAATAAGTATTGGTAACTTCCGTTTTAACCAGAGCCAGATTATTTGGATAATCGTTTGTAACAGGGTTAAGCAGAGGGGCAATAGAGAGCAAAGACATAGCTACGAAATCATAGCCTATATCCATTTGGCCTACCTCGGCAATACGACCCAAATAATCGTAACGTGTATAACTATAATAATTATCTCCGTCACCGTTACCCTGGGCCCTTTGTTTAGCATTTTGCGAAGCCACTAAACGGCCTAAAGCATCGTACCAGAAATAAGAGATCCCCGCATCAGGCGTTTCCTGTTTCACCAATTGGTTAAGAGAATTGTATGTATAAGTGGTTTGTAATGCATGACTAGTATAGTAACCTTTACTGGTATAAAGAACATTATTTGCCCTATCAGAAAGTATAATTGCCAGGTTTGCAGGATTGGTTTCCACATAAACCCCTTCAGGCGGAACTGTTCTTACTAAATTCCCGGCCTGATCATAATAATAAAGAGTGTAATGATAATCACCTGAATTATACATAAGGTGCATGTTTTCAACAGCATTACCCATACATTTTTGAATATAGCCTTGTATAAAAGCTGTTTTCATTGAATCGATGTACGCATTATAAAGTTCCTGGGCATCGTTATCCGCTATATCCAATGCATATTGCACGCAAGGATCCTCGTATTCCACTTCCGGGAAAGGCGCAATGGTGTCCATACTTGCCACACACGGAAGATTACCTTCTGTACAGTCCAATGGTTTAATTTGAATATCGTCAATAGCAAAATTAAGATCGGACATATTATTAAGATCAACTATTTCAAATAAGATCGGTACACCTGCAGTTGTTGAAATGTTAGAGGCTGTAAATTCTGTCCATGGTGTAAGAGTACTACTATAATATACCGGTGCCGATGTTACATTTGAAGATGAGATCAATGATCCATTTATTCTTATTTTAAAATCGGTATAATATACCTGGGCACTGCCTCCTGTTTTATTATGTACTTTAACACTAATTCCGTTATTAGGGCAAGTATGCAATGGCGTATAATTTTGTTTGTAGGCAAATTCATTGCCTGTGGCATGCATCATAAATAAGGATGTTCCGTTATCACCGGCATAAGCAGCCCAATTAGTATGCAATCCATCATTAAATAATACACTGCTACCTATAGTATACTGTAAGGAATTAATAGAGTTAGGAACAGCACAATTCGCAACATTCGTATACATTGTAGTGGCTCCTCCAACATTTTCCATAATGGTAAAAGATGGAGCACCTGTACAAGGAAAACTGTTTATCACTGAAGCGCCCACTGTAGATACTGAACCGGAACTTTGAGATACACATTCCCCACAAGACCTCATTCCAAAACAACTGGAAGCTCCCAATAATATATAAGAGGTAGATCCAAACGTAGCAGTAATACTAAAATTATATACACTGCTATTAACTGTAGGTCCGGCAGCTAATATAAAATTACTTAATACATATGCAGTGGGACTTCCCAAATTATGCCCTGAGGCTACGCTGCCCGGATTAGCAAACTGTAATGAGAACGAACAGGCACTGGGTAATATTGTTGAAGGCCCTGTTGAAAGAGTAGATGCTGAAAAAGCACCGGTAAGCAATGTATTAGTACTGGCGGCAGGGGTTGTATTTGTCCAGTAATAAAATAAAGTATTTGTTGTAATTGCCGTAGTACCTGTATAACTTTGGTAATTATTTGCTAATTGATTACGAAGGTTAAATCCAAAGTTAAACACAGAAGTTAAGTTGGTTGACGATGCCTGTAATTTTGCTCGCGTACCAGCAGTTGTAAGGAACGTTTCAAGATCTTCTCTTACCTGATGAGGTATTGTATTACATTTGGCAATATCAAAACTACAACTTCCCATTTTCAAAGGTTGACCATTAAAAAGTACTGTTCCGGTAGTTGTAGTTGTATTAACTGCACCTGATGATACTGTATTAATCGCAATATTGAAAGAGTTAGATGCTGTATTATTACCTGTAATATTTGTAAAAGCAAATGTACCGCCCAAAGCACATGGGTTTGTACCTAAGTTTATAGTTATACTATTTGTATTTGAACCACTTGCATCTTTAATTATAAAATTAGGAGCAGCACCATTTACCTGCCATTGCCAATTACCTGTACCTAAAAGCGCTCCAAAACTATTTAAAAAATACGGTTGCATGGTTTGATTACTCATTAAAACAGATCCAGAACACATACTTCCAGTCGCTGCTATTGCATTTAATAATTTTTGCATAAGAATTGCTGTGGTTGTAGGCTCACAGGGTTGTGTAAATGAACAACCTGTTAAAGGAATGCAAGTCGTACCTGAAAGTATAACGGTAGTAAAAGTTTGAGAGCTACCTGATGAAAACGCAACATCAGCTTTTATCGTAAAATTATACGAGCTTCCTGAACCCGTGCCTGGTGTTAATCGGTACAATTTTAAAAATGAATACGTTCCACCATTACCTGTATTAGTAAAGTTAAAGGGATAACCTGACGGGAAATTAATAGTTAAAGGGCAGGAAGGATTTGAGCCAATTTGCATGGCTGCACTTAATGTTAAAGCCGAGTTGGTAGATGTCCAGTTTGCCGGAGTAAAAGATGACGGGATAACACCATTAGCTACTACTGTATATAAATCTTTATTAAACTCAGGTATAGTTGATAAATTAAGTGTAGTGCTTGTAAGCTGATTATTAACTCCTAATGAATTTAATAAATTCTGAAAATAAAAGGCATTAGGACAAAGGCCTGTGTTAGCATATATTGACGCTCCCGGATCACCATTACTTAAATTATTGGACAGATCTGTTGCATTTTTTGCATTAGGAAAACGTTTAATTTTTGAATTATACATTGGGCCAAAAAACACGTTACTATACTGTGGTTCATTTGGCTGAGGAATAGGAAAAAACCATTGGTTAAAAAACTGGTTCACATAAGTACCGGAAAGATAGGCTACAGGAGCAAATATAAAATATTGTGTAAATGGTACCTGAAGAGACATGGGATCGAATGCCGGATCACCAATACCGTCATTACAACCTCTGTAATCACCGTTCATCGCATAAGATTCTGCTGCCTCCTGTTGTAATCCCTGTTTTAAAGCCAAATACATCATTCTGAAATTATCCCAGAATTTATTCCTTAAATTCAATGGTAAGCGGGCCATAATATCGTCCGCTGTCATTGAATTTACGCTTGCCACCGTTATGGTTGGACCAGAACTCATATTTAAAATCCCTACCAAACAAGTCAGTTGTGAATTAATAGGCTGACCATACTGAATTGAACAACTGGTTGTGATTAATGCTGCAAATGTCGGCAAACTTGCTCCTGAATTCTGATACGAATTGTATCTCGTTTTAGCATTCATAAACAAAGCATTCCATGGACTTGTAAGCGGCAAGGTTATTACAGAGTTATTATATTGAGCTACTCTTGAGCCTACTGCTGATGTTGGAGTAGATATGTTATTATAATAATAGCCATTAGTTGTCCAGTAAGGGTCATATAACAAAGGACTACCCAATTTAGCAAGATCAGCAGGTAACAACCCTACAATATCATCGGTTACTAATAATAACGAATCGTAATTGTCACTGGTATAAACTGTATTTGTAGTAGCTGTTGTTCCTGTGCCAATAGTAACAGGATACGGACTACTGATTTTCATCGTACTGTTTTTTAAACACCAGTCATAATAAGCGTATTCAGGATGGTAAAACACTAATGATGGTGCCCAGCTATTTTTCCAGCTGGCAATAAAATCAGATACATTTGCCAAATCCTGAGGCTTCACATAAAACTGATCACCCACATTGGTATTTCCGGTAATTACCGGTGTAACCAACGCTCCGGAAACAACAGGAGGAAAATATACCGGAGTTGCACCAGCAGCAGGGACTCTTGTAACAAATACTTTGGATACACTTCCGTTATCATCATAATAATTAGAAGTAAAATCAGCAGTAGTTGTACTTGTATAAACACTTGTTCTGTTATAGGGATGTCTCCAGTTTGGAACTATATATCCAATTGTAAAGTTTTTTATATTTGGCAGTTTATTCGCCTCATTATATACTGAAAGATCAAATAAAGACGTGTTACACGCTCCATTATTATCTTCCCAGTCACCATATTGGCCACCTGGTGAAACATCGGCTAACATGGTAATATATTCTGCATCGCAAATACTCACATAGTCACAAGGTTCTCTACATATCTTATATTCGTTTAACCAATCTTCGTTTGAACCTTTCCCACTCGCTACATAAGCCGTTTGTGTTCCAAGCGCAGCAATACACTCATCGCATGTTAAGCCACAACCACTTGTATCTGGAGCTATTCCCTGTTTAAAGTCATTTATCGTTTTTACGCAATTACTTTTTAAATAATCATTTAAATAAAAAGTCATTGCATTCTGATTTATTTTTAAAGTCTTAGTGATGGTATATTCACCCTGCTCTAAATAAATCTGTAAATCACTTCCTGAATTACTCAATTGGGTTGTTGAAAAATTAACCACTTGATTACATAAAGCATCTAATACCGTAGAAGATTGTGTAGGAGAGATCATTTTTCCTAATGTCTTGGTTATTTTGGTAAACCCGTTAGGATTATTTAAACAATTATCATACACGTCTATTTCCAGGTCATACACACAATCATAACAAGGGTTAGAAGATAAACAACTATACGTATAAGAAGTACCCTGCAAATCATAACTTATTGTGTAGGTACTTGCCGTAGGAACCAGTATCTTTTTTGAAAAAGTTAATTTATCTCCAATACGGGAATTATTATCCTTATTGGTATCAAAATCTCCAGAGTTTACTTTGTTCAATAAGTCAGTAGTTAATACATTGGTCGCACTTGGTGGCAAATACAAATCTTCTCCGTTCTTATCTTTTAAAGGATCGAGATTAGCAGGACTTTGGCCTGATAAGGCAGTCGCAATAGTTCTTCCCTCCTGATCAATATAGCTGATGGATACCTGTCCGTTCGCGTCCACAACCATATTTTTCTTATAATGCTTATCAAATCCCACCTCAGAACCGAAGAGCCTGTCTAGTTCAACCTGATCAGGCATTCCATAAAAATATTTTGTTTCATGTCCGGATCCTAGTTGGTGGGTTTTACCTACTCCACCCTGCTTGGAAATTCTTCCGGTATTATCATTTGTAAATTCGGTTTGACTAATCGGAAAATTTTCCGCATCAGGTACATACCCCTGAGCAAATTGATTTATAAAACTGCTATTTGGTGAGTAATACCTGGAAGCGCCATATCCAGGATCTAAACCCACTGCTAATACAGAACATACCGTTGTATTAGAAGATGCATCCTCATCAAACACCTTTTTATCGTATGGTAAGTGACTATTGATATCAATATTAAAGCCCGACTTCCCTGAAACATTGTACTGATAAAATTTAATGGTTGCATCTGGTACAGGAACCGGTAGAGCCTGTACTGCACCTCTTCCATTATAATCATAATACGTTTCGCCAACAATAGCGTTATTATCAGAATTATTTTTTGTTACACTCTGCCTGCTTCTGAGTGTTCCATCAAAATAACTGATTACTTCTTTTTTCTTTCCTTCTTCTGCATAAGTCGATTTGTATTGCCAGTTTTTGTTTGATTCATGGATTATAGGAATTAAACCATTAGTTGCAGGCGTTATTCCATCAATAGTTACATAAAATAAATAATCAGCGCCGCTTGATGGAGCTGTAACCGAGTATAAGCTACTAATCACTCCGGTAGGAATTGTAGTAATATCCTGCCACGACCAGGGAGTATAAGCATCTTTAGTATATGTATTAGGTATTAAACCGGATTTACCAACACCTCTGAGCCTAAAAAAGACTTGTCCTTTTTCAAAAACATTACTTATTCTGTAAGATTGTTGGCTGGTTCTAATACGTGTTGAATTATTTTTAAAGTTAATTGTTGGCGTATTATTCCAAAATACATTTTTTTCACCATCGAGCCATAACCATTCCAAATCATATTGTTCGGCTCCAACAATTCTTGCCCAGGAAACTTCTAGTTCATCCGAGGCAGAAATATAATTAATAATAACATCATTTGAATTGATGAATGGTGATACATTTTGAGGCAGGGTATAAAAACGTTCCGCGTCTGTTTCAGCTTGCAGATATACATTTTGAGGCAATGTGGTACTTGTTCCGAAGACAGATGACGTAACTGAGATCCCTGTAATTTTGATGGTTGATTTGTAACCATTCGTGTAGACAAAAACAGCTTGATCGATTGACGGATTTGGAGCAGAAGAATGATGATCGTTTACTCCTTCATGTTTCAAGGAAAGTGTTTGAGTTATAACGGAAGTACCTCCACCTAAAGCCAAAGGAACTGTTGAAGAAATCTGTACAGTTACTGTAGCAACAAAATCAGGAATTGACACTGTCATATAACGATCAATTCCTAAAATAATTTTGTTACTAAACGTTACATCGTAAAAACCCCAGGTAGTAATACTCGGCATAGATGCTATAGAAGCATACTTACTATCCTGAATGTACAACATATTACCCATAGTAACATTAGGGCTTGATAAACGGTTAGTGCCAACTTCATGTGAAGCCAACAATCGATTAGCAGATCCAATACTGAATAAACCAATTAATAAAATCAGTTTTATATAAGATATTTTTTTAATAGCCATATAATTTTATTTTTTTTTAAACCTAACAGATTGTAATTGATTCATAATTTTGTAGCCAGAATACTTGCCTTTGCCCTTGTATTGATTATCTACTACATTTAAATAAGTGGATTCGGAAAACAGTAATTCATTCGCTTTACTCATAGGTGTAAATGTTTTATAAACGATTTCAAGACGAGGCTTTTTTTCAAGTCCATAATAGTCATTTTGAGTCAACGGCATTGTTTCATTATAAAACATCACTAATTTTTTAATACTGTAGTTAGACAGATTAATGTAGATATCTATTTTAGAAAACTCGGTATTTTCATCTTTTCCAAAATCCAAAGAATAATATCTTTCTGTTACACCAATATCCTGGATCTTTATGTTATCACATAATTTTAAAAGTGTGTCAATATTGGTTTGAATAGGAGATAATTCTATTTTTCTTGTATCTGCAATTACAAGAACCTTATCTTCATTATTGGCAACAATAGTTATTTTAGTGTTTACAATAGTTTCTATATTCAATATTTTAGTATAGCTCAGATTTTTGTTTTTAAAATACTGCCCATACTTTTGTTCTACCAAATTTCCCCCACTATGATTATCAAATACACTATACTGAATATCAACCGAATACATTGATGTAGCTGAATACACTAAATCTACTTTTTTAAAATCGGCTTTCGCTTTTTCAATAGGATTAACTCCTGCATACACGCAGGAGGTTAATTGTATTAAAATTATAGTTGCAAAAAATTTCATATTAACGTTTGGTATGATTTTTAGTTTCCTGAATAGTCATAATTCCTTTTTCTGTTTCCTTTTTAACCCTTATCAAACTACCCTCTTCATCATACTCATAAAAGGTTGCGAAATTATTCGCATCAAGCTCTGCAACATATTTAAGAGTAACCGGATCATATACAAATGATTTCATATTACTATTGAAAGGATGAATTCTTATATCATCAAAATAACTTACACCTGAATTATTGATACTGCTATTTACCAACGAAAAATAAATTTTTCCGGTAGCGCCTGATGAAATAGTAAATTCTTGTTCAAAACGTTGCCACCCATCAATGATTTCACTTTTTTTAACCGAACTAGAAGCAACCGAACCCGTACCACCTATAAATAAATTAACTGATGAGTTTGTATAATCTAATATATTAGTAGCTTCTGACCCAATAACTTTCTCTTTTACCCAATATGATAAAATATATTTTTTGCTTCCATTGCCTGTTATAGGAGAAAATGGATATATAAAGTCTGAGCAATTCAACGTATAAGTACATAATGGAGATATCGTTGTAGGACAATTATCACTTAGTTTTTTTGAAATATTTACATTCATTGTTGATGTTACTTTCATACTATATTTCCCGGTATGTGCATTTAAATTATCCAGATTGGTTTTATAGTCGTAAAAATCAAAATGATGCTCTTTACTGAAGTTGTTACATAAAAGACTATTGAAATTATAATCTTCAAAACCATCGAAAGCTATTTCCTGTAATTTGGCATTCGATGCAACCGCTATTGGTAAAGACTCATTATAACCATAGAGTGCAGAAGAGTACCTGTTTAAGGCATCCTTATTTTCAACTTCTACTCCATTAGGGGTATGTTTACTAATTTCAGATGTATAAGTCCAATTTGTCGCATTTTTAACCCAGCTCCCTCCTGTTAAACCATAAAAGGCAGAATAATTAGTGAGGTAACCATCTTTACGGATATCCAGATTATTACCAGAAGTTGGCGTAGTTTGACGACGACTTTCCAAAAACGACCAGGTTATTTTTGGTCTCCAACTCCCTTTAATACCATACACAAACGGATTTACTTTATCACCAATATCTACACCACATTTATTCCCTGATCCTCCAGATGTTGCACATCCGGTAGTAAGAGTATTACATACTGAGTAAAAAACTACAGGAATACTCACACCGTTTACAACCAGAATCAAATTAACTTCATGATTATTGGCACAATTACCAACTGAAGGTGCAAAATTAAATACTGGAGCAGACGAGCCGTTTGTATATGATAAATTTAAAAGGCTCCAGTCATTTCCTGCAGGCAAAGTAAATTTCACTTTACATCCCTCTAATTCATTGTACCATTGATCAAATCCTGTAGTATTATTTACACAACCATATAATTCATTGCTAGCAATTCCTGTTGTTGTATAGGTTATTCCTGGCGAAAGTTGTGTACTCCATCTTGGGCCACAGTTACCTGAAGGCCAACCGGCTGACAGAGAAGTATTAACCCATTCAGGATAATAAACAGTGGCGAACGGAGGATTAGGACAGCCCGAAGCAATTGGTTCCTGTCCCAGGAACTTCTGGTTTATCAATAATTTATTAAAAAGGTTTCTCCAGTTTACAGCATTCTGAGTAAGTGTGCAATTACAAGTACTTTTTATGGAATTATCATAGCCTTTAAAAGTCTGCCATTGATCACTGTACTCTATAGCCGATGTATTAAGTACATTGTGAATTGTAGATACATTTAATGTAGCATCTGGGACGCCATTATTATCAAAGTCAACAGGATTAACAAGACTCGTTAAAGATGCCATCTGGCTTCCCAATAAATTACGCCTGCCTGAACGAAGTACTTTTATTTTAATACTAGTACCGTTCATTGAAGGGTTACCCAACTTATCGATGATCGTAATCTGACCTCCTGAGATACTACAGATCCAACCTATACTGCCGGTAGTACCAAGAGCAAGCTCATCTCCAATATTATAAAATGCTGTATTACCAACTGTAGCAACACCTGCACTGAAGTTTACTGTTTCCGAAAATCCAATGTTTTTATAAGCAGGCCCCATTAAATCATAACCCCAAAATGATGGATATTTTACTGAATAAATATCATCCTCAAAATCATTTTTAGTTCTCGTTACCAATACATCACCTGTTTGAGCATCATAAGCAAGATTTGAAGTAGTTACTATCGATCCCAAATCCTGAGCAGTTGTTTTATCCAGAATACCATAATTACTAATTACTTTAGTAATAACGGATGAACGGAAACGCGTTTTTTCGTAACTGAAATCGGGCCAAATAGTTGGTACAATTCCAGGAAATACACCAACAAGAAACATAGAGAGATTTATTTGAGCTCCACCCATAACGGTTGTGGTTTCATTTTCTCTGAAATCAGCCACCGCATCAAAATCCATCCCAATAGTAGTAGAAGATATATTACCTTTCTGATCAATTACCCAACATCTGTTATCTAATTCATTTGGCACACAACTGGCATCTGAATAAATATCTTTTAAACCATAATCCGTATAACCATTAGGTCCTTTGGTTTTATATAAATATTCAACCTTACTTATTGGTGTAACGGTACCTTCCGCAAAAACAGATTGCCCCTTTGGTTTACCATGCATATCATTTAATTTAATGACATATCCCTGTGACGCAGTTACATAATCTCTTGCCATAACTTTTAACAAGCCTCCTAATGGTGGTTTCCATTGTTTAGGATCGATAGAAGTGTGTCTGGTTATAGTTGGGTAATCTTTTGCTGTATAAAACTCGTGCACTACATAACCTGTTCCGTGCGTTTTAAGATTAGTTCCAACAGGAATTTTATTTTTAACTTTTACTTTACTGTAAGCAATAGAAGCCGAAGGAAAAAACGTTTCTCCAAAAGGTTCTTCCATAAAAAAGCGTTCATCTGGCACCAGCATGGTCCACTTATTAGGTCCCATAAATACAGGTTGACGGAAAGGGTTTTCATCACCACCAAGCATTGGCTCATAGGAAGCCACACCCGAACTGATCATTTTTCCATTAAATTCAGTCTCATACGTAAATTCCTGCCCGTATTTAGAATTATCCTGCCCAGCATAAGTTCCATTGCTTGTTTGTAAAAGCCAGTTATCATTAATGGTTAATTCTTTGACACGTGAACCACCACCAAATTTATGTCCATTAGGATTATATAATCGTATCCACGATTTACCATAAACAAATTCCTGACCATAACCTTTTTTAATTAAGCTCAGATTAGGGCCTAAAATAGCATCAATCATCGCTTTACCAAAACCACTGGTTGCTGCACCGGCTAATTGTTTTACTGCAGTAATAACATCCGATGGTGGACTAAAAGCAGCATCCCAAACAATATTATTATAATGGGATTTACCAAAATTAAGTGCCGCTTTTGTTATAGGATTTGTACTCAAGGTACTTCCTATGGATGTTTTATCATCAATCACCACATCTTTTAATTTGACATAGGCAACAGGAAAATTATGCGGGCCTGTAACAGAAGATACTATACCACAGATAGCAGTTGCACCACCATCGAGTTCCGCATATCCGGAAACATATTCAAAATGATCACCAGAATTAGCATGCCCAGGTGATGTACTTGTTAGGTTTACCAAAAACCTGAAATATAAATATTTGCCACTTGAATTAATATCTTTTAAATAATCCTCCCTTATCTCATCCGCTGCAGGGAGAGCACCCTGTAATGGTTTTGTTAATTCAAATTGCAAATAAGAATTTGATGTAGGATTTAAAGGATTAGAACGGTTATATAATTGACCCGGTGTATTTATAGTACCTATACCTGAACCGATACTATTACTTATGCCTAATACTTTCATCATCTGCATAGATGGCCGGTTCTGTACAAAAGCATAATCATCCGACTCATAATTAACTTCGATTGTAGCACCGGAAGGCAAATCTATTTTCGTAAGATTCCAGGCTGAAGACCTAAAATCAGCATCTTCTTTACTAAACTGATCTGTATAAGGAAATTCAGAATTATTTAAAGCACTGCCATAACTATATCCGGTTGGTAATGGTGAAGAAGTAGTATAAGATGAATTATTATTATTTAATGGCATATAATTACCCCAACGATCAAACGCTTTAGAATGATACTTGAAATTATTACTTATGCCAGTAAGTACCCCGCCTGATAAAAGATTCTGATTGTATGTAAATTTATATTGACTAAAGGCAGCTTTATCTGATTTACCATAAGTAAAATAAACTGCTTTCAACGTTAATTTTCCTTTGGCACTATTAATGTTAGTTCCATTTACGATTTCGCTTAAGCCATCATTGTTTGGTATCCCTGAACATAAAGAATAATCGTATACAAAATGAACCACCTTAATAGGTATTGCCGGTGTGGGAGAAGTTGAAGGTGGATTTGCTATAAAATCAGGCTTAGAATACAATGAGATAGATTTGATATATTTTGTTTTCACAGAAGTATTTGCTCCTCCGTCAATATCATTTACTCCAATAGCATCATGCCTGTCCCCTAAATCAAAAACAGCCACATAATTTTTAGTTTCTATTTTTGACGTGAACCATAATTCTTTTTCTCCATATAAAAAATTTCCCTGATCATCATTTTCGATCGATTTCCCGCTTTCATTAAAATTTGCCTTCAACGATTCAAATGGCATTCTCCACTTCATCCCATCTACTTTTTTATACTCAAATTTTGTATAATTACCAAAATCGTCGTCGGTTGGCCCGTCTCCAGTTAAATCAACATAATCGGGAGAGATAACTGCCGTTAATAAATAAGAATGCGCATAAGCAGGTAATTTTACTTTATTATAATAATGATCAAGTCCTTTACTATTAGAGATTGATCTATCGCCTGTATTATACGAAACATAACCGCTTGATGGATCATACAAATTGTTTTGAGCAGGGTTATTACTCGAAGTAGTTAGGTAGCTGGCGTTAAATGTTACTTCTTCCTGATCTGTATTATATGCCGGAAGACCATATACATAGCGACTTCCATCTAACCTAAGAGTTGTTATTTCTGCAATATGATGTCCTTTGGCTGCACTATTTACAAGCCTGGTTGCACCACTGTAAAAACTCTTATTTAATCCATACTGCGCAGCTTCATCGAGATTCAAAGTTGACAACACCTGATTTCTTTTTTGGCGGGTTGTAATATGATTCGTTGAACTTATTGCTGAAAGCGGTGTATTAGACCCGGATTCAAGATTATTACTTGCTGTATGGTTTACCAAACCGGTAACTTCTATTCTTTTTGGAAGATCATACCCTAAATTGTTATACAAATTACGCTGAACATCATCCACTGATTTTTCACCAACTTCTTTAAAATAATATGGCTCATAATCGGGTTGTCCAGAAATTGCATCATGTGCCCTTAAATTAGCCATTGCATCATTATCATTAATCCATTTACCTGTGGTTGTATTGACATCCACTACAGATACATTAACCCCTAAATGTGCCGTGTTAGTCGCCGCAAATTCAACTCCTCCTGAGTAACTATCACTGGTGGTAGTTGCAGAATTATCAAACATATATCCTACATCACTTCTGAATGGCCTGAATGCGCCGCCAATACCCTGCCCTGTAACCGAGAACACATCATATGTTTGATTTGTAATAGGCAAATTTTTAGTATAACGGCTAAATGCCTGATCTTTTTCGCGGTTAAAATCCATTAATACATTATCAGCTCCCTGGCCATTATGACTAAACATATAACCATAAGCCGGAAGTGAAGAAGAGTTGTTTAGTAATGATTGATTTGAAAAATAACCACCCAATGTGATATCACCATCCAACCCAAAAATAGTAGTACCTAATTTAAAACTTAAGGCCACAGAATTGTTTACCATAGAATTATGAACCTGAGGAATAAATGTAGAAGCACCAAAATTAATTACACCTGCCGAACTCATTCCCCCACTTTGACTTGAAGATTTTATTCCGATTCCAAAAAAGGAATTAGGGTTTAAATAAATAGTATTTTTTTCCGTTGTTTTATTATAACTAGCATTTACACTCAGGTCTTTTAAGCCTGAACGAGAGTTCATACTCATTCCAATACCTACACCAACAGAGCCGGTAGTTCTTTCATCGCCTTTTTGTTTTTCATCCGTTTTATACGAAAAACTTAAACTCGGGCTAACAGTAAGTCCACCACTATTACTCGCTTTCATACCCAAACCCGCATTCATAGATCCTTTACCGCTATTACCGGCTGATATTCCGATACTCGCAGAATGTTCCATGCCAATACCGGTATAATTATTATAGGTCAATCCTAAACCTACATTAAGCTTACCTGAACCATGGCTTGAACTTGTAGCCGTTTTTTTCCACCCGAAAATTTCAACACCAACTCCAACATTTACACCAAAGGTGTTATTGTCTTTCATATTGAATTCTTTTTCAATCATGTCACCGTTAAAATCATCTGGTAAACCGCGCATGTTTCTGTTAATTGCTCCCACATTTAAATTCCAGCCAAGGCCTGCCCAACTCGCTTCCTGGTCCATACCCGCACCCGAATTGTATGCTATATTTAAAGGATAGCCCCCAACATCCATTAAGGGAATATTGTATTTAAAATCACCGGAGGTGAGATCCACCATTTCAGATGTATTTATAGGAGTAAAAGCCTGTACTTCTGGCTGTGAAGGACCTCCCGTTAATGCAAATGTTGCAGTCGGGGTTATAATTTCAGAAACGAAAGTTATTAATAGAAAAAAACTAATAATTCTTTTTCGCCGGTTGCTTCCTGATAATTGTATCATAATTTAATTAATCTTAATGTGGGGGTGATTTAATAGTTCCTGCTCGTTTAAAGCAAATTTTATAATTCCTGTTTTTAAAAATGTATTATCATAAACAAAAACCGCATCTTTAAATTTGGATAACTTAAATCCTATCATAAAATCAGTTTTAGGTGAAATTCCATAGCTTCTTTCAAAATGATACAAAACACAGGGAATTGTATCTTTTTCTGCCAAAACAATATTTATATCCTTTTGCATTTTAAATGCATAATAATCTACCCTTTCATTATACGCTGCATCTATATCTCCTTCTAATTTATATTTCAACAACTCTTCATTAAAATCATCAATGCTAATCTCTAAATTAAAAAACACCAAACTATCGTAATTTCTAACTAATGAATCGAATTTTGCCTGATTTATTTTAGATACATCCTCTGTTTGCTTCAGTGCTATTTCTTCATTTGAAATATGAATCAATTTAATATTTACATCCTTTATTTTCTTTTCATAAGTATTTCCAGATCGCTCTTTTTCAATGAAATTTTCAGCATCGCTATTGGATGTAATGTTATATGTGCCCCCAACAGTATTACTACAGGAAACAAAGCAACAAGTACTCACACTTATTAATATACTATATACAAACTTATTTAGCACCTGCATATTTTTGATTAATGTATTCTGAAACATCTTTGGTTATATCATCTTTTTCTTTGGCATACATAATGTTTCCCTGACCCGTTGCGCCAAATATGACATCATATCCCTTTTCTTTTCCGTAGTCATCCATATACTGGTTGATTTGTTTCCATATTTGCTCAGAGTATTGTTGAACTGTAGCTTCATTATCAGTCGTAAACTCTTTCTCTTTGTATAAATAGGATCTTTGCAACTCGCTGATTTGACTTTTATCATTATCAGTCAATGCATTTCCTTTAATGGTGATATATTGAATTTTAAATTTGATGCTATCCAATAAATTTTGCCTCGCTAACTGCACTTTTTTGTATTTATCTTCGAGTTCTTTTTTTAATTTAAATCCATCGTATAGAACGGATGTATTTACATAGGCTATTTTTTTTGAGGAATAGATACTCCAAAATATTGAACATGCTACTAAGCCAACTAATAATACAGGTCCAATGAATTTTTTATTTATATTCATAAATTTTAATATTTAAAGCGCGCAGAATACACTTCGTTCTTTTTGTTAGTAATTGATATTCGGTAAAATTGGCCAACGGTTAATCCGGATATAGATGACAGATTCAATGCATAACGGTTATCTCCAATGTTTTCAACTAATCCCGGAATTACAGATATTGCCTGATTTTTATCGTTTACAATTTTATAATTCAACACTAATGCAGGATCAACATATTCTTCATTAAACGTGAAATAAAGCTTTTGATTAAGTGAATTGCAATATCCGGCATCGAGAATTTTTTTCAAAACAACATAAAAAGGGGCTCCGATATATACAAGTTTATCATCCGTTTTTATGCAACCTGTAGTTAAATCCGTTACCGTTACTGTAAAAAGAGTACTGGCACTTGCTATAATCGTTGGGTTTGCATTTGTAGATGAAGGGCTATATGAAGTTGAAGGTATCCAGTTATAAGAATAACTTCCTGAACCCATTGAGGCTGTTGGGGAACCACCCAGACTAACACTAGCACCTGATGCAACAAAAGCATCTACGCCGGCATCAGCAACTAAATTAAGCGATGTAAAGCTACACCCTATGTTCTCCAATTTAGCTCCGTAATTATAGATAACACCTTTAGCAACCCAGTTTTGAAGAACCATTGCAGAAGGAACCGTTTCAGAGTCAAAACCAATCCTATTTTTACTATAAATAATAGTATTACCTGCACGTTCTATCCGAATAACATCCCCTACTGTATATGTTGTTGAAATGGAAGTGAAACTTCCACTATTAATGCGGGTCATGGAGCCTCCGGCATTAAACATAATACCGTAATCTATATCGGTATAGCCGGAAGATGCCGCTCCGGGAACATCTAATAAACCCATTGCTTTACTAAACCCCGTATTCGTAATCACATACTCTATCCACCCGTTTGTTGATGGTGGCAAAATATTTGACGTATATGCTCCTTCTAACCATGTATCAGCATGATCAGATCTGTTTTGTATGAGCTCATCACCAATTACTACTAAACCGGGATATAAATTTGTCCAATTAGCTTTATATCCTATGTTATAAGAAGCAGTTATAGTACTTGCACTTGTGTTTTTAACTGTTACAGTATAATTCCCAACCCCGCGGTTAGTGATGTTACTTGTATATATTGATCCTGGTTGCCATGTATAGGTATAAGGCGTTCCGGTTCCTGCAGGAGTAAGGTTTATTACTCCATCTGTTCCCCCAATACATTTTACATGAGTAATAGCAGGTATCACTTTTACTTGTGATAAAGCACCTTTAGCTAACACTATAGCTATAACAACAAAAAAATAGTTTATAAGCCTCATAAAATCACTTTATTATTTTTTCCAATTTAAAACAGGTGAATTCTTTCCTTCAATATCTTCTGTATATACTTCGAAATTCATATCAGTTATTTTATTGGTAGTAATTGTTCTGATATACATGATATCTTTTTCTCTCCTAAATACAGTTTGGTGTTGTTCATTAATAACAGGATCCGACTTGGACGAATAAGATGTTGATAATAAGTTGCCCTCGCTGGATTTACCGGAACTAATCCTTACATACACTTTATTTATTTTAGCATCTGCTTTTAATTCCACTACATAAATTACAACAACCGGAGAATCTATAATCTTAGAAACATCTTTTGGGTTTCCATCTTCATACATGATTGAAAACCGTTGAATGGTTGGATGATTTGCTACCTGAGCGATTGCGTGGTTTTGAAATACTATGACAAAAACTAATAATGTAACAAAAACTTTCATAATTAATCAGATGCTTAAATTTTCTGCTAATGAACAAAATAAATGTTAAACTAAAATCAAGTTGTTAATAATTATTTGGTTCGAAAGTGAAAATTACTCATTTATAGTTACAGAAATTTTAATTCTGTAGTTGAACCATCAGAGAACACTACTCATATATAGTTAAAAAAATTAGCAAATGAAATCAAAACAAATAGATCATTTGTTTTTTATGAAAGAGAAAATAAAATTGAAATTCTATTTTTTAATCGTGAGTCGCTCTTTTTTTCCTTTTTGAGCTGTGATAGAATCACGGTAAATTGTTTTAATGATAAAGCCTTCTATCACATCATTTGGTTTTACAAACTGTGACTTCCCATTTACACTTAACATAGCTGTTTGAGTTCCCTTTTCATTATTCTTAACGAGCCCTAAATATTTAATATCCAGTGGAGCCTGAGTAATTATTGTATTCACAGGCTTTGTAACTGAGTTTGATATAGCTTTGGGTTTTGTTGAATGATTCCCTCCTGAATTTACAGACACATGGTGCTCACCAGAAAAATTTCCATTCTTTAAAAAAGGGTCTGAATAATTTAACTGTAACACTACATCGTTATCCTTTAACTCTGGTTCAATTTTTTTTAAGGATGTTTGAGTGGCATTAAATTCAGGATCGTCGTCTCCCTGCAAGGCACTATAAACCTTATAGCCAACATAGCCCCAGGCTATGAAGTTTACTACCGCTAATAAATATAATCTTGCTTTTTTCCCCAATTGATCCTTAATGCAAATAAAAACGTTTTGATTGACTTGGCGTAGAAATATTTCCTGCTGTATCCACTGAGCTCACGCGCCACCAGAGTTGCATTGGTGTACTGGAATAACTATAAATGCTGTTGATACGGGTTGGAGTAACACTATATGCGTTTGCACTCGCCAATGTACTGGTAAATGTACTGTCAGAACTAATCGCGAGAATATCATAATTTATATCTGTACTCGCCACATTTCTCGACCACTTTAAAAAAGTTGTATCACGTATACTCATACTATAAGTGTTTGGCGAAAATATAGATGCAGCAGCAGGAGACGTTAAATCTATTTTAAAACTACGTGGTACGTGTTGATTTGATTGACTTGTCAAATTAAATGCTTTTACACTCCATGAATACACAGCATCGGCAGTAGTAACAGATGTATACGTATAAGCTGTATTTGAAATATTAGAAATTATAGTGATAGAACCGGTACTCACATTGTTTAATGTTAACTCATAATAAGAAGCAGGCGGTAGAGGGTTCCAGGCGAAATTTATTATTTTGGATTTAGTCACATAATTACTGGCCGGTAAAATTGGGCTAACAGAAAGATAAGCTAAATTACTGGTAGTATCAATCACAAAGGTACGAGTTATATATGCTGTACTTCCTCCCGCATTTGTAGCCTTTACACGCCATTGGTAAGTTCCAGGTGTAAACGTATGACTAAATTTGGTTCCGGTAATATTTGTATCAACTACCAATTGCGCCACCGAGTTAAAATTTGGTTTTACAATTTGTAAATTATATTTTTCTGCACCATCTACTTCTTCCCACCAAAAAATAACCGAATTGCTTGGGGTGCTTAAATTATCAGCAGGAGCTACCACATTGATCGTTGCGTTTTTTATATTCTTAACTACAAAATCTTTTGTGCAGCCTCCTATAATGGTCAACATCAAAAGCAAAACGGATGTGGCGCGAATTATATTTTTCATGACTAATTTATTTAATGTTTTATATATTGTATTAAAATAAGCTCTATAGTATAACTATAAAGTTATGATTTATCTTTTTGTTGTTTAAATGATTGTGTAACGATAGCCAAAAATAAATTGGTTCTTTTAGTTTGAAGATCTTTAATGCTGTAAAATTTAGCCGATACTACCTTGGCAGAATAATTATATTCTTTCTCAACGGCATTTAGTAATAATAATAAGTTTTTGAAATTGCCGTTCACTACAAATTTATTGGTTTGCACATTTAAGTTCGTACTCGAATAAAACGATTTTGCCGGAATTTCAGTGACCATGCATTCATTACTTTCTGCAAAATCAGAAATAAATGCCGTAAGCTGATCCCTTATAGAGCTTGAATCGGAAGCATTATACGCTTTATCCAACAATGCCATTTGTGCCTGCAACATCGGAATCTCTTTCTCCTTTTCCTTGAGCCACACTAACTTCTCACTCTTGGTTTTGGTATCCCGAAAAAGGGTAAAAGTTTTAGAGAAAATTAAATTATAAATCAGCAGTAGAAACACGAAAAATCCGCCTGTAATAAGGTAGATCTTTTTCGGGTATGTTAAATTTCGAAACATCTCTTATTTTGTTTCCAGCTTTAAAATAAAATTTGGCAAATGTCCTTCAGAATTATAAATAAAGCTTTCCAGGTTAATCGACTTCACGAAATTCTGACTCTTCAATACATTTACCCATTCGTTTAATAATAAACTCTTATTACAATTCCCCTTAATAATTAATTCGTCGTTTTGAAAGCTCACCAAACTGTCTTCTTCCACGTCATCATTTTCAGGATTAAAATATAATTCTCTTAATACAATATCTCCCGGTAAAGATGCTGCCAGCTTATCAGCGTACACCGATAATTTTTTGTTTTCAAAAATACCTGTTTGCTCTATCAGGTTTTTCTTTTTCTGATAGTTCTCCAATAGCTGGGTAATTTGAGAGTTTTTAGATTCGTATAGATTCAGCTCCACATCCAGCCTGGTATTTTCTTCAAATTTTTGAAAGAACACTACTGAATTTACACCACTGATCACAAATATAATAATAACCAAAAGTGAAACCAGGTAACGTATTTTATTACTTTCTAAATGATTCCCCAATAATTTTGTAAGCTCTTTATTATCTGAACTGTAATTAGCCTGCTGCGTTAAGTAACTAAATCCTGCAGCAAAAGAAACCGAATAAGCCGGCGACACATTGATTCCGTCAATCGCTAAATCTGCTTCTTTTAATCCGTCAAATGGAATAATTTCTTCTACTTCGCCATTCACTAAATTTAACTGATACGTTGAAGAATAAATTCTGTTATGCGCAGCGGTTAAAACAGCTAATGAATTGCAAACCAAAGATCCGATAAATACATTTACCAATTCTGCTTTTAAGCTTGCAACGTGTGTTAAAATCTCGTCCAGTAATACTTTCCGGCAAATAGCTAAGTACCCGGTGTTATTGGTGTTCTTATAAAACTGGATATAAAATTCGTTTATGTTAATGGTGGGAAGGTGCTGTCTCACCAGGTCATTTAATTCCAGCGAATCGTTTTCACTGAAGATAATTTTTTTTAAAATAACACCCTTACCGTTTACTGTAATTACCAATGAAGCTTTATGCTTAGCAATTAAGCTTCCGGCATCGGCAATTGTATTGAACCTGCTTTTATCAGAAATTTCCAGTTTGTTTTTTTTCCTTTGCAGGAAGGCAACATAAACAGAAGCATCGTTTTCATCTATAATATACTCTACCGAACATACAGACGATTTAATCAGATATGATTTAGGTATCCATCTTTCCCACCACATAGCAAATTAACTGTAAATAATAGTTGGTTTAATAAAGATAGTTAATTTGTTTTGCGATTTGGCTTTTGTTCTGTTTCCAAAGATCCATTTTAAAACCGGTATTCTTGAAATTAATGGTAGCCCAGAGCCTGAAGAACTTGAAGAGTTTTCTTCTAAACCACCCAGCATAATCATTTCTCCGTTTTTAACTCTCACCAAAGATTGAAAATCCCTGTTGATAGTGCCGGGAGGTGCTGTAGTAGAAATACGCTCGGTAAAGGATGACTGTTTAACATTGATGGTCATGGTGATCTGTTCATCACCAGATACCTGCGGATCAATGGTTAATGAAAGGTCAGCATTAATGGGTTTGTATTGTTGGCTTTGTAAAATATTATTGGTTACACCCGACTGTACCAAATTGTTTGACACTTCTAAATAGTATTCGGTTTTACCAACACTTAGTTTTGCTTCATGGCCGTTTAATGTCGCAATTTGAGGAGTAGATCTTATTTTTAAAGCACCTTGTTCCTCTAATGCTTTTAACGTAAGGTAAAAATTAGGAGTTACATTTCCCAAATTTATAATTCCTAAACCATTGATTCCACTTATTAAATTATTGATAGATGCCGCATTTAAAGACAGATCAACCTGGGGTATTAATCCACCACTTGTTGCGGCTGCCGGTTTGGTACCTAATCCCATACTGATTCCCGTTGAAATGGTATTGCTTTTTCTCACGTCCGCAATAATTACCTCAATGTGTACCAGAGGAACTACCAAATCAATTTGTCGTATAAATGCTTCTAATTCATTGATTCGGGGCTGAGACCCACTTACAATAAATCCATTCAGGTCTTCAAAATTTTTAATGTCAACTCCTTTTTTAAGATCCGAAGGAATAAATTCCAATACTTTTTCAATGGTTCTGTTCTTTAAGGTAATTAATTTACTTTGGCGTAATCCTTCTAAATTCCTATCTCCAAATAAATACACATCTCCTTCTTTTTTAAAGGTGAAATCTGTCCCGTTAAATAGCAATCTTAAAAAGTCATCATAATAAGCATTAACGATCTTAACGGTTGTATTTCCTTTTAATTCACTAAACAAAAAGTAATTCTTATTTAAGTCTTTTGAAACCGTATTCACCAAATCGCTGATAGGCATACTTTGCACATCTACTGTAATAAGGCCATCCTGCACTGAAATTGCATTATTGGCTTTACCGGGATTTGTTAAAGAAAAATTGGAACCGGAAGTTGCTGCTGCTCCATTATTACCGGCACTATTTCTGGTGGGATCTACTACTGCCACTTTTTTCTCAAGGATATAAAAATTATCAGGAGTAACAGATACTTTCATATCGTTAGCAAAAGCTAATTTCTCAATGGCGCTATTAAAAGGTGAGTTTTGTACATAACCACTTACCTGCTTCCCTGCAAGGTCTGGAGAAAACATAATATTTTTTCCACTCTGCCTCGTAATTTCCCTGGTTGCTGCTGCTAAGGTATCATTATTGAAATCGAAACTTAATAATTGAGCCGTGGGTTCGTATGTAACGTTTATTTTTTTTGTTGCTAATTTAACAGGAATAACAGGTGGATTATATTTTACAAAAGACATGATAGGTCCCACAAAATTGATATCGAGGTTGTAAGTTTTACATAAAAACATAAATACTTCCAGGGCACTTACTTTAGAAAAATTGTTCGCTATTTTTGCATCTATCGTAGGGTCAACATTTACATTTAAGTTATTATTTACACCTATGGCTCTTATAAATTCCTGGATAGAAGCACCATTGATAGAAAGATCCACTTTTTCGTTGATTCCGGGGCTTACTTTCCCTACTTCTATTAACTTTTGTTCTAAGATGGCAAACCTATCCTGAGCTTTCGCAGTAAACGTTAAAACCAGTAATAATATAAGAATGATCTTATTAGTTTTCATTAATTAAATAAGGATAAATTTCTTCCAAACTTGTTTCTCCCTTCTCAAAAAGAGCTAACACATTTTCCGCCAATGTACTGATTTTATTTGACTTGCAGTAATCATTTATAGTGGTTTTTTGCTCCTTAATGTACTCTGCCAACTCTCTTGTAATGTTAATTACTTCGTATACAGCTTTACGGCCTTTATACCCTGTAAAATAACATTGGCTACATCCTTTGGCTTTAAACTGAACTTTAACCAATGAGTTTTGGTACCCTTTAGGAAGTTCAACCGGATCAAAATTATCCTGAGTTTTACAATGCGGACATAATACTCTCACCAACCGTTGAGCAACAGATAAATTAATTGTGTTTGCCAATAGGTAAGGTGCTACGCCCATATCAATTAACCTTGAAATTGTCCCCCACGCTGAGTTGGTGTGAATGGTAGAAAGTACTAAATGTCCTGTTAAAGCCGCTCTGATGGCCATTTGCGCCGTTTCAGCATCTCTTATCTCACCCAGCATAATCACATCCGGATCCTGGCGCAAAAATGTTCGCAATGCTTCAGCATAAGTTAAACCTATATCCTCTTTTAACTGCACCTGGTTTACACCATCTAAAGTATATTCGATAGGATCTTCAATGGTTAAAATATTAGACTTTGGTTTATTTAATAATTTAAGCGTCGCATACAACGTGGTTGTTTTACCGGAGCCTGTAGGTCCACTGATTAAAATGATACCGTGTGGCTTTTGAACAGCCAATTGGTAACGTTCTATCTCTTCAGCCGTAAAACCTAATTTGAGAATGTCTATATGAGAAGCGTCATTTCCTAATAGCCTTAACACTACCTTCTCACCATGTAAGGTTGGCAAAATGGAAACACGTATATCCAGCTTCTGATTACTAACGGTATATCTGATCCTGCCATCCTGAGGGAGTCTCTTTTCAGCAATATCACACTTTGCCGCAATCTTAATTTTGTTAATTAATGTGGGGTATTCTGTTTTATTTACTTTGTGACGTTCTATTAACTGACCATCTACCCTAAACCGGATGCGACACTTATCATCATACACTTCTATATGAATATCACTGCTTCGTAAATTTTTCGCTTCCTTCACCAACGCTTCCAGAAAATTGCCTTCGTTTACATTTAGTTGGATAGCCGCAACTTCATTCACATTTTGATAAGCCTTGGGATAATTTATGTTCAGGGATTTTTCAATCACACTGCTTGGTGTAGAAGTTAACCGGATTTGTTTACCGAGAATAATTTCAAGTTCTGCTAAAATAGACGATACCGATTGAATTTCATCAATATCCAGGTACAGTATATTATTATCTAATTTTTCAGGGACGATCTTATATGCCCAGGCTTGCTCAATGGTAATAAGATGTTTAATATCGGGCTGTAATACAACTACTTCATTCATAATTTACAAAGCTACACTCCACATAATCAGTTACGTTCACCAAATATAATATAATTATACTCACGATATAAAATATCACCATAAATCCTGCCAGTGGAATGGTTTTGTGAATACTCGTTTTATTGAGCGACAAACTCATTAAATGCCCCACTAACGAAAATATAAATGCGAAACAAAAAAAGTAAATCAGCCCAATTAAATTAAACGTCAATCCAATAAATAAAATAACCAAAACATCTGCAGAACCCAGTAATTCATTAATGATGACTTTATTTTTTTTAAACTTCAAAAACAAATACAATTTTATCATGAGCCATAAAACGCCCAGGTATACTACCGTTGATAAAACATTAACCAGCAAAATTTTTATGCCGCCCGTATATAAAACAGACGCCACACAAATGACTCCAAATGCAATTAAGATCCACAATGAAACCAAACGGTGTTTAAAATCCTGAAATAAAATAGCAAAGCTCACCAGCCCTACTCCACCCAATAATAAAAGCTGAATAAAAGGCATTAGTCAGGAGTAACTTCCTTTAGTTTTTCGTCGGCTGTAATTTGCCATACGTTAAATTGTCCATCACCGTCAAAATCAACCACAGCAGTTGCTTTAGCCGTGAAACTATTTACAGAAGCGTCCAGCACATCAATTTTATAATTGGCATTTCCGTCTGCAGTAATCAACTTCGCTTGTTCAAAGCCTAAATCGTTTGCATCAGTAGTATATTTTGAATTAATATAAAAGAAATTTTTCTCCAGCATTAATACATGGCGTAATTGCAATTTGGCTTCTGTAGACTTTGTACGACTAATTAAAGGGAGAAACAAAGGTACCGACAAAGCCGATAAAATACCGATAATTGCCATCGCAATTAAAAGTTCAAATAATGTAAATGCACCTAGCTTTTTATGTTTAAGTGTATTTAGTTGTTTTTTCATTTTAAATTCAATTTGATGCGTAAAGATACTAAAATTATATAAATCCGGAGAGATTGTTAAAAGCGGCTCTTACCCCGAATAGAAAGCGGAATACCTATATTTGAGTATACGTATTCCCTTAATATAGTGGATCAAAAAAGATCTAAAAGAATATTAAACTTGAAATGGTTTTCCGGGAACACCCCATCCCCATTTTGGCATAGGCTCGTCAGGATTCATTTTTAAGTCGTCGATATTTGAATTTAAAACAGCAATGCGCGTGCCCCATTCAATATAAGCAACAAAAGCAGAGCGAAATTCAGGATCGTCCGGTAAACGGATCTCATCTGCCGATTCAATCAATAAAGCAGCCCAGCGTTTCCGATGTTCTTCCGTTAAGTGTTTGGAAAGATGTTTTTGAATCATTTTAAAATGAGTTCCTTCTTCGGTACTATACATCGCCGGCCCGCCAAATACTTCTGCTACAAAGTGGGCTACGTGTACCTGGTGTTCGGGCGACATATGCTTAAATATGGGTTCCAGCAATGCATCCTTTAATACTTTTTTATAAAACACATCCATTAATGTTTCGAAGGTTTTCATTCCTCCGGCCCATTCATAAAGTGTTGGAATGGTACTATTATTTTCATTTTCCATTACAGTAAATGTAAAGAATTTTCGAATTAAATTTAAATTTACAAGGTGTGAAATTAATAAAGGATTAATTTTAATGATTTCTTTTATTTATATTTAATAACATAGAATCTTTACTTGATAATTATTATATGAAGCAGCCGGAACCTACCAGGGGCTGCTTACTGGCCTTAAAAGATTTGATTTTAAGACTCGATCCAAATATTACGCAACAACGTAAATTTCAAATTCCGTTTTTTTATTATAAAGATAAGAAACTGTGTTTTTTGTGGGTACATAAAAAACAACCTCTGATTGGATTTGTGGAAGATAAAACCATTTATCCAAAGAAAGACGGTATAAAACGAAAAGATAAAATGGAAACGATGTACTTTGATGCTAATGCAGATATTCCTATTAAATTGATTATGAGTAATCTTAAGAAAACCATCAAGCTGTATCACACATTATAGCGTTTACTTTCTCTGTTCAGAAAAATTATCTCATAAAAAAGGCTTAGATATAATTCCAAACCTTTTCCATTTATTCAAACCAGAGATCTAATTGGTCTCATTTACCTTTAAAAAGCCTTCTAACTTATCAAATGTTTCCTGCCAGCCTTTTACACAATCATCATACATTTCAGCCGGTATGCCTTCGTGTATTAAAGTGAAATCCGTTTTACCATAATTTTCATCAAACTCAAGAGTAATGATTAACTCCTTAGGCCAGTTACCGGGCAGTCCCACTTCTGAAGCAGAAATAATATTTCCCTTACTATCCGAAAAATGGTCGGTGAATACTATTTTACGGCCATCTTCTATTTCCTTATAAATACCTGTTGACCACATTTCTTTATGGTCCTTATCTTTCATACAAGCAAGGTATTTTCCCCCTACTTTAAAATCAATTGAAAAGTGTGGACATGTGTAATGTTTTGGACCCCACCACTTCTTAATATTTTCTGGTTCGGTCCAGGCTTTCCACACTTTTTCTAATGAGCAGGTAAATATCCGGCTAATAACAATGGTTTTTTCTGAGGTTTCCGGGGTTTTATGATCTGTCGTTTTCATAGGAATAATTTTAAGGATAAATACTAATGCCATGCATCGTCATGAACTACCTATCATAAATCAAACCGGATGCCAGCAATAAATGGGGCAAAGGAACCACAACATTACACCTACAATATAATCGTTAATTTAGAATTTTAAATACGGGCAAAACTTCCTCAAAAGGTAAAATACAAAAGTTTATTATATAATTAATTACCCAATTTCTTTAATACTTTTTCTACGCGAATGCGTTTAGTATCTTTTTCTATTTCGCCAAGGCGCGAGGTTAACGTTTTAATGAAGATCTTCTTGTTTTTATCATTAATTATGGGCAACGCATTTTCTGCGTACATAGGAAGCTGATTTGTTGGGCTTTTCAATAAGCGTTCATTTAATAATGAAAAGGCATTGGCAGCGTATTCCTTTATAGCACAAAGTTTAATCAATATAGCCACGCAATGGTCGTTCGTTATAACTGATCCTTTATCTGCCACAGCTATAATTTTTGAAAGGGCCGAGTAAATTATTTTCGGATTTTCGTTTGTAACAGCATTTAAAGCCGTCATAGCGCCCCATTGCAAGCGATTATTTTTGTTTTCTAAAAGCGCCACCAGTTCATTCGTATAATCTGCCAGCAATTCAGGTTTTAACGTACCAATCTCATAAAGTACTTTGATACAATCACTTTGAATCGCTTTATCTTTGTTATGAAGGTTTTCAACTAACTCCTTAACCGCCTTTTTATTTTTTGTAGATACAACACTTTTTGCCAATTCCTGATTAGGCAGTTCATCTCTTCTACCCAGTGATGACGCTAGTTTTTCTATAATACTCATTCTTTTAAAATTAATCTCTAATGTATACAGATGTTATATCCTACCTTTTATTCCAAACCAGGTATTAATACTATTTTACTCGAACTTTTTCCCTGTTCCAAATAGTCGTGTGCTTTTCTACCTTCTGATAATTTGAACTTTACAGGTTCTTTTAGTTTTATGTCGCCATTAACGATCCATTCAAATAATTGTTTTGCTCTGTCTTTTCTTTCCTGTTCAGTAGTTAAGTAGCTCCATAAATCACCACCGGTTAAGGTTTTACTTGTATCCATAAGCATTCTTGGATCAATTGGTTTCGGGTCGCCACCACTCATTCCATAAAACACAACTGTTCCACATTTTTTGGTAACGTCAAAACTGTCGGTTAGCGTAGAACCCACACTATCAAAAACCACATCAACGCCTTTGTTGTTGGTAATTTCCAAAACTTTAGATTTCCAGTCTTCGTTTAGTAACAGAGCATAATCTGCTTTACAATCTATAATGGTTTCAATTTTATCTTTATCTCTTGATAAACCAATTACTTTAGCTCCCTTCATTTTGCAAATCTGGGTCAGTATTTGACCAACCCCACCGGCAGCAGCATGTATCAGCACAACGTCATTTGCCTGTACTTTATAGCTATTTAATGATAAATAATGCGCTGTTAACCCTTGTAATAGAACTGATGCGGCTACTATAAATTCAATATGATCAGGAATTGGAATGATGTTAGCAACAGGTACCACTACATATTCTGCATTTGCAAAAGGTACATCTGTAAAAGCAACTCTTTCTCCAATTTTATAATGCCTGGAGTTTGATTTAACTATAATTCCGGCACCTTCATAACCGGCAATAAACGGAGGTATTCCCTTTAAATGATAATTCCCTTTTCTTCTATAAATATCCGCATAGTTTAAACCTATGGCTTTCATTTTAACCAAAACTTCCTGTTCTTTTATTTCAGGAATTGGTATCTCCATGTATTCAAGAACTTCAGACGAGCCAAATTTTGAAAACGTCAGGGCTTTCATTTTATGATCATTCATATATTCGTTTCTTTTTTAATTACACATCGCCTATTTATTGACATTACCTATTCAGGTAAAACCAATAACAATCGGATTTTAACTAAAATAAATATAACAATAAAATGGGTGGATTTGATACCCTATTGGGATAAAAAAAGACTTATTAGACACGCAGAATACAGTTTAATAATATTTACAAACTTAAACTGTTTGTAAAATCTTCCGTAACTCTTGTACTTCATCTGCTGTAAGTTCTTTTAACGGACTTCTTAAATAACCACCATCTTCTCCTAAAATTGTTAATCCTGCTTTAATGGCTCTTGGTAAACCTTTGTTTACAATAAATTTCAAAAGATTAAATTGTTTGTAGAATATGTCCTGAGCATCTTCTAAATTATTATTTTGAATGGCATTGTATAATGCAATATTTAAGTCGGGTATTAGATTTGGAGCGGCTGTACACCAACCAGTTGCGCCTGCTGTAAAAGCAGATAAGGCAAGTGGATTAGAGCCATTATAAAAAGCTACATTTTCACCTAATTCCTTTCTTAAATAGTGCATCCGCTGAACATCACCTGTACTTTCCTTAATCATGGTTACGTTAGAAATTTCCAGTAATCTTTTTAGTACCGTAGGCGACATATCTACACCACCTGTTGCCGGGTTATTATATGCCATTATTGGTATAGAAATTTGTTTTGCTACTGCCTCATAGTGTTGCACAATTTCATCATCAGTTAATTTCCAATAACTCATTGGTATAATCATTACGGCATCTGCGCCTGCTTTTTCGGCAAACTTAGCGTGGTGTATTGTTCTTTCGGTAGTTAGGTTAGATACACCAACTAATATAGGAACTCGTTTATTAACTTGCTTAATTGTAGCCTCGGTTATTGCTTCTTTTTCTTCATCGTTTAAATATGGCATTACTCCTGTGCTACCTAATGGTGCAATAGCATGTGAGCCACTTTTCACTAAGCGTTCAACTAATTTTTTAAATAAAGTAATATCTACTTTTTCATTTTTATCAAACGGAGTAATAGGATAGGCAATAATGCCTTTAAATAAATGATTTTTCATAGTTTCTATTTTTTAATATTATAAATCTCTTCCCTCTTCTTCTCTTAATGCAACACCTAAATTTTGTAGTTGCGGTGCGTTTTCGCAAGCAATATATTTAGCCGAGTTTGTGTTACTTAAATTTCGATGCCTGTGCCATGCCCAACTTGGAATATAAACGGCATCTCCTGCTTTCCATTCTACTTTAATATCTTCTATTTCTGTATAACCATGCCCCTCAATTACATAAATTACAGTTTCATAAGTATGTCTGTGTTTATTGGTTATTTGGTCAGGTAACAAACCACCAATTGTCATACTTACATTTTTACTTGGTAAATCCACAAAAAAAACCGGATGCTTTCTTTCTACCGAAAATTGATTATGCTCTCCTGCATGTTCTACATTTTTATGTATTAGCTTTTCTGGCATTATTAAAGTGGGACGAGCAAACGTTTCGTGGAAATCTTTTGATGAGAATTTTTTTTCTTCTGTTTTCATAGTATTGATTTTTATACTACAAAATTAGATTACATTTGGACTATATAAATAGTACAGAAATAATATAAACAGATAGTCCAGATGCTTAGACCTTGGAAGCTAGAAATACGAATAAATACTAACAGTAATAAAGCTATTTATATTCAAATTGCTGATTCCATTATTGAAGCTATTAAAATAGGTAAATTAAATAAAAGCGATGCTTTGCCCGGTAGCAGGCAATTTGCCGAATTATTAAAGGTTAATAGAAATACGGTAGTTGAAGCTTTAGATATTTTATTAGCAGAAGGATGGCTAATAGCCAGAGAAAGAAAAGGAACTTTTGTAGCAGATATTTTACCCAATATCAATGAATCAAAAATATTAGGAAAAAATAATACTAAAAAAAAGGAAACAGAAACAAAACCTAATTTAATTTTTGATGATGGTTTACCTGATAGCCGACTTGCTCCAATGAATGAAATAGCAAGAGCTTACCGCCAAATATTCAATAGAAAATCTCGTTGGCAAATTATGGGGTATAGTAATGAATTTGGTGATATTGAGTTTAGGAAAGCAATAGTACTGATGCTTAATTTTAAACGAGGTATGAATATTAATACAAACCAAATTTGTATTACACGGGGTAGTCAAATGGCTATGTATTTAGCAGCTCATAGTTTATTTAAAGTAGGTGATTTTGTGATGATTGAAAACCCTGGTTACAAACCTGCATGGCAAGCGTTTGAAAATGCAGGGGCTAAATTATTACCAGTATCTATTGATAATGAGGGGTTACAACTTAATGAAGTAGAAAATTATTTAAAGAAGCATAAAAATATAAAAGCAATTTATGTTACCCCACATCATCAATTTCCTACCACAGTAACTTTGAGCTTAAAAAGAAGGTTAAGGCTGATTGAATTATCAAATCAATATGGCTTTACTATTATTGAAGATGATTACGATAATGAATTCCATTTTGGGCAAAGACCCATTTTACCAATTGCTAGCTATCAAAATGCTAAACACTTTATTTATATAGGCACACTCAGTAAAATTGTAGCACCTGCTTTACGTATTGGATATTTAGTAAGCAATGTTGATTTCATTAATAGTGTAGGAAAACATAGGAAAATAATTGACGTGCAAGGCGACAATATAATGGAGGAAGCCATTTTACAACTTATAAACGAAGGAGAAATTAAAAGACATTTAAAAAGAACGACATTAATTTATAAAACTAAAAGAGATTTTTTTGAGAAAATGTGTAACACACATTTAAAAGGAAAAGCATCATATATGAAACCCGATGGTGGTTTAGCGTTTTGGATTATACCACTAAAAAAAATAGATGTAATTGATGTGGCAAATAAACTATTGAAAAAAGGAATTAAAATAATGAACCCCGAAGCTTTTAGTTTTAATAAGCCAATATCTGGATTTAGACTAGGATACGCTTCACTAACAGAAAAACAAGTTGAAGAAGGGATTATTGCACTTTCAAAATATTTATGATTTAATAATAATAATTAAATCACTTTATAATTTTTAAAACCATTTGATTTTCTGTAAAATATTTATTTTTCCATTTAATGGCATTTGTTTCTGATGCAAAAGTTACAAAACCAAATTTTTCATAAAGTCCTTTAGCGGTGGTATTATTTGAAATTACAGTCAAATTAATTTGTTCAATATCTTTAATTTTTTTAACCCGAAGAATAACTTCTTCTATTAATTTTTTAGCGATACCACGTCCTCTAAATTCATTTGAAATATACATTCTAAACAGAATGCCTTTGTGGCGTAATTTTTCTCTATCTCTGCCATCTCGCATAAAACATACAACGCCGGCTAATTGCTTGTTTTCAAATGCTCCAAGCGTAAAACTATCTTCGTTATCCTCTGTTGGAAAGGAGTTGTTTAAATCATCATTAGTAGTTAATCTGAAATTTTCCTCATCATTTATTAAACCTTCTGCTAAAAATAATTTATACATTTTAATTTCAATAGCTTTTATTTCACAGATAGTTATGTTATTCATAGGGATATTGATTAAATAAAATTTATAAAACGATTTGATGCTCAGAACAATCTACCCTCAACTCATTATTTAATAACGGTTTATTTAACAGATTACAATAATGAGTAGTTTTATTTTTATTATAAAACTTGCATGATAAGCACATTCTTTGAACTGTAATAACGCCTTCCTCATTTAATTTATTTATTAATTCAAGTAAGCTTATTAAAAGTATTTCTTTTTGTTTATCTGTAAAGTCAGTTATAGGCTTCTCTATAACACCAGCAAAAGATGACGATTTTTGAGCTGTTTTTTTTCCTTCGTTAGTCAATAAAATACTAAAACTTCTTGAATCAATTATATCGTATTCTTTTTTTACTAAATTTTTATCTAATAATAGCTTTACCGAATCACTAATTGTGGCTTTAGTCATATTAAATTCATTAGCTAAATAACTTATTTTACATTTTTCGTTAGTATGAAAAAGTAAGAATATTAGTATTTGCGTTTGTATAGGGCTGAGTTTATTTACCTTACTTTCTTGCCAAAGTAAAACTCTAAATGCCTCTGAAATTCTTTCGAGTGCAACAACAATTTTACTTTCGATACGAATATTTTGTTGGTTAATATCAAAAACAGATTTAATCATAATTATATCTTAATACAATTGATGGTATTTTAAAGCCCTAATTTAATATGAAAATAGCTAACAACCTTCCATTTCAATAACAAAGTAACCTTTTTTATTTATAGATGTTTGCATTGCCTCTGTTGCTTTTTCTATATGGCAAAAACGGCATTCCTTTGCGTTTATAAGCAATCCTTCTTGTTTTTTTTCTATTAGATATAATCTGCCATATTGGTAAATTGTATTTCCATCTTTAATAGATGTAGGTGCAATAATATCAAAGTGCATTATGCTACCATCTTTCTTTTTCACATAGGTGTCCCAAACGGCTATTTCCATTTTTTACTTATTTAAATAAGAGTTTACTTTGATTATTTATTTGTAATAAATTTCACAATCAAAGTAAACTTTATTGTGAATTAAATTATTTGACTTTTACAGTGTACGGTAATGTTAATTTACCTGATGCAACACTATATACGTCCATAACACCAAGCATAGGCATCATCATATCAGAAGTATTAACTGCCATGTAACAAGTAACTGCATCAAATTTAAAATCAACTTTATTATTAATTCTATAAGAAGGGATTATGACTTGTATAGTATTACCTTTTGTTACAACTTGAAACCCAGGACTGTCCATGTACATAGGCATACTTGGAGCAGTCGTTGGCAATTTTACAGTTTTATCTTCTTTTTTAATTTCTTTTACAGAAAGTCCGCCCTTTACTCTATCATCTTTAACTAATAATACCCAGTGTGGATGCCAAACACGTCCATCATCTGAAAACACGCCATTATTATTCTCGTCCCATAATGGAGAATCATCAAAATCAGGATGAGATGTTAGTGCCAATGCTACAATACCTTCTGTTTTATTAAAGCCAACATCTTCTGATTTTAATGTAGTCGGGAAAACATATCCTAAAACACCTGCGCCATCTAATTTCCCTATTGAGTCGGGCATTGTTTCTCCTGCTTTTCCTTTTACTTGTATAGACATTACTAATTCTTTCAAGTTAGAATTATAACTTGCCGTTGTTGATACAATAACAAAGTTATCGTTATTGAATTTTTGGCATTTATCACACGCAAAAGTAGATGTGATAGCTAAGATTGTTGTTAAAGACAATGTGTATATTATTTTTTTCATGTTTTTATTTTTAGTTTAATTAAAAAGCCCTGCTATATTCAGCAGGGCGTAATTTTATCCTTTAACGTCTGCCATAGATGCGCCAAAATTTAAGTGTAATACATTTCCGTTCGGGGTTACCAAAGCTGGAACTGATTTTACACCCGCAGCTTCAGCAGCAGCAATTTTAGACTTGTCGTTACCTAAGTGAACAACTTCTATATTAGAAGGATTAATTAAGCTAAGGATGTCTTGTTCTGCACTAATACATACTGGACAGCCTGCGTGATAGAAAATTGATTTGCTCATGTTACTTATTTTTTTTGATTGTTTTATTAGCATTATTGCCGATACAATATTAATTAGGTTTCCTAACTATAAGATGGTCCAGATTTTAGAAATGTAATAGCAAACTGGATTGGGATTTTCTGCAAAACATACAAATGATTTTTTTGCACTATGATAATCACTTAAGAAAAGAAAAATGTGTAGCAGGCATTAAAGAAGCATAAAGCAGAGGCGAATGGTGTCATGGAGTAATGAAAGATTATGATGCAACCTATGAAGGGAGTAATCATAAATTAGTTATAAATAGTGAAGGTAAATTAATACGGAAAGCCTTTTTATGGAAAACGAACGAAGGACTAAGCAACGAGGAGTGTCGCAGAAACTAGCAAAATTCGGATTAAAAATAACGTTTCAAATGATGTCCTGAATTTTTTAAAATCCATTTTACTGCGGTTTAATAGCGCACGACTTACTTCAATAACATTTGGGATTCTGGGGATTGGAAAGGACATACTTCAAGTTAACCCAAAGTTATGGCGATAAAATTAACATTGTGCCTGCTGTATGTAGTATAATCAAGTGTAGATTTCCTATCAGTAACATGCATATATACAGATTAGTGTATCAATACGTAAGACCAATGCATACAGAGTAGGCTATGTGTGCCTTTTTAAAAATCTATTTCAATGTATATGCATGTATTGTAAAAATGTTTGGTAGCTAGGTATGATAACATTTCCTAATACAACTGACCAGAGAGGGTGTGGTTAGGCATGCCCCCCCCTCCCCCCCCCCCCCCCCCCCCCCCCCCCCCCGCAACCCCCCTTCCTAGTTCTAGGCTGAATGTAGCCCAACAGTGGAATGCATACCCACCTAAATTGTTGGTCATACTGTTTGGTGTGTGTGGCAGCATCTCCTGATCAACCCTACTAACAGACAGTGTGGTTATATATGCATCCTGATCCTTGATCTAGAACCAACTTGGTACCTCCACTCCACTGTGGGCTGAGCCACCACTTTATTACTTGGGCTTCGGCAGGTGACAGCCTTTGACCAAGCCTTGATCTTTAACCAGCCTGTGGTTGACACTGATAAAGCTTTGATTCATTGCAGGTGAAGGTATCTCCCAAAGGCAGCTAGGTCTTGATCCTCAAATAGGGAAGAAAGTGATACCTGTTTTTTGATGGCATGTGCATAAAGCATACTCTCTCTCTCTCTCTCTCTCTCTCTCTCTCTCTCTCTCTCTCTCTCTCTCTCTCTCTCTCTCTCTCTCTCTCTCTCTCTCTCTCTCTCTCTCTCTCTCTCTCTCTCTCTCTCTCTCTCTCTCTCTCTCTCTCTCTCTCTCTCTCTCTCTCTCTCTCTCTCTCTCTCTCTCTCTCTCTAACTCTCTCTCTCTCTCTCTCTCTCTCGTTCTCTCTCTCTCTCTCCTAGCTAGATCCAGCTGGCCTGTGTGATGGTTCATTACAGGTTATTGTATCGCGTATTAATCATTTACACAAGGGGACAACTGAAATATTAATATGTTATAGACAAACCAGAGATCATATATAGAGGGATTGGCAACGTGTCACGTGAGCCATAGATATTCGCGATTTTTACTGTGCCACCCGATATGTTGTTAATCGCACGTGTATAAAAGTGTGAAAAAGACTCCAAATTCGCTTGCTTGTTGTAACCAAGCTACAACGAAATTTTCTACAGCTGCGATCGAGTGCGCTATAACGAAAGGCATTTTTTGTCATTTAAAGGGGCATTTAAAGTTTTACGCGTGATTATATACTGCAGTAGGTTCGAAGAAATTTTTCAAAATCGAATGTGTTTTTTTGTGGGACAGTATCTTGGGCATCCGCTGGTTTTTTAAGCATACGATCGTTTTTCTACCATACAAACACGTTATATTTTATTGAGACGTAGTTTTTTTGTCCAACGCGCACTCGTAGCGATCCCTATAGCACACTGGGTATGTAAAACTTTTGGGACAGTTTAGCCATAGCAGGGCAGAGAAGTGTGGTAAAAAAAGGCATTAGCTTGTAGCTCTTTCGTTATATTTTATTGTTGAGGTGTTGTTATGTGCTCCACGCGTTTGGTTCACGGCAAGTTTTTTTTTTTTGAAGGGGATGGGAAAAAGAATATTTAGATTGGGGCAGCATCAGAAGAATGAAGAGCGCGTCGGACGGTGTCTAATCGTGTCTGTTCCTCGCGAGAGTGCCGGTGTTTCTGCTACTCCGTTTCTGAATATCTCTGTACCGCCAACATTGACTCCCGCTCTACCTCTACCGCCACGGCTGGCCTTCCCTGTTTCTATACCGTTAGCAGTGACATAGGAATGCATTGTACCATCCCTAGAATGTCCTGTATGCAATCTCAGCCTTTGAATCTTTTCCCTGCTGCCTGGACTGTAGCCTCCAAAGATCCTTCGCTTGTGTTATGCAAGTTCCAATTTCATGGTTGTGGTACAACAATTAACGTTAACAGAACTACTGTGTTTCTATCGATCAGAAGTTGAACTGGTCATTGAGTCTCCAGAATATAACTATTCATTTTGGTGTTTGCAGCATGCTAGGTCTTCTTCCTACCCTTGTAAATTCATGTGCAAAGTTGAAATCTGTTCTAGATGTCGCCTACGCATTTCTATGGATTCAGGTGCGGATGGCACGCGTTAATTAGTGTTAAGTGGGCCTGTTGCCAATCCCTCTATATATGATCTCTGGACAAACGTGCTGCTAGTGTGTGTTAATTGAACGCACCCAAGTGTGAATGCACATGAGGTGATGTCACTATGCATGTACGTGTTATGATATGGAGTCACATCATACCTATGAACTAGTGTGCTGATGGAGTGTGCTATAGTGCAGTGTGATTGTGGAGTGTGCTGATAGAGTGTGGTGGAGTGTGAATGATAATGTAAACACTGTCCCACTGCTCCCATGTGTTTTTTCTCTGTGCGTCAACTTTCCTTTATGGTTGGTTCTTTATAAAGAATACCTGTGTTTAGCTTATGCGACTATTTTGTATAAGCTCAGACTTTCCACGGGTAGATGGATTTAGATAGAGATGTAAAATGCGGCAAATGTGTTCAGCATATATGTATATCCCATTATGAACTAGCTATGGCCACTACATTCGCACATCCTTTTACCACCTTTGCCTTCAATTCCTATACCATCATTATTTTAAATTTCTCACATTAACAGTCTTGTCATCATTAACATCATCACGGCGAGCTCGTTTGTACTCAGCAGTGCAAAACGTTTCAAGAAAATTACTTCAAGTATATCAACACCAGTATTTGGGTTTCGCTAATTCTTTGCTGTCCTTCCATTCTGGGGACTTGGAAGATCATGGTGGTGGTTTTATGTATGACGATGAATAATCATAAGTATGCTGAAGGAAGACGACGGGGAGCCCATATGCCAGGGGTCCTTAAAACAGTGTGTGATAGAGGTGAGATCAAATCTACGGTGTACAGGCTGTCTCACCATGGAGCATGGCCGAACGCGAACAAGCCATTCTTTCTAGAAGCGATTAAACCCGCGGAGTAAGCAGCTAACCGGCTCCCTGGAACTCCTAGCTGGAACACACATCCACCCAAATTGTGGGGTCTAAGATAAAATGATAGAAACGACAAAGGATGGGCGATTACCAATATTTCCATGATTCAACCGATTCACCTCAAAAGGACCACTTCAGATCTGTGGGTAACGGAAAGAAAGAAACCAAAACAGTTATAAATTAAAGAAGATGACAACAAAATATGGAATCTTTACTACCGCAACTGCTGACAATGACGGTCATCTGTCAACTACTTCATACAAATTGATTCTGATGGAACTGTAGTGGTGCGGCCAAAACGAATAGACAATAGCGAGCCGGTCCATTGTGCTACGGGCGCAGCGCGGGCCGACCGGACATCTTATATGTTGTATGTTGGACATTGAGAGCCAGATTTGTACTCGTGGTTATTTCGTGTAGTTGCGATTGTGCTGTTGCTGTGGTTGCTGTCACGATCAGCGCAGGCCGAACTCGAGCGACGCGTGCCATCGGTCCACACGATACTACATATTGGCGACGAGGTAAACCACTAACGTCTCTCTCTTTTCATTCAGGCATGGCTCTTTACGGAGCGATCGGACAGTTCGACCGTGATAACGACGATTGGGACGCGTACTGTGAACGTTTTGACCTATACGCAACTGCAAATGGAATCGACTCAGCCGAGAAACGTCGTGCGGTGTTCCTAACTGTGTGCGGAGCGTCCACATACGAACTAATTCATAGCTTGGTCGCCCCTAACAAACCAAACGACAAAAGCCTTCAAGATTTAGTCAAAATAGTGAAAGAACATCTTTCTCCAAAACCATCAAGCATTGTTCAGCGCTTTCACTTCAATGCCCGCGTCCAAGGTGAAAATGAATCCGTGACACAGTACGTGGCAGAGCTAAGGCGGCTAGCTGAGTCCTGTGAATTCGACGCTTCATTGGAGAACATGTTGCGTGATCGGCTTGTCTGTGGCTTGCGTGACCCTAAAATGCAACGTCGTCTACTGGCTGAACGAGAACTGACCTTCAACAAAGCCCTGGAGATAGCGCGAGCAGCCGAGCTGGCTGACAAAAGTGTAAAGGACTTGCAAAGTCAGGTGCATCCAGATTCGACAAATGTCTATGCCGTGGAAAGACGACAGGAGAAAAGCGGTTTCAGGCCGTGCTCACGTTGCGGGGGTAGACATCGTAGCTTCAACTGCCGCCACAGGACGACAGTGTGTTACGCATGCGGGAAGCAGGGACACCTGGCCAAGGTCTGTCACAGTTCTAAGAAAGCTCCACGTGAGCGTTCGCGCTCACCAGTAGCGCAAAACAAGGACTCCCGAGAAAAAGTCGAAGAACCGAAAGTGTATACCCTTTTTCACCTCAAGGAGAAGTTGGTTAAGCCGCTGACAGTAACAATCAATGTCAATGGAACCGCACTGACCATGGAGGTCGATACTGGGGCAGCAGTTTCAGTAATCAGCGAACTGAGCTACAAGAGCACTTGGCCTGTGGAGAACAGACCACTGTTGAAGAAGACGAGTGTTCAGCTGCGAACATACTCGGGGGAGAAACTACCAGTCCTTGGCGAACTGTCGGTGGTCGTCCACTACAAGGGTCAAGAAGAGCGCTTGGGGCTGGTGGTTATAGCTGGAAAAGGGCCAACGCTGATGGGAAGAAACTGGCTGGAATGTTTGCACGTCCAATGGTTAGGAGGCTCCAGAATACACCATGTAACCACCACCTCTAATCAGAGCGGCCTAAAGGAGATGTTGGACCAGCATCAAACGCTGTTCAAGGACGAGTTAGGTCGGATAAAGGGAGTTAAGACAACAATTCATGTGGACAAGCACGCAACACCAAGGTTCTTCAAACCCAGACCAGTGCCTTTTGCTTTACGCGAGAAAGTAGAAATGGAGCTAGCTAGATTGGAGAGAGCGGGAATAATCCAACCCGTGCAATTCTCTGAGTGGGGAGCTCCAATTGTGCCAGTTCTGAAGAAAGATGGCAGCATTCGTGTTTGCGGGGATTATAAACTCACAGTAAACAGAGTAAGCTCAGTGGAGGCATACCCCTTACCTCGCGTGGACGACCTCCTGGCGTCCACCACAAACGCCAAGATTTTCACCAAGCTGGACCTTTCCAATGCCTACTTGCAGCTAGAACTGGATGAAGACTCCCAGAAGCTGGTCACCATCTCGACCCACAAGGGCCTGTACAAATACAACCGCCTACCGTTCGGTGTATCGAGTCAAGTGCACCCTCGATATTCCAGAGAACTATGGAAGGGATTGTGGCGGGTATCCCTAATGTCGTTGTTTACATCGACGACATACTGGTAGTGGGGTCATCAGAGGAGGACCACCTTCGGACATTGGACATCGTCCTCAAACAGTTGGAGGATGCAGGGTTGCGACTGAAGCTAGCCAAATGTGCATTCATGATGGATCGAGTGGAGTACCTCGGGCACCTGATCTCGGGAGATGGAATCCAACCCACGGAAGATAAGAAACGGGCAATTTTGGAAGCGCCAACCCCCCAGAACTTACAACAACTGAGATCGTTCCTGGGCCTACTCAACTATTACGGAAAGTTCCTTCCCAACTTGGCTAGCATCCTGTCCCCATTGTACAGCCTACAAAAGAAGAAGGCTCGATGGCACTGGGGGCGAGAGCAGGAGGAAGCATTTAGCAAAGCAAAACACCTTTTGACATCAGCTAAGGTACTGGTACCCTACGATCCTAACCGAAAGCTCATATTGTCATGCGACGCCTCCCCATATGGGATAGGAGCAGTCCTTTCACATCAGTTTGAGGACAGCTCGGAGCGTCCCATCGCATATGCCTCACGCACTCTGGCTCCAGCTGAAAAGAAATATTGCCAGCTGGAAAAGGAAGGGTTAGCCATCGTATATGGTGTGAAAAAATTCCACCAGTTCCTGTTGGGTCGCAACTTCACAGTGCTGTCAGACCACAAACCGTTACAGTATTTGTTTAGTGAAAATCGACCGGTACCTCCCCTGGCTTCCTCCAGAATCCAGAGATGGGCCCTTACATTGAGTGCGTACAGTTACACCATGGAATTCAAAGCAGGAAAGTTGCAGGCAAATGCAGATGCTCTTAGCAGGCTCCCCCTACAGAACTCAGAACGTGACGTCCCCATTCCAGGCGATACTGTCCTGCTGCTAGAAACGTTGGATCAGAGTGACAGTGTGGTCTCAGTCTCCTCCATTCGAAACTGGACAAATAAGGACCCGGTTCTCGCTCGAGTGAGAGACGCTGTCGAGAGCGGGAGCTGGAAAGGCATACCAGACAACCCCGACACCTCACCGTATAAGACAAGAACCACGGAACTAAGCGTCCAAGACGACTGTCTTCTATGGGGCAACCGAGTCGTGATACCCGAGGCGGGAAGGAAGGAGGTGATGCGTATTTTGCACGATGGACATCCCGGAACATCCCGTATGAAGGCCTTGGCTAGGGGCATGGTGTGGTGGCCGCGGATGGACGCTGACTTGGAGAGTGTTGTACAGCAATGCCAACCATGCCAGGCAAACAGGAAGGCTCCACCAGCGGCACCCCTCCACCCATGGGAATGGCCCACGAAGCCCTGGTCTCGACTACACGTCGATTTTGCCGGACCCTTCCAAGGAAAAACGTTTATCATATTGGTGGATGCCCATTCAAAATGGCCAGAAGTTGCTACCATACCCTCCACCTCTTCCAAAAACGCCATCCAATTCCTGAGACGCACATTTGCCACTCATGGGCTACCGGAACTGTTAGTGTCAGACAATGGCAGTGCCTTCACGAGTAAGGAATTCCAAACATTCACCTCCCGAAATGGAATCAGGCACGTGAAATGTTCTGCCTATCACCCCTCAACTAACGGTCTGGCAGAAAGAACAGTGCAGACGCTCAAGGAGGCATTGAAGAAGACCACTGGAGACATGGAAACGCGCCTCGCTCGCTTTCTATTTCAATATAGAATAACCCCACACACAACCACAGGATGTTCGCCCGCAGAGTTACTGTTAGGTCGCAAGCCCCGCACACACCTGGACCTGATCCGCCCGGAAAGTTCAGGCAGCACCCCACCATCGGCTAAGGCACCGCCCAAAGCCGTACAGACGAGAGTAGCCCAGTCTCAGCACCGCCAAAAGGAGGGCCATGACAGACGAGCTAAAGAACGCAACTTCACTGTGGGCCAGAGTGTTTACGTGAGAAACTTTTGTGGTCACCCGTTATGGCTTCCGGGATCTGTAATTGGCATCCCCGCCCCCCTGACCTATGTGGTGGATGTGGGTGGAGGAAAATCCCTCCAGCGGCATGTCGACCATGTACGCATACGACACAGTGAGCAACAGGTTCCAGCGAAGCGAACGGGCTCCAAAGTTGTGGCAAGCGCAGGGAAAGAAGGCGGAGCGAGTAAAAGTGGCGAGACATCCAGAATGTCTGAACGATCGCAGGGCACCCCTCCAGTGGTAACACAAGCGGAGGAAGGTAGTGTGGAAAGCAGCTTAGCAAACACACACTCTGGTGAAACGGGCATCCCAACAACCCCAGGTGATGAGGCTGTGCACGCGGAAGAACGGGGAGACACCCACAATGTGGAGGACACACTCCCTGATAGTGAGGAAGGCCGAGCGGGGTCAACTGAACCAAGCCACAGCGGCACCAACGCACCCTTAGCAATCACTCCGACACACATTGCTCCTACGAGACACTCAACCCGTATACGACAAGCACCTGACTACTACGGATGGAAGCACTGTCCAAGGAGGGAGGAGTGTAGTGGTGCGGCCAAGACGAATAGACAATAGCGAGCCGGTCCATTGTGCTACGGGCGCAGCGCGGGCCGACCGGACATCTTATATGTTGTATGTTGGACATTGAGAGCCAGATTTTGTACTCGTGGTTATTTCGTGTAGTTGCGATTGTGCTGTTGCTGTGGTTGCTGTCACGATTAGCGCAGGCCGAACTCGAGCGACGCGTGCCATCGGTCCACACGATACTACAGGGGTCACGATATCCTAGGATATGGTGACCTCCTACGGGATTTCGTGACCCCCACAGGATTGTAGTACTTGGCGTGCAACACTAATTTAGTTTAAAACCATTATCATGCCTGCGCGCCTTTATCGTGTTAATGCACATGTCAAATTAAGCAGGCACTGAATCGATATGCCTGCAGTGGATACACATCCAGTCATTGTGTTCTTGAGTGAAGCCTACACACTTCATGTGAAACCACTTATGGCACATACTGCACTGCACTAAGTTGTCATATGATGCAGGCAGTAGACATGTGCAATAAAGTGGCACCTCCTGAATTGCTGCAGTCTTTGTGCTCACCCTTAATCGATGAGGAAACGGCATGAAACAATCATTTAGTAAGCACTCTAGAACATGCTTCCTCATTGCACACTGATCAAATTCAAGCTCCTCCACCTTGTCACCAAGTGCAGCATGTAGGGCAAAGGCGATAGCAAACAACCCACAATCATTAGCTCCATCCTGCTGCATGACAGAAGGTATGTGTATCTGTAAAGCAGGCCCTTTTTTGCAATGACTTATTGCACTTCTGTATATCAAGGCAAGCTGCACAGTTAATGAATCATGAAGCTTACGCCGAACATTTTTGCTATCATAGACCACTACATGTTCTCCGATGCTGCTAGAAGTGACCCAGTGATGTTTGCAATAGTGAATTTGTACTCCTGATGATGGAACTGATTCAAATCCATTTGTTTCAGCCAACAAAGGTGATTGCAATCCTCCAACATGTGAGAACTGATTTTTCAATAGCCTTTGTGCTGCAGAGATGTGTTCATCTGTTAGCCACTCACCACTCATCATTGATTCCTGCAGCTTCTTAGAGAGCACTGGACTGGCAGTAGTGACCTGTAGCAAATTAAATACCGGCATTTTTATATGCACTAGAATGTGATGCAATGCTATGCATAAAGTATTGACCATATAAACACATCAACAACTTCATACCTGCTCATTTCTATCTTGATCATTCTCTGCTACATTTAACTCCTTTTCATCCTCTTGGCCACAATTTGAACTATCTTGATCATTCTCTGTTACATTTAACTCCTTTTCATCCTCTTGGCAACGATTTGAACTATCCTGATCATTCTCTGCTACTTTTAATTCCTTTTCATCCTCTTGGCAATGATTTGAATAGTACAATTTCAGTCGTGCAACATTAACTCCATTTTTAAGCAGAAGTTGGGACTGCAGATTTTGGAGATGGCAGACTCCCTTTTCGTTTATTGATACTACTTGATAAGTACCAGTCCATTTATCTTGCATCATGTCTCCTTTCTTTGTATCCCTTTTGGAATTCCGAAGCATCACAAGGCTCCCCATCCTGACATCCTAAACAATAACTTCATGTTAATTAACTCCCTATTTTTTCAAGAAATATTATTCATTCTACCTCAACATTGTTTCGTTTCTTGTTAAAATCCTCTGAGTAGCGCTTCTGTGCTCTTTCAATATTCTTAGCTGCAGAACTGAACACCTTTTCTCTTACATTGACCAGCTTCTCTATTTTCTGTTCAATACTGTATGCACCTTGGTCTTCTAATTCATCATCTACTTTCTGATTGAAGTGCAGTTCTACTGGCAAAACTGCTTTCCTAGAAAATAGCAAGAATATTTCAATAATTACACAACTGAGCCACTTCATTGCATACCTGCTGTACATAAGCTCAAATGGTGTGTAGCCAGTGGATTTTTGTTTTGATGTTCTTATGGCAAACAGTACACTGTCTAAGTGTTGATCCCAATTATTTTGATGATCATTGCACAGTTTGATAAGGCATCCCTGAATGGTGGAGTTCAGCTTCTCAACAAGACCATTAGTTTGTGGATGATATGCGGAAGTTATCCGATGCTCAGTTCCAAGAATTTCATGAAGATGGCTGTTGATGGAATTTACGAATTCCCTGCCCTGATCTGAAATGATCCTCTTTGCACATCCAAACCTGTGTACAACAGCAGTTTAATGGTTTACAAGTTACAATTGTTAACCTGCCACTCACCTACATGTTGTAGAAAAAATGAACTGTGCCACACTGTATGCAGTCTTGTCCTGAAGTGCTTTTGCCTCAGGCCATTTACTAAAATAGTCTATAAGTGTCACAATATATTTGTTCCCACACAATGTCACAGGCAGTGGTCCTACTATATCAATTGCAATCTAAAGGGGGTGAATGTACTGCCATAAGCCAAACCATACAGGGTGATTTAAAAGTCACGCAAATGGTATAACTCCAGAACGGAACATTTTAAAAACTGAGCAGTAACTTTTTATAACAACGTATAAACAACTTTACATTTATCACTGGCATGACTTCGGTTTCAATTGCATAATTTTTCAATGCTCAGTTTTGGAGTTACACAAGTTCTACAAACTTAATTATTTTGCACGACTTTCCGATCACCCTGTATACAACCATTGCACTTTATGTGCTGTAAACTGTGTTCAATATGCACATGAAATAAAACTTGTAGATGAAACCAACCTGTTGCCAGACTTCAGGCTCGATTGGTATAGGATGCAATATTGCTGAAGGTTTCCTGAACTTATCATTGTTACGCTGACACCTGTCACACTTCTGGACATAATCTTTAATGTCCCCTGACATGTCTGGCTTCCAGCTCAGTAAAATCTGGAGATTATCTTCTCTAGCGTTTTGTCTCTGCCCAAGTGACCACCTGCAAAAGGAAACGTTTTAGGAGTGAGCTAAAATTTATTTTTCACGACAAGACATACCTTCTGTTGAGCAATGGCAGGCTTCCAAAATCCTTTTCTTCTCTTCCTCTGTGCGGATACATACTCTCCACGGTACTCCGCTGGTCTCAACAACTTTACGCGAGCAAGATCTAAAGTACAACACACCATCTTCGCACTTGAAGTTATTGTTCACCTGATAGAAATGTCGTATTTTTACATACGTACACTTACAACCCAAAGATAGCTGCAAAGATTTACTTTACGGCGGAAGTTTCTCTTTTCGTCTTTTGAAAATTCCTCGGGATAGCGATTTTCAGTGAGGAAGTTGTACACAATATCAAATTCGTCGGACATAGTAGGCTTGGTCGACTCCGAACACCAACTTCACTCGATCGATATCGCAGTATGAAACACGTGTTCACACCTTCTACTGCGCATGCTCAAATGAGTTCCTTCACTGTTTTATAGCTTCTTTGTTAACCTCTAGTTCCCTCAAATTGGTTCAAGGGAGTCACTAAATCCTGGAGGAGTCACTGTATACTAGTACTATGTGACTCCAGGGGTCACCAAACCCTAGGCTATAGTGACCGGGGGTCACTGGATCCTGGGGGTCACCAAATCCTCCGACACCGTCTTTCAACACAATTTTACGGGCGATCAATTTACGGACGAATGTTCAAGACCGGACGATCAGTTTACGGACAAGCGATTGACTTCCAGTTACGAACTTTTACTAGTATATGCGATATTTCTATTAATTCATCATCGTCTTATCACGTGATTGCAAACCCGATTATCCGTGACGTGAATGATCACGTGCATAATGAATCACGTTAGCAAAATCAGTGCGATGGATTAACGATAGTGGATTTCACTAATAGTATATCACGTGAGAATTCGCTAGTGTAATGCACTATTATTACTTAGTGATTTCCCTGCTACGAGAATCGAGTGTACGTTACTAGAATTATCGAGTGCTGGTATGTCACTAGACAATTGTAGTGACGTGCACTACCTTTTATTTACTGTGAGGTTCAGCAGAACCCCTAATCATGTCCACTTCATGTGCAATCTGCAGATACATGCAAGCGTTAGATACATACCCTCATATACATAGAATTACCCATTCATATCTATCCAAATGTGGGTACATTGCCATAATATTCGAGACGTCACTCCTCCCTAACACCACCAAGCTATGTCTGAAAGCAAAGGTCTTCACCTTAGCATCAGCTTGTTTTGCCAGCTGAAGTTTAATCAGTTGCACATCTCTGGTGTGTTCACCCTTTTCTGTCTCCCCATCCACAGATACCGGAACAAAGGGGCATGCAGAATTGGGAATGAGAGGGTTTTCCTTGAGCTTCCGTGATGTGCTTGCAGATTGACGAGCTTGCTTTGTCCTCGGTCGTCTCAATTGCTTCCAGCCCCGCCCACTACACAGGCTAGTGGATGTAATATAGCCCCATCCACCACACCAGCTAGTGGAGATAATTCAGCTCCGCCCCCGACACTAGCCACTGGAGATAATTCAGCCACACCCACTACACTATCTAGTTGAAAAGATCACTTTGTTCACAATTGTTTAGTGGCTTCTCTCTAATTAATGCAGTCTGCTTCACTCGAAGGCAATCCACTACCTGTCCTATACCATTGACCCCCGCCACCACTTGCATGAGAATACTACCGCCAGGTTTGCCTTGTGCTTTGAATATGTAAATGTCTATCCCACTCCTAACACATGCAGTGGATACAAGAAAGCAACATTAAGAGGTGAGCCATCGGTGTGTTCTTTTTTAGCCTCTGCCTTCCTTTATATGCCATTCCTCTCTCAGCGGGTGTACATGTAGTGTGAATAGGGTTAACGTTTTATGCAATGTAATGCGCAATATGCAATGGCGGGATGTTTCTTACTGATGTGATCAGTTTTTTTTTTTTCAAATGAGTTGATTGGTTTACATGCGAGTATTTACACTCTTTATCGTTTTATTTGTAGTGGAGACTACAAAATGAGAAGTGGCTTTATACATTCTCATGCAGCTCTTACTTTGCTCTTGGGACTGGTGACTTCTGCCACCTCTATTGTTTAGAACTGTAACAAATGTACTTACGATACAATTCACTAACTTGAATTAAACCTCGTCAACACTTTCAATGAACTGTGAAGAAAGTGTAGTAAGTTGTCAGAGAGACAACAGTGTCGTAAGGACCCTTTTAAAAAATGGTATGAAACCTACAATGTTTGTGGAGTGCTTCTGCGTTCTTCAAACAAGCAAATGCCTGGTCGGCAACAACCGTACGATCAGATACACCCCAATTACTTAACCCTCAATCGTTATTATAGAACGGCCCCACGGGGTCCTTTTACAATATTAAGAATGACATCAGGTCCTAATGATCCTAATGTTTTGGACGACATGTGCTATACCATTTTTTTGTACAAAGAAAAATTTAAATTGAAAATCTTTAAAGTATAAATTCGGATTGACCCTTGAAATTGGAACCTGAAGTTGGATTTAATTGTAATCGGAAAGTAGAGCGTGAATACGTGTGTGCGTACAAATCGCCCGTCACCTCCACCAAGTAAATAATCCCAAAGTGTCAAGCTAAGATTTAAGTAATGGGGCTAAATACTTAAGATCGCTAAAAACCAGCGGCGTTTTACGACGCTGGACCAATATCTTTAATTCATTCTATATTCTAATTAGTTATTGCACATGCACCGTGTTAAAAAAACATGTCCAGCCATGTAGCAATAAGACCGGCACTTGCATCGATGAATGGCCACAAGTCTGCAATTTCAGCCAACCTGCTGGGGTCCTCTTCAAGCTTGGACAGGGCCACGTAACTTAGCTTATTATTGAAGAGATAAGTACCCCGGACGACTTATCTACAAAAGCTGGTTCGGGCTATTGCGGCGGACAAGGAGTGTTCCAATCTCTTATTCAATAGATGGTACCTGGATGATGGTACCATTGCAGGTTCTACAGACGCTGTTAAGCGGGCTATCCAACTCATCCAACAGATGGGTCCCCCCATGGGGCTTAGGATCAATGCTACCAAATGTGAGCTTATTTCTCAAGGCTCTTTGGAGGCTTTCCAGTGGACATGAAGAGGCAGCATGATCCTAATGTAGAGATTTTAGGGGCTCCTATTGGAGATGTGATATTTTGTGCCAAATTTCTGGCTCAAAAGCGGGCCAAGGCAGTGAGGTTGCTATCCCAGGTGGCGGAGGTGGGTTCAATAGACCCTCAAATTGCACTACTCCTCTTACGGCAGTGTGCATCATTTTGTAAATTGGTCCATGTAGCACGCTCCACTCCTCCTTCTCTGGTGTCAGAAGGACTAGCATTATTTGATGGGGAGGTTCGACGTCACTTCTCAGATTGTGTAGGAATTGATGCTTCCGATGCAGATTGGCAGCAAGTGCAGTTGAGCCTTAGTAGGGGTGGTCTAGGCCTCCGTAGGTTGGAGCTGCATTGTTCAGCGGCTTACTTGGCATCTGTGATCAAAACCAGTAATTCAGTTCCCCTGGATGAGTTTTCTAGGCAAGCAGTCAGCATTTACAATAGTTTGGTTCCTCAGGCAAGTTCTTTATCAGATAATTCGTTTTTAGAGTCAGGGTCGAGCCAAAAAAAGTTATCTGCTGGAATTGAAAACCATCAGTTTGATCAGTTGTGTGCGACCTCAACTCCAGCCAACCGTGCCCGCTTGTTGTCAGCGTCATCTCGCCATGCTTCCTCTTGGCTTGCAGTGATTCCATCCAGGGGACTTAATCTCTGCATGGAGCCGGAAGAGTTCCAGATGGCACTGAAATGGTGGCTTGGGATGGACACTTCACCACAGCAACGTTGTCCCCACTGCCACGACCATCAGCTAGACCCTCTTGGGCATCATGCAGTAACCTGCAAAGGGGGAGGGGATGCAGTGATATGGCATAATGCCCTGAGGGATGTATATTTGCGCAATTCTGCCATAGGGCTCGTCTGGGTGGTCAATTGGAGATAGGGTATGGATCGGGAGGGGATTTTTCTAATAGCCGGCCAGCAGACTTTCTGGTCCCCAACTGGACACTGGGCAAGCCAGCTGCATTTGACCTAACTGTAGTCTCACCGCTTAACTCCAATACATTGATTGAAGCGGGAGCTACAAGTGGGTCAGCAGCAGGTAAGGCCGAAGTGCGCAAGCACAATGCCAACGACCCTAAGTGCAGGGAGCTGGGGTGGGTCTGCATTCCCTTAGCGGTCGAGTCATATGGGTGCTGGGGGGAAGAAGCACATAGTTCGTTTTCTCGCCTTGCAGCCCGCCTGGCTTTGCAGTTACAGTGCAGCAAGTCCAAAGATATACCAAAGACTGAACTTGACCTTAGTCCGTTGTAATGCAAGAGCCATGCTATCCCGTGCAAGGCTGTTGCAGTCAGTAGACGGGGGTTAATTGAGACATGTGGGTTAGGGTGGGTGTTCTTTGGGTGTTGTGGGTCTTTTTGGTGTGCTGTACACTACTAAGAGGTTTTATTTCGTTGTACGTGTAATCTTTGTTAAATTATTATTCATACTATCATATATAATTATAATTATATAAATTTACTAACAAAAAAATTCTTGACATTATCTTGAAAAGCTTGTATTCTTGGGCAAAAGGTATACAAGATCCTGACATCTGTAAGATCTTGACAGGATCTTGTATACCTCTTGCCCATCCTGGGAACCTTGGGCAAACTTGGCCAAAAAATTTATGCTGGGCAGGTGGGAGTGAGGGCATGTGTAAGAGCATGTGGAGGGGTGGGAGTGAAGGCATATGGGGGTGGGAGTGAAGGCATATGGGGGCGGGAGTGAAGGCATATGGAGGTGGGAGTGACGGCATATGTTAAGAGTGAGGGACGCGTGTATTGATCGATGATAGAGGTTATTTTAGAGCTCACCTTGTGGTTTAATTTAATGTCTTGGGGGGGGGGGAGGGGGGGATAGTAGGAACTGGAAGAACTATGAAACCAGGAAACATGGCTAGACAACTATTATTTGATCCAGTGAAATGAAAGGTTTTTGTTGACTGTGTTCCTTTGAAGATCCGGGCAGATGGAAAATGTGATTAGAAGGTGTTTGATGAATTTATCACAAATTAGTCTGTTAATTTGTATTACACACAATCTCTTCCAAAAGAAAGATTAATGTAGATTGCTTGGAATGGCTATGCAAGGAAGCATCTCTAACTCTTGAGAGTCATTGGCCAACCTTTAAGCTCACAGCAGCTGTGCACCAAGTGTTAGCACATTCTGCTGCACCCATAACAGCAAATGAGTCAACAGAACTACGTTTTATGTCTGTGGAGCCATTGGAACACAACAATATGAACATTTGCAACTACAGAGAACACCTCTCCCATAAAACAACTCTACATGACAACCTCTCTGATATCCTAACTAGGTTGTGGGTTAAGTAAGACCCTATAATTAGGAGTGCTAGAAAGAAAACAAATTATTCATTTTGTAGCAATGAGCATAATGTACATTTATGTCCTCAAAAGCAACTATGAGAAAGTGTTTGCCTTTTGTTTGAGGAAAAACCCATTTCTTGCATCTTTGCTGAAATAAAAATCCAACTGACTTGGTGAACAAATGTAGGTTGCTAGCAACTTATTTTGTATCATGTGACAGCTTTTCTTTGAAGTGTTATTTGATGTATTTTATTTATTTGCATCAATTTGCGTTAAAATATATGGCTTGTAAAGACTAAAAAAGAATAATTTTGACATTTCTTCACGTCCTGAATTCGGTGGTTTGATTATATCTATTAATATTTATGCATTATTGAGATGAACATTTTCACTACCAAAATAGCAATATTGATCCTAATTTAAAAGTACACGAATCAAAAATGTCTGCATCATCCCTGGTTTTAAACCACTGTGCCTCTGGGATTGTGTGTTGTGCTGTGTGTGTGTGTGTATGTGTGTGTGTGTGTGTGTGTGTGATTTTGTTGAATCCAGGGTTGGCATCAATTCACAGTAAAAGGAACCAAAAAAGCAGAGTAATTTCTTGGGCACTCTTAAGATATCCTTCATGAGCCTACTAACATTTTAAGCAAGTGCATTCTCAATAAATGGACAATTACATGCCATTCAGGCCTCATGCTTTTAACACTTCGACATCAAAGTACAATCACCTTGGGTTCAAATTGGCATTGATTTATGTCCTGAAACCTATGATTATCTTATGAAGTGGGCGGTAGCAATTGCATTTGAATGTTAACATGCTAATGGTGTTGCTGAAGCATTATAAAGGTAAAAATAATTGTCTGACCACTATGTGTGCATCACTTTTACCCGATGCAAAAACTTCGATACATTGCAGGTGTTCATACAGATGTTTATACCTAGAATTCTAACCTCTGACCAGGGCATAGAATTCCACAACCAGATAAATGAAAAACGTATGACTCCGATCATTCTACCACAGCCAATCATCAACAGGTACAAAAATATGGACAAATTTGTACAGTACTGTATTCACTATCATGTATTAAAATGTCGCTTTCTTTTTTTAATCAACGGTTCATTAGTAAAATTCTGCAGTGACAGGCACAACACCTGGGATACTCACTTGGCTGCTTGCACCTTTGCATGTAACACTTCAAGACAGTAGACAACCTCATTTCAACGATGAATATGAAGCTTACAACAAAGCAAATAATGTATTGTGCGCATGCGTCATTCATACATAACTTAATATACTGTATGTAAGTCGACTAGGATAGCAGAGTTTTTCCTATTGTGATTAATCATAGATTGACCATGCGTTTGTGACTTAAGTCACAATTCATTGATTATTTCATGTCGTCTTTCAAAACTAGCTACCTTTATGCGGCGGATTATGTACACTGATAGGTACAGCTACATGCAGGAATGTTTTCTTTCGTGACGCTTGCAACTCTGTCCATTTATAACGCTTGTAATTATGGCTAGATGTTCCACGCCTTTTTCAACCACACAAGACGGTTTCTGTTTAATTTTTATGTACATAAGCTCAAACACGTGTCAGTGCTGTCGCTAGTTTTGCGCATCTCCTACCATTAGTTGATAAATGCCATTTTCAGTTGGTGATCGCATTTTGTGTAGTGCAATCATGGTTTTGGGGGGGAAAGCCAGCAAAGCAAAAACTACGATTTTGCATGACGTACTGTCATTTTTGTTTTGGGCGTTAGAATTTATCCTTCTCCACGCAGGTGATTTTCCCCGCTTTGCTTGCGGTTGGTACGTTATTGGAGTGTGTGATGTTATTTGTACACTAGCCGCATGAAACTATTTAACACCTTGATCTCTTCCTCAGACCTTGGCCAGAACCTCACAATAGAAGTAAGATTTGTGCACACTGAAGCGGTCACAGTTGCCGTCGATTTACAAAATAGAGCGTTAACCAGGGTACAATATTGAACCTAAGCGTGCTGCTAAAAGGCAGCGATATGGAGAGGACCTCGAGGAGAACCGTGCTGTTAAAAGGCAGCGATATCAAGATAGTCTCGTACCCAGACCCACGCTTACGTAAGCATTAATATCGCATAATGTGGGTCTGGCCAATAGGCACGGCTGTTTGCGGCTGGACATTTAGTTTGATAATTAGAGCGTTACGGTATATGGTGTAGAAATCATGGCGGTTAGCCTCATTATCGACACCATATGTTCAACGATGTGCCTTGCAAGATGCTTACATCTGGTGTTATTATAAACATATGCAGTAGTACCAGCAATCATCTGGCTTCAAGACACACACCTGAAATGATAAATTACGCTTTCCAATTAATACACGCGCCACGTTTTCATAGGCATATGAGGTACGGCAAGATCGAATAGGTATGAAAGATGCGCGAATTGCATGTAGTTGCCAATTTTCCCACATATAAGTTTGACATACAGGCAATGTGAAAGCTTCAAGTAGTTGGTTTATGTCGTCCACTAAGCGCGGCCGGCTGTTTTCGGCCTGAAAGGGCTGCCTGTTTTCTATGAATAATCATGACACGTACAATGGAGTACCATTGCCAACACGTTCAGCTGCATTGCAGAGTGTGAAAAACGCATGTCTTATACGAGAGCAAGCAAAAGGACACCATATACAAGTATTCAGGCCTTGCATGGTGTGGCATTTCACTCTGAGGAGGATGGAGCCATGTATCCCCAAAGCCCAGCTAATAGTGTAGCTTCTGCATGCACTGAACTTGATGACTTCAAATGCTAGTATCAGATGGTTGTCTTACTTCATTAATAGCTACAACATTAGAGTAAGATGTTAATGCATATTAATTGTCATTGACCAGTAAATATGATGCTATGCTTATACACGGGTTTTGTAACACTTCATTCCACAACTGAAGGATGCTAGTGGAAAGCAGTGGTTCACCAGGCCAGCTAATTTTTTTTTTAGTTTTTTATAAAACAAATAAATCCAAATACAATAATCCACATACTATACAAAAAAAAGTGTTACTGATAGATCATTAGACTGAGGATGGTATCTTACCCTCAACTGTGGCAAGGGTAAGGTCATGTTCGTAAATAGGGTGGCGATGTGATGACCTGCTTCCATGAATGCACAGAACAGCAGCACGAAGGGAAGCATAAGAGAGTCAAGTGCACAGCCAGCTGAGAATACGGTGTGTCCTGCTTGATGGAAATCATGTCTGCCAAACGCCTGTAAAATGTTGAACACTCACAAGCGATTCCTCTTGTACTAAAAACCAGTGGTGTAAGACCCCATGCTCAACCTCTTTCACCCATTGACTATATTGTCGCTTTTTTTTTTCCAATTCATGCCTGTGGTATATTGCTGGCAAGTCCATGGAATGGTAGCTTGGAGCATTAGGGTGGAAAACCCTTACATCAAAGTAAGCATCCTGGCAAAACCCCCTGGCACGTGTGTCGAGACGTGAATTCTCATCAGTGTTGGCAGATTTGTGGTGAGAGCCTTCACCATTCAGTGTTGTAAGTGAGGTTCAATGGCAACATTATGGCACACTTCTGATAACAAGGAAGCAGTGAGTACTTGATCCCATTATGGCGTATTGTTGGAAAGCCGCCCAATTTGCACGCCATTGCATGGACAGCAGAGAATGACATACCACAGGTACAAGATGATGACACATTTGGGAGACTCCAGCCATACCTCTAACAAAGTGTATCTCGAAATTCACCCTCATGCAGAGCGAAACCAAACTCGTCCAAAGGAAGTACAGATAACCATGAGGATGCACCTTTTTCCCTACTAAGATCAACCAGTCATTGCTGCTTAGCAGACAGCTTGTCATATATGCAATCAGCAAGGGCATTTTGTAGTTTCTTATTTTCTGAGTGAATAGATTTTCTTGTTTTAGATAATGTGGCAACAGCAGAGGGAAGTTTGTCCTCTTGTGAAATGATTAGTGCAACCAGCGGAGATGTTAGTTGTTAAAACATTGAGAAGAGCATGTCGTAGGATTAAAAATCCCCTTGCCACCAAGTCTAACTGGCAAAGCAAGCAACTCTCTCTCTAGTTTTGTTAATTAAGGGTGTGCTATTAAGCCTTAAATATACAACAGCCCTATTTCACACCCCAACATTTAATGCTTATGTCAATCTGCACAATGCACTCACATACATCGTGCAGGTGACAAACTTTCATGTCAATTATACAGTATTTGTTGTGCCCTCTCTTTGTTTATAGATAGGTAGGCAGCCTCTGGAGCTGCATCAAGCAAATGTATTTGCAGTTGTATAATACATCCCTATTGTTATGACACAGCACAATTACCCCCTAGATACCTAGCTTGGTATTAAACATTGTAGCAGAATGAATGTTCCAGGGACATCAAGGCTTGAATCAGTTACAGATGTTCTGATATGTGTACGGCATCTGAGACCCTAGATGTTTTGCAATATCGACAATGGCACAAACCTAGTCAAAGAATAGCTTGACTCTTCCTTACATGCATGTCTGTGAGGGAATATCCACAAACCTTAGCAACCACATCAGTCAGCATGACAACACTGTTATCAAGGTCTCCAGAGTGATCCTTGTGCATAACTTAGGGACAAATTACCTGAGAATTAAAATCGATTAAGTGATCAGTGATCGAAATAAGAAGCATTCATTGGAGTGCTTAACAAGAAAACCACAGCTGGCCTAGCAATCACTTGGCATTAGCTGCGCAACACCCATAAAAATCAACTACAAAAAAAATCTAAAACAACTTTGCTCTTACTTATACATACATGCATGTAAATGGCACATAAGGCTTCTACTACAAAACTATATCTCCAGTGAGAGGTCAGAGGCTAGGATCTCAAAGGGGGTTGAGATAGCTCACCATTTTTACTGCCATTCCTCTGGCAGAAAGAAGATACAAGAAGACACCTTTATATGTTTCACATTGATGGAAAAGCTGCTGGGTGCATGGACAGCTTAAATAAGATGATATTTATAAATCAACTCGCTGTACATAGTTTACAGGCTCATCTTGCATGACAACTAAATCCCCAGTGGTGAAGAATGGTATGGATCAAGCTTGGACTGATGCAAGGGTGGAGAGGCACAATAATGTCATTGTCATTGCAAGTGTAAAGGTTTCTACTTGATCTTTATCAGGCACTGAATCAGGCACTATGCACCCCAAAGCATTGGAGTATCAAAACACCATGCATTTCCATCATTAAAGTTGTCAACGACCTACCAGGTTTCACACCTGACATCCTGAAACATCAATAAAGTTTATGCACTCACTGTAAACGTTAGTTATCGAATTATACATCTGATTCAACAGCATTGAATCTTACTGCCTTAACAACATCAGCTGAGCATTGAATGCCAGTATAAATGCTGCATGACTTTATAACCTTTAGCTCTTAATGCCATTGACCTAGTTAACATCATCTTCATCACATGCACTAGGTTTGTGGAAAAGTGGCAGGATTCAGTCAGTCTTCTTCTGGCTTGCAGAACAATTAAGGGGTCAAATCCACCTATGCATACCATGCATCATTGCACAGAATAGAATATGCTTATGTATAAGAGATGCAGTTGCAGAACTACAATGCAGTATGTGATGGAGCACCTTATCAACATCGTGTCATAAGATGTGGCAGCAATACCACAATCAACGAAGATTGAACTTTCAGGACTATACCTATCGTTATGCTTGACACGGCATTAAAAACTTTTGTAAAATCAGCGATATTTGATGATCTGTAGCGCCACCATTTCAGCCGGCCGCACTTAGTCTATACGCCATCTAGGTAGTCTTAACCCTCCGCTACATAATCACGCTTAGCTTTTGCCTAGGAAAATTGGCAGTGGTCCACTGTTCAGTTCTTTGTGGAGGATATCCGATTGAGGTACTTGGCTTGCGAGCGCTATAACTAGCGGGCGCTACAAAGTTGTGGCACAAAATTTATATGATGGATAGAGAAATGGTATGTCTGTACTAAAATGGCTGTTACATGTCGGTGCAACAAGTACAGTCCTTATATAGCTCGAAAATACAAAGTGCTTGGTTAGGTCATGATGCATGATGTCATCGTTTCAATATTTCGGGGCGTAGGTCTTATTGTCCAACATTGAATGGGCCGCAAACAGCCGTGTAGGTTGAAGAAAGTTGTTCTGTGCGCCGAAATGTTGGCGCGTCCAATCAGAATGTTGGAATGTGAGTGACGTAGATTATTTGAATTCCAGACTTTGAATTACGCCCACTTGATACAATATGGACTTAGACGGCATCGTTACAAGGTTACTCAAACCTTCGTGAAAACCAGCTTAATGGAGTCATACAAGAACGATGTCTTTATCATTCTTCCTACGGGAAGTGGCAAATCCCTTTGCTACACTATTTTCCCGTTTGCCTTCGATGAGCTGCGTGGTTGTGAAGGTAGCCTTGCCATCGTTGTTTCTCCTCTTATAGCTCTCATGAAGGACCAGGTTTGTAATTTGTAACTTAGTAGTGCTTTTTTTCTATTGTGTACTATTTTTTCCTAAAGGTGACTTCACTAACTTCAAGAGGTTTGTCAGCAGTCTATGCTCTCACTCTCCAAAGCCACCTGGAGATGCCCCCCCACACTCCAAAGCCACCTGGTGATGCCCTCACTCTCCAAAGCCACCTGTTGATGCCCCCACTCTCCAAAGCCGCCTGGAGATGCCCCCACTCTCCAAAGCCACCTGTAGATGCCCTCACTCTCCAAAGCCACCTGGAGATGCCCCCACTCCTGGTGATGCCCACACTCTCCAAAGCCACCTGTAGATGCCCCCACTCTCCAAAGCCACCTGGTGATGCCCTCACTCTCCAAAGCCACCTATAGATGCCCCCCACACTCCAAAGCCCCTGGTGATGCCCCCACTCTCCAAAGCCACCTGGAGATGCCCCCCACACTCCAAAGCCCCTGGTGATGCCCACACTCTACAAAGCCACCTGTAGGTGCCCCCACTCTCCAAAGCCACCTGGAGATGCCCCCACTCCTGGTGATGCCCTCACTCTCCAAAGCCACCTGTAGATGCCCCCACTCTCCAAAGCCACCTGGAGATGCCCCCACTCTCCAAAGCCACCTGGTGATGCCCTCACTCTCCAAAGCCACCTGTAGATGCCCCCACTCTCCAAAGCCACCTGGAGATGCCCCCACTCTCCAAAGCCACCTGTTGATGCCCCCACTCTCCAAAGCCGCCTGGAGATGCCCCCACTCTCCAAAGCCACCTGGAGATGCCCACACTCTACAAAGTCACCTGTAGAAGTGTAGATGCCCCCACTCTCCAAAGCCACCTGGAGATGCCCCCACTCTCCAAAGCCCCTGGTGATGCCCTCACTCTCCAAAGCCACCTGTAGATGCCCCCACTCTCCAAAGCCGCCTGGAGATGCCCACACTCTACAAAGCCACCTGGTGATGCCCTCACTCTCCAAAGCCACCTGGAGATGCCCCCACTCTCCAAAGCCGCCTATAGATGCCCTATGTCATTAAATATACATAGGTGGTCCCCTGGGGGGCCACTGCTCAACACATGGCTACCCTAACCCTCCAGATCACACAGCTAAAGCAACAACCTCTGCTGGCCTCTACGGTACCATATGGCCCGCACCCTATTCACCCCACAATGGCAGTCTGCACCCTACCAAAGGCTACACATACAGCCTGCACCCTACCTAAGGCTACTAATACAGCCTGCACCCTACCTAAGGCTACTCATACAGCCTGCACCCTACCTAAGTCTACTCATACAGCCTGCACCCTACCTAAGTCTACTCATACAGCCTGCACCCTACCTAAGTCTACTCATACAGCCTGCACCCTACCTAAGTCTACTCATACAGCCTGCACCCTACCTAAGTCTACTCATACAGCCTGCACCCCATTCACTCCACTGCTAGCCTAGGGCATGACGGTCTGCTCTTGCCCCCCTTAGCTACAAATAGCCATTTGGGCCTGTGGTCTCACAAGGTGCTCAGCCTTACCCCTTCTACTGCATGCACTTGCTATAGGTGGGAATTAACAGTTCATGTAGATTACATAATTGGATGGAAGTTGTTGTTTTAAGACCTTCTATCCACTCATGAACTCTACTGTCATGGTTCATTCCAAGCTTGTGGATGATCTGTCTGGTAGCCTCATCAGAGAGACACATACCAAGCTTTTGTAACCTTGAGTACACCTAAAACAAAAAAAGGAAATCTTTGTAAATCAGTTTCTACATCAATGAACTGATATTTCAAAGCCTGATACTTTTCTATCGTTACAATACATTTTCTGCAGACATATCCAGAGCTGAACTCGTGTTCAAAGCTGATGTGATCGACAGTGATCCCATAGCCAAGAGCAACAATACCATCCCTGCAAAGTTGTGATGACGCGTTTTCAAGAAGCCGTCTGTTCTTGGCTTCTAAAACGGCCGAGCCCAGCGGTTCATATCCAAGACAGGGGGGGGGGGGGGGGGGGGGGGGGGGAGAAGAGGAAGAGGAGGGAGAAGAGGCCGAGGACGTGGAACTATAGTTAATTGTATTAAAAACAATTATTCTTATCATAATTAATTAACTATGTGTTCTATAATTTATTACTTTAATTATTAAGTCTTATTGTAAAAGTTTATACGTTCTTTGACACGGAGAAAAAAAAGAAAAAAAAACTTATGAAACAAGTAAATAAAAACATTCTCTAACGAGAAAGTTGGTGGGCATATAGGATTGACAATGTTGGTGTAAAAAGCACGGAAACAAGTGTGACAGAAATGTTACTGGAAAATTGAAATAGGCCTATATTTAGCCCATTTTCTCAGGCGTGCGCTGCCTAAATGTGACTGGGCTAAATATAGGCCTATTTCAATTTTCCAGTAACATAATATTTCTGTCACACTTGTTTCCGTGCTTTTTACACCAACATTGTCAATCCTATATGCCCACCAACTTTCTCGTTAGAGAATGTTTTTATTTACTTGTGTAATGATATTCACAACAACAGGATACGCCTCCCCTAGCCATGGGGTATGGGAGAGCACTGTAAGCTCCCCCATCGGGGTCTGGGGCTCCGCCCCAGCCGCTTTGCACACTTTTTAAGTCACAAAACATAGCATAATTGCGCAGTAACACTCCACTATGGTCCCTATACATGATTCAGTGCACTTTCGCTATACAATTCTGCTGCATGCCCAGTTATAAAGTCATATGTAATTAAATCGATCAGTCGTATACCATATACCGCGTAACAGACAATTAATGACTTGTTCGATGTTGGGACTTCTTGGGAGCTTTGCACAAAGACATTTAATGTAGTTTTAAGATTATATATGGGAAAGTTTCCGAGAAAAGGGACCTAGCGTGTAATATAAAAAAGCATAATAAAAATGCATTACGTTTTAATTACTATAACTTCCGAACGGTTAACGCTATCGTCTTCCTATTTTCAGCACTTCATACTACACCATTTCTCTATGGTAAAATACATTTAGGGATCTTGAACATGCTCCATGCCAGTGTCGCGATGTTCGGTACCCCTTGGGGTTCAAACTCCCCATATATTTCGGCAGGAAATCTCAATTCATTTCAAAATTGGTTTATCGGAACCTACGCGAGTAGGTTCCATATAGGAATCCTGCAGTATCATGAATGTCATTAAAAAAACGTCACTCGCGTCTAGCGGGACAGCCAAGAGTCGGGTCATTTCGCTTTTAGTGGCTATCGAGCAATATCAAAAAGGAGAACAGTTCTGCGTTATACATATGTCATAAGACGGTGTACTTTTAGAGAACAAAAATACTCGTCCCCATCGTCCGTACCCAGTCCCACCTAAAATTTCTCCTTCGTCGTCGTCTTCTTCTTCTTCCTTCCGGAGAGTATAACTCACGACAGGAACGTTTGTAAAGCACGCCATGTGTACCAATCGCTTCAGGATGTGTCCGCATGTTATCTTCAGGTATCTGTTAGACGCCTAACCGATCGGGCAATTGGCTGAAGCGAGTAGTACCTTATTTGGTGTTGATCTACAAATAGCACATTACATCAGCTATCACAATGTTCATGACGCACCAGTATAATATAACCAGCGTTATCAAATTCGATGGTTTTACCATATAATCTCATGAGGACAATTCTGATTCCACTCGAGCATATAAAAGTGGAAAGATCCAGATGCTGCCAGATCTGCCAAACGTGCGTATGTCAAGCGCGGTACCGAAAGGAACAACAAAACGACCACCCAAAGGTACGTTTATACGGCATCGATAAATGTTGGATCGATAAATTATAAGCATGCATATGGTATATCGCTAAAATGGAAGGAATAGTTTAGTTACAGCGGTAGAGATACTGTGTCTCTCCGTTTTACAGTAATATGCGCTGTTTGAAATGTGTGTATAACGCCAAAGTTGCTTACGTCAATTTGGTCATGTATTGTGGTGCATGGTTTATCTGATTATAGCGTGAGATCAGTTTACTTAGAGTGCATTTATTCTTTGTATTATATGGCTTCGTTTTTAACCTTTATCAATCCTTTGCTCCTCAATGGAGATAGTCTGGGGACTAGTGTAAAATTGTACACACCTCAACAGAGTTGCAGATTCTAATATAAACCTGTCATGATCGCGCAAGTTGACGTTTATGCTACCTTATTCTATGCGTTTCAAGAACTAAGTACAATACCAAATGCACCAGAAAAATTTAGGAAACAAGTAATAAAAACATTCTGTACACGAGAAGGTTGGTGGTATATAGGAATCAAAGGTGAGATGGTGGTGTAAAAAGCAAGGGAACAAGGCTTCTGATTGAAAAGGAAAAATGAAATAGACCTATATTAGCAGCATGTTGTCATATTTTAATGTGCGTGCTAATATAGGTCTATTTCATTTTTCCTTTTCAATCAGAAGCCTTGTTCCCTTGCTTTTTACACCACCATCTCACCTTTGATTCCTATATACCACCAACCTTCTCGTGTACAGAATGTTTTTATTACTTGTTTCCTAAATTTTTCTGGTGCATTTGGTATTGTACTTAGTTCTTGAAACGCATAGAATAAGGTAGCATAAACGTCAACTTGCGCGATCATGACAGGTTTATATTAGAATCTGCAACTCTGTTGAGGTGTGTACAATTTTACACTAGTCCCCAGACTATCTCCATTGAGGAGCAAAGGATTGATAAAGGTTAAAAACGAAGCCATATAATACAAAGAATAAATGCACTCTAAGTAAACTGATCTCACGCTATAATCAGATAAACCATGCACCACAATACATGACCAAATTGACGTAAGCAACTTTGGCGTTATACACACATTTCAAACAGCGCATATTACTGTAAAACGGAGAGACACAGTATCTCTACCGCTGTAACTAAACTATTCCTTCCATTTTAGCGATATACCATATGCATGCTTATAATTTATCGATCCAACATTTATCGATGCCGTATAAACGTACCTTTGGGTGGTCGTTTTGTTGTTCCTTTCGGTACCGCGCTTGACATACGCACGTTTGGCAGATCTGGCAGCATCTGGATCTTTCCACTTTTATATGCTCGAGTGGAATCAGAATTGTCCTCATGAGATTATATGGTAAAACCATCGAATTTGATAACGCTGGTTATATTATACTGGTGCGTCATGAACATTGTGATAGCTGATGTAATGTGCTATTTGTAGATCAACACCAAATAAGGTACTACTCGCTTCAGCCAATTGCCCGATCGGTTAGGCGTCTAACAGATACCTGAAGATAACATGCGGACACATCCTGAAGCGATTGGTACACATGGCGTGCTTTACAAACGTTCCTGTCGTGAGTTATACTCTCCGGAAGGAAGAAGAAGAAGACGACGACGAAGGAGAAATTTTAGGTGGGACTGGGTACGGACGATGGGGACGAGTATTTTTGTTCTCTAAAAGTACACCGTCTTATGACATATGTATAACGCAGAACTGTTCTCCTTTTTGATATTGCTCGATAGCCACTAAAAGCGAAATGACCCGACTCTTGGCTGTCCCGCTAGACGCGAGTGACGTTTTTTTAATGACATTCATGATACTGCAGGATTCCTATATGGAACCTACTCGCGTAGGTTCCGATAAACCAATTTTGAAATGAATTGAGATTTCCTGCCGAAATATATGGGGAGTTTGAACCCCAAGGGGTACCGAACATCGCGACACTGGCATGGAGCATGTTCAAGATCCCTAAATGTATTTTACCATAGAGAAATGGTGTAGTATGAAGTGCTGAAAATAGGAAGACGATAGCGTTAACCGTTCGGAAGTTATAGTAATTAAAACGTAATGCATTTTTATTATGCTTTTTTATATTACACGCTAG
>CAXVYS010000009.1:0-377359 GCA_963422675.2 Bacteroidia bacterium
AATAACGACGGTACAGCCGATTATACGTTTAATACCGCTACAATACCCTGCATCGTATTTAATATTTCCGTCATCCAAAATACCAACTCCAATATGCAGGCCGCTCTTGGTAATATGACGGTGATAGAAAGTAACCTTAAAGATGCTTTGGGGCGAAACAAAGACGAAGATTTACAGACGGCGTTAACGGATTGCGAGGACACCTATAATTCTTTAAACGAACAATTAACAAGTGCTCAGTCTCTAAGCCAGTCCTTACTCCAAACGGAGAGTAGTGATGTATTAAATAGCCTGAAAAGTTCTTTAACCGGCGACGTAACAACTTTAGTAAGTACCCTGCGTACGCGGATTGAGATCTGCAGTGGTTTGGATAATGCAGGAAATTTAACCGGCCAGTTGTCAGCGATGAGTCTGATGCGTGGAAAAATTGCTGATCTGGTAAGTATTTCTATTTCCAACATCAATACTATCTTAAGTGGTTGCCAACCCTATGCCAATGCGGTAGCTAACCGCACACGGGGCTATTTAACGGGCTCACGGGTTAAGGTACTGGATCCGGCCAACCCCGTACAATGGGAAATAAGTACGGTGTTTTACGATGAGGAGGGGCAATCCATTCAATCGCAAAGCAACGACCACATGGGCGGTACCGACCTCATTAATATGGTGTACGATTTTACGGGTAATGTCATTCATTCGCAGCAGGTTCATAGCTTAACGGGTCAAACAAGCATACAGGTGCTTAACCATATGAGCTATGATAAAATGGGAAGACTGCTAAGGGTTGATCAAAAAAACAACAACGATTTTCCGGTTATCTTAACCAAATATGCCTATAACGAATTAAGCCAGTTAATTGATAAAAAAGTACATTCCATTAACAATGGCTCCACCTTTTTACAATCCATGGATTACCGTTACAACATTCATGGCGACCTTACAAGCATTAATAATATTGATTTAAGCAGCGATATGGCCGCAAACCCTTTAAATGGGACGAATGATGATGTGGATGACCTTTGGGGGATGCAACTCAATTATAACACCAATACAAGCGGCATTAACGGCGTTAAACAATATACCGGTAATGTGGCCGAAAAAAAATGGCGCTCGGTAACCGATAATATTAAACGGGCCTACGGCTATAATTACGATAAAGCCGATAGGTTGGTATCTTCTGCTTATGTAGAATACAATACGGGAGCTTCTTCGTGGAACAGCAATAGCGGTAAGTTCGACGAAAAGGATATTACTTACGATGCCAATGGAAACATTAAAACCTTAAAACGTTACGGTTTTCAGGTAGCGGGTAGTAGCTTTGGTTTAATTGATAATTTAAGCTACCAGTATAATGGAAACTTTTTAGGCTCTGTAACCGATGCGTCTTCCATACATGGCTCTTTGGATTTTAAAGATAATGGGAGTACGGGTACCAATGAGTACACCTATGATGGGAATGGGAATTTAACCTCTAACCCCAACAAAAGTATTACGAACATTGCGTATAACCATTTAAACCTGCCAACACAAATTACTTTTAGTGGAACCAACAAAAAAATAGAATACACCTACGATGCGGCAGGAACCCGCCTGCGCAAGAAAGTAAGCAATAACACTGTTATAACTACAAAAAATTATGCAAGCGTCTTTGAATATGTAGATAACAGTGGTTCTACCATATTGGAAAGTATGCACACCGCTGAGGGACGTTGTGTATTATCAAATGCACCTTCCCCACAGTTCAGGTACGAATACCAATACACCGATAATACGGGCAATGTGGCCATGGCTTTTTCTGACATAGATAATAACGGGACGGTTAATCCGGGTACTGAGGTAATTCAGCAAAACCATTACTATAGCTTTGGGATGCGCATCGAAGGAACCGGTGTGATAATTGGAGTGCCGGAAAATAAATACAAATTCAGTGGCAAAGAGTTTGACGATGAACTAGGCTTAAACGAATACGATTTTGGTGCCCGGTTTTACGATCCTGCTATTGCCCGTTGGGGTAGTATTGATCCTATGGCCGATGCAGCTCCAAACTGGACGCCTTTCCGTTATGCCTTTAATAACCCTGTTATTGTAACAGACCCCACGGGGATGTTAGAAGCAGGAGCCAATAATTTTGATAATGAAGATGATAAAGATAAGGGCGCTAAGGCTAAAAAAGTATCTGATGGCTCAAATTCAATGAAGGTTAAAGGGGCTAAAGATTTGGTAAGCCAACCACCCCCTGCAGTGGATAATTCGATGACATCCATTCAGGTAACAAGTATTGGGGGAGAAGGCGAGACACCTGAAATTTCGGGGGGGATAGTAGAAGCAGAAGCCCCAGCGGATAAAAAAGAAGAAAAAGAAGAAAAAGAAGAAGGCAATGATGAAGGTGATGCTACCGACATGCTAAACTCTATACGTTATAATGCTTCTACAAAAAGTTTGTCTATTGATTATGGAAGCTTGCTCAGCAGTAATTATATAAAAAACCAGGCTATAGAAGGTGTACAAACCACCTTTGATGGTGTAGGGTTAGTACCGGGAGTTGGGGAAATATTTGATGGAGCCAATGCCGTGATTTATTTTGCCAGAGGCGATAAATTAAACGGGAGCTTAAGTTTGGCAGCTATGATTCCACTTGCTGGTTGGGCTGCCACGGGGGGTAAGGTTGTTAAAAAGTTGGTAACAAATAGCGACTTAGTTGAAAAAGCTGCTAAATTAGCAGAGCGAGCTATAGCTAGGACAGGTGGGGTAGCAGGGACAGCGAAACATGTTTATGCTAATAATTTATTAAAACGATATCAAAAAATATATGGTGATCGAGGATTAAGTTTTAATCAATATTTTAATAATGGTGTAGGAAATCGTGGGTTTTTAGATGTTGTTGATCATGGAAGTAAGTCTATTTATGACTATAAATTTGGTAGTGGGATAATGGGGAATTCTCAATACTTAAAATACTCAAACAATTTTAAAGGTTATTCAATTCAAATTATTAAACCATAAAATGGCAATAAATAAAGAAATAAAAAAGAAAATAGCTGAGGATTGGCAAAAAGCTTTTCCTCAGTTGACAGCGTATTCACAGAATAAATTTTACAAAAAAATTGGAGTTATTATAATAGGCATTGAATTGATAAAGTTGCCAAGGACGGAAGAATATCGACCTCATTTTGTTATGTATTCATTATGCAAAAAGGATATTAAAACGAGCCTCGATGTGCCAATTGTATTGAAGCAGTTTTATAATAAAAAAAGATTACAGTTTGACATTCCTTATGAGAAACATAATCTTTATTTTGACGATATATTGGAAAGTATAAAAGAACAGACTCCATTACCTTTTGATGGAGATATATCTTTGAAAAAGACTTTTTATGTAATAGATGAATATTCTAAAATACCACCTTTAAGTGCTGCCCCAAATTCATACTTACAAGCTGTGCTTCAGGAAGCGAAATTTGAAATAGCTTTATTTATAAGTGTTCTAGAGGCTCAAAGTGTATTGGATCAAATTAATAAGAGACATTGGGACGAAGAACATTTTAAATATTTTGGTATTGATATAAATAAATGGCGTCAAGGGTTACTAGAAAAAGTAAATAACAGAGAGCTTTTTTTAAAACAGATAGAAGTCAATAAACAGGATAAAAAAATAGAACAATTAAATAGGTCAGAACTCACAGTATAGTACAAAAGCTTTCGCTAGCTGGAGTTTAGCTTCAATGGTAATAGAGTAGTTGTGTATGTTAGTTTGTAACTGGTTGAGTTCTTTGTTTTGTATAGAAAGGTTTAAGTTTTTTTGGTTAAATATAAATTAGCGAATAATTATGTTAAATGAATAGTAAAGAATTTAAACAGGTATTTGATGAAATTGCTAAAGCACATGGTTTTGTAAAAGTCTTTGGCGGTTATTTTTAAAGAGAGCCTTGAATGTACCGTTGTACTTGAATTACAAAAATCAAACTTTGGTAATTATTATAAATTGAATATTAAAATTTATAAACAGGGATTTTTCAGTAATACTTATACTAAAAACAAGGATTTAATAAAAAAGGATACTGGAGATGTATTCAGGAGACATCCGCGAGAATATAACAATGTATTTGATTTCGATAATCCTGTGGAAGACACAAAAGGGAAAAGGTGTAGTGGTGGCTTTTCTGGGGCAATTCCGATTATTAAACCTTAAAATAAATATTATGGAAAAATTTAAATTAGATATTTACGAAAAAGAAATAGGAAGAACTTTTCCGAAAATAGAAGCTTTAGATATCAACGACAAAAATGAAGCTTTAAAAAAAATATGCAAACACATTGGTTTACCAAAAGATAACGTGGATTTGTTTATTGAACTTGAAAATAAATTACCAAATATAGACTTTAATGAAGAATTTACTTTTGACATAAAGCTAATATTTAAGGAGTTTAGTTTTGAAGAAACTGGTGATATATTAATAATTTGGGATATTGATAATATTGACAAAGTTGACACGAAAGCGCTTCTAGATAACTGGAATTATATTTGGTATGGAAGTAGCGATGATGCTATTATTTTATATCAAAAAGAGCAAAATAAATTATTATTAATTACTCATTATGGTAGGATTTTTTATTCAAAATAGTATCTTAAAATTTAGGTCAATAGTTCTTCGTTGTTGAATTTCTCGAATTTTTTAAATAATTATGGCAAGAGCGAACACAAAATTAGGAGATGTTTTTTTGGTTAAAATAAACGATGCCGAAAAAAAATACATGCAGTATATCATTAGTGATATGACTCAATTAAACAGCGATGTGATCAGGGCTTTTAAAAAAGTGTATCCAATAGATACTCCTTCCGATCTTGAAGAAATAGGAAAAGACGATGTTGAATTTTATGCACACTGTGTTACCGAATGGGGAATCCAATTTGGTTTCTGGGAGAAAGTGGGGAATATCAAAGAGGTTGGTAAAACAGATCATATTTTATTTAGAGATAGCGGCGATTATGGTAACCCTGAAAGTATAGTATATAGAATGCGGATAGGAGAATATGATTTTAGAGCTTATCCAAGTTATGGATCATTATATCAGACGAAGAAAATATTAAAGTTATTTTAAATAAAGGAAAATGACACAAATAGAAAATATAGAAACAACATTCTCTGAAGCAAAAATAAGAAAAGGTATTCATGAATACCTTGGAATTGGAGGAGAGAAAGATTTTAATTTGATTTCGGAAGACGAATTCTCCAGCTTAGAAAAGCAAATAATCTATAATGTAAATGACGCCATTACTTTAATTGCTATAAAAGTTACAAAAAAATACCATGAATTAAAATACTTTCCTTACCAATTAGAAGTTGGAATTGGAAAATTTGAAATAGATTTATCAACTAACATATATAAGGTTGATAAATGTTTTGCTAATATGTTTTATGATGATGAGTTCAATTTGATAACAATTGATTTTTTTCATCAGAATTTATAACACTTAGGAGAATAGCTCTCTACTTTAGTTGGGGTTTTTGGTCGACGGTACAAAGCCAAAGTAAAATGATCATTAAGTTTTTATATTTATATGATTTTATCAGGGAACAAAAGTCGTTAATCAAATTAACATATTCATTTGTTGAATAGAGTTTAAAATCGTTCTTTGAAAACATTCAGCGGCAAGGAATTTGATGATGAGTTGGGTTTAAATAAATACGGTTTTGGTGCCCGGTTTTATGATCCTGCTATTGCCCGCTGGGGTTGTATTGACCCCATGGCGGATGCGGCTCCAAACTGGACACCTTTCCGTTACGCATTTAATAATCCTGTTATTATAACTGACCCTACAGGGATGTTTGAAGATCCGAATGCTTCTGGTGTAGTGGATGCAGATAATGTTGCTTATATGAGTAATAAGGAAGAATTGGATGCATTGGATATGGTAGAAGATCAAGGAGGTCGTCGAAAACCTGGACCAGTTCGGGGAAATTACCACCCTGGCAATGGTGGGGGAAGTGGAGGTGGTGGCAACCAACCGGGATATTATGAACTTGATGGTGATCAAGCAGGAGAGTTTTTAGATCACTTTGCTGGTGGTCATTACGACATAAATCAAATTGGGGATGATAATAGCAAAGATCCTAAGACTATATCCGCCCAAACATATACGGGGACCCCAAATAAAATAAAAGACGGTACAATTATAGATGGAAAAATGTATGTTGATGGAAAAGCATATACGATGCAGGCAGGAATAGCACCTTTGCCAGGAATAGGGAAATTTAATTTAAAAGATCTAAGAGATCTATATAAATCTTTTAAAAGCTTAATCTCTTTGTTTAAAGTTGTTAAAACCAGTGTAGCTTTATTAAAGCCTTTAGGTCTTGGTTCAACTGGCAGAACAGTGGCGAAAAATTTAGTAGAACAAATGGCCATGAAAGCCATTATGGCAAATCCAACAACAGGTCAAATCATTAAAAACATGAAACCTTTATCAGACCCTAGATGGTTAGGTTGGGTAAAAATGGAATATAAAGTTAAAACCGCTGGAGGAGTAGATGCAGTTATTCACTATGTAGGTAAGTTTGAAAATGGTATATTAAAAGCAGTAGATGATTTTAAATTTAAATAATTATGAAAGTTAAATGTATATATAACACAGGGGAGGCTTTAAGGCCCTATGAGTATAAGCCTTTAGAAAAAGAGGTATTTGGAAGGTTTGGAGCATCTGCAAATACTGAATTTGGCTTGACGATAGGAGAGGAATTTTTAGTAATGGGAATGATTTTAGGAAAAGATTGTTTAACTTATTTGATTAATGATGGGAGCTTAATAGGGTGTTATCCATATGCTCTTTTTGAGGTCATTGATAATAAACTACCTAATAGTTGGTTTTTTAAATCATTCAAAAACACAGATGAGATGTATCCATATCAAGAGTCTGTATGGGGGTATTACGAATTGGTTTTTGATGTTAACCATTATGAAAAATTAGTTGAAATGGATGAAGAAGCCAGTCGAATTTATTTTAAAAGAAAAATGGATTTAGAAGCTTTAGGGCAATAGTACGTTGCTCGAGTTATAAATTTTTGACCAAAGCAATACCTGCAGCTAGTAAAATTACTACTAAAATTATTTTTAATAGCACTAAAAGAATTCCAATCTAATTGCCGAGTGTTAAGAGAATCTCTTTTAACAGAACCAAATGGTGCTTTAAAGGCGGAAAGCATTTGGGAGGGAAATAAATTAATAACTGCAAAATTATTAGGAGGGAAATAATTATGAAATATATTTTTAAAAATAAATATTTGTTAATTAACAAATTTGGATCTTCAAAGGAAGCATTAGATTATTTTAATAATACTGATGTTAGAAAAAAAATTTCTTTAGAAGAGAGTTATGGCGAATATTATTACTGCTTGATTTGTTATAATTCTTTGACTAAAGAAAAAATATTCGCTATAAAATTTAGTGCTGATGAAAATGAAATTGATTTAAGTGTATTATTTTGCGATGAATTATTATTTGTAATGAGTACAGGAAAAAATATTTATCTAATTGATGAGGAACTAAAAATAACTACTTGCATTGAAATAACAACACCATTAATGGGGCTCTATCTTACAAAAGGTAATAACTTAATAATATTGGAAGAAACATCCTGTAAATTAATAGATATGAAAGGTGGAATTATAAAAGAAAAGATGTTCGACTTAATTGAGAATTATAGAATAGAAGATACAAAACTTTATATACATACTAGCGATAAATGTGAGGTATTTGAAGTTTCCTGAGATCAGAATAATAATCCTTTACTTGAACGGAGAAAGCCAATATTATTAGACTATAATGAAAAGTTAAATGGAATATAAATATTTGCAAGAGTATTCAACCCTTAAAAATTTCTAATTCAGTTAAACAAAACGCACGATTGTGAAAAAATATAATTGTAGAATTTGTGGATTATATATTGAAAATTCGCCTTGGGGTTTAGACGGACATAGTCCAACATATGAAATCTGTTCCTGTTGTGGAGTAGAGTTTGGTAATGAAGACTATACTATTGAATCTGTGAAAAAATATAGAGAAAATTGGATCAATAAAGGTGCTATTTGGTTTGATCCAAAAGAAAAACCCAAAGAATGGAATATGGGAGAGCAATTTAAAAAGATTCCTGCATAATTTAAATAGTGCAAGTGAGCATTATATTGTATAAGAATAAAAATTGATTTGAAAGATATAATCCTTATAAAGACTGATATAGTAGATTTCCCTTTAAAATGGGTGAATCTTGATTATTTTCCTGAAAGTAAAGCAGATAAGAAAGAAATTTATTTACTAAACGATAAAAACGTAATAGAAGAATTGATTTTTTTATTCTATACATTATTTGGAGATTTGAAAAATGAACTTACAATATATGATAATTTATGGTGGGATTTTTGTTTAGATACCTGGGATCCTGATAAGGATCAATATAATTATGATATAGTCGGAAAATCTGATGAAACTAAAGAGTATCTGAAAATATTAAAAGATTCAGATATTGAAGTTGGTTACTCTGGTAATTGTAAATGTAAAAATTGGGATGCGTATTTGCCCATTATCTTGAAATGCTTAACCAGTCATAGGGCACCTTATAGTCCTCTGTTTTATAGTGAAACTAATAATTTCTTTTTTTATTTCCATCACTCAGGAAGTATCGGATTATATTATCAGAAAACTAATGATACTATTTCAAAGATTATTGAGGTTGCAGATAAAGAATATGATGTAAAAGAGTAATCAATTTAATAATGAGAACTATATTTAATAAAGATAAAAGTATTTTGCAAATAGTTGAATTGATCCGTAAAACATTAGGGTCGGTTTATTTTGAACCCATTGATTTTGGGAAGGGGATCTTTGTGCTATTGGTCTAAAGAAAGGGCTTAAATTGATCTACATCTCAACGTGGAATTTTCAGCATTTGAATAGTGGCGAAATGAGATATAATGTTGATTTTGAATTATTGGAAGAATGCTCCTCGGAGAAAAAGGAACTTTATAAATCTTTTGAAGGCATAACCGGAGAAGAATTGCTAAGCCAAATGAGTCTTTTTTTAAATCAAAAAGATAACTAAGTCCAGAAAACCTATTTAGTAGCTTTAATTTCTACACGTCTGTTTTTTGCGCGGCCTTCTTCCACTTCATTATTGGCAATAGGGTAAGCAGAGCCCATTGCCTTCGTGGAAATACGTTTTACATCTACTTTTTTAGAAACCAAATAGGCTTTAACCGCATCGGCCCGCTCCTGCGATAATTTAGTATTAATGGCATCCGTCCCCGAATTATCGGCATGCCCCTGGATCACAAATTTTACTTTAGGGAATTTTTTTAATTGAGCCGCTAAGGCATCCAACGATTTGTATGCTTCTTCATCCAAGGTGGCATCGTTGGATTTAAACTGAATTAATTTTAAATATTTGGATAATAAATCCGAATCATATAAATGCAAATCAGTATCCATATCCTGGGGTTTGGATTTTAAGGCATCAAATACTTTTTCAAGATCATTGAATTTTTTTTGCAGGTCAGCCACATTTGCTTCACAGGCTTTAGTATCTGCTTTTAGTTTTTCGTAATTCGTTTTTAAGGTATTTATTTTCACCACAGGGTCAACGGACCCATCTGCGGCTATTCCAGAGCCTTCGGTACTTAATTGTGTTTTCTCCACATCCAGTACTTTGTACTCAAAAAAACCATTTTCGTTTTTCGAAATTATTTTAACGGTTTTTCCACTGCAATCGGAAATAATAATTTTATTGGCCTGGATAATTTTAGTGTCTTCCGCACTGATCTTAAAGCTGTAATTTTCTTCAGGATTAATATTCAGGAAATTAAAGTTTCCGTTATTGGAAGTTTTCTGACTAATGATTTCACCGTTATCTTTTACCAGTAATAAATTAATATCTGTAATAGGGAACTGTGCTTTATTAAGCCCTGTAAGCTTCCCGCAAATGTTTACAGTTTTTGGTTTGGAAGAAGCCACTGCCCCCGGTAAATTCTCGTCGATTCCTGCAAGCACCGATTTAATGATGGAATCACGTTTCTCCAGCTCAGTAAGGTAATCTGAAATTTTAATAACCTGGTCGTCGCTGTAAACGGTTTGAGAAAACCCTTTAACAGAGAGGAGGATGCAAAGTAAAAGGAATAGAATTGCTTTCATAATGAATTTTAAAGGAGAGTCTAAAATGAATTATTTATTTATTATAAATTTTACGAATATGAAGTCTCGCCGCTTTTAATTTTTTAGCGTTGCCACTAAACTTATAAAGGATCCCTATAGAATGCTGTAAATAGTTAGCACCAGTTTTTAAAATAGGAGAGCTTAGTCCAAATTTCCCCGAACCCTGTATGTTAAGTCCCCATTGATTATCAATAATCCATATATTAAATCCAAAACCTGCATTAAGGGTTACAATGCTCGGGTATTTGGAAACGCTTCGCATGGTATATCCAAAGCCCGAAAATAAATAGGGTTCCACTCGGTATGCTTTTGTCAGGATCTTTTTACCGTTAAGATCGATCGCCATGAAAGTGCCTGAGTTGGTATACACATCACCATTGATGATTTTGCCTGCCTTAAATTGATTATAGGTAAACGCCAGCTCAATATTCCAATTGTAATTCAGTTCTTTTTCAATAGCAACTTTGATAGCGGAAGGAGGGACATTCCAGGTGTTTTTTATATCCAGGAACTTAGTAAAAGGTCTGCCATCATCATCTACCACATTGCCACCAACCTGAATAATCCAGGGAGTTTTGGTAATAAAGTGCTTAAAGGTTTGATTCGGGACATAGCATGGAACTAATAAACGGTGTTTTTTTTGAGAAAAACTACTCGTATATAGCCCAAAAAGTAATAAAATTAGCAGACTTGCTTTTATTTTTTTCACAAAAAAGGGGGTTTCGATAATTTCTTTAAAATAAGGACTTACTAACTACAAAATACTGTATAACAAGTATAATACTTATTTTTAAGCTTTACAAAGGGCTAAGATGTTAAAAAAATAACGATTTAGTCCGTTCAGGAAATTAAAAATTAAATAACTCCGGTTTTACTCCGGTTTCTGAAAAACTTATACTTACTTCCATTTCTACCGGGCTTTTGTCCATAACGGGAATAGCCTGTTTGAAATTTATAAACGATTCCAAGAGAGTGTTGCAGGTAGTTTGAACTTGTTTTAATAAAAGGAGATACCAGGGCAAATTTAGCCTGCGATTGAACATTAATTCCTATCATATCATTATATACCCAACAATTAAAGCCTAACCCAATATTTGCAGTAGCTACCGAGCTGTGTGTAGAACCATCGCGCCACGTATATCCATAACCGTGTAATAAATAAGGATCAAAAAATGTTTTTTTCTTCATAAAGTCCGAAAAGCTGAACTTTCCATTGATATCTGCTGAGATAAATGTTTTATTGGTTTTAATGATATCACCGTTAATCAGTTTTCCGTTTTTTAATTGATTGTAATTCACCGCCAATTCCACACTCCAGCCCTGGATAAGAGCTTTTTCACAACTCAGTTTCGAAGGAAAAGGAACTACATTCCAGGCTTTATTAGCATCAAACCATTTCTTAAAAGCTCTTCCGTCATCATCAATCACATTCCATCCTAAACCTACAATCCATGGAGCTTTTATGGTTGAACGTTTCACATTTTTCCAAAACGGGTAATCTTTCTTTTTTTGAGAAAACCCATTCATGCTAAACGCAAGACACAAAGTGAAAAAAAGTATTTTGTAAAGTGATTTCATGGCAAATTTAATATGTAACGAATTTAAGGCATTTTATTTTAAAAATAATACCCAAAGCCATTTTTTACCTATAAAAATAGCATTTTTAAAGCTGAATACCAATAATGGTGACGTCATCCACCTGTTCCAACGAGTTTTTCCACGCTAAAAAAGTGGAATCAATAGCCTCAAGCTGTTGTTGAGGGGGTAAGGTGCTGTTTTTAAGAAGAAGCTCCTCCAGGGGTTTGTATTTGAATTTTTTGCCTTTTGGCCCGCCAAACTGATCGGCATAACCATCTGAAAGTAAATAAATGCTATCTCCTTTAACCGCATTAATCTTAAGGGTTGTAAAAGGTTTTAATTCTTCATTGTAAAAACTGCCGATAGGATGTTTGTCGCCTTTTATGGTGTTTAATATGCCCTGAGATACATGGTAGATCACCGTATTAGCTCCCGCAAATAATAATTCGTTGGTGGAAGCGTTCCATTTGCAAATAGAAACTTCCATTCCATCTTTGATATTATTTTCGTCTTCCCGCTGTTTTAAGGTTTCATTCAAATCCTTATTTACCTGGTTTAAAATATCAGCGGGAGTATTCCATTTATACTCATGTATGGCATTGTTTAATAAATTAAAACCAACAATGCTCATAAAAGCTCCCGGCACACCATGGCCTGTACAATCAACTACAGCGGCATATACCGAGCCATCGGTTCCTTTTTCGCCCCAATAAAAATCGCCGCTTACAATATCCTTTGGTTTAAAATACACAAAGGATTGAGGAAACAAATTGGCGAAATGGTAAGCCGAAGGAAAAAGAGCTTCCTGGATGCGTTGGGCATATTTTATGCTGTCGGTAATATCCTTGTTTTTTTCGGAGAGTTGGTGATAGGCCTTATCAATAATGGTTTTTTGAATTTCGATAGCGGTATTTTTTGCACTGAATTTCTCGGCAATGAGTTTCTTTTCTCTAAAGCGTTTTAATAAAATAAAGGCCAGGGATAATATAAATAAACCGCTAAGAGAAAGAATAATGATGGAATAATTTTTCTTTTTTAAGGCATCTGCATTTTCTTTTTCCCGCAGTTGCTGTATTAGCTTAATCTCCGAGAGTTCTGTCTCTTTTTCCTTGGTTTTAAATTTAGTTTCAAGTTCTACAATTTGGTTAGCATTTTCAATGTTTCTTAAACTGTCTTTGATATCCATTAATTTATTTAAAACCACGTTGGCATTTTTAAAATCTTTTTTGGCTTCAAACGCTTCCTTTAAATTATAGTAGGCAAATTTCATATCTTCTTTTGCTCCAAGCCTTGATGCAATGGAGAGTACCCGCTCCGAAATAGAAATTGCCTCATCATATTTATTTAACCCGATAAAAATATTTCCCAGGTTTTCCATACTTGCCAGCATGCCAATGGTATCGTAAATACTCTCGCGAAGCCTATAACCACGTATATTGTAATCGAGTGCCGTTTTATAATTGCGCTGTTGCTTAAATACCAGCGACATGTTATCGAGGCAGGCCGCCATTTGATTCATATCTTTTACTTCTTCAAAAATGGCTAATGCTTTATTATAATAGAGTAAGGCATTTTCAGGATCTTTATTGTTATCAAAAATAATGGCAATATTTCCGTAACCTGCGGCTAATCCACCTTTGTCATTCAGTTCCATGCAAAGGGTAATATTTTTTTTATAGTAGTCGATGGCTTTTGTATCAAAGCCCTGGTACCAGTATATAACTCCCATGCCGGTATAGCACTTGGCTAACTTGGTTTTGTTTTTTTTCTTTTTGTAAATTTCAGTAGCGATTAAAAAATGCTGAAGACCCGCTTTATAATTCCCTTTTGCTTCGGCCCCAAAAGCTATTAAAACATTGGCATCTGCTATAAGGCTGCTGTCTTTTAATTGTGTGGCATGAGTCAATGCTACTTCCCCGCAAACAAAGGCCGAATCAATATCGTTATGCAATAATTCAGTTCCGTAATTCAGGAGGGCATTTGTTTTTTCTTTCAAATCGGTTTTAGCTCTGTAACTTCGATAGAGGCTATCCATATTTTGAGCAGATAGCTTCCCGCTGAGGATTAAAAAGAAGAGTATGTAGAGTAGCGCTTTTATAAAGGGGAATTTATAAACTCCAATTTAAGAACTATAATTCAAAAATGACAGCTCCTAGGTCGAATAAATCAAAAAAGTAAACAATACCAACCGGAATGATTTACTTTTTACGGGCCATTAAAAAAGGAGCCATATAGGCTCCTTTTGGTTAAACGTTAATTGAGGTCTGTAGCATTAAGATATGCTACAGGGACTTATTACAGCTTTTATTTAATAAGGTAAAAAATATTAGTTAACCATTTGGCCGGATCTTTTTCCATCATTGGGTCGGTTACATATTCTTCCAAAACAAGCGATTGTGTTAATCCTTTTTCTTTCATGTAAGCATCCATGGCGTAATGTGCCTGAGCAGATTTATCATAAGGACCATAATATTCAATCGATAATACTTTTCCTGCAGGGGTTTCAAATTTTTCCCAGTTCGCTAATTTAGTTCCTTTTGCAACTTCCATTACCGCTGCACATTCAGTGATCATGGTTTTTTCATCAAACTTAAAGAAAATACCTTTCGGCGCGCCAATCACGTTAATTTTAGCAGCAGCCAGTTCTTTCGCTAGTTTAGGATAATTCTCTCCAAAAAAGGCGCTCATTTTATCAAATGATAAGGTTTCTTTTTTTCCATAAAACGTTTTCGCTTCCCAGTTAATCTCGTTGATAGTATAGTGTTGCGTTGGTTGTTCTGCGGGCATACTCTCAATCGCTGTTTTCAATTTAGCAAGGCCTTTTTCAAAATCAGGGCCTACCATTTTGTCAATATTCATAAATAGCATCATTCCTCTCATAACGAATGGAATCTTATTTTGCATGATCCAGGTAACTTTACTGCCGGCTCCGTTTGCAGAAACCACATGATATACCTGTGCTTCACCTTGTCCTTTAAAATACAATGCCTGCATCACCGTATCTCCGTGGGTGTATTTATAGGTCATACTTCCTATGCCAACTTCTTTTTTATCACTTTCCCAGGCCATAGATGATCCTTCTTTGCCAGGTTCGCCTGTATAGGTTACTTTCATAGCAGGATCTTTTTCTGTCCATGGACTCCAGCTCTCGTAGAAAAACTTGAGGTCAGTAATTTTACTTCTGATCATGTCGGCCGGTGCATTAATCTCCGTAGAGCGTTCTACCTTCATCGAAGAAGACCCAAAAATGCATAGGATCAGATAAACGGCTATTAAGCCAATAATAATGTAAAGAATTTTTTTCATGGATGTGGTTTTTAGATTTATAAATTTAAAGGTAGTAAAAACATAGATTGGATAATGAAAATTTTGCATCAAAAGGAAAAATTACGTAACTATTATGGTAATTTATTAAAGACTAAAAGCGATAAATATTATTTCATAACAGCCATTTACGGTATAGTTTTACTTTTGCAGTTATGAGATTTTTTTCGCTACAACAAAACAGTTATCTTTGGTTATAGCTTGTAGGTGTCGAGTTGCAAAACGTTAATACCAATGTATAAGAAATGATGATATATAAAAAAAACATAAACAGACTCCTATATACATTAAGATTGAAATGCTTCATTTATACATTGCTGATAGTGATAGGATCGTTTGCTATTTCGTGCCAATCGGATACTGATAAGGCTAATGAAATTTTGAGCGATGCCTTTCAAATGAATAAAGCCCTGAATGATAGCCCTGTAAATGATAGTGTGAAACTCCCAATTCAGAATTCAACTTATACAGGCCCTGTAAAAAAGGCGCCAGGCCAGGAAGAATTGATCGCAACCTACAAGGTTAAAACAGTAAAGCAAACCTATGAGGGTGGTTGGTCAATAGCTACCTATGATAAAAAAGGAAATAAAATAAGTGAGAAAAGCGACTATTCAGAAAAGAAAACATATACGTATCAATTTGATAAAGAGGGAAGGGTAACGCAGGAAAAAACAAAATATAAAGATGGAACTACATTTATTCGGAATTATGAATATAATAAAGAAGGTAAGCTGATCAATAAAACGTTTACCGATAGCGATGGAAAAACTTCTGTGACTAAAATAGAATACAACACTAAATTAAATACACGTACAGAATTATCATCCAATGGTGCCGACAAAGAATTTTATGATAACAGGGGATTACGTGTTCGGTTTGAATCTTATGATGAAAACAAGAAGTTAATTGGATACGGCGAAGCCAAATATAATGAGGATGGTTTAAAGCTGAGCGAAGATGCTTCTATCATGGGCATGAATTCATCTGATAAATTGGAATATAACGAAAGCGGACAGTTACTAAAGCAGCATAGAACAGGAATGCTCGATGTTTATTTTATGTTTGAGTATAATGAAAAGGGTTTAATAACCAGCCAAAAGACTGTAAAAGGCGGGAATGAAGAAGAAACCATCTATGAATATACGTACTATTAACACACGCTTTTTAGCAATATTCTGCATTTGTTCAACAGTGTTGTAAATCATAAAATTTGTATAGAGTATCAGATTTTAATTCCAATAATGGTAACATCATCCACCTGCTCCAACTCTCCTTTCCAGTTTTCGAAAGTGGTATGTAATGTTTGCTTTTGAAATAGCATTGTTTCATGGCTTATTGTTTTCAGAAGCTCTGCCAGGGGTTTGTATTTGTATTTTTTCCCTTTTGTTCCGCCAAACTGATCTGCAAAACCATCGGTGAAAATATACAGAACATCTTCTTTTTGAAGCTGAATGCTGTGAGTGTTAAATGGAACTTCCACACTGTATTTGCCTATCGGTTGTTTATCTGCTTTTAATTCTGTCAGAACCTTGTTTTGAACAATCCACAAGGGGTTATTGGCACCTGCCCATTGCAATTCATGGGTCAGCGTATTTAAACAACATAACGAAATGTCCATACCATCTTTGATCTCTTCACCACTTTTTGAAAAGGTTTCTAACACCAGCTCCTTTGTTTTATCCAGTAATTTTCCCGGATCGGTGATCTTAAATTCCAGCAGGGTTCTGTTAAGCGAATTGCAACACACTACCGAAATAATAGCTCCCGGTACACCATGTCCTGTACAATCTGCCACGGCAAAAAACAACAAATGGCCTGATGTTTCCATCCAGTAAAAATCGCCGGCAACAATGTCTTTCGGTTTATAAAAAATAAAACTCGCGGGTAAATGTTTTTGCCAATAGGTTTCAGCCGGCATAATTGATTCCTGTATACGTTTGGCATAAGTAATGCTACCAATGATTTCTTTTTGCTTCTCTTCAATAATCGTATTTTTTGCCAACACCTCATTTTTTTGCATTCTTATGGTTTCGTTATCCCGTTTCTTCCTTCGGTAGCCGGTAATTAAAATAATAATAGAAATGAGTGAAGCAAACGCTACGCCTAATAACAAATAATTAATGAGTTGTTGTTCTTTCTGTGTTTTATGTAATGATAAAATTTGCCCCTCTTTTTTCTCTACTTCATGAATGGTGTTGATCTCAGACAATTTTTCATCCAGATTTTTTTTGTATAAAGAATCCTTTATATCAAAGGCATTTAATAGGGTAGAAAAAGATCGGTTGTAATCTCCTATTTCAAAAAGGACCTTGCTCAGTTGCTGTTTTAAGGCAATTTCCTTACTCATATCAGGTGTTTCGGTAAGCAATGCTAAGGCCGAATCAATATAAGCAACCGACTCCTTATACTTTTTATCATTAAATAATATAGCGGCATAATTACTGAAAGTGGTAATCTTTACATAGTTCTCCGGCTCATGGTTTTTAATAGTAGTCATGGCTTCATCGCTGTAAAATTTCGCCCTTTCCGCGTTATTTAATGTGAGGTACTGCTGGCAAAGATTATTGCAGATCATCACAAGATAAGATGAATTGCTGTCGGTTTTTGCCTTCGAATAAATTTCCAGATAAAGATTCAACGCTTCTTTATCTCTTTTTAAAGAGCTATATACATTCCCTAAATTTATTTTCAGAGAGTAATTTAAAAAATCGTCATGAAGCTTTTCTGATAGTTCAATCCCTTTTTTATAATAAATGATACTGTTGTTAAAATCATTGATGTTATAAAATAAAGATCCCATGCTGTTATATAATTTAGACAGGCCAAGATCATATTTGGTATGAATGAATTTTTTTTCGGCTTGTAAAAAATAGCCTATGGCTTTATCATTTAATCCTTTATCAATATAAATCGTACCGATGTTGGTCAATGACCGGCCGATCCCCAATTCGTCTCCAATGTCTTCCTGTATGCTTAAGGCTTTCCTGTGATATTCTTCTGCTGAGTCGGGGCGAACAGAATAATAATAGGCAGATCCGATCGTATTTAATGCAAAGGCCGATAATTTTTTATTATCAGTGTTTTTAGATAAGGTATAAGCATCAAAGGCAATTGAAAGAGCTTTTTTAGGATCTTCTGAAAACAAGGTCCTTGCTTCATCAATTTTTGCTTTGATGATAAGTGTATCAGATTGAGAAACACCACACAGGGCATTAAAACAAAATAATACAATAAAGAAACAGGATTTAACTATGTTTTTTATCAAGTAATCCATTAATATAAAATTTACATATTCCTTCTGTACTGTCCTCCCACTTCAAATAAGGCGTTCGTAATTTGTCCTAGCGACATAAATTTAACAGCATCCATTAATTCTTCAAAAATATTTTTATTCTGAATAGCAGCGTGCTGTAATTTTTTAATGATGTCAGCCTGTTTGTCGGTATGCGATTTGTGCAATTCTGCCAGCATGGTAATCTGGTATTCTTTTTCTTCGGTAGTAGAACGAATTACTTCTTTAGGAATAATGGTTGGACTGCCTTTGCTTGATAAGAAGGTGTTTACACCAATAATAGGATACTCCCCGGTATGTTTCAACGTTTCATAATACAAGCTTTCTTCCTGTATTTGTCCACGTTGATACATGGTTTCCATTGCACCTAACACACCACCGCGCTCTGTAATTCTATCGAACTCTGTTAACACAGCCTCTTCTACAAGGTCGGTTAATTCTTCAATAATAAATGATCCCTGTAATGGGTTTTCGTTTTTCGCCAAACCTAATTCCCGGTTAATGATCAACTGTATAGCCATTGCCCTGCGCACCGATTCCTCTGTAGGTGTTGTAATGGCTTCATCATAAGCATTGGTGTGTAACGAATTACAGTTATCGTAAATAGCGTATAAGGCCTGTAAGGTTGTACGGATATCATTAAAATCAATTTCCTGAGCGTGTAACGAACGTCCTGAAGTTTGAATATGGTATTTCAACATCTGGCTCCTTTCATTTCCGCCATATTTCAATTTCATGGCTTTTGCCCAAATACGACGGCTTACACGGCCTATTACACTGTATTCAGGATCGATCCCGTTACTGAAAAAGAAAGATAAATTCGGTGCAAAATCATCAATATGCATTCCACGGCTTAAGTAATATTCTACAAAAGTAAAACCATTCGCTAACGTAAAAGCAAGCTGAGATATAGGATTGGCACCGGCTTCGGCAATATGGTAACCACTGATACTTACCGAATAAAAGTTACGTACTTTTTGATCAATAAAATATTGTTGTACATCACCCATTACCCTTAAGCTGAATTCTGTACTAAAAATACAGGTATTTTGTGCCTGGTCTTCTTTTAAAATATCGGCTTGTACGGTACCACGTACCTGCGATAAGGTGGTTGCTTTAATGTTTTCATAAACGTCTTTAGGTAATACCTGATCTCCGGTTACACCCAGCAACATCAATCCCAATCCGTTATTTCCTTCGGGTAATTCGCCCTGGTAATGCGGCCTTACAGTTCCCTTGGCTTTATAGATGGCTGCTATTTTTTTCTCAACCTCTGCTTCTAAACCATGTTCTTTAATGTAAAACTCACACTGCTGATCAATGGCTGCATTCATAAAGAAAGCTGCCAGCGTAGGAGCGGGGCCATTAATCGTCATCGATACCGATGTTTTAGGATCGGCTAAATTAAAACCACTGTATAATTTTTTGGCATCATCCAAGCAACAAATACTCACTCCTGAGTTACCAATTTTACCATAAATATCCGGACGGTGATCAGGATCATTTCCATAAAGGGTTACACTATCAAACGCTGTACTTAAACGGGCAGCAGGTAATCCTTTACTTACATAATGGAAACGTTTATTGGTTCGTTCAGGCCCGCCTTCTCCTGCAAACATACGGGTTGGATCTTCGCCCTCGCGTTTAAACGGATAAATACCTGCAGTATAAGGGAAATCTCCAGGGAAATTTTCCTGCAAATTCCATTTTAAAATATCGCCCCAGGCGGTGTATTTTGGAGACGCAATTTTGGGGATCTGTGAATGCGATAAGGATTCGTAATGTGTCGCGATTTTTAATACTTTATCACGCACTTTAAATTCGTAAAACTCGTTGCTGAATAATTTCTTTTTAGCTTCCCATCCCTCGATCACTAAAAAATTACGTGGGTCAAGGTCTAATTTTGTTTTTTCAAAAGCTTCCTGTAAGCCTTTCACCAGGCGGTCTTTATCATCCATTTTTGATTCGGAAATCGTTTCAATGGATTTTTGAATCCCGAATAATCGTTGAGCGATTTCACTTTGCTGATCGGCTCGTTTATCGTAGTTACGGTTGTTTTCAGAGATCTCACTTAGGTAACGGGTTTTGGAAGGAGGAATGATGTAAATTTTTTCGCTCATTTCTTCAGTAATAAAGAAATGAGAAGCTAAATTTTTATTTCCTGTTTTCTCCACCATTTTATTCATTACCGCTTTGTACAGGCGATTCATTCCCGGATCGTTGAATTGAGAGGCAATGGTGCCAAATACCGGAATATCTTCATCCGCAATTTCCCATAAATTGTGGTTGCGTTTGTATTGTTTTTTCACATCGCGAATCGCATCCAATGCGCCACGCTTATCAAATTTATTAAGGGCAATAATGTCGGCAAAATCCAACATGTCAATTTTCTCTAACTGTGTGGCAGCACCATATTCAGGTGTCATCACATATAAACTCATGTTGGAGTGTTCAATAATTTCGGTATCGCTTTGTCCGATCCCCGAAGTTTCTAAAATGATGAGGTCGAAGTTTGCCGCCTTACAAATATTTACAGCATCCTGTACATATTTACTTAAAGCCAGGTTGCTCTGGCGGGTGGCCAGTGAACGCATATAAACGCGGTCGTTTTTAATGGCATTCATCCGGATCCTGTCGCCCAGTAAGGCTCCGCCCGTTTTACGTTTAGAAGGATCTACCGAAATAATGGCAATCTGCTTATCTTTAAAATCTACTAAAAAGCGACGAACCAATTCATCTACCAGACTTGATTTTCCTGAACCACCGGTTCCTGTGATCCCTAGCACGGGTGTAGAAGACTTATCTGCTTTGGTTTTAATGTCGTTTAAAACGTCGGTGTTTTCATCATTAAAATTTTCTGCTGCCGAAATAATTCGTGCAATCGATTTATATTCTCTTTGAGCAAGACGTTTTACATCGCCATTTAAATTAGTTCCCGTAGCGTAATCACATAAACGCAGCATATCATTGATCATACCCTGTAAACCCATCGCACGGCCATCATCGGGAGAATATATTTTGGTAATTCCATAGGCATGTAACTCTTCAATTTCTGAGGGAAGAATAACACCGCCGCCGCCGCCAACTAATTTAATATGCTCGCATCCTTTTTCTTTTAAAAGGTCGTACATGTATTTAAAATATTCCACGTGTCCACCCTGGTAGCTTGTTACAGCAATAGCGTTGGCATCTTCCTGGATAGCGCAATTCACCACTTCCTGGGCACTTCTGTCGTGTCCTAAATGAATAATTTCTGCACCACTGGCCTGCATAATACGGCGCATGATATTAATAGCGGCATCGTGCCCATCAAATAATGCAGCGGCAGTTACAATTCGGATCTTATGTTTTGATTGATATGGGATGGTTTCCATGGGAAAGGTATGTTAAAATAGAGTTGACTAATATAAGGGTTTTTATGGTTTTGAGGCAAGAAATTGGTCGATTTAAATTCCCCTTACCTTTCAGGATAATGGCTTCTTCCTAAACCACGTTTTATAGTAAAAAATACCCACAAACAAAAAGCCTAACGTAAACGGAAAAGCCGCCAAAAATTTATACTGTCCGTTTGTAAAAAATTCAATATACATCCAGGTGCTATTGGCGAAAATCCAGAACAAAATAGCCAGGTTTATAAAAATATCAACGGTTTTTAGTGTCGCAAGTACAATAATCACCGCAATAGTTAAGGTAGGGATGATCATGGCAATCCCTATCCAGCGCAGCTCCAGCATCCAGCAACTGTCTTTTAAAAGCCAGAAAACGATGTGTAGGTTTTCGTGTTTTTTTATTTTGTCAGGTAAGTGCATAAAGAGGATTTAAAAATAAGCTTTTTGTATGTATTCATCCCTTTTTAGTATCTTTAAACATAATTTAGTTCCGAAAAAAAAGTATATGATCCAATTCGAAAAATTCAAGCTTAAAAATAATTTAACAGTTATAGTTCACCAGGATAAAAGTACGCCAATGGCCTGCCTCAACATTATTTATGATGTGGGTGCACGTGATGAGGATGAAAATAAAACCGGCTTTGCCCATTTATTTGAACATTTAATGTTTGGTGGAAGTGTTAATATTCCTAACTACGACGAGCCTTTGCAACTGGTGGGGGGAGAAAACAATGCCTTTACAACCAACGATATTACAAATTACTATTGCACCGTTCCTTCCGAAAATCTGGAAACAGCATTCTGGCTGGAGAGTGATCGATTATTAAGTCTGGCATTTGATGATAAAAGCCTGGAAGTGCAACGTAATGTAGTGATTGAAGAATTTAAACAACGTTATTTGAACCAGCCTTATGGTGATGTATGGTTGCTGTTGAGGCCATTGGTTTACAAAGTGCATCCCTACAAATGGGCTACTATTGGCAAGGAAATTTCGCATATTGAACAAGCCAAAATGAGCGATGTAAAAGCGTTTTTCAAAGAACATTATACGCCAAGTAATGCCGTATTAGTTGTTGCCGGAGATGTAGAAGTAGACCAGGTAAAACGTTTGGCAGAAAAATGGTTTGAACCAATTGATGCCGGTGTTAAAACAAATCGTAATTTGCCGGTTGAACCACCCCAAACCGAATACAGAAGTTTAACGGTTGAACGGGATGTGCCTATCAGCTCTATTTACAGGGCATACCGTATGTGTTCAAGGGTTGATCCTGAATACCATACAATCGATCTGATCTCCGATATTTTATCACGTGGAAACTCATCGCGTTTGTACAAAAATTTAATTAAAGACAAACAATTATTCTCCGATATTAATGCTTACGTGATGGGTGATTTTGATAAAGGATTATTTGTGATTTCCGGAAAAATAAATGACGGAGTGAGCATTGAAGAAGCGGAAGCCGGAATTGATGCGGAAATAGCCAAATTACAGGATGAATTGATAAGTGATACAGAACTTCAAAAATGTAAAAATAAAGTAGAATCAACGGTTACCTATAGTGAAACAGATGTGTTAAATAAGGCTACAAACCTTGCCATATCAGAGCTTTTGGGAGATGCAAACCTGATCAACCTGGAAATAGAAAATTATCAGAAAGTAACAGCTGTACAAATTAAGGAACAGGCAAATCTTATTTTAAAGAAGAGTAATTGCAGCACTTTGTTCTACTTGAAAAAGAAGTAAAAAATTTGTAAATTTGGGTATGAGTTCAGCTGAAATAAAAAATGAAATACAGAAGATAATCAATAGTGTTCCGGAGAATGCATTGCCGGATGTATTGGATTATTTAAAAGAAATCGAGAGCCATATTAACGAACAAAATCTTTCTGAGTTTTTAAAAGACTTACATTCCAAACACTCTGTTTTACTTTCAAAATTAGCAAAATGATTTCTAAAATCAGTGTATTACAAATACATAATTCGCTAATAGAAGTTTATGGTGGAATAAAAGGGATAAGAGATTCAAGCGTTTTAGAGTCTGCTATTAACAGACCTTTCGCAACGTTTGATGGAATGGATTTATATCCTGATGCTCAACATAAAGCAGCCGCGATATTCCAAAGCATATTAATTAATCATCCTTTTTTAGATGGAAATAAACGCACTGCATTTGCCCTTTTAGTTTATTTATTAAAATCAGGAAACTTCGCATTGAGTATAAATGAACCGGAAATTTATGAATTCATTATCTCTTGTTCTAAAGGAGAAAAAGAATTCGATGATATTTTAATTTGGATACAAACTAATTCGCAATGACTATAGCCGAAATATCACATCGCTTAAATTATCTTCAGTTTAATTCTGATGTCATCAATTTATATGATGAACCCCATCGTTTTTACCATACCCTTGCTCACATAGAAGAGGTATTAAAACAGTTGCACAGCGTAGACTTGTTAAAACGTGATGAACTGTTTTTAGCGGCTGTGTTTCATGATATCATCTACGATCCACGGTCTGCAAGCAATGAAGAAGATTCGGCAGACTATTTTTTAAATGAGGCAAAATCTTCAGGGTTAACCACAGCTCAAAAGGAACATATCAAACAACTGATCCTGGATACCAAGCACCATAAACCAACTGTTGAGTTTTCGGAAGAATTTATAAAAGCAGACCTGGCAATTTTAGAAGCATCCTTTGATAAACTAATCACTTACGAAAAGCAAATTTTTAAAGAGTATCAGTTTGTAGATTACAAAGATTATAAAGTAAAACGTATTGAAGTATTAAAACATTTTAATACAAAAGGCAACCTCAATCATTTAATCGATTATGTTAACTCTGTAGAACCTAATATTGGCGTGTTTGCCGGAAGCTTTAATCCCTTTCATAAAGGGCATTACAACGTGCTACAAAAAGCGGAAAAATTATTTGACAAAGTCATTATTGCTTTTGGGAATAATCCCGATAAATATGAAAGAAGCTGGGATATTCCTAAAACAATTGCGAACAGGCAACAAACCGAATATAAAGGCTTAGTAACGGATTATATTGATTCATTAGGCTATGAGGTAACAGTGGTGCGTGGTTTGCGCAATTCTACGGATTTTCAATATGAGCAAAATCAGTACCGTTACATCCAGGAATTGAAACCCGATATTAAAATTGTAAATGTATTTTGTGATAAAGAATTTGAACATATCAGTTCTTCAGGCATAAGAACTCTTGAGAAATTTAATAAACATCAGGGGTATTTATTATATTAGCTTTCATTAAATGTAATTTCATCAGAACGATCTGCATATGAAAAAATTAGTACTTATAGTTTCTTTTGTAATGGTATGTTTCGGCATCACGGCGCAAAAATTATATCGTTTAAACAATACGATTACTCCGGCAGATTATCTTCCCAAAACAATCATCCTAAAAGTAAAACCGGCATTTGCAGCAAGTTGTTCAGTAAATGAAATAGATTATCCCTTGTTTAATGAGTTAGCAGGCGTAGTGGGAGTAACAAACCTCCATAAAAAATTTCCTAAAGACAGATCTCCTGAAAGAGAATTCAACGCAACAGGGCAAAAGTATGCCGACCTTTCTTTAATTTATGAATTAAATTATACCTCAGATCTGTTCATTGAAAAAGCAATCAGCAAATTACTATCCTCAGGGATTTTGGTGTATGCCGAACCGCATTTTGTTCCTAAAACAACCTATATGCCTAACGATCCGTTGGCAAATGCAACAAACCAATATCATTTGCAAACCGTTAATGCGTTTAACGCATGGACAGTAAACAAAGGCGATTCAGCCATTGTTATTGGAATTACGGATACAGGAACCGACCCAACACATAATGATTTGTTTAATAATATTAAACGCAATTATGCCGATATACCTGATAATTTTGATAATGATGGGGATGGTTATGTAGATAATTACATGGGTTGGGATGTGGCAATGAATGATAACGATCCTACCTGGCAAGGAAGTAGCCATGGTGTGCATGTTTGTGGTATTGCCGGTGCCAGTGCAGATAATGCAATTGGCGGAGCAGGAGTTGGCTTTAATTGCAAAATACTACCGGTAAAAATTGGAGATGCATCAGGAGGCTTAATTGCCGCTTATGAAGGGATTAAATATGCAGCAGATCATGGTTGCGCAATTATTAATTGCTCATGGGGTGGTGGTGGTGGAAGCCAATACGGACAAGACATTGTGGATTATGCTACGATCAATAAAAATTGTTTAGTAGTTGCAGCGGCAGGTAACAATAGCATGGACGGCGATTTTTTTCCCGCGTCTTTTAATAATGTACTGGCTGTTGCAAATACAACGTCGACCGATGTAAAACATTCAACCTCTAATTACGGTTATTTTGTGGATGTATGTGCTCCCGGAGAAAACATCAACTCTACCTGGCCTGGAAATTTTTATGTAACACTAACCGGCACATCTATGTCTTCCCCTTTAACAGCAGGTGCTGCTGGGATTGTTAAAAAGCAGTTTCCTTCCTATAATGGCTTACAAATTGGCGAAAGATTAAAAGTAACTTCCGATAATATTTATCCTGTAAACCCCTCTTATAATAATAAACTGGGCGCTGGAAGAATTAATTTATTCCGCGCATTGACTGATCCCGCTTCACCAAGTGTAATATTTAGTGATAAGGCGGTAACGGATAAAAATGATGAAGCATACATTGTTGGAGATACTTTATTTATTACCGGGAAGTTTACCAACTACCTCGACCCAACGGGAGCTTTGAGTGTAACGGTTACCCCCTTGTCTGCCTACGCTACGGCAATCGATAATACAACGTCATTAGGTATTATTAATACACTGGCCAATAAAACCAATACACTCGATCCGTTTACCTTTAAGCTTGGAGGAAGTATTCCTATTAACCAGGCAATTGATTTTGAAGTACTCATGAAGGATGGGACGTATAGTGCAAAACAATATTTTACCTTGTACATTAATGTAGATTATATAGATATTAAAATTAATGATGCTTACACAACCGCTACCAGCAAAGGAAGAATAGGATATAACCAGGACGCCCAATTACAGGGCTTAGGCTTTAAGTACAAAGGAACCGATTTATTATACGAAGCAGGGTTAATGGTTGGTCGCGATACAAACTCTGTGTCGGATTGCGTAAGAGGAACCAATACAACGATTTCAGATGTGGATTTTGCAACCGTAAACAGAGCCGCAAAATTGCTGCCGTCAGTTACCTCCGATTTTGATACCGAAGCAAAAATAAACGACAATATTGCTTTTACACCTATTCATGTAGAAGTTGAACAAAATACGTTTGCCTGGGGTACAGTGCCCTATAAGCAATTTGTAATCTGGGAATACAGTATTAAAAACACGCATGCCACCGATACTTTAAAAACAGCCTACGCAGGCATATTTGCCGATTGGGATATTGATGGATCGACCTATGGCCAAAACAGAAGTAATTATGATAGCACTACAAAAATGGGTTATAGTTTTTATACTGCCGCCACCGGAAAGTATGCAGGCATTAAGCTATTAACACATACAGCTCCTCCCAATTTTTATGCTGTTGATAATATTAACAGTGGAAACGGTGGACTCGATCTCACAAATGGATTTGATACGAAAGAGAAGTACAAATCCATGAGCACAAAAAGATTAACAGCCGGTGTTGGTGGCTCAGGAAATGATATCATCAACATTATGAGCAGTGGTCCTTTTACGATTCCTCCGGGAAAAACAGTAAAAGTAGCATTCGCTTTAATTGGTGGAGATAGTTTGCCTGCATTAATTACAGCGGCACACCAGGCAGATACCATTTATAATCATTTGCAGATAATTGTGCAACCGAATGCCATTCATGAAATAAATAATGCGGGTGAAACGGTTTCAATATATCCTAATCCTGCAAGTCATCAATTCACCATTACTCAGTCGTCTAAAAATTATTCCACAATAGAAATTTATACGATAAATGGCAGTCTTTTGTATAGCCAGAAAATAAATGCCCTAACCGAATTGGTTAGTTTGCCGGATATGGCTCCTGGCGTGTATATTATAAAGTTAAGCGGGAATCACAAAACACTGTTTAAAAAAATAGTGTTGGTTAATGAATAGAGTATAGTTGAATGTAGTGTTCAGGATATCGATTACTTTAAAATTCCTATATTTACCCTTTATTTTAAAAATATGGAATTAAATGCACTTACGGCAATTTCGCCTGTTGACGGTCGTTACAGAAAAGTAACCAATGAATTAGCCACTTATTTTTCAGAGTTTGGATTAATCAGATACCGTGTTCAGGTTGAAATAGATTATTTTATTTTATTATCACAACAAGGTCTTTCTCAATTGCCGAAATTGAATGATAAACAAGTGGAAGACCTTAAACTGGTATATAAGAATTTTTCTTTTGCAGATGCAGAAGTTATCAAGGAAACAGAAAAAACAACGAATCACGATGTAAAGGCTGTTGAATATTTTATCAAAGAAAAATTAAAACAACAGGGCCTTGAAAATTACCTGGAGTTTGTGCATTTTGGTTTAACTTCCCAGGATATTAACAATACCTCTATTCCTTTATCTTTAAAACAAGCTACCTCAGAAGTTGTATTGCCAACGTTGGATTTGGTAGAATCTAAATTATTGGTTTTATCCAGGGAGTGGCGGCATGTTTCTTTATTGGCGCGTACTCATGGCCAGCCGGCCTCTCCAACCCGTTTAGGTAAAGAAATTTATGTGTTTGTAGAGCGGTTACAATCACAGGTAAATCAATTGAAAGCGATTCCCTTTTCTGCAAAATTTGGTGGAGCAACCGGTAATTTTAATGCACATTATGTAGCATACCCAAATAACGATTGGATTGCTTTTGGAAATACATTCGTTAATCAAACCTTAGGTTTAAGCAGAAGCCAGTTCACCACGCAAATTGAACATTACGATAACATTGCCGCTTATTGCGATGCCTTGAAACGTATCAATACAATATTGCTGGATCTTTGCCGCGATGTATGGACTTATGTGAGCATGGATTATTTCAAACAAAAATTAAAAGCGGGTGAAATTGGCTCATCTGCCATGCCTCATAAAGTTAATCCTATTGATTTTGAAAATGCAGAAGGGAATTTAGGAATCGCAAATGCGATCCTTGAGCACTTATCAGCAAAGCTTCCACTATCCCGTCTGCAAAGGGATTTAACGGATAGTACGGTATTAAGAAATTTAGGAGTTCCTATAGCGCACATCCTGATTTCTTATAAAAGCATTTTAAAAGGCCTTGACAAATTAATCCTGAACGAAGAAATTTTTAGCAGAGACCTGGAAAATAACTGGGCGGTAGTAGCAGAGGCTGTACAAACTATTTTACGCAGAGAAGGTTATCCAAAGCCTTACGAAGCTTTAAAGGATTTAACACGTACAAACTCCCATATTACAAAAGAATCGATGCATACGTTTATAAATGGCTTAAATGTAAGTGACGAAATAAAAAAAGAATTATTGCAGATCACTCCTCAAAATTTTGTTGGAAGAAATCCGGAGTATTAATTACTCTATTCCCCTCTGCCGGTTGGCGGAGGGGTTAAGGGGTGTGTTGTTTATATAGCGTCCAATACGTTATAGGAGTTAAAAACAGTATCAATAAAAGTAGCAGGTTTTATCATCCTCCGAAATACCATCAAATTAGATGTCTATCATGTAACCCTCTATTTACCTGGCAACAATTATTTTTTGTGAAAATACATATTGCTTATTATTTTTTAGAGAGATAAAATAGACGCCATCTGTTAACCCACTTATATCAATGGTTTCGGCTATCGGAGGTTTACAAACTAACTTACCTGATAAAGTGGTAATCGTAATTTCAGTGATGCTTGCATTTAAATTAGCAATTTTAATAAATTGACTGGCCGGATTTGGGTATACATCAAAGGAGGATGTTTCATCAACATGCATCATATTTAATGAAAGTGCATTGCATTCTGTTTTAGTAGCATTGCCGTTCCTTACCTGTGCCGGGATTGAGCCGGTATTGTACGTGTTTGGAATACCAATGGCCGGCCATGAACTACCGGTTAAAAAAGCAGGCTTTGTATTGTAACAATAACTCATGTCGGGCAAATTTGAAGTGCCTCCCGGAGTTAAAACACCTTGTTTTAAATTTCCAAATTCAAAATGACCAGTTCCGGCTAAGGTATAATTTCCCATTAAAAAAGTGGTGTTGGTGATTTCGTTGCCTACAAATACCTGGTTATTTGAAGCTGGCCCCGAATTCATAAAAATGCCGTAACCTTGCGCCCTGTTTCTAAAAAAAACATTATCAGGGCCATTTATACCGTGCGAATTATCTATAACCATGTGCTGGCAAACGTTACCTTCAAACAAATTGGCAAATACATAATTACCATGCAACACCATATCCCCTGCTGAATTAGCAGGAAGAGATGTTCCGGTCCAGTAAGGATTGATAGAGTAATTGTAATCAATCACATTACCATTGATCCCTGCCTGCATTAATATAGAGTGGCGCTGGTGATCAAACACATTGTTTTCTATTTTATGGTCTGAGGAATTAAACTGGAAGGCAATACCATATGCTCTCCCGTTTCCACCATAATCATAGGCATCATGAAAATAAGAGCCCGAAACCTGGCAATTACCGGACGATTCAAAGGTAATGTGAGAAAAGAAACAACTATCCATTTCAACACCCTCTACATAACAATTGTAGGCATATAAAAATTGGATGGTTGGATAAGAACCGACATTGGTATTACGTCGTGTGATATGCATACATTTAATCCCTGTGTTTTGTATAGGGAATGTTTTATAAAAAGTAATGGTATCCGTTATAAGGTAATCTTTCCGTAATTGGTGGTTTAGTTTTAAAGTATCCGCAGGGGTGTTTGTTATCTTTAAAAATTGTCCAACGCTATTGTATGCCCAGGTACTGGTAACTAAAGAGGCTGCCCGTTGTTTTAAAATTATAAAATCACCGGTACTAAGCTGGATGGATGATGCGTTGACGTTCGATATTAAATATCGGTTATACCGGCTCGCCGATTGCGTAATACTATAAGTGTTACCTGATATGATACCTTGTACATTGATGCAGGTAACCGAATTTGTAAAAATCAAACGGGTTGTTGTACCCGCTCCTTCTAATTTGACATTACTTTTTAAATTAATGGTATTGGTAAAGGTATACACACCCGAAGGAAATAGAATAGTGTACGACTGAGCAGGTACTGTACATTGATTGATCGCAGATAAAAATACCCCATCACAAGGGATGAGTCCTGTCATATCAGCGCCAAGGCTTTGCATATTCAGCGTATTTGAATAGGAGGGCAAGGGTTCTGCCAATCCAGCATTTTTCCAATCATACACGCGGTTTACGGGAATAGTTTGAGCAACAGAAAGGCGTATTGCTACTAAAAACGTTAAGGCCAAAAATTTTAATTTTACCATCAGTACATTTTTAGTGTGTTATTACATCATGTTTCGTTTCGGTTGTTTAGGGGGATTAGTTCGATTTTATATTAAAATTAGTGATAAACAACCAGATCTCCATACATCTTACCTTAAAATAATTATAAACCTGATTGATGGTATTCCGAAAGCATAAAATCTATATTAGAACTAAACGAATTGTTGGAAGTGCCAGTTAATTTATCAAAGGTTTTCAGTAAGTTTACACTCGTTCAATTAAAAAAGAAAATGTAGTTCACCTAAACCCTCTTTAGCTGATTTGAAAGATGGGAACACAACAACCGCCAATGAAAGTAGCAGGTTTTACCATCATACGAAATGCCATTAAATTCGATTACCCGGTAGTAGAAGCCATTACGTCTATTTTGCCATTATGTGATGAATTTGTGGTGGCTGTTGGTAATAGTGAAGATGAAACCCTGCAGCTGATCAAAAATATTAACTCTCCTAAAATAAAGATCATTGAAACCATCTGGGACGATCATTTACGCCAGGGAGGGCAGGTACTGGCTATTGAAACCAATAAAGCATTTGATGCCATTAGCAAGGACGTCGATTGGTGTTTTTATATTCAGAGCGATGAATGTGTGCACGAAAAACATCTGGCATCTATAAAGGAAGCCATGTTAAAATATAAGGACGATAAACAGGTAGATGGTTTATTATTTAATTATGTCCATTTCTATGGAACTTATAACTACGTCGGGAATTCCCGTCGCTGGTACCGTAAAGAAATCCGGGTCATTAAAAATGATAAAGCAATCCGCTCTTACAAAGACGCACAGGGCTTTCGTAAAACAGATAATTCTAAATTAAATGTAAAACCGATCCATGCAGAAATTTACCATTACGGTTGGGTAAAACCGCCAAAAGCGCAGCAGGCCAAACAAGAGCATTTCCATAAAATGTGGCATGATGATGAATGGATGAAAAAAAATATTGCGGAAGTGGAAGAATTCGATTACTCCCAAATAGACAGCCTGGAAGAATTTAAAAGTACCCACCCATCAGTGATGCAACTAAGGATAGATGCTGCAAACTGGAATTTTAAATTCGACAAATCGCACATTAAAATCAGTGCTAAGGATAAATTACTCTTGTTTATTGAAAAAACGACCAGCTGGAAAGTAGGAGAATACCGGAATTACAAGGTTATTTGACAATTTTTTTAACATTTTATTGATTTAAGTTCGTCCCTCAATCCCGGAATTTTTCTGTTGTATTTTTTGTACATTAGTATTACTAAATTTTTACACTCTTCTCAGAATGAAATTTTATTTACATCTTGTTTTACTAATTCTATGCGGCCATCTTTATTCACAGGAGCCTAAAGTTTTTAAAAAGCAGGCAGATGCGGATTTTAAATTAAAGAAGTACGAAGCTGCTATCATAGGTTATACTAAGTTTATTTCTTCTTCCCCTATTAAAGAATTCGATGTGTTTTATAACCGTGCGGTAAGTTATGAAAGAACAAAACAACTGCCTTCAGCAATCAACGATTATCTGGAATGCCTGGAATTAGAAAAGAAGGATAAAAGTCTCCATCTAAAAATTGCAGACATCTTTATGAGTATGGAAAAGTATAAGGAAGCGAATGATGTACTCGAAAAATTGCTGACCTTTGATAAAAATAATATTCCTGCCTTACAACGTTCTGCTTACTGCCTGATCGTTCTTAAAGAGTATACTAAAGCATTGGCAAGAGCAGATTTTGCCATTGAAGAAGATTCGAGAGATGATGGACAGTTTACCGATGTAGCTCATTATTACAGAGCTCTTGCAAAAGATAGCCTGCATGATTATGCTGCCGCATTGGCTTCTTATAACAGAGCTATTGTTATTGTAAAAACAAGGGAGTTAAACCGCTTAAAAGCCTTGCCAAAATACAAGCCCTATTATGTAAATCTTGCAAAGGCTCAGTATAAAACACGATCCTACGACGAAGCCATTCAAAACTTTGGTATTGCCATTACACTGGATATTGCTGATACCATCAAACCTTCTAATGCGGATGTGTATTATTATAACAGTCTTGTTTATTTCGCAAAAACAGATTACAATAGTTCTATCGGTAATTTAAATAAAGCCATCGTGCTAAATGGAAAAAATGCTCCACTTTTTTTTCAAAGAGGGGTCGTTTATAAAGTTACAAGCCAATACCAAAGCGCTATTAGTGATTTTACCAAAGCTTCGCTGATTGATCCTTCCAGTGCTATTACCTTTTTATATAAAGGGCAATGTGAAATGGAATTAGGGGATTTAAAAAATGCTATTATGGATTTTAAGGCCTGCTTAAAATTAGAGACGTTCAACAATGAAGCTAAAAATTTGTTGAGGCAGGCAGAAGCAAAGAATTATACGGCTAATAAGGAAAGTGATCCGCCACAGATAAAAATCTCTTACCCTGCGATTGATTATAATAACTTCACTAACATTTATGTAAATCAAACAACGTTAATCATCGAAGGTCACGTTAATGATAAGAGTACTTTAAAATCAATAATGGTGAACGATCAGGATAAAGAGTTTGATAAAGAAGCTCTTAATCCGGAGTTCAAATTCGTTTTGCAAACTGAAAATTTAAAAAAGGTAGATATAACGGTAACGGATATTTATAATAACACTACCACAAAAACAATTAAGATTGGCCGTATTGTTAGCGAAACCAGAGCTATTGTAAGCCTCGAAGGAATTATATTAAGCAACGATTTTTCAGGAAAACCTTTAATTAATAAAACCATTTATTTAACCAATCAAAAAGGAGAACAGTTTTATGTGGGTAAAACAGATAGCAAAGGTCATTTCATTTTCGAAAACTTGCCCGTAGATAAAGACTATTTAATTCAGGTAGAAGAAGAAGATGTCTTATTGAGACAGACCGGTTATGTGTTGGCAGATAAAAACGGTAAACCCGTTATGAAATCAACACAATCAACAAACCATGCTACGAGTTTTTCCTTTGAATTATTGCAGATAGATGCCTCTACAATGAGTTTAATGACCATAGATGATGCCCCGCTGATGATCAATATAGGAGGTCGGTTAATGGGTATGGGAGCTAATCAGTTTCCTCTGCCAAACATTGCCTTACAACTTGTGAAATCCAATAATGATGTTATCGTAAAAAACACGGATGAAAACGGATATTTTTCCTTTACAAACTTAAAGCCGGGAGAAAATTATTCTTTTAAAGTGGATGCTGAAGTTGCTAAAACCATCAACACCAATAAAATATTAATTCTTGATCATAAAGGTCAGGTATTAAAGATCATCTCTAAAAATGATGCCGGATTTTTTGAATATAAAATGCTGGAGGTGGAACGAACTCAGCTCACTTCTATTGCAGAGCCTGATCCCTGGGCAAACCTTACATTCAATATTAAAACTAAAAAGGAATATGCCATCATTGAAAACATTTATTATGAGTCGGGCTCCTTTGCCGTTTCTAAATCATCAGAATCTATTCTGGATAAAGCCGTTGAGGCCTTAAAAGCGAATTCGAAATTAACCTTACAAGTAGAATCGCATACAGATGCTGTTGCCAGCGATGAATTTAACCTCGATCTTTCGCAAAAAAGAGCGGCGAGTGTGGTGGAGTATATTCAATCGAAAGGTATTGATAAAACACGATTAATTGCAAAAGGAATGGGGGAAACCGTTTTAACCAATCGCTGCGCAAATGGTGTAGATTGCTCGGATGCGGAGCATAAACAGAACAGAAGAACCATTTTCAGATTAGAATCTAATTAATACTCGTTATCCTTAGTAAAGATCTATCGCTTCTTTAATACTTTCTTTTTTTACATTTCCACTTAGTTTGTATTTGCCTATCGCATCTGGTAAAGCGAAGTGTAAATGGCCCTGTTCATTTTTTTTATCATGAAAAATATATTCTAAAAGCAGTTTTTTGGTTTCATTGCTGAGCTTAATCTTTTTATAAATGGAATGAATGTAATGAATGATTTCATCCATTTCTTTTTTAGTGATGCGTTTTAGTTGATGAGCAATCCGGCATTCAATGATCATTCCAAAGGCTACAGCTTCCCCATGTAAAATATCTTTTTGTTGCTTGAGTAACGCACTTTCCAGGGCATGACCGGCACTATGACCAAAGTTCAGGGATTTCCTCAGGTCTTTTTCGTAAAGGTCTTTTTTTACGATTGCGTTTTTTAATTCAATGGCATGGGTAATTAATTCTTCCGAATAAAAATGAGCCGTTGTGGAAGATTGTTTAATATCATTCCAAAATGCAACATCTGCAATCAGGGCAATTTTTATAATTTCCGCATAGCCATTTTTTAAATGCCGTTCGCTCAGTGTTTCTAAAAAAACAGGATTAACGTAAACCGCTTTCGGCTCATAAGTGGTACCAATATGGTTTTTTATCTCTTCAAAATCTATCCCTGTTTTGCCACCAACACTGGCATCTACCATACTGAGCAACGTTGTGGGGATATTTACAAAATCAATCCCCCGCTTAAAAGTAGAAGCAACAAATCCTCCCAGATCGGTAATTACACCGCCACCTAAATTAATGATCAGGCTTTTTTTATCTGCCCCTGCGTCCGTTAATGCACCCCAAACCTGAACACAGGTTTCAATCTGTTTGTTTTTTTCTCCGCTTTCCAGCTCAATAATTTCAGCCTCGTTAAGTGCAGGGCAATTAAATAATAAATTTGGTAAACAATGCTCAAACGTGTGTTCATCACAAATTAAAAAGTAACCAGAGTAAGAACTTTTTTTAAGAAATGTATTAAGCGCATCAAAGCTTTTATTTCCAATATAAACGTTGTAGGAGGTTGATTTTAGTGTAGACATATTTCAAAAATTAATGCATTCCTTTTATTTGTGTTAGTGCCTGTTTAGCCTGCTCATTGTTGGGATTCAGTTTTATAATTCTATCCAGGTAATGTTTCGATTGGGCAAAATCTTTTTTGTAAGCCGATAGGCCGGCCAGGTTTAAAAGTAAAGGCTCGTAGTCGGGATCCAGTTTTAAAGCCTTATAATATAAGCCTTCTGCTTCCCGTATGTTACCTTGTGATAATTTTACATAACCTAAATTAGTTAAAGCAGAAATATGTTTGGGATTTTCTTTTAATATTTCATTGTACTGTTGCTCGGCTTCTGCAATTTGTTGATTCGAGGCAAGTGCGGAACCCAGCTTATTTTTAAAATCCAGAACGAAAGGAGCAAGGCTTACCGCCTTTTTATAATAGGTAATCGCTTTCAAAATGTTACCGGTTTTATAAAATGCTTCACCAATTCTATAGCAGGTCCAGGCATTGTCGTTAGAATAAGTGGTTTTAGTAAGTTTCGAATTCAGTAAATACGTATCCGTTACTCTGTTAACGTAGCTAACAATTTGGTTAAAATTATTTCTGGTAAAATTTAACTGAACCAGTAATTCAATGTTCGAATTCAAATCTTCGGTGGTTTTATCTTTTAAATAAGACGCAGCACTATCAAGGTATACAGCATTGCTTTCAAATTTTTCATATTGATTCAAATACGCTTTTGCTTTGGTAAAAGCAGAAGGATTTTTTTCGTTGATAGCATATAAACCTATAAATTCTTTAATGCCCTGTTTTTCCTTACTATTCAATGGTTTTCGGATATAATGATCATGTACTGTTACATGGGGAATATCGATAGACCCCGAATTAGGCATATGACAACTCACACAATTTGAAATTTTCGTAATCCCTTTCTTACTACAAACGAGTTTGGAACCAAAATCTGAATCAGGCCTCTTTCCTTCTATCTCTTCGCTCCCTTTTGTCTTTTCGCTCGCTTTATAATGGCAATTTTTACAGGCATCATTAAAGACGTTTTTGTTCGTTTCCTTTACGCTTACATGCGGGTTATGGCAGGTAATACAGGTCAATGCATCTTTATAGGGTTTCAGGGAGGTAGAGTTTTTTGTTTTCTCAACAGATTTAATAAAACATTGACTTTGTTTTAATCTGTCGGCATGAGAGGCCATAATAAATTCATCATCAGCATGTTTGTATTTGGGTAAAAATACGGTCATATAATCACTTAGTTTCATGCCCGGTTTAAAATCGTAAAATGATTTTCCCTCTTTCAAAACAGCGTTACCTTGCAGGTGGCATCTTTGGCAAATATCAAACTGGGCATCAATGCTTAGTTTGGCAGGGTTTACAATACTGTAATCAATATATTTAGACGTATCAATTCTGCTTCCCGTTTGCCTTTGATTAACATGTATACTTCCGGACCATGACAACGTTCGCAACCAATTCCTTTTTCTACCGCATTGTATTTGTTTTCCGAACCTAATACAAAGTCGGGATAAGAGTTATGGCAACTCATACATTCCAAACCAATCTTCCGCATAAAACGGCTGTTATGCCCATTTTCGAAGCCTGGAGGCATATCCCATGTTTTTTTCTGAGTATAAAACGTCATGGGCATTTGGTTTAAATAACCATTAACCGATTGTATGTGCGAATTAGTATGTTGCCCCGAACCAATAATGTAATTAACCGTTTCCTGCCTTTTGTAAATAGTATCTTTACCGTTTAAGCGATATTCTAAAAAGCGCAAACTATCATTTTGCCAGAAAGCCTTATAGTAAAAATCTCCTATTTTATCATGAACTACTGAGGTATGGTAATCTCCTGCTGATTTCTGTTTAGTAGCCACATCAAAAGATTTACCCATGCCCGTTTTAATAAAACTGTTGTAAATATCCTGGTGACAAAGCTTGCAGGTATTAATGCCGACATATTTTGCAGAGTCGGCATGATTTAAATAGAGTAGTGTAACGGGAGCTGGTTTTGTTGGAAGAGGATTGGGTTTATCGTCTATACACCCTGCAAAAAGCACCAACACTAGGCCAATGCTTAAAAAAAGGAAGTGAATATAACGAGTCCGAAAAATGATCTTAATTATTTTTCACTAAAGATAATTACATTTTTCCTTTTGCAAGATTCTTTCTATTCAGATAAGTATTCCTGTTAACCCGATGTTTTTTGGACTCTAAACTGAAAAGCTACAATTTGTAGCAAGCAACTACCATAAAAACAAATTAGGTTTGTATAAAATAATGATATGAATTTGTCGGAAGTTCCTTTTACAGAAGATGTTGTACTAAATAAAATTTACACCATTCGAAATCAAAAAGTAATGTTAGATAGTCCCGATAGCTATTGGGATGGCAGAACTTTATCAGGTAGATACCAAAAGATTAAATGAGCGAGTGAAACGAAATGTAAAACGATTTCCTGAAGATTTTATGTTTCAATTAACACAACTTGAGCTTGAAATCTTGAAGTCGCAATTTGGGAATTCATAAAGCCTAATGGAGCCTAATTCAACCTAAAAACAACTTAGTTACCAGTTAGTTATATAAAATCACACCTAGGGGTACTTAGTTTCATTTAGAAGCATTTGGAGGATTTTTGTTACCCATTTGTTACTCGGCATTTTCAAAGGGTTGTTGAGGGTTCATGAACCCAAACAATACACCCCACCTGCACTAATTTTATAGTACAGAGGGGGAAATACTAACCCTTTAAAAACAAACCATCATGGGAGTGAAACTAAGAGAAAAGAAAATGGCTGATGGGAAAATATCTTATTATTTGGATATTTACCACAGCAAAAAACGTTGGTATGAATTCTTAAATATTCATATTAACAAAACCCGACCAAATGAAGACGACAAAGAAAAAAAGCGGCTTGCACAGGAAATAAAGATAAAACGGGAAAATGAACTAATTGTACAGGATAATGGGTTGGTAGATAAATCCAAACGGAAAGCGGATTTTGTGGAATGGTTTGATAACTATATTGTAACCAGCACCATTTTTTATAATATTTCAACTCCCACAAAAAAATTTAAACAAGATTTTCTTACTCAATTTTGTATTGATAGTTTTTTTGACCTTTCACCAGTTAGAAGGCTAATATTTGAAGAAAAAAATAGCCCATGCGCTATTGTTTTCTATCATTTATCAGATGGAGAAAACCATCTTACCAATGTTATTCAACATAGTTCCATAAAATCAAACTCCTTTCTGAAGTACTATAAAACTATAGTGATAGAAAAATTTGACCAGAAAAAGATACAACAAAAGCATTTTATTGATAATGATTGGATGTTTAAAGTCGCACTATATGGAAATACCTTGGATTTTCTTTTAGTAAAGAAGCTAGAGCTAAACAAGACAAAAATAAGCGATTTAATTGATGATGTAACTATCTTTTCAGGCGCAGGTATTAAATCTAATAAAGGCGATAATCCTTCCGATTTCTTGATAGGATTACCATTAATAGAAAATGGTGAAATTCAAGACTTTTACACACCCCTACCGAAAAATCGAAAAAAGCTAACATCAACAGATGTATACTATGAAAGCGGAAGAAGAAAAGAATTATTTGTTGGCAATAAAATATTAATTAAGGAGCAAGCAAGAAATGAAAGCGATTTAGTAATATCCTATTCTGATAAAACATGTGTCTATAAAAACGGAGTTTGGGGAATCTCTTCAAGAGACGAAGAAAGTATAAAGTTAATGTATTCTTATCTAATTACTGAATTGTATACATATTATATCTATATAACAGCCTGTTCTTGGGGAGTTGCAACTAGGCCTCAAATAAGGCTAGAGGAAGAGTATCTTTCATTTCCTTTCATAGTATCTGACAAGAAAACAAATTCGGAATTGATTCGATTAGTCAATAAGTTTTTGACTCCTTACGAAGAATTTTTTAAGAAATTTAATTTAGGTGCGCCTTTAAAAAGTGCTTCAACATTGAATACGATTAATGAAGTAATTGAAGACTTATATGATATAAATGGGTATGAAAAGGATTTGATAAATTATGTTTTGACTGTTTCAAGATATCAATTTCAGGAAAGTAAGCAGCAGAAGATTATTAGAAAAGTTCACAATGATAAAACTGTTCTTGAAAATTATGCTCAAGTTTTCTTAAATGAATTTGAAAATATTTATGAAAATGAACATATTCAAGTAAATATTTTCTCACTTAATCATTTTATCGCTATGAGTTTTGTCTTTAAAAAGGAAAAACCCGTAGAAATTATCAATATAATTCAAGGTAATAATAACAACGATGAAAACGAAGTATTTTCAATTATAGCAAAAAGCGTATCTGTTTCTCAAATAGCAAAAGATTTATATATTCAGAAGGATATCAAAGGCTTTGAAGAAAATTCGTTTTACATTATTAAACCAAACGAATTTAAGTGTTGGCATAAAGCAATGGCCTGGTATGATGTTGCAGAAATAAAAGAAGCAATTCAATCTTCTGAGTTAGACCGTCAAACGAAACAAACTCAGAATAGCAATGATTAGTTCGGCTCATAAGTTCAAACCGAATATTAATGGCCTTACTGAATATAGGCTAAAGCTTGTTATGAACTATATAAGCCATTGCTATTTAGCTATGCGAAAAGACAAAAAGAAATATGATTTTTCTGAAAAAGGCAAATTACAAAAAGAAGATTTTTTAAGAAATGGCTTGGTGGATGATTATTTAAGCCAAAAGAAATACAAAGACTATTACAAAAATAATATTTCTGATAACCCAACCGTAGAGATTTTCTTTCAAAAAGAAGAAAATCAGACATATAAACTTGCTGGGACACTAGCAGATGATTTTATTGATATTAGTATTAAAGAAACTAAATTATCTGAGGTATTAAGCGGAAAAACTGGCGATGAAATCAAATTTGCTGTAGAATGTAAAAGAATAAAATCATCAAGTGATTATGACGAATATATAAAGGATATCGAGAAATTTTCGAATAGACCTTTTACTACTTATAGATTATCTTGGGAAGGTCAAATAGGTTTTATAGAGAATAATGCATTGACACATAAGATGGTATCTGATGCAATAAATAAAAAATTAACAGCACATTCAACAATAAAAACTTCTGTTCAATTAACAAGCACAGTTTTTAATAAGCATTTTGATGGTGCTTATGCTTCAAAACATAATAGAAACCATGGTAAAAAAGAACCATTTTCTGTTTTTCATTTAATGTTTGATTATTCTTCGATTGTACTTGCAAAAGCGATTTGATAGTTTATTATTTTTACATTGCAAATGTCTAATAAACAGATAGCTTTGTCAGTAATATTGTCGGTAGACAATGGTTTCAAACCGCATTACTGGTAGCTCCAAAACGTTATTACTAATTCCCACAGACAAATATTCAGTAGACAAATATTACAAAGAAATGAAAACTGACTCTTCAATAAAAAATATTTCTGTAGCTGCTATAAAACGCAAATCTATCGACCTAAACTCTTGGGAAAAAACCAAACTAGTGTTCGACTTTCCAGTGGAAGTTGAACCAAAAGCAAATGAATTACCAGTTGTTTATGTATTAATCGACAACAATAACTGGACACTTGTGACAACACAACGTATCATTGGACAAATAGACTCAGTTATGCGTGAAATAGATTTCACGTATTTAGACGACACAGTTTGGGGTTCATTTAAAAATACTAAAATTGACAAAACAATTTTCAGAACTGTAGACCAATATGGAGAGCAATACGATTTTCTAATGGAAACAGGCAAGCCATCAATGGCAATAATTTCATCTGTAAGGACAATTAAGAATTTCTATAAAGAAAATGAAATAGGACAATGATAATTAAGCTCCGGAGAAACGCTTATAGTCTGTTTTATTTTCCAACAATAATTGATTTTTCAATCAAAGTTGGATTGATTTTTCAAATCATGCCAAAGCAAGCAACAACTATTGCAACAACCGCAACAACAAATAATCTTAAAGAGCAACAATACAATTACATTAATAAAAAGGAATCGCCGAGAGAATATAGCGTTAGAACCCATTAAAAAATGGAATAAAGGACACTCTGCTACTCAAAATCGACTTTTATAATCGAGTTTAAACGTAGCCAATGGCTTTTTTACATTTCGGGACTTGCCGGAAAATAACTCAACAACAATATATTCCGGTTTAAACACTTCTGAGGCATACTTTTTTATTTGTTCATTAATGTCGGTGCCTGATGGCTCCCTACTCACTATTGCAATCTTATTCCCGAATCGGATGAGGGAAATAGTATAATAGATAGCAAGATTTTTCTTAGTGCTTTGTTTGTTTTCATTTAAAACCAAAATCAGGTAAGCCAGCTTTTCCTCGTTGGTTTGCTTTACAGTTGCCATAATTGTATTGTTTAAAGGTTATATAATCTGTCCTTAACCAGGCATGAATAGTTTATTCAAAAAAGAAAAGGGGGATAAAGCAAAAAGAATCAGAGGGATTAAAATCTATAACGAAAAAAAACTAAAAATGTTACAGTTTATTAAAGGGATTAGTAAGAAAAAAGTCGAGTGAAAGTTAGATGAAAGCTTGGTTTTTATTTGATTTACTTAGAAATAAAAGGCATTTTTTAGAATAAAGTTTGAAAAAGTACCCCCCTAAGTTAGAGTAAAGTATATAGATGGTAGGGTACAAATTGTGGTTTGTTTAAAGATAGTTAACTTAAAGACCAATACTACCAAGGGTTTAGATAGCATTTTGACAGATGAAGGTTAAAAACTGCTGTAGACAAATAAGGTAAAATAAATCTGTTCTATTTGTCGGAATCGTTTTTTGTGTTTTTAAACCTATTTTACCGTTTAATCTAATAAGGTATAATCTATGTGCCGTGTCTATATCTGGACGATACAATGTTTTTTTAATAGTTAATACACATTAAGGAAGTATTGGGGAGTCATGTGCTAACATCGACAAACAATATAGCTTGTTCGAGGAATATTTTAGTATAAGACATTTTAAATTCATATTTCCTAAAACAATATTATTACTATCTTCGTTTTCACATAGTATTATGAAAAGCGACATAAGCCCACTTTTTAAGCAGGTTAATAAATACAAGGAAGATGAGTTGAAAGCGATTGTAAAATCGGTTGTTTCGACATTTTCGGATGTGGAAATGATTATCCTGTTTGGTTCTTATGCCACTGGTAAATGGGTAGAAGATATTCAACGCATTGATGGCAATGAGTTTGGGTACAAAAGCGACTTTGACCTGTTGATTATATTGTATCGCTTTTTTATACGCTGAATTTTATAGTACTACCTAAATAATAGAATTTTAAGCATCTGGAATGTATAAAAATCGTGTTACGACGGTAAACTTATAATTAAATTTTACATTAAAAGATTAGTATAGGTATTTTTACTTGTAACCAAGTTAATTAAATAATGTTACTTTACTAAAAAATATCATGAAAAAACTCATACTATTTTCATTATTTATTTCTATTTTTTCTAACGCTTTAATTTCACAAGTAACAAATAATAGGATTAGATTTAAGTATCGAATAAGTAAGAAAAAACTAGAGAGATTAAATGAATTAGGATATTTTATTGCAGATGATAAAGGTAAACACTATCATTTTTGCGATAAGTTAAAAAAACCGTTTAAATGCCTTATTACTAGCAAGGATAGTATTTTAACAATAGATCCTTGGGGCATATTAGATAGTCGTACAAATAATTCAATAAGTAAAAATGAAAAAGATCCTTGTTATAGTTTTGACAGTATAAATGTTATAAACGCTAAAACACCAAATAAATTAAAAATTGTTCTCAAACCCAGGAACTTAGTCGGCAATCCAACAACATCCATAAAATTACCTTATCAAACTTTCATCATAAGTGTAAATATTATAGGATTAAAAATAAGACCAAGCATAAAAGATTATAATGATAGTGCTTATTCCGCAAATGCTAGTACTGGTACATTTAATTTAGGTGTGTCAATAGGTTACAGCTTTGGCATAACAAAATTCAATCATAGAACTGTGAATAGTTGGGCACTAACTCCAGGATTATCGTTTGGATTTTCATCAACTAGTTTAAGTAAAGAACCTCTGAAACGTAAAATAACTACTACATATACACCTAGTAATTTAATTCTATCACCTTGTGCTAGTTTAATCGTTTCACGAAATGACATTGGTATTATTTTTACTTATGGGCGTGATTTTATGTCTGGACGACACTCAGACGATTGGGCTTATCAAGGTAAAGGATTTTTTGGAATAGGTATAGTAGCCGGCCTTAAACTGTTTTAATTAATCTCATATATCATAATACTTTTGTAACTAATTTAACAGTTTGGTTTTGTAATCATTAAAACTCTAAATACCTAAGAGTCTCAATTTTAATTAAATAACTATTCAAAAGGTTCGGAAGTTGTATGCTTCCGTTTGTACAGGAAATTATTTTAAAACCACGTAAAATTACGTAGATAAATAACTGATATTTTTACTATTATTGATTCCTAACTGATAATGATATAATTTATACTAAAGTAAAATTATGAAAAAAACGTTTATTCTCTTAGCAATGCTTCTTGGACAAATAGTAACATTCGGACAAGCAGAATCTAAGGCTGTTCTTCCGAAAAGAAATACCGTTTATTTTGAAGTTTTTGGGCAAGGTTTGTATAACTCGTTTTCTTACGATAGGCTTTATCGCTTGGATAAAAAAGTTAAAACCTCATTTACTGCGGGTTTGACATTAATTCCAGCTAGAGAGCTTTTTGTATTAGGAGCACCTGTTTCTTACAATTTTATATTTGGACAAAAAAATCACCATTTAGAATTGGGATTAGGTTTTACCTTAATGTATTTGAGAGAAGGGAGGGTCAATGCATCAGAAGGCTATACCGATCAAAATGGAGTAAATCAAACCTATAATTATTTAGGACATAGTAATAATTTCTATTCCTTTTTTACCCCTAAAATTGGGTATCGTTTTCAAAAACCTACAGGAGGATTTTTCATGAGGGTAGCACTTACTCCACCCATTGCAGGAATAAACAGACTCGGAGGGATGAAAGGTGGAAAATATGATACAGGAGATTGGACCGAAACGCAATATTTTTCGAGCGCTGCATTTTTTGAATCTTATAAAATATTTCCGTGGGCAGGAATAAGTTTCGGTTATACCTTAAAATAAAAATTGCAAATAACAGCTTTTCTGTAATTCGGATATTTATTTTTATTCCCTCAAAGCATTCGTTTTTCGCTCATTAATGCACTTATGGTTAAGGTGGCAAAAATGGATTGAAAATCCAAAAAGTGCAGTAGAAATTTAAGAAAAGCGGCTATATACCCTCTAAGATTATTAGCAGAATTACCCCATTTTGTACATCCAAAAAAAGCTCTTATATTAGCTCCATAATTCTTTGAAATACTGCCGAGCATTAAATGGTTTACTTAGCCCTTCTAATGCTTCTAAATAAACAAATTAGCAATACTTATGTAATAGTTGTTACTAATTTGTTACTTATACAACCTTAGTTCCTCTATATACTTCTGAAAACTAGATTGTTAGGGCGGTTTTATGAATTCCCAATTTGCGACTTCAAGTTGGGGTGGTACAAGAAAATTACCTTACGCATTTACAGAGCATGGTGTTTTAATGCTTTCCAGCGTTTTAAATAGCGAAAGAGCAATTTCAGTTAACATTCAGATTATGCGTATTTTTAGTAAAATTCGCCGGTTATTGGCAGATAATTCAGAATTACGCATCGCAATTGACAAAATTCGAAGGAAAACAGAGAATAATACTAAAAATATAGAGGTAGTATTTAAATAGTTAGATGAGTTGATTGAAAAACAGGAAACACCCGTAAAAAGGAATCAAATTGGGTTTAATACATCAGTTTAAATTGATGGCCGTCATTTACACTCTCCAAATGTTACAAATCCGGTTAATTAATCGTTAAAATCATTTTATGAAAACGATAATGAATGAAATTACCCAAATAAGTTGATTTTTCATGAAATCAGCACATTATAGGTTAAATTTGAGTGATTTTCGCTAAAAATCGATGAAATATAGCGGGAAATCAGCGCTAACCTTCTAAAATCCATTTTCTCATCCAATAATTTTAGGAACTAATTGAAACACAGGAAAATCACTCTTGTCGAAACCCGATGATAAACTTGCATCCTACCTTAAAAATTAGTACTTTTGCGCCCTTATAAAATTAATCATGTCAGAAATTAGAAACATTGCCATTATTGCCCATGTCGATCACGGGAAAACAACATTAGTAGATAAAATTTTACACCAGTGTAATTTATTCAGAGAAAATCAGGCATCAGGAGAATTGATCCTTGATAACAACGACTTAGAGCGTGAACGTGGAATTACCATTTTGGCAAAAAACGTTTCTGTAGTGTATAAAGGAACTAAAATTAACATCATCGATACTCCTGGTCACGCGGACTTTGGAGGAGAAGTGGAACGTACGTTAAACATGGCGGACGGTGTAATTTTATTAGTAGATGCTTTTGAAGGGCCAATGCCTCAAACGCGTTTCGTTACTCAAAAAGCGATTGCTGCCGGCAAAAAAGCCATTGTAGTAATTAATAAAGTAGATAAACCAAACTGTCGTCCTGAAGAAGTTCATGATAACGTATTTGATTTATTCTTTAACCTTGAGGCTACAGAAGATCAGTTAAACTTCCCAACAGTTTACGGTTCAAGTAAACAAGGTTGGATGGGTGCTGATTACAAAACACCAACAACAGATGTAACTTATTTATTAGATACGATTTTAGAAAGTATCCCAACAGCTCCTGAGCGTGTAGGAACTTTACAAATTCAAATTACGTCATTGGATTACTCTTCTTTCATTGGCCGTATTGCCGTGGGTCGTGTATTCCGTGGTATTATTAAAGAAAATATGCCGGTGAGCGTTGTAAAACGTGATGGCAGAATTCAAAAATCACGTATCAAAGAATTATTCGTTTTTGAAGGTTTAGGAAAAATTAAAGTTACCGAAGTTCAAACAGGTGATATTTGTGCGTTTACAGGAATTGAAGGTTTTGAAATTGGCGATACAGTAGCTGATTTTGAAAATCCGGAAGCAATGCCAACCATGAAAATTGATGAACCAACCATGAGTATGTTGTTCACCATCAATAACTCTCCATTCTTTGGTAAAGACGGTAAATTTGTAACATCCCGTCACTTACGTGATCGTTTGTACAAAGAATTAGAGAAAAACTTAGCCATGAGAGTTGAAGAAACATCTTCTCCTGATTCTTATTTGGTATTTGGTCGTGGTATCCTCCATTTATCTGTATTAATTGAAACCATGCGTCGTGAGGGGTATGAATTACAATTAGGTCAGCCACAGGTTATCGTGAAAGAGATCGATGGTCAGAAATGTGAGCCAATTGAGGTATTAACCGTGGATGTTCCTCAGGAATCTGCATCTAAAGTAATCGATTTGGTAACACAACGTAAAGGTAATTTATTGATCATGGAAGCAAAAGGAGATTTAACTCATATTGAGTTCGAAATCCCTTCACGTGGTATCATTGGGTTACGTAACAACGTATTAACGGCTACAGCAGGTGAGGCTATTATGGCTCACCGTTTTAAAGCTTACGAACCATGGAAAGGCCCAATTCCTAGCCGTATTGCCGGTGTATTGATCTCTAAAGATAAAGGAACAGCAGTTGCTTATTCTATTGATAAATTACAGGATCGTGGTAAGTTTTTTGTTGAAGCAGGTGACGAAATTTACCCGGGTATGGTTATCGGGGAGCACATTCGCCCTGATGATTTAGTGGTTAACATCTGTACAGAAAAACAATTAACCAATATGCGTGCGTCAGGTACTGATGATAAAATGCGTATTGTACCAAAAATCAACTTCAGTTTAGAAGAAGCAATGGAATACATACAAGGTGACGAATATGTTGAAATTACTCCAGCATTTATCCGTCTGCGTAAGATCTATTTAGATGAGAACGAACGTAAACGTATGGGTAAAACATTAGTTTCTAAATAATTATTATCGCCTTTAGCAGCTTGTTCCGAATTTACTTCGGGAGAATAGATAGGTGAGACAATTGATTTAAAAGGCAAAGAATAACTTCAGGTTTTCTTTGCCTTTTTTGTTCCTTTTTTTGAATTTTAACTTATAACTTTGAACTTGCTTATGAAACCATCTTTTGATGAAATATATATGGAACTGGCCGAAAAGCTGGCTTTGCGCTCACATTGTGTAAAAGCTCAGGTTGGTGCAGTACTTACCAAAGATACACGTATTGTTTCCTTAGGGTATAACGGGCCACCTGCAGGTACCCATAATTGCGATATTGAGTGGCCCGAAGAAGGTTGCGCCCGCGATAGTAAAGGAAGTTGTTCTTTGGCCTTACATGCTGAGCAAAATGCGATCCTGTACGCTGTAAAAAATAATATGGCTATTGAAGGAACCACCTTATATGTTACCTTATCTCCCTGTATTGCCTGTGCAAGAGTTATTTTTACAACAGGAATTAAAAAAGTGTATTACAAAAATAGCTATGCCGAATACAAAAAAATACCTACCGATGAAGGTGTGGAGTTTTTGAGAAAATTTGGAGTAGAAGTAGTTCGTTATCCAGCTAAGTAAGTTCGTGAGCCGTTATAAACTATAAATAGTATTTAAGATGTATTTAAGGATAATTTTTTGTGTTCTGTTTTCATTGTTTCTTCAAAACGCTTGTTTGGCGCAAGAAAGTGGAGGGAAGTCTGATCCTCCTAAAAAGGATCAGTCATTAAAGAGTAAACGTAAACTCCGTAAGGAAGATAAAAAACAATGGAAAGAAGACCGAAGGAATAAACGTGCTGAGGAAAAGAAAATACGCGATCATCATAAACGGATTCAGACAAAAGAAGTTCGTAAACGCATGAAGCGGAGTAAACAAACCGCTACCCGAAATCATGACCATAAAAGAGAACCGTTTTTTCAACGCCTGTTTAAGAAAAAGAATAAAGGAAAACGGGTTAAGCAGCCTAAAGAAAAAACATCGAAAGTAAAACAGTATTAGGCTTTGCATTTTGATTAACTTTTTAAGGCATCCTTAAAATAAACCACTTATTCGGAAAAAGTAACCACTTACCAATTTAAACACTCCAATTAAGAGAACGGCTTTAAGCCGTTTTTTTATAATTCGTAATATTGTGTTAATTCTTGTTAACCAAACTGGTTTTTGCAGATAAATGAAGGCTTAATAACCATCAGGAAATCAGAATATTACAAATAATTAACACAAAAACTTGCACTATTTGCCTATCATTTATATATTTATCCGCTCGTACAAAAAGAACTTAATCAAAAAACTATCAATATGTTAAGAAAAATTTACTTTTCCATTATAACACTTTTAATAGCTGGCACCTCTGCGATAGCCCAAAACACTGGCGGTGCAATCAAAGTATTATTGAAAGACAAGTCAAACGGAGAAACTATTCCTTTTGCCAATGTTGTTGCCTATCAGGGCGGTGTTCAAGTGGGTGTAGCTACTACAGATATGGATGGTTATGCTACTATCAAACCATTAACTCCCGGTAAATATGATGTTAAGGGAGTGTATGTAGGGTATCAGGCTGCAGAAACCAAAGGTGTAATTGTAGGTGAATCTAAAACAGCTTATATCACTATTGAACTTACAAATGGAGAAGGAGTAAGATTGGACGAGGTAGTAATTACTGAATATGCAGAGCCATTAATTGATGGGGATATGAAATCAGGTGGTACTGTTACGAGAGAAGAATATCAAAATATGGCTACCAAAAATATTAACTCGGTAGCAGCTACAACAGCCGGTGTATTCCAGGCAGATGAAGGTTCTGCATTAAATGTACGTGGTGGTCGTTCAAACAATACAACTTATTTTGTGGATGGAGTAAAAGTAATTGGCGGTAACGCACTTCCTCAGCAAAGTGTTGAACAAATCTCTGTAATTACGGGTGGTCTTCCTGCTCAGTATGGTGATGCGACAGCGGGTGTTATCTCAATTACAACAAGGGGTCCTCAAAGTAAATTCTTTGGAGGAGTAGAGTTGATCTCTTCTCAGTTAACGGATAAATACGGATATAACTCTTTAGGTTTTTCAGTAGGTGGACCGGTATATCAAAAAAGAGATTCAACAGGAGCTAAAAAACCGGTAATCGGTTTCTTCCTTGCTGGTCAGGGTACTTACGAAAAAGATCCTTCACCATCTTATAACAGTTTATATAAATTAAAGGATGATAAATTAAAAGACCTTGAAAAAACACCTTTAACCTTATCTCCAACAGGAACAGGATTTTTACCGTCGTTATTGTATGTTACAAAAGACGATATGGAAAAAATCAAAACACGTCAAAACGTAGCAAGCAGGTCTATCCAGTTAAACGGTAAATTAGATTTTAAACTGGCACCTAATACTAACTTAACATTAGGTGGTGCATTCGATTACGGTAATGCTCATAATTATGTTTACGATTATTCCTTATTCAATCCCCAAAATAATCCTCAAACCATTAATACAACCTGGAGAACTTATGCACGTATTAATCAAAAATTCGGCGGGCCTCAAACAGGATCTGAAAAAGAAAAAACTCAGTCGTCAATCACCAATGCATACTTTACTTTCTTAGCGAGTTACGAACAAACAAAATCTAAAACACAGGATGATACTCACAAAGACAAATTATTTAATTACGGTTACATTGGTAAATTCAATTATAATATAGATACTAACCGTTTAGTGCTTAACGGAAATCAGGATAGTCTTTATCTTCAAAAATCAGTAAACGTGAGAGGTCCTGTTACATTCGAAAGAAGTGATATTAACTCAACGTCGGCAAACTATACTTCCCAGGTATTTGATTATTTTGGAACCATGCCAACGATTAACTCTGTTCAAACGGCTAATGGCCAGGTAAACGGTGACAGACCGAATGGGATCTTTTCATTGTTTTTACCTACAGGTCGTCAATACAACGGGTATTCTATTCAAAATAATACACAATTACGTTTTACCTCCAGTTTCTCTGCCGATTTTAAAAACCATGCTCTTATGGTAGGGGTTGAGTATGATCAAAGAAATAACAGTTCTTATTCTGTTAACCCGATTGGGTTATGGGAAAGGATGAGAATATTGGTGAATAGCCATTTAGAAAAATCTCAAGGCCCTGCTTACCAGGTTCCTAACAGTGATCCTAATGCTCCTCCTACTTATTTTTCAAGATGGACTTACAACGAAGCTGACCAAACTCAAATTGATAAATCTTTAAGAGAATTAGCAGGAACAACTATTACCGATCAACGAATTATTAATACAGATGCCTTAAATCCTGACGAGCTTAAATTAAGTATGTTCAGCGCAAACGATTTATTATTAAACGGAAATGCTTTAGTAGATTACTACGGGTATGATTATTTAGGAAATAAAGATAAAAACTCTACGTCTATTGATAAGTTCTTAAACGCTAAAGATGGTAATGGAAATAACACATTTCATGTTGGAGCATTCAAACCAATTTATGTAGCAGGTTATATCCAGGATAAATTTGATTTCAAAGATATCAAGTTTAACGTTGGGGTACGTATCGATCGTTTTGATGCCAACCAAAAAGTATTAAAAGATAAGTATCTTTTTCATGAAGCTTATACAGCAGGCGAAAAATCGCCTAACAAACCGGATAATATCGGAAATGATTATGTAGTATATACTGCAGGGCAGGGAAGTACTGATATCGTTGGTTACAGAAATGGAGATACCTGGTATAATGCAGAAGGTAAAGAGGTAAGTGATCCTAACTCTTTAACAAAAGACGGAAGGGTAAATCCAATGTTGAAAAATCCTGAGTTTGCTGCTAAAAATGCATTCAGTACATCTGCATTTAAGGATTACAAACCACAGATCAATGTAATGCCCCGTATAGCTTTCTCATTCCCTATTTCTGACGTGGCAAACTTCTTTGCTCACTATGACGTGTTAACTCAACGTCCTTCAGAGGTTGATTTCCGTTTCGATCCAAAAGATTATTATTTCTTTAACTATACATCAGCTAACCCTTATTTAGCTAACTCTAATTTAAAACCTACAAGAACGATTGATTATGAGTTAGGGTATAACCAGATCTTAAATGAGAAAAAAAATGCGGCTATTAAAATTACAGCATTCTACCGCGAATTAAGAGATCAGATTACTACTCAAACGTTAAATCAGGCATATCCTAAAACATACTATACTACAGTAAACAGAGATTTTGGTACTGTAAAAGGCTTAAGTGCAGAGTTTGATTTACGTAGAACAGGTGGTGTTTCATTAACCGCAAACTATACCTTACAATTTGCTGATGGTTCAGGTTCAAACGCAGGTTCAGGAGCAAATCTTGCTAGTTCAGGTCAGCCTAATTTACGTGTAACATTACCGTTAGATTATGATCAACGTCACAACATCACTATCAACTTAGATTACCGTTTCGGAGAAGGAAAAGATTACAAAGGCCCTCAATTTAACCGTAAGAAAAAAGGAGAAAGCCAAACTGTACAAATTTTCCAGAACATGGGAGCTAACATGATTTTCCATATTGGTTCAGGAACACCTTATACACGTTATGTTGCAGCTGTACCGGTTGGTGGTAAATCTTCCATTGCAGGTTCTTTAAATGGATCTAACAAACCTTGGCAGTTCAGATCAGATTTAAGAATTGATAAAAACATTGAGTTAACCTGGGGGAAAAAAGAAAGCGATAGCCGTAAAACAGCTAACTTAAATATTTACTTACAAGTATTGAATTTATTAAATACAAGAAACATTTTAGGAGTGTATAATTATACCGGTAACCCTGATGATGATGGTTATTTAGCTTCGCCTCAAGGACAAACATTTACAAGAAGCAATGCTAATCCGGTAGCATTTACGGATCAATACAATATTTACATTAACAACCCGGGTAATTACGCCCGTCCACGTACTATAAGAATAGGTGTGTTATTAGATTTTTAATTTATAAATGAAATTAGTTATGGAAACCATGAATACATTCAATAAATATCTTTTAGTTTCAGCGATTAGCCTTACAGCTATCACTGTTAATGCAAGAGAAAGACTAGGTTCAGTATTTAGAAACTCCAGTACAGAAAGAGTAATGGCCGGTTGTTCGGCTCCTCAATCTTCTGCAGAGTTAACTGTAAATAACGTAAGAACTATTATTTTCTCCGGTGGTGACATGTGGTGGGATTTATTTGGAGGAACCAATGCATGGTATTATGTACCAAAAGTAGAAGACAGAAGTAGAGGTGTATCTTCAAACTTTGCCGGAAACGTTTGGTTTGGTGGATTAGACGCTGGTGGGCAGCTAAAAATAGGAGCTCAAACTTACCGTCAGTTTGGTATTGATTTCTGGACAGGTCCTTTAACAACTAATGATGCATCTACTACTTTGGATGTGTGTAATAAATACGATAAGATTTTTAAAATCAACCGTTTGGAAGTGGATAACTTCGTATTGGCTGGCGGTCCTATGACCTCAAATATTAAAGACTGGCCGGGTAATGGAGATCTTTCATTGAACCAGGAATTAGGCTTAGCGCCTTTTTTCGATAAAATTGGAGATGGAATTTATTCACCGGAAGCCGGTGATTATCCTTATTATGATGTATTTAACAATGCGGGTAAAGATAATTTAGGAGTTTGTAAGGCTCGTGTATTTGGTGATGAAACATTATGGTGGGTATATAATGATAATGGTGGGATTCACCAATCAACAGGTGGTAAAGCTATTGGTATGGAAGTAAGAGCTCAGGCTTTTGCCTTTAAAACTACCAATGAAATTAATAACATGACTTTTTATAATTACCAGATCATTAACCGTTCTGCTTTTGAATTGAAACAAACTTATATGACAGTTTGGACAGATGCGGATATGGGGTATTATGCGGATGATTATATCGGATGTGATGTAAAAAGAGGTTTAGGATATATTTATAATGCAGATAATTTTGATGAAACCGTTGGTGGAGTTAATGGTTATGGAGCATATGTTCCCGCTTTAGGTTGTGATTTCTTTCAGGGACCAATTAATACAACTGACGGGATTGATAATGATCATGATACGATAGTTGATGAACCGGGAGAACAAATGGGAATGACTATTTTCAATTACTTTAATAATACCTTACCGGGTGTTCCAACACAACAAACCGATCCTCAAAATGCAACACAATATTACCAATATATGACCGGTTTCTGGAGAGATGGTACTCCGTTTACCTGTGGAGGTAATGCATACGGTGGAGGAATTCCAACAAAATATGTTTATCCTTCTGATACTTATACGACAGGGCCTTGTGGTGCTGCACCGTGGACAGAGGTAACTGCAGGTAATACTCCAAGCGACAGACGTTTCATGCAATCAGCCGGACCTTTTAATTTAAAACCCGGAGCTATAAATTATATTACTTTTGGTTTACCATGGGCAAGAACAACATCAACAGATGCATCTGCCTCTATTCCTTTATTAAAAATAGCTGATGATAAAGCGCAGGCTTTATTTGATGATTGCTTTAAAGTATTGAGTGGTCCTGAAGCACCTGATATGACTATTCAGGAATTAAATAATGAGTTAATTATTTACTTTTCTAATAAACCGGCTTCAAATAACTACCTCAATCAATATATTGAAAAAGATGTATCTATTATCGTTGATCCTACACATTATACAGATGATAAGTTTTACCGATTCGAAGGATTTAAAGTATACCAGCTTAAAAATGTTACGATTAGTCAGGAAGACCTAACTGATCCGTCTAAAGCAAAATTGGTTTTTGCATGTGATGTTAAGAACGGAATCAAACGATTAGTAAATTATGAATTTGATGCTACAACAGGTGGTGACGTTCCAAGTGTAAAAGTAGAAGGATTGGATAATGGATTACAATCTACTTTCAGATTTGCTAAAGATGAATTTTCTACATCAAGTGATAAAAAAGTAGTAAACCATAAAGAATACTATTTTATGGCAGTTGCTTATGGTTACAATCAATATGGTCAATACAAAGAAGATTCTCCATGGGCGACTTTTAACGCCGGGTCATCTGAAGGGCAAAAAAGACCTTACCTTGAAGGACGTAAATCTAAAAAAGCGTACGGAACTCCTCACATTCCTGATCCTGAGAAAGATGGAACTGTATCTAATTCAGCATACGGATATGGTCCTAAAATTACACGATATGAAGGACAAGGAAACGGTGGTAATAACTTAGACCTTACTCAGGAAACCATTGACAGAATTTTTAATAATGGAGCAAGAGAAGAGAAATTGACTTACGAAAACGGAAGAGGTCCGGTAAATATTAAAGTGGTAGATCCATTAAATATTCCAAACTCGGAGTTCGAAATCATGTTTGTTAAGAAAAAATATACGACAAATGTGGATAGTGCCTGTAACCATAGTATTTCTCAAAAAGCACCTTTTTCAAGTACAACATACGGTCAGGCTTCTGCCGATAGTATTACCTGGATATTGAAAGATTTAACCACTCAAAAAGAGTATGTACCTTGTAAATCTATTAAAATTGGAGAGGAATTCTATTTCCATGAAATCGGTTTATCATTAAACATTGGTCAGGTGGGTGATGTAGGAACACTTAATAGCCCTGCTTTACTTACAGATAAAATTGCACAAAAAGGAGATTTTATTGATGGAACAATGGAGTTTTCAAACCCGTCTGACAGATGGTTATCAGGTTTAACGGATGTAGATGGTACACAACCAAACAACTGGATCAGATCAGGTCAGTTTGCGGCCAGTATCATTACAAAAGATGCAAATCAAAATGATTATGAAATTGCCCCTACATCCTCATTGGTACCGGGCTTTTTAGATCCGGGTCAGGAATTCGAAGGAATTTTAGGCGGTACATGGGCCCCTTACTTATTAACCGCAGCTTCTAAAACTGTAGCGGCAGGAACACCCGGTGCAACATTCGCAGCACCTGCCTATGGAGGTTTATTTTCGGGATCAGTTGGTACAGAGAAAACATCCGCATTAATTGCTACACCTTATGATATCAGAACCTTATCGAGCGTTAATATTGTGCTTACTAAAGATAAGAGTAAATGGACAAGATCTGTGGTATTGGAAGAGTGTGATGAGCCTGCGGCTAATCCAACAGGAGGTAAAAAACTCGAACCAAGAAGAAACAGATCTGTTGATAAACAAGGTGTTGCGTGGGGAGATCCTGGTTGTAACCAGGCAGAAGCTTTAATTGATACACTTAATTATGGTTGCGGATGGTTCCCTGGATATGCAGTGAATGTTGAAACAGGTGAAAGATTAAATATCGCTTTTGGTGAAGATTCTAAACAGGATTATAACAATGGTAGAGATATGATGTGGAATCCTACAGCAGAATTATATGGCCAAAACGGATATACCTATTCTTTTGCAGGAAGACATTATATTTATGTATTCGGTCATGCAAGAAGTGCAACCAGGTATCAAGGATTTTCAAGTGCTCCTGTAGTTAATGGTAAATTAATTGGTGCAGGTGATTATAGTAATTATGTTGATTTCGCTGGAATCTACAAATTAGGATTCCAAACAAACAACACAAAACTTCTTAATAATATATGGTCTGATGCTATGTGGGTTAATATCCCTGCATTATCTGATAAACGTTATGCGTTTTCTAATCCTGCTGATATGCCTTGCGATGTGAAAGTACGTTTAAGGGTTAAAAAAGCATACAGACCAGGATCAAGTGGATTATATTATACAACGAGCAGTGCTCTTGTGAGTGGTTTGGTTGAATGTTTTGTAATGCCTCAGTTGGCTAACTCTGCTGGCTATACACAGCTAACAACTGACATGCTCCCTTCTCCGGTGAATAATAATTTTGGGTACTATAAATTTAGCACGTCCGATATTTTCTCTGAAATTAATAACGGAGATATGGCCAAAAATTCATTGGCATTGATTAATGTGGTTCCTAATCCTTATTACGCGTATTCAACGTATGAAAAAAACAGGACTGAGAATAAGATTAAGATTACTAATTTACCTAACAAATGCCGGATCAAAATATTTACATTGAATGGAACATTGATCAGAACGTTTGACAGGGATGTTAGTGGACAAGAAGATCTTACACTTACTTCCAGTGACTTTGTTCACTCAAGAAGAGTTGATTACCAGGATTGGGATTTGAAAAATCAAAACGGTATTCCTATTGCCAGCGGTTTATATATCATACATGTTGATGTACCGGGTGTTGGAGAGAAAATATTGAAATGGTTTGGAGTAATGAGGCCGTTAGATTTACAAAATTACTAATCATATAACCGTATTAAAAAATATAGCATGAAGTCTTTTTTAAATATATCTTTAAGTTTCGCATTAACGGGTAGCCTATTAGTAGTGAGTTCTACTGCTAATGCCGGGAACCCTGAGCGTGCCGGTCAGGCAGGAGCTACACAGTTATTGATTAATCCATATGCACGTTCTGCAGGTTGGTCTAACGCAAATACGGCACGTTGCCGGGGCTTAGAGTCTCAGTTTAATAACGTGGCGGGTTTGGCATTTACCAAAAAAACAGAATTAATGTTTATGCGTTCATCCTGGTTAGTTGGTACAGGAATTAACATTAATGCTTTTGGGTTTTCTCAAAAAGTAGGTGAAACAGGAGCAATTGGTGTGGGGATTACTTCTATTAATGCCGGTAAAATTGAAAGAACGACTGAAGATCAACCGGAAGGTGGTTTAGGTACTTTTACACCACGTTTCACTAATATCGCTTTATCTTATGCAAAAGGCTTTTCAGATAATATTTATGGTGGTATTACTGTAAGAGTTATTTCTGAAGGGATCGACAACGTAAAAGCTCAGGGTGTTTCCATTGATGCAGGTATTCAATACCACACAGGTAAATATGATCAAATCCATTTAGGTGTGGGCTTGAAAAATGTAGGACCTAAAATGCAATACAAAGGAGATGGTTTATCTGTACAAAGCACGGTAACAAATGCTTATGGTGATAGCTATTTAATTACGCAAAACAATAAATCAGCAGCATTTGATTTACCTGCGTTATTGAATATTGGTGGGGCATATGATTTCTATTTAATAAAAGATACTACTGGAAGATTAAAAACACACCGTATTACAGTTGCCGGTAACTTTACATCTAATTCCTTTACAAAAGATAACTTTTTAGTAGGGGTTGAATACGGATGGAAAGATATGTTAATGGTACGTGCAGGGATGACTACTGAAAAAGGTATTTTTAAAGGGGAGGGAAACCGTACAACTGCTTTCACTGGGCCAACCTGCGGAGCTACTGTTGAAATTCCTTTCGGAGAGAAAAAATCAACTTTCGGGATAGATTACTCTTACCGTTTTACGAATCCTTTTGGAGGTGTTCACTCTTTTGGAGCAAGAATTAATTTATAATTAGTATATTTGGGTAATCATTTATCAGTCCCGTCCCGATAGTTATCGGGACGGGATTCTTTTATTTTAATAAAAACACAAAGCATGGCAACAATTGCATATTATACAGAAGAAGGGTTAAAAAAATTAAAAGACGAATTGCACGAGTTAAGAACCGTAGAACGTAAAAGCGTGATCAGGCAAATAGCAGAAGCACGTGATAAGGGAGATTTGTCTGAAAATGCGGAGTATGATGCAGCAAAGGATGCACAAGGTTTGTTGGAGATTAAAATAGCTAAATTGGAAGAGATTGTGGCTAATGCACGTATTGTAGACAGCGCTCAGTTAGATATAAGTAAGGTAAGTATTTTAACAACGGTTAAAATTAAGAACCTGAAAAACAACGCGGAAATGAAATATACCATTGTTGCTGAAAATGAAGCAGATCTTAAAGCCGGGAAGATTTCTATTGATTCTCCCATCGGTAAAGGGCTTGTTGGCAAAAAAGTAGGGGATAAGGTAGATGTAATTGTACCTGCAGGCGTTATTCCTTTTCAAATCATGGACATCAGCATTTAATATGCCAAGCATCTTTTCAAAAATCATTGCGGGGGATATCCCCGCCTATAAAATTGCTGAAAATGAGCATTTCATAGCATTTTTGGATGTTTTTCCTTTAAAAAAGGGCCATAGCCTTATTGTTCCCAAAAAAGAAGTCGATTATATTTTTGATCTGGACCAGGAAACTTATGTCGGATTAATGAGCTTTGCGAAGGAAATTGCAGTAGCTTTAAAAATAGCAATTCCTTGCAACAGAATAGGGGTTTGTGTTATTGGTCTGGAAGTTCCCCATGCTCATATCCATTTAATTCCTATTAACACAGAAAGTGATATGAATTTCAGGAACGAAAAACTTAAACTGTCTAAAGAGGAATTTGAAGCTATTGCTTCCACCGTTCGCACCGCACTTTCCTAAGGTTCGCCGATTCTCTTTATTATTATCATTTTTTGACGAAGTCCCGTTAATAAAATCTCTTATATTTGCAGCCTAAAATTTACCTCCAACAATGGATAAGAGATCCCTCATAGGTTTAGGCCTTATAGCAGTTATATTAATCTCCTGGCTTGCATTAAATGGCCCAAGCAAAGAGCAAATTGCAAAAAACAAACACATTAAAGATTCTGTTGAACTGGCTACTAAAACAGCGCAATTAAAAGCTGCTGTAAAAGAAACCGTGACTCCGCAAAAATTGGCAATAGCCGATACAAATGCAGTAGCAGCAACTGATTCTTTAAACAAATCATTAGTAAATGCTCAATACAAAGATTTTGCAGTTTCCGCTACGGGTAAGGAACAAACACTTGTTTTAGAAAACGAAAAAATTAAAGTTTACATTTCTAACAAAGGTGGTAAAGTTGAAAAAGTAGAATTAAAAGAGTACAAACGTTATGGCAAAAAAGAACCTTTAATTTTATTTGATAAAGATTCTACTGCACAGTATCTGCAATTTGATGCTTATGCAAACATGATGTTTGTAACAGATAGTTTTTATTTTGCTTCTAATACCCCTGAAACTACTGCAAATCCTAATGGAACAAAATCAGTTACGTTAAGATTGTTGACTTCTAAACCTGAGAGTTACATCGAATACATTTATACATTAAAGCCTAATGATTATATGTTGAGTTACGATGTAAATTTTGTGGGGATGCAAACAATTATTCCTGCCAAAACAAATCATGTAACCCTGCATTGGTCGCAGGCTATGCCAACTCAGGAAAAACATATTTCCAAAGAGCGTGAAGCAGCTACTGTTTATTATAACGAAGAAAAAGGCGGTGTTGATAATATCAATGCCCGTAAAAATGATGAAAAAATATTTTCTGAATCCAACATTAAATGGGTTTCCTTTAAACAACACTTTTTTAACTCGACTTTAATTGCGAAAAAAGAGGCATTCTTAAAAGAAGGAAGTTTCGTGAAAACCTCTGAGAATCCTGCTTCTAAGGATATTGTTAAAACAATTACGAGTGAATTAAGTATTCCCTATAAGCATAACGGTTCTGAAACTTTTGGAATGCAATTCTATTTTGGTCCAACCCAATATAAAACACTTAAAACCTACGATCTTGATCTGGAAAAAATTATTCCTACCGGATGGAGTGTTTTCAGCTACATTAATAAATGGATGGTAATTCCTTTATTTAATGGACTTTCAGCATTAAACAGTGGTTTAATTATTTTAATATTAACGTTAATTTTAAAAACCATTTTATTTCCTATAGCTTATAAAACCTATATGAGCGGCGCAAAAATGCGTGTGTTGAAACCGGAAATCGATGAGATCAATGCTAAATATGAGAAAGATCCTGATCCAATGAAAAAGCAACAGGAAACGATGTCTCTCTACCGCAGAGCAGGTGCTAACCCGCTTTCGGGATGTTTACCTATGTTATTACAATTCCCTATTTTAATTGCCTTATTCGCCTTTATTCCTGCATCTATTGAGCTTCGTCAAAAAGGGTTTTTATGGACAGATGATCTTTCGACCTACGATTCCGTTTATAAATTCGGATTTGATGTTTGGGGTTACGGTGATCACGTAAGTTTATTCGCTATTTTAATGTTCGTATCTACTATTATTTATACATGGATGAACAGTGCATTATTGCAGCCGCAACAAACGCAAATGCCGGGAATGAAATACATGATGTATTTAATGCCTGTTATTTTCTTAGCAGTAATGAATAGCTACAGCGCAGGTTTAAGCTGGTATTACTTTTTAGCTAACGTTATTACTTTCTTACAAACATGGTTAATGAGAAAAATTATTGACGATGGTAAAATCAGAGAGCAATTGTTAGCCAATATGAAAAAGCCGGAAAAGAAATCAACCTTCCAAACACGGTTAGAAGAAATGTCGAAACAACGACAACAACTTCCTGCCAAAAAGAAGTAATTTTTAAAAAGCTGCTCAAATCGGGCAGCTTTTTTTATGAAAAAATAGTATTATTCTAAATACGTTTTCAATTTAAAATTAGTAAATTTAATAGTGAAAATAACAGCTGGTTTTTAGGCAAATCAAATGTTATTTGTAACCATTCTAAATACCAAAAAATAGACTGATTATTTGATGTTTAACGCAAAAATAGTTAATCTTACAATCAATAATTAAATTGTTACTTATGAACACAGTTTCATCCCCGTTAGATTATTTACCAATCCTTTTAATGTTTCTAGTAGCGCTCGGATTTGTAGTAACAACCATGGTTTTATCACATTGGTTAGGGCCAAAACGCAAAACAAAAATCAAGTTGGATTCTTTCGAGTGTGGTATCGAATCGGAAGGAAATGCCCGGATGCCCTTTGCAATTAAATATTTTTTAGTGGCTATTATCTTCGTCTTATTCGATATAGAGGTAATTTTTATGTACCCGTGGGCCGTTAATTTCAAAGAATTGGGAATGTTTGGTGTTGTAGAGGTTTTCACATTTATTATTTTATTATTAGTTGGGTTTTACTATATGCTTTCTAAAAAAGCATTAAAATGGGAAGAATAAATTAAGAAGTCAGAAATCAGTCCCGATGACTAGCGGGATTAGAGATAAGAAGTAAACATCTTAAATCTTTAAAATTTAAATTAATCATGGCAAAAGAAATTATAAAACGTACAAAACTGGAAATGGCTAAAAGTCCTGAGGGATTTGAAGGCCCCGGTTTTTTTGCAGGTAAAGCAGAAGATATGATTGGATTGGCCCGTAAAAATTCTTTATGGCCTTTACCATTTGCGACGTCTTGTTGTGGAATTGAATTTATGGCTACTATGGCCTCACATTATGATTTAGGGCGTTTCGGGTCAGAGCGTTTAAGCTTTTCTCCGCGCCAGGCAGACATGTTAATGGTAATGGGAACCATTGCAAAAAAAATGGGGCCTACTTTGCGCCAGGTATATGAGCAAATGGCTGAGCCACGTTGGGTATTATCCGTAGGAGCATGTGCAAGTAGCGGTGGTATTTTTGATACATACAGTGTTTTACAGGGAATTGATAAAATTATTCCGGTTGATGTGTATGTGCCGGGTTGTCCTCCGCGTCCGGAACAAATACTGGAAGGTGTGATGAAAATACAGGAGTTAGCCGCCAATGAATCTTTCAGAAGACGTAATTCTCCGGAGTATAAAAAATTATTAAACTCTTACGGAATAGAATAAATTAAGAAGTCAGATTTTAGAAGTAGGAAATATAAAACCTTAACGTCAAAGAATGAGCGAATTATTAGATAAAGTAAATGAAAAACTAAAAGTAACTTTTGCAGACAGTATTGTGTCTGCTGAGATGCTATATGATTTTCCTGTGTTTACCATTAAGGCAGACGCGATACATGATGTTCTTAAATTTTTGAAAGAAGACGAAGAATTGAATTTTCATTTTTTAACGGATCTTACAGGAATGCAAACCGCTGATGAAAAACAATTAGGCGTTATTTATCATTTGCATAATATGCCTAAGAATTTCCGTATTCGTTTAAAAACATTTATGGATATTAATAAACCCGATGTACCAACGGCTACTGATTTGTGGCCTGCAGCAAATTGGATGGAACGTGAAACGTATGATTTTTTTGGTGTAAAGTTTAAAGGTCATCCAAATTTAAAACGCATTTTAAATGTAGATGAAATGGATATTTTTCCGATGCGAAAAGAATACCCTCTGGAAGATCAGGAGCGTACTGATAAAGACAACAGCATGTTTGGAAGATAAGAAATTTGAAATCAGATTTGAGATATAAGAAGTGAAAATCTTAAATCTTAAATTTTAAATCTTAAATCAAAAAATGAGTAAACAAGAAAATAGTAATACGGTTAATAAAGAGGTGTTTGAAGAGAAAGAATATTCTACTCTTAACCTTGGTCCTACGCACCCTGCTACACATGGAATTTTTCAGAACGTCCTAAAAATGGACGGAGAAATTATTCATGAAGCTACTCCAACTATCGGGTATATTCACCGTGCTTTCGAAAAATTAGCGGAACGCAGACCGTATGCACAAATTACTCCTCTAACGGATCGTATGAACTATTGTTCATCACCCATCAATAACATGGGTTGGTACATGACTGTAGAAAAATTACTGGGTGCTAAAATCCCAAAACGTGCAGAATACCATCGTGTGATCATTATGGAATTGTCCCGTATTTCCGATCATATTATTTGTAACTCTGTTATTGGTGTTGATACAGGAGCCATGACCGGCTTCTTATATATTTTTCAATGGAGAGAAAAAATCTATGAAATTTTTGAAGAGATCTGTGGAGCACGTTTAACAACAAATATTGGCCGTATTGGTGGTTTTGACAGTGAATGGAAAAAATCGACCTGGGATAAAATTAATGCGTTTATTGCTGAATTTCCAAAAGCCTTAACGGAGTTTGCGAACCTGCTTGAACGTAATAAAATTTTTATGGACCGTACCATTAATTGCGGACCCATTAGCGGTGAAAGAGCTTTGGAATATGGCTTTACAGGGCCTAATTTACGTGCCGCAGGAGTTGATTATGATGTGCGCGTGATGAACCCTTATTGTTCTTACGAAGATTTTACATTTACTATTCCTGTAGGAACACAAGGTGATACGTACGATCGTTTTATGGTTCGCCAACATGAAATGTGGCAGAGTCTTGAAATTTTAAAACAGGCTATTCAAAAAATGCCGGAAGGCCCAATGCATGCTGATATGCCGGACTTCTTTTTACCACCGAAAGAACAAGTGTATAATAATATGGAAGCTTTGATCTATCACTTTAAAATTGTGATGGGCGAAACAGATATTCCAAAAGGAGAAGTATACCATTGTGTAGAAGGTGGAAACGGAGAATTAGGGTTTTACCTGATCAGTGATGGTGGAAGAACACCGTACCGCTTGCATTTCCGCAGACCATGTTTTATTTATTACCAGGCATATTCTGAAATGGTAAAAGGAATTATGTTATCTGATGCTATTTTAACCATGAGTAGCATGAATGTAATTGCAGGAGAATTAGACGCATAGTGAGTTTTTAATTATTAAGGTTTAGTTTTTAATAAAGAAAATAAATAAAAAATTATAGTAGAGAGTCGATAGATTAACAACTAAAAAACTCAACACTAAAAACTAGTAAAAAATGAGTTCACAAGTACACGGAGCACAAAAATTTGATCAAGCAAAACGTGCTGAAATAGTTTTCAGTGAGGAAGCGATGAAAACAGTGCAAACAATCATTTCCCATTATCCGCCGGAAAAAATTAAATCTGCATTATTGCCTGTGTTACATGTGGCACAAGCAGAATTTGGTGGATGGTTAAGTCCTGAAACCATGGATTATGTCGCATCTGTTTTAAAGATTCGTCCGGTGGAAGTATTTGAAGTAGCCTCTTTTTATACCATGTATAACTTAAAGCCAATGGGCAAATGTGTGCTGGAAGTTTGCCAAACAAGTTCTTGCTGGTTAAACGGTGCAGAGGATATTGTAAAATACATTGAGAAAAAATTAAATATTAAAGTAGGTGAAACTACCAAAGACGGAATGTTTTCTTTAAAAGTGGCGGAGTGTTTAGGTTCTTGTGGAACAGCGCCCATGCTGCAATGCGGAGCAAGCTACCACGAAAATTTAACCTACGATAAAGTAGATACGCTTTTAGAGAACTACAGAGTAGAAGGCAAATTAAAAAGTTATACGGATTTAGATTATAAAAACACATTATAACCATTAAACAATGGGAAGAAAATTATTAATACACAACGATCACGTTCCTAACATTCATACGTTAGACGTGTACCGTGCACATGGTGGTTATGCTTCTGTAGAGAAAGCATTAAAAACAATGCAACCTGATCAGGTAACGGATGAAGTAAAAAAATCGGGTTTACGTGGCCGCGGTGGCGCAGGTTTCCCTACAGGAATGAAATGGAGTTTCCTCGCAAAACCGGAAGGTGTTGCACGCTACTTAGTATGTAATGCCGATGAATCGGAACCGGGAACGTTCAAAGACCGTTACTTAATGGAAAAAATTCCTCATGCATTAATTGAAGGCATGATTACCTCTTCTTATGCATTGGGTGCAAAAACTTCTTACATCTACATTCGTGGGGAATACTTTTATGTGGCCCGTATTGTAGAAGCAGCTATTGCAGAAGCTTATGCAGCAGGCTGGTTAGGAAAAAATATTTTAGGAACTGATTTTTCTCACGACTGTTATGTACAGGTTGGTGGTGGTGCTTATATCTGTGGAGAAGAAACGGCCTTGTTAGAATCGTTAGAAGGTAAACGTGGTAATCCGCGTATCAAGCCGCCGTTTCCTGCTGTTGCCGGTTTATGGGGTTGCCCTACGGTTGTAAATAACGTAGAAACGATTGCTGCAGTTGTACCCATCGTTAATATGGGTGGAGAAGAATACGCTAAAATTGGTGTTGGAAAATCTACCGGAACAAAATTAATTTCTGCGTCCGGGCATATCAATAAACCGGGTGTTTACGAAATTGAATTAGGAATTACCGTTGAAGATTTTATTTATAGCGATGAGTATTGTGGCGGTATTCGCAATGGTAAAAAATTAAAGGCGGTTGTAGCTGGAGGTTCATCTGTGCCAATCTTACCAACAGAATTAATTTTAAGAACTGCTAAAGGCGAGCCTCGTTTAATGACTTACGAAAGTTTATCAGACGGTGGTTTTATAACCGGAACCATGTTGGGTTCAGGTGGGTTTATTGCCATGGATGAAGATACAAGCATCGTGAAAAATTTATTTACGTTTGCCCGTTTCTATCGTCATGAATCTTGTGGCCAGTGTTCACCTTGTCGTGAAGGAACAGGCTGGATGGAAAAAATATTGCAAAAGTTTTTAAACGGAACCGCGAATGAAAGTGATGTGGAATTATTGTGGGACATTCAAAGTAAAATTGAAGGTAAAACTATTTGTCCGTTAGGAGAAGCTGCAGCATGGCCTGTAGCAGCTGCTATCCGTCATTTCAAACAAGAATTTATTGATATCGCAAAAAGTAAAAAGTTTGTGGATATTTCTCATTACGATCGTTTAAACAAATTAGCAAGAGCATAAGTATCACAATTCATGTTTTTGAATTTTGATTTAAAAACTTTTAAATTAATATGAAAGTAACAATAGATGGAATAGAAATTGACGTACCTAAGGGTACTACAATTCTTGAAGCAGCACGTATGATAGGTCCGGAGGTAGCTCCACCAACCATGTGCTATTATTCTAAATTAAAAACCAGTGGAGGGTATTGCCGTACTTGCATTGTAAAAGTAACACAAGGAAGCACAGCTAATCCAACTCCTATGCCTAAACCTGTGGCAAGTTGCCGTACGGAAGTAATGGATGGGATGGTAGTAGAAAATACCATTAATAAAGATGTATTGGAAGCACGTAAAGGTGTGGTTGAATTTTTATTAATGAATCATCCTTTGGATTGCCCTGTGTGTGATCAGGCAGGTGAGTGTAGCTTACAGGATTTAGGTTACGAACATGGTGCCGCCACTACGCGTTATGAGTTTCCTCGTCGTGAGTTCGAAAAAATTGATATAGGGAAATATATTCAGTTACATATGACGCGTTGCATTATGTGTTTCCGTTGTGTAAAAGTTGCCGAGCAATTAACAGATAACCGTGTACATGGTGTGATGCATCGTGGTGATGCGGCAGAGATCTCTACGTATATCGAAAACGTTATTGAAAATGATTTTTCAGGAAACGTCATTGACGTGTGTCCGGTTGGAGCATTAACTGATAAAACATTCCGTTTCAAAAGCCGTGTATGGTTTACTAAACCGGTTGATGCGAGTTGCGATTGTAAAAAATGTTCAGGTAAAGTGCGTTTATGGTTAAAAGGAGCAGATGTATTACGTGTAACTGCCCGTAAAGATATGTGGGGAGAAGCAGAAGAATTTATTTGTAACGAGTGCCGTTTCGAAAGAAAAAATACAGCTGACTGGAAAGTAGAAGGACCTTCGCCAATTCACCGGAGCAGTGTTATTTCTCAAAATCATTACACTCACTTAAATGAGTTAAAAGTGCAGGTGATGAAACAACAAAAAGCACTTGGATTTATGGACATTAATAAAAGACCCTAATAACTACTATGCTAAGTTTATTAATATATAAAGGAATTGTTTGTGTAGCAGTGTTTTTGCTTTCCCTTGGGGTTGCAGCTTACGCTACATTATGGGAACGAAAATTTGCTGCTTTTCTGCAAGACAGGAAAGGCCCTAATAGAGCAGGAAAGTGGGGTTTATTACAACCATTGGCTGATGGTGGAAAAATGTTTATGAAGGAAGAGATCATTCCGAATGTATCTAACCGTTCCTTATTTATTTTAGGACCATCGTTGTTTATGGTCACGGCCGTAATGACCAGTGCCGTTATTCCATGGGGAAAGCCGGTTATGGTTGGTGGTCATTTATACGACATTCAGATTACCGACATTAACATTGGTGTTATTTATTTACTGGGTGTTGTGTCTATTGGTGTATATGGAATTATGATCGGTGGCTGGGCATCTAATAATAAGTTCGCTTTATTGGGAGCGGTGCGTGCCTCTTCACAAATGATCAGTTATGAAATTGCCATGGGTATTGCTTTAATTGCGTTAATCATATCTTCCGGTGGCTCTTTAAGTTTAAAAGATATTATTGAAGGCCAGGATAAAGGTTGGTGTAATTTCGTGTATCAACCTTTAGGATTTTTAATTTTCTTTATTTGTGCTTTGGCAGAAACCAATCGTGCACCTTTCGATTTACCGGAGTGTGAAACTGAGTTAGTAGGTGGTTACCATACAGAGTATTCATCTATGAAATTAGGATTGTTCCTGTTTGCGGAATACATCAACATGTTTATTTCTTCAGCAATTATGGCCGGGTTTTATTTCGGTGGTTATAACTTCCCTTTTGCGCATGAGTTTTATGCATGGTTGGGATTAGAAGAAGGATCATGGTTAATTTCTTTAATCGGCTTTGGAGCCTACTTTACTAAAATATTTTTATTCATTTGTCTGTTTATGTGGGTTCGTTGGACATTGCCACGTTTCCGTTATGACCAGTTAATGAATTTAGGTTGGAAAACCTTACTGCCATTGTCTTTATTTAATTTGGGCTTAACAGTTTTAGTGGAGATTTTTATCAGAAAAACGATACCGTTTCATTTTTAAGAATTAAAAACGAAGAACTTAACATTAAAAACATTTAGAAATGCAATTAACCAATAGAAAAGTAGTCGTATCAAACAAAGTGCAAAGTTTTGCAGAGAGATTATATCTTCCTGCCATTGCAAAAGGGATGTTGATCACCGCAAGCCATTTGTTTAAGAAATCACCCACGATTAATTATCCGGAAGAAAAAAGACCGATAGCTCCTGTATTTCGTGGGCAACATGTTTTAAAGTTGGATGAGAATGGTGCGGAACGTTGTACCTCTTGTGGGATGTGTGCTGTGGCCTGTCCTGCAGAAGCTATTACGATGACAAGCGGAGAGCGTAAAAAAGGAGAAGAACATTTATACCGCGAAGAAAAATATGCGGCAACATATGAAATCAATATGTTGCGTTGTATCTTCTGCGGTTTATGTGAAGAAGCTTGTCCGAAAGAAGCTATTTTCTTAACAGACCGTTTAGTGGATGTAGAATTTGAACGCGATGATTTTATTTACGGAAAAGATAAATTGGTGGAAAAGTTAAATGAGCGTATTGATGTCACCCAGCGCCAAACTCCGGAAGTATTAGAATTTAAAAAGATCCCCGGATTAAAGCACAATGAATTATTTGACCCTAAAAAATTAGATAAAGACAAGCATTGAGAAGTTAGATCTTAGAATTAATTAAAACTAAAAAATAAATCAGACTTTTTTGAATTAGAATAAAACCTTTAAATCAAAAAATCTTAAATCTTAAAATAAAGTATGTTAGGACTTACAACTACACAATGGCTTTTCGGAATACTTTCCTTTCTTGCAATTATGTTTGCATTAATGGTAGTGTTTACACGCAATCCGGTTAACTCAGTTTTATATTTGGTATTAACTTTCTTTTGTATCGCAGGGCATTATATATTATTAAACGCACAATTTTTGGCAGTAGTACATATAGTGGTATACGCAGGTGCGATCATGGTATTGTTTTTATTCATCATCATGTTAATGAATTTGAATGCGGATAGTGAACCAAGAAAACATATTGTAACACGTATTATTGCCGGTGTTATTGGTGGCGTGTTATTATTTGTAATGGTGGGTGCTTTAAAAGGAGCAGAGCAATTACAACTGGTACAGGGTGGGGCTTCTCAAATTGGTTTGGTTAAAAATTTAGGGAATGTTTTATTCCATGAGTTTTTATTCCCGTTCGAAGTTGCTTCTGTGTTATTATTAGCTGCTTTAGTCGGTGCTATTATGATTGGTAAAAGAGATACAAATATTAACGAAAAAGAAACTATAAATAATTAATAAAACTAATTTATCATGTTAAACGGAATTCCAATCAATTATTACATCATGCTTAGCGCCGTATTATTTATTATTGGCGTAGTAGGTGTAATGGCGCGCAGAAATGCCATCATTATTTTTATGTGTATTGAGTTAATGCTAAATGCGGTTAATTTATTATTAGTTGCTTTTTCAACATTACATAACGACCCATCAGGGCAGGTATTTGTATTTTTTATTATGGCAGTAGCTGCCGCAGAGGTAGCAGTAGGACTGGCTATTTTGGCGATGGTGTATCGTAATTTTAAAAGTATTGACATTGATTTATTAAGCAGATTAAAGAACTAGGTATATGATTAAATTAGTTGCCCTTATTCCATTATTTCCTTTATTAGGATTTTTAATAAACGGTTTTTTTGGTAAAAAGATCAGTAAAGGCTTATCCGGTGCTATAGCCAGCATTGCAGTATTAGCATCCTTTGTGGTTGCATTGTTGATCTTCTTCGAATTAGAGCATTCGGAGCTTAAATCACATACCGTGAATTTATTTTCATGGATAAATTCCGACACGTTAAAAATTCCTTTTGAATTTTTAGTTGATCCTTTGTCATCCTGGTTTTTATTAATCATTACAGGAATTGGATTTTTAATTCATATTTATTCTATCGGCTACATGCACAATGACGAAGGATTTGCGCGTTTCTTCACTTACCTGAATTTATTCGTGTTCTTTATGTTGTTATTGGTTTTAGGAAACAACTACTTAATTATGTTTGTGGGTTGGGAAGGTGTTGGATTGTGCTCTTATTTATTAATTGGATTTTGGTTTAAAAACACAGCTTATAATAATGCGGCTAAAAAGGCCTTTATCATGAACCGAATAGGGGATCTCGGTTTCCTATTAGGGATCATCTTAATTTTTGTAACCTTTGGCAGTATCTCTTACGGAGAAGTTTTCTCAATGGCTTCAAATGGTAATGAAGGAACTGTAACTGCTATCGCCTTATTATTATTTATTGGTGCCATGGGTAAATCGGCACAGCTACCTTTATATACCTGGTTACCTGATGCCATGGCAGGCCCAACTCCTGTATCCGCTTTAATCCATGCGGCAACCATGGTTACTGCAGGTATCTATATGATCGTTCGTTCAAATGTATTCTATTCCATGTCTGAGGAAGCTTCTCAGGTAGTAGCTGTAATAGGTGTGGCTACGGCTTTATTTGCTGCAACCATTGGCTTGTTTCAAAACGATATTAAAAAAGTATTGGCATATTCAACCGTATCGCAATTAGGATTGATGTTTTTAGGTTTAGGAGTTCATGCCTATAGTTCTTCTGTATTCCATGTAACAACACATGCTTTCTTTAAAGCTTTGTTATTCCTTGGAGCAGGGTCTGTGATCCATGCTATGGGTGGCGAACAGGATATGCGTAAAATGGGTGGTTTAAGAAAAGCATTACCTGTTACGTTTGCTACTATGGCCATAGGAACCATTGCTATCAGTGGTATTCCTCCATTCTCAGGTTTCTTTTCGAAAGATGAAATTTTAGCACACACTTATGAGCATAGCCCAACCTTATGGTTCTTTGGGCAGGTAGCTTCTATGTTAACCGCTTTTTATATGTTCCGTTTATTGTATTTAACCTTCTACCGCAAATTCAGAGGGACGCATGAACAAGAACATCATCTACATGAATCACCCAAAACAATGACGATTCCGTTAATCGTATTGGCGATATTATCCATTGCCGGTGGTTTATTAGGTTTACCGGAGTTTTGGGGAGCACCTAACTGGATGCATCATCATTTGGATTCTATTATTAAAATTAAAGATCCAAGTGTTTTAAATCATACAAAAGAATGGACCTTAATGGCAATCGCGGTTTTAGCAGCAGTAGCAACCATCATCTTTGCTTACATGGTATATATTAAAAATCAGATTTTGCCGGAAGCTAACGACGAAAAATTAAAAGGTATCAGGAAATTAGTATACAATAAATATTATGTGGATGAAATTTACGATGCCATTATCCGCAAACCGTTAGATGTACTTTCTACCTTCTTCTATAAATTTATGGATCTTGAAGTCGTGGATGGTATTGTAAAAGGAGTGGGAAGTGGTGTTACAGGCTTAAGCTCGATTATTCGTAAAGCTCAAACCGGGCACATTGGATTATACATTTTTAGTATGGTTGTAGGAATTATACTAATCTTGTTTTATTCGTTTATTAAATAGAACTTAAAATAAAAAATTGTAAATAAAAAAATATGTTAGTAGGATTATTAATCATTGTACCTCTTATTGCAAGCTTACTGGTATTCTTTACAAAAGGAAAGGCAAGTCGTAACCTTGCATTAGGCTTATCAGTTGTAGAATTTATTTTGTCGTTAGTAGTATTGCTCCAATACAAACACAACCCCGGAAATAGTAATTTAATGTTGAATTGTACCTGGGTTGAATCGTTAGGGATTCACTTTGCCGTGGGAATCGATGCACTTTCTTTATTACTGGTATTGTTAACTACGTTTTTAATTCCTTTAATTATTTTATCATCGTTTAACACAACTTACGATAAACCAAATTCTTTTTATGGATTAATCCTGTTTATGCAAATGGCATTAATAGGTGTGTTTACGGCTAACGACGGATTCCTATTTTATATTTTCTGGGAACTGGCTTTAATTCCTATTTACTTCATTTGCCTGGTTTGGGGTGGTGAAGACAGAGGACGTATCACTTTCAAGTTTTTCGTGTATACCTTATTGGGTTCTTTATTTATGTTGGTTGGTTTAATTTATTTATACAATCACACAGGCTTTGATACAGGCATGAAATCCTGGGCCATTGCAGATCTTTACCAGGCGGGTAAGGCGTTAAATCTTAGCCAACAGTCTTTCGTATTCTGGTGCATCTTTCTTGCATTTGGTATTAAAATGCCAATCTTTCCTTTACACACATGGCAACCCGATACTTATGTAAATGCCCCAACGCAGGGAACCATGCTTCTTTCGGGGATTATGCTTAAAATGGGAACATTTGGTTTAATTAAATGGTTATTACCCATTGCACCTTTAGCATTGGAAAAATGGGGAGGTGTGGCCATTGGCCTTTCTGTATTTGGCATTGTTTACGCATCCTGTATTGCCATTGTACAAAAAGACTACAAACGTTTAATTGCTTATTCTTCCATTGCTCACGTTGGGTTAATTGCTGCAGGTATTTTATCAGCGAATCAACAAGGTATCCAGGGAGGTGTGATGCAAATGTTAGCGCATGGTGTAAACGTGGTTGGTTTATTTTTAATTGCAGATATTTTAATGCGTCACACGGGAACACGTAATATTGATAAGCTGGGTGGCATCAGAAGTATGAATGGCAACTTTGCCGTATTATTTTTAATTGTATTATTAGGTTCGGTTGCATTGCCATTAACCAATGGGTTTGTAGGAGAATTTTTATTAATAAACGGTGTATATCAATATGGGGCATGGGTGGCTGCTTTCGCAGGCTTAACCGTAATATTGGGAGCTGTCTATATGTTGCGCAGTTATCAGTCAATTATGTTGGGAGAACGCAGAGATTCTGCTATCGCTTTCGGGTCATTAGTATCTACGGATAAGTTAGTATTATATATTATATGCATTGCCATTGTGGCATTTGGAGTTTATCCTAAGCCATTGAATGATTTGGCGGAAGAAGGCACTAAATTAATAATGATGAATTTAAAATGATACATTAAAACTCATTAACGGTACAAAACAATATCATTTAACATTCAAAATTTAACATCAAAATTTTTTAAATAGTATGAAAGGTCTTTTTATAATAAGCGGATTAGGGATTTTAGCTATGCTGGCCGAAATTTTCAAATTCAAAAAAATATTATATCCACTAGTGTTGGTTGGCATTTTGGCTGCTTACGCCTGTAATTTTATGGAATGGAATAATAACCTTAATATTCCTATGTTCAACAACATGATCCGTTTTGATAATGTTGCATTGGCATTCAGTGGAGTTATTCTGGCAGTAGCATTTTTCTGGTTTATACTGGCGAACGATTATTTTGAGCACGATCATATCACTGATCATTTCGCATTAGTGTTGTTTGCTTTAGTGGGGGCATTAATGCTAACCTCTTTCAGTAACATGACTACCTTATTTTTAGGAATTGAAATTTTATCTATTCCTATGTACGTGTTGGCCGCAAGCCGTAAAAGGGATCTGGCTTCTAATGAAGCAGGGTTCAAGTATTTAATTATGGGTTCTTTTGCTTCCGGGTTTTTATTATTCGGAATCGCTTTAATTTACGGCGCTACAGGAAGTTTCGATCTAATGGAAATTCGTTCTTATATTTCTCAGGCTAACGGAAGTTTACCAACGTTTTTTTACGCAGGTGTTTTAATGTTATTAGTGGCCATGTGTTTTAAAGTAAGTGCTGCACCGTTTCATTTCTGGGCACCGGATGTTTACGAAGGTTCGCCTACTGTTATCACCGCGTTAATGAGTACCATCGTTAAAACGGCTGCATTTGCTGCCTTCATGCATTTATTCCTGGTTGTATTTGGTAAAGTAAGTGAAAGCTGGAGTATGGTACTGGCAATTATTATTGCGCTATCGCTGGTAGTTTCCAATATTACGGCAGCGTCCCAGCAAAGCGTAAAACGAATGCTGGCTTATTCAAGTATTAGCCACGCGGCATTTATGTTAATGGCTATATTGGCTAATAACAGAGGCTTTGCAAGTATCAACGCTATTTTATATTATTCTTTGGCTTATTCAATTGGTTCTATTACTTCGTTCACTGTCTTATATAATGTATCCAAACAAGATGGCAATACAAGCATTGAAGCGTTTAACGGTCTGGGAAAAAGAAATCCTTTTCTTGCAGGTTGTATGGTTGTTTCCATGTTATCATTAGCAGGTATTCCTGTTACAGCAGGGTTCTTTGCAAAGTATTTTGTATTCACTCTATTAATTGGCACATCCTTTAAATGGCTCATCGTTTTAGCAATATTAACTTCAGCAGTTGGTGTGTACTATTATTTTAAAGTGATAATAGCGATGTATTTTAAACCGGCAAAAGAAGAACAAAAATTTGTGGTAGAAACATCTCATATTTTATTGTTGGCCTTAACTACTGTATTTACGATTGCTTTAGGGATTGTTCCTAAATACATTATTGAAATATTCGGATAGAATTTCCGGCTTGTATAAATTAAAAAAAGTCTGCTTACATATTAAGCAGACTTTTTTTTGTAGTTCAACTGTTATACGAAAGCACTATAGCCTGTAATTGCTCTTCCAACAATCAGGGTATTAATTTCTTTGGTTCCTTCGTAAGAATAAATAGCTTCCGCATCGGCTACAAACCTTGCTACATCATATTCTAAAAGTATGCCATTGCCCCCCATCACTTCTCTTGCCCTGCTTACAATATCACGTGTACGCAAACTACAAAATACCTTCGCAAGAGAAGCATGTTCATCTGTTAACTGATTTTGATCCTGTAATTCAGATAAACGAGCCACCATGGTTTGCATAGCGGTTAAGTTAGTGAGCATTTCTACCAAATGATTTTGAATCAATTGAAAAGAGGCGATGGGTTTTCCAAATTGTTTTCGTTCCCTGGTATATTTTAAAGCGGCTTCATAAGCGCCGCGGGCACAACCCACTGCCAGCCAGGCAACACCGGCTCTTGTCATCCGTAAAACATTGGCAGTATCTTTAAATGAATTGGCTTTTTGTAAACGGTCACTTTCTTCTACAACGCAATCGGTTAATGTAATAATACCGTTTTGCACGATGCGTAAGGCCATTTTATCTTCCATTTTTTCTACCGCTAAGCCGGGCGTATTTTTTCTTACTAAAAATCCTTTTATCTGTTTATCTTCTTCGGCCTCTGCCCATATAATAATTACATCGGCGAAGGTGGCATTGCCTATCCATTTTTTTTGCCCGTTTAATGTCCACGAATTACCAGTGCGTTTTGCTTTCATCGTTAATCCACCTGCAACGGCAGATCCCACTTCCGGTTCGGTTAAACCGAAAGCCCCTATTTTTTTGAAATTTTTGAGATCGGGTAACCATTCTTTTTTTTGCTCTTCGGATCCTAATAAATAAAGGGAACCCATCACCAGGCCACTTTGCACACCAAAAAAGGTAGCAAAAGAAACGTCCACCCGTGCCATTTCCATGGCCAGGATCCCTTCCATTAAACAGGAACGTAAAGGACTGCTATAACCACTGTAAGTAATTCCGCACATATTAAGTTCGGCCAATTTTGGAATGATATGATGTGGGAAATCTGCACGCCGCCAGTAATCATTAACAATCGGTTTAATCTCTTTCTCCATAAAAGCCCTTACTGATAATTGCAGGGCGCGTTCATCTGCAGTAAGTGTATGGCTTATGTTATAGAAATCACCGTCAATGGCCGGTAATTCCTTTTTTCGCTGTCCGCCACTGAGCATTTTACTTAACCCGGCCAGTTGTTTATCATCCAGCTTACTCACATTTTTCATGACTTCAGCCAGGTCTATTTTTTTGGACAATTGACTAAACTGTTGCATATCCACCTGTTTAAATAACCGGTATGCATTTTTGATGTTAGAGAAGAGTGACATAGTAATTGATTTATCTAATGAATGTATAACAAAAAGCTGTGCCAGAACCATAAAGAGGTTTAAACCCTGATTCCCTTCTATGTATTTAGGGAATTATGATAAAATTTGGAGGCATTGCAGAGATTATGTATTTTTACTTTGAACCCTGTTAATCCCTTATTCAAAACTCTATCAATATGAAATATTTTAGTGCGATCCTATGTATTATAGTTGCTTTTTCTGCGGTAAATGCTCAAACAGGGGGAAAGCCAAAGCTGATGGAGCTGGGCAACATTGTTTCTGATCTCACATCGGTTAGCCTGGAAGAAGTGACTAAAAAACTCAGCTTGGCACCCATTGCGGATTCAAAAAATACCATTGAAATACGGTTGTATTCAGGGATCGGTTTTCCGGGAACCCAATGTGTGGTGCTGGAATATGACACCAAATGGAAAGCGTCAAAATTAAAACTAAATACGAAAGACTCAACGGTGAAACAGAATCTTAAGCCGGTTATAGGAATAGAGAGTATTGTAAAATCGATGATTTCGAATAATGTATTTTCTCTTCCGGCACAGGATAAGATCAATGCTGGCAATTATAAATTGGATCTTGCAACCAACCAGGTTAAATTGTCATCTTTTACTATAAGTGATGCAGCATGTTATTATATTCAATTCAAAGTAGGAGATCAAACAAGACAATATAAATATTGTGACCCGAAAGGGTATGCTGCTTTTTATAAAGGTCAGCATGAGTACCTTGATTTTGCTGCTATTTTAAAACAATTTGCGAGACTTGAAGTAAAATAATTTTATGCTGGTGTTTATTAAAATACTAATAAACACCAGCATAAATTCTAAAAATTATTTCCCGGTTTTCCCCTGGCTATGCATTACTAAGTTTGCAATACGGTATAATAAACGTGAGGCCACATTTGCATTCCATTCATCTTCACCACCTACCTCGTTTATATCGAAGGCAATTAATTTTTTGCCGGAAGCAACTACCTGTTCCAATAAATATAAAACCTGGTCGGTTTCAAAGCCACCGGCTACAGGTGTTCCAGTACCAGGGCATAATTTAGGATCAAGTCCATCAATATCAAAACTTAAATAAACATTTTGCGGTAACTCATTTACTATTTCCTGGCAAATGGTATCCCATGTTTTACCTTTGTATTGTTGTTGTTTAATATCTCTGTCGAAAAATGTTTTTACACGTCCATTGGAATTCTCAATGATCTCCAATTCGGCCTGGCAATAATCGCGGATTCCAACCTGCACTAATTTTTTAACGTTATTTATTTTTAAAGCATTGTACATAATGGAGGCATGTGAAAATTCAAAGCCTTCGTAAGCCACACGCAAATCGGCATGCGCATCAATTTGTAAAATGGCAAATTCACCAACGTGCTCGCTTAGAGCCTGCATCATTCCTAATGGAGTAGAGTGGTCTCCACCAATTAAACCCACCGTTTTATTTTTTTTCAGAAAATGTAAAGCACGTTGTTTTACCCACGCATTCATTTCTGTGCAGATTTTATTGATGTCTTTAATTTCGGTAATCTCTTCAGAAGGCTCTCCGTTACATTGTCTGTCAATAATTATTTCAGCAACCGGTCGATAGATCTCACTTTTTTCCCGTAGTTCTTCATTGATCTCATCCATGGCAATGCCTAACTTCCAGGCATCTTTTACAATAGGATCATAAAGGTCTACCTGAAAAGAGGCTTCAAATATTTGTTCAGGGCCATTCACTGTACCGCCACCATAACTTACGGTTACTTCCCAGGGCACAGGAATAAGCACCGTTTCGGATTCATCAACGGTAAAAGGTAAACCAAATAAATTAGCGTTTACATCTCCAACACTGTTAGGATCAAAGTTCTTTATTTTATCTTGTTTGTTCATTGTATTAATTTAGAAAGTTATTTTATGTAGAAAGTTAACAGAGTGGAGAGTATTGATAATGCTGCCTTTTTCAACCTACGGTGCCAGTCTTTCAATTTCCCACACTTCGTTTTGTTTTGTATAAGTTATCCTGTCGTGTAAGCGGCTTTTTCTCCCCTGCCAAAATTCATAATAGCTTGCTTTTATTATATAACCGCCCCAAAATTCAGGTCTGGGAATAAGAGTGTCGTTAAATTTTTTACCCGTTTCGAGTACCAATTGATCTAACGTATCGCGGCTTGCTATTACTTTACTTTGTGGAGAGCTCCATGCTCCAAGTTTAGACTCTGTAGGTCGTGCATTAAAGTAGGCGTCGCTTTTTTCTTTAGGCGCAAACTTTGCTGTACCTTCAATACGAATTTGTCGTTCTAATTCCGGCCAAAAAAAGGTGGCACAAACGTGGGCATTTTCCGAAATATCTATGCCTTTATGTGACTGATAATTGGTGTAAAAATAAAGATCATTCTCCGAAAATTCTCTCAGGTAAACGATTCGTGAAGAGGGGCGATGATCCTTGCCAACAGTTGCTAAATTAAAAGCCTGAACTTCATTTACTTTGGCTTCAACGGCCTCTTTCATCCAGTTTTCAAATTGAAGCTGAGGTAAAGAAGCGATGGATCTTTCCGAAAGCTGACCTTTCATAAAATCTTCACGCAGTTGAAAAATATAACTATTTACTTCGCTCATTTTTGTAAATTTACAACAAATATAAAGATAGTTTACCATTGGTAAAGGCAGGTGACATATTAATTGCAAAACCCTTTTTACAGGACGGCCATTTTAAACGGGCAGTTGTTTTTATGGGTGAACATAATAAGGAAGGAAGCCTTGGATTTATTATCAATAAACCTCACGGATTATTATTGAAAGATATTTTTCCTCATTTAAAGGATGCTAATTTTCCTTTATTCGAAGGCGGCCCCGTATCTCCAAACCAATTATTTTATACGCACACCTTAGGATCAAAATTAAGTGATAGTGTTGAAATCAATAAAGGAGTTTATTGGGGAGGTAATTTTTTTGAATTGACCAAAATGATAGAGAAAGGAGAACTTTCGTCAGAACAAATCCGTTTTTATATTGGATACAGCGGATGGAGCAGTAACCAACTCGATCAGGAATTAGAAGGGAATACATGGTTAACGCAGTCTGCCGATTATGATGAATTGATACATACCATACCGGACGACTTATGGGGCAATGAACTCACTAAAATTAATCCGGGTTATAAAGCATTTACCGATTTTTCGTTCGACCCTTCTTTAAATTAAGAAACGTATCGGGTTAGATTTAATTTTTTGGATTTAAAATAATTTTCCCACAATTTTCAGTTGCACCAATAGTTACTTTATAAGTATATATACCGGGAGACGCAGAGCCTCCATCCGAATTTTTTCCGTCCCATTCGTAGGCATAAATGCCGGGAGTTTCCATTTTTGAGGAGAGAGTCATAATTTTTTGTCCCATGATATTGTAAATAGAAACTGTTACATATTCGGTAGAAAATAATTCGTAAGCAATGGTGAGTTTATCCTGAAATGGATTGGGATATGTAACAACATTGGTTTTATAAGGGCTTCTTTCATAGATCCCATTAGGTAAGCTAAACAATGTGTCAACATCCAGAATGGATTTAATATCGATAGTTTCATCACCCGGTTGGTAAAGCGCCCACATCAATCCATCAAATACCATTTCGTTGGAGGTACTCAAGCCTGCACTTACCGTAACCGGGCTGGGGTTGTTAGGGTTAGCAGTGGTATTATCAAAAACATGTTTCCCATACAAAGTATAACCGGCAGGTATTTTCAACAAGCTTTTAAAAGTATAAAATCCCTGCCATTCGAAATCCCATTTATTAATGCGGCATAAGGGGATAGTTGTAGTGCCGTTGGAGGCATAATTTTCGATGCTTTTACAGATTTTGTGTGAATGAGGGAAGATGGAATAAGCAGAGATGTCTGCCGTTATGCCTCCTGAGTTTGGATACTGTGCAGAAACGGTACCGGTTGTATTGGCCGGAATACTGAATCCCCAATTTTGTATAGGGGTGCCGGCATAAATTTGCCGTACACCCGTTGTGTTTACCGCGTAGAAAAATATCCTTATCTGCGTAGCGTCTGTTTGCCCTGCTGTGCCCGCAGGATAGTGCATTTGCAGTACTATTTTAGAACCTGCTTTTATCGTAATACCAAATTTTGCCGGAGCTACTCCCGGAAAAACCGTTGGGGGGGCACCGGGAGCGTAGGCTCCTAAACTAAAATCTCCGGGAATAGTAAAGCATCCGCCTGATATATCGGTAGAAGTAGTTCCTAAAGTATCCACATTAATAACCGCATGATGAACAATAGATGCATTGCCCGGGATCACCTCATAAGCCCTTAAAATCCTGTTTTGTAGTAAGCCCGTTGGTAAAGAAAAACAAACGTATTTATCAGTAGTACTAGCATTACTGGTATAGGTGGGAATGGTTAAAATAAGATCCGGCGTTCCGTTTAATTGTGTTGTAGCATAATGAGGAACGGGAGGTGCCAAAGTAGTATCTCCGGCAGGGGCTCCGGCAGTAATCCAGTTTAAAATTTTTGTTTTTTCGGAAAGCGTAATAATGCGTTCATGGTCGAACCTGGAATAAGTTGTGTCGGGCGACCATGGTGGCATTTTGTTATTTTGAAGATCATAAGTGATCAGTGATTTATAGGTTGCAATAGAGCTGTAATAAGTGAAAGAAGGAAAAATTTTCCCCTGATGATGGCAGGAAGTACAACGCTGAATAAAAATGGGGGCAACATCTTTATAAATTAATTGAGCATCAGCACTTTGGTGAAATGCCAATAAAACAATCATAATGCAAAGTATTTTTTTTAGCATGATCAATAGGTTTAATTAAAGTTAGTTAAACTATTCATTAAAAAAAATAGAAGAGGGCTTATTGGGGTAGAATTAACAGATATGGCCGTTTTGAAATACTTTAACCGCCCTTAAGGTAACGTTTACCGCCCGCACCCATTCCTTAACCTAATTCCCATTGCGGGAGCTTTTTAACTGTTGTATGTTTGATGAAAATTTAGAAAGAATGGAAAATAAGGATATAAATACGGAGCACGAGCAGATGTGGAAGAAAAGTGAACAATCACACAGAAGAGGGAAATTATTCGGAGGATTTTTAATAGTAATAGCAGGTTCCTTATTTTTGGCTAAAGAATTGGGAGCAGAAATTCCTCAATGGATCTTTACCTGGAAAATGTTTTTAATAGCAGTGGGGTTAATCATAGCCGTTAAACATAAATTTATGCACCCGGCATGGCTTATCTTAGTTTTAGTGGGCGGAGCGTTTTTACTAACGGATCTTTATCCCGGGATGAGTATCAGGCCTTTTTTGTGGCCGGTGTTAATTATCCTGTTTGGATTGTTTATCATCTTTAAGCCTCGCAGACGTAGAAGAGACCACTGGAAAAAATGGCATGACAGACACCATCGCCAACATCGTCGTGAGTACAGAAACGAATGTTTTGTAGATGCGGAAGCAACATCTACCACGGAAGATGTATTGGATTACACAACATTTATGGGAGCTGTAAAAAAGAATGTTCTCACCAAAAATTTCAAAGGAGGTGATATCACCATCATTTTTGGAGGAGCAGAGATCAACTTATTACAAGCAGATTTTGAAAATACGGCAACCCTTGAATTAACCTGTGTATTTGCAGGAGCCAAGTTAATTGTACCGGCAAATTGGGAAATTAATTCAGAGCTTGTTTCTGCCTTTGGCAGTGTAGAAGACAAAAGACCTGTGCAGCCAAAAACACTTGAAGGAAATACCAAAACACTGATCTTAAAAGGAACAGTATTTTTTGGAGGAATCGATATTAAAAGTTACTAATCAATTATTTATAACCATCAAAATATAACCACTATGCAACGTTATTTAGCAAAACTCATGTTCAATATCAATATTGATAATGGGAACCACGATTCGCAATTTGATGAACAGGTAAGGGTCATCGAATCTCACAGTATGGAAGATGCCTTCCACAAAGCCCGCGCTATGGGTAAAAAAGAAGAAGAAACATTTGTGAACAAAGATAATAAACTGGTTCACTGGAAATTTATTGATGTGGCCGATATGTATTCATTGGACACGTTAAAAGACGGTGAACAGGTATACTCAAGCACTCACGAGAAAACCGATACAACTTCTTTTATTAATTATATCAGGCAAAAAGCTATGGTTATTCAGGCAAAAAACTTAACCTTTGTATAAGCCTGTTTGAAAAATACCATACGATATTCAAAGGTCCAGATCCTACTGCTCTATTTAGGGTGGTGGGCTTTCTGGTCGTTTACACAAGCCTGCGTGTTGCATCGTTTAGGCCTGAACTGGAACCATTCGGTTATTGATGCTGTAGTTTCAAATGCGTTGTTAGGTGTATTCGCCTTTGCCATCATAGCCATCTTTTATTACTACCAACCTGGTACTACCAATAGAATTTACAGGTTTATCTTTGCATTAGGGCTCACTATTTTTTATTGCGTATTACTGCGGTTTGTATTAACGTTTATTGTTACCTCCGATACGGTTTACGCTACTTTTTTATTAAACTCCATGCCGGTAAGGTTTATCATTTCTTTTTTAGTATTGTGTTTTGTGACCTTATTAAACTGGATGTGGAGTATCTTAAAAGATCAAAAAGAACAGGAACAACGTAGAAATACAGCGGAACAATTAGTGAAAGATGCAGAGCTGGCAAAACTCCGACAACAACTTCAGCCACACTTTTTATTTAATAGTTTAAACTCCATCAGTGCATTGGCAGGTACAAAGCCTAACGAGGCCCGTAAAATGATTCAACAGTTATCTGATTTTTTACGCGGTACTTTAAAAAAAGATGAGAAGGAGTGTGTGGCTTTACAAGAAGAACTGGAACATTTGAAATTGTATTTGGAAATCGAAAAAGTACGTTTCGGTCACCGTTTAAATATTGAAATGAATTTTGATGAAACGATCTTATCTTCCCCCATTCCCCCTTTGTTGTTACAGCCTATTGTAGAGAATGCCATTAAGTTTGGTTTATACGATACAGTAGATGAAATTACGATCAGCGTTTCTTCGTATTTAAAGGATGGCTTACTGCATATACAGGTAAAAAATCCTTTCGACAGCGAAACACAGGTTGCAAACCAGGGAACAGGGTTTGGTTTAAGTTCTATACAGCGCCGCTTATTTTTATTATATGCACGTAATGATTTAATGCTTATCGAGAAAAAAGAAAATCAGTTTATTACTACCTTAAGAATACCACTGGCAAAATGAAAATTATAATTATCGATGATGAACCGCTGGCACGTATGGTTGTAGCGGAATACCTTCAGTCGCATGAAGGAGTAGAAGTAGTTGCCGAGTGCAATGACGGATTCCAGGGAGTGAAGGCCATTGTGCAACACAAGCCTGATCTGATTTTTTTAGATATACAAATGCCGAAGATCAACGGCTTTGAAATGCTGGAATTATTGGATACGATTCCATCTGTTATTTTTGCAACGGCCTTTGACGAATACGCTATTAAAGCCTTTGAGTCAAACGCCGTGGATTACCTTTTAAAACCCTTCAGTAAAGAGAGATTTGATCTGGCTATCGAAAAATATAAATCGAAAAGCACGACTTCTGTTTCTTCTGAAAAAAATATACAAAATCTTTTAGAAAACCCTACCAAACAACCCGATGATAAAAATCGTATTGTTGTAAAAAATGGCAGTGATATTCGCATTGTACCCGTGCAGGATGTGATGTACATTGAAGCGTATGATGATTATGTAAAGCTTTTCACAAAGGATACGTATTACCTCAAAAAGAAAACCATGAGTTATTACGAGCAGGTGCTGGACAGCGACAAATTTTTCAGAACCCACCGCTCCTATATTATCAATCTACAGGAGCTTACTAAAATTGAGCCTCTTGAAAAAAATACCTATATCGCCATTTTAAAGAATGGAAAAAAAGTTCCGCTAAGCCGCACGGGTTATACAAAGCTAAAAGAAATGCTGGGCGTTTAACAGACTTGTTATTACTTCATAAATGGTCTGTACTTATCTACAGAATTGTTTTTGTTTGCGTTCCATTTTATTGAACTGATTTATACGAATCAAAATGGTGAATGAACTATCTTATGACGGATTAAGATCTCTTGATACTTTTAATGTTTGGTAAAAAACCGGTGATAATTCCCAGCAATGGCAAAAACGCACAAATATTGAACACATACGCGATACTCGTTTTATCGGCCAGGTGACCCAGTAGGGCTGAACCTATACCGGCAATACCAAAAGCAAATCCAAAAAATAAACCGGAGATCATACCTACTTTACCGGGGAGTAATTCCTGGGCATACACTAATATTGCCGAAAAAGCAGAGGCCATAATAATGCCAATGATAACCGATAAAATACTGGTCCAGAATAAATCAACATGAGGCAATAGCAAGGTAAACGGCGCAATGCCTAATATGGAAACCCAGATAATTATTTTTCTTCCAAATTTGTCACCTAAGGGGCCACCAAGGAAAGTGCCTGCTGCAACCGACGCTAAAAATAAGAATAAATGAAACTGGGATTCCGAGACCGTTAAATGAAATTTATCCATCAGGTAAAATGTAAAATAACTGGTAATACTTGTTAAGTAAAAATATTTGGAGAAAATAAGGATCAGTAAAATAACAATGGAAAGAATGATCTTACTTTTTGGGAGATCCTGGCGTTGTTCGTGAGAAGTGAATTTCCCCTGCGATCTTAACACTAAATGCCCCTTGTACCAATTCCCAACTTTTATTAAGACGATCATTCCTAAAATGGCCGCAATAATAAACCAGAGAATATAAAACTGTCCATGAGGAATCACAATGAGAGCAACCAACAAGGGCCCTATGGCACTTCCTGAATTGCCACCCAATTGAAAAATAGATTGGGCCAGGCCACGTTTGCCACCTGAGGCATAAAAGGCCACTTTAGAAGCTTCGGGATGAAAAATAGAAGAGCCTATGCCTACAAAACCTACTGCTAAAAGAATAGAATAAAACCCTGAAGAAACCGTTAACAGAACAATTCCCATAAATGTAAACGCCATTCCAACGGCAAATGAATAGGGCTTTGGGCGTTTATCGGTGTAATTTCCTACAAAGGGTTGAAGTAAAGAAGCTGTTAACTGAAACGTAAAGGTGATCCAACCGATTTGAGAAAAAGTTAAATGATAATTTTCCTTTACCATCGGGTAGATAGATGGAATGACTGACTGAAGCAGGTCATTTAATAAATGCGCAAAACAAATGGAAAATAAAATGGGATAAACGGTTCCGGAAATTGCCGTGGTGTTTTGCTCCGTGGTTTTTATAGTTGACTGCATAACGAGGCCAAAGATACTTATTTAGTAATGAATTATACCTACCTGCCCGGTCAAAATACAATAATCTATTTCAGGAGTTTTATAAAATTATGCAGGAACTTTGCTTTCAATAAATTTTAAATGAAGCGTTTTGCTTGTCCATTCTTTTGACTGGTTACATAAGGCTTCATCCTTTGCCAACGATTTTCCAAAAGTTGGAATGATCTGTTTTAATTTGTTTTGCCATTCATCGGAAGCAATTTCTTTCGCAAAACATTTTTTCAAAACATCCAGCATAATAGGTGCGGAGGTAGATGCTCCGGGAGATGCGCCCAATAAGGCCGCTAAAGAACCATCTCCGGCACTCACTATCTCTGTGCCAAATTCTAGTACACCGCCTTCTTCTTCATCTTTTTTAATAACCTGCACCCGTTGTCCTGCCACAACTAATTCCCAATCCTGCATGTTGGCTTCCGGAAAATACTCTTTCAACGCTTCAAAACGTTCTTCGTCAGACTGGCTGGCTTGTTTAATTAAATATTTTGTCAAAGGTAAATTGTGAATCCCTGCAGAAAGCATAGGCACTAAATTATCTAATTCCAGTGAGGTTGCCAGATCCCAGTAAGAACCTTTCTTTAAAAATTTTGTAGAGAAACCTGCATAAGGCCCAAATAATAAAGCTTTTTTCCCATCGATCATACGTGTATCCAAATGCGGCACCGACATTGGCGGAGAGCCAACACTTGCTTTACCATATACTTTTGCAGCATGCCTTTCAATTACTTTCGGATTATTGCAACGCAACCATTGGCCGCTTACAGGGAACCCGCCAAAGCCTTCTGCTTCCTTAATATTTGATTTTTCCAATAAAGGCAATGAGCCACCACCTGCGCCAATAAAGACAAATTTAGTGGTCAGTTCTTTTTTCTCTTGCTTACCAAGATCTTTTACTTTAACCGTCCAGGTGCCATTATCATTTTTTGCAAGATCTCTTATTTCATGATTTAAGTGTAATGTTACGCCATCCAATGTTTGGAGATAATCGAACAATGCTTTGGTTAATGCTCCGAAATTCACATCCGTTCCGGTTTCTATTCTGGTGGCGGCTACTTCGCTTCCGGGATCACGGCCTTCCATCACCAATGGCATCCATTCTTCCAGTTGAGGCCATTTCTCGGAGTATTGCATACCTGCAAACAGGGGTTGGTTTTTTAAAGCTTCAAAGCGTTTTCGTAAATAAAATACATTATCGCCACCCCACACAAAACTCATGTGAGGAATATTTTTAATAAAGGATTCAGGGGATTTAATAGCTTTTTTCTCTACCAGGTACGACCAGAATTGTCGCGATATTTCAAATGATTCTGCAATTTTTAATGCTTTGGAAATATCAATACTACCATCCTCTAACTGGGGTGTGTAATTTAATTCGCAAAACGCGGAGTGTCCTGTTCCTGCATTGTTCCAGGCATCCGAACTTTCTTCCGCAATTTTATCCAGACGTTCAAATATTTCTATGGTCCATTCCGGTTTAAGCTCTTTTAAAAATACACCAAGTGTGGCGCTCATAATTCCACCGCCGATTAAAACGACATCGGGTTGTTTTGAGATTGATTTTTCCATGCAGTAAAGATTATAAAAATATAACTTTGAAACCCAATATATTAACAAACTTTTTGCTTAATGTTTCCCTCAGCTCCGGTCGGTTTTGTCGGGTGTTATTTCAACAATGGCAGTATCATGATCAGAGGACGTATTTAAATAATTTCTTTCATACATTTTTACCAGTAATATAAAAAAGGAGATGAGGAAAGGCCCCATTACCAGGCCAATTAACCCAAACATAGGTATCCCTATAATAACACCTATGATCGTAATTAAGGGATGTGTATCGGCTATTTTTTTAGAAATAAACTGACGAAGGAAATTGTCGACTAACGTCACTAAAACTCCACCCCAGATGAGGATGCCGATTCCTGCAAAATTATTACCGGACGATAGTTCAATAATTGCGGCCGGTACAAAAATAATAGGTGCACCAACAACAGGCAGGAAACATACAAAAACAGAAACAATACCCCAGAAAACAGGATCCGGTATTCCAAAAATGAGAAAACCAACGGCCACAATAACCCCCTGGCTTAAACCGATAAGGCCTTGTCCGAGAATATTTGATAAAGTAATGTTTTTAAATTCAGTTCCGAATTGGATGCTGTGTTCGTTATCAAACGGTAAATATTTGAATAAAGTTTCTTCAAACTTTTTGTGTGATTTAAACATGAAAAATAACGTGAAATATAAGATGATAAGCGTAATGAAAATATTTAAAGCACTATTCACAAAAACCGAAAAAGCGTTGAGCGCCCATTTGGAAATATCATTGATACCATTTTTAATCATTTCTTTTATATCGAAAGAAGAGCCTGTGTAATCGTGTACTTTGTTAATGATGTTGGTAAGCAATTCGGGATGTTGCTGGAAACCTGCCAGTTTATTGATTACCATCACACTTAAGCCCAGGAGAGGAAGTACAATAATTAGAAAAGAAACAGCTAATACCATAATAGCACTCCAGGATGTATTGAACTGTTTTTTTTGAACGAAGAACAAAAACAAAGGCCTGAACAAAGTATAAAGGATAACCGCCGAGAGAAGTGCCGTAAAAATGCGAAGTGCAGAAAAGAATAAAAGAATTCCAACCAACGAAATTAATACTAATACAATGTGCTTACTTTGAGAAGTAGAATAGATGGATTTTTTAGGTTGACTGATCATATTAATTTAATTTACTCAGGTTTTGAAAGGGTATTTACTTCAGTATCTCTGTGAATTACTTTTCCATTGACATCGTAAATGATAATTCCTTTACTGTTGTTTTTAGGATCGGCATAAATTGCTTTATAGTTTTTATCGTCCATTTCCCATTTAGCCTGTAAGGTAGGGAATTCTGTTGTAAATGTATTCTTAACAATTTCAGGAACACTACCCAATGTTAAGGTAGTTGTTTTAGAGGATGTTTGTGCTACTGTTGAATGCATTCCGCATACTATACAGAGCAGAATAAGCAGAGTTTTCATAGCCTTTTTTTAATAATTCAAGAAATTTGTATGCCAATAGCATTCGACAAAGGCCCGGAATTTTCTGCGCCGGAAGCTGTTTCGAAAGCCTAGTAACAAGAGCTTCGAAATAAGTGTGGAAAATAATCGGCATTTTTTAAGGTGTCGTTTTCAGAAATAAAATTTTGAAGATCAAAACATCCGTTTTGCAGATAAATCAACCCAAATGACATAATACAATTTTAAGAAAGCGCTTTCCTGCATAACTTCACAGTAAATAAAGAGATTACATGAATTGCATCGAAACAAAAAACCTGACCCATAGATTTTCCGAAAATCAAACGGTTCTGAATAACATCAGTTTGCAAATTCCTACAGGTTCCATTTATGGATTTTTAGGTCCGAATGGTGCCGGTAAAACAACTACGTTAAGACTGATGTTAGGCTTGCTTAAAAAACAGGAAGGAACGATATCTGTTTTTAATAAATCGGTTGATAAGCATAGGATAGAAATTTTAAGAAACACAGGGTCTTTAATTGAATCCCCTTCCCTATATACACATTTAACGGCAACGGAAAATCTCGCCATCTTACAAAAAATATATCAATGCCCTAAAAGCCGTATCCGGGAAGTGCTTGAAATGGTTGATTTATCGGAGACCGGGAATAAAAAAGTAAGAGCGTTTTCTTTAGGGATGAAGCAACGGCTAAGCATTGCCGTGGCATTATTGCACAGCCCTTCTCTCCTGATTCTGGATGAACCTACTAATGGACTCGATCCAAATGGAATCATTGAAATGAGAGCATTAATAAAAAAATTAAATACAGATAATAAAATGACGATTTTAATTTCCAGTCATCTCTTATCGGAAATTGAAAAAATAGTAACACATATCGGCATCATACATAAAGGCTCTGTGCTATTCCAGGGAACGTTACCCGAATTACACATAAAACAAACTCTTGGTTCGGTTACCCGTTTTGACACAAATCACATTACCCGAGCCATGAATATTATTTCGGAGAATGGCTTACAGCCTTTGTTAACAGATGGAATACTAACAGCAGCTATTGCAGAAAAAGAGGTAATCTCAACATTAAACAGGCAATTTGTAGAGCAGGGAATTGATGTATATCAGATCTCTACCTTGCAAAACGACCTTGAATCTATTTTTATGGACCTTATAAAAAACTAAATAAATCTTATGAATTTTATACATTGTTTTCAAAGCGAATGGCTTAAAAAGAAAAGGAGTGCGGCTTCCTGGCTAACCATTGCGGGTGCGTTTTTAATTCCGTTGATCCTGTTAGTAGAAAGGATAACTCATTTCGATTCGTTATATGCCGAAAACACATCGCCTGAGTTATGGGAAAATATTTCCTGGAAATGCTGGCAATTTATGGCCATTTTTTTATTACCGATGGGGGTAATCATCGCTACAAGTTTAATCACACAACTGGAGTTTAAAAATAATACCTGGAAACAGTTGCATACAACACCTCAATCGTTCTCCGTTATTTTCTTTGCTAAACTGGCTGTTATTTTAACGATGATGCTTCAGTTTTTTGTATTATTTAATATTGGAATCTATTTAACAGCTGTTGTTCCAAGCCTTATATTCAGAGGGATTCCATACCCGAAGGAGGCAATACCCTTTGTTCTTTTATTAAAAGTGAATGCTAAGTTTTTTATAGATTGCTTACCTATTATAGCTCTTCAATATATCATTAGTCTTCAGTTTAAAAACTTTTTAGTGCCTATTGCTTTTGGTTTGGGTTTGTTTGTGATGTCCATGATCGCAATTTCGTGGGAGTATGCATATATCATTCCTTATATTTATTGTACACTTAATTTTATGTCGAAACACCGTCATATCGATCCGCATGTACACATTCATTTACTGGCATTGGCTTACACCACTGTATTTATAGTTACCGGATACATCCTTTATGTAACTAAGAAAGAAAAAGGTTAATTTTATAAAACAATCACTATGAAATATCTCTTAATTATATACTGTGTTTTTGGATTTGCTTTTTACTCAAATTCGCAAACGCTTTATTCCGGAACCGTTGAGGAAAAAATAAAAGAAGTAGAACAAACCGTTTCGTTGAGTAAATTCCAAATAGAAGGAAAGCCAAACGCCACCTTGCAGGAAAGAATGGCCTATTACCATGTTAAAGGGCTTAGTATAGCGGTTATTCACAACTACCGGGTAGAATGGGCAAAAGGCTATGGATGGGCTGATTCTGCCGAGCAAAGACCTGTAACAACAGAAACGCTTTTTGAACCGGGTTCTATCAGTAAATCTTTAAATGCTTTTGGTGTGTTGAAATTGGTTCAGGATAAAAAACTGGATCTTAATAAGGATATTAATACGTATTTAAGTTCATGGAAATTTCCTTACGATAGTGTCTCCAAAAATAAAAAAATTACTTTATTCAACCTGTTGAGCCATACTGCTGGGCTTGGTGTACATGGGTTTCCGGGTTATTTCAAAGGAGATGCTTTTCCAACACTTCCGGAAATACTTGATGGAAAAAAACCGGCAAATACAGCGGCAGTAAGGTCTTTATTTGAACCGGGTTTAAAAGTGGAATACTCGGGTGGAGGTACTATGATTTCGCAGTTGATTGAAATGGATATAACACAACAACCTTATGATACCTATATGTTTGAAAATGTATTGGCGCCTATTGGGATGATGCATAGTTCATTTACACAACCACCACCGGAAAATAAACGCAAACTATTGGCAACAGGATATACGGTGAACGGAGTAGAAATAAAAGGGAAGTATCCTATTCTTTTAGAACAAGCTGCGGGGGGCTTGTGGACAACACCCACCGATCTGTGTCAATTCGTAATTGAAGTTCAATTATCCTTACAGGGAAAATCAAACAAAGTCCTTTCGAAAGAACTGATCAGAAAAATGCTGACACCTTCTCTTCACTCTTCTGCGGGATTAGGGTTTTTTATTGATGATGTAGGAGGTGCCAGGTATTTTCAACATAGTGCCGGCAACCAGGGTTTTAGTGGACAGTATTACGGAAGCTTTGAGGATGGTAATGGGTTAGCAGTGGTAGTTAATACCGATAACGGAGGGTCTATTATTCAGGAAATAGTAATGAGTGTTGCCAATGCCTATCAATGGAAAGGATTTTATACCGGAGAGAGACCTGTTACAAAAAAAGTGGTACAGGTTAATGATACTATTTTAAATACTTATGTTGGTATATACAAGCAACAAACAACTATAACAACGATTACGAAATCAGGGAATGAGTTGATGTATCACGCGGGAGCAATGCCTTGGAAAATGTATTTTACTTCGGCTACGGAATTCTTTAACCTGGAATCCAAATCAGAAAAAACGTTTTATAGCGATCCCAGTGGAAAGGTGAAAGGCTTCTCAAAAAAAGTGGAGGATAAAGAGTTTGGGACATCAGAAAAGATAACATTGGCAGTTGTTGCTGACAGCCTTTTAGAGAAATATGCAGGAAGTTATATGGACGGTGAAAATGTAATAAAAATCCTTATGAAGGATAAGTCTCTTTGGCTGGATCCAGGATACGATCAGCCTTTGATGAAACTTAATTTTCTTGCAAAAGAAGAGTTTTATGTTGAGGAAGATTTTGGCGCGGTATATAAATTCACGTGTAACAACTCTGGTATTTATACTAGCATATTAGGCAAATCAGGCGAAAACGAAAAAATACTAAAGCGAATTAAATGAAAAAACCGGTCATCATTATTTTACATCTTGGATACTGGTTTCTTTACCTTTTATTATTGACAATTTGTGTTGGTTTCCTGGTGCTTCCAAAGGCAAACCAAATGACGATTTTTAACCATCAAGTATGGTTGTTTTTAGTTGCGATAGCTATAACCCCCGGCTTATTGGGATTTTATTTTTTTTATACCTGGTTATTCTCAAAATTTTTAAGCCGAAAAAAAATTGTTTCCCTGTTTATATATGGCATTTTAGTTTCATTTATCATCGGGTTGATTGGGGAATTAATGATGTCTTCTTTTTTTGGAAGTGTGGATGATGAAAATGCGTTTATGTTTCCCAGCAATGCAGTTTCTGAAATTGCGGTATTGGTTGTGATCACCTCATTAATTGCAATGCTCAATGGCGGTATGGGCTTGATTATGAAAGCATTTATTACATGGTATGGAGATATTAAGTTAAAGGAAGAATTAAGCAGGAAAAATTATGAAACAGAACTGGAACTGGTAAAGTCTCAAATTAACCCTCATTTCCTGTTTAATACCATCAACAATATTGATGTATTGATTAATACAGATGCAGAAAAGGCCTCAGGTTATCTTAATAAATTATCGGATATCATGCGGTTTATGCTTTATGAAACTAAAACGGATCATATTCAATTGGTAAAAGAATTAGCCTACATTGAAAAGTATATTGACCTTCAAAAAATAAGAACTTCGAATCCTAACTATGTAAACTATACCGTGACAGGAGTATCCGAAAATTTTATGATTGCTCCCATGTTATTTATTCCTTTTATAGAAAATGCCTTTAAACATGCGGAAAATAAAAGAGTTGAAAACGCGATAAACATAAAGCTTGTTATTGAGAAAGAGTCTGTTACTTTTGAATGTGAGAATAAATATGTGAATATACCTCAGAGTCATATGGAACAGGGTGGTTTGGGAAATGAATTAATAAAACGTCGGTTAGCCCTTTTATATCCGGGTAAACACACGTTGGATATCACAGATGAAAGCAACACGTACAATATTAAACTTGTGGTAAAAAGAAATGAAGATTAATTGCATTATAGTTGAAGATGAGCCATTGGCGCTTGAACGTACTAAAAGTTACGTTCTTAAGTTTCCTGATCTCAATTTAATGGCAATGTTTGAAAGCAGTGTGGAGGCTTTATTGTTTTTAAAATCAAATCCGGTCGATCTTATTTTTCTTGACATTAATATGGGGGAAATGTCCGGCATTCAATTACTGGAAGCAACAGATTTAAAATGTGAAGTCATTATTACCACGGCCTATCATGAATATGCGTTAAAGGGCTTTGAGCTTAACGTTACCGATTATTTAATGAAACCTTTTACCTTCGATCGGTTTTTTCAGGCAGTGGAAAGAGCTCAGACTAATTTAGCGAAGAAGCATCCCGTACATGATAAAACATTTATTTTTGTTAAAACAGAATACCGGCTCGAAAAAATTGAGTTGAGCGAGATCCTTTATATTGAAGGGATGAGGGACTATAGGAGAATTCACACAAATACTAAAAAGATCATGACTCTTCAAACATTTAAAGAGTTTGAAAAAGATATTCCACCACATGTGATCTGCAGAGTACATAAGTCTTTTATGGTTTCTATTAATAAAATTGAATCGATAGAACGGGATCGTTTAAAAATAAAAGAGCTGCTTATTCCCGTTTCCGAAACGTATAAAAAAAGTTTTTTTGAGATCATTGATCGGTTAAAGAAATAAAATCCTTAGAAGCTGCAACACTAAAGAATCAGCACAATGGTTCCGCTGATGATCAATGTAGCTCCCAGAGCCATTTTCCAGGTGAGGGCTTCTCCAAGAAAAACAACCGAAAAAATAATTGCAATAGCAACACTCAGTTTATCAACGGGTGCAACCTGCGATATTTTTCCTACCTGGAGCGCTTTGAAATAAAAAATCCATGAAAGGCCGGTAGCAATTCCGGAAAGAATCAGGAAAATATAATTTTGCTTTGTGAGAGATTGAATGGTATGAACGCCACCTCTGAAGTAGGCAATGGCCCATGCTAAAATAAGAATGACAACCGTTCGGATAGCAGTTGCCAGATCAGAATTAACGTTTTTAATTCCAATTTTCGCAAAGATAGCTGTAAGGGCTGCAAATAATGCTGAAAGCAAGGCATAGGTCCACCACATCGTATTCGGTTTTAGTTTTACAAAAGCATATACGAATGTATAAAAGAGAAATGAACTACCCTAACCTAAGTTCGAACTATAAGAGAAGATTGTTTACTGTTTAATCTGCAATTCTACGGCTTCTGTTTTATCTTTTGTTGACTCTGGAAACTCTTCGTTTATCTCAATGGCATCTTCTTTTTTGCCGGATCGCGGAAGAGCCACTCCTCCACTTAGTCCAATGCCGAGAGAGGCTAAAACCATTAATAGCACAAGGCCAGACAGCCTCAATGTTTTTTTGAAACGTTTCATGTTTAACTATATAAAATAATTAAGTATAGCTGAATAGCTACAGTTGATGTAAAAAATCCAAATGGATTAAAAAAATCGGAAAAGAATTATCCGATAAGAGAAAGAATCGCTTCTTCGTCTGAACTTTGTGGCATTGTTTTTATCCGGGAAAAATGGTCGCCAATCTTTATGAAATAAAATTTCCGGGAAAGGGCATCGAATGCTGTTTTAACATGTGCATCATACGCTAATTCGGCCTTTGCCTGTGTACTTAGCAGGTTGTTTATATCATCGGCTATATAAGAAGTAACCGGAATTATTTTTTTATAGGCAATGTTTCTTTTAGGAGATTTAAGGGCGCTTAGAAAAACCTGTTCGGTTTGTATGGTTTTGGTTGAAGAGTAAGAACTTCCTACATAACCTGAGAAAGTACAACTAAAAAATAAAACAAAAGCTAACAACCATTTGGATAGTGTAGAATGTTGATATTTAGATTGTCTCGACATGTTCAATACAAAGATAAGGTTTTTTGAATTGATCGAACCGGCCAATGATCCCTTACCTAACTGGTTTTTTTATAATTGAGAACGGCCCAAATGTTAAAGGTTAATGCAAATGCTATCATCACCAGGAAATGGTATTTAATATCGCTGAACCGGCTGCCTTTTAAAATAATCATGCGCATCACTTCAATGAAATAGGTAACGGGGTTGCATTTCGCAATTACCTTTGCCCAACCAGGCATACTGTCTACAGACGTAAATAAACCACTCATCAGTAAAAAAATCATCATAAAGAAAAAAGCTACAGACATGGCCTGTTGCTGTGTGTCGGAATATGTGGAAAGCAACAACCCAAAGCCCAGTAGAGCAACCAGGTACAATGCTAAAAAGCCGTACAGTAAAACAATACTACCAAGTGGAACAATGCCATATACCAATCTTGCTATCACAAACAAGCCAACAGAAAATACAAACATACCAATCACCCAAAATGGAATGAGCTTGCCTAAAATAAAATGGTATTTTTTAATGGGAGTTACGTTGATCTGTTCAATCGTTCCTATTTCTTTTTCTTTAACAATGTTGAGTGAACACATATAGGCGCAAATCATGGTAACAAGCACTGCCAGGATACCAGGCACCATAAAAAAACTGTAATTTAGAAACGGATTGTACCAGTTAGATGAAACAATTTCAATTGTGGGGTTGGTACTGAAACGCTGTGGGTGAAACCATTCCATCCGGATGTCATTATTGTAATCAATCAGGATTCTGCTGAGGTAAGCCCCACCAAGATTTGCTTTTGTTCCGTTAATGGCGTTGACGGCTATAAATAATTTCTGACTGTTTTCACGCACCAGGTTTCTTTCAAAACCCTGTGGAATTTCCAATACCAGGTCGGCCTTGTCTTTTTCAATTTGTTTAAATGCATCGGGATAAGAACTGCCGTAACCCGCCAACCTGAAGTAACCAGATGAAATAATTTTTGAAACCAGTTTTCGTGAATAATCAGAATGATCATGATCAACCACGGCAATGTCAACATTCTTTACTTCGTAATCAGCTGCCAGTGGCATTATCAACAGCTGAATAAGAGGCATCACAAAAATCAAAGGAAGTAAGGCCTTGTTGCGAAAGATTTGTTTAAATTCTTTTTGCAGTAAAAATTTTAAAGTTCTCATGCTAAACGGATTTTAAATTTTTTAAAGCTAATGGCCAATAGCAGGCACATCATACCAAAGAGGATGAGGGTTTCTTTCCAAATCGCCGAAAAGCCCAGACCTTTGATCATGATGGATTTCACAATGACGTAATACCATTTGGCAGGAACCATATTAGAAATGATCTGTAAAGGGATTGGCATGTTCTCAATAGGGAACATAAATCCTGTAAATAACATCGTAGGAATCAACATCCCCATAAGTGAAATAAGCATGGCAGATTGTTGAGATGATGTACTGTTCGAAATGAGGAGCCCCAGAGATAGAGCAGTAAGAATGAGCAGGCTGCTTTCGGCAAACAGGAGTAAAATACTTCCGTTAAAAGGCATATCAAGTAAGAACACACTTAAGAGTAATATCACAGATAAGTTCACCAATGATAATACAAAATAAGGCACTGCCTTGGAGATGATTACCAGGAAAGGGTTGCAAGGCGATACAAGCAAAACTTCCATAGTGCCGTTTTCTTTTTCACGCACAATGGATACTGAGGTCATAAGTACACAAACCAACATTAGCACGAGAGCCATCACACCGGGAACAAAGTTAGTGGCTCCTTTTAATTCAGGGTTATAAAGCATGCGCACTTCCGGAACAATTTGTAATGGAACAAGATTACTCTTTACCAGGGATTGTTGGTAGGAGGAAATAATGGAGGTGGCATAATTGCTAAGAGTACTGGCTGTGTTGGGGTCGGAGGCATCCGCAATAATTTCTATTTGTGCTTTGTTGAAATGTTGCAGGTCGTTATTAAAATTTTCAGGAAAAACAACCGCCAGTTTTATTTTCCCTTGCCGGAACGCTTCTTCAATTTGCTGATGATTCAGTAAAGAGCGTTCGATTTCAAAATTAGTACTGGCTGCGAGGCGACCGATAATCTGTTGTGAAGCGGCATCTTTTGCATAATCGCAAATCACGATCTTTGAATTTTTTATTTCGTTGGTAAGCGCAAAACCAAACAGAACAATTTGGGCAATGGGTAAACCAAATAGCATGAGCAGGGTTTTTCTGTCACGAAATACGTGATAAAATTCTTTTTTGACGAAAATTAAAAACTGTTTCATGTTAATCTGCTTTTCGTTTTGCACCTCTTGCCAGTTCAAAAAATACTTCATCCATGGAAGCGGCCGAGTACTGTTGTTTTAAGGCTTCCGGAGTATCCAGTGCTTTCATAACTCCATCTACCATCATAGAAATACGACTGCAATATTCTGCTTCATCCATGTAATGAGTTGTCACAAAAATAGTGATGCCTTTGCCTGCTGCTTCATAAATCAAATCCCAAAACTGGCGACGTGTTACGGGATCTACACCACCTGTGGGTTCATCCAGGAAAACAATTTTAGGTTCATGCAATACAGCTACTGAAAAAGCCAGTTTCTGTTTCCAACCCAGGGGCAGCGAACCTACCAGTTTTTTCATATCTTTTTTTAATCCCAACTGATCGGCAAGCATATCACTTTTTTCTTTGATCTGTTTATCAGATAGACCATAGATACCACCGAAGAACCGAATGTTTTCCACAACGGTGAGGTCTTCATACAAGGAAAACTTCTGGCTCATGTACCCAATGTTTTTTTTGATGTGTTCCGTTTGTTTATAAATATCAAAACCCGCTATGGTTGCTGTACCGGATGATGGGAGAGACAAACCACAGAGCATCCGCATCGCCGTAGTTTTGCCGGCACCGTTGGCACCAAGGAAACCAAAAATTTCACCCGCATATACTTCAAAGCTAATTTCATCGACAGCCATAAAATCGCCGAAACGTTTTGTGAGTTTATCTGTTTTAATCACTATCTCTTTCATACTATTCATTCATTAAGCGGATAAAACAATCTTCAATAGTGGGTCGTATGTTTTTAAGCGTTACATCTGTTTGTCCTTTATCTTCAAGGTATTCAGCCAGTTTCTCTAAAGAGTTTTCACTTCCATGTTTAAACGTAATATGATGAAATTCCCCAAAAGAATTGGCACTTTGAATGCCGTTATAGGCTCTGAGTTCATGCAGCAATTGAATCATATGCCCTGATTTCACCGCGTAAACCGGTGATGGATAGTGTTGAATAATATTTTCAGGTGTATCAATTGATAATATTTTCCCGGCCTGGATAAGGGCAATGCGTTCGCAAAGTGTGGCTTCATCCATATAAGGAGTAGATACTAAAATGGTAATACCCTGTTCTTTCAACCGTTTCAACATATCCCAAAATTCTTTGCGGGATACTGTATCCACACCGGTTGTAGGCTCATCTAAAAACAACACATCCGGTCGGTGTATCAAAGCACAGCAGAGTGCCAGTTTTTGTTTCATGCCACCGGATAGCTTACCTGCCCGGCGTGTTTTAAAAGGTTCTATCTGAACATAAATCTCTTTAATGAGCTCGTAATTTTCTTCAATGGTGGTATTGAACAGGGCCGCAAAAAAATGGAGATTTTCTTCTACCGATAAATCCTGGTAAAGCGAAAATTTTCCGGGCATGTAACCCACCTTTCGGCGAATGGCTTTATAGTCTTTTACAACATCTAACCCGGTTACACTGGCTGTACCCCCATCGGGAAGTAGCAAGGTGGTGAGCATACGAAAGATGCTTGTTTTCCCTGCACCATCAGGCCCTATGAGCCCAAAGAGTTCGCCCTTCTCTACCGAAAACGATACGTTATCAACGGCCAACAATTCACCCTTGTTATAATTTTTTGAAATGTTATATAAGATGACATCTGCCATTCTTAAAATTTTAGTTCGCCATACATCCCGATTTTGTAAGCGCCATTATTTTTTACTTTAATCTTAAGAGCATATACGAGGTTAGCACGTTCATCTTTGGTTTGTATGGTTTTTGGTGTAAACTCAGCTCTGTCACTGATCCAGGTAATTGTCCCCATTGTTTCGTTGTAACCACCGCTACCATTATCTGTAAATACATTTACCTGTTGGCCAAGTTTTACGATGGGTAATTGATTTCCTGTGATGTAAGCACGCAGAATAATGGTAGACAGATCAGCGATCTTGTAAAGTGGTTTTCCAGGAGTAGCCATTTCGTTGGCCTCTGTGTATTTAGAAAGAACAGTTCCATTGATGGGATTAATGATGCGGCATTTTTGTAGTTGGTCGTTTATCTGATCTATCTGTGCCTGCAAGGGGAGCGATTGTTCTACAATGCCTTTGGAAATAATGCCTAAGGAAGAACGTTGGGCTTCGATTTGTTTTTTTAGAACTTCGATCTGTGTATTAATATCATCCAACTGTTTTTGTGGAGCTGCATCGGCTTTAATGAGGTTAGTGAAGCGCTGCTTTTCTTTTTCAGCAGATTTAAGTTGCTCCTGCAGGGAAGCCATTTGCGTGACAATATCTGGACGCTGACTTAAGCCGGCTTTTACCTGTGCCTCCAATTGTTTTTTCTTTAGGAATAATTGTGTGCTGTCGATATAGCCGATTAACTGTCCTGCCTGAAGAGCCTGGCCTTCCTCCAGGTTAAATTGTTTAATGGTACCGGAAGCTTCTGAAGAAATAATAGTTTCTTCTGCCTCAAAAGCACCCGAAGCATCTGCATTATTTTGTGTGTTTTTACAGGAGAACAGGAAGAACGTTATGTTTGTTAAGATAAGTATAGTTTGAATTTTTTTCATAAAGAATGCGTTATATGTTTTAAATTTCCGGAGGCGATTTGATCATTGTATTGAGCTGGTTTATTCGGCTCACGGGTCTGTTGTTTTAATTGCAGATGAGTAGTGAACGCAAAGGGTTCATTTTGGATATCTACCCGATTTTGGTTGATCTCAACCACCTGTCTGTTTCCTTTATACGTCTAAAAGGCCGATATGTTCCAATGGAGTTGTACACCATCAACGAGGCAAAAGCTGAAATGCTTATCCTATCTATCAAAACACTCCCTTTTTTTAAATTTAACAATTTTTTTTTGAAAAATATTTGCGCAACTGAATAGTTGCATATATATTTGCAACCGAATAGTTTCCCATTTAAACACATTTCAAATGCGCAGAGATATCTTTCAGGCAATAGCAGACCCCACAAGAAGAGCCATTATCAGCTTAATTGTAGTGCAGGCAATGACACCAAATGCATTGGCCGAACAATTTGATACAAGCCGACAGGCTATTTCAAAACACATTAAAATATTAAATGAATGTGGGTTGATTACAACCCAACAGGATGGAAGAGAACGTTATTACCAAATTCAGCCATATAAATTAAAAGAGTTGGAAGATTGGATAGTGCCTTTCCGAAAAATGTGGGAAAGCCGATACGATAATTTAGACCAGGTATTAAATAAACTAAAATCAAGAAAAAATGACCAGTAAAAATCAAACACAGATCGTTAAAGATTTACCGAACAAAAAAATTACGGTAACAAGAAAATTTGAAGCTTCAACCGAACAGGTATGGATGGCCTGGACGGAAAGTGAATTGCTTGACCAGTGGTGGGCACCAAAACCCTGGAAAGCAGAAACCAAAAGTCTGAATTTTAAAGAAGGTGGATTTTGGTTGTATGCCATGGTAGGGCCTGATGGATCAAAGCATTGGTCGAAGGTGAGCTATAACAAAATTGATTTTCAAAAAAGCTTCCAGGCAACAGATTGTTTTTGTGATGAAAATGGAAATAAGAATCCTGACTTCCCGGGGATGGATTGGAAAAATGAATTCCAACCTACAGAAACAGGAACAACCGTTATTGTTGAGATCTCATTTACAAGCGAAGCCGATGTAAAGAAAATAATTGAAATGGGCTTTGAAGAAGGCTTCACTTCAGCTTTGGCTAATCTTGAGCAGTATTTAAGCGCACAATTCAAATTAAAAAATCAATTAAAAACAAATAACATGGCAAGAACAAGCACATATCTTAATTTTCCCGGTAATACAGAGGAAGCATTTAATTTTTACAAATCCGTTTTCAGAACTGATTTCGGGGGCAACGGTATTCATCGGTTTGGTGATATTCCTGCAGAAGAAGGACAACCGCCAATTGCAGACAACGTTAAGAAAATGGTGTTACACGTTGAACTGCCCATTTTAGGTGGGCATGTTTTAATGGCTACTGATTCTCCAAAAGAAATGGGTATGACGGTAATACAAGGTAATAACATGCACATCTGTCTTGAACCCGAAACAAAAGCAGAAACTAAAACATTGTTTGATGCCTTATCGCAAGGTGGAAATATAACCATGCCCTTAGCTGATATGTTTTTTGGATCCTACTTTGGGACATGCACCGATAGGTTTGGAATAAACTGGATGTTTAACTGCATTGAAAAAAAATAAGCGTATTAGATTTATCCATCGATAGGATGTGAAAGTAAAAAGTGTAGAAAATGTTTTTTCTACACTTTTTTTATGGAGCTAATGAAGGTCAGGCTGAGTGGGCAGATGGAAGATGTATTAAAATGAAAGACGTAAACTCTAAATCCTACGACACAAAAAACGGAACATTGAGGTAGACAAAAAAATTACTATCTTTACTATAGATGATCCTGGTACTCCTGCTATGAAATAATAGAATTAAATTATTAAGTTATTTTTAAGAATATGATCAATTTAAAAAAAGAACTTTGGGAATTACTGTTCAATTCGATAGATGAAGGTTTTTGTATTATTGAAATGATTTTCGATGAACAAAAAAAACCGGTTGACTATCGTTTTTTGGTAATCAACGCCTCATTTGAAAGACAAACCGGGCTTCATGATGCCGTTGGGAAACGTATGCGGGAATTCGCGCCTAATCATGAAGAGCACTGGTTCGAAATATACGGCAAGATTGCCTTGACAGGTGAACCCATTCGATTTGAGAACCGTGCCGAACAGTTGAATCGCTGGTATGATGTTTATGCGTTTCGTTTCGGAGAACCGGAAGAATTCCAGGTTGCTATTCTCTTTAATGATATTACCGAACGCAGACTATCCGAAGAGACGATTAATTTGTTGAATAAAGAATTAGCAACCAATCTTAAGCAGCTTGAATTTGCCAACAAAGAACTGGAATCCTTTTCTTTTTCAGTATCTCATGATTTGCGGGCACCGCTGAGAGCAATACATGGTTATACCAATATTTTGGCTGAAGATTTTTCGGAAAACTTAAATGCGGAAGCCAAAGGGCATCTCGGAGAAATTATTAAAAATGCTCAAAAAATGAGTCATCTGATTGATGATTTGTTAACTTTTTCACGCCTTGGCAAAAATGAAATTGTGAGAAATCAGATAAACACAGAACGTATTTTAAAAAACATTATAGAAGATTTCTGCAATCAGTATTCCGTTAAAAAAACCGTTTTTAAAGTCGGAAATTTACTTCCAGCTACCGGAGATAGTTCCATGTTGGAACAAGTGTGGGTAAATCTTATTTCAAATGCCTACAAATATTCAGGAAAAAATGAATCACCTTCAATAGAAATCGGTTCTACCCAAAATGATCATGAAATAACTTATTACGTAAAAGATAATGGAGTAGGCTTTGATATGCAGTATTACAATAAACTGTTCGGGATTTTCCAACGTTTACATGGTGAGAGCGAATTTGAAGGTACAGGCGTTGGCCTGGCGATTGTTGAAAGAATAGTAACACGGCATGGAGGCAGGGTGTGGGCCGATGCGAAAGTAAATGAAGGCGCTACATTTTGTTTTACAATTCCTCTCAATTTGGCATTACATTCTGAAAACTGAGAGAAATTATTTGTGCACAATTATGCCGGCCCCATTCTGTTTTATATCTTTTAGAATGGCCGGTCCATAATAAAAGATATTGCCCACACCACTTTGGTTAATTGTAATTAAATTATTCGCAAATAAACTTACATCGCCTACACCGCTGCTTTTAATCACGAGTTCATCTGATATTAATTCCATGGCATTCAAATTACCTACACTGTGATTTTTAATGTCGATAAATTGGCATTTTCCCGCTAAGGTTACATCACCCACACATTGGTTATTAAGTTTAATACTTGGCGCATTAATGCGTAAGGATGTGTTTCCTACACTTTGAATGTTAAGCTTTATTTCGGTTTGAAAATTCAATGGTTCAGGGCAATTGAAATCTGCGTTTTCATTTGATATGTTGAGGATATTTAATTGTCTGAAAAATACTTTTACCTTACAGGTAGTAAAAATCGGTTTTTTGAACAGTTTAGTATCTGTGCTGACATATAATGTTCTGCCAGAATTGGATACATCAATAAAATCCTGCAGATTCTCATCTACTTCTATGAGCACTTTTTCTTCAGTAGATTCATAAATTTCTATCTCCTGATTTACGCACAGGTGTAATTGCAAATAAGAACTTACGGTAATTTCTTTACTTATGATATTTCCGTTACCCTGTACACTTATCATTTGTCTTAGTTTTCTAAATTTTTTCATTTTTTTATTATTAGTCTGTTAATATTTTACACTCAAATCCATTACTGTTTACACAAAAAATTACATCTTCGGATGCTACCGGTACATAATTTAAGCTTTCTATTCTCAAAATCCTGTCGCAATCTTCTAAATCAAAATTGATTTCTGAATCAGGAAAGATTTTTAGTAATTCTTTTCTCAGAAAAACGGAATCTTTCTTTTTTGCTACATTTGTTACAAAAACCTCTACCATCATTTTTACTAGTTCATTATTTACTCTACAAAGGTAATTTGGATATTAGCATTCGGCTTATAGATAAGGTAATAAAAGTTACATTTAAGGGAATAGATAAAATTAGGGGTATTAAATTCTAAAAATAAGATGGTTCTTTGTAAAAATATTCTTTAGAATGAAGCCATTTAAAAGCAATAAACCGGAACCGGAAATTTTTAATTCAAAATACACCATTGGTGATATTGAAGTAACAGAATGGTTGTTTAATGGATCCGATAGCTATCGGATCAAGATGATTTACTTTGATGGACTAATCAGTAAAAAAGCCGCGCTGGATTGGGATCCGATAGCTATCGGATCTGAGGAAGGTGAAATCACCATGTATTTTAATCTCCTCGGTAAAAGTCAGATAAAGAATAAAAATCAATCCTGTAATTTTGACTTTTCAAACAATCAACATAATACTTTTTATTGCAAAGACGCAAAGGGGCAACTACTGCTGGAAGAATCGACTTTGAAATTATTTGTAATAAAACTATCTAAAAAATCATTCTTTGAGATTTGTGGTATAGAAAATACTATTTTGAAAGAGTTCAATGAAAGAATTGCTTTAGAGGATTCGGCTACATTTTTTACTCAAAATTTGGATATCGATTTTTTACTGCAAACCTGTATTAGCTCTGTACTCAATTGTAAATATGAGAATAGTTTAAAAAGAATATTCCTGTTTTCGAAAGTAGTGGAGATGATAGTACTACAAGTAGAATCATTTAAAGCCGGTATCGATACAAAGAAGACCTATATTAAAACCGATTATGATAAAGAACGGATTTTGTATGCGAAAGAATATCTCTTAAAAAATATCGAAAGTCCGCCATCTTTAAAGCAACTGGCACGTATATCTGGAATTAATGAGTTTAAATTAAAAAAAGGATTTAAAGAATTGTTTAATCAAACTGTTTATGAATATCTATCGGATGTTCGACTCGAAATAGGCAAAAGTGATTTATTAGAAAATAGAAAAACCATTAGTCAAATTGCATTTGAATTGGGCTATTCCTCTTTGCAGCATTTTAGTAATTCCTTTAAACGAAAATTTGGTGTATCGCCAAATCAGGTTAGATAACTTTATCTTATCCTTCATACAATAAAAAATTCTCAATACCTCAGTTAAGGCTTTGGTTGTGTGCCCGCAGGGCAAATGCTGAACTGCTTCATAGAAGCCATTAAGTAGCTGTATTAACTATTTCAATATGGGACGACGGTTGGTTGTTATCAATGTTCCAAACGAAAGCTATTTTACTTATTTTTGTTGTAGTATTTGTTTTTTATATATTGAAAAACCATTTATAACATTTTATCTAGGTGTAAAATTGTGGCTAATCCCGTCCCGTTTATGCTAATTGGACATCGCACTATAATAAACGGGACTTACAAATAGTTTTGATAAATTTTTGAATTATGACCATAGTAAAAAGTACGTTAACAATTTTATTGATGCTAACGATGAATATAGCTTTTTCGCAACTAAAAAAAGTCGAAAAGGTTATTGATTCCTGTGTAAAAAATGACAATTTCAATGGTGCTGTGCTGATTGCGAAAAACGGAGAAATTGAATCGCTGACTTACACAGGATTCGCCAACAGACATTATGATATTAAGTTTTCCGACGAAATAAGATTTCATATTTTTTCTCTGACAAAAACATTCACCGCTGTGTTGATCATGCAGTTGTATGAAAAAGGAAAAATAAAATTGGATTCAACTATATTTACCTATTATCCGGAGTATAAGGGCGAAGCTGCAAAAAAAGTTACTATACGAAATTTGCTTACTTACAGCAGTGGTAGAGAAAACAAAGATATCAGTTCGCCGGAACTGATCCACGAGGCTTATGATAAGACGATCTGGGAGTTAGATAGTTTTATAGTTAAGTTTTTATCTGAAAAACTGATTCATACACCCGGCACAAAATTCGATTATAACAACGGCGACTTTATCTTATTAGGGAAGATCATCGAAAAAATATACAACAAACCTTATGAGCAGGTTTTGAACGAGCAGATCCTGCAGCCTTTGCAAATGCACAATACTGGTTTCCTGCATCATGATGCTATCGTCAAAAACCTTGACGAAGGCTATGTGGGGGCTGATTCCAATGCATTTTCACTCCACATGCCTACCAATGTCTATATTGATAATTTGTATTCTGCAGGAGCCATGTATTCCACTCCAAAAGACTTATTGATTTTTGACCAGGCATTATTTAACCACACATTAATTAAAAAGCCAACCTTAGACACCATGCTTAGCTCTTACAAAGAGTTGGGTGATGTAGCATTTGGTTTTTGGGTTTATCAAAAAAAAATTGGTTCTATAAATACGTTATTTGCAGAACGGCAGGGAGAAGGATATGGACACAGCGCTAACTGGGTGCATTTAGTGGATAAGGATATGACATTGTTTATTCTATCGAATACCAAGACTATTGAATACCTGAATAAAATGAGAGAGAAAATAATATCAGCCTATTACGGACAATGAGTAAACATATGAGATGAAAATGTTTGAACGGGTATAAAGCAAAAAGCACATCCTTAAGATGTGCTTTTTGCTTGTGGCTCCACTAGGAATCGAACCTAGATCTAAAGTTTAGGAAACTTCTATTCTATCCATTGAACTATGATGCCAATAATTCCTGCAAATGTAAGCTTTAATCCAAAATAATAACCACTGAGGTTTTTGAAATTCCTGAAAAACAAAAAAGCCACCCGACATCGGTGGCTTTTGCTCCCTTTCCTGGGCTCGAACCAGGGACCCCATGATTAACAGTCATGTGCTCTAACCAGCTGAGCTAAAAGGGAATCTTTTTCCTTTAAGGAGTGCAAATTTAATATCTATTTTATAAATAAACAATATATTTGTCAAAATTTTTTTAATTCTTTAAATATGAGTCTTTTAGTTGTAGGTACAGTGGCTTTTGATGCTATTGAAACTCCTTTCGGAAAAACCGATAAAATTGTTGGTGGAGCAGCAAGTTACATTGCTTTGGCAGCATCTTATTTCGATAAAAACATCAACCTGGTATCGGTAGTAGGAGACGATTTTCCAACGGATTTCCTTGATATTCTTAAATCTAAAGGGGTTGACCTTACCGGTCTTCAGATCAAAAAAGGAGAAAAATCCTTTTTCTGGAGCGGGCGTTACCATAACGATATGAATTCGAGAGACACATTGGATACACAATTAAACGTATTAGAAACGTTTGATCCTGTAGTGCCCGAAAATTGCAAAGAAGTGGATTTCCTGATGCTTGGAAATTTAATGCCTTTGGTACAACAAAAAGTATTGGATCAGTTAACCAAACGCCCGAAACTGATTGTATTGGATACCATGAATTTCTGGATGGATATTGCCATGGATGAACTCATGAAAACATTAGGCCAGATAGATGTATTAACGATCAACGATTCGGAAGCACGTCAATTATCAGGAGAATATTCTTTAGTAAAAGCAGCACAAAAAATATTGGCTATGGGGCCAAAAGTATTGGTAATTAAAAAAGGAGAACATGGCGCTTTATTATTTAATAAAGAAGAAGTGTTTTTTGCACCGGCTTTACCTTTAGAAGATGTATTTGATCCTACAGGAGCCGGAGACAGCTTTGCAGGTGGTTTCATCGGGTATTTGGCAAAAACGCAGGATATCAGTTTCGAAAACATGAAACGCGCTATTATTTTTGGCTCTGCCATGGCAAGTTTCACTGTTGAAAAATTTGGAACAGAACGTTTAATGAATTTATCTGATAAAGATGTTCAGGAACGTGTTCAGGAGTTTATTGACCTGGTTCAGTTCGATATTTCTTTAGTATAGGAATACGCTTTGTTTCATTAAGCCCTGCAATACCTGCGGGGCTTTTTTGTGTATGATGGTCTGTACTTTTTATGTACCTTAGCTCAACGCTTTCGGGTTTAATTGATTTATGCTGACTAAAATTTCCATACTGATGTGTTTTGTGGTGTGCTGCTCCTTTGCATTTCAAACAACTAACCCCATTCATGTAAAATTTACCGATAAAGATAGTAAGGCCGTTGTGGATGGTTTTGGAAACATGTATGTGATTCATATTGATGAAATTAAAAAGTATAACGCTGCGGGAATATTTCAAAAAACATTCAGCAACAAACGCCTTGGTAAAATAGATGAGATCGATGTTTCCAACCCTTTAAAAATACTGGTATACTACAAAGAATTTCAGCAGGTTTTGTTTTTGGATAATCAGCTCTCCCCGTCAAGTACCGTTATCTCCCTGGAAACCATTGGCTACGAACAGGCATCGTTGGTTTGCACCTCTTTAAACAATAGTTTCTGGCTTTATGATAAACAAAATAATGAACTGTTGAGGTTTGATGCTGAATTAAAAACGCTGGTTAAGACAGGAAACCTCAAACGAATTTTAGATATAGACATAAAACCGAACTTTATGCGCGAGCATGGCAATTATTTGTACCTGAATTGCCCTAATGAAGGAATTTTGGTGTTTGATATTTATGGAACGTTTTACAAGACGATGCCCATCAAAAATTTGACGGAGTTTAACGTCATTAACGGAAATGTGTTTTATTTTGATAAGCAAACACTAAAGGAATATCAGCCGCAAACCTTTAATACCATTGAAAAACCGTTCAATGATTCCCTCCTTAAAAAAGTGTATTGGCAAAACAATACCTACTACCGGATTTATGGCGATTCACTGATAGTAAACTAAATTTTTAGGTTAGAGTTCCTGTTTTTAGTTTTTTTTGTTAATTTTTTAATCGTCGTTTCTCTCTTCTTTATCGATTTTTGACTATTTTTGGTAAAAACCAATCCTTATGCTTATTAAAGAAAACCATTCGATCCTAATACCTGTGGACTTTTCTAAACAATCACTGGTAGCTGTCAAACAATCATACAATTTAGCAAAATTCACCAATTCTAAAATTGTATTAATGCATGTTTCTACTAAAAGTGATACCGAGCATAAAGAGGATCTTGAGAAACTTGCTGCTGAAACCCGCACAGGAAGCGGAATGGTGGTAGAAACCCTGAATATAAAAGGAGATGTGTATGAGCTTACCGATAAAAAAGCGGAAGAGCTTCAAAGTGCCCTCATCATTATTGGTTTGGATACTCATGTGCGTTTCCGGAGCTTTATGGGCTCAAACAATGCCAGTAAATTTATAAAAAATGCCCCTTGCCCGGTTATTACTATCAGGTCTCTCGAAAACAGGGACACCTGCAGAAATATTGTATTACCTTTTGATTTAACCCCTGAGAGCCGCGAAAAAGTGCCCATTGTAGTGCAGTTGGCCAGTTATTATAAAGCGGACATTCGTATCGTATCGGTGTTTAGCCCTAATGATCATAAGTATGAAAATGAATTACTGCCTTATTTACAGCAGATCAAAAAATTTATTAAGGATAAAGGTGTCAACTGTACCAATAAGTCAATCCCAAGCAACAATGTTGCTGAGGCCATAGTAGAATATGCCAATAAAAATGATTGCGATTTAATTGTACAGATGAATAAAAAAGATTTGACGATTGGTGATATGTTTGGAGGGTCGCTTGCTCAAAAAATCGTTGATATCAGTAATATTCCTGTATTATCGGTTAATCCAATGAAACGCGAAAGCTTAAGCAGTGGAATTCACTAGTGTTCTTTACGCCATGTAATGAAATGGATTAAACGAATTATAGGAATCTTTTTCGGATTTGTTCTCCTTTTACTGGTTCTGGTATTTACACTCATCACGTTTTATAAAAAAGAATTAGCAGGTGTACTTATTGATAATTTAAAGATCAATTACGCCCTAACCTTAAACGTGAAGAGCATTGATGTGTCCTTGTTTGAAAATTTCCCCCAGGCCTCTATCCAGTTAAATGACGTTTCCCTCAACAGCGATTTGCATCCTGCCAATAAACCCTTGTTACAAGCGGAATCTATTGCATTATCCATTAACCTTCAAAAATTACTTCAAAAAGAATTTGAAATTAATGGAGTATCGATCAAAGCTGCTAACATATTGATGGTGCAGAATGGTGATGGGAGCAACAACTTTCAATTTACTAAACAAACCAACAAACCGGCTTCAAAACTATCGGGTTTGGCATTCGATATCCATAAAATTACATTTTCCAATACGCACTTTAATTTTTCAAATGCAGGAAACGGCCAAACGATTGATCTCGCTTTTGTAAACAATGCACTTTATTTAAAGAAACATCCCGAAGGCTTCCATCTGGAGCTAAAAGGAACTCTGAAAGTGGCCGGATTGCTCTTTAAACCTACTAAAGGGCCTTTCCTCAAAAATGCAGAAGCAGAGCTTGATCTTAAAGGAATTTGGTTTAAAGACCATAAATCTGTTTTTATTCATACGACTTCTTCTATTGAAATTGAGCAAATACGCTATGCTACCAATGCCTTTATTCAGTTTGGTGAAGAAAAAAAACTGACACTCTGCATTGATGCTAAAAATCTATCCTATCAAAAAGGGGTTAAGTTACTGAATACTAAAATTAAACGTACCCTTTCCAACTTCAACATACATAAACCTTTTGACGCTAACGTTTTAGTAGTTGCTGCTTTAGGAATAAAACAGGACCCCATTGTGCTTGTAAAAATAAAATGTAAGGATAACGATGTCACAATTGGTAATGGTAACATTCCCTGCACCGGGGTACGTTTTAAGGGAATAATCTTAAGCCTTGATTCGTCATTTACAAAAGGCAATGAAGAAAACGCCCGTATCATCTTTTCGCCCGTTAAAGGCAATATATATGATGTGCCATTTGCCGCATCGGTAAAGGTACACAGCTTTACCGATCCTTACGTAACTATTGCTGCCTCGTTTTTGATAGATGCCGAAAAAGCGAAATTAACCGCCTCTGAGGAATTTGATTTGAAAGGAACCTGTAAGGCAACTGTTTCTTATACAGGTTTTGCAAAAAAAATGAATAAACAACAGTTTCTGAATTCGGATATGAAACTGGATGCAGTATTGGCGTTTAAAGAATTTAGTTACAAAGAACATCATAAACCGTATGTATATAAGGTAAATGGCAAAACACACTTAACCAATACCGAACTTAAGTTTAACCAATTGCGTTTAAAAACAGATGGGGGAGAGGTGGCCCTTGCAGGAAAAATAGATAATTTTGCGCAGTATGTTTTGGGATTAACCAATAATCTTAATATTAATTTAAGTGCATCTACCGATCAATTTGTACTTGATCCCTTTTTAAAAAAATCGATCGCTAGCTCGCATATGCTTTCCCCTCAGGCTTCTAAGAAAACTGTTAAACAATTAAATAAAGAAAGTAACTTCGAATTTAAGGTCTCTCTTAAGGCTAAAAAAATGCTCATCCGAAAAGTTATTGCAGAGAATGCAGTCATTGATCTCTTTTATAAAAACAGTTTATTAAACGTAAAGTCCCTTTCGGTAAATACCTGCGATGGTAAATTAACGGCGAAAGCAACCATTGATAAATTAGAAACGATTAAAGCGGATATCAATTTAGACAACATAAATGTGAACAAATTATTCGACCAGTTCGAAAACTTCGGTCAACAGGCCATTCAGAGCAGGCAACTTAAAGGAACTATTTCTGTGAATGCAAAACTGGATACGAAGCTCGATCATAAAATGCAGATTATTCCTACCTCTATGAAAGGAATTGTTAAACTGAAATTAAAAGAAGGACATTTAATAGATTACGAACCATTACAAAATATATCGACGTTTATTTTTCGCAACAGAAATTTTAATGATGTTACATTTTCTGAAATGAATGAAACGTTTCGGATCAATGGTTACGAAATGGATATTGAAGAGTTGGAAATTGCCTCTAACATTCTGAATTTATATGTAAGTGGAACCTATAATTTTAAATCTCTTTCAAACATTAACCTGGTAATTCCCTGGAGCAATTTAAAACGGAGAGGAAAAAATTACATTCCGGTAAGCTCCGGCCAAACAGCCCAAGATGTAAAAGGACTAAAGCTCAATTACTCAGGGATGCCCAAAAAAATGAAGCTTGCTTTGGGTCATAAATAAGCCTGAGACCCCCTGGAAGCACGGTCTATGATTGTTTTATTCCCTTGATACGACAGGCGAAAAGCATAAATCGTTATTCTTAACATTCCCGTAACATTTCAGTGAAGTTAACTTTAAAGAAGTTGAGTTAATTTGTGACATGAAATGTTTCATTACCTATTTTACGATCGTTTTCTTTATGATCTTATCTGTATCTGTTAAAGCGGGTGAGCTTCCTAAGCCATCAGTGAAAACAGTGATGATTAGTGGTAAGATACAGGATGCTAAAAGCAACGAGCTATTGGCCGGTGTAAAAATAGAATGTGAGAATTGTCAAAAAGTAGTTTACTCCGATTTAAGCGGACGTTTTTTTATCTACTTACAGGTAAACACCCAACAGGATTTTAAAATTGAATTTTCACAGGTGGGATATTCTTCTAAAACCATTGATTCAAAAGCCCTCAGCGTATCTGCCGGTAACCTGGAGATTAATCTGGATGCTGAGTAAGTAATTTTCAATGTAAAGTTAAAGTTATGTTTTTGTTACCGTTGTAACAAATTTGTGCTTTTTAGGTATAATTGTATTAGAAATCTATGGCAGGTTTCCATAACAATTTAAAAAGCTGCATTATGAAAACATTAACCCTTATTTTATGCCTCCTTTCAGGAGCATTTACATACGCTCAAAACATCGCTTTTAATAATGGGATTTATTCTCAAAATGATATGGCTTATACGGGTAAGTATGAGTTATATTATGAAAACGGATCAGTGAAAGAAATTTTGAATATTAAAGATGGTAAATTGAACGGAGAAGTAATTAAGTATTACGAAAACGGTCAGAAAATGGAAGCAGGGCAATACGAAAATAATTTGAAGTTTGGTTTGTGGACACGTTATAATAAAGCAGGCATATTGACGGCTGAGGCTTCATACAAAAATGATAAAAAGGACGGAACCTGGTTCGTTTACGACGATAAAGGGCATAAATTATTTAAAATGGAATATAAAAACGGAGAAAAAACAGGAGAGTGGTTTCAGTGGGATGAAAATGGTGCAGTAGTTAAAACAACCTCTTACGCTTCAATGTAATTGTAAACTGTTCTTAAAACAAAAACCATCTGCCAGTTAGCAGGTGGTTTTTTTATGTTCTTTAATTTCACAGAGAAGAAATCATCTGTTTGCAATGCCTGTATTTAAAGCATTGCAGGCATCATATCTTTACACCAATTACTAAAATATCATCCACTTGTTCCAGTGTTCCTTGCCATTGGTTAATGGTATCATTCAATACGTTTTTCTGCTCGTTGAATTTGAGGTAGGCATGTTGCAACAGGACATCCTTAAATTGCTTATGCATGAATTTTTTCCCGTCGGGCCCTCCAAACTGATCGGGAAAACCATCAGAGAAAGTATAAATGCAATCACCCTCCTCTAAAGCCAGTGTAACGCTTGTAAAGGGCTTGTAGTCGTGGTAAAAGCCACAGGGCTGTTTATCCGCTTTATACACGGTGAGTGATTTAAGGGAGGGATTAGCACTGTTTTTAATAATATACAAAGGGTTATTGGCAGAAGCGTACGACATTTCTTTTTTCAGTTTATCGATACAGCAAATGGTAATATCCATTCCATCTTTACTCTCTCCAAAATTTCCATTTTGTTTCAGGGTACCAATGATTTTATCGCGCATCAGGTTCAGGATCATAGCAGGGTCTTGCACTTTTTTAACTTCAATGATCTCATCCAGGAACGATAAGCCCAGCATCGTCATAAAACCACCGGGAACCCCATGCCCCGTACAATCGCCTGTAGCATAAAACACCAGGTTATTCTTTTCATGAATCCAGTAAAAATCGCCGCTTACAATATCCTTAGGCTTAAATAGAACAAAACTGTCTTTAAACGATTTCCCGAATTGTTCTTCGCTTGGGATAAGTGATTGTTGAATACTCCTGGCATAGTTGATGCTGTCGGTAATTTCCTTTTTTTGATGAACTACTTCCTCATGTTTCTGCTCAATGATCTCTTTGGAACGGGCTAATTCCAAGCGACTCCTGATCTCGTTATAGGTTAAGCGGTAACGGGTTCTTATTAAAAATACGCAGAAGAACGCAACGGTAAAGGTGAGCAAACCGCCATTGGTAATAAACTCATCTACCGTTAAAGGGCTGTTAAGGCTATAAAAAATAACGTTACTGGCTATTGTAGCCATTAAGAGTATCCAGGATAATTTCATTTCCCATAATACCAGCATTCCCGCACCAATAAATAATACCATATAGGCAAAGGCATGCTTTTGTAAATGAGGAATATCCATCACACTCCACATGTAGGCGTTTTGCACGGAAATACCTAATACCAGGATAAACATACAGCTGTAAATGCTTATGTTAAGCGTGTTTCGGAGTAATAAAATAAGCAGGCTTCCGCCCGATACACATAACCTGAAAATAAAAAAGGAAATCCAGTATTCTTTAATGCTTAAGAAGTCGCCAAGAAACCAAACGAGGTTTAATCCAATACCAATCCAACAAGCAATCACATGAAATTTTTCTGTGTTGTTGTAAAATTCTTTCTTTACAAGATTTTCCGGAATCGCAGTTTCTGACATGGAGTTCTAATATACAAAACATTACAGGCAAAATAAAAAAATATTAAGCCTGTAAATCCTTATTAACAAACACCCTTCATGAACAGTTGTTTACGCATTGCCATAAACTAAAGAAAGCCCTGTAAACAGAGCTTTCTTAAATCACTAAAGAGGTTTTATTAAGCGCCTACTTCTTTATATTTTAACATAAACTCCATGGCTTTGTTTACCATACCGGTTGATCCTAAAAACAAAGGGGTACGTTGATGAAGTTCTGTAATATCCAATTCCATAATTCGTTTTTGCCCATCGGTAGCTACACCACCTGCCTGTTCAATAATAAAAGCAAGAGGGTTACATTCGTATAATAAACGCAATTTCCCTGTTGGAGATTTGGTAGTGGTAGGATAAATGTAAATGCCACCTGTAATTAAGTTACGGTGTATGTCGGCAACACCTGAGCCAATATAACGGCTGCTATAAGGGCGGTTAGTTGCTTTGTCTTCTTCCTGGCAATATTTAATGTATTTTTTTACCCCATCAGGAAAATGTAAGTAGTTACCTTCATTAATCGAGTAGGTTTTTCCGTCTTTAGGCATTTCCATGTTAGGGTGAGATAAGCAAAATTCACCAATGCTAGGATCCAGTGTAAAACCATTCACTCCGTTTCCGGTAGTATATACCAACATAGCGGATGAACCGTAAATGATATACCCGGCAGCAATTTGTTCGGTACCTCTTTGCATAAAATCTTCCAGTGTACCCGGGCCGTTTAAGCTGGTACGGCGGTAAATAGAGAAAATAGTACCGATAGAAACGTTTACATCAATGTTTGAGGAACCATCCAACGGGTCCATTGCAACTACATAGCGTGCATTTTTCGAAATTTCAGAGTCAATAGGAATAATGTCTTCATTTTCTTCACTGGCAATAGCACAACACTCGCCACCCGCTTTTAAAGCTGCGATAAACTGGTCGTTAGCAAATACATCCAGTTTTTTAACACGTTCGCCCTGTATGTTGGTATCGCCGGTTTCGCCTAGTATTTCTACTAAACCTGCCTTCGAAACTTCGCGGTTTACAATTTTAGCAGCAATACCAATGTCTCTTAATAACCTTGATAATTCACCTTTTGCAAATGGGAAATCGTTTTGTTTTTCAATAATAAACTGGCCTAATGTTGTTGCGTTCATGTGCGATAGAAATTTAAAAATATAATGTTAAGTTGCTGTTATTTAATTATTTCCCAAAAGTAAAAAAGCGCTTCGACATAGGAAGCACTTTTTGAGAAATTGTTTGTATGTTTTTATTTAGAATATTCGTCTTTTAAGAACTCTCTCCAGTCGCCTAAATTGGAAATAACCTGTAATTGGCGGTAATGTTGATGAAATACCTCTTCATTCGCCTGGGAATTTAAAATGTTTAGGCGATATGTATCAAAATTGGCTAAAGCAAACCGTTCTTCGGCCGTTAAGGGTTTTCCACTAAACTCCTTGTCTCTTAAGTCGTTAATACTCTCTACACCACCAATATCCTGCTTGGCGAAAAATTTCTTTGTGATGTCATTTTTAAAGTCCATATTAACAAAGATATAAAATGGATTGATTAAATTAGCATGGAAAAAAGTGCTTGTTTCCCGTAAAATGATATTAAAATTAAGATATGTACTGGTAATCATTGTAATAGCTCTTTATGCACCCTGCAAGGTTTTCGCCCAACACCACATTAGCTCCTACGAATACAGGTGGGCGTTTTTTCATCCGTTTACTGCTCTTAAAATAAAACATCTTTTACCCAAAGCAATGGCCATTTATAAAGAGGTTCAACAAGCTAATGTATTAGATACGTTAAATAGTGGCGGTAAGCTCGATGCCTTCAGGCACACCTATACCATGGCTTTTTTGGCAAGAAGTATTAAAGTGAAAAAACTGAGGAAGCTCGGAAGAGCTCACGAAAAGGGAAATAAAAAGCAGTTCAGGGAACAACAGGTAGAAGAAGGTGAAGGCCCCGATAGCCTGGCCTGTGAGATGGACCTTAAAAATAATGAGTTAGGCTTTGTGCTTGGAGCCGACCATAAAAAAAGTACCAACGAGCAATTGAAGGCCATTACCATAACGGCTATAAAAGAAGGGAAAGCCCTTTACTTAAAGCGAAACCTGAAACAGCAATACGTCACCTGTAATAATGAGCCCATAGAGCTTAAAAACTACAGTGGTAAATGGTTTATTCCTAAGTGTTTAATTAAAACCAATGAATAATAAGCTTCCCCGAATCGGAAAATGTTAATTTTGAAAGATATTCACGCTACTTTTTTAATAATTTTGTTGATAAATTAAAAAAAAGTGTATCTTTGCCCTCCTTTTGGGAAGAAGCTATGGGTAAAAGTCAGTACAAAATACAGTTTGGCGGATTATCAATGGGGGAACACCAATTTGAATTTGATGTTACAGAAAAGTTCTTTGAACAATTTAATGATAGTGAAATAACCAAGGCTAACATAGAAGTTAGAGCCAACCTGGTTAAACAAAATAATTTAATGCATATTTTGTTTAACTTCGAAGGCACGGTAGGCCTTAGCTGCGACCGATGTTTAATTGAATATGATTGTCCCGTGAGTGGACAGGAAAAATTAGTGATTAAGCATGGCAGTCCCGAAGAAAGCAGTGATGATATATTAGTGCTGAGAGAGGGATTGGAAGAAGCAGACATTTCACAATATTTATATGAATACATTGAGCTGGCAATTCCTTACAGAAAAGTGCCCTGCGAAGATGAAAATTTAGAATATGATGAACTTCCATGTGATGAAGAAACATTATCTAAATTTAATGAACTAAAAATAGAAGACGAACCAACAGAAAATCCTGAATGGGATAAATTAAAGAATATAAAGTTTAACAATAATTAAAATCAAAATACCATGCCTAATCCAAAACGAAAACTATCCAGATCACGTAGAGATTCTCGTCGTTCAACATACAAAGCGCCAACAATGACTATCGCTAAAGATACTACTACCGGCGAAGCTCACTTATTTCACCGTGCACACTGGTTTGAAGGAAAATTGTATTACAAAGGAAAAGTTGTAATGGAAAAAGCGGTTAAAGCTTAATTTTAAACTTTTATATATTATAAAACCTTCTCAGGAAACTGAGGAGGTTTTGATGTTTATAGCCCTGTTAGATTTTTAAAACCGGATAAGCCCTGATGTGGTTTATTTTTTTACATTTGATATTTCAATGATCTTTGCATCCTATTCCAACATTATCAGCCCGCTTGGTTTTTCTACACAGGAAAATTACTTAGCTGTATGCGATTCAAAAACAGGCGTAAAAAAAATACGATTACCCTTTTCTGCCCATTCGTTTTGTGTGGCTAAAATAGAAGAAGACGTTATACAACAGCACTTTGAAAAGATTGGAAATGCCGCTGAACATACAAAGCTGGAACAGTTAAGTATCCTGTCCATTAAACAGGTGATTGACCAAAGTGGCATTGATCCAACCGATCAAAGAACCTTATTGATTTATTCTACCACCAAAGGAAATATTGATATCCTGGAAGGAGCTTATAAAACTATAGATGCACAAAGAGCCTATCTTCCTGCTTTTGCAAAACACCTTCAGGCTTATTTTAAAATGGCACATACACCGGTTGTATTGTCAAATGCCTGCATATCGGGCATTTTAGCCATTATTGTGGCCAAGCGTTTTATTGAGCAAGGCACTTATGATAATATACTGGTTTGTGGCGGAGATATTTTATCGGAGTTTACCATCAGCGGCTTTAAATCGTTTAATGCCCTGAGTAATGAGCCCAGCAAGCCATTTGATGCTAACAGGGTAGGGATTAATTTAGGAGAAGCAGTAGCCACTATTTTAATTACCAATAAAAAAGAATTAGCACAACCTTATAATACTCAAATCAGGAGTGGTGCTTCTGCCAATGATGCCAATCATATTTCCGGGCCATCGCGTACGGGAGATGGCTTGTACCAAAGCTTGCAGCGCACTCTGAAAGATAACACCACCGATATCGGATTTATTTCTGCACATGGAACAGCTACGCCGTTTAATGATGAAATGGAATCCATCGCCTTTGAAAGAGCGGGTTTAACTACTGTTCCCGTAAACAGTTTAAAAGGATATTACGGGCATACACTCGGTGCCGCGGGCGTTTTAGAAACCATTTTATCTTTGGAATCTTTAAAGCATCAAAAATTAATAAAGTCGGAAGGCTATGATACGAAAGGCGTAAGTGGTAACATTACAATGATTGCGTCGCACGAACCTAAACTATTTTCATCCTTTATAAAAACGGCATCTGGTTTTGGAGGGTGCAATGCTGCAGCTTTATTTACTAAAATATAATTACTAAAATTTAACTACATAGAAACATAGAACAGAGTTTGGTATAAGAAGTATAGTTGCAAGAAGCGTCGCTTCCTCATCTATGTTCCCTTAGGCTACAACTTAAGATGTTAGAAATTTATATGTCTACGTAGTTTTAAAAAGAACAATGAATAGTATCACATCATACGCGCACATTAAAAACAATCAGGTTTCTGTTAACGGAAATATTGTATTTAACTCAGATAAATCCAGTGGTTTCCCTGAGTTTTTAATGGAAGCTTATAAAGCTGTTGGGCTGAATTATCCTAAGTTTCATAAAATGGATGCGCAGTGTAAACTGGGAATGTTATGCGCGGAATATGCCTTGAAAAGCACTGATTTTTTAACAACCCATTCTCCGGATGAAACGGCGATTGTATTATCCAATTCAGCTTCCAGCCTGGAAACAGACAGGCAACATCAACATTCGATAACAGATAAATCTAATTATTTTCCTTCACCGGCTGTGTTTGTATATACCTTGCCAAATATTATTATTGGCGAAATAGCGATTAAACATAAGATCACAGGTGAAAACGCTTTTTTTGTTTCCGAAAAATTAGATGCGGAGTTATTGGTGAATTATACGGAGACGCTGTTTAACGAACAAACACAGGCAGCCATATGTGGCTGGGTTGAGGTTGACTATACCGCTTTTGAGGCCTTTATTTTTTTGGTGGAAAAGACTGAAAATATAAATAAAAACAGTAATTTTAAACCTCTTAATCAAATAACTATTACAGAATTATATAATCAAACCATATGGATGCATTAATCGAAAAATTAAAGGGACAGATCATTGAACAATTAAATTTAGTTGAATTAAAGCCTGAAGAAATTAATCCGGATTCACCATTATTTGGGGAAGGATTAGGTTTGGATTCCATTGATGCATTAGAACTGATTGTTTTATTGGAAAAGCATTATGGTATTAAAATAGAAGATCCTAAAGACGGAAAAACTATTTTTCAGTCGTTAAGAACAATGGCTGAGTATATTAAATCTCAAGGAAAAGCATAATTTCAATTTTGTCGCAACGTATTTATATTACCGGGTTAGGAATGATTTCGGCTATTGGAAACAATGTGCCTGAATCCTTAGTGTCTTTATCCACTTCTAAAACAGGAATTGGTAAAATTAACCACTTAACTACCCGTTATAAAGATGATTTCCTTGCCGGAGAAATTAAATTATCCAATAACGAATTAGCGGATCTGGTAAACGATCATAATCCTGAACTGAACCGTAACTCCTACATTGCTATGCTGGCCGCTAAAGAAGCGGTAAAGCATTCAGGCATTGATACTTCCGACGGAATGCGTACAGGAGTTATTTCCTCTACAACCGTTGCAGGGATGGGTAAAACAGAATTGTATTACAAAGAATTATTTGAAAAAGACGAGCACCTCAGTGTATTGGATACGCATGATTGTGGGGATAGCACCGAGCGAATTGCCGACTTTATAGGAAATGTAGATTACGTTACTACAATCTCCACAGCTTGCTCATCAGCTGCCAATGCCATTATGCTGGGCTGCCGGATGATTAAAAATGGTTTGCTCGACAGGGCAGTGGTTGGTGGTGTGGATGCCTTATCGAAATTTACCTTCAACGGATTTAATACGTTAATGATTCTTGATAAAGAATGGTGTAAACCCTTTGATGAAAACAGGAGAGGCCTGAACCTTGGAGAAGGCGCCGCATTCCTGGTAATTGAAGGAGAAGACGCTTTAAAAAAACGAAACGGAAAAGCCTTGGCTGAAATTGTTGGATATGCCAATACAAATGATGCTTATCATCAAACCGCTTCTTCTCCGGAAGGTTACGGGGCAAAGTTAGCCATACAGAAAGCATTGGAAATGAGTGGGCTTAAACCTTCGGATATTGATTATATTAATATGCACGGTACCGGAACGCCTAACAATGATTTATCGGAAGGCACGGCTACTAAAGAAGTTTTTGGTGACGCACTTCCAAAATTCAGTTCCACCAAAGCATTTACGGGTCATACGTTGGCAGCATCTGCCAGTATCGAAGCCGTTATTTCGGTGCTATCCATACAAAATGGAATGATTTTCCCGAACCTCAATTTTACCACACCTATTGAAGCGTTAGGAATGATTCCTGAAACGACCTTAGTTAAAACACCTGTTAACACAGTGCTTTCCAATTCCTTTGGCTTTGGAGGAAACTGTTCATCACTCATCTTTAAGAAAGTTTAATCCTTTGGTAAAAGCATACATAAACGGTACAGGCTGTATCTCTTCACAGGATACCATCAACGAGCAATGGTTTTTTGATCCTATTGCAGAGCCTGCCGGGGATTATTACAATGCCATTGAACCGTCCTATAAAGAATATATTGCTCCTAATTTATTGCGCCGCATGGGACGTGCCATTAAAATGGGTGTGGCTACTGCTAACCTGGCCATTAACCAGGCAGGTGTAAAAAATGTGGATGCTATTATTACGGGTACTGGTTTAGGCTGCTTTGAAGACAGTGAGCGCTTTTTACTGGCTATGTTAAATAATGAGGAGCAATTTTTAACGCCTACCTCTTTTATCCAATCCACACATAATACGGTTGGCTCACAAATAGCACTGATCATGAAATGCCATGATTATAATTTTACTTATGTACACAGAGGGTTTTCTTTTGAAAGTACCATACAGGATTCGTTAATGCTGTTTACAGAAGGAAAAGAAACGGTATTGGTAGGGGGTATAGAAGAGCATACACCAAACTATGTAATCCTGAATAGGAGAGCTAATAAATTTAAAGCATATGATCATAGTGTTCCTTTCTGGAAATCAAAAACCAAAGGAATTCAAATGAGTGAAGGCGCTGCTTTTTTTGTGTTGAATAAACATAAAACAGAAAAAAGCTTAGCAAGTATAGACGGAATTCAAACTTTATATAAACCTAAATCATCAGATGTTATTTCACAAAAGCTGACCGCCTTTTTAAAACTACACGAATTAACTCTGGCTGATATAGATATCTGTTTAATGGGCTTTACATCTGATGTAGAGTTTGATAAATATTTAGTGGAGTTATTGCCTGAAATTAAAAAAGAATCGATTGCAGCGCACTTCAAGCATCTTTCAGGCGAATACCATACTTCTTCGGCTTTTGCCTTATGGACGGCTACCAAATTAATTGAGAAACAAATTCTACCGGATGTTCTGGCAATTTCTAATAAAAAACCGGCATCTATAAAACACGTATTGATCATCAACCAATATTTAGGAATTAATTATTCGTTTACACTGGTAAGTCAGTGTTAATATAAAACAGTTTTCTCTGGTGGTTGGTGGAAGAACTAAGGGGTATGTCATTTAAATTAAGCTAATGCTATCAAATCGCTTCATCAAATTTCTCCCGATCACCCTCTTGTTTTTAGCAGGAATTCCTGTCTTCTTTTATTTACATTCTACACTACACATCAGCTATTGGTATTTAATAATCTGGATTCATTTATTTTTAGTAGTTCAGTTTTGCGGAGCTTATTTTATCGGACTGAATTTTCACCTGAACTCTATTAACACTTTAAACACTACCGAAAAAAAAGTAATACTTACGTTTGATGATGGCCCACATAACCCAAATACAGAGCGGGTTTTGGAAGTTTTGCAAACCCACGGAGTGAAAGCCATTTTTTTTGTGATAGGAAAAAATATAGTGGGTAATGAAACTGTTTTAAAACGTATCGTAGCAGAAGGTCATACGATTGGGAACCATAGTTTTTCGCATCACAACTGGATTGATATATGGTCTACACAAAAAGTAACGGAAGATTTTTCGACTTGTCAAAAATTAATTGAGTCCTATCAACTCGCGGAGAAATTGTTTCGCCCACCATATGGAGTCACCAACCCTAATGTGGCAAAAGCGATTAAAACACTTAATTTAAAATCGATTGGCTGGAGTATCAGGAGTTACGATACCAGTATTAAAGACGTTGAAAAAATAAAGCAACGGATTGTTTCCAGATTAAAACCGGGAGCAATTATTTTATTGCACGACCGTTTGGATTTTATGCCAGAACTGTTGGAAAGCCTTATTCCTGCTATTAAGGAGAAGGGGTATGAGTTTGGAGATACGGTTTAATATCGCTTATTGCGATAGGGCACTGTTATTACCCCACAGTTAAAGAAATTCAATAAGGGCTCTGTTTTCTGATAATTCTGCCAAACAATTTAGGAAAGAAGCGTTTTATTTTTAGGGCCAGTAGTTCTTTACCGCCAATAAACAATTCTTCTTTATTGGAAAAAATCCCGGCTATAATTTGAGAAGCACATTCTTCGGCGCTCATTGCATTTTCATGGCTTTCGTCCATTTTATTATGACTGGTTCCATTACCGGATTCAGCATTTAAGGAAACATTGGTTTTTACTTTTCCGGGAGAAACAATTAATACGCTCAGTCCTTTGTGTTCTATTTCAAGGCGAAGGCTTTCGAAATAGCCATACAGTGCATGTTTGGCGGCAGAGTAGGTGGAACGTAAATAGAAACCAAATTTACCGGCAATACTGCTAATCACTACAATTTTACCGGATTTGTGTTTCAGCATATAGGGCAATACGGCTTTGGATAAATTAACGGCCGAAAAATAATTAATCTCAAATAAATTGCGTTCTGTTTCTGCGGAGGTCTCTATGGCTTCCGCGCGCTGGCTTTGCCCGCCATTATTGATCAACAGATCGATAGTGCCAAATGTTTGAATGATGGTAGAGGCATAATCAGCCGCTTTACGGGTATCAGACAAATCAAAAGGAAGAATTAAAAAATGATCTATGCTGAGGTTTGCTTGTTTGGCTACACGTTCTAATTCCTGTATTCTGCGGGCAGATAAAATAATTTTGGCACCACGCTTCGCACATTCATATACAAGAGCCTCTCCAATGCCTGAGGAAGCACCCGTAATCCAGATAACTTTATTTTTCAAGTCCTTCATTCTGTTTGTGTTTGTTGTTTAATGAGTAAAGTTCTTTTTAAATCTATTGTCATGCTGCTGCTCCGCGCCATGCTGTTTCAGTAACTCTCTTGTAGTTGATTTTCTAAATTTGAAATTCTGAAACGTACCGATAGCTATCGATATCATAATAGCTAAACTTTTCTATCAATTAATTTAATCACATCGTTCGTTTGTATTTCCCTGATGCAATGGCAGTTTCTTGTTTTCCTGCAATCATCACAATTTTTATCAAGCACTAAATAACCCGCCTGTTTGCCAATAGGTTTCCATCGCCCCGGATGGATAGGCCTCATAGGAGCAAATAAGCCAATAGCTTTTTTTCCTAAGGCAGAAGCGATGTGTAAAGGGCCTGTACTGGCAGCCACCAAACCATCGCAGGCATTGATAAATGCAATAAATTGTTGCAACGATAATTTCCCGGTAAGGTCCACTGCTTCCGGGTGTTGTGTTATCAGGTCTTTTAGCAATTCGCCTTCTTGTGCTGTGCCACTTATAAAAACCGTATGAGTACTTTTATCCAGTTCCCTTATCAGTTTCGAGAAATTATCAAGTCCCCATTCGCGTGCACTGCCTTTTGATTTTGGATGTAAAATAATATTGGTAGTGGATGATGGAATCAGGTCAGCATACTGTTTTTCCAGAACAGGTAGGTGTGTAAAGCCGTAAAATGAAGCCAGTTCATCCAGGCTAAATTCTTTATGAATACCTAAAGGCTCCAACAACTTTGTATTGAGTTGGGCTTCGTGTTTGTCTGAATTTTTACGCGACAGGCTTATTTTAATATTACAGGTAAACCAATGCCAAAGCCTGTTGGTAGTGCCAATGCGGTTTTTGATGCCGGCTTTTTTTGCTAAAATGGCAATCTCCTTTACAGGAAATACATGAATAATATGGGTGGCATTTAATTTTTTAAAGGCTGCTATCTTTTCTGATTCCGGTAGTTTTAAAATAGCATCGTAGCTGATAAATTCGTCTACATGTTGCGATAAGCCAATCACCTCTTTTGTGTAATTTCTTCCTAAAAAAATAAGTGTGCTGCCTGGTATATACTGTTTAATAATTCCTGCCAAAGGCAATGTTAATACAACATCGCCAATACTATCGGTGCGGCTTATGATTATAACAGGATTAGTTTGCAAGCGCTTTTTGTTTATAAAGGTCTCTTATTTTTTTATATTTTAAATAGGTAGCATAGGCTGAGATCTTAGAGATCTGATAGCCGGCTTTCCCATCCAAAAATCCTAAATGTAACAGGTAATGATCAATGAATTTGGCAACCGGATTTGTCACTAATTTATAGAGCGGTGCTTTTTTTCCGGCTTCTACAAAGGCTTTAGAGGCAATATTAGTGAAGTATTCTACCTGCTTATAATGATCCTGTTGTGTATAATAGCTATAATGTAAAATATCACCTTTTAAATGTGTGGTATTCTTATCTCCCTCCTTTAATTCGTACTTATCGTGTGGGTTAACACCTGTCCAGAAGCCTTTTCTACTGTCCCACAAACGTAATTTTGTATCAGGGTACCAGTTACAGTGTCTTACCCAATGTCCGCAATAGTTGGTTAAGCGGTTCATGTAATAGCCATCGTGTGTCCAGTTTTTCTTAACTTCTAAAATAGATTTTTTAAGAGTGTCGTCCAGTGCCTCATCTGCATCCAGTGATAAAATATAAGGATGGGTGGCATAGGTAATAGCTCTGTTCTTTTGTTGAATATGCCCGTCGAAGGCATGCTCATAAAACTTTACTCCAAACGATTCACAAATCTGTTTGGTATTATCCTTACTAAAAGAATCGAGCACCACAATTTCATCGGCAATATCCTTTACCGATTCTAAACAACGGGAAATATTCTTTTCCTCGTTGAAGGTGATAATAACTACTGAAATCTGTGGCACAGCGTAAATTTAAGATTTAGTTCGTTTGTTTAATAACAAATCTTAAATTTGTTTGCAGTGAAACTAACCGCTCAAACCATACCATCCAAACCTCCAGTATTATACCTGCTGCTGCTAAGCATGCTGGTGGCTCTGGTATATTTTAAGCTATTTTCGGCAGGGTTTATCAGCTGGGATGACGGAGATGTTTTATTAAATAATAAGGACGTACATCAGTTTAACATCGGGGCATTTTTCACGAAATATTATGTTGGAAATTACGCTCCCTTAACGATGATCGGTTTTGCTATCGATTGGATGATCTTCCATGGCAAAGCGGTTGGACACCATGCCATTAGTATTGTTTTCCATGTGGTGAATGGATTGCTTGTGTATTACCTCTCACATCTGTTATTGAAAGACAAACTAAAAGCGATTGTTTGTACAGCTATTTTTTGTTTCCATCCTTTACAGGTAGAAACAGTAGCCTGGGTTTCCGCTAAAAACAATTTATTATACAGCCAGTTCTTTTTACTGGGGTTGATTTGTTATGCAAAGTATTTAACCCAGGACCTGAAAAAATATTACAGTTACACCTTAGTGTTTTTTATCCTATCGGTACTGTGTAAACCTTCGGCTATTTGCTTCCCACTGTGTTTGCCTTTATTGGATTATGTACTGAAAGAAAAAACAACCCTTAAAGTATTCATCCTTAATAAAATTCCTTTTCTCATCATCGCTTTAATTTTAGGGATAGCTACCATTTACACACGTACAGAAGATAAATTTATAAATGAAAATCATGCTTTTGCATTTCATGAACGTGTAGGTTATGCCGGTTATGCGATACTACAGTACATCTATCATTTTTTTATACCGGTTAACTTGTCGGTGATTTATCCTTATCCGCAAAATAAAGGCTTAAGCCTTATAACAGGGTATATAGTACTTGCGGTATGTCTGTTTGCGTGTTATAAATTATACAGGTCGCGCAGGAAATTACTGTTATTTGGTGTACTATTTTTTGTGGCGAATTTAGTATTGGTTTTACAGTTCCTGCCATTTGGGGAAGTACTCACCGCCGACCGTTATATGTATTTGCCTATTCTTGGCTTATCCTGGGCCATCGTGAGTGCTATTTCCGTTAAAGAAAAACAGTTAACGTTTATTTCCCTGGCAATCGTCATTGTGTTTGGAACCCTTACGTTTTTCAGAGCGAGCGTGTGGCAAAATAGTATTTCATTGTACAGTGATATCATTAAAAAATACCCTCATTCGTTTGTGGCGTTAAATAGTTTAGGTGCCGAACATATGCTCAACAAAAATTATGATCTGTCGTTACGCTATTTGAATTCGGCCATTCTTGAAAACACCAGTTACTACAAAGGCTATTATAACCGAGGTTTATTGTATGCGCAAACCAACAGAATGAATGATGCCCTGGCAGATTTCACCAAAGCGATTGAGCTGAATAAATACCCGAAAGCATACGTGGGAAGAGCAAATGTGTATTATCTGTTAAACGATTATTCCAGGGCTATGGCAGATGCCAATGAGGTATTAAAAACCGATCCTAAAAACTCTAAAGCAAACTTTACGCTTGCCAATTGTTATGATGATAAAAATGATTTGAACAACGCGATGTATTTTTACAATACTGCTATCTCTTCCAATACAAATGATGCTTCCTATTATCTGAGAAGAGCTATTGTACATGGTAAAATGAAGCAGTTAAATTCCAGCCTCGATGATTTGAACACTGCTACAACGCTTAACCCATCCTATGCAGAAGCCTATTACTGGAAAGGTGTAGTGAAAGTAAACTTAAAACAAAATCCTTGTGAGGACTTTAAAAGAGCGGTAGACCTGGGGTTTAATGCAGCAGGGGCTTCTTTAAACACGTATTGCCGTTAATTTATTTTTCGTTTTGTTATAACTCAGAAGTATATCATGACCTTAACCGAGATAGCTACACTCCGTGTTACACAACAACAACTAACTACTCCCGCTTTTAAGCAGGCAAACGAATTAGTGAGTTGGTTTGGTGCAGTTCAGGCCCAGGAATATGCCCTGTCGAAATGGGCATTAGGATTACGTTTGCCACATGTAATAGATACAGACATTGAACAGCAATTTATAAAAGGAGACATTTTACGAACCCATGTCCTCAGGCCTACGTGGCATTTTGTAGCAGCGGAAGATATTCATTGGATGATACAGTTAACGGCACCGCGTGTAACCGCTATTAATGCTTATATGTACAGAAAGCTTGAGCTGGATGCCAACTTGTTTAAACGCTGCAATGATATTCTTTACAAAGCCCTGGAAGGAAATAAACAGCTTACCAGAACGGTTCTTAACGAAGAGTTTAAAAAGAAAAAAATTAATGCTGATGGAATTCGCTTGGCGTGTATCATGATGCAGGCGGAGCTGGAAGCCATTATTTGTAGTGGGGCAAAGGAAGGCAAGCAGTTCACCTATGCGTTGCTTGATGAAAGAGTTCAGGTGCATGCTCCCAAAAATAACGAAGAAGCCCTGACCGAACTGACAAAAAAATATTTCAAAAGCAGGGGGCCGGCAACTGTTAAGGATTTTTCAACCTGGTCGGGCTTAACATTAACCGACTGTAAGAAAGGCATTCGTTTCATAGAAAAGAATTTGATGACGGAAACCATACAGGAAGAAACCTATTATTTTTTTTCGGAGTCTGCTGCAACTATTGTGGAATCAAAGGGGATGCATTTACTTCCCATTTACGATGAAATGATTATGGGCTATAAAAACAGGGATCCTATCCTGAATTTTAGCACCGGAATCCATCCTGCTCCTTCATTGACTTTTGATAATACCATCCTATCCGATAGCCAAATCATCGGCACCTGGCGTCGTACGCTTAATAAAAGTTCTATTGATCTGGAATACAAATTTTTTACGCCGCCAACTAAAAAGCAATTTCTGGAATTTGAGAAAGCCATTAACCGCTTCGAAAAATTTATGGGATTAAACGTTAATTATTTAAGACGGAGTTGATTTATAAAAGAAGAACATTTTTTCCATTTTAAACTTTCTTATCTTTAAGTAGTCCAACCCGCACACTATTTATAGAGCCTATGAAACAGAAATTTATTTTATTTTGTATAACGATCCTCTTAAGCTTTGCCGGTAGAAGCCAGAACCTTTATTTTCCGCCTTTAACAGGGAACGTATGGGATTCCATTCTACCCTCTACCGTTGGGTATTGTCAGCCGCGGATTGATTCTCTCTATAACTATTTACAGGCAAAAAACACAAAATCATTTATTATTTTAAAAGATGGCAAACGTGTTTTGGAAAAATATTTCGGAACCTATACCCGTGATTCAATTTTCTATTGGGCATCGGCCAGCAAAAGTCTGGCAAGTTTTATCACCGGGGTTGCTCAGGAAAAAGGATTTATCAATATCAACAATAAAGTATCACAATACCTTGGAACGGGTTGGACGAATGCAACAACGGTTAAAGAAGATATGATCCTGGTGAAAAATCTATTGCAAATGACCAGCGGTTTGGATGATGTACCGCCTTTACCTTGTAATAATGAGGATACTACTAAAACCTGCCTGTTATATAAAGCCGATGCTTCCACCCGTTGGGCTTACCATACGGGTGCTTACAGAAAAGTACAGGATGTTGTAAGCAATGCTGTTGGACAAAATTATAATACCATTACAACTAACTGGATCAAAACAAAAACAGGAATGAGTGGGCTGTGGTCGCAACAGGTATATTACAGCAAAGCCAGGGATATGGCCCGTTTTGGCTTATTAAATTTAAATAAAGGTATTTGGAATACGGATACCTTAATGAAAGATGCATCTTATTTTACAGCAATGACCACTACTTCCCAAAGTTTAAATGTATCCTATGGTTATTTATGGTGGCTGAATGGTAAAGCAAGTTTTATGACACCCCAATCTCAGTTTGTATTTCCAGGGACGTTAATGTCGAATGCTCCTACCGATATGTTTTGTGCTTTAGGGAAAAATGATCAGAAAATTTATGTTGTCCCCAGTCAGAATTTAGTGATTGTGAGGCAGGGAAATACGGCAGGTGGCTTTAGTTTAGCGGCTTCGGCGTTTGATAATGTGTTATGGGATTATATCAATAAGTTGAGCTGTGTTACAGGTATTAATGAGAGTAGTACAGGATCTTCTAACCTGATGTATCCTAATCCGGTAAACGATGTATTGACGATTGAAAATACCACCTATTTAACGGGGATAACGGTTCGGAATGTAGTGGGGGATGTTGTGTATAGCCTTAAAAACACTACTGCTCAACCTAATATAATAATAGATGTTTCTTTTTTACCCAAAGGAATTTATTTTATTGAGTTGGAAAACGCGTCTAAAAATAATAGCATTAAGAAAGTGATCAAAAATTAAATTTGATTAATTTTAAGGCCACAATCCATTTATGGCATGCTGTTTGGATTTGTTAAAAAAAGAACAAAGATGAAAACATTATACCTATTTTTTATACTGGCTTTTGTAAACGCCTTACCTGCTCAAAACCTTGGACAGATTGCTATTCACAATTCAAATAGTTCGAACCCTGATTTTATTGTTTCGTTAAACGGAGTAAGGCAAAACAATCAGTATTCTCCAACAACCCGTTTTGATTTTTTAGATGAATATAATTACCATGTAAAAATTTTATTGTCAGGTTCTTCTTCTGCGTTGAGTTTTAATATTGCAAATACACCTAATTATTTATCGGTGTATGTATTAAATAAAGACGTTTACGGAAACTATGCCTTGATACTGGAAAGTAAAACGCTGATTGGTAATCAGCCTCCGCCGTTAACTAATACGGTTATTGTTGTGCCTCCAACTTCTGTCAATCAATCCAATATGATTAACCAGGAAGAGTACCAAAGTATTTGTCAAACGATTAAAAACGAAAGTTTCGAATCGTCAAAACTGGAAATGGCTAAAACTATTTTTGGAACGCGGGAAGCATCGTCTGTGCAGGTGTTGGGTGTGATGAAACTGTTCTCCACAGAAAGTACTAAACTGGAATTTGCAAAATTCGCCTATTATAAAACTTACGATAGAAAAAATTACTATAAAGTATACGAAGCATTTAATTTTAGCAGTTCTAAAAAAGAACTATCGATTTATATTAAAGCCAATCCGTAAGTGGATATTACCTTTCACGTCATTTGGCGGTTAAGCCCTAAGAATAGTTAATAGGCGTTTCATGGAAATGATAGATCATTAATCTACAGTTATCATAGCAGGTGCTACAATAAATTTCTCAATTAAGCGCTCCACTTTTGCAGAATATTCGGTTGTAAATACCAGATGCTGGCATTTTGGTAAACTCAATGCTAAGCGATCTATCTGGCCCTGGTTAGAGTTTTTGATCATCATTTCGGCATCGTCGATCGCGAATAATTTTACTTTATTAATATTTAGATTTTTCTTAAAATATAATTCCAAAATACGAACAGGAGTGCCTATAACGACATCGGCACCAAAATAAATGGTTTCAGCCTGTTTGTCAATTTTTTCTCCTTCGTGAGCGGCGTGTACTCTTAAATTGGTATGTTTTGCCAAAACAGAAAACTGTTCTTTCATGGCTATGGCATCTTCTTTATTGGCAACGATGATCAATGCTCTTGCCGCATCTTCGTAAGCAGATTGCAGTTTTTGAATCGTACTGATGACGATAGTTGTACTTTTTCCGGTATTTTTTGGAGCTTCTACAATAATATCAATCCCACTGCTTATCTTACGAAGACAAGTGGTTTGTAATTCTAAAGGCTCTTCAAATTTATGTTCTAATAAAGATTGAGCGAGTTGCTTGTGTAATTTTTCGGTAAATACATTCATGGTTATCGCTTTATTCCTCTTTGATTTAATGCGTTTTGGTATTCTCGGGCATTCTTTTGATGCGATGTATAATCGCTTGTGAAAACGGAGTATCCGCTAAAATCACATTTAGCACAAAAGAAAATATAATTATGTTTTGTGTAATTTAAAACGGCATCAATGGTTCCGGGATTAACCAGGCATATAGGGCCCGGTGGCAACCCTTTGTACATATAGGTGTTATAGGGAGAATCAATGTCCTTATCAGATGAAAGTACGCGTTGTACATCAAAGGTGCCGTTCGCAAAAACGATGGTTGGATCGGCCTGTAACTTCATGTCTTTTTTTAAACGGTTAATATATACTCCCGCAATTTTTTGTTGCTCACTTTTAATACTACTTTCACTTTGTACGATAGAGGCGAGGGTTATAACTTCCGGAACACTGTAACCAATTGCTTTGGCTTTATTTTTCCGATCTTTAGTCCAAATATCCTCATAAGATTTTTTCAATAAAGAAAATAAAGAGTCCATGGGAATGGTCCAGTTCACCTCATAAGAGCCTGGAACTACCATACACATAAAATTTTCAGAATTCAGTCCATATTGGTCGCCAAGAATAAGTTCGTTGTTGCAATAGTCTTCCAGTTGAGCCTCCTCTATTTCCAGTTTATCTGAAAGATAGGCTGTAAACTGCTCTTTTGTACGGATCTGTGAATTAAAAAATAATTTTACTTTTTCCTGTTTGGCATTCACAATCATTTTTACAATGGAACGGTTACTCATTTCGGCTCCTATCCTGTATTTCCCGGCATTAATATGTTCCGGAAGATCCATTTCCTTTGCCATCCATTCAAAACTTTCATGATCGTCAATAATATTCTGAGAATATAATTCATCGAGCACATCATTAAAGGTAGCTCCTGTTTTAATATAAATGTAGGTAAACTTTTTACCGTTTAAGTGTACGTTATTTTTAAACAAATTTTCGTACGCCCAATAACCTCCAACAGCAAGGGCTGCGAGAATCATTAAACCAATAATTTTTCCGAATATACCTTTTGATTTCGCCATTAAAACATCAACTCTTTAACCAACACAAATATACCTACTACTAATGTAAACCAGCCAAACGCCGGACGCAGTTTTTGAGCGGATACTTTATTGGAGATTAAACTTCCAATTAAAATTCCACTTGCGCAGATAGCCGAAATCGTTAGTAAAAACAACCAGTCTATCTGTTGATGGCCAATATTACCTGTAAACCCTATTAACGAATTTAAAGCGATAATACACAGGGATGTTCCCACCGCTTTTTTAAAACTTAATCTTAAAAAGAAAATTAAAACAGGCACAATAATAAAGCCACCGCCTGCACCAACAAAGCCAGTAATAAATCCTACTACAATTCCTAAAAGCACGACGAAAGGAACGCCCATAGGGCTTTTGGCAAACTCATCCCATTTTACTTCGTTTACCCGGTTATAGGTTCTTTTTTTGATCATGCTAAAGGAGGAAGACAAGATCAACAGAGAGAACACCACCATAATTAATACCTGCTTGGAAATATCCATTCCCCATAAATTAAATTGTTGAGGAATGGAAGGCATTACAAATTTACGCACACAAAACACAGTAGTTAAAGATGCCAGTGCAAATTGAAGAATTGCTTCTGCGCTGATTTCTCCTTTTCGTAGATAAGCTATAGCACCTATTAATGAGGTGAGTCCCACGATAAATAATGAATACCCGGTTGCTACCTCGGCACTATAACACATAATGTATACCAATACCGGAACGCCAAGTATGGACCCGCCTCCGCCAATCAAACCCAGAATAAGGCCGATACATAAAAATGCAATGAAACCGATAATGATCATTTATAGAGTGTTGATGATGAAACTTATTTTTTTACTGTCGTTAAAATATTCAATTCTTTTAATTGTTCATCACTGATCTCACTAGGACTATCAATCATAATATCTCGTCCTGAATTATTTTTAGGGAAAGCAATAAAATCACGAATACTATCACTACCACCAAATAAGGAACATAACCTGTCGAAACCAAAGGCTAGTCCACCATGTGGAGGAGCTCCAAATTCAAAAGCATTCATTAAAAACCCAAATTGTTTTTGCGCTTCCTCTTTTGTGAAGCCTAATAAGTTAAACATGTCTGCCTGCAAGTCCCTGTTATGAATACGGATACTTCCGCCGCCAACTTCCACACCATTAATAACCATATCATAGGCATTAGCTCTTACCTTACCCGGATCCGTTTTTAATAATTCAAAATCTTCGGGTTTCGGAGATGTAAACGGATGATGTTTGGCATGCCAGCGTCCTGCAAGGGAAGCCAACAAATTAGGATCGCCGTCGTTCCATTCCAGTAAAGGGAAATCCACCACCCATAATGCAGAAAATGTATTTTTATCACGTAAGCCTAAACGGGTTCCCATTTCCAATCGTAATTCGCTTAAGGCTTTTTGTGTTTTTTCTTCGTCGCCGGCTAACACCAGCATCAAATCACCTTGTTCAGCACCAAAGGCGGTTACCCAGTTTTTTAATTCGTCTTCGTTATAAAATTTATCTACGCTTGATTTAACAGTGCCATCGGCATTGTAGCGGGCATATACCAATCCTGTTGCACCAATTTGCGGACGTTTTAACCATTCCGTTAATTCGTCTAACTGTTTGCGGGTGTAGGTTGCTGCACCTTTTGCACAGATCCCGATAACAGATTGAGCGGTATCAAACACCGGAAATCCTTTTCCTTTCACCACGTTGTTCAATTCAACGAACTTCATTTCGAAACGTGTATCCGGTTTATCGTTACCATAATATTTCATGGCATCGGCATAGGTCATATGTGGTAAGGCAGGAATATCAATTCCTTTTACATTTTTAAAAAGATGTTTTACCAGGCCTTCAAACGTATCTAAAATATCCTGTTGCTCTACAAAGCTCATTTCACAATCGATCTGCGTAAACTCAGGCTGCCTGTCTGCACGTAAATCCTCATCTCTAAAGCATTTTACGATTTGGTAATACCTGTCGAAGCCACTTACCATAAGCAGCTGCTTAAAGGTTTGTGGCGATTGTGGGAGGGCATAAAACTGCCCTTCATTCATACGGCTTGGTACTACAAAATCGCGGGCTCCTTCGGGGGTTGATTTAATGAGCACCGGTGTTTCTACTTCCAGGAAATTTAATTTATCAAGGTAGTTACGTGTTTCAATGGCCATACGGTGACGTAATTCTAAATTCTTCCGCACAGTCATCCTTCTCAAATCCAGGTAACGGTATTTCATTCGAAGTTCATCGCCACCATCTGTTTCTTCTTCAATAGTAAACGGAGGTGTTTTGGATTCGTTTAAAACACTCAGGTCAGAAACTTTAATTTCTATCTCTCCTGTAGGATTATTTTTGTTTTTGCTTTCTCTTTCAATAACAGTTCCTTTAACGGTAATCACAAACTCACGCCCTAAGGTTTTTACCTTTTGGTTAATGGCAGCATCCGAATCAACATTTAATTTTAATTGTGTTATGCCATATCTATCGCGTAAATCAATGAAGGTAAGGCCTCCAAGGTCTTTTATTTTTTGAACCCAACCACTTAAGGTTACCTCTTTATTTATATCTGCCAGGCGCAATTCTCCGCAAGTATGTGAACGTAACATAGTAAAAATTTAAGCCTCTAAATTACCTAAAATTGTTGAGGAATAGAAACAAAAAATCCCGAATACAAAGGGTATTCAGGATTATGAGGAAATAATATAAAACTTATTTTTTAGCGAATAATTCTTCTGCTTTTTCCCAATTGGCAACATTCCACCAATTGCTAATATAATCGGCCCGTTTATTCTGATATTTTAAATAGTAAGCGTGTTCCCAAATATCGAGTGCCATCAAAATTTTGCCTTGTTGTTCTGCCACTTTCATTAAAGGATTATCCTGGTTGGGAGTAGTGGTAATGAGTAATTTTCCATTTTGCTCAATAAGCCAGCACCAGCCACTACCAAAGATTTTAGAGGCTTTTTCAGAAAACTGGTTTTTAAATTCTTCAAACGATTTAAATTCTTTTGTTATTGCTTCAGCTAATTTACCCATTGGCATATTAGGCTTCGCTTCAGGGTTCGGTTTTAAAAGTGTCCAGAATAAAGAGTGGTTTACATGTCCGCCTAAATTATTTCGAATTACCGCAACTGTAGAAGCATCAATGCTTTTACATTTTGTTTGATCATCTACATTGTAATCTAAATTGGTTGAAGGAGTGTCATTTAATTTATTGACGTAAGCCTGATGGTGTTTCGTGTAATGAATTTCCATGGTTTGCTTATCAATAAAGGGCTCTAAGGCATCGTAAGCATAAGGTAACTTAGGTAAAGTAAAGAGATTAACCTTGTCGTAATTTGAACCGAAATTTTCCAAAGCATCAATTTGCTCGTTGCTTACTAATTTAGAAGCAAGGCCTACCAGGCCTAATAAACCTGTCTTTTTAAGAAAATCTCTCCTGTCGCTCATATTAAAACTGAATTAGTAATTGATTTTTTTCTACGGCTACCCCTTTGGTAATGGCTATTTTTTTGATCACTCCATCGCTGGGCGATTTGAGGATATTTTCCATTTTCATGGCTTCCAGTACAATCAGGGCATCCCCTTTTTTCACTTCCTGGCCTTCTTCTACCAATATATTTAGCACCATGCCGGGCATAGGAGCCTTTACATCGTTTACTTTTTTAGCCGTTAAATTATCCAACCCAAGGCTGTGTAATAAATCGTCGTATTTATCTTTTACATCGAGTGTATAGGATGTATTGTTTATTTTAACCACGATCTTCTTATCTTCAGCAGAATGCTTCACCAGCTCTACTTTGTAAGATTTACCGTCTTTTATAATGCTAAATACATCGTCGCGCACTTTAATGATGTCAATATCAAACGCGGTGTTGTTTATATCTCCTGAAACGCTTGTGCCCTTAATGGCTGCAATGTTTGTTTTATACGAATGGGTATTAGTGGTAAGTGTATACATACAACAAATTTAACTTTTATCGCATTAAATCTAAAATAAATTATCAGCACACGGTATACTTTGGGTTACATTTCACCTTTTTTAAGGTTTTCCTAAACTAAAAAAGTCCCGCATTGAGCAGGACTTTTTAGATTATTTTTTTAAAGGAATTTTATTTTTTAATAAATTCTCCCATTTTGTTATCGTAGTTCAGGAAATAACCGCCTTTGGCTAAGTTAGAAGCGTCTACAGTTGATCCAAATCCTCTTTTAACCACATTACCATACTGATCATAAATTTCGTACATAGTTTCTGTTGGTTTATCGTTTGCTACAAACGTAATGTCTTTTGATACTTTAACTGGCGCAAAAGATACATCAGCAGCATCAGACATAAAATCTACTGGTTTTGATAAACGTGGTTGCCCGCTATAATCTGTTTGACGTACACGGATTTGATTTTTACCTGAATGAGGTGTAATTTTAAAGGTGTAATTATTTGTTCCAGGAGTTCCAACACCATCTACTTCACCAACTTTAACCCATTTGTTCCAACGGAACTGCTCTACAGCAAAAGCTAATTTTCCTGTTTCAGATTTTGTTGACCATTTTACAGTACCGTCTTTATCTATCGTCATAGACATGACTTCAAACGTACTTTTTGGTTTTAAAACTTCAGGGTTTAAAACTTTAGGTTTACAATCTTCTTTATGTTTAATTTTAATTTCAACTTTCTCTCCAATGTTTAATTTGTGAGGTTTAAAATCAACTTCAAATGCACTGGAGTTAATCTCATCCGTTGTAATATTTCCGTTTACTAAAACTTCAGTAACACAAAAACCAACGCCACCTGCACCAAAGGGATTTTGTACATACAGGTTTTTACCTTGGTAATTTCCTTCTAGAATAATAACACCGCCTTGCGAGAATCCTTTAGAAATGAGGATTATAGAAAGTAAAAGTGATAAATAAATGTGTTTCATAGTATAAGTTTGTTTTAGCACGTCTGCAAAAAGTCTTGCAATATTAAAACGATATTTGAGAAAAACAAAATAAAAAACGACTTTTTATTTAAAAAACGGGAAATAACAGCTAATAATCTAAAATAGTCGATTATTTCGTATATTTAAGCAGTTTTTAATTTTTACTCACCATACTATGAAATTTAACATTTCGATTTTATTCGCAGCAACTTGTTTTGTTGCGATGGTAAGCTGCAAAACCAGCGAAACTCCGGGCGTTAAAAAGTTATCGGATAAAAATGGAGGAACCTTTTCGATGGCTGAAAACATTGAGGTTGGGACTTTATTCCCGCAGGCTATTACTTCACAGGTAGAAGGAGTAATCACCTCACAGATTCATGAATGTTTGGTGAAATTAAATCCAAGAACCTTAGAAGCAATTCCGGGACTTGCCAATCAATGGGAAATTTCGGCAGGTGGTAGAATCATTACATTTCACCTGGTAAAAGGTGTTCATTTTCAGGACGATAAATGTTATAGAGGCGGCAAAGGACCTGAATTGACCAGTAAAGATGTTAAGTACACCTTAGAGTTATTAGCCACAAAATCAGACATGAATTATCAGTTTGAGACTATTTTGAAAGACAGGTTAGAGGGTGCAAATGATTTTTATAATCAAAAAGCGGGGAGTATAAGCGGTCTTAAAATAATTGATGATTATACTTTTTCCCTTGAGTTGGTGCATTCGAGCATAAGTTTCTTAAAATTATTGGCAAACCCATCGGCAAGTATTTTAAATGAAGTAGCAGTTAAAGCTTATGGTAAAGATTTAAAAACCGGTGCTGGTCCTTTTAAATATTCTTATGCGTCTACAAAAGATAATTACATCCTGGTAAGAAATCCAAATTATTATGCAACGGATAGCTCAGGATGCAGTCTTCCGTATCTGGATACGGTTGTTGTAAAAATTCTTCCTTCTATTGAAGATGGACTTGCATTGTTCGAAAGCCAAAAATTAGATCTGATCAATACCTTACCGTCTTTAAGAGTAAAAGCCATTGTTGAGAGAAACATTAAGGAGTTTGCCGGAGACCCTCCGCGATACATTTTACAACGTGAGCCGGAAATGATTAGCCAGTTTTATGTGTTTAATACTAAAATTCCTCCTTTCAACAATGTAAAAGTTCGTCAGGCGTTTAATTACGCTATTAACAGGGATAAACTGGTAGATAACGTTTTACAAGGCCAGGCAATTGGTTCAGGTATTCATGGTATTACACCAAATACATTTACCGGGTATAACATTACACACATTCAGGGCTATAGTTTAGATATCCCTAAAGCAAAAAAATTACTGGCAGAAGCTGGTTACCCCGGAGGAATAGGGTTTCCGGAAGTAAATGTGCTCGTTAATTCTGGTAATTCCAGAAACAGCTCTGTTGCCGTTGAATTCCAGAAACAGATCAAAGAAAACCTGAACGTTAATGTTAATTTCGAATCCTTACCCAATGTTCAAAAATACAACCTGCAAATGCATGGAAAAAGTACCTTGTACCGTGATGCCTGGGTAGCCGATTATTCGAGTCCTGAATCATTTTTAAGCTTATTTGTTGGCGAAGGTGTTCCTGCAGAAAATAATGCCGTGAGTTATCCCAATACATCGCGTTACCAAAACCCTGTTTTTGACGAGTATTTCAAAAAAGGACGTGCTTTTAGTAATAAAGACAGCAGCTATGCTAATTTCATGAAAGCCGAGCAATTATTGATGGATGATGCGGTGATCATACCACTTTGGTACGAAGGATCATATCGGTTATTAAACAGTAGTATCAAAAACTTGAATTTGAATGGCATGCGTTATTATAATTTAAGTGAAGCCTATAAAGTAAAATAACACCCTAAATTTTTTATGATTTTAATGGGCAGAATTAAAATTTCATAAATTAAGTTCTGATGACTGATTACTATTCGATCCTTGGTATATCTAAAACTGCTGACGAAATTGAAATAAAAGCAGCTTTCCGTCGATTAGCTAAAATATATCATCCGGATAAAAACCCTGATAATCCTGAGGCAAAACACTTGTTTCAGAATATTTTAAAAGCGTATAATACCCTTGTACATCCTTCCTCTCGAAGGCGATACGATTTAAGGGGAGAACAAATTTCGCAGCCAACTAAAACACCCCATAGCAGGCATAAAACACAAAAGGAATGGACTTTTACTGAAGAAGAATTACAGAGACGACAGTATTACGAAAAACATTATAAAGCCAAACAACAGGAAAGAGCTAAACACCATACTCCTTCGCCAAAGGCGCACAGCGATTATAAATATATTTTATTTGCCACACCGGTTGCTGTTGCCTTGCTGATGCTTATCATCTCTATGTTTACAGAAACACCTAAAACAATTCCTTTAAAAGAACTACCGGCTGCCTCCGTGCAAAACGCAATTCCTGAAGACCTCACGCCCTCTTTGCCCGTTAATGGGACAATACCTTATGAAGGCTATTTTAAAGGCATACAAACCTTTAATACGCCCTATAATTTAGAAATTAATAATTCGAGCAAGTACGACGCTGTGGTAGTGATATGCGATAAAAAAACAAACCGTTACCTTCAGCATGTTTACCTGGGGGTATCTTATACTGTAGTGTTTAGTAAGTTACCGGAAACAGGTGTATATTGGAAATGCATGCTTGGTAAAAACTGGAATAAAAATAAACTCTTAATGGATGAAATGATTACGGGAGGTTTTGACAGTATTGTACAATACCAAACGCGTAAGCTGTCGCCAACAGATTTTAAAGAAGGGGAGAGCGCAGAGACTGCTTTAATTTCGGTGATTAAGCCCACTTCAAAAGCAAAAAAATACATTAGTAACGAAAGAGAATTTTTTGAGAAATAACCATGTTTAAATCCATGCAATTTAAAAAAGGAACCATCACTTTTTCCGATACCGGGAAAGGCCGTGTGGTGGTGCTTTTACATGGGTTTTTAGGGTCGGCTCACATATGGGAAAAAACCATTCAGTCACTTTCTAAATCGTACCGTGTTATTGCCATTGATTTGCCGGGACACGGTGGGTCTGATTGTATTGGATATGTGCATACGATGGAATTGAATGCCAAATGTGTAAAAGCGGTAATGGATCATTTACGTTTAAAAAAGTATGTGATTGTTGGCCATAGTATGGGCGGCTATACGGGTTTAGCTTTTGCAGATATGTTTCCTGATAATTTAAAAGGCTTGTGTTTATACCATTCTACGGCTTATTCGGATAGTGAAGAAAAAAAGAAAGATCGGAACCGTTCCATCAAAGTAGTGAAGGCCAATCATAAAATATTTACATCGGAGGTTATAAAAAATTTGTTTGCCGAAAAAAATAAAAAATATTTAAGAGAAGAAATTTCATTTGCTCAGAAAATTGCGTCCACTGTTTCCAAACAGGCGGTAATTGCTTCCCTGGAAGGGATGAAAGACCGGCCAAACCGCGACCTGATTCTTGGATTAGTGCAATATCCTGTTATGATGGTGATTGGCGAATTGGATAAAACATTAGCCCCAAAAAATTTATTGGAACAGTCGGAAGTGATAAAGCACAAACATATTTTATACCTTGAACACGATGCGCATATGGGATTCCTGGAAAGTCCTATTGTAAGTAATGTTGCATTAAAAAAGTTTTTAAGAACCTGTTACACCCCCGATAGAAAAGAGACGAAGGATTAGTATAATGGATATTCAATTTATACATGCTCAACAATCAGACCTGCAAAAAATTGTAGCTACTTATAATGCAACAATACCATCACGTTTGGTAACAGCCGATCTGGAGCCTGTGAGTGTGGAAAGTAAGCAAGCCTGGTTTAATCAACATTCTTCCAATGCAAGGCCTTTATGGATTGTGTTAGTTAACGGGCAATACAGTGGATGGATGAGTTTTAATTCATTTTATGGAAGGCCTGCGTATAACGGAACAGTGGAAGTAAGTATTTATCTTGAAGAATCTGCCAGAGGAAAAGGATTAGGGAAGGCCTGTTTACAAAAAGCATTTGATGTTTGCGAAGCATTAAGTATTAAAACATTACTCGGTTTTATTTTCGATCATAATGAGCCGAGTTTGAAATTATTTTACACGATGGGTTTCGAAAAATGGGCCCATTTACCTCGTGTTGCCAATATGATTGATGCAGAAAGAGGATTAATTATTTTAGGGAAACGTATTTCCACATTATTCTGATACGCTATCTTATTTAATAGAGTATACCGTCTTAGGGTGAGAAGGCGTTGAAGTACCTTCATCCATAAACAGAAAACAGATCAATTCATTTTTTTATTCATTACTTCTGTTTGAACCCTGATGGATTCTTCATGAAGTAATAAACAAATCTTTTCTACAAAACCTCTCGGAAGGTCAATTTTTTCAGCCCATTGAGACCGGGTTCTTAAAATTTCCTGCCAGCGTTCCAGTTGAAAAATGGTAATGTGATGTTCTTTTTTATAACTCCCCATTTGTTCCATTATTTTCATTCTCTTCTTCAACACATTCATCAATTCATCATCAATTTCATCTACCATATTTCTGAACTGAGAAAGTGTATCGTTGAATTGCTGGTTTTGGGAAAGAGGTTGCCTGTAAACTAAATTTTCCAGAAGCTCTTTTAAAGCACTTGGTAATAGCTGTTGTTGGGCATCGCTCAAAGCAACCGAAGGATCATTATGGGATTCTATCATTAAGCCATTCATACCCAAATCCAATGCTTTTTGAGCCACATGAGGAATTAACTCCCTGTTGCCACTGATATGGCTTGGGTCGCAAATGATGGGTAATTCGGGTAAAAGCGTTTTTAATTCAATAGCAAGTTCCCATAAAGGTTTATTACGGTATTTACTTTTTCCGGGATAATGAAAACCACGGTGTATCGCCGCCAGCTTCGAGATTCCGGCATTCGAGATTCTTTCTATAGCTCCTAACCATAACTGAAGATCGGCATGTACAGGGTTTTTAATAAATACAGGAATATCAACACCTTTTAATACATCTGCAATTTCCTGGACACTGAAAGGGTTAACTGTTGTTCTTGCCCCGATCCATAATACATCTACACCATGTTTAAGTGCTAATTCGGTGTGGTGTGCATTGGCAACTTCTACGGTTGTTTTTAAACCATATTCTTTCTGCACACGTTTCAGCCATTCCAAACCTGGTTCGCCCACTCCTTCAAAGGAATTAGGGCGTGTACGGGGTTTCCAGATGCCTGCCCTGAATAGTTTTATCCTGGGGATCCCGGCAAGCTGCTGGGCTGTTTGCAATACCTGTGCTTCGCTTTCGGCACCGCAGGGCCCTGCAATGATAAGGGGTTCGTTTTGGCTGGTAATCCAACTATTCAGAGGAGCTATCGTCACGTTCTATTAAGTTTAATGGTGTAAATATAACAGTCTTTTAGCATCAAAGTTGAGTACCATATTTGAGGTATTGTTATGAAACACTAAATTACTGAACTTTACGCTATGACAGATGACTTCAAATTCGAAAAAACCTCCAGGGTCCACTTTGAATGTCCATTGCTGCCCTTTATCGAATGCAGCAAAAAACACAAGGATTGCTGTAAAAATTTTAAGAAAGGGGATCGCTGCAAAAAATGTCCCGGGAAAAAGAAATAGAATTTCCCTTTTTATCTTTAATTTACATTATCCCTATGAAAAAGAGTTTCTCTCTTGCATGATTGATTTCTGCATTTTTTCTTTTTTAAATTTTAGAAAAGCTTTTTTCATTTCTGCATGAGAGCTGTAGTTATTCTGCAGTTCTGATCATACATGTTACATCCGTCTCATTAATATACCATTCCACACAATAACCCTTAGGGTCTAAATGAGGATAGGCTAGAAGTTGCTTAAAGGCACGGTCAATACTTAGCATATCTTTTGCGTAGTTTTTTATCGTCAAACCAATGTATTTGCCTTTTTTTAAAGTAAGGGTATCGCATGCGAGTGTTTCTGCTTCCCCTTTGTGGAGCTCTTCAGCAGCGGACCGGTAAACAATCACTCCGTTTTCGGGACGGGAAATGCCAAAGTATTTCCGGTTTTTTGAAAACGGAATGAGGGCATGAAGTCGCTGAGTTGCATCGATAATCCCTTCCGGAAAAGAAGTAGCTGTTATATAAAATACTCGGATATCTTTTTCTAAAATTAGTGTTTCCATGATAAAATAAGTTGAGGTTAAGTAAATTCGTTACTGCAAGTTAGGAAATAAGTAAGGAAATTTTCGGGTATGAAAACGACAGCTTAGGGGGCTAATTCCGTCAGGTTAAGGCGGTTTACAGGGCCCTTTTTCAGGGATAATCCCTTATAAAAAACAAAATGGCTTGAAGCTCCCTTAAATTGGGTCATTTCACAACACATATTGGCTTAAAAAATGTCGGTAATTGATGCATTTCTTTTTATATTTAACCTTATTATTTTCTCACTATGAACAAATTACAAAACTACGCTTTGGGCCAATGGGTGGCGGGAGCAGATAACGGACAGGAATTATTTAATGCTATCACCGGTGATGTGGTAGCTACAGCCAGTAGCAAAGGATTAGACTTTGCTAAAATGTGTGATTATGCACGTACAGTTGGTGGACCTAAATTACGTAAACTAACGTTCCAGGAACGTGGGTTGATGTTAAAAGCACTGGCCTTACATTTACAAAGTAAAAAAGAAGATTTTTATAAGATAAGCTGGGCAACAGGAGCTACCCGTATTGATAGCTGGGTGGATATTGAAGGAGGAATCGGTAATTTATTTACGTACGCTTCTTTACGTCGACAGTTTCCTAACGAAACCTATTGTTATGATGGGGATGTAGCACGTTTATCTAAAAATAATACATTTATCGGGCATCACATTTGCGTTCCTAAAGAAGGGGTTGCTATTCACATTAATGCCTTTAACTTCCCTGTTTGGGGGATGCTGGAAAAAGTGGCGGTGAACTGGTTAGCGGGAGTACCTGCTATTGTGAAGCCTGCAGCGTTAACGTCTTTTTTAACGGAAGCGGTTGTAAAAGAAATTATTGCCAGTAAAATTTTACCCGAAGGAGCCCTGCAATTAATTTGCGGAAGTGCCAATGGGATTTTAGATCATGTGGAAAGCCAGGATGTGATTACCTTTACAGGCTCTGCTTCCACAGGAAAAATGTTGAAAGCACATCCCCGTTTATTACAGGAAGCCGTACATTTTAATATGGAAGCCGATTCATTAAATTGCTGTATACTGGGAACAGATGTTACACCGGCAATGCCTGAGTTTGATATTTTTATTAAAGAAGTAGCAAGAGAAATTACGACGAAAGCCGGACAAAAATGTACTGCCGTGCGCAGGATCATTGTTCCTGAAAATATGGTTGAAGATGTACAGATCGCTTTAGGAAAACGCCTGGCGCAAAATGTAATTGGCGATCCTAATGTAGAAGGGGTTCGTATGGGCTCTTTGGCAGGAATGTCACAACTGATAGAAGTAAAAGAAAAAGTAGAACTGCTTTCTAAAACTCAAAAAATTATTATCGGTAATTTCGAAAACTTTGAAGTGAAAGGTGCCGATAAACATAAAGGAGCTTTTATGCCCCCGATTATTTTCTTTAACGATAAACCTTTTACCAATACCGATTGCCATAACATTGAAGCCTTTGGCCCTGTAAGTACCATTATGCCTTACAAAACCATTGAAGATGCTATTGAGTTATCTAAAATGGGAAAAGGTTCTTTAGTAAGTTCTATTGTTACAGCTGATAATTCTATTGCGCGTAAATACACTATTGGTGCGGCTTGTATGCATGGTCGTATTTTAGTATTGAATAACGATTGTGCGAAAGAAAGCACAGGACACGGTTCTCCAATGCCACTGTTAGTGCATGGTGGTCCTGGTCGTGCCGGAGGTGGTGAAGAAATGGGTGGAAAACGCGGAGTCTTTCATTACCTGCAACGTACCGCCATTCAAGGTTCCCCAACAACCATTACAGCTATTTTAAACCAGTACCAGCAAGGTGCCAAACAAATAGAAAAAGAAATTCATCCGTTCCGCCAATATTTTGAAGACCTTGAGATTGGTGAAACGTTAATTACAGCCAAGCATACTATTACAGATGCGGATGTGGTTAATTTTGCCAATGTAAGCGGCGATCATTTTTATGCACATACCGATGTTACAAGTCTGGAAGGAACCATCTTTACAGGTCGTGTTGCTCACGGTTACTATATCTTAAGTAAAGCAGCCGGTTTATTTGTAAATGCCAAAAAAGGCCCTGTGTTATTAAATTACGGAATTGACGAATGCCGGTTTACGAAACCTGTATATATGGGAAGTACTATTGGCGTTCGGTTTACCTGTAAAGAAAAAATTGACCAGGAGAAAAAAAATCCGGAAGATATTGCCAAAGGAATTGTAAAATGGCTAGTGGATGTGTATGATGAAACCGGAGAAACAGTTGCTATTGCAACCATTTTAACGATGGTGAAAAAACACAACCAGGATTAACTTACATTGTATAAGATCATGAAGTACCCCGGCTTGTTATTGCTTCTTTTCTTTTGTATGTCTCTGCGTAGCCAGGATTACAAAAAAATAAATGAGCTTAAACAAGCTATCCTATCATTACCAAATGATACCAGTGGTATTTCAAAGCTGATCGACTATATATCGGATAAACAGAATCATGTAGCAAAAGATTCTGTTATTAATTATTGTGTTTTAATTTACAACGCAAGTTCACGGTCTAAGTTTGAGCGTGGTACAGGCTATGCCTCATTAAATTTAGGTACGCACTATAACGCCCTGGGTAATTATAATAAAGCTCTTACCTATTTATTTGGCGCAGAAAAAGCATTTAAGCATCTTAAATCTCACAAAAGTCTGGCTACTGTTTATAATGTCATTGGTAACGCTTATATAGGGCTTAATAATGTGGCGGGGCAAAAATCGTATTTTTCTAAATGTTATGCTATTGGGTTACAGGAGAAGCTGCCTACCTTTCAGGCTTTTGGAGCGGGCGGGCTAGCCAATTACTTTATTGCCACAAAAAATTTCCGGGAGTCTATTAAATGGAATACAATTGCCGGTAAATTATTTTTAAATGAGAAAAGATATGTAGGCTATGTTATAACCCTTACCAATATTGCGACTTCATATCATAAACTGGGTGATTTACTGAAGGCTGAAGAGTTTGTTAGCCTTGCGGAAAAGAATTTGCCTTTAGCGAAATTTAAGTATGCGTCGTTTGTATGTTATAAAGAAAAAGGCGATATCAGTACAACGAAGTCAGAGTTTTCAGCAGCTATTAATTATTATACGCTGGCACTTAATCTTATGTTGGAGGATAAGGCGAATCATAATATTTCTGAAGTTTATAAAAGTTTATCCGATGTTGCCTATAAAGCTAAATTGTATAAAGAATCTGCTGATTATTTGAGATCTCACTTGCAATATAAAGATTCAGTATTTAACGAAACCAGTAACCGGCAGATACTGGATGTGCAGGAAAAATACGAAACCGAAAAAAAGAATTCAGAGATTCAATTGCTCAACAGGCAAAATGATCTTAATACATCGGAGCTTGGGAGGAAGAAAGTGCTTATTTACTCGGTTGTAGCCGTAATTATTTTATTGCTGGTGCTTTTTATTTTTGTTATAAAATCAATTATCAGGAAAAATAAAACCAACACCTTACTTGAAAATCAAAAAATAATTATTGAAGAAAAACAAAAAGAGATTGTAGATTCCATTCATTACGCAAAGCGGATTCAATCAGCCTTATTGGCGAATAAAGAGTTTATGGATGCTCATGTATCACAAAATTTTGTTTTATTTGAACCAAAGGATATTGTAAGTGGCGATTTTTACTGGGCTACGGAATACAATGATAAATTTTACCTGGCAGTATGTGATAGTACAGGTCATGGTGTTCCCGGAGCATTTATGAGCTTGCTTATTATGGGTTTTTTAAACGAAGCCATTAAAGAGAAAAAAATTGACAAGCCAAACAACATTTTTAATTATGTAAGAGATCGTTTGGAAGCGTCTATTAGTAAAGAAGGACAAAAAGATGGAATGGACGGAATATTGATCTGTTATGATAAGTCAACTTCTTCTATTGAGTATGCTGCCGCCAATAATACGCCTATCCTGGTTCGTAATAATGCCATTGTTGAATTGCATAAAGACAGAATGCCTGTTGGAGAAGGGGAGCGTAAGCAGGATTTTACACTCTTTACAATTGATATAAGCCCGGGCGATATGTTATATCTGTATACAGATGGATATGCCGATCAGTTTGGGGGGGCTAAAGGAAAAAAATTTAAATACAAGCAGTTGAACGATTTATTAATAACCATTAATAACAAATCATCAGCGGAGCAATCAATCATTCTTCAGGATACGTTAAAGAACTGGCAGGGAAACCTGGAACAGGTAGATGATGTTTGTATAATTGGTATTAAATTATAGCTTTGTATAAGTATTATATACGATCCAAAGTAGCCCCTGACCTTGAGTGACGCACTAAAAAATACAGAATCCTCCCCAAGCGTTTTAAAACGTCTTGTTTTTAGTTTTGCAAATAAGACCTTTCTTATATTCTTTTTGGTTTTTTGTAATGGGTATGGCTTCAGTACAACTATTGATAGTCTTATCACAGTTAGTAAAACACAAAAAGATACTGCTAAAATAAACACACTCGTAAAAACAGCCGTTGAATACCTTAATATTGGTAAGCTCGATGATGCCGAATCTTTTTTAAAGCAGGCAACAGAAGAAAATAAACTGGCAAAGAGCAGGAGTGCCGAACTATTTATTACCCTGAAAACGATGTTGCTTCATTATAAAAAAAGTGAGTTTCGTTTGGCGTATGATCTTGGTAAAGAAACCCTGCCATTAGCACTTCGGGTAAATGATAATAACAAACTTGCAGAATGTAAAATGTATATGGGAATGTGTACGGGCAGGCTTGGTGATTTTAAAGCCGCTTTAAATTTTTATCATGAAGCGCTTCCTTTACTGGAAACCACGAAAAACATTTCCCTGCAAATGAAATTGTACAGTAACATTGCGGGAGTTTATTTTGATCAGCTGGATTATAAAATGGCTATTGAATTTTTTCAAAAAACATTGGCCATGGCTATTAAAAACCATGATTATAAGGTTATCGGACAAACCTATAATAATATTGGTTCGGCGTTATCTAATTTAAAAAAAGAAAAAGAGGCCAAACTTAGTTATCTGAAAGCGGTAGAATATAATTTACTTTCCGGTAACAAGCACAATCTTGGATATAATTATATGAACCTTGCATCCTCCGAACTGGCGGATGATAACACTGTACAGGCAAAAAAATATAATGCGGAGGCCCTGGCTATATTTACGGAGTTTAAAGATCCCTATAGCATTGTATCGTGTATGTGTGTTGATGGCGATATTTTAATCAAAGAAAGAAAATATGATGAGGCTGTAAAATTATTTGAGCGTATTGTAGTGATGGGAGAAAAAACCGGTTCACCCCTTTTGATGGAGCGTACCTATAAGCAAATGTCCAATGCCTATGAGCTTGCCGGGAATATGAAGCAATCCCTCATTTACCTGAAAAAATACATTGAAACCAAGGATTCTATCATTAATAACGAAATAAGGGAAGAGGTTACAAAAAAACAATTGTATTATGAGTTTGATAAAAAGCGGTTGGCCGATTCCCTGGAAGCTCAATCCAAACAAAATTATTTAACACAGGAAGTAGAAAACAATAAGCGAAGTGCCTCTCTTCAACGCAATATTTCAATCATATCCTTGGTTTCGCTCTGCATAGTAGCTATTCTGGCATTTTACATCTACCGGGGTCTTAAGAAAAATAAATTTGCTTCAAATATCATTGAAGCGCAAAAACGAATTGTGGAAGTGAAAAATAAAGAGATCCTTGATTCGATCAACTATGCAAAAAGAATTCAGGGAGCGATTCTCCCTTCTGATCGCGTAGTGAAAAACTATTTTAACGATTCGTTCATTTTATATAAGCCTAAAGATATTGTTGCCGGTGATTTTTACTGGCTCGAATCTCCTGAAAAACTTAATAGTAATAGTAGTACGCCCGTTATATTTGCAGCGGCAGATTGCACCGGCCATGGTGTACCGGGGGCAATGGTAAGTGTGGTATGCCATAATGCTTTAAATCGTGCTGTGCGTGAGTATCATCTGTTAGAGCCGGGCAAAATTCTGGATAAAACACGGGAACTTGTAATCGCAGAGTTTGGAAAAAATGAACTCGAAGTAACAGACGGAATGGATATTTCTTTATGCCTGCTGGATCTTAATACAAAACAGCTTCAGTGGTCGGGGGCTAACAATCCCTTATGGATCATCAGAAATAAAGAGCTTATAGAATATAAGCCTAATAAGCAACCCATTGGTAAATTTGAATTAAGCAAGCCTTTTACAACCCATGTAATCGATTTAAAGGCCAACGATTGTTTATATATCTTCACAGATGGCTACCAGGATCAGTTTGGAGGCGAAAATTCCAAAAAATTTAAAGCCTCAGGATTTAAAGAATTACTCAAATCTGTAAGTGAAAATTCCATGGAAGAACAACATCACTTAATAGATGCGGCTTTTAATGCCTGGAAAGGAAACCTGGAACAGGTGGATGATGTATGTGTCATAGGTATTCGGCTATAGAAATCATTATTTAAGTTCAAAATATATCTTGGAATAAGTATATTTGTTAAATGACTAAGTTTTTTCTGTCTGTATTCATGGTGTGCGTTACATCTGCGGGCTTTTGTTCTAAGACAGATAGTTTACGTCTGTTACTCCACCAGGAAAATTTAGCCGATACTTCCCGCTCCATTATTTTAATTGATATTGCCACTCTGTTTGAAGAAAAGGCAAGTGATAGCTGTGTATATTATGCCCAAAAAGCATTGGCACTTTCACAAAGTATCAATTATTTAAAAGGATGTGGAAAAGCTTATAATAGCATAGGATCTTATTATAACGGTAAAGGGGAATACAATACCGCCTTGGCTAACTTTATTGATGGGTATAAGATCTATGAGAAAATAGGGGATAAACGTGCCATGAGTAATTTAATGAATTCCATGGGTAATACCTATATGGGCATTAACAATACAGTAAAGGCATTGGAGGCTTATACCAAGAGTTATGATATTGCGGCAAGCGATTCCAATAAATACATGATGGCTATTTCTTCCATAGGTTTAGGAAATATGCACATCCTTAAAAAAGATCCTAAGCTGGCGTTTGATTTTTTTGTGAGAGCAAAAAATATTTTCCAGGGAATGCCCAATGCGTTATATCCATTGGCTGTATCTTATACCCTGATAGGTAATGCATTGGTTGAACTAAATGAATTTGATGAAGCATTTAAGAACTTTGATAAAGCGGTTGAAAAACTTAAAACGCTTAATAATACTTATGGCCTTGCCGGCACCTACCAGGTAATTGGGGAGGCTTATAAAAAACGTGGTGATCTTAATAATGCCCTCGTTTATTTTTTTAAATCCTATACTATTTTCACAGAACGAAAAGCGTACGATGATCTTAAAAATGTAAGTCTTAATATTTCGGAGGTATATAAGCAAAAGAAAAATTTCGAAAAATCGCTTGAGTATTATGCTAAATACAATGGGTTTAAAGATTCTGTTTTTAATACCGAAAGCAATAAACAACTTCTGGAAGTTGAAACCAAATACGAAACCGGTAAAAAGGAACAGGAAATAGAGTTTCAAAAATTAAAATTAGAGGAACAGCAATTTCAACGGAATGTATTGATTGTAAGCGTGATTGTGGTGATTCTTATTTTAGTATTGGTATATAACCGCTACAGCGTTAAACGGAAAGCCAATAACGCTTTATCCAGGGCAAATTCGGATCTTGAAATAAAAAGCGCAATCATCGAACAAAAAAATAATGAAATCACCGATAGTATAAAATATGCACAGCGTATTCAGAATGCCATTCTTCCTTCTACGGAACGCTTTTACAAAGGATTGCCACACTCCTTTATTATTTTTAAACCTAAGGATATAGTGAGCGGTGATTTTTATTGGATGGAAACCGTTACCATTGAAAATACAAGTGAGCAATTGGTTTTATTTGCAGCAGCGGATTGTACGGGGCATGGTGTTCCTGGAGCATTGGTAAGTGTTATTTGCAGGGATGCATTAAACAGGGTTGTAAAAGAATTACAAATAACCGATCCGGGGAAAATTCTGGATAAGGTAAGAGACCTGGTATTGGAAACCTTTGGACAAAATGAAACAGGCAATTTAAATAAAAGCGAAGTTCAGGATGGGATGGATATCAGCCTGTGTATATTGAATGTGGCTACCAATCAATTACGATGGGCAGGAGCCAATAATCCCCTGTGGGTTTTAAAGGCAGGTGCTCCTCAAATGCATCAGATCAAAGGCAATAAACAATCTGTTGGCTTAAATATAAATCCATTACCTTTTACAACACATATTTTAGATCTTAATCTCGGCGATCAGATCTATATTTTTACGGATGGTATTGCCGACCAGTTTGGTGGCCCTAACGGAAAGAAATTTAAGTACACACAACTGAACGATTTTTTAATAGAAAATTCCAAACACTCCATTGTAAATATAGCAGAAGGTCTGAGCCAAAAATTTGAAGACTGGCGTGGGAAGCTCGAACAGGTAGATGATGTGTTACTGATTGGTGTAAGGGTATAAACAAGATGTTAAAGAAGGTTTTAAATATAGGGGTTTTACAAACCAACACCGAAAATCTGAACCGGAAAATCAGGGTGAGCAATCTAATCTCCCTGCTCACCACTATTACCATGTTAGGTTATATTCCGGTTGCTATTTATTTCCAGGTTGTGGCGCTCATTATTTTAAACTCCTTGTTTTTAGCATCTTCCTTGTTGAGCTTTTATCTACTTTCTATCAAAAAATACAATGTGGTTTTTTACATGGCAAGTTCTTACGGATTGCTGTATTTTGTGTCGGGACCTGTATTTTATGGGTTAGCATCCAACCTGCATCTTTTTATTTTAATCATGTGTCTTATTGCTATTGCGCTGTTTGAAAGTACTCTGGCATTAAGGATTTATATTGCGGTAGCTGTGTTGTCTTTTTTTACATTGATCATGTATTTACAAAACAAGCCGGGATTAATGATATTGACAGATGAATTGCAGAAAGCACAAGGTGTAATTGGCGTTTTAAACCTTTTCTTTTTGTTCTTTATCACCATTTTGTTTTTCATTTTTTTTAGAAGAGATAACTTACTATTTCAAAAAGCAATTTTAGAACAGAAAGCAGTTATTGAAGAAAAACAAAAAGAAATAGTAGATAGTATCCATTACGCTAAACGGATCCAGTTTGCACTATTGGCGGGAGAGAGCTTGCTTAAAACCCATTTGCCGGATCATTTTGTGTTGTTTAAACCCAAAGATGTGGTAAGTGGCGATTTTTACTGGGCTACACCTACCGACGAAGGGTTTATATATATCACCGCCGATTGTACAGGTCATGGTGTTCCTGGAGCATTTATGAGTTTGCTAAACATCAGTAAGCTAAGTCAGGTTATTAATGAAAATAAGATTACCCGCCCCGATCTGGTATTAAATCACATCAGAACAGAGATTAGTAAGGTTTTAAATGCAGAAGGCACTGCCGAAGAGAGTAAAGACGGTATGGATGCCATACTCTGTAAACTGGATTTGAAAAACAAAAAACTGGAATATGCTTCGGCCAATAATACTTTTTATATTATCCGTAACAATGCCCTGCTCACTTGTAAAGCCGATAAAATGCCCGTGGGTAAAGGGCATAACGATCACGTTTCTTTTACATACAATGAAATTGCCCTTGAAAAAGAGGACGTTATTTACACTTTAACCGACGGCTATGCCGATCAGTTTGGTGGCCCGAAAGGAAAAAAATTCAGATACAAACAACTCGAACAGCTGTTATTGTCCGTTCACCGGCTACCCATGCAGGAACAATCAAAAATATTAGACCAACAATTTAACAGTTGGAAAGGCCCCCTCGATCAGGTAGATGATGTCTTAATTATTGGTGTAAGGGTATAAAAAGGCTGTTTTCTGATAAGTTTAGGCCTAAAAAGGACTAAAATAAGGTATAAAAAAATATCTTTGCAGTTGTGTTAAATCACCTGTTTATATTGTTTATTTCTTTTGGCATTACCGATGCCATGGATATTTTTTTAGTAGCCATTATGCTTTACCAATTATACAAAATGGTAAAGGGAACGGCTGCTGTAAACATTTTAATTGGTTTGGCATTGATCTACATTTTTTGGATCGTGGTAAGGGCTTTTGAATTTGATTTGTTAAGCTCTATTTTAGGAAAGTTTATCAATGTGGGGGTTATTGCCATTATGGTAGTTTTCCAGCAGGAAATACGTAAATTCTTATTGTACATCGGGTCAAACGACTTTCTTAAAAATAATAACTGGAAAGGGATTTTTAGTTTTGCCAAACGGGTTACGGCATCTTCTGTTTTAGACCTGGATGTAGATGCCATTATAAATGCCTGCTTCAACATGAGCGATTCAAAAACCGGTGCACTGATTATTATTTCGCGTAAATCAGATTTAAAATTTTATGTAAACACAGGGGAGTTAGTGGATTCGGCATTGACCGATAAAATGCTGGAAAATATTTTTTATAAAAACAGTCCCATGCATGATGGGGCAGTGATCATTAAAGATAACCGTATTATTGCCGCCCGCTGTGTATTACCGGTAACCGAAAAAGAAAATTTCCCATCTAATTTTGGAATGCGACATCGTGCAGCTGTTGGTATTACAGAAACAACCGATGCCATGGCAATTACAGTTTCAGAGCAAACCGGAACCGTTTCCTTAACAGAAAAAGGGGAAATTAATTCGAATTTAACACGTGATAAGCTGAGGTACCTTATCGAAAAAAACACTAAAAACTAATAAAAAAACAGGAGAGATAAAAGAAATTTAAGGGCCGGAACCACCATCTGATAGAGTTAAAATCAGGTAGCCTCTTCGAACGACATGATCTTTTCTACACGATAACAAAAATAAATTAAAGCAAATAACAGCCCTGTGTGAACTCTGTTTCTCTGTGGTTAAAAAAACATCTAAAAAGTAAATGAATCTTCTTTCAGTAAATCAATTAAGTAAAAGTTTTGGCGATAAAGTCCTGTTTAAAAATATTAATTTTGGAATTAACTACGGGGACAAAGTAGCCCTCATTGCAAAAAACGGTTCCGGTAAATCAACGCTCTTTAAAATCCTTCAAGGGATAGAGATCCCTGATAGCGGGGATATTGCTTTCAGAAAAGAATTACGTATTTCTTTTTTAAGCCAGGAACCAAACCTGGATGAAAACCATACAATTGAACAGGCTATTTACGCGGGCGATAGCGAAATGGTGAAAACAGCCATTGATTATACGCACCTGGTAGAATCGCATTATGCCAATCCAACTGAAAAAACAGAAAACCAGTTAGATATTCTGACCAATAAAATGAACGATCTGGAGGCATGGAATGTGGAAACGCAAATTATGCTGGTATGTGCTAATTTAGGATTGAATGATCTGACACAAAAAGTAAGTACCTTAAGTGGTGGACAAAAAAAACGTTTGGCACTGGCACAGGTAATTTTAAATGAACCGGATCTGTTGATTATGGATGAGCCTACCAATCACCTGGATGTTACGGTAATTGAATGGTTGGAAGAATATTTACGAAGCTATAAAAAAAGTATTTTACTGGTAACGCATGATCGTTACTTTTTAGATGAAGTGTGTGACCGTATCATTGAAATTGATGAACATTCTTTATTTGAGTACAGAGGTAAGTTTGATTATTACATGGAGAAGAAAGCAGAACGGATGATGATGCAGGCTTCTGAATTGGATAAGGCAAAAAATTTATACAAACGTGAGTTGGAGTGGGTGCGTAAGCAGCCGCGTGCACGTACAACAAAATCAAAATCGCGTGTGGATGCTTTTGTGGATGTAGAAGCAAAGGCAAGAAAAAAGAGCGTTGAGAAAAAAATTGAATTAAGCGTAAAAGTTGAACGCATCGGCAGTAAAATTATTGAAGTTCATAATTTGAAAAAAGCCTTTGGCGATAAAAAAATATTAGAACCGTTTTCCTACACCTTTATTAAAGGCGAAAAAATCGGGATCGTTGGTCCAAACGGTATTGGTAAAAGTACATTTATTAATATGTTACAAGGCATTGAACCGCCTGACAGCGGTAAGGTTTCGGTTGGTGATACCATTGTGTTTGGATATTATTCTCAAAAAGGAATCCAGGTAGCTGATGATAAACGTGTAATTGAAGTCGTGAAAGACATTGCTGAATTTATTCCTTTGGCAAACGGAACATCGTTAAGTGCTTCGGCATTATTAACGCGTTTTAATTTTGCGCCCGAAGTACAATATGGCCATGTGAGTAAATTAAGTGGTGGAGAAAAACGCCGTTTATATCTGCTAACCGTATTGGTTAAGAACCCTAATTTCTTAATTCTCGATGAGCCTACAAATGATTTAGATATTATTACACTTCAAACACTGGAACAATTTTTATTGGATTTTCAGGGATGTGTGTTAATTGTGTCCCATGACCGTTACTTCCTGGATCGCCTGGTAGATCACGTGTTTGCCTTTGAAGGAAACGGTGTGGTAAAAGATTTTCCGGGTAATTACAGCGAGTACCGCCAGTGGAAGTATGATACCGAAGATGAAGCCGAAGAACTGGCTAAAGAACAAAAAGCTGCGGAAAGCAGAGAGCAGAAAGCCGTTGAGAAAGAGCCTGTAAAGCAAATTGTAGAAACAGTGGTTGCAGAAAAAAAGAAATTATCTTTTAAAGAGCAAAAAGAACTGGAAACACTTGAAACAGATTTAGCTCAATTGGAAAAACGCAAGACGGAAATTGAAGGATTGTTAGCCGGTGGTTCAACAGATGCCGCAGAAATTCAAAAGGTTTCGGCAGAGTTTAATACCATCACAAACAGTATCGACGAAAAAACTATGCGTTGGCTGGAGCTACAGGATTAATCCCCTATTGAATAGAGTTGAACGTTTAAAGAATTGCACGTTTATGTTGTTTTTGATAAGATACCATAAACGTGTTTTTTGATGCTTTTACCTATGTAATATTCTGTTTAAAACTGTATCTTTAATTATTTAGAAAACCCCTGTTTATGGAAATATTTTTGTTATTCGTTATTATTTTATTACTGGTGATCTTTCATTCTGTTAAGAATTCAAAGATCAAAAACATAGAAAGCAAAATCTCCGGCATAGAGGATTATTTGAGGCAGGTTCAACTTTACCAGTCCCGGAAAGAATCGGAAGAAAAAACGGCAGTTACCGCAAGCCCTGTTGTAGAAACGGTTGTAAAACCATTTGAAGATAGAACTACTCCTGAAATTGTTATTGCTCCGGTAATTCCTCCGGTTGTGATTACTCCTACAGTTATTGAACCTATTGAAGTTCCTATAGAACTAATCCGGATACCTGAAATACCTCAGATAGATGAAACCATTGCAGATGGGAAAATTGAAATTCCGGAAGTCATTGTTGAGCAACAGCAGACCATATCCCGCCAACCTGTTACTCCTCCGGAGCCTCAGTTAAGTTGGTACGACAAGTTCAGGGAGAATAATCCTGATCTTGAAAAATTTATCGGAGAAAATATTCTGAGCAAAGTGGCTATCACCATTCTCGTAATTGGGATTGCTTTTTTTGTGAAATATGCTATTGATAAAGAATGGATCAATGAAATTGCAAGGGTCGGTATTGGTATCCTTTGTGGTGGTATTGTATTGGGCTTTGCCCACCGCCTTCGTAAAAACTTTAAAGCCTTTAGTTCCGTGTTAGTCGCGGGAGGTATTGCTATTTTTTATTTTACTATTGGTATTGCCTTTCATCAGTATCATTTGTTTAACCAAACAACGGCTTTTCTTTTAATGTTGTTTATCACCGGTTTCAGTGTGTTTATTTCAGTGATGTATAACCGGCAGGAACTCGCAGTACTTTCATTAATAGGAGGCTTTAGTACGCCATTTATGGTAAGTACAGGCGAAGGAAATTACCTGGTGTTATTTACCTATATTTTAATTTTAGATGCAGGGATGCTTGTTCTTGCCTATTTAAGAAAATGGAACCTGTTAAATATTCTTTCGTATGCCTTTACCATGATCCTGTATTTTGGCTGGTTACAGAGCAAAGTGATCGGAGAACCAAATGGTCCTTATAAAGGAGCGTTTATTTTTGCCGCTATCTTTTATGTGGTATTTATTATGATGAGCATGATCAATAATATTAAAGAGAAAAGAAACTTTGGAGCAATTGATCTGTCGATTTTAATAAGCAATACCTTTTTGTTTTATGGAGCAGGGATGCAGATTCTGGCTCACTACCATACAGAGTTACAGGGCTTGTTCAGCTTCTCTATGGCAGCATTTAACTTAGTGTGCTCATGGTTATTGTATAAAAAATTCAAAGCTGATCAAAAACTGGTGTATCTGATGATAGGCTTAACGCTTACGTTTATTACATTAGTGGCACCTGTTCAATTACACGGAAATTACATTACTATTTTCTGGGCACTTGAATCTGTATTGCTGATCTGGCTGGCACAAAAATCGAATATCGTTATGTACAGATTTGCTTCTGTAATTATTACTGTGCTAATGAGCTTCAGTTTGTTTATAGATTGGTCGCAGGTATACATGGCTTATACAGATGTGCCTGTAGCTATTCTCATCAATAAAGGATTTATCACAGGTATCGTGTGTGCCTTGTCTTTACTGGCAACCTCACTGTTACTTAAAAAAGAAACAGAAACCGTAAAATTTGCAGGCATGAATTTTAATCCTGTAAATTACAGTAAATTTCTGCAGGGAACATTTATTGTATTGCTTTACCTGGTAGGAATGCTTGAATTGTTTTACCAGCTTAACCGGTTTATTTATTATGAAGTAACGGTTGCTATTATTATCGGGGCATACCATTTTATGTACTTCCTGTTACTTAACCTGGTATCACGTAATAGCCCGGTTAGAGGACTTCACCTGACACTATATGTATTTAACTTTATAAATGCCATATTATTTGTACTGGTATTTGCGGCATTACCATACATCGATTTTAAAGATAATGTACTGCATATGGAAAGAGGTTATGTAGGCTTCATTTTTCACTATGTATCTCTTTTCTGCTTTGTGGCTTTTCTGTTTTTTATGCGAAAAACATTATTGCAACCAAACCCGGTAATGACAGCCAGCAAGTCATTAAATACAGTGTTAGTATCCATTGCTATTATCTACCTGGGAAGTTTTGAGTTATTGCTCCATGTTTGCCAGTTGGCTGTAAGTGTGGTAACCACTGGTTCGGATGCGGATATGTGGGCTAAGGAAGGGGAGATAGATGCGATAAGAAAACACGTGGTTAAAATTGGGTTCCCGATACTATGGGGATTGTTGTCGTTTGTATTCTTATTTATAGGAATGAAAAAACAAAACAAAACCCTGCGCATTACCTCTTTGCTTTTAATTGCTGCTATTCTCATTAAACTCTTTGGGTTCGATATTCAGGATGCTTCGGAAGCAGGGAAAATAATCGCCTTCATTATTTTAGGTGTTGTTTTATTGATCATCTCTTTCATGTATCAAAAAATAAAAAAACTGATCATTGACGATGCTGCAAAACATGAAAACGAGGACACACATCAAACAGAGTAATCTACCTATGAAAAAAACAGTTTTATCATTTATCGCTTTGTGCGTACTCTTCTTTAACAGCTATGCGCAATACCAAACGCATACAACGGCTATTAGCGGCATTAAGGAAAACTCCCTGTATAAACTTCCGCTAAGCCCTGTTTACAAGCAATACATGGCAAGTGATATGCACGATGTCAGGATCTATGATTCCAAACAACATGAGGTGCCCTATGTTTTGCTAAGCGAGCCTTTATTAAAAGCGAAGTCAGATTTTATGGCGTATGATATCCTTTCCCAGGATCATTTTAATACATATTCTGAGATCATTGTTCATAATAAGAATAAAGATAAGATCAGTAACATCGCGTTTAATATCAATAATTCAGATGCGTATAAGTATTGTTCTATAGCAGGAAGTAATGATAAAAAACAATGGTACAGCATCAGTCAATTACAGGAGTTAAGCCTTTTGTATAATGATGTGTACACGAATCAGTACAAGTGTATTTACTTTCCTTTAAGCGACTATGAGTATTTCAGACTATCTGTAGATGATTGGAATTCACATCCTTTGAAGATAAACTCTGCCGGTTATTTTAAAAATTCGGTGATTGCCGGAAAACTATATGATGTGTTGTTTTCTAAAACCATAACGGAAGATACCAAAAATAAAACAACGACAATTGATTTAAAATTTAGCAACAACCAATCGGTAAACCGCCTGGATTTTAAAATCGCCGCTCCGCGTTTATATAAGCGCCATGCCAGTATCTATGCTAAAAGAGAACGTACTTACAAAAACAAGACAGAGCAGTATACCGAAAACCTGGTAGAGTTTGATTTGAGTTCTGACGGCTCTTTATTAGTTGATGTTCCGCAACTGAATGAAAAAGAATTATTTATTGAGATTCAGAATAAGGACAATCCTCCTTTGGAGATAGAGTCTATTGTGTGTAAGCAATTGGCCTCTTACCTTGTGTGTGATCTGAATGCGAAAGAAACCTATTCATTAAAATCCGGGAATACAGAATTAAAATCTCCGGAGTACGATCTGATCAATTTTGTGTCACAAATTCCACAGCTTTTGCCGGAGGCTTCTTTAGGCCCTGTTACAGCTGTTCCACAGGCAAAAGAAACAACTGTTCAAAAAGAAATCTCCTTTTTTGAGACACCACAATTTCTGTGGGTGTGTTTAGGAATAGGTTGTATTATCGTTTTCTTTTTCTCAAAAAGCCTTTTAAAGGATATGGGTAAAAAGGAGTAATTCTTCATTTTATTTTTTACGTTACATAAACTTAGGGCGTTATATGGTTAAATTTTTTTTACTGTTCATTTCCATTTTTTTGATTACCCGTACAGGCGTTTCCCAAACACAGTACACTCAAACTGTTCGTGGCCAAATCACCGATAAAGTAAGCTCTGTGGCTTTACCCGGCGTGATCGTGCGATTGAAAAATGATTCCACAAAAAAACATATTGCTACAACCGATGCCAATGGATATTTCAAAATGGAAGGAATTCCGGTGGGGAGACGCTCTTTCATAGTGAGTTTATTCGGATATATCACACTCCCTTTAAATGATATTATTGTGTCTTCCGGTAAAGAAACATTTCTCAACCTTGAGATGGAAGAATCGTTGGTAAATATTGATGAGGTGGTTGTAAATGCAGAAGAAAACAAAGATATTGTCACGGATATGCAGGCTGTGAATGTTAAAACATTCAGTATTGAAGAAACCGAAAGGTACCCCGGTTCGCGCCAGGATCCTGCCCGTATGGCCTCTAACTTTGCCGGAGTACAGGGTACAAACGATAGCCGTAACGACATCATCGTTCGGGGGAATTCTCCTGCAGGGTTATTATGGCGTTTGGAAGACATTGATATCCCTAATCCTAACCACTTCGCTGTAGCAGGTTCTGCAGGTGGACCAACCGCAATTATTAATAATAAGTACTTAGCCAATTCCGAATTTTATACGGGTGCTTTTCCTGCCAATTATGGAAATGCCTTGGGCGGCGTATTCGATTTAAAAATGCGTAACGGAAATAATCAAAAACATGAACGCACGTTTCAGTTTGGGTTATTAGGAACAGAGCTTGGTATGGAAGGCCCTATTAATAAGGAAAAAGGAAGTAGTTATTATATTAACTATCGTTATTCCACCTTAAAATTATTGTCGGGTTTAAACATAAAATTAGGAACCAGTGCTGTACCGCAATATCAGGATGGTGCTTTTCGTTTTAATTTTCCTACAAAAAAAGCCGGCGTATTTTCGTTTAGCGGAATAGGAGGGTTAAGCACTATTAAAATTATTTTAAGTACACAAACTACGAGACCTAAGGAATTATATGGCGATTTGAATCGCGATCAGTATTTTAATTCCAGTATGGGAGTAGCTATTTTAAACCATAGCTACTCCTTTAATAGCCGTACGCTTATTAAAACATCATTGGCATATAGCGGTCAAGGCCTTAATGTATCTCATTATTTAGTGCTAAGAGATAAAAATTTTATTCCGAAGGATACCTTACCAAAAATTTTAGGCTATAATTTTTATGAAGGAAAAACAACCATCGCCTGTTATATAAAACATAAAGTTGATCCAAAGAATAGTTTTAAGATGGGGTTTTTGGCTAATGCATTTCATGTAAATTTTTATGATGAAGTAAAAATTAATTCGAGATATGATACCATTGCGCAGGTGATTAATGATAAACCTTATAAAACCAGGATCAACAGCCAGTCCGATTTTTTCCTGGTTCAACCTTATGTTACCTACGTTCATAAGTTCAATGAAAAATGGAGTACTAATTTGGGCGTATTTTCTCAATACCTTTCCTTAAGCAATAGCTGGAGTGTAGAGCCAAGAGCCAGTTTAAGATATCAGTTCAAACCTAACCAATCGTTAAGCCTGGCATATGGATTACACAGCCAGATGCAACCAACCTATTTATATTTTGCCGCGCCTGATAGTATTGTAAGAGACGGGAAAACTTATTTTAATAGTACAAAACAGCTGGATAATAAAAATTTAGGATTCAGTAAAAGTCAGCACGCAGTAGTTGGTTATGATTGGCAGGTGTCAAAATTTTTCAGAACAAAATTAGAAGCCTATTATCAATACCTGTGGAATGTTCCTGTGTATGCCGTTCCATCAAGCGTCTCCCTGTTAAACAGAGGTTCGAGTTTCAACCGTTTCTTTCCTATTTATACCATGGAAAATAAAGGAACAGGATATAATTACGGATTGGAATTAACGGTAGAAAAATTGTTTAATAAACATTATTTCTTTTTGTATTCGGCAAGTTTATTTGAAAGTAAATTCACGGCAAGTAATCACCGTACCTTTGATACCGACTTTAACGGAAATTACATGATGAATGCCCTGGCTGGATTTGAGTATGAAATAGGGAAATCCAAAAAGAATTCGATCAATGTTTCAGGGAAGTTTACTTATGGTGGTGGTAAACGGTATTCCCCGGTTGATGTAGCCGCGAGTAATGCCGTAATGGATATAGTGGCTGATAATGATAAAGTAAATACTTTACGCTTTAATCCCTACAACCGTTTGGATTTTAGAGTGGCCTATAAAATAAATACGAAGAAAGCCACTTACGAAATTGCACTGGACCTGGTAAATGTTATGAATACAAAAAACGTATTGGCCCTGAGTTATGCTCCCGATCCCGCAAATATCAATGCTGATCCCCTGATTAAAAATTACCAGTTAGGATTTTTACCTTTATTTTATGTAAAGGTCGATTTTTAAGAAGAGTGTTAGTTATATACTTCTGTGTAATGGAACAATTCGCAGGATCTACTCTTTACGAATTTAATACCATTGCACAGAAGCCATTTTAAGTGAGTAACGCTGTTCTATTCTTTGATTATACGGATCACAGAATAAGAACTATCATGTTTTAACCTTATGGTATAAATCCCTTTTGCAAATTGGTCGAGAGAGATGGTTGTATGATTGGTTATACCGGATTGCAACAATACCAGTTTACCAATAGCATCAAACACTTCTACATCCATTTTGTCAATCGCCGTATTAAAATCAATGATAAAGTGTCCGGATGTAGGATTCGGGTAAAGAACAAACGACCCTGCTGTTAATTCATGAATGCCGGTGCAATTGGCTACTGTAATTGTTTTTTGAGCTATATTTGCACAGGTTCCATCACTATAATTATAGCTAACAGTAAATGTCCCTATTCCTGAAAGCGTTGGATCGAAAGAACTTCCGGTAACCGCCGTTCCTGAGAAAGCTCCTCCTGCAGGAGTGCCGCTCAAATTAACAGTCCCGTCCGTTAAACATACTGTAGAAGCTGCTACAGCTAAGGATACAATAGGCGAAGGATTTACGGTAACGTTAGTAATTTGAGTGTTGCTACACGCATTATTGAATCCTGTAACAGTATAAGTAGTTGTGGACGTAGGAGAAACTGAAATGTTAGAAGTTGCAGCGCCATTGCTCCAGCTGTAAGTCATCGCACCAGATGCTGTTAATGCAGCAGAGCTGCCTGAACAAATCGTTGAACTATTTACAGAAACGGTAGGTGTGCTATTTACGGTTACAGATATTACTTTAGTACCGATACAGCCATTGCTTGTCCCGTTAACGGTATAGTTGGTTGTGGCAGCCGGTGATACAGAAATAGAAGAAGTTGTAGCGCCGGTGTTCCAGGTGTAGCTGGTGGCTCCTGAAGCGGTTAAGGCCGCGGAGTTGCCTACACAAATGCTGGGACTATTTACCGCTACATTAGGTGTTGCTTTTAGTGTAACAGTTGCTACTTTAGTATTTGTACAACCATTACTTGTACCCGTAACAGTATAGCTGGTGGTGCTTGTTGGGGAAACAGAAATGCTTGAAGTTGTAGCGGAGGTATTCCAATTGTAGGAAGTAGCCCCCGAAGCAGTTAAGATGGAAGAACTACCCGAACAAATGGTAGAGCTGTTTACCGCAACTGTTGGCGTGGCATTTACCGTTAGTGTTTTTACAGATGTATTTGATCCGTTTGTATTTTTAGCAATTAAGGAAACAGAATAGGTTCCTGCATTGGCAAAAGTGACGGTAGGATTTTGAGCATTGGGATTTGAAAAAATAACACCTGTAGCGGATGTTGCCGTCCATGTCCACGATGTTGGAGTATTTAAAGATTGATCGTTTAATTGAACACTTGCAGTAGTACATGGATTGACCGATGTGATGCTAAAGCTGGAAACCGGCAATGCACCGGGTGCTGGAGCAATGGTGATATTTGCATTGTTGATATCGTAAAATATATTTCCTGCACCACGAACCATAACACGGCCTTGCGAGGTAGTTAAGGAAGGAGCTGTGATAACGGCTGTTCCATTATTTAAAACGTTTGTTGCTAAAGTGATAGGGTAAGTATACCCCCCATCTGTTGAAAAGAAAATATTGACACTTGGTGTGTTGACAGCACCGGTAGATGTACCTGCTACATTCCAGGTAACGGTTTGCGTGGTTGCTGCCGTCCATGTTGTAGCACTTCCCTGCGAGGTGATAATGAAAGGACCCGCCGTGCCATTCACGGTTACAACCATTAAATCGGAAGCGGTTTGTCCGCCACCAACACTGTTATCCCTTACAATAAAAGAAAAATTTAATGTACGCGCCACGGATGGTGTTACTTCCCAGGTAGATGCCAATGTATTGTTGATCACGGTTGTTAATGCCGGCATGTATCGGTTAGGACTAATCGTTGGAGAAATGGATCTGTATAAGGGCCCTGTAGCATAAGTAGACAGAGGTGCTGCACTTCCGGGAGATTGAGCCGGATCGTTCTGGCTCCAGTTATACGTTAAGGATGCCATGCCATTTACATCACTTGCAGTTCCTTCCAATATGTATGCGGTTGATTTAGGGATCACATAATCTAACCCGGCATTCGCTGTTGGAGGAGTATCGGTTAACGGCGTAATAGCAGCGCAGGTGCTGTTACCACCTGCTTTTATATTGATACTGATATCACGAACGTTCACATAATTAAAATCATCATCACTGTTACTTTGTACGTTTGAAGGACAAATTCCTGCATAACCCATAATAGAACTTCCACTGGCTGGCTCTACTTCACTGGCTCCGCTTCCGCTTCTGCTACAGGTGTTCATCACATGGTAACCACCAAACTGGTGACCCATTTCATGAGCTACATAATCAATATCAAAGGCATCGCCTGTAGGATTTGCACGACCTGTATAGCCTCTTCCTTTATGGGTATTGCTTTGAGAACTGCTCAAACACACACATGCAATACAGCCGGCATTACCACCGCCTGTTGTATTAAAATTATGACCAATATCGTAATTCGCTACACCTATGATGGCATCAATGGTTTGTGCCGTCATCGTATTCCATTCGTTCGACCATGGATCCGTATTGGAATTCAGGTAAATAAGCAGGTCATTATTCGCGATAAAATTCATGTGTATGGCAAGGTCTCTTTCATATACACCATTTACACGATTCATGGTAATGGTCATTTGAGCTTGTACATTTGCTTTTTGTTGTGCAACCGTACCCGTCCCCATAAAAATAGCACCGTATTCACCTGTACAGGATTGGGCTAAGCGAAAGGTTCTTAATTTTTGATCATTAATATTTTGTACACTTAAAGGGTTTGCCACACTTCGTTGTACAGAAGGCAAAGAAATGTTTTCATCTGTTAAACAGGAAAATGATTGTGGATCAGCGTCCAGGCTGCTACGATCATAAACGATATACGTTACAAGATCGGTTGTATATGGGTCAATATAGTTGGTGCTTTTTATACCGGATAAAGACATGGTGTGTAGCCCAAATTGGGTGACGCTAAAGCGCATGGTTGCAGTAGGATCATCAATCCCCTGGGCAGCATAGGTTTTTATCATGGGGAATTTTGCTTCTAACACAGGATCCATAATAGAAGATTCGTACACGGCAAATTTCTCAAAGTTTCCGGCAGAGTTAGGAAACTCAATGATAAGGGTAGAGGGAGTAGCACTTGTATGTAATACCGGCGCATTTACTAATTTAGATCTTAAGGTGTTCAAATCTAATTGTACTAAATAAAACTCTTTTGGAAAAGAACTTCTCCTGGTTTTTTCTCCTCCAATATCTTTGGCAGGAAGCAGTGTCCATAATCCATCTTTAGACACTTGTGCAAACACAGTTGCTGCAATTGCCACATATGTAAATGTTAGAATTGCTTTTAAGTAATTTTTTTTCATCGTTCTCGGAGTAAGTGTTTTAACTAAGCTATGAAAAGAATTTTCATAACTCAAGTCGACAGGTGTAATTTAACAGCCCGTTTACAGCCAAAAACAGGCATAATGTTGTAGATTTTATGAATTCAAAAAGAATAGTTAAAGGAAAGAAAGGCGAAAATACTTTTTCTGTTTAGCATCACTAACAACAGCTTTAGGCCGATTTTTTATGACTTAGCTTTGCAATGCCAATCAAAATTAAAGACATCACAGAAAAAGCTACCGTTAAAATAAGGCTATTAAACAAAACTGTTTTTAATCCTAAGGTATCTGCATCCATAAAGGGATAAGGATAGTAATGAGCATACGATCCTCTGATCAACGTATAGATACAATATAAAAAAGGAAAGATCAGCCACGGGAAAAAATCAGTCCATTTTAATGGTTCTTTTGGTACAAACAACATCCAGTATAAGATAAAGAACAGGGGAATAACCAAATGCAGAAGCTCATCTGCTACCTTTTGCCACCCTGTAGGAGCCCATAAAAAGCGTAATATCACATTGTAAACAATGCCTACAATGGTAATGTAAACTGTAATGGCAGACCGTATAGTTACTTTTGAGAAAAATTTCCCTAAACCAGATTCTGGTTTTAATAAAAGCACAGTAAAACAAAGGGCTACTAAAATATTGGATTGAATGGTGTAGAAACTAAAATATCTTATAATGGTTTCAGGTAGAGAGGCCGTTCTGTTTACAATAATAAGATACAATTGTAAGAGGAGGGCAAACCAACCCATAACAGAGCCAATAACAATAAACAATTTTTGGGAAGGGCTCAGTTGTTTTTCCATGATCTTATAGTGTTTAGGTGGCTTTGTACAATGGGGTGAGTGTTTTGATATTTTCTAAATGTGTTTTATAACGGTTCAGTTCTTTTAAACGTTCTTCATCACCGATGCGTGCGGGAGAAAAACAAACAAAAGGTGGAAGCACCTCCATACCTACAAAGTAGAGCATACCATGTTGTATGGGGTATAAAATAGTTTCTAAGCTTCCGTTTTTTCCTTCGTCTCCATAGGCAACTTCAGGGCCTCCTGTGGTAAGTGTCATGAAAGCCGTTTTGTCTTTATAGGCTCCGTTATCATACACTCCTTTTCCGGCACCATACGTTAAGCCCATGGCAAATACCCTGTCTACCCAGCCTTTTAAGATAGCCGGTAATCCGAACCACCATAAAGGAAATGTAAAGATGAGGGTATCGCATCATTCCAGTTTATCCATTTCCATTTTTAAATCAGGAGTAAACAAGTTGTTTTTCCAGGCGTGTACCTGTTCCATCTGGTATTTAAAAAAATCAGGATTTTCTAATTCTGTAAAATCATGTTTGTCTCCAACAGGATCAAAATTCATGGCATACAGATCGCTCACTTTTACTTCCGCGCCTTGTGCTTCGAAATACGATACGATCGTATTTTTTAAGCTTGAGCAAAACGATTTGCCCTCAGGATGCGCGTGTACGATCAGGATTTTTTTCATAACGAAAACGATTAACCTTTAAATAAGGTGTTGCCACCATTAAATATTTTGTCGATTTCTGATGCGAGCTTACGGTCTTTTTCTGTAACGGTATTGCCTGCATCATGTGTAGAAAGGCTTATATCCACTTTGTTATATACATTAGTCCAGTTTGGATGATGGTTCATTTTTTCAGATGCAAAGGCTACTCTGGTCATAAAGGCAAAAGCCTCAACGAAGTTAGAGAATTGAAAGCTGCGTTGTAATTGATTGTTGGTTTCGTTCCACATAAGGTTTGTATTTTAGTGTTATAAAGCTAAGAAATTATTACTCTAAATAATAATCTAATACGGATAATGTATTGCATAAAAAAACCGAAACTGGATGCTTCGGTTTTTTAATAGGGTTGTTGTTTTTATTTAGTAGAAAATAATTTTCTGAACAGAGTATTCTCCGTTTTCATTTGTGGCTTTCAGGAAATAAATGCCTGTTCCTAAATTATCTTTTTGAATGGAGTATACCGATTCTTTTGTTTTTTCAGATTGGATCACTTTACCTGTCATATCTGTTAAGGTTACCGTATGCGTAGCATTGTTATTTTTGAACACCACGTTAATCGTTTGATTGGAAGGATTAGGATATACCTGTTCTAAAATGGAACTGCTTTCTAGTTCTCTTACACTTACATCACAAGCCATAGGAACATTACCTGTGCATGGTGTGAAAGAATAGGCAGTTACTGCTCCATCAGGTGTGTTAGGTAATAATAAAGGAGGGTTTGTACATCCTAAACGGGATACCAAATAATCTCTTACAAAATTTTCAGTAGTATCCATATAGGCAATTTGCGTAGCATTTGTTCCTGCATAAGGAACGTGATCTGCACCATGCCATGTGTAAAATTTATGATTCACACCTGAAACATTTGTGCCTGCATAGATCATTCTGCTGCCATCCATGTATAAAATAGGAATACCCGGATTTGCTTTCCCTTGTCCGTATTTTACGGTTCCGTCAAGATTTCCATGCATAGAGCATAAAGGTACATCACCGGCTTCTAACCACCAGTATTTTCCAAGTGCACCGCATAAATTAATTACTCCTTTTACTTTTGAGGAATAACATTGGTTTCCACTGCCACCATCAATGCCACCGGAAGCAGCTAAGGTTGTTTGGTTAATGTAGGGATTGATTTCACAGGTTTTATCTAAATAAGCTACATGCAAGGCTGTAATGGCTCCTGCAGAACTTCCACCGATGAAAATATTATTGGTATCGATTTTATATTTATTGATTGTTGATTTATCTTTATAGAAAAAACGGACAGATGCTTTCATATCTTGTACAGCTCTTAATAAAGCTGGTACAACTCCTGTAGAATCAAATGGACTGAATCCCAAACGGTAATTGATAGAAGCACATACAAATCCTTTTTTTACAAAACGTTTACTTAATTCAGATACATCCTGATCGTTTTTTGTTCCGCCAAAAAAACTTCCGCCATGTGCCCAGATGATGAGTGGTCTTTTAGTAGAAGTATCGGCAACGGGTTCATAAAAATCGAGGGTCAGTGTTTGAGTCGACCCCGAAAGCGTTTTGTTTGCTCCGTAAGGAATGTCGGAAGTAACCGTATAGGTTGTGTAAACGTTAGTTGCATAACGCCCGTTATTACAGGGTGTTTGTGCAATAGCTGCAACATTGCACAGTGTTGCAATCATTGAAATGTAAAGTTTATTCATGTGGTGGGTTATTTTATGGTTAATTAAATATACTCTTTTTTATTACGGAAAAATAGTCCCCCTGTATTTTATGGCATCCACTTGTAAAATAGAAGAACTATAAGTTTGATTAATCGATTTAATAAATTCGTTTGCCAATAAAGCGTTGCCAACAGGATTTAGGTTTAACCCGTCCAACGAAACAGAACCGCCTTTTACAAACTCAGCATTTAAACTTACCCCGTTATAAATAACTCCCGCTTTTATAGAACGCATAAATGCATTCACATCTACAAAGGCTAAACCTTTTGCCTGTGCTACTGCCTGAAGCTTAATATTAAAACCTGTAATGGCTGTTTTTATCTGTGAAATTTCTGTAGCAGTTAAAACATGCCTGTTGGGAATAGGAATCAGGGCTCCCATTTTGTAACATTTCACCGAATCTAAAGGAACACTTAGTAAAATGCATTCGCCTTCTTTTATTTGTCTGAATCCTAAGGGCAGAGATTGTGGATCCTGGATCATAAATGCATTTGGTCCTGCTTTAAATACAGTATCAAAACCAAGAGGATTATATAAATTATTTAAACTGTTGGCAGTGGCCTGATCAATTGCCAGGCCATTGTATGGGATGGTAGTAAAAAAAGGAAGGCTGGTAATATCAGGAATATTTCCGATCACTCCTTTCGCCCCATTTTGTGTGAGTTGATTTACAATTTGATCGATTGCCGCATCAAAACGGCTTTGCGCTGTGATGGTATCTGAAGCACCGCCGGCAAGGGCGTAGGATAATACATCGTCCACGCCAATATACATGGAAAAAAAAGTAGGGCTTTGATTAACCGCGTCAGCTAGTACGGAAGACGTATTGCTCAAACACATGCGTTGATAAAAGGGATTGTAATACCCACCGGAAGCGTTTGCAGGATTACCATAGCCATTGTATAGCAGGTGAAAACTCTTTGCTCCCGGAACGCCCATATTATTAAAAGGCCCGGAACTCGCATATACATTATTAGAAAAAATAGAAAAATTGTCGGTAGAAGTAATTTGCACAGGAGAAAGAGACGATGCATTGTTGCAATCCGTTTTATACCCTAAAACAAATTTTGCACCCACGTTAGTGGCGTTGTTTGGTATAACGGATACTCCGGCAGAATTTTGCGAGATATAAGGGATAGTAAAATCAGTTCCTCCAACTGCTTTTAATTGTTCTGCCAAAATAGAGGCAAACGAATTTTGTTGCCCTTCATAATATAAGGCTCCGTCGGAATAACCTGCTGTCATTGCACTTCCCACGGCAACAAATTTTGACGGATCGATACTCCCTTTTTCAGGATTGGGAACATCGAATTTTGGTTTGCATGCAAAAGCAACTAATGCACTGATAATAAGTAAAGAATAGTAATTGTTTTTCATCGTTTAAAAATTATAAGAGATGGCTAAGCCCGGGGCGCAAACATTTGTTTTAAAGGTGCCTGATAAATTGGTTTCTTTATTAGTGTCTTTTCGTTCAAGGTGCGTAAATAAAAAAGAGGCATCCACTCTTAAGTGCTTGCTAAAGGCATAACCCAGGCCTGCAGTATAATTTACGCGGTTTGCATCCGGTGTTTCCGGTGTTACATATCCGTTTTGTATAGGGCTTATTCCATAAGCGAATCCTAAGCGTGCTGCAAATTTGGAAGTGATTTTGTATTGGGCCCCTGCCCGGAAGGCAAACGTATTTTTGTACATTCTTGCCGATTTGGTATCGACTAAGGTGGCCGTGTTTACTTTGTAATCAAATGCCAGTGTATCATATGCTTTCCAGCCAACATAATTAATATCGAGTGCCAAATCCAGTTTAGAAGTTGGTTTGTAGGCAAAGCCTAAGGTACTAACACTTGGTAAAGGTAGGGTGGCTTTAAAAGAACCATCCGGAAAATTATCTTTAACACTTGCCGGCACGGTAAAACTTGCCTGCCCGTTAGTAACACTCATATTTACTTTAGATCGGTAGGTTAATCCTATAGAAAATTTTTCTACCGGTTTATAATAGAGCCCTACATTATACCCAAAGCCATTGGCTTTCCCGCTAAGTTCAGCATGGCCATAGTTCCCACTGTTATCCAGTAAAGGAAGATCTTTTTGAAGATTTACTTTACCGTAACTATAAATAAATCCTGCGCCAACACCCCATTTGGAGCTGATCTGGTAGCTGATGGTAGGCTGAATAAAAATAGCCTGTAATTGTAAATGTGTTAAGGCAAAACGTCCTGCCCATTTATTTTCCCAGTCTACTGTACTTCCAAAAGGAGTATATACTGCTAAGCCAGCTTTTAAATTATTACTGTCTTTTAAAGAAAACAGAGCATAGGCTGCAAATGGTGTACTTACCGGGTCGTTGGTTTTATACGTTTGGTGTGTGTTTGCATCCAGAAAAAGTCCTTTGGCAAAGGTGGGTGTTACACCAAGGTTAACAGAGGTACCTTCCACAAAGGAAGCTCCACCCGGGTTAAAAAATAAAGCAGATGCATCCTGCATACAGGCAGTTCCTGCACCTCCCATGCCTTGTTGCTTTTGGCCCTGAAGATTCACTTGAAACCCCTGCGAAAAGCTCATAAAAGGTATTAATACTAAAATAGACCAGGTAAATTTTTTAGTCATGTATGTAAATTAAATGTAACGATGGATGAATTGTATCAATTAAAAATACAAAAAATATTGCATTATAAACAAGTGCGAAAGAATATTACTCAGTCTTGCCTTTGAATAAGGCATAAATTGTCATGCAGTGTTCGTGCTCAAATTCTAAAGTCTCTCCTTTTTATGAAGGAGTACTGCTGGAATTTAATTTATGATAGGATATATAGGAAACAACCAGAATCGCCATTACAATTAACGGGAAAAACCCCTGGAAGCCAATTCCATCAACAGAAAAATGACTGATAGACGCAAAGATAAAGTCATAAGCAAAACCAGCATAAGCCCATTCTTTAATACGTTTCGGGATTTGCGGAATAATTAACGCCAATACACCTAAAATTTTAAATACTAATAAAGCACTACCAAAATAATCGGGATAGCCCAAGTGTCTGATTCCTTCTTTTGCTAATTCAGATTGTGATGTTAATGCCGGCATTACTCCTTCAAATAAAAAGATAATAATGGTTGCTGTCCAAAAAATTATTTTGTCTTTTTTCATGATATTTGTGGTTTAGTGTTTATTTTCTATCGAACGTTGGAAACATTAACTAAAAAGTAGTTGGGATCAATACTTGTAATTATAAATATACAATTAAATTGGAAAATAAAAAAGATTTAGATATCTGCTGATATTATTTTTGTTATTCTAAGTCCAAAATTATAGTAATAGTTTAAAGTCGCTTCAGTTGTTATTACTTCAGGAATATAAATTGTAAGTGTTGGGATCTTAGTTATGATTTCAGTTTCAATAGAAAAGTTTTTGTAGCGGTTATTCTTTTGAAAATCTTTAAAAATTTCTGTTATCTCAAAAACCACTGTATCGTTATTGCTTATGAAAATGTAAGAATCGTCTAATTCACTAACCCCTGTTTTTCTTTTGTTTTTCTTAAATAAAGTGAGGAGTTTTGTGAGGAAATCATTTGGAGATACACTTAAAGTTGTTGTGCCAGACATATTAATTTGATATCTGATTATAGTTTCAAGCAATACATAAGGTCCACGCCCCTTTTGAGGTCTATTTCCCCAAATGAGTTCAATTTCATTTTTTTTGGTAGTAATCTTATACTTGTTGTCAGCGTTGGCATAACTCTCTTTTGATCTATTAATAGTTCCGCTAATAGTCTTTGCAAATTTCTCCCATTCTTTTTGCATTGTATCATCATCCATATATTTTGATCTTAAGAAATTGTAAATACAGATATGTAATTAATATGAATTAGTGTCTTCCAGGTTTATAACCACGTTCCCGGTTTTCTCTCCTGTTTCTACATATTTGGTAGCTTCTATTATTTGCTCCAGTCGGTAAACCTTATCAATCACGGCTTTGTATTTTCCTGCTTCAATCAGTTCTTTAAAAAACTGAATATCCTCTTTGCGATCTTTGGGAATCGGGAAAAGAACTTTTTTTCCTCCGAAGAGAGGAGTTAGTAATGCCAGAAAAATGTTCTGTGATAGATAGCCAAGCTCTGACGAAAAATAAAGTCCTTTTGGTTTCAATATTTTTTTGCAACGGAAAAAAGAGCTCTTTCCTACTACATCCAAAACAACATCATACACATTTCCATTTTTAGTAAAATCTTCTTTTGTATAGTCGATGACTATATCTGCACCAAGTGATTTAACCAATTCTAAATTTTTTGTATTGCACACAGCCGTAATTTCTGCGCCATAATATTTGGCCAATTGCACACTTGCTGAACCAATAGATCCGGAAGCGCCATTGATCAATATTTTTGGTGCATTCTTAAAATCTATTTTCTTTATGTTGGTAAATGCAAGAAATGCCCCGTCACATACTGCTGCAGCCTCATTGTATGACATATTGGTTGGCTTTAATGTGATCGCTTTTTCTTCAGGTATGCATATATATTCTGCATGAGTTCCAAAATTGAAAGTACTTAAGCCAAAAATCTGGTCGCCCGGTTTAAATGTTTTAACATGCTTGCCAATAGCTTCAATTTCGCCGGCCAGTTCAGAGCCCAGAATTGTTTTTTTGGGTTTAAAGAATCCACTAATCAATCTTACGGCAAGGTATTCAGGTTGTCGGAATCCGCAATCGGTTCGATTGACGGTTGTGGCATGTATTTTTACGAGAACCTCGTTGTTTTTGGGAGTTGGTTTTTCAACTTCTGTGAGTTGAAGTACCTCCGGTGGTCCGTATATCGTATTTACAATTGCCTTCATTCGGATGTTTTTAGTGTAATGTTAATTAGTAATTTTCTTTAGATAGTGTACACTGAAATAGAGACTTTGTTAATTGGGTAGTAATTAGATTTAAGATATGTTTGAAGAATTTTCATTCTGTAAATTATTTATTATTCTTTCCGCTATAGCGTTTTGATAATACCAGATGCCATTTGTTTGTCCGTCAAAACTTGGCTCACCTCCCAGTTCCCCTTTAGGTATAAAGCCTGTAGCTAAACCTGTCGCAAATAAATTTGGAATAATTTCGCCCAGGTCATCTAACATTTCACAGTTTTGATTAACCCAATGGTTAGTCTCCTCGCCCTCAAATTTTATGAGATTATTTTTTTCAGTATAAAATGGAAAAATATTTAACTTATAACCATTGGCGAGAATAATTAAGGTTGCTTCGTTTAAATCCATTTCTAGCTCAGTTTGCTGATCAGTATATGTTTTTAAGTCCACACACTTTTCCATGTCAGTTCCATTTAATCCAAGCATCTTCATATATAATTCCCTTCCATCCATTCTTAAGCCTGCTAACCGATATAGTTTTTTTGTGACAGGACAAAAGTCATTTTCGGTGAATTCAAAATAACCGTGTGCAATAGCATCTTCTCGGGTAGGGAAATAAATTTTCGGTAATGAATTACACCATATTTTTATATCACCAGATTCAAAATTATATTGCTCCTTTGAGGTTAATAATAAATGTGCCACAGAAAAAGCACTATGACTGCCTCCTAAAATAACAATTTTAGATTTTTTCTTTAATTTAATTAGTTGATTTTCCGGAATCCCATATTTTAAGATGCTATCTGAATGTAAGGAGTTTGCTGAAAAATTATGCAGAGCTATTGTTCCATCAAATAGAGTACTTTCAGTATTAATATGAAGCGGCATGCCTCCAGTGGCAATTATAACGTTTTTTGAATTAATAGATTGATTTTGACCGGCCATCAAAACCTGATAAGTCCCATTATCCTTTCGGATGACTTTTGTAACAGATGAATTCATAAAAAAAGTACACTTTTCATGAGACTCTAAATGCTCTTTTAATAGGGCTCCGAGTTTATTATAATATGTATCAAGCTTTTCCAGGGGAATGGATTGACCTTTAAACAGATTAATGGTGTCGATTTCATTTTTAAGTTCATTAACATTTATGAATTCATGTGTTGAACCTTCTAGGCATTCTAAAAAAACATCAGAAAAAGTATCACTGTTTACTTTGTATTGAGTAATATTTCCTTTAATTAACTGCGAAGATTTTTCGATTAGAGCAATACGTTTTTCGAAAAAGTTATTGTTCCCGTCTTTTAAAGCCTTTAGTAAAAGACCAGTACCGGCTGGACCACCACCAATGATGATAGTTTCGTAAGTAGTTGAATTAATTTCCTGATTTAACCAATTCATAATCGTGAGAGACGTATTTCCACAGCCATAAGAATATTTAGTGTTATTTGTTTGATTTAGAGTTCTATTAAAAAAAGAAATTATTTCGTTTTTTTTGATAGATACAATCATGGGATAATTAAAGTTAATGGCTTCTAATCTTTCAGTTTTTAATCTGAATATAACAATCGGTAATCCCAGGTGAATAGCTTCTTCTGAAACACCTCCGGAATCAGTAATAACCATTTTCGCGGAAGCATATAAACTAATAAAATCATTATAAGGAATGTGATTTTGTATTTTAATATTTTCTAAGTGAGGCATGCGTGAACTAATACTTTCTATACAATTTGGATGTGTAATCCATATAAAATTAAGTTCAGGGTGCTCAATTGCCAATTCACAAACAATATCAATTAACGTTAAATAATTCTTGTCTATATTTTCTCTTCGGTGAAGTGTAATTAAAACTATTTTTTGATCATCATTTAAGGTTTCTTTATTATTCTTTTTCACAAGGTGAAGAGCATCAACAACAGTATTTCCAACAACCATAATTTTAGAAGGATCTATCCCTTCATTAATTAAATTAGTTTTAGATAACTCTGTTGGTGCAAAGTGAAAATAAGCAACTTTTGAAGCAATGCTCCTGTTAAATTCTTCAGGAAACGGGTTTTTGAAATCAAAAGAACGTAAACCCGCTTCAATATGAATTAATTTTATTTGATTGAGAAAAGCCAGGTTAGAACACGCAAGTGAAGTATTGGTGTCGCCTTGAACAATGATGTACTCGATTGTTTTAACCTGATCTAGAATGTCCTGAATACCCGATAATGTATGAGAAAGAAGGCGCACTAAATTGCCTTTGAAAGGATAGGAAGTAAGAAAATAATCAGGATTTATTTGCCAGAAATTTAATTGTTCATCGAGTAATTCTTCGTGTTGTGATGTTGAAGCAACGATAAAACTTTCTTTTAATTCTGAAGCTTTTAATTCTAGAATCAAAGGAGCTAGTTTTATTATCTCAGGCCTGGTTCCTAAAACTATAAGAATTTTCTTTGACATTAGTTTTTTCTCAATTTTAAAATGTAGTCGGAGACTTGATTTCCGACGTTTTCACTACCGGTTTCATTTAAATGAACGCCATCGTAAAAATGTTTTTCATTACATTCTATCTGCATACATAGTAATCCTCTCGTAGTTGAAATTGAATGAATAATCTTATTGTATTCAATTATTGTTTGATTCATGCTGATTTTATAGGGAAGCATTACCCCATTCATTAACTGAGGTATCTCAAGTAATAGTATATTATTGTTCCCTATAATTAATTGAATTTTTGTAACTAACTGCTCGTAGGCTATTTTAAAAATGTCCGGAGAGATATTTGATTTTAGATCATTGGTTCCAATAAGGACGGTTGCAACGTCTGGTTTAATACTTTTTAAATCAGCAAATGTTTTATCTATGCTCCTTACTAAATCAATCGTTCTATATCCTGCAACTGCATGATTTATAACATTCCAACTCTTATCAGTTTGTTTAGATAGAAATTCGCCACAGTATTCCGGATAACCTAAATAAGATCTCGATCCTATAGTTATACTGTCACCAACACATAATATTGTTTCCCAATTCATAATATAAATCGCATGTAATGTTAAAGTAGATGTACGTCACTTTTCTTTGAACGTTGTTTATTAGCATTCATGTAATAAACAACGATAACTATTTCTGACAAGTAAAATTTAGTTAATTTCTTTTTTAAACAGTTGAAGTTAACAAGAAGAAAAGATGATTTTTTTATTTGATACTGTATTTAGTTAAGATCGTATATTTTTTTCTCAAAGATATTAGTAGGAGCAGCGTGAAAACCGCTCTGTAACAGTAAACTATTGGAAATAAATAAAAAGTCCCCTCATTTGATCAAATGAGGGGACTTTTTATTTAAAATATTAATCTACGTTATCGTGTAAAAAAGAATTGTTCGGGCGTATCTCTGTATTGTTGTTTTCGTCTTTACCCAAGGTATAACGAGACACCTGAGAGTCAGTAGATGGTGTAGAGTTATTATTCTCTAAATTAATTTGTTTGCGTTGCCATGCTGATTCTTTTTCTAAATGCGCCAAACCTTCAGGAGTCTTCATTTTAAGCGTTAACTCTTTTAGTTTTTTGATACGCTCCTGTGCTAAACGAATTTGTTCTTCACGGTTTGTAGTGGCTGTTCTGTCTTCTAATTTTTCATCATCTTCAGATGTAATATCATTGATTACAAATTCCTGTTTAGTGTTTTCTGTAATAGAAATGTTCTCATTCACAATGGTATGAGACGTTTCAACCGTAAAGGTTTCTTCTTCCAGGTTAAACACTTTTATCTCCGGTTTTGTGTCTTCAACTTTGTTCTCAATTGGTTTTGCTTCTTCTCTAACAGGCTCTTCTGTTTTATTTACAGGAGTTTGTTCTTCATTTTTAGTAAATACAAATGGCTCATTGTTTTGAATTTCATCAATGATAGAGGTTTGTAAAGGCTCTTGTTTAGCAATAACTGCCGGCTCGTCTAATTTTACAATTTTACGTTCCTGGAAAACAGGTGCTTCATATCCTGAGCTCATTTTAGAATTAAATCCTGTTGCAATAATCGTTACAGAAACATTATCTCCTAAAGAAGGATCCGTACCGTAACCTGTAATTAATTCGGCTGTTCCACCTGCTGCTTCCTGGATATAATCAGTGATCTCACCAAACTCATCCATTTCAATATCATCACTTCCGCTCATGATATTTAATAAGACGTGACGTGCACCGCTGATATCGTTATCATTTAATAAAGGAGAAACCAAAGCTGCTTCAACCGCACGTAAAGCACGTTTTTCGCCACTGGCAATGGCAGAACCCATAATGGCTACACCACTGTTTTGCATTACGGTTTTAACATCATTAAAATCAACATTCACATGCATGTGCAAGCTGATGATCTCTGCAATACTTTTTGCAGCACTGGTTAACACGTTATCTGCATGAGCAAATGCTTCTGTCATTTTTAAGCTTCCGTAGATCTCACGTAATTTATCGTTACCGATCACAATCAGTGTATCTACATATTTTTTCATTTCCTCCAAGCCTTTTTCAGCTTGTTCTCTGCGTTTTTTTCCTTCAAAAGAAAACGGGATGGTTACGATACCAACTGTAAGGATACCAAGTTCTTTAGCAATGGAAGCAATTACCGGAGCAGCTCCCGTACCTGTACCACCACCTAAGCCGGCAGTAATAAATACCATTTCAGTATTTGCCGTAAGCAACGCTTTAATTTCATCAATGCTCTCTAAAGCTGAATCACGGCCAACTTCCGGACGTGCTCCTGCTCCTAATCCTTTCGTTAAAGAGTTACCTAATTGTATTTTATGTGGCACAGGACTTTTTTCCAATGCTTGCTTATCTGTATTGCATATGATGAAGTCTACACCTTTTATGCCCAAACGGAACATGTGGTTAACAGCGTTGCTTCCGCCGCCACCCACGCCAATTACTTTAATAATTGAGCTTTCGTCTTGTGGTAATTCAAATTGCATCATGGTATTTAGTGTTAGTTGATTTGTGTTATTATGATTTGTTGTGTTGTCCATTGTAAATGGTGTTGTTCGTTTGTTTTTGTTTTATTGTCTGTTGTGTCAATTGTCACTTGTCTGTTGTATCCTGTCACAAGTCTGGGTTTGCTATGCGTTCTCGTAGACCCAGTCTTATGTTCTATCAATGAACAGGATACAATAGACGATATTCTATTCCACGTCGTCGCTCATCCAGTCTTTCGCCTTGGTAATCAATGAATCAAAGAAGTTGCCTACTTTTTTTGTAGAATGTCCAACTACTTTTTTCTCTTCTTTCTTTTTAGTTTCAGGAGTTACAGATACCAATACTTTTTCTTCGTAAGGTTTTGAAGAATTAGACCCGCGTTTTGCATCTCTTTCATATTTTTCAATTCCTTTCATCACTAACCCAACACCTGTAGCATACATCGGATTTTTTAATTCATCGTCAGCTCCTGCTAAATGCTCGTTTGGTGTTCCAATACGGCAATCCATACCGGTAGTTAACATCACTAATTGCGGTAAATGTTTTAATTGCGATCCTCCGCCGGTTACCACAATTCCTCCTGCCAGTTTGCGTTCGAAGCCTGAATTTTTTATTTCGAATAACACGAACTCTAAAATTTCTTCCATACGTGCCTGGATAATCTGAGCAAGTGTATTTACTGAAATTTCTTTGTGTGGTCTTCCTCTTAATCCGGGAATAGAGATCACTTCATTCATTTGGTTTTCCTGAGCTAAGGCAGAGCCGAAACGCATTTTTAATTGTTCGGCCTGTGTTTTAATAATACCACAGCCTTCTTTAATATCGTCAGTAATGATATTTCCACCAAATGGAATTACAGCAGTGTGACGGATGATGCCATCATAAAAAATAGCAACATCAGTTGTACCGCCACCAATATCAATTAATACAACACCTGCTTCTTTTTCTTCATCGCTCAATACCGCATCAGCACTCGCTAAAGGCTCAAGGTGTAAATCAACTGTTTTTAATTTGGCACGGTCAACGCATTTAAAAATATTTTTAACGGCAGAAACATGTCCTGTAATAATATGGAAATTACCTTCTAAACGAATCCCTGAATGACCAATAGGATTGCGGATTCCGCCTTCATTGTCAATAATATATTCCTGTGGAATCACATGAATAATTTCTTCGCCCGGGCTCATCACCAAACGATGCATGTTATCAATTAGCTGGTCAACATCATTCTGGCTTACTTCATCCTCTAATGAGCGACGGGTTACCATACCACGGTGTTGCATGCTTTTAATATGCTGCCCTGCAATTCCTACAATTACTTCTTCAATATCGATGTTCGCTTTGTCTGCCGCGATTTTAATAGCTGTTTTAATGGATTCAATGGTTTGCTCAATATTGGCAACAACACCTCTTTGCACACCTAACGATTCAGCTTTACCAATACTTAGTATTTCTACTTTACCGTATTCGTTTTTGTAGCCGACAATAGCTGCAATTTTTGTTGTACCAATATCTAAACCTACTACGAGTTCAGCATTTTCAGGTATCTTTCTTTCTGTTGGTTTATTGTCCATAAACTTATTTTTTAGTGCAAACCACTTGGTTTTTATATTTTATATTGATGGTAGAATACTTATTCCATCCATCTGTTTTATTTAATCCTTCTGTGTAAAATAATTTCAGTTTATCAAATTTCTCTTTCACGTCTTTTACTTCTCCAAAAATTATTTTATGTCCGCCGATAGAAGGATATAATTCTATTTCTTTATCGTCGGTAACATTGATCTGGTGTATCAGGCTGGCTAAAACCGAATCTTTTACAATGAAATTCGAAAGCGTATAAATGTCATCCAAAACGCTTAATTTATTTAAAGTTTCATTTTTCATAATGTCGCTCATGGTAAATTCATAACGTTTTGCATAAGGTTCGTTAATAGCGCCGGTAGCAATTAATACACGTGCAGTGTAAGTATCGTTCAGCGGCATTAATTTTTCCTTAGTGTCAATGTAGTAGCTTTCTCCGTCGGCATTAAATACTCTTACAATGGGAGTACGCTGTATCACATTCATGGTAACATCACCATTAATGTCGATCGCTACTTCTGCATTTTCAATAGCCGGATGAGAGTTTAACGCTTTTTCCAGATCAGTGATCTGTATGTTGCCAAGTTGTGCTTTTACAATAGAATCTTTTCTTTCCTTAAAAAATTCTTTCACATCCTGTTCATCAATAAAACTGTTTTCATCTGTATTGATAATGGAAACGGTTAAATTTTCGGCAACTACATGTTTCTCTTTTTTAGTTACAAACGCCAGTGACGCCAGTAATCCTGATAATCCAATAATCCAAAGAACGGCAAATACTATTTTACGTATGTTCAGTTTTTTCATGTTTAGTACAATGTCCCTTGTTTGTTGTCCAATGTCCCTTGTCTTTTAGTTCGTTTCAATTCCTTAAGTCTTTTCAGTCTCTTTAATCCTTTCTTTCAGTAACGTCTCTATCGGTTCAATTAATCCATCAATGTCTCCTGCTCCTAATGTCATGATAACTTCGTATGGATATGTTTTTAAAAAACCGATCACGTTTTCTTTTTTCACTAAAAACTTTTCCTTCAACTTCATTTTGTTGAAGAGCATTTGCGAATCAATCCCTTCAATTGGTTTTTCACGGGCCGGGTAAATATCCAGTAAAATGCAGGCATCCAATAAGTCAAGGCTTTCAGCAAAACCATCTGCAAAATCACGTGTGCGTGAAAACAGATGAGGTTGAAAAATGCCCGTTACTTTTTTATCCGGATATAATTGTTGAGCAGAGCCAATGGCAGCTTTTAATTCTTCCGGATGATGAGCATAATCATCTATATACACGACTGATTTTGATTTTACATGATAATCAAATCTTCTTTTTACACCTTTAAAAGAACGCAGGGCTTTATTAATGACATCACCCTTAATGCCCAATTGTTGTGCAACAGCAGCAGCAGCAATCGAATTCTCCACATTATGAAAGCCCGGTAAGCCAATAGCTACGTGCTTTACAGCCTCAATTGGGCTAACAATATCATAACAAAATTCACCTTCGCGAATCTCTATATTATCGGCACAATATTCAGTATCTAAATTTAGTGAGTAGACAAGTCGTTTACCATTGAGTCTCAAATCGTTATCAACATTTTTTTTAACAATCAAAAAACCTTCTTTTTTTACCTGCCCTGCAAACTGAGTATAGGTGTTTAACATCTCTTCTGCGGTTCCGTAAATATCCAGGTGATCCGCGTCAACGCTTGTTATTACTGTGATGTAGGGGTGTAAGGTTAAAAACGAACGATCATATTCATCCGCTTCAACTACTACAAAAGCGTCGGTATCGGAAGCATCACCAAGTAGTAAATTGGTTTTATAGTTCTGGGAAATGCCTCCTAAAAAGGCAAAACAGTTGATTCCTGCTGTTTTTAAAATGTGAGTTACGAGAGTAGTGGTGGTTGTTTTACCATGAGTACCGGCAATAGCAATTGTTTTAAATTGTTTGGTAATTTCACCCAATACCCACGATCTTTTTTGAATGTTGTAAGTATGTTGTTGAACATATGCTAACTCTGCATGATCCTTTGGTATGGCGGGGGTGTAGATGATGAGGATCTCGTCTTTATCATATTTTGAAAACAGGTCTAACATAAATGTTAGTTGTTCATCATAATGGATCTGAATCCCTTCTTTTTCCAGCTCTTTGCATAGATGGGTCTGCGTTTTATCATAGCCATATACAGTTTTACCATAATGGTTGAAGTAGCGCGCTAATGCACTCATGCCAATGCCGCCAACACCAATAAAATAATAGAGTTTATAATCGAGTACTTTCATTTATTGAATTGGGTAATTTGCCAGTTTCAAAACCTCAAGGGCTATAACGTTAGCCGAGTTGTGGAATGCCATCTGGCTGATATTATTTGTAAGGGTTACTTGTTGCGCGGTATTATTTAATAAACCAATAGCGGTTTCTACGAGGGTTGCATGGGCTTCGGCATCTTTCACTAAAAGAGCAGCGTTTTTATTGACCAATGCCGTGGCATTTTTGGTTTGATGATCTTCCGCTACATTTGGTGAAGGAACTAAAATGCAGGGCATTCCTATATTGCATAATTCGGAAACCGAACTGGCTCCGGCCCTTGAAATCACTATATCCGCAGCGGCATATGCCAGATCCATCCGTGTAATAAATTCCAAAGGATACATCGCCTGGTTAGCATAAGGTTTTGCCTGCTCAAGTGCTGTTTGATAATAGGTTTTGCCTGTTTGCCAGATAAGTTGGATATTATGATTTACCAGCTGCTCTAAACTTTTACCAATAGCTTCATTAATGGTTCTGGCGCCTAAACTTCCGCCAATAACAAGTATGACTTTTTTATGAGGGCTTAACTTGAAAAATTCCTGTGCTTCAGATTTTTTATGCTTGGTGTCATATATATCCTGCCTCACAGGATTGCCTGTTAAGAGTATTTTATGTTTTGGAAAGAATTTTTCCATGCCTTCGTAAGCCACACAAATTTTACTGGCTTTTTTAGAAAGAATTTTATTGGTAAGACCGGCGTACGAATTTTGTTCCTGTAAAAGGGCAGGAATGCCCTTGTTTACGGCAGCTTTCAATAAAGGGCCTGAGGCGTAACCACCGGTACCCACTACAACATCCGGATTAAATTCTTTAATGATTTTTTTTGTTTTTAATAAGCTTCTCAGAATCAGAAAAGGTAATTTCAAATTGGCGAGGGTAAATTTTCGTTGTATACCCGCAATAGGAACGCCAATAATTTTGTAGCCGGCATTTGGAACTTTTTCCATTTCCATCTTTCCTAAAGCGCCAACAAATAAAATGTCTGCGTGCGGTACTAATTTTTTTAGTTCGTTGGCAATGGCAACAGCCGGAAATATATGTCCTCCTGTTCCGCCTCCGCTTAGTATGACTTTTAGTGGTTTCATTTTCCTTTTTATTTCTTTTGTTCTTTCACCATGTTTGGATAATTGTCAGAATCTGTAGGGCGTTGGTTGTGTTATACTGCCTGTACTTCTTTTTCCTCGTTGGCTCTGCTCACGCTTAAAATAATACCGATAGCAATACAGGTAAACCAGATAGAGGTTCCTCCCATACTCACTAAGGGTAAGGGCTGCCCGGTAACCGGAAATAAATTAACGGCTACTGCCATATTAATGAGTGCTTGAAATACCAGACTAAAACTTAACCCAACGGCTATTAACCCACCAAAGGTTTTTTCAGAATCCCTTAATATTCTGATACCTCTGAATAATAAAATCATATATAAGAACAGCATGGCAAAGCCTGTGAATAAACCATACTCCTCAATAATAATGGCGTAAATAAAATCGGAAGAGGCTTGTGGTAAAAAAGCGCGTTGTGTGCTGTTACCAGGCCCCTTACCAATAACTCCACCTGTTGCAATAGCAATTTTAGCTTGCTCGCTTTGGTAATTGTTTTTGGAATCTCCTTTAATAAAATTTTCTATCCTTGCTTTCCAGGTTGGCCCTCTGCCTCCCGGAATCGAATCCGGTGCATTCCATACCCAAACTAAAAAGAAACCCGCAACAATAACACACATGCCAAGAATCTTCATAATGATTTTTATATGAATGCCGCCTACAAACATGGTAAATAAACAACATACAAAGAGTAAAGAAGCCGTAGAAAAGTTGGCCGGTAATATCAATCCGCAGATTACCCCTACCGGAAGTATAATGTGTTTTAAGACAGACATAAGATCATTTAGCTGTCCTTGCTTTACCGTAATAGTACGGGCAACAAAAAGGAGTAAAATGATTTTAGCAATATCAGATGATTGAAATGTTAACCCTAACCCCGGAATTTCAACCCATCGGCTTGCTTCACCTGCACTTACTCCTTTTAACAACGTAAATAATAATAACGGCACTACTAAAAATATACCTATCTGCCCAACCCGCGAGAATATCGTGTATCTTAATTTATGTATAAAATACATAATAAAGATGCCACCGATAATAGTGATGGAATGTTTAATAAGATACGATTCTGCATTTCCCTGCTTATACTTATTGGCAAGAGTTACCACCGAACTATATACAACTAATATAGAAAGCAGCGACAAAAGAAAAACAATTGTCCAGATAACTCTGTCTCCTTTTAAATATGCGAATTGTTTCATTTAGTTTGTTTTTTATTTAACGGACCTTCTGCCTTTCTGATGATCCCTTCCGTCTTTTAAAGTCCTGTTGTCTCGTTGCTGAGCACCAGTTCTTTAAATTTATTTCCCCTGTTTTTATAATTATCAAAGGCATCGTTGCTTGAACAGGCCGGTGAAAATAACACCACCTGGTTTTGCATTGCCTTGGATTTGGAAAGATCTACTGCATTCTCCATATTATCAACTACAACCAGCATAACATGCTTTTTAAATATATTTTTTACTTCAGCAATACGACGGCCATAGTAAATTACCGTGTGAATGTTGTAATAGTTAGTAAACGCAAACCACGAGTAATCGGTTTTGGTATCATCACCACCAATAATCAGTACCAGCTCGGCATCAATGGAATTAATGCTTTCTGCCGCCAGTTTGGCATTGGTGGATTTTGAATCGTTTATAAATGTTACATCGTTAATCACAGCAACTACTTCCATGCTGTGTTCGTTATCCCTTGTAAATGTATTTAATGCGTTAAGCGTATTATGTTTAATGGTCTCTTTCATTTGTCTTTCTTTATGTTAGTTTTTCATACGTTATCTGCTGTTGCAGCTTGCCGGCACGTTCTCCTAAATTTTAATTTATTAAAACTCAGGTTGCTTTATGAAACTCCAGTTCGTTCTGTTTTTCAAAAAATGTGTTATAGTGCTCTTACTGCCGATTTGTATTGTACACCTCTGTCTTCGTAATTCTGAAACATGTCAAAGCTTGCACAAGCGGGAGATAGTAATACTACATCACCTTTAGTAGCTAGTTTATAAGACATTGCCACTGCTTCTGCAGCAGAACCTGCCTCTACAATACTTTCTACAGAGCCTTTAAAAGCTTTGATAATCTTTGAATTATCTACACCAAGGCAAACAATCGCTTTTACTTTTTCTCTTACAAGATCAAGAATTTCATCGTAGTTGTTTCCTTTGTCTTGTCCTCCAAGAATTAAAACAGTTGGTTTTTGCATACTTTCTAATGCATACCAGGTAGAGTTAATATTTGTGGCTTTAGAATCGTTAATAAATTCGATGCCGTTAATAGAGGCAACAAATTCTAAACGGTGTTCTACATTCACAAAGTCTTCAAGGCTTTCGCGAATAATGTCTTTACGTATATCTACTATACGAGCGGCTAAAGACGCAGCCATTGAGTTGTAAACATTATGTTTACCTGCCAATGCTAGTTGTTCAATTGTCATGGTTAAGGGTTTAGGGTTATTATTATAATTAAGGGTTATTTCATTTTCTTTTAAGAAAGCTCCGTTGCCTTCTATTTCTTTTTTGATACTGAAGGGAATCAACTGCGCGTTAACAGGGTGCACCTTCATGTATTCTTCCATCACGGAATCATCTGCACAGTACACAAAAAAGTCATCTTTGGTTTGATTTTGAGTAATACGGAATTTAGAAGCGGTGTAATTCTCAAATTTATAATCGTAACGATCTAAATGATCTGGTGTAATATTTAAAAGGATAGCTACATCTGCTTTAAAATCATACATCCCATCTAACTGAAAGCTACTTAATTCCAATATATAGTAATCGAAATTTTCTTTTGCTACCTGGTAGGCAAAGCTTTTTCCAACATTACCACCAAGCCCCACGTTGTATCCTGCTTTTTGAAGAATATGATAGGTAAGTAGGGTAGTAGTGGTTTTTCCATTACTGCCTGTAATACAAATTGTTTTAGCGGTAGTGTATCTTCCTGCAAATTCTATTTCAGAGATTACCGGAATATTTTTTTCTTTTGCTTTTTTTACCAGTTCGGCTTTATCAGGAATACCAGGGCTTTTAATGATTTCAGTAGCGTTTAAAATTAATGCTTCTGTATGTTGTCCTTCTTCAAATGGAATTTGATGAGCAACTAATTCAGCTTTATATTTTTCTTTGATAAGGCTTTGGTCAGATACAAACACGGCAAAGCCTTGCGACTGTGCTAATATAGCACTGCCAACTCCGCTTTCGCCGCTTCCTAATATGACAATTCGTTTGCTCAAAGTATATTATCTTAATTTTAGTGTTACAATGGTGAGTACTGCTAACATAATCCCGATGATGAAAAAACGCATCACTATTTTGGATTCATGAAAACCTGATTTTTGATAATGATGGTGCAGAGGTGCCATTTTAAAGAGACGGTTGGCTTTTGCAAACTCCAATCCTTTTTTCCTTTTCTGGTATTTGAAATAATATACCTGTAGAATAACAGATACGTTTTCCACTAAAAACACGCCACATAAAATAGGGATCAGTAATTCTTTGCGGATCGCAATAGCGTATACAGCAATGATTCCGCCAATGGCTAAACTTCCTGTGTCTCCCATAAATACCTGTGCGGGAAAAGCATTGTACCATAAAAAACCAACACAGGCGCCTACAAATGCCGCCATAAAAACCACGAGCTCGCCGGTGTTGGGGATGTACATAATATTTAAGTAATCGGCAAACACCGTATTACCACTTACATAAGCCAGGATTCCCAGTGTTGTGCCAATAATAGCACTGGTTCCGGCAGCGAGCCCATCAATTCCATCGGTAATATTGGCACCGTTTGATACAGCGGTAATAATTAAAATAACGAAAGGGATAAAAATCAACCAGCCATATTTTACGGCATTGTCACCCATAAAAGATAATACTTTCGTATAATCAAACTCATTATTTTTTACAAACGGAATAGTTGTTTTAATATTTTTAATAGGCATTGAAGCATATTTCGGCATCTTCACGTCATTAGGATTACTGATCATAGAATCAAATGAATATTGGCTTTGTTGATTAGAAGTGAGGCGTTCTTTGATCACTACATCCGGGTGAAAATAAAACACTGCTCCAACAATTAAACCGATTCCAATTTGCCCTACAATTTTAAATTTTCCTTTTAGCCCCTCTTTGTTTTTCTTAAACACTTTAATGTAGTCGTCAATAAAACCAATGCTTCCAAGCCATACTGTTGAAATCAGCATTAATACAATGTAGATGTTATGTATTTTGGCAAATAATAAAGTAGGGATAATAATGGCTGCCAAAATAATTAAACCGCCCATGGTTGGGGTTCCTGCTTTTTCATTTTGTCCGTGTAGGCCCAGTTCTCTGATCGTTTCACCAATTTGCTTACGTCGGATAAAGTTGATAATACGTTTACCAAATACCATGGTAATCATCAACGACGTTAACAGAGCCAGGGCAGCTCTGAAAGAGATGTACTGAAACACTCCGGCTCCCGGAAAATTAAAGTGTTGATCTAAGTAGTGGAATAGGTAGTAGAACATATTATATATGAAGTGTTTTAAAGTTTTCTTTTACTATTTCAAAATCATCAAATGGATGTTTTACGCCATTTATTTCCTGGTATTTTTCGTGCCCTTTACCGGCTATTAAAATAATATCTCCCTCTTTTGCAAAGGCAACGGCTGTTTTAATAGCTTCTTTACGATCACTGATGCGCAATGTTTTTTTTGCATCTACGGGGCTAATGCCTGCCTGCATCTGATCTAAGATCGTTTCTGGATTTTCGCTTCTTGGGTTATCGCTCGTTAAAATCACCCTGTCGCTATACTCACAGGCAATTTGTGCCATAATTGGGCGTTTGGCAGCATCTCTGTCTCCACCGCAACCTGCAAGGGTTATCACTTGTTCGTTTCCTGTTCTGATGTCTTTTATCGTTTCCAATACATTTTTTAACGCATCGGGAGTGTGCGCATAATCTACAATAGCAACAATCCCGTTTTTCGATTTGATGTATTGAAAACGTCCTTCTACTGAATTTAAATTACTCAGAGTCGTTAAAACTTGTGTTTTATCCTGCTTTAAGAGTTGCGACACCGCATATACGGTTAATACGTTATAGGCATTAAATGAACCGATGAGTTTTACCCATACTTCCTGGTTATCTATATTCAGTAATAAACCATTCAAATGATTTTCTATCACACGGCATTTAAAATCGGCGATGGATTTAAGACCATAGCTGTATTTTTTTGCTTTCGTGTTTTGCAGCATCACCATGCCGTTTCTATCATCCTTATTGGTTAAAGCAAAGGCATCATCCTGTAACGTATCAAAGAATAATTTTTTTGCTTTAATATATTCTTCAAATGTTTTATGGTAATCTAAATGATCGTGTGTAATGTTTGAGAAAGCAGCACCGGTAAATTTTAACCCTGTAATGCGGTGCTGTACAATGGCATGAGAGCTTACCTCCATAAAGGCATACTGGCAGCCTTGCTCCACCATGTTGGCCAATAATTCATTGAGGGTTAACGCATCAGGCGTTGTGTGGGTAGAAGGAATAACGGTATTGTTGATCTTGTTTTCTACAGTAGATAATAAACCAACATGGTAGCCTAAACCTCTGAATAAATTAAATAATAACGTAACAGTAGTAGTTTTACCGTTAGTTCCTGTAATGCCTACCAGTTTTAGTTTTTCAGAAGGATTATCAAAATAATTACAGGCGATGTAACCCAGAGCTTCCGAAGAATTTAATACCTTAACATAAGTGATATTTTCTTTTTGCACTTCAGGCAGTTCTTCACACACAATAGCAACAGCACCACTTTCAATGGCTTTATCAATAAATCTGTGACCGTCAACCGCTGTTCCTTTAGTTGCAATAAATAAGGAATCCTTCTTAACCAAACGCGAATCAAATACCACAGAGGATATCGCCAGGTTTGTAGAACCGATAATTTCTTCGAGTCTTGTTTTATAGAGTATGTCGCTGAGTAACTTCATTTGTTAAACTTTATCTCTTTAATGCCATTGTTATTCGCTTTCCTGATTATTTTTATTGTCCCTTGTCTGGTGTCTCAAGCCTCTGTTTGCTATGCGTTTTAAACACAGACTTGATACAACAGACAGTGTACAATGTTCTCTTCAGCTTAGTATCAATGTTATTTTATCCCCTTTATTAAATTTTTGTCCTGCTTCAACCGATTGTTTTTTTACTGAACCCATTCCGTATAATTTTACATGAAAGCCGGAGTTTTCCAATAAAAACAAGGCATCCTTTGCAGATAGTCCATTTAAATTCGGAACAATTCCTTTTTTTAACTGACTCTCTAAATTACTGGCCGTTAAAGAAACAGAGGTTGAATCATTCGTGTTTCTTGATACATAATTATCATCCGTTCCACTTGATTTTACAGGAAGTTTCAATGCTTTTGAGGCAATCAGCATCTCATCGTTTTTCGATCGGATACTTGTAGGAGCTTTCGTTAACAGGTCTTGTTTATTATTGATGGGCGCTAAAAAATCCAGACTGCTGGAATAGACTTTCTCGGCAATTTCTTTAAATACAGGTCCTGCTACTAAGCTGCCATAATAGGCTCCTTTGCTTGGGTTATAAATAATAACGATACAGGTATATAATGGATTATCAGCAGGGAAATACCCTACAAACGATGCCTGGTATGAACGGTTGCCGGCTTCTCCATAAGCTTTTCCTTTGCCACCTATTTTGGCAATTTGTGCTGTACCGGTTTTACCACCTACTTTAAAAGCAGTGATGTTTAATCCTTTACCACTGCCGTTTTCAACAACTCCTTCCAGCATTTTTTTGGCTTTGCTAATGGTTTCTTTTTTTACAATCTGTTCCACTAATACTTCTGTGGTAAATGTTTTAACGGTTTTGCCATTTTTTTGAATAGATTTTTCAAAACGGGGTCTTACCATTTTTCCGTCGTTGGCTACTGCATTATATAAGGTCAATGTTTGAAGCGGCGTAATTAAACTTTCGTAACCATAGCTTAATTGCGGTAGGGTAATACCCGACCAGAATTTACTTTTGGTTTGTGGAATGCTTGGTATACCTTCACCGGGAATAGATAGTCCTAGTTTCTCATTCAAATGAAACGAGTTTAATTTATTGACAAACTGCTGCGGATTTTTAGAATAATATTTAGTAATGATTTTACTTACACCCACGTTAGAAGAGGTTTCGAAAACACGTTGAAGACTCAAAATTGGTTCTGCCGGAGGATGCGCATCCTTCACCGTTTTGTTATAATAAGTTACCTCTCCGTTACCCACATTAATTTTCTCTTCAAGGCTTACATCATAATCATCAATAAGAGCGAGCAACGACGCCAGCTTAAAGGTAGATCCCGGTTCTGTGGCATAACCAATGGCATAATTTAAGTTTTCGGAATAGGAGAAAGAGCTGGAATCTTTTCCATTACGGGTTAAATTAGCAATGGCTTTTATCTCCCCGGTTTTTACTTCCATTAAAATGGCACACCCGTGTGATGCATTATTTTTGATCAGGGTTTTTGCTAAAGCATTTTCTGCAACATCCTGTATATTAATGTCAATAGTTGTGTAAAGATCGCTTCCGTCTTTTGGCTCTACTTCATTCTCATCGTTAATTGGTCTCCATACATCACCGGCTATTTTTTGCATTAAACGTTGTCCGCTAACGCCCATTAATGTTGTGTCAAAAGCACCTTCCAGTCCAACAGGTTTTACGCCGGCACGTGCCATACCAATTGTACGGGAAGCCAGCATCTTAAACGGAAGTTCCCGTTTATTGGTTTGCAGGGTTACCAGGCCACCACGTTTCCCTTTTTTGAAAATGGGAAAGGTTTTAAGTACCAGTAAATTTTTGTAGGAAACATTCCGTTTTAAAACCACATAACGGTCGCCGCTTTTGCGGGCGTTACGCAGCAGTTTGGTGTATTGTTTGGCTGATTTGTCTTTGAACAAATCGGCTAACATAAACCCTAAGGAATCGACTTTATCATTAAATAATTTTTTATCAATAGAAGGTGCATTAATATCAACGGCAATTTCATAATAGGGAAGAGAGGTTGCCAGTAAATTTCCGTTCACATCAAAAATGTTTCCACGTACGGCTTCAATTTCAAATACCTTGGTATTAAAGGCTTCTGCCTTTGCTTTCCATTCGTCGCCCTCTTTAAATTGAATTATGCAAATCTTGTACAAAATAGCAAGCGCAAATACACATAAAAATATGTATATTAAATACGTTCTTGATAATATGTCTTTTTTGTTTTCCATTTGTTCTCGCAAATCTCACGGATGTTGTATGTCTTATTATTTTATGTCTCCGCCGGCTTACTGTTTGTTATTTACGGCGTTCTGTATTGTATCAATTTCAATTTTTAACGGCGCTACTACAGGTTCTTTCAATCCCAGTGTATCTACTGATGCTGCTACCTGGCTTTGTTTGCTAATAAACATCAGATCCGATTTTGACGAAATAAATTCAGTTCTTAATTCTTTTATCTGGTTACTTACTTTATTAACTTCTCTTATTTTATCATCAGCGTAGTAACCGTTAGCAATGTATAGTATGGCAATCAGGGCAAGGAACAAAATAAACGGAATGTGTTGCGTTGTTCTGTCATCACTTAAAAAAGCTCCCCCAAAAATTTTGGAAAGTCCTTTTGCCAATACGCCTTTTTTTCCTGGTTTTGTGGGTTTAGTAACAACAGGAGGTTTCTCCATTTCCACAAGCTCTTCCAGTTCCTGTAGTTCCTCTTTTTCAGCGTTATTTCTAAATTTGTTTGCCACTCTTTTTTGTTATTTATTCCTGGTTGAACGTTTCTGATTTTAAATACAACATATCAAAACCGTAACTTTAAATTTTTGCGGCAACTCTCAACTTCGCGCTTCGTGCTCTTGAGTTTAAGGCAATCTCTTCTGCATCCGGTACTATTGGTTTTGGCGTAATCGCTTTAAAGTACCTTGTTACACTTCCAAACACAATGTCTTTTTCTTCTTTACCTTCTATGTTCCCTGTCTTTATTAAGTTCTTTACAAGCCGGTCTTCTAAACTATGGTAGCTCATCACTACCAGTCGTGCATTTGGTTTTAAAAGATCAACACATTGTGTTAAGCATTCTTTTAAAGCTTCCATTTCCTGGTTTACTTCAATACGAATAGCCTGGTACACTTTAGCTAAATACCTGCTCTCTTCAAATTTTGGTGTGCAGGCTTTAATAACTTCTTTGAATTGTGCTGTTGTATCAATAGGTGTGTTAACTCTGCCTTCAACAATTAAGTTGGCCAGTTTAAATGCATTATCCACTTCTCCATATTCTCTGAAAAGATGCGTGAGCTTTTTTACATCATAGGTGTTAATCACTTTTTTTGCCGTGAGGTCACTTTTTTGATTCATCCTCATGTCGAGTTCTGCTTCAAACCTAATAGAGAAGCCACGTTCGCCGGTATCAAACTGGTGAGAAGAAACACCCAGATCTCCTAATATCCCGTCTACTTTTGTAACTCCGTAAAGTTTTAAGTAGTTGCTGATGTATCTGAAGTTATGCGGGATAAAAGTCAAGCGTTTATCATCCGGTACATTGGCCTTTGCATCTTCATCCTGGTCGAAAGAAAATAACTTTCCTTTTGGTGAAAGGTGTTTAAGGATCTCTTTTGAATGACCACCGCCACCAAAAGTTAAGTCAACATATACACCATTAGGGTCTATATTAAGGCCGTTAATGCAAGGCTGTAAAAGAACGGGGATATGATAAGCGTTACTCATCATCTCCATCATTAAAATTTAAGCTACCCAAAACGTCTTCTGCTAATTTTTCAATGTCAACATCCTGCTCTAAGAAATGGTCATATAATTTTTTATCCCATATCTCTATCACATTATTACTGCCTAATACTTTTATGTCAGTTTTAATGTCTGCATAATCTACCAGCGCTTTTGGCAATAGTACACGGCCGGTAGTATCGGCTTCTGCAGCAGTTGCCCCGCCGGTAAACTTTCTTACAAATACATCGTTAGCTTTTATTAATCGATTGAGCTTACCTAATTTTTTGTTTAGTTTATTCCATTCGTTTATCGGATAAAGCACTAAACATTTTTGATGAAGATTTCGGTTGATCACAAATCCCTTTTCAAACACCTCTTCCAGCTGCTTCCTTAAGTTCACAGGAAACATGAAACGCCCTTTAGCATCAACTTTACACTCAAATTCTCCTATAAGGCTTGTCATTCGTGGCTTTGGTTTGAATAGGTTCAAAAATAATTAAAATTTTACCACTTTCTACCACTTTTACCCCTTTTTTACCACCATTGTTGAAAAATCAGTTTGTGTTAATAATTTTTGAAGGAGTTTTTCGGTTGCATTTTTTTGTGGCAAATGCTTGAATTAACCTGATTTAATTGGGAGATTGGGAGTAATTCAAAATCAACTTTTTTCTAATTTCTTGAATTTTAACAGGTTGAGATATTAACAATTATAGTATCTTTGACAACCTCAATTATGGAAAAAGCAAAATTTATTGATGTAGAGAAGGTTTTACAGGAAAAGGCCTATAAATTATACAAGTGGTTGCCCCGTTTTGTCATTAATTGGCTTAAGAAAAAACTTCATGAAGATGAAATTAATTCGGCCATGGTTGCTCTCAAAGATGAACGTGGCTTAGAGTTTAACAGAAAAGGACTGGAACGTTTAGGGGCAAAAGTAGAATCGATGCATGCTGAACTGATTCCCAAAACAGGGTCTATTATTATTGCAGCAAACCATCCTTTGGGTGGACTCGATGGAATGGCCCTCATTAAATCTGTTGGTGAAGTAAGACCCGATGTCCGTTTCTTTGTAAATGATATTTTAAATAATATAAAAAATTACGGTGAAATTTTTGTAGCAGTAAATAAAACCGGCAACTCTTCTACACGTTCTTTAAGAACCATGGAAGATGTATTTATGTCGGAAGCCGCTGTATTGTTTTTTCCTGCAGGTCTGGTTTCCAGAAAACAAAACGGAATAGTAAGAGACCTCGAATGGAAAAAGAGTTTTGTAACACAGGCAATTGATCATAACCGGATGATACAGCCCGTGTTTATTGAAGGAGAGAACTCACAGTTCTTTTATAATTTTGCCAACTTCAGAAAACGGATCGGTATTAAAGCAAATATTGAAATGCTTTTTTTGCCCGACGAAATGTTTAAAGCCAGAAAAGAAATCATTAAAATTCATTACAGTAAACCGTTCGATTCAGCCATTTTAACCGATCGTAAAAGTCATAAAGAATGGTCGAAACTGATTTACAAATACATTTATTCTAAGGAATTTATGCAGGGGATTCCATTTGAAGAATACATGAAACAATATTAACCGGAGTTAGGATTTAGGACTGCTGTAAATTCAGGTCATAACTCTTAACCCTTAAATCTTAAATCAATAATGGTAAACATAAGAGTCGGTTTTGGGTACGATGTACATCCTTTAGGAGAAGGCAGAGAGTTATGGCTGGGTGGTATTAAATTAGAATTTGATAAAGGCTGTGTGGGTCATAGTGATGCCGACGTATTGTTACACGCTATATGCGACGCGTTATTGGGTGCGGCAAACTTAAGAGATATCGGGTTTCATTTCCCTAATACCAGTCCGAAATACAAAGGAGCCGATAGTAAATTATTGTTGAAGGAAGTAGTTGAATTGTTGGATAAAAAGGGTTACGGTATAGGTAATGTAGATGCAACTCTTAGCCTTGAAGCTCCAAAAGTGAATCCGCATATTGAAGCCATGCAAAACGTACTGGCTCCTATTATGAATATCAGTACCGATGATGTTTCTATAAAAGCCACTACTAACGAAGGCCTTGGCTATGTTGGTAAAGGCGAAGGGGTAAACGCATATGCTGTCGCATTAATTTACAAAAAGCAGATTTAGTTTTTTATAAGAGTATCCAATGCATTAAATTCAGGCATGAAAAATGTGTTAGTGAAAACGAACCCCGTTACCTAAAAATTCAGAAGTGATGAAAAAGCTCCTCCGTTTCATGCTTGTATGTGTAATAGCTACATCCTGCAAAACCAATTTGGTGTATATTAAAGTTACCAACCCTGCTGTTGTAACTATTCCTAATTCAATTAAAGCTGTAGGTATTGTAAACAGGGCAATTCCTTCCGATGAGAATACAACCCTCAACACAATTCACCAGGCTGCTGCAGGAGAAAACCTGAAAGTAATTAAAGAAGCAAGTGCCGAAAGTATCAGAGGATTAACCGATGCCCTAACGGAAAATAAACGATTTGATCTGATTAAACCTCTTAATCAATTAGACCTTAGAACCCCCGTTGCAGGCTCCTTTCCATCACCTTTATCATGGACCACTATCGAAAAAATATGTAATGATAGTGCAGTGGATGCTTTATTTGTATTAGAAGTTTTTGATACAGATCTAAAAGTAATTCCTCTTACCAACCCTACTAAAATTAATACAGTAACTGATGTAATTAATAATGTAGCTCAAGCACAGGTCAATATTAATACAACCATTAAAACAGGCTGGAGGATTTACGATCCTAAGAACAAATATATCCTGGACGAATTCCCCGAAATGGAAGTATTAACCGTTACCGCAAATGCATCTACGGTAGTAAATACGGTAGAAGCCATGGTTGGCAGAAAAGAAGCCATTAAGCAAAGTGCCAACAAATTAGGGCATGTTTATTCCGGCAGAATTATACCTCACTGGAGTACTGTTACAAGAGATTATTATGTGAAAGGTAACAGGGATTTTAAAACAGCCACCAGGAAAGCCAGAACAGGGAATTGGGACGGTGCCGGTGAACTATGGCTAAAGGGAACACAGAGCCCTAAAAGAAAAATTGCCGGAAGATCCTGCTATAATATGGCTATTTTAAATGAAATTAATGGCGATTTGGATGGTGCCATTAAATGGGCGCAAAAATCATATGAAGATTACAGAAATACCTTGGCGTTAACCTATGTAAACCACCTTAAATACAGAAGGCAAAGCAATCAAAAACTTCAAAATCAGTTAGGGAACTAATTTGGTTAAGGAGTTCTTTTAAGCCACCGGTGGACCAAATCCGTGATCAGGTTGCAGGATCTCAATAACAGATTCATCGCTTTTATTGATTGTGTGTTTTGGAAAAAAAAGAATATGGATATAATTATCTATTACTCCATACCTTGGTAATAGTGCGGTTGCTTTGGCAATTCGGAGCGAACTACAATTTTTTCGGTGGTGATGGCAGGCTTTTTTGTGCGAGAAAAGAATTGAAGTTGGCGAATTGCCTTGATTTTTTGTTTCTTTTTCATCAAGGAAAAAGAATACGAAGAAGTAAAATGGGGATTAGAATTGTGTGATTTCTACTATAAAACAATCATGATTAAGCAAATTTGTTAAATCCTTAGATTCCTATCACATTATGTTTCCATCCGTTTCTTAACACTATTTAAGAGGAAATAAGTCTATAATTTGTAGTATTTCGGCTAAAAGTGTAAATTCGTCGTTCTTAAGAAAATGAGTCAATTACAACTGATAGATAAGCAAAATGTGCCTCAGCATATTGCTATTATAATGGACGGAAATGGCCGTTGGGCTAAGCAACAAGGCGAAAACAGGATATTTGGCCATTACGAAGGCGTAAATTCGGTAAGAGATGTAGTAGAAGGCGCGGGCGAAGCAGGCGTAAAGTATATTACGTTATATGCGTTTAGCACCGAAAATTGGAACCGCCCCAAAGAAGAAGTAGATGCTTTAATGGAATTATTGGTTTCTACCATTAGTATGGAAACCCCTCAGCTTAACAAAAAAAATGTAAGCCTGCAGGCTATCGGTAATTTAAACAGTTTACCTCCCGCCTGTTTGCAGGAGCTTAACGAATCTATCGAAACTACTTCCAAAAACACAGGATTAAAATTAATACTGGCTTTAAGTTATTCAGCAAAATGGGAAATAACAGAAGCCGTAAAGCAAATTGCACAAAACGTAAAAGACGGAACGTTGTCTGTAGAGGAGATCTCCGAAAATTCCATTGAAAACTATTTGTGTACAAAAAACATTCCCGATCCCGAGTTAATGATCCGAACCAGTGGGGAACACAGGATCAGCAACTTTTTATTATGGCAATTGGCATATGCAGAATTTTACTTTACTGAAAAATTATGGCCTGATTTCAGAAAAGACGATCTATTTACTGCAATCCTAAATTACCAAAACCGCGAACGACGCTTCGGTAAAACGAGTGAGCAACTAACTCAACATAAGTAATGAAATTTATTAAATTCCCCTTTTTACTGTTTCTTTTGGTCTTGGGTCAGGTTGGCTTCTCGCAAATTTTATTAGAGTCATCTTCAGGCGGAGGAGAACCTCTTGATTGGGCAAAGCCTAAAGAATACACACTGGCCCCTATAGAAGTGGAGTGCTCTCAGTATACCGATAAAAATATTGTGCGTTTACTTACCGGATTAATGGCCGGAGATAAAGTTCAGATCCCGGGCGATAAAATTTCCGAAGCCATTAAAAATTTATGGAAGCAAAGTTTGTTCGAAGATATTAAGATCTACCTGGTAAAAACAATCGGTAATGATGCCTTCTTAAAGGTAGTGGTAGTAGAGAAACCACGCTTGTCTAAATTTTCATTTACCGGTAACGTTAAAAAGAATGATGCAGATGATATCAGGGCAAAGATCCGGTTGGTAAGAGAGAAAGTGGTAACGGATTATACTCTTGGTTACATCAGAAACATCGTAAAAGATTTTTATGTAAATAAGGGGTTTTACAATGCCGTGGTAACAATTAAAACAGAGCCGGATAAAACATCCAAAACACCCCACGTCATTGTTTACATCAACGTCAAAAAAGGAAAGAAAGTAAGGATCAAAAACCTGAATTTCCATGGCAATACAATTGTGAAAAGCTGGCAACTTCGCCGTAAAATGAAGGATAGTAAACCATTTCGGTTATACAATCCTTTTAACTCCGGAAAATATTTAGAAGAAAACCTGGAGAAAGATCTCCCGACGGTTTTAGCAAAATACAATAGCAAAGGTTACAGGGATGCACGTATTAAAAAAGACACGGCTTACTTTGTAAAAAAGAACCGTGTAAATATTGATATCTACATTGAAGAAGGCCAAAAATATTATTTCGGAGATATTAAATGGTTAGGGAATTCCAAATACAGAAGCGGGCAGCTCGATACCATTTTAAATATTAAAAAAGGAGATATTTTTGACCAGAGTTTATTGGAACAGAAATTATTTATGAATCCAAATGGCTATGATATTACTTCCTTATATATGGACGATGGTCATTTATTCTTTAACGTTACACCGCAGGAAATAAATGTTCATAACGATACCATTGATTTGGAAATCCATATGTTCGAAGGGAAACAGGCAACCATTAACAAGGTAACCGTATTGGGAAATGCTAAAACCAACGATCATGTTATTTACCGTGAAATCAGAACAAGACCGGGTCAGTTATTTCGCAAATCAGATATTATAAGAACGCAACGTGAGTTAAGTCAGTTGGGTTATTTCGATCCTGAAAAACTAGGCGTTACTCCAACACCTAATCCTGCTGATGGAACAGTGGATATTGAATACAGGGTTGAGGAAAAACCGTCTGATCAGGTGGAACTTTCCGGTGGTTGGGGTGGTGGCCGTGTAGTAGGTACACTGGGTTTATCGTTCAACAATTTCTCGATGCGTAATATTTTTAAACCCTCTTCCTGGAGCCCTTTACCAACGGGCGATGGTCAAAAGTTTAGTATCAGGGCACAAACCAATGGGGTGTATTACCAATCTTACAACGTGTCGTTTACGGAGCCATGGTTGGGAGGTAAAAAACCAAATTCTCTTACGGTATCCGCGTTTCATTCATTGTTTAATCAAACCGGTGAAAAAAAATATTCTAAAGATTCGGAAGGAAATAAAATCCTGAATCCAAACAGAAGTACGCTGGCTATTACAGGAGCTTCCATAGGTTTTGGGAAACGTTTAAAAAAACCGGATGATTTTTTCTCTATCTATACAGAGTTGAGTTACAATTATTATGAATTGAACAATTACTTTGGTGTATTTACATTTGGTAATGGTTATTCTAATGACTTTAACGGGAAAATAAACATTACCCGTAACAGTGTGGATGCGCCCATTTTTCCTAAAAACGGATCTAATTTTTCTTTATTAGGACAATTTACACCACCCTATTCCTTATTTAATGGTAAAAATTACGAAACGGCTACACCATCCGAAAGGTTTAAATTTATTGAATACCAAAAATATAAATTCACGGCAGAGTGGTTTACACAGTTAACCAATTACAGGCCTAAAGGCGAAGGAAAAGAAGCCCGTAACCTGGTTCTGCGTACAAAAATTGGTTATGGTATTTTGGGAATGTATAACCGTAAAGTAGGTATATCACCTTTCGAGCGTTACTATATGGGTGGTAGTGGCTTAAGCGGATACCAAAACTTTGTGGCCCGCGAAATTATTGGGTTACGTGGATACTCAGATAACTCTGTATCCAGTGCTAATGGTGATCCTATCTGTGCAAGATATACCATGGAATTACGTTACCCTATTTCTTTAAATCCACAGGCAACCATCTTTATATTAGGTTTTGCAGAGGCAGGTAATACATGGGCAAAGTATAAGGATTTTAATCCGTTCCAGGTGAAACGTAGTGCCGGATTTGGTTTACGTGTATTCCTTCCAATGTTTGGATTATTAGGATTGGATTATGGTTGGGGCTTTGATAATATCCCCGGTAACCCTAGCTCGGGGAATGGTAAAGGACAATTCCACTTTACCTTAGGAGCACAATTAGGGGAACTGTAACTTAAAAAAATGTAAATAAGTAAAATATGTGTAAATTGGCACACGTTATGATTAAATAAAACAACACTAAATCTAACAGACAATGAAAAAAATAGCCTTAACGATCATCGTTGTATTAGCCTCTCTAACGGTATCTCTGGCCCAAAAAATGGGTTATGTAGATAGTGATTATATTTTGTCACATATTCCGGAATACAAAGCAGCCCAGGCAGAAATTGATAAAACATCTGTTGATTGGCAAAAAGAAATTGAAATCAAATACGGAGAGATCGATAAATTATACAAGATCTACCAGGCCGAATCAGTATTATTGACAGATGATATGAAAAAGAAACGTGAGAATGAGATCATCAATAAAGAAAAAGAAGTAAAAGAATTACAAAAATCACGTTTTGGCGTAGATGGAGAGTTATTTAAAAAAAGAATGGAACTGGTAAAACCTATTCAGGATAAAGTATACAGTGCCATTAAGCAAGTAGCGGAAAGAGGCGGTTTAGCTTTTATTTTTGATAAAGCAGGCCAGGTTTCGTTACTTTACTCTAACAGTAAATATGATAAAAGCGAAGATGTACTCACATTTATGGGCTACAACAAAAAATAATTTTCTCATATTACATACCACTTCAATCATAAATATATAAATACAAACAACACAAAAAAACAATGAAAAACTTAGTAAAATCAATCGCAATTGTTGCCTTAACTGTAGGATCTGTAACGTTTGCACAGGCTCAAAAAATTGCGCACATTAGTTTAGATTCTTTAATTACATTAATGCCAGAAAGCAAAACTGCTCAGGAAGTGGCTCAAAAATATTTAAAAGAATTGGAAACCCAGGTAGCAACTATGGAAACAGAATTGCAAACCAAGTATAAAGATTATATGGATAATCAGGACAAATATTCTCCAATTGTAAAAAACGCTAAAGAAGGAGAATTACAAGACCTGAACAAACGTATTGAAGATTTTAAAGCTCAGGCTCAACAGGATTACCAACGTAAATACGGTGAATTATCGAAACCTATTTACGATAAAGCAAAAAAAGCAATTGAAATCGTTGCAAAAGAAAACAGCTATAAATATGTATTAGATACAAGCACGGGTAATATTTTATATACTGAGCCTGGTGATGATATCTTACAATTAGTTAAGAAAAAATTAGAAACAATGCCGGCAGCAGTAATCCCTGGATCTACTGGAGGAACTGTTAAACCTGGATCTACAGGTGGTGGAACAACTAAACCGGCTCCAACTGGAGGTATGAAACCTGCGGGAACAAAATAAGAGAGTCTTGTATTAAAATGGAAAGCCGAATCTTAAATGATCCGGCTTTTTTGCTTTTAACGCAGCAATGTTGATAATCATTTCGCTTTGTTGTCGAAAATTTTAATAAAAACATCAAATTTGGTTTATCATACCCCAATTCATTTCGGTGAATTGATAAACCAATTATACATGAGAACATTGAAATTTTTATTATTACTTATCGTATTTATCACTGCGGGCTCAGCATATGCGCAGGATACAAAGGAGTTAAAAGAAGAGGCTGCTTATTACTATGATAATAAAGATTTCAAAAAAGCGTATGAACTATATGATAAGCTGTATACTCAAAACCCGAAAAATATGGAATATAAATACCGTTTAGGTGTTTCTTCCATTAACTACCCTGATAAAAAAGAACGTGCAGTTGGAATTTTTGAAGACCTTAAAAAAATAGATAAATCTCCTGAAATCGATTACTATCTGGCTAAAGCATACCATATTAATTATAGGTTTGATGAGGCTTTGGTTGCTTACAACGAGTATTTAGCACTTAAGCAAAGTGGTAAAATAAAAGAAGACGATAAATTATTGATGGACGATGCTACTTTAGGAATCGCTAATTGTAATAATGGGAAAGACCTTATTAACCAAAAAATAGTTGCCGATATTAAAAATGTAGGTTTGCCAATTAATACACCCGAACTGGAAGGCGTACCTATTATATCAGCCGACGAATCCATTATGATTTTTACCTATGTTGGCAAAAAAAGTACAGGAGGTTTATTAAATGATGAATTAAAACCGGATGCGACGTCGGGTTCATACCACGAAGATATTTTTATCAGCACAAGAGTAAATGATTCAACCTGGTCTGAACCTACAGGAATTGCCGGATTAAACACCAAGGCAAATGATGCGGCAGTGGCCTTATCTCCCGATGGACAAATCTTGTTTTCTTTTACTAGTAATAATGATGCTGGCGATTTATTTATGAGCTCATTAACAGGAACCGAGTGGAGTAAGCCAGTACGTTTAAATAAAAATATAAATACACCGGAGTGGGAAGGCAGTTGTTCTATTTCTTCGGATGAAAGATTTTTATATTTCGCCTCTGAGCGGCCAGGTGGAATAGGCGGAAGAGATTTATATGTTTCTGAGAAAATAAATGGCGATTGGGGGCCTGCACAAAACCTGGGACCTAACATTAATACAGCTTATAATGAAGATGCTCCTTTTATTCATCCGGATGGTATTACTTTATTTTTTAGTTCGGAAGGACATAAAAGTATCGGCGGCTATGATATCATGTATTCTATTAAGCAGGAGAACAATTGGATAGAGCCTTTGAGTATGGGAATTCCTTTAAACACAACAGAAGACGATCGTTTTTATGTCATTAACGCAAAAGGTGACAAAGGATATTTTTCTTCCAACAGAGCCGGTGCCGGTGGAAAAGGCGGACAGGATATTTATACAGTTGAACCCGGAATATTGGGAGAGAAGCCTATTTTAGCCTTATTGAAAGGAAATGTGTTTGCAGATGATAAACCTATTGAAGCGAAAATTGAAGTTAATAAAAAAGTAACTAACGAATCTATAGGACCTTATTATGCGAATGCAAAAACAGGAAAATACTTAATGGCATTATCTCCGGGTAATGGTTACAAGATCCGTATTTCTGTGAGTGTACCGGGTTTCGAACCGATAGAGGAAGAAATAGATGTGGAGAAATTGCAAAAATTCGTAGAGATCAAAAAAGATTTTTATGTGTATTCAGCCAACTACGCTAACAAAAAAAGTCAAAAATCGGTTAAATCTATTTTAGATAGTTTATTAGGGAACGTTACCAATGTGGAGGATTTTAAAAATGATGCCGCTATCAATAATATAATTGATGCCAATGTGCCAACAACAATACCGGATACTATAAAGCCTAACTTAACGCCTTGTAATAGTGGTTCTATTCCTGATTTTACGGTATTAAAAGGGAAGTCGTTAAATATACCGGAGAACTATAAAAAACTCTTGTCAATTGGTGGCTTAACCTGTGCGGAAGGCCTTGCTTTTAAAGTACAGATTGCAGCCTACAGGCATCCTGAAAATTATAAGTATGATAACTTAAAAGAATTTGGCGCGCCTGAAATCATTAATTATCCTGATGGAATTACACGTTTCACACAAATGAATTTTTCTACATTAAACGAAGCAGAAGCGTTACGCCAGAAAATTATTGCTAAAGGACAAAAAGATGCCTGGGTAACGGCTTTCATAAATGGAAAACGTTACACGCTGGAAGAATTGATTTTAGTGAACTTTATGGCTAAAGCCGTAAATTAATTTTATCACTTTTATAAATCATATCCCGGCTTAATAGCGGCAATTGTCATTGGGCGTTTGGCAGATTAATCGTGAAATTCCTTTCACTTTCAGAAACTTGTTTTAAAATATGTTAATACCGTATATGCATGCGTTAAGAAGTTTTAAAATTGGCTTTTACGACGAATCATGTTTTTAGTTATGAATTACCTTTGTAGTGTAATTATTAATTCCTGAAAACATGAGCAAGATCGATTGGGATGACGTAGCTGCTTTAGAATCTATTGCTAATCAATGCATAAATAAAGGTAAAGAAGTAGGGCAGGCTAGGGCAGCCTTAAAGGCAATTTATGGGTATGATGTAGTCTATAATGATGAAATGGATGATGAATGCGTTAAAGTGGAAAGAAATAAACCCGACGCGAGCGATCATTCCAGATACCAACCATAAAAAAAAGATGTTTCAATTGAAACATCTTTTTTTAATTTATAGTTTAACGGTTGATTAGTTATTCAACATTACCGGCATTACCAGCATCAATACATCTTCTGCAGGGTTTGCTTTTTGTGTAGGAACAATAATACCTGCGCGGTTAGGAGCACTCATTTCAATAGTTACTTCATCACTTTCTAAATTGGTAAGCATTTCCAATACAAATTTAGAGTTGAATCCAATTTCCATATCTTCCCCAATATAAGTACACATCAGTGTTTCGTGCCCTTCATTAGCAAAATCCAAATCTTCTGCCGAAATCGTTAACTGGCTTCCTACAATTTTTAAACGGATCTGGTGAGTGGCTTTGTTCGCAAATACACTCACACGACGGATAGCTCCAAGAAAAGAAGTTCTGTCAACCGTTAATTTATTGGGATTTTGTTTAGGGATTACTGCTTCGTAGTTAGGATATTTTCCATCGATTAAACGGCATACTAAATTAATATTTCCAAAACTGAAATAAGCATTGGTTTTATTGAACTCTACTTTAACCGCATCATCAATACCGGCTAACAAACTTTTTAAAACATTCAATGGTTTTTTAGGCATAATAAATGCCGCAGAAGCCCCTGCTTTAGCATCATTACGCGTGTAACGCACTAATTTGTGAGCATCGGTTGCTACAAAAATAGAGTTCTCATCATTGAACTGACAAAACACCCCACTCATTACAGGTCTTAAATCATCATTACCTGTAGCAAAAATAGTTTTGTTGATAGCGTTACCTAATACATCACTTTTAATAATAACAGATGTTGGAGCTTCTACTTTAGGTAATTTCGGGTATTCCTCACCGTTATGTCCTGTTAAGGTATAATCACCGGTTTCGGTTTTTAATTTAGCACTGAATTTTTTAGTATCGATGATAAAAGAAATAGGTTGCTCCGGTAAGTTACTCAACGCCTCCAGTAAAGTTTTTGCCGGAATGGCAATACTTCCGTTTTCTGTAGAATCTACCTTAATACTTGTGGTAATGGTGGTTTCCATATCACTTGCATATAAAGTTAATCCGCCGTTATTTAATTCAAATAAAAAACAATCCAAAATTGGAATCGTGTTACTGGAGTTTAATACACCACTAATAGATTTTAAATGTTTTAAAAGGGTAGATGATGATACTACAAAATTCATATATAATTTTACTTAGGGTTATAATTAATTGAAAGCTTCCGGAAATTTATTTCCTACCAAATTTAAGGATATGCTTAATGGAATAGCGGTTAATACACGTGTATTTATAAACTACTTTTTAACATCACTTTTGAGGCATAAAATACCCGTAAGTTTGGAGCATTTTTCCAAACACGAAGTATTGAGCCACGCCGTAATCTGCACCATTGTTGTATTTCACAAATAGCCTGTCAGGATCGTATTTATAATCAATGCCATACTCCTGATTTTTTTCTTTCAACGCAAATTTGTGATAAAACTGGATCACGTTTGACTTATTATTCCTGTCAAGCACCGTAAGTGCTGCAAATGGAATAGCCGATTTGCTTAAGGAATCAACCAGTCTGTCAGTTTTTTCCAACACAATTTCGCAATTCACATTTTGAAAGTAAGCAATAAATTGTTTTATCTTTTCTTCTTCAAAAGGAACCTGTTTCCCTCCTTTAAGTGTTTTTAACCCAAAGCGCTGCATACTAAATAAATCAATTACGAAAGAAGAATCCGGTATTTCGTATAAGTCCAGTTTAATTTGTTTGATTTGAGGAGGCCTGTAATTAATAATTAAACGATCTCTCCAGTCAACATCATCAACATTGTAGCGTGTGGTTAAAAAGCCGTCAAATCCCGGAATATACGTAATGAAAGGCTCAGGATAATTTTCGTCGGTTTCAGGATTGGTCAGTAACATAAACGTTCCTAAATGATCCTGTGTAGAATGTCCCACATAATATTGTTTTACTTTATTGCCCTTGCTGTAAACCTCAATTTTAGTGGATTTAGCCGCCATGATTTTAATTACGGTATTCCGGCTGTTTTTAGAAACAGGTGATTTTACTTCTACAGTTCTTAAAGTGTATAACAGTAATTCAATGGCGTCGGGTCTTACATTATAGGTATTATTCAATAACCACTTCCCCGATTTTTTTTCTAAAAGAACAGATTTACCTTCTTTATTTGCCAGGAAAATCTTATCGACAGCAGCCGTATCTTTCAAAGAAAAATCGCTTGCGTCTTTATCAATGGTAGAATTTTTTCCTTTATTTTTATAGACTAAAACAGCCGTTATTACTAACGCCAGCAGGATAAAAATAGTAATGATGGATTTTTTTTTCATGTAATGTACTTGTTTCTAAAAGAGTTTAAGGGGAATGCGATGTTTAAGAAAATGATCTTAAAAATGGGGTTAGTTACTGTATTTTTTCTTACGGATATAAAACTGAAGTAATCCAAATAATATAATAAGTCCTAATGGTAACCCTACATTAATAACCTTCCATTTAGTGGTTTGTAAAGCAATTTTCTTTTTATCAAGTAATCTTAATTTTATTTCGCGCGAACGTAATTGCAGTAAACCTTCGTCATCCAGTAAGTAGTTCATACAGTTCAGTAAAAAAGTTCTGTTGGCAAACTGTTCATTCATATAGGAGTCGAAGCCCACCGGGTAAACCATTCCACTGCTTCTTTGGTATTCGTTTTTTGCAATGTCTCCGTCCGAAACAACAATCATACGGGTTGGTTTGCTTTTATCCATAATATCAAACGCGCTGTCCTGCATAAAAACACTTGGAATCCTGTTTTTGTAAACCGATTCAAAACGGCCTTCCAATAAGCAGGCAACATTTTGAAATGAATTTTTATACTGTTTCTCATCCGGTTTATAGCGGATCATTCCCACATTTACACGGGTAGGTGTAGCCTGTGTTTTAGTGTATTTGGAGGTTTGAAGCAGAATCGTTTTTTTAATGTCCCTGGCAGAAATCGTATCCAGTGTGCCGATAAATTCTGTACGGATGAGGTCAAGATTTTTTACGATCGGATGATTTGATACAGGCAGGAGTAGAGGATAATATACCCATGGAAAAGGTTGAAAATCGGGTTGCCCTTTCTTAAAGCCAACATTAATAGGGACCCTGGAGCATTGTAAGTCCTGAACTAAAACAGGATTTAGCCTTACGCCATACTTGAATAAAATGTCATCCAGGTTTAATTCGTTTTTAAAACAAAGGGTGTAGCCCGATGTGTTTAAGGTGTCGCGGTTTATATATACAGGGTCTATCAGCCAAAGTGCTTTACCACCATGCATAATAAACTGGTCTATCAGGAATTTTTCTTTATCCGAAAAGGCCGAATCGGGTTGTGCAATCACAATAGCGTCAGCTCCTTTTAAAGCGTAAAGTTTATTATTTAAGGCAATGCGGCTTACGTTATAATATTCCGATAAGGACGACATAAAATCGGCACAGTAAATGGTATCCAGCTCCCCATGTCCTTCCAGAAAAAGAACTTCAGGCTTTCTTATAATTTGTGTTTTGCGAATGCTGTTGGATAAACCATACTCTAATTCCTGTACAGAGTTATTAATGCTTTGTTCCTGCTGGAAACCCACCTGGCGTTTATAAATTTGCCATATGGTTTCTTTGCCCTTGTAGGAAACGATGGCACCCGGCCAGATGTACGTTTCAGATACCTTTTGAGAACTCCGGTCAATGATCTGTTCCGGCACAATCCCTTTTTGAAATAATTGTTTTTCTATTTTATCAACTTCTTCTTTATTAGGATTTTCAAGGGGGTTAACAAATTCGTATTCCACTTTATCATCGGAGTAAGCTCGGTATTCATCCAGCATCTCTTTTGTTTCGTTACGTAAACGGGTAAAACTCGGATTAAAATTCCCTTGCAGGTATACTTTTATGTATACCACATCATCTATGTTTTTCAGTAATTTTTTGGTGGATTCTGATAGAGTATAACGTTTTTCTGAAGTAAGGTCGAATCGTTTAAATAAAAAAGAAGCGATGAAATTAAATAATACCAGGATTGCCACTACAGCAATTACCATGGCTATATCTTTTCTTTTTTGAGTAGAGTTCGTTTTATTCATTACCATTTTCTGCTTTGTAAAACTAATTTTGATAATAAATTGAAGAAAGCAATAAGGCTCACAAAGTATACAACATCGCGTGTATCAATAACTCCACGACTCATACTGATGTAATGTTCATTCATTCCCAGGCCTTTTACAATAGCATCGTATTTGCCGAAAATACCGGACGAAGAAATAAAGTCGAAACCAATATAAGTGATAAAACATAACAGTAAAGCCATAATAAAGGCAATAACCTGATTTTCGGAAACGGCCGAAGCAAAAGTTCCTACTGCCACAAAACCTGCACCTAAAAACAGTAAACCGATATAAGATCCCCACATACCCCCCGTATCAATATTTCCTTTAGGATAGCCCAGTTGGTGAACGGAATAATAATAAATAAGAGTCGGTAATAAAGAAACGATTACTAAAACCACACCGGCCAGGTATTTGGCCATAACGATTTGCATTTCGGTTAAAGGCCTGGTTAAAAGTAATTCGATGGTGCCTGTTTTTTTCTCTTCCGAAAAGCTCCGCATGGTAATGGCAGGAATCAAAAATAAATAGACCCAGGGAGCCAGGATAAATAAAGGGTCAATGTTGGAGAATCCATTATCCAATACATTGGAACCTGCACTTTCTGTTGGAACCAGCCACATAAAGGTGCCTATACCGGTAATAAAAACACCAATAGCGATATAGCCGATGAGTGAACTTAAAAAACTGCGAATTTCTTTTACTAGTAGAGTAAACATATAGATTTCAAAAATAGCAATAGATTTTAAAATATACTATCTATTAGTAGTATCATACCCAAAAATTAGCGTAATTTTAGATATTTCCAGTTTAGTTGTGCCCAAAGCCTTTTTTCCCCTAAAAAAATGTTCTCTAGTGCTTGTTGCACTGTTTTTGTCTTTCCATTTATTTTCACAAAATTTCATTAAGGGAATCGTTACAGATAGTATAGATGCCGGATTTCCGTTTGTAAATATTGCGTTACTTAATGCAGGAGATAGTTCACATGTAAAAGGAACTATTAGTGATGAAACAGGAACCTATGAATTCAATAAGCTGAAGGCAGGGAACTATACATTAAAGTTTTTTTCAGTTGGATATGCGGAAACCTATAGCCTTCAATTTATGGTGGATAGTGCTTCTCAGCTTACGATGCCAAATGTGATCTTAAAAACAACCGGTATAAACCTGAATGAAGTTTCGGTTACCTCCATGAAAAAAGTAGTGGAATTTAAAAATGGAATGACCATTTTAAATGTGGAGAACAGTATTATGGCTTCCGGCAATACAGTGTTGGATGTTTTAAAAAGAATTCCGGGAGTTACCGTAGATAATAAAAATAATATTTCCATTGCAGGTAAGCAGGGTGTTAGAATCATGATGGATGGCCGGATGCAGCAGTTTTCTATGGAACAAATCGTTTCTATGCTTAGTGCTATGACGGCCGACCAGGTTTCTAAAATTGAAGTGATGAAGAGCCCACCGGTGAAATATGATGCGGAAGGCAACGCGGGTATTATAAATATCGTTACCAAAAAAGTAAATACAAAAGGGTATAGTGGAAGTATAAGTTACAATCCTGGTATGGGCCAACGGTTTGGGAATTCAATGTTTGGTACTCTGAATTTTAAATCAAATAAACTAACGGTGTTCAGTAATATTAACCCCATGTACAAAACGTTTTACGATCGGTATGATTATCATAAAAGAGTGACTTACCAGGATCAAACAACTTTCTTTGACCATACAGGAGACCATGATAATTTACGTAAATATATTAGTGGGAAAATAGGAGCGGATTATGCGCTAACTAAAAAAACTACCATTGGTGCCTCAGTTGCTAATACCATTAATAACAGCGATGCTGTTGAACATGGTTATGTGGAAATTGGCGGATATAATGATCTCGCATTTGATCATTATAAATATGTAACAGATGATAAAACGACGTGGAGCAATCCGTCATATAATTTTAATGCAGAACATAAGTTTGATACACTCGGAACTAATTTAAGTTTATCTATAGATTATGCTGATTTTAATAGCAAGTCGAACCGAAAAAGCGAATCTGTATTTTTTAATAATGATAATACATATGCTAAACCACCACAGGTTTATCAATCAGATAATGATACAAAGATCAGCATCTTTACTCAAAAAATCGATTTCCAGAAACATTTTAAATCTTCGTGGTTAATAGAAGCAGGAGGCAAAACAACCTTTGTAAATAATAATGCCGATTTTGTATTTAAACGCAAGGATGCCGTAACAGGCATCTTTACAACAGATACAAGCTTTACAAATTTATACCACTATAAGGAAAATCTTATAGCAGGTTATATAAATTTCAGGAAAGAATTTAAGAAAGGAACTTTTGGCTTGGGTGTAAGGGCTGAGAATACGGAAATAACGGGCCATAATTTTACAAATGGATTTAAACTCACAAAAAGGTATTTAAATTTCTTTCCCAATGTATCGTTTGATTATCAGTTAAGCAGTAAACACAACATTCAACTAAGTTATAACAGAAGATTGGACCGGCCGGATTATTCACAATTAAATCCCTTTAAACACTTTGAAGATCAGTATGCTGTTGGCGCCGGAAACCCTTATCTTAACCCACAGTACAGCGATAATTTTGATTTTGTGCATGTATATAATGAATGGATAACAAATAGTATTGGCTATGCTCATTTTACACAATTATTTTCCGGTATCTCTTATCAGAATGATAGCACTAAAGTAACCACTTTTACACAGATTAACCTGGATAACAGTAATTACTATTACTATAATCTGTTTTTACAAAAGCAGCTCAAACAATGGTGGAATGCAGAGTTTTCGTTAAATGTGTATTACATGAATTATAAAAGTAAAATCAATTCGGCTTTATTAAATGTTAATACGCTGTCGTGTAATATTTATTTTAATAACGATTTTATTTTACCTAAAGATTTTAAAATTCAGGTAACAATGCATTATAATGCACCAAACAGATCAGGCCCTAGCTATAATAAAGCTAATGGTAGTTGCGATTTTGGCATTAAGAAGGCATTGCTTAAAGGAAAATTTAATATCATGTTTCAGTTTCTGGATATGTTTTATACTGACATTAGCAGATCTTTATATGATTTCGATAATCAATATTATACATTTAATTCGCGGGACGATACCCGGAGATTTCGATTGACTTTGAGCTATAAATTCGGTAAAATGAATATTCGTGTAAATGAAAAAAACAGTAATGAGCAGGAGAACGGCCGTTTAAAAAAAGATTAATTATGAAAAAGTTTGCTACACTTATATCCTACCTCTTCCATCCATTGCTAATTGCTACTTATGGCTGTTTACTTGTGTTTTTCGGATTAACAAACAGTATCTATTATATATTTACACCACTAAAATTAAAGCTGGTAATTACACTCACTGTGTTCGCGTTTACCTTTTTATTACCCGTATTAAACTTATTGATCTTATACAGGTTAAATTATGTTTCTTCTTTAAAATTAGAAGACAGGAAAGAACGGATCTTTCCTTTATTGATGACCTCACTGTGTTATTTCGGATTGTTTTATATGGTGTATGATTTTAATATATGGCCCGCAGTTAAATTATTTATTTTGGGTGGTGGGATCTGTATTTTTTCTGCTGCTATTATTCATCTGTGGTGGCAAATCAGTGCACATATGATTGGAGTAGGAGGGTTAATAGGGGTGTTGTTGTCTATGAGTTATTTTTTGCAACTGCCTTTGTTTACAGGCCTTTCAGTAGCTATTTTGTTAGCCGGCATTATTGGATTTTCGCGTTTGTTTTTACAGGCACATTCTCAAAGCCAGGTATATGTAGGAGTTATTTTTGGATGTTTAGTGCAATTTTCCCTGTTTTTTTTAGCACAAAGCATTACATTTGTTTAGAGAAACGCATTCATGAATTTAATAACAGGAGCAACAGGATTAATAGGAGCACACGTTGCCCTGGAATTATTACTTCAGAATAAACCGGTGGTTGCTATTAAAAGATCCGGTAGCGATCTTTCAAAAACCAAAAAATTATTCTCCTATTATACCTCTGATTTCGAGAACCTGTATAACCGTATCAAATGGATTGATGCCGATATCACCGACATTTATTCGTTACTTGATGCGCTGGATGGGATAGATCATGTATACCATTGCGCAGGCCATGTATCCTTTAATAGTAAGGATAGAAAACAGATGCACGATGTAAACGCAACGGGAACCGCTAATATTGTAAATGCCTGTATGGAGAGAAAGACGAAAGCCTTATGCCATGTAAGTTCTATTGCTACTTTACAAAATCCTGATATTACCAAAAACATCAACGAATCGGTTTACTGGAAATCATCACCACAAGCCAGCGACTATGCTGTTAGTAAGTACAACGGCGAAAGAGAAGTGTGGCGTGGCATGGAAGAAGGATTACAGGCTGTGATCGTGAACCCGGGGGTTGTATTAGGTCCTGGTTTTTGGTATCAGAGTTCAGGTAAGCTCATTAGTACCTGTTATAAAGGAACTCCCTTTTATACTAACGGTTCAAGCGCTTCTGTTTCGGCAAAAGATGTGGCTGCCTGTATGGTACAATTAGTAGAAAAACAAGCATTTAATAAACGCTTTGTGTTAACCGAAAATAATTATTCCTTTAAAGAAATTTTATCGCTTGTACACCTGGCTCTTGGAAAAAAAGCACCGACCCTGGAAGCAGGAAAAGTGTTGTTAACCCTTGGTAAATGGTTGGATAGTTTAAGAAGCAAGATCACCGGAAAAGAACAAATCATTACAAATGCCACTGTGGTAGCAGGTTTAGAGAAAAACACCTTTAGTAATACCCGTATTAAAGAAACGCTTCAGTATCAGTTTATGCCTCTGGCAGAAACCGTAAACTTTGTGTGCAAGGCCTATTTAAATGATATTAAAAACTAACAATGTCTAAATTTTTATACTTCCTTTTTTTATCTGTAGTTGTTCTTTTATTAGGCAACACCTGTAAAACAAATCAAAAAAAAACACCCTCAGTTGCTGAAACTGCGCCGGTTGTGAAAACGCCTGTGATGAAAGCCCCTGCAACTGAAACGCCGGTAATAACCTACATTCCTGCACCAAAAGATTCGGTGGTGGATGTTACCATCAATTTAGTAGGCGATTTAATGTGCCATTTACCGCAAACCAATAATGCTAAATTAAGCTCCGGTGACTACGATTTTTCTCCGAGTTTTGAATACGTAAAACCTTATTTGCAGGATGCAGATTTAACTATTGGTAACCTGGAAACTACTTTTGCAGGCATCAGCCAGCCTTATGCCGGTTATCCCGCCTTTAATTCACCCGATGCCTATTGTAAAGCCATTAAGGATGCCGGCTTCGACTTTTTGGTAACAGCTAATAATCATAGCATGGATACCCGTGAGGCAGGCTTATTACGAACCATTGATGTGATTAAAAAAAATAATTTAGGATATGCAGGAACTTATCTCGATCAAAAAGATCACGATTCTATTAGAATATTAACTATTAGAGGTGTGAGGGTTGCCATTCTTAATTATACCTATGGAACCAATGGCTCTTACCCGGCAAAAGACCATACGTATATGCTCAATGTTATTGATTCCGCTGGGATTACTAACGCTGTTAAAGCCGCTAAGCAAAAGGGAGCTGATCTTGTATTGGTATTCTATCATATGGGTTTGGAAAATGTAGTAGAACCTACCCAGTCACAAAAAGATGCGGCAAGATTTGCGATAGAAGCAGGCGCAACTCTTATAATTGGAGCACATCCGCATATGATTGGCCCAACAAAAACAATGTATTCACCTGCTATTAAAGATACGGTTTTTATAGCCTATTCGCTTGGTAATTTTTTATCCAATCAATATTGGAGATACACAGATGCTGGTGTAATTTTAAAGCTTACCATTCAAAAGAATTTTACAAAGAATGTAACTTCCTATAAGGCTGCCCATTATACACCTACATGGGTATACAGGGGAGATGGTACAAAAAAAATGCACATCGTGTTTCCATCAGAAATGGCAATAGATACTGCCGGTCTTCCCGATTTTATCAATGCATCGCATCGACAAAAAATGTTGGAAGCATTTAACGATACCCGGCAGATAGTTACAAAATACAACCCTTACATTTTACTTAAAACTGTAAAATAGCTGAAATTTTAACATTTCAAAAAAAAGATGAAAAAAATTTTGTATAACAACAGAAAGCTGTATCTTAGTATATTATAAACTGATAATTTTTTAGAAGAGATTTATGCACATAGCAATTGCCGGAAATATCGGTTCAGGAAAAACAACATTAACATCATTACTGGCTAAACATTATAAATGGACCCCTCATTATGAGGATGCTGACGATAACCCTTATTTGAACGATTTTTACGATGATATGCAGCGTTGGTCATTTAATTTACAGGTTTATTTCTTAAATTCCCGTTTTGGTCAGGTTCAGGAGATACGAAAAGGCAAGCAAAAAGTGGTTCAGGATAGGACAATTTACGAAGATGCCTATATTTTTGCACCGAATTTGCATGCTATGGGGCTAATGACGTCCCGTGATTACGAAAACTATTTTAATTTGTTCAAATTAATGGATAGCCTTGTAAAAGCGCCTGATTTGATCATTTATTTAAGGGCTTCAGTGCCAACATTGGTAAAACAGATACAAAAACGAGGGAGAGATTATGAAAACTCCATCCGTTTGGACTATTTAAAAAGATTGAATGAACGTTATGAAGCGTGGATCACGACCTACGAGGGCGGGAAATTGTTAATTGTGGATATTGATGAGATCAATTTTTCTGAAAATAAGGAAGATTTGGGCAAAGTTCTAAGAATGATTGATGCAGAAGTAAACGGTTTATTTAAATAAGATATTTGAGCACAGGTCTAAATAACGAAAAAGAGTTTGTTCACGAGCAATTTGAACACTTGCTTAGCTCTTATATGCAGGATCAAACGGTTCTATTATCTCACTATGGGGAACTGTCTCAAAGCGTTATTTCTAATTTAGAGGAAACTGTGGAGGCAAAAGTCTCTGAATTGGAAATCCCTAAAGGGCCTCTAAAAAAAATCTTCTTTATTAGTGTTGAAACACTTCAAAATATGCTTATTCACGGGCATAAAAATAATCAGGGACACCAACATAACTTTTTTATTCTTATCAAAAACGGGATAAAAATGAACGTGGTTTCTGCCAATTTAGTCACTAATACCTCTATTCCGGCTTTAGAAAAACAGATTAATACTATTAATTCATTTGACGATGAAAAAGCGTTAAAAGCGTATTATTTGGAGCACCTGGAAAACAATACGATGAGTGATAAAGGTGGCGCAGGCCTTGGTTTTATTACAATTGGCATGAAAAGCGGGAATAAACTAAAAGTTGATTTTCAAAAAATAAATGACCAATTCTCTTTATTTACACTGACCTCAAGTGTAAGTTTAAGCTAGTTTTTTCACTGAAAAGGCTCCCGTTTTATTCTCAATCACATTTATTCCGGGTTTTTTATGTTTTCCTAATAAGCCCATGTTATGTTCAATCCCTAAAAATTCGGCGCCGTTAAACGTAGCGGCCTGTAATAAGAGCTGTAAAGGGAGTTCTGGCTGATGAACTATTAAGCAGTTGATCTCATCCATAACAGACAGTCCTGAGTTACTGGCCAGGCTATCTGTACCAAGCGTTAAGGTGCAATGCCGGGAGCGAAGTAATTCCACATCCGGCAAGGTATTTTCAATATAGAGGTTTGCATGCGGGCATAAGCACCAGTATAGCCTGTTATGGGTACTTTGTGCGGCAGTAATGTCTTCTTTACCTGTAAACGTATTATGAACCAGCAAAGTTTGAACTCCTGTGTTAAAAGCAGGAATAACGGTTTGTAAACTGCTTTTTCCGGTGGCTTCAAAGTAGGAAATGGGTATGCCAATAGTATCGTAAAGTCGTATATAATCGCCTGTTTTCTGTTCAAAAAAAAGGTTTTCAGCCTTGCTTTCCTGGTTATGCATACTGGTAGGCTTTTCCTGAGCATAACAGTTATCTGTTATTTTCCGGATTAACTCCGGTGAACTGCTATAAGGAGCGTGGGGGGCTAAAGAAGCCGATAGCTTGTTTTTTTCAAATTCAAGCAGCGTTGCTTTTCCGGTATCAAAAATGAGATCGGCCCGTTCAGGATTTAAACCAATCAATTCCACAAAAGTGTGATAATACAAGGCTGAATGTTTCTTTACTTCTACCGAGAGAGGGATGTTACTAATGTCTCCAACGGCTACAATACCCTGCTCCTGCATCAGTTTATCGGCTTGCTGCATGCACTCCAGTTGAACTTCAACCGGAGCCGTATTTCGGTGTTTCATAATACCCAGGCCAAAATCAACAATGCCCGTATGGCGGTTAATGGTATCTTTTAAATGGCTGAGTTCTAAATGGCAATGTGTATTTATAAACCCGGGGGTCAGTATGCCATCAAAATGTTCAATCTTGGTGTTATCAATGCTTTCAGGGGATATTACGTCTTCAATGGTGCCATCCTGCTTTACCACTAAAACGGTGTTATCTTTTAAGAACTCTTTCCCCGAAAAAACCTGTGACCCTGTTATGAAACGCATTTTCAAATTTAATAACTATTATTTAGATGAAAGAGAAATCAAATTGGGTATTTATGGATAACTTTGTTCCATGTTAACAAAAAAGGACATACGCGCTTTAAGTGAGACAGAGCTTACCGAAATTCTTAAGGAAAAAGGGGAAGCAAAATTTCGGGCGAAGCAGGTTTATGAATGGCTTTGGAAAAAGACTGCTCATAACTTTGACGATATGTCGAACCTTTCGAAACCGTTAAGAGATTGGTTAAACGAAACGTTTGTGATCAATGCCGTATCGGTAAGTGATATGCAGGTGAGTAGCGATAGAACCATTAAATGTGCCATGAAGCTTTCGGATGGTAATGTAGTGGAAAGTGTATTGATTCCTACAAAAACACGCATGACGGCTTGTATCTCTTCGCAGGTTGGTTGTAGTTTAACCTGCAAATTTTGTGCTACGGGAAAATTAAAACGCTTACGTAATTTAAATGCAGACGAAATTTATGACCAGGTGGCATTGGTGAAAAATTTAGCTGAAACCAAATACCAACAGGCTCTTACCAATATTGTATATATGGGTATGGGAGAGCCTTTATTGAATTACGCGGAAACCATTCGTTCGGTAGATAGAATTACATCGCCTGATGGGTTAGGAATGAGCCCAAGCCGTATTACCGTTAGTACGGCAGGCATTGCTAAAATGATTATGAAGTTGGGGGATGATAAAGTGAAATTTAATCTGGCACTTTCTTTACATGCCGCTAATGATGAAAAGCGGAATCATATTATGCCAATCAATGAAACAAATTCTTTGGACAACTTAGAAGAAGCATTGAATTATTTTTATGAAAAAACAGGTTCGCGTGTTACGTTCGAATATATCGTCTTTAAAGATTTTAATGATGGTATTCAGGATGCGCGTGAACTAGCGGACTTCTGTAAAAGAACGACCGCCAAAGTAAATATTATCGAATACAATCCTATTGATGATGGAGAGTTTAAACAAACAACTCCCGAACGATTAGAAGCTTTTGTAAAGCATCTGGAAAGCAGAGGCATTATTGTAAATGTGCGACGTAGTAGAGGAAAAGACATTGATGCTGCTTGTGGCCAGTTAGTTAATAAAAATAAAACCGCTCAACCGGTTTTTAAATAAGCAAAAACTAAAGCTTTTTTACTTCTTCATTTAATCCTATATTTACGCTACTTTTTATAGTGGATATTGTTGATCAAATAAAAGCCCCCATTAGCCTTCACATGGATGAGTTTGAAGTTAAGTTCAAACAATCGATGAGAACCAATGTGCCCTTATTGGATAAAATTACCACGTATATTGTAAAAAGAAAGGGCAAGCAGATTCGTCCCATGTTTGTTTTCCTGAGTGCTAAATGTGTCGGGGAATTTAACGAAAGTACATACAGAGCCGCTTCATTAATCGAATTACTACATACAGCATCTTTGGTGCATGATGATGTAGTGGATGATAGTAATGAACGCAGAGGTTTTTTTAGTGTAAATGCTTTATGGAAAAATAAGATCGCTGTTTTAGTGGGCGATTTTTTACTAACAAACGGGTTATCCTTATCATTGGATCATGATGATTTTCATTTATTGAAAATTGCCAATAACGCTGTTCGCGAAATGAGTGAAGGCGAATTGTTGCAGATTGAAAAAGCCAGAAAACTGGACATTTCAGAAGAAGTTTATTTTGATATTATTACAAAGAAAACTGCTACTTTAATTGCTGCCTGTTGCGCGGCAGGTGTAGCCTCTGTGAGTAGTGATACGGCATTAATTAATCAGTTTAAAGAATTTGGGGTTAATACAGGGATTGCTTTTCAGATAAAAGATGATTTGTTTGATTTTGGTGATGATACGGATATAGGTAAGCCTACAGGTATCGATATCAAAGAAAAGAAAATGACCCTCCCATTAATTTATGCACTAAATAATTGTACCTGGTTAGAAAAACGGAAGATCATTAATATTGTTAAGAACCATAATAACGATCCTAAAAAAGTAGCGGAAGTGATTAGTTTTGTATACGAAAAAGGAGGGATTACGTATGCGGAAGGAGTAATGCATCAGTATAAAGAAAAAGCATTGGCATTACTAGCCGGTGTTGCTGACAGCCCTTCCAAACAAAGTTTAATACAACTCGTTAATTATTCTATTGAAAGAAAAAAATAAATAGCACCATGATCAAATTTATTTACATTAGTATTTCACTTATAAGCTTTAGTTTGTTATTTACACATTGTAAAAATAATGAAAGCGAAAAAGCGGCCGCATTAAAAGCCGATTCTTTAAAGGCAGCTGAAAAAGCTTCTTCGGTTAAGCCGAACAGCGAATACCTTATTGCACCGCCCGATGCAGATTATACAGGCGATTATATTGACCGGTATAAAAACGGAATCATTAAATTTACCGGATTTTTCAGGTTTGGTAAACGCCACGGACAATGGATGGCTTTTTATGATAACGGGATTAAATGGAGCGAATGTTATTACGATAAAGGAAAACGCCAGGGAGAATCGGTTGTGTATTTTCCGAATGGTAAAATACAATATAAAGGCTGGTTTAAGAATGACCTGCGTGATAGCCTTTGGTTCTTTTATGATGAAACCGGTAAGGAAATTGATAAGCGTGCCTACCGCAATGATCAGGAAACCGGCCTGGTAAATTAGGCACGGTACATTACTTATATTCTTACTCAATGTAAAAACAAGGTTTAATCTGGTCTTACAAAAGATCAGATTAAACCTTGTAAGATCAGACTAAGCCCGGAATTTCTACTTTTTCATTTGTATCGGCGGTGTAATCAATTCCTTTAACATCGAAGCCAAACAGGTTTAAAAAATCTTTTTTATAACCGGCCAGGTCGCCAATTTCCGGAAGACTCTCAGTTGTGGCTTGTTCCCATAATTCAGCAATTCTTTTTTGAACATCTGCTCTCATTTCTAAATCGTCTATACGGATTCTCCCTTTTTCGTCGGTGGCAATTTGGTTTTTAGTATAAAGCCTCTCCGAAAATAAACGTTGAATTTGTTCAATACATCCTTCATGAATTCCTTCTTCTTTCATCACTTTATATAATAACGAAATGTATAAGGGGATTACCGGTATGGCAGAACTTGCCTGTGTAACCAATGCTTTATTTACTGAAACAAAGGCTTTTCCATGAATGTTTTTGAGCTTATCTGAAATCGTAAAAGCAGTAGCTTCCAAATGATCTTTCGCGCAACCAATGGTTCCTTTGCGGTAAACAGCTTCAGTTAATAGAGGTCCTATGTATGAATAAGCTACGGTCATTGCATTTTCAGCTAAAGCATCGGCTTTTAATAATTCATCTATCCACATTTCCCAATCTTCACCACCCATTACAGCAACGGTGTTTTTAATTTCTTCCTCGTTGCAGGGGTCAATGGAAATGTTGGAAACAACTCCCGAATGAAAATCAACAGTTTTATTTGTGAAGGTTTGTCCTATAGGTTTTAAAACCGAACGATGCGTAACACCTGTTACAGGGTTTGTTCTTACAGGTGAGGCAAGGCTATAGATCACCAGGTCAATTTTACCCAGATCGGATTTAATCAGGTCGATCGTTGTTTTTTTAACTTCATTTGAAAAGGCATCCCCGTTAATACTTTTTGCATATACTCCTGCTTTTTGTGCCTGCTCCTGAAATGCCACACTGTTATACCAACCCGGAGATGCAGGCTTCCCTTCCTGAGGTGCTTTTTCGAAAAACACGCCAATGGTAGATGCGTTAGAGCCAAATGCACTCGTAATTCTGGAAGCGAGTCCAAAACCTGTAGAGGCGCCAATTACCAATACTTTTTTGGGTCCGTCGATGACCCCTTTGGATTTTATAAAATCAATCTGGTTTAAAATGTTTTTTTCACATCCTTTTGGATGAGAGGTTAAGCAAATGAATCCACGTATTTTAGGTTCTATGATCATAAGGTATGGTTAAGTTTTATATAATTCGTTAATCGGGTTATCGGGCATTAAAGAGCCAGCCGCTGGGATCCATGGTTTTCTGGCCTTTCCAGATTTGCAGGTTCATACTGGTTTTTCCGTCTTCATCCAAAATAGTGCCTATGGCTTGTTTAATCGTAACTTTGTCGCCCTGTTTTACAAATACTTCACCAATATTACTGTAAACGCTCAGGTATTCGCCATGCCTTATGATAATGAGTTTACCACCTGTTGGCGAAATGGCAATACTGGTAACTTCTCCTTCAAAAACGGCTCTTGCCTGCGAACCTTTACTGGCGCATATTTCCACACCATTATTATTCATAATAAAGCCCTTAATGGCAGGATGCTCGTATTCGCCATAAGGTTGGCATATAACGCCCTTTACAACGGGCCATGGTAATTTGCCTCTACTACCGGAAAAGTCTGCTCCTACGGCTTCTGCTTCTTCTGTCAGTTCAGGTGCTGTTGCTTTTACAGGAGTTGTTTTAACTTCAGCTTTCGTTTTGTTTTCTTTGTTCTTTGTTTTGGCGTTGGCTATCTTTTCCGCTTTCGCTGCTTTTTCTGCGGCAATACGGGTTGATTCTTCCATTTTACGTTTAATCTCGGCTTCAATCAACCTTTTAATAGCAATCTGTAAATTCTCAGCGTCCTTTTTCTTTTTTTCAAGCTCTTCTTTTAATTCCTTTTCCTGTTGTTGTAATTCGCTTAAAACGATCTCCTGTTGCTGTTTTTCGCCATCCAGTTGTGTTTTCTCATCTTTTTCGTTGCCTAACAATACATTCTTTTCATGGCGTTGTCCCTCCAATTCCTTGAGTTTAACACCTAATGCCAATTGCGTGGCAATAATTTCGTTGGCTTGTTTTTTTCGGAAGGCAGTATATTGTTGAAAATATTTAAGCCGGATGTAAGCCTGGTTAAAATCACCGGAAGCAAATAGGAACATTAATTTGGTGTATGAATCCTGGTTACGCTGGGCAAAATAAATCATTTTGGCATATTCACCTTTTAGCTTTTCTAAATTTTGCCTCAGTGAATTAACTTCGGTGGTATTCTTTTTTATAGTGGAATTAATTCTGGAAAGCTCTGTATTGATGGTGCTGATCAACTCTTCCCGCACTTTAATTTTTGTGTTGATCACTACAATGGTATTGATCTGCGATTTTTTATTGGCCTTGGTTTGGCTTAACTGATTGTTAAGTTGCTTGATATCATCATTCAGTTTATTTTTTTTATTCTGAAGATCTTTTTGAGAAGTTGTTTTTGTTTGAGCAACAAGTGTTGATGTATTGAAACCTATAAAAAAGAGTAATATCCCTATATAAACAAGGTTATTTTTTTTCTTTTTTAATTGGAATAGGGTCATAACTTTTTGGTATGTTCAGCGGCATTTTTTGCGGCTGATTAATTTCTATGCGAACATAGTTAATTTTAAGGTTTATTTTCTTCTCTGCACTAATATCAATATCAACATTGTGTGGTGCAAAAACAGAGTCAATTGCTACAAATTTCGAGTAAGAAGCACTGAATTTGCGGTTTGTTGTCACATCTATAAAATCATTATTTAAAATTTTGAATGTTTCGGGGTCCAGTGTCATGGTTTGCATAGAGCGTTTTAGCGTATCCTGACCCGAGTTTATACGTCTAAGCTTTCGTTTTCGTTCAGTGCTTAACAAATAATGGCAATTAGCCCTATCGGCTGTTGGTTTGAGTTTTGTGTCATCATCATCAAAATCGGCACTGTTTCCAAATAAAGCTGCTTGCAGCAGGTCAAAATCCAGGTCGGCATTCAGTAATTGATTAATGTAATTAAAGTCGCCGACAAAATATTTTCGTTTCACGTATACCACCATTTTTACAGTATCGCGTGTAATTAGTAATTTAGCAACATCAATAGCGCCAAGCGCCTGAATCTGAATCCAGATAGCGCTATCTTTACGGCCTCTTATACGAATATCCAGGTTTTGATCTTCACCGTCAATATTGGTTTCAACGTCGGCTTTTGCATAGATCCATTTATAAACCAGTTCTTTTTGTTTTAAGTTTTTGGTTAAGGCTTTGGATGTTTTATAGAGTAAATGGCATTTGCCCAAAAGTGTATCTTCTGTTGGGTTTGTATTGGTAACTTGCTGCGTGTGCTTTTTTGTTTTACAGGCTACTGCAATTAGCAGTAAAAACAGGATACTTATAAAGGGTAGGCTTATTTGTTTTTTAATGTGCATTTTGAAAAGGGGGAAAGGTAGCTTCAAAAAATTATTCGGTTAATTTTTTATCGCTGATCTTTTTATTTAATACTTCCGAATTCTGGCCGGCTTCTTTAGCCTGTTTCCAATAGATTAAGGCGTCTTCTTTTTTGCCTAACTGGTACAGTACATCGCCGTAATGTTCTAAAATAGCAGCTCTTTTTGCTGATTTTACAGCTGCTGCAAGCCATTCTTCTGCCTGGGTGTATTTTTTCTGTTGGTAAAGAATCCATCCGTAAGTATCCATAAATACAGGATTGTTGGGGGACAAATCATTACTTCTTCTCGAATATTTTTCAGCTTTATCCAATGATTTTTTTCGGAGGGATAAAAAGTAAGCGTAGTTATTTAAAATATTGGTATCGTCCGGATCTACTTTCAGCGCATCATCAAAGGCTTTGTCGGATTTGTCGTACTCTTTTAAGTAGTTATAGGCTATTCCTAAATTGGCATAAAACTGAAGAAGCAAAGGGTTGTTATCATACACAAATTCGATTCCCTCTCTTAACGACTCGGTTGCTTTTTCATATTTTTTTAATTGAATATTCGCATAACCATTATAAAAGTAGGGGAAGGCCTGGTTTGGGAATAGCTCAATGGCTTCACTGCTTTGTGTTTCCAATGCTGCAAAATCGCCTGTTTCAGAAGAGAGAAACATCAATCGGTTCCAGGTATCGAAGCGGCTTTTGTCATATTTTGTAGAAAGCGCATACTCGTCGCGGGCTTCTTTTATTTTTTTGTCTTTAAATAAAAACTCGGCATAAATGCTGTGAGCATCCGCAGAGGTTGGATGAACCCTCAGCATAATAGCACAAAGCTCATAGGCTTGTTTGTTGAACTCTTCATTTTTTTCGGAAAGGTCGTAATACGAACCCAGGATCTTGTATTTGGTTTCAACTTCCAGATCCGGATTTTCAAAAGCAATTTTCATTTCTTTGAAAAAATTCTCTTTATCATTCACCGATTTATAGTATTCGGCCAATGCTAAATGAACCATCGGATTTTCCGGATCGATTTTTAAAACTTCTCTGTAAGTATTTAACGCTTTATCGTTTTGTTTGTTTTCCTGGTAAAACTCCGCAAGGTATGTGTAATAGCGGGGTTGGGTGGGATTAAGACTGATCAGTTTTTTCAGTTCTTCTTCTGCTTCTTTTGTTTTTTTAATTTGTTTGAGAAGCTTGATTTTATTCAGGGTAAAGCTTTCGCTCGGTCCGAATTTTTTTTCAAGCTCATCATATGTTTTATAAGATTTTTCGTACAAGCCGCCGTACATATATTCTGCAGCTAAACCCTCATAAAAATCAGGTCTTTCAGGAAAGTTTTTAATTAAACGGCTGTACACATCTGCGGCTTGTGAATATAAGCGTTTACCATGTAAACATTCGATATACAGTAATTGATACCATTCGTTTTTAGGATCTGCAGCGGCACATTCTTTACCATATTTAAGAGCCATTTCCGTTTGCCCGCCAAAGCGGTAAATATTGCCCAACTCATACTTTACAGGGGCAGAGGACAGATCGATCTTTAAACATTCTTTAAATGCTTTTTCAGCTACTTCCACATTGCCTTTCATTCTTTCTTTACAACCTTCCACGAAGTAGAATGCAAATTTAGTTTGCGCTTCGGCTGATAAACCTTTGTCTTTTGAAGAATTGGAAGAAGTTGTTTTACCCGATTGTTTGGATGATTTACAGGAAAGCATAAAACATACCGATAGCGATGCTATTGATAACGTATAGGCGATATGTTTGTTAACCTTCAATTATAAACAAAGATTGGTATAATCACTCATGCTGATGTCTAACGATTTTCCTTTTACTTCTGCTCCTTCACCAATCATACTGTTGGAGATATGTGAGTGGCTTAATTTTGTATTTGCCTGAATAACGCTGTTTTTGATGATCATATCGGTAATGCGGCAATCTGCGCCAATGGAAGCGTGTGGACCAACAATGGAATTTTTGATCACAACATTATCTCCAATAAAACAAGGCTCGATAATAACACTGTTTTCAGTTATAATATTTTTTCCTTTTAGGTTTGCTTTACCTTTGTCAAATTCCAATACACGTTGGTTTGTGTAAACGGTCGCATCTTTATTTCCACAATCCAACCATTCGGTAACTTTACCGGGAGTAAAGGCAATTCCTTTTTGCTTCATATTTTCCAAAGCATTGGTTAATTGAAATTCACCTTTTTCAGTAATGTTATTATCCAGCAAATATTTTAATTCTTTTTTAAGATTATCGCCGTCTTTAAAATAGTAGATACCAATGATGGCAAGATTACTCACAAAGGTGGCAGGTTTTTCCACAAAATCAGTAATTACACCTGCTTCGTTTAATTTTACAACGCCAAACTGACTTGGGTCTTCAATACCCTGAACCCAAATTACGCCTTCCTGATTTGTATCCATTACAAAATCAGCTTTAAATAAGGTATCAGCAAAAGCCACAACCGTTTTTCCTGTAATAGAAGGTTCTGCACACATAATGGCGTGAGCAGTACCTAATGCTTTTTCCTGGTAGTATATAGTACCTTTAGCACCTTGTGCTTCAGCGATCTTCACTAAATTATCTTCTACTTCTTTTCCGAAATCAACGCCAATAATAAAGGCTATTTCGTCTACTTTTTCTCCGCAAACTTTGGTAATGTCTTCCACTAAACGTTGCACAATAGGTTTGCCTGCTACGTTAATTAATGGTTTTGGAACGGTAAGTGTATGAGGGCGCATTCTTTTTCCTTTGCCCGCCATAGGTATAATAATCTTCATATAGAACTTAATGTTTTTTTAATGTTGTATCGTTTAATCCGGTATTTTTTGTGTTTTACGTTGGAAATATGAGTAAGCTTAACTTTCTTATAATCAGTAAAAAACAGAAACAAATATAATATTAAAATGTGGAGATTTAACCAAATTTATGCTCTGCCGGGTATGCTTATACTAACATCCCGGTTATTTCTCACTTTTTAACAATTTCTCCGTTTTGCAAGGAAATTGTCCAAAAAGAGGCGTTGAAAGTGCCTGGTATTTTCATAAAACAGGAACGGCTGCGGGTTTGTTACAAAAAAAATAAGCTATCGTATCCGTTAGCTTATTTTTAGAGGGTTTGAAATGTAAAATTATAAAGAGGCGGTTCTTCCTCCATCAACCGGTAAATTAATACCATTGATGTAAGATGCTGCTGGAGATGCCAGGAAAGCCACGGCATTTGCTACTTCCGAAGCTTCTGCAAAGCGACCCATTGGGATTTCGGCGAGCATTTCGTTTGTTACCTCTTCTTTGGCATGACCAGTTTTAGTGGATTTATTTTCAATGATCGTTTTTAACCGTATGGTTGCTGTTGCACCCGGAAGCACATTGTTAACCGTTATATTAAATTTCCCCAGTTCATTGGCCAGTGTTTTACTCCAGTTGGCTACAGCGGCCCTAATGGTATTAGATACACCTAGGTTTGCCAATGGTGCTTTTACGGAGGTAGAAATGATATTGATGATACGACCGTACTTCGCATTTTTCATATGTTCCACACAGGCCTGTACTAAAATGTGGTTACAGATTAAATGGTTGTTAAAGGCCGATAAAAATTCTTCTGTTTTTGCAGAAGCGGCAGGACCTGCAGGAGGCCCACCGGTGTTATTTACTAAAATATGAACCCCTGGCTGGCGTTGTAAATACGCTTCAACAATTTGTTTAAGCTCCGTTGGCTTGGCAAAATCAACGCATAGGTAGGCATGTAATTGTCCTGCCTCTGTACTTAATTCCTGTTTGGTTAATTTTAATGCTTCTTCGTTACGGGCAACTAATGTTACACTCGCGCCTAAGTTGGCCAGTTCCATAGCAATGGCTTTGCCTATTCCTTGTGTACTTCCACATACAATGGCTTGTTTATTTTTAAGATCTAAATTCATATTGTTTGTTCTTAATAATTATGTTTTCTCGTTTTATTTGTAGAAGAAAAGGATGTGTGTTGTCATTAATTTTTTCTTTTTGCCTGGAAAAAATCTTTTAGTAATACGGAGCATTCCTGTTCTAAAATTCCTTTAACTACAATGGTTTTAGGGTGTAATACAGTTTGATTCAGTTTGGAAAATCCTTTTTTATCATCACTTGCACCGTATACTATTTTAGTAATATGGCTCCAGTATAAGGCTCCTGCACACATCACACAGGGTTCTAACGTTACATATAATGTGCAATCGTTTAAATATTTTCCTCCTATAGCATTTGCGGCTGAGGTAATGATTTGCATTTCTGCATGAGCAGTTACATCATTTAAACGCTCGGTATAATTGTGCGCCCTGGCAATTATTTTATTGTTGGCTACTATTACGGCGCCAACAGGAACTTCGTCTTCATCAAAAGCTTTTTGTGCTTCTTTTAAAGCTTCATTCATAAAATATTCATCAGAAAATAATTCCATATGTTTAGCCTCCGTAAATGGGGCAACTATTTGTTTTTTATTCTTTTAAAACCATGTCAATACACATCACCGCTGCTAAAATCAGGATCCGCGTTGGGTCTTCTTTTTTAACGGTTTCTGAAATGGATAACATATAATTATCAGCAGTTGTAAATAATTCTTTTCCTAAACCGGCCCATTTTTTAGATACTCCGGCCAGTTCGTCTGTGCCCTGCATAAATTTAAAATCCCAGCTTGTCCATTTTCCTTTTAAGGTGCAAAGTGGATTGTCATTGGGATCCAGAATATCGAACTTTCCACCGATCGAAAAAAACTTTTGTTTAAAACGTCCAACTAAATTATCATGTTCATCCAATACTTCTACTGTAGAAAGAAAAATAGATACACCTCTTTTCACGGACAAAATTTTCTCGCCTGTAGTTGATTTAATTTCAACGTGAAAAGGAGTCATTCTTTTGTAATCTGTAAAACGAAATATCTTGGTAAATGTCCCTAACTGATCTTCACGACAGGTCATGATCATTTCTTGTGTATCAGGATTATAGATATCAAAGTTGTTGGCTGCTTTAAAAATTCCAACGTGCTCTTTAATGAAAAATAAATTCTGTTTTAATAATGGATGCATCGTGTTGTTTTTTAGAGTTTAGCCAGGGCTGTTTTCAATCGTGTAATTACTTCGTCTTTACCCAATAGTGCCAATAGGTCAAATAACTGGGCACCACCGGAAACACCTGTCGTTAATACACGTAACACCTGCATATCGAGTTTGCCTATTTCTGTTTGTGCTTCCTGAAACGAATCATGTAATGTGTGGGTATCCCATACAGGCAATGCTTCAAATTTAGAGGTTAGCTTAGTAAATTGCTCTTTTGAAGTATCGTTCCATTTTTTAGTCATCACTTTTTCGTCGTAGCTTGTAGGAGCTACAAAAAAGTAAGACCCCAACTCATAAAACTCGGTTACAAAATGTGCTTTTTCTTTAATCAGTCTGCAAAATTCTATAATAAAGGCTTTGTCTTTTTTAATGCCTTTGGCTTCCAGTAAAGGGCTCACAGACTCAGCCAATTGCTCATCTGTTTGCATTCTTAAATATTGCTGATTAAACCATTTTGTTTTTTCGGGATCGAATTTAGCTCCTGATTTGTTGACACGTTCAAAAGAAAAGTTTTCAATTAATTCCTGTTTACTCATGATTTCCCTGTTATCACCGGGATTCCAGCCAAGTAAAGCTAACATGTTAATAAAAGCATCCGGTGTAAACCCCGATTCTTTATAACCTATATAATCCGTTTTATCTCTGGGGTCGTGCCAGTTTAAAGGGAACATGGGTAATCCCGATTTATCGCGTTTTGATAATTTGCCATTACCATCCGGTTTTAAGATCAATGGTAAATGCGCCAGTTGCGGCATTTGATCTTCCATCCCTAAGTAACGGTAAATTAAAATATGCGATGGGGCACTTGGTAACCATTCTTCTCCACGTACGGCATGTGTGATTTTCATTTCCAGATCATCCACAATATGCGCCAGGTGATAGGTTGGCATACCATCACTTTTTAAAAGTACTTTATCATCTACCTGAGAAGAGTTTACGGTTACCCAACCACGAATGATATCATGAAAACGGATTTCTTCGTTACGGGGTACTTTTAAGCGAACCACATGGGGAACACCACTCTCAATTAATTTTGCTACTTCGTCTTCGGGCAGGGTTAATGAGTTACGCATGTTTTGGCGTGTAATGGCATTGTACTGAGGGGCCACTACTTTAGCTGCTTCCAGACGTTTGCGCATTTCATCCAGTTCTTCGGAAGTATCAAAGGCGTAGTACGCATGACCTGATGCAATTAACTGATCTGCATATTTTTTATAAATACCTAATTCTTTTCTTTCACTTTGGCGATAAGGCGCATAAGGCCCGTCGCCAAACCCCACACCTTCATTGGGCTCTATTCCACACCATTTAAGTGCACTTATAATATAATCTTCAGCACCTTCCACATAACGTGTCTGGTCGGTATCTTCTATTCTTAATACAAAATCTCCACCATGTTTTTTGGCGTATAAATAGCTGAATAAAGCGGTGCGCACACCACCCATATGTAAGCCTCCTGTTGGGCTAGGGGCAAAACGTAAACGAACTTTTTTTTCCATAGGCTGCAAAGATACTAAAAAACTGAATTTTTAGCCATTTGATGCTTATTAATAAAAGAAGTAGCTTTAATGCAAGTATAAAACTAGAATCTTATGAAAAATCAAGCATTTAACCCGTTTTTGTATTATAGCGAACAGTTGCAGCATTTACTGTTCAGGGCCGCCAGCCAAAAAAATCCGGCTTTATGGTTATACAAAAACGGTGCACGAACTCCTTTGTTTATGCTGGAAGCGTTAACACGTTTACACAATAAGGCTTTTGATGAAAAATTGTTTGATAAATGGAACAAACGGTTTAAAAAACTGGAAGATCTGTTTGGGCAAATTGATCTGTATGCGGTTATGGAAACTGATCTTAAAAAGAATAAAAAAGTATCAAAGGAAATTATAAAATATTTTACAGTAACTGCTGCAAATTATACGGAGAAATGTAATCAACGGTTAAGGGAAAAAGAATGGCTGAATGAAAAAATGAAATCGTTTGATTATAAGTTAAGCGAGTTTTCGGTAGAGTATAATAAGGAATATGAAGAGGCTTTAAAATTTGCCATAGAAGAAGAGATTGACGCGATTTTAAATTTTAGTTTAAAATATAATTTTCAGTTTACCAAGGCCGAAGAACAAGTACATGAATTAAGGCGTAAGCTGCGTTGGATAAGCATATATGCGCAAGCTTTACAGGGCTTGGTACAATTAAAAAAAGCCCCCAAAAAACAAAAATTTGAATTGAATTATTTCACTAAAACCAATTTAGCATCACCTTATAATAAACTACCTGCAAAACCTAAAAATGTTTCGGTGATTGAATTTGATCATGATAAATTTTTTGCGTTGAGCTGGGTAATTGAGGAATTAGGAATTTTAAAAGATAAGGCCTTAAATGTATTGTTCTTAAAAGATGCTTTATTTATTTCGGAAAACATTTCGGATATGGAGGCAAAAGAGCAGGCAATAACGTTGTTAGGCTATAAAAAAACGATAGATACAGATATTTTAAAAGAGGCTTCCGGTATACTTAAAACGGCAATTGTTAAGGATAAGATATTGGATCATCTCATCGTATAAAGGGAATAGAATTACCGCATAATTACCAATTTCCCAAACCCTTTTTTAAAGTAAGAATCTGCTTCAGTTTGCCTTTTCTCTATCGCCTGGCCGTTGTAGCGTGTTATTACTCTATACAGGTAAACGCCGTTTGCCAGTTTATCTCCAAAGTCATCTTTTCCATCCCAGGCATAATCGGTAATATTTCTTCCGATGCGGATATTGCCCATTTCATTTTTGGTGATCTCTCTTACTACTTTTCCGGTAATGGTCATAATCTGTATAATAAATACATCAGGCATCTCACTTCCGGTTAATGTAAATACAAAGCGTGTAGAGGTACTGAAGGGATTTGGGTAATTTAATACTTCCGTAATGGTTTGTTTGTTAATGATCTCAAACTGGATATTGTAATCCATATCACCCGATACGTTCCGGGCTCTGTCTTTGGCCTGTACAATAAGTTTGTATTTTCCATCCATGGCAAACTCCGGTTTCCACTCTATTTTACAGGAATTATTAGGAAGCAGTGCCGGTGTAAACAGGAGCGCATTACTAAAGAAAATTCTTTTTTCAGAAGCCTGGTCGGGATACTTTATAAAAACAGCAAAGTCGGAGGTATCATTTAATGCAAGAAACCTGTTTTCGTCTTTTAAACTCACTAAAATATGAGGTTTGGAGGAAACAATGTCTCCATTTAAAATATGATTACCATCAAATGTTACATCCAGTAAAGGATTTATATTGTCGGTAGTTACTTTAAAAGGAAGGCGGGCAATGTTATTAAAGTGGTACTGCTCTTTTTGATATTTTGCATTAACGGGTGGGTTTACATCAATCCATAAATAATTTTGACCCGGATATTGGTAGCTGTTAAAATTAATGGTATCAATGATTACCTGTGCCGGTAAAAAATTATTTTGTTTTAATTTTTGCGGTAAAAAATGTTTGATCCTATCCTTGTCTTCTACCCAATAGGTTACTACCAAACTATCGTTAAATGTTTTTACACCAATGTTCTCTATAGGAATATTAACTACCAGTTTATCTCCTTCCTGCAACGTATCCTTTGACAGTACAAAGCCTTTCTTAGGATTGATAGCACATTCGGGAGCTTCATCGTACAGTACCTGCCATTTTTTAAGCTGAGCGGGGGTCTTATAAATGTCATCTCTCATTAAGGCTATTAGCTGCATATACGGATAGGCTTGCGCATCGGCGTAAGTATCTAAATTATATACATCCGTCATATTTGAGGTAAAGGTGGCAACGGTATCTCTCGTGCCATTCGCTTTAATTCCTACTACCTTTAAAACAATGGTGTCCTTATTAGGAAGTTCAACGGGTACCTGTTTCCAATGCAGGCTGTTCCATTTTATGGCCGGGCCAATAATTTCTGAGGCTACGTATCCATTGCTCCAATTGGTTTTTATAGAATCATTTAATATAATAATATCATTATGATGTGTGGCAACTTCTTCATGTGCCTGACCGATAGCGTTTCCTTTTTTTCCAAAAATGGCAATCGTTAAGCTGTCGTTAACCGTTCGGATATTAGCGCTTCCTAAGCTTTCAAAGGCAGTGTACAGTGCGTTACTATAAGAGGTGGCATGATGATTTTGTGCGGAGTAGGCTAAAACTTTTGTGTTTGGAGGGAGCCCGTTTAGTAAGACTAATAAATCATTTTGCCAGGTGTTTGGGAAACCACAATAATTATTGATCCCAAAATCAAATGCATATAAGGGCCTTGTGCCGTCGCAGTGACAGTTGCCATAAGGCCCCGGGCCTGGATTTGGTGCATTGGCCGAAATACTTTGGCGCGGCATAGCACTCGTAGAATCAAAAATAACAATTGTCCAACCATCGTTGGCACAATTCCAAACGTGTAATTGTGAACCGTTAAGGGAATACATGATTTGATCCCAGCCTATCGCGGAAAGAAATCCTGTACGGCAGGTGATCGAAGAAACATCGTTCTCAAAATCGAATTTCCGTTGTGCTTTTTTATATTTTACAAATTGATAAGTATCATTCTTAAATTGATGGAAGTGTGATTGCCCCCAACCTGCCTTGTTGTCGATAACTTGAAAAGAGCTTTCTCTCCATCGATAAGTGTCTGTTGAAAGTGTTGAGTCTTTTGAAATTCTCCAGAAATAAACGGTACTGTCTGCAAATGGTAAATTAACCGTCCATTCAATAACACCTCCTACGCTACTCATCAATGTGGTGTTGATTGGGTTTAAAAACCGATCGTTCGTGTCGAGCTGAATTCTGTAATTGGTTAAAGGAGAAAATGGATCGGCGGTAGAAGCTTTTAAAGTGATTTGCGGAACTTTAGGGATAATGGCATATTTATAGGGATACACAGGAACCACGTCACCACCGGAAATAAAGAGATCCACCGTACCTATAGTTGAATTATTGTTTTCAGATAGTTCAGAAATTTTATTGTAAGAATCAATATATACTTTAAAACTATTTAAGCCGATCCCTTTATCAAAATCCTTTAAAATATTAAATTGTAAGGTATCAAGATTATAAGGTGCTTTAATTTGTTTCAGGTAAGTACTCGAATCACCGGTTGCAAAATAGCGTTCCACTCTTACTACAAATGTATCTCTGACAGCCTTTCCCAGGTTCCTGATTACTACATTAACCCCGATAGAGTCTATATAAGTTTGTGTATTAAAAAAAACACTGCTGTTGTTGATCTGGTAATCGGGTTTGCTAAAGCCACTGAGTTTAACGGCAGGGTCACCCTGCAGGGTCATTTCCAGGGAAGTGATCTCTAAGAGCTGATCGTTGAGCACAGCGTTTTTATTACAGGTGTTTTTGATGGCGTCTCCAATTCCCTGATAGTATCTTTCGTAAGCCAATGATTTATAAAGAAGCGAAGAATAATTATTTAAAGGATATACAATTCCGCTGGATGCGGATGCAATAAACCCAATACTTCCTTTTTCCTGAACCATCGTAAAGTTTTCACTGCTGCTGTTTGCTGCAATGGTGTGGATATCGCCCGAATAACAGGAGTTTGCAATAAACAGAGGATATTTATCTTTGTTATTATAGGCATTAGGATCGTCAATGGCCTGATCGAACCCACTCACAGAACCATGTCCAAAAAAGGTAATGATGGAAGCACCGTAATCAATTAATCGTTTTACCGAATCGCTGATCGTAATTTGAATAGGAGCTGTTGTTGTTTTCTTAAAATTATAAACGGTTCCTCCATAAAGTGTATCACAAATAGTTACCGAATAACTTTGCAGGTAACTTTGAAATAATTGTTGCTGATTAATATCGGTTCCTCCTGCAAAATGCAAAACATGTTTGTGCCAGTCGTCAGGCTCTGTTTTTGTTAAGCCCGCTTCATACGATTTTACTTTATCAAGGTAATTGTTTATTTGAGTATTTGTTTTACCCGAGATTCTGCCAACAGGAATAAAAGGTGTAGAAGAATTTGAGCCATGTAAGCCCGAAGTTAAAAGGTTGTCGGAAGGCGGGGTACCCATGGTTGGTAAATCGCAGGCATTCCAATAGGTTGCATTGGTTTTAACGTCCGCATTTTTGAGTGATTTCCCTAATAGAAGCAAATACTTTGGAGGAGTTGGTAAACTATCACTTAAAAAATGACAGAAATTTTTAATAGCTAAAGGATTTTTTTTATTGCCATAGGCAAACTGATCATAGAGTTCATCTATATATGCCAGTATTACATTATGTGAGCCACCACTAATGGTTTGCCTGTAAGCTTTGTAATCATTAGCCGATTGCTGTAAGCCTTTATGTGAAACAATCAAATAAGCAGAATCGGCCTGTGTACTTTTGTAATCAACAAAATAACCGGTTTGATTTACGGGAACCAGGGACGTGATAGAGTTGATGTTATTACTGGTTGTTATAAAACATTTTTTTTGCGTGGCGGAATTTGGAATAAGCGCTTTCACATTATTCCCGCTTGCAACTGTATAAATGTATTTGTGATTGGTGAGGTCATATAAAATAACAGAACCACCTACAATAGATACGTTTTGCAGATCAAGAAATGTTTTTGAGGCAGTAGTACTGTTGTCGATATACATTAATTGCTCGGAACTGCCATAAAAATCAGGAACCTGTGGGTATTTGAAATACAGGTAATGCAGGTTGGTTGAATTTGAGATGCTGCTGAATAAAGGATTATTTATACTGGATAATTTAATGAAGGAGTTGTTTTGTAAATGATCGGCGGTAATTTGTTTTTCGATATTAAATTGCTGGGAGCCTAAAAATAACGTGTCGGTTAACGTGATGTAATTTCCTGAATTATCATAATACTCTAGTTTTATCTGATGATCATATCCTCCGGTGATGTAGTTTTCGGAATTTCCGGAGAAAGATGCTTTTATGATTACGGGAAGGGAAGAAGACTGAAACACCGAAAAGAAGGGTAAGGGCGTTTGTATAGAGGATCCTTGTACTAAGGCAGTACCATAGCCTTCAGCCACTGCATACCTTGGGTCTGATACAATATCAATATACGTTTTGCCGAGCGAATAGGTTGAATTGGAAGTGTAAATCCTTTCATTGTAATAATAATTTGTTGCAGTATACCCTGAAAAATTGATATCCGTTTCGGGAATAAGTCGCTTGTTATTTATAGAGTTGTTCCAGGTTAAATACGCATAATTGGTATCGTTGAATAAAGCGAGGTAAGGATTAGGCAAGCGGCTAATGTTAGTATACGCCAGTGAATCAAAACGTCCGTCATTTTTTTCGGCGTAAAATTCCAGGTAATCGCCCGTGTTAAATACATTATCGTTTTCGCCGGCAATCATAATATGTTGCTCAACGCCTTTTATAAAAAGCTGAAAGTTTTTGGGATTAATAAAAATTAATGGAATACCTGAATTAACAAGTGTGAGAGAGTCTATGCGATACAGGCCTGTTTTAGGTATGTTAAGACGGTAATGTTTTTGAGAATAATTTATCCATTCGTTTCCATACTTCTGTGCCTGTACATGAAACAGGTAAAATAGAAGAAAACATAAAATGAATAAACGTTTTATCATTTAATCAGTTTTTTATTAAGATCAATTTTTATGGTAAAAATATGAGAGTAAAGAGAAGTAGATACATTACCAATATTTGTCATAGCATAATCCAGAGCAAAGACTTTGTATTTTAATCCTACCCCGATATTTGGTTGAACCGTTGTTATTTCATTTCCCAATACATTTTTAGATTGCTGAATATTACCAATACCCCCTCTTAAAAACACGGTGCCTTTATAGCCGGCCTCTAACCCAAAGGCAGGTTCCATACTCCATACATCTGTTTTTAAAACCGTATTCCTGCGCCCGTCAAAGGTATTGATGAGGTTTAATTCTCCTCCTAGGGAGATTTTATTTTGCCATACGAACCAGGTACGGCTTACACCCAGTATTAATTTCGGGACGGTTACTTCTAAGGAATTACTGGGGATTTCGTTGCCTGTTACAGCAAATGTCTTTTTTACATCATCCGATAAATTATAACTCCATGCATTAAATGTTCCCGTAATATCACGACCCATAGCGGCGAAGCGCCATTTTTTATAATCATACATCGCACCAACATCAATTCCAAAGCCCCATGCACCACCAAATTCTCCCAGTTTACGGCGAATGATTTTGGCATTTGCTCCGATTTTAATCCCTTTTAATTTAGGAATGCTTCTTGCGTAAGATAATAATACGGCGGCATCCACGGCATTAAAGGATTTTAAACGAGAGTAATCAACATTGCCATTTGCATCAATTAATTCGGTTGTATTAGGGATGTTATCTACACCAAAGCGAATAAAGGTAATACCGGCAACGCTGTTACTGTCAATACGTTTAGAAAGCCCTACGAAGTCATATTTGGCAATACCTGCAAAGTATTCGGCATGCATTAAGCCTACCTGTACATTGCTTTTTTGTAATAATAAACCTGATGGATTCCAATAACCTGCCGTAACATCATTTACGGAAGCTACATTGGCATTTGCCATTGCAAGGGCACGCGCACCAACACCAACACTTAAAAACTCATTACTGTATTTCGCTATTTGAGCAAAACCAATAGATGAAATGAAAAATAATACCCCAAAAACTAAGTGTTTCATGCTTATTGTATAATCTTTAAATTTACGGAAATTTTTCCTAAATAGATTGATTAACAACGCAATTTAACGCGGAATATTGTTAAAATCAGTCGCTATTTTTCGGGTATAAATGCGGGCTCCTTCATACAGCATATGGTAATTATCTTCGAAATAGTGTTTATTATAAATAATGCCGGAATCATCACTGTAATTAAATAAAGGCAGGTGATTTATAAAGGCGATGTTTTTGTATTGTTCAATAATGTGTTGCTTATTTAATACCTCTTTTTGAGCGCTTATGTACGCGGGTGACATCGTAAAGATTAATCGGGCAGAATTAGTTTTACAAAATAGAATAATAGAATCCAAATATTGCCGGGTTTCTTTACTGATATAGCCATAATACGTTTTGGTATTAAAATGATCGTAATGATCTATGACCGTATTCTTAAAAAAACCATTTGTATAAAATGCATCATACTTTCCTGATTTACCCAGCCAACCATTCAGTGCAGGATTTATACAGGGAATGCCCATATAGGGAAGTCCGTAAAAGGCATTGTATTTGAATTGCCTGAACCGGGGATCTATTTGTTTAAATTCCGAATACAGCACTTGGTTAGACAAGTAAGGAAAATACCGGGGAAAGTTGAAAATGGTATCGGTACTTAAATGACTAATGTGAAAATCACATTCTAAAAAAATGGTTTTGGGAATTTTACTGTTCACAACATACGATTTTAAAACGGCATAAGCCATACGGGTGGTTGCTCCGGAAACCCCTGCGTTAAAGGTGTTTAAGCCTGTCAATGAATCAAGTAGCCTAACATCGGTATGCATTTCAGCTCTTGAAGACCCTAAAATTAAGGTGTTGTAGCTGTTTTTTTTCAGAAATAAGGTATTGTATTTGTCATACACTCCCTGTGCGTTATGACGTAAACCGGCCAGCATAAACCATTGCAGGGCATAGGCCAAAATAATGACCAGTCCGGTATATATGATCCCTTTTTTTATCAAAACTGAAAATAAATAAATTGGTTAGCCTTAAAATTCCCCAATATGAAAATACTTACTACTACTAAAATAAAAAAAGCAGGTTTGTAAAAAGATTCAAATCCTTTGAAGCGATTAAGCATGGCATATTCTTCGTTTGCTTCTTTTAAAAATAAGATTAGGATAAATAATCCACAAAGTAACAGAAAGAAAGAATTGCTTATCTGGGCCAATTCTGCCATTAAAAGCCCCGGATGAAACGCGGTGAAAATTTTCAGATAAATGTATTCGAGGTCGTTCATGTTGAGTGCCCTGAAAGCAATGAGCGATAAGGTGTGAAAGGTTATGAGATAAACCCACCCTAAAAAAGCAGGAGCTTTAAAATTCGGAAACTTCTTAAAAATGATTGTTTCAATAATAAATACGATACCATGTAGCGCTCCCCATACCACAAAGGTAAAATTGGCGCCATGCCATAAACCACTGATCAAAAATACCAGGAAAATGTTCAGTAGCCAACGATTATAACTCACACGGTTTCCGCCTAAACCAATGTATAAATAATCTCTGAACCAGGTGGTAATACTAATGTGATTTCTGGTCCAGAATTCATGCAGCGATTTGGAAAACAAGGGTCTTCTCCAGTTTAAACTTAGGTTAATGCCAAATAATTTAGCTACACCTGTTGCTATATCAGAGTATCCACTAAAATCGGCATACACCTGTACCACAAATAAAAAGCCGGTGAGTAAAAGCGTAGAGCCCGAATAATCGCGTACGTTATTAAATACAGGCGTTACAATAGACGATAAATTATCGGCAATAACCATCTTTTTAAAAAATCCCCAAATGGTTAATTTCGCAAAAGCTTCCCAATTGATCGTTTTAAAATGCTGAACTATTTTTAACTGAGGCATTAAGCTGTTATACCTTACAACAGGCCCTGCTACCATATGTGGGAAAAAGGAAACATATAGCAAGAAATCCGTTAATGTATCATCTGCTTTATATTTATTCCGGTAGACATCTATCGTATAGCTAATGGATTGAAAGGTGTAAAACGATAATCCTGCAGGAATAATAAGGGAATTAAGAAGCGAAGCCTGGGAGTTGAAAAGTGTGATACCTGTATTATAAAAGAAAATGAAATATTTGAAAATAAATAAAACGCCAATGTTTGAAACAAGGCTGATAACTAAAAATAGTTTCCTGGCCTTATGGTTCTCCGAATTGGAAATCAATTTCGCTAAATAATAATCAAGGCCTGAAGTACCTACCAGTAATAGTAAAAACCAGGGATTGTAGGAGAAGTAGAAATAATAAGAGGCCGCTAACAAAAATAAATTTCGCCATGGCCCTTTTAACAGCCAGTAAGCCGCAAAAACACAGGGGAGAAACAGGATAAATATCAGGGAATTAAATAACATTTTTTGTAAATATACAAACGATTTAATTTATATATATTTACGCTGTAAATGAATCTGAAAAAACATATTCCCAATGCCCTTACCTGCTGTAATTTATTATGCGGTTGTATTGCCATAGAACAGGCATTTGAAGGAAATTTAGTTATCGCCGCTTATCTGGTTGGACTGGCAGCAATTTTTGATTTTTTTGATGGCTTTGCTGCAAGGCTTTTAAGAGTTGCTTCACCTATAGGGAAGGATCTGGATAGTTTGGCAGATATGGTAACTTTTGGTGTAGTGCCCGGTGTTGTTATGTTTCAGTTAATTGAAATGAGCATTTTTTCGTACGTTAATGAAGGCACTGCAGCTGTTCAGAATTTTCATGAGAAAGAACTTGCTTTATCCGGACTGGTGGTTTATGTTGCATTTCTTATCCCTATTTTTTCAGCCATTCGTTTAGCTAAATTTAATAATGATAACCGGCAAACCAGTTCTTTTATAGGATTACCAACGCCTGCAAATGCTATTTTAATTTGCTCGTTTCCTCTCATCACGGCAAATACAAATTCATTATTGGCGTCTGATATTATCTTTAATATTTATTTTTTAATTAGTATCACCGTCCTGTTAAGCCTTTTGCTAATTACTGAAATCCCTTTATTTGCACTTAAATTCAGAACCTTTTCGTGGTTAGGTAACCGCACACGTTATATTTTCCTGGCATTAAGTGTGGTATTGCTCGCTCTGTTTCAATTTGTAGGTATTCCATTAATTATTGTGCTTTACGTTTTAATGAGTATAAACAGTAATTATTTTGCCAAACGTAAAGAGCGTAGTTAAATTACCCTTGTTTCAACATAAGTGCCCGTTTTTGAAACACATTTTGGCTTTTATCCATAAACGCATGTTTTCAAACATAAGCGGTACAGTTTTTCCGGCTATTAGCATTACTTTTAGATTGTGATAAAACTCGAGCAAATACGCAAAGCCTATAAATTAAATGATACTTCTTTCGAGGTATTAAAAGGAATTGATATCCATATTAAAGAAGGAGAATTTGTTTCTATTATGGGATCCTCTGGTTCAGGAAAATCAACGCTTTTAAATATTCTGGGTATTTTAGATAATTACGATTCCGGAACGTACATGCTTAACAACACTTTGGTGAAAGATCTTTCCCAAACAAAGGCTGCGCAATTGCGTAACCGTTTTTTAGGATTTGTATTTCAATCTTTTAATTTATTGTCTTTTAAAAATGCGATGGAAAATGTAGCGTTACCGCTATACTATCAAAAAGTGTCGCGTAAGGAAAGAAATAAATTAGCCCTGGAATACCTTGATAGAGTAGGGTTAAGAGAGTGGGCCGACCATTTACCAAGTGAGATGAGCGGAGGGCAAAAACAACGTGTTGCCATTGCCCGCGCATTAATAGGAAATCCTAAAGTTATTTTTGCCGATGAACCAACAGGCGCACTCGATTCACAAACTTCCATTGAGGTAATGGATATTTTTAAAGACATTCATAAACAGGGGAAAACCATTGTATTGGTAACGCACGAAAATGATATCGCTGCACTTACCGACCGAACGATACGATTAAAAGACGGACTTATAATTTAGGAAGTAAGATTTAGGATTTATAAAGTATGAAATCCAACATCAAATTTCTAACATCTAAAATAGCATATGTTTGACCTAGATAAGTGGCAGGAAATATTAGGAACCATTAAGAAGAATAAACTTCGTACGATACTTACGGCGTTTAGCGTAGCATGGGGAATTTTTATCCTGATCATTTTACTGGCTGCAGGGCAGGGATTAAAAAACGGAGCACAATCGCAATTCGGTAATGATGCTGCCAACAGCATTTGGATAGATGGCGGACAAACCAGCATGGCTTTTGAAGGGTATAAGCCCGGAAGAACCATTCAGTTGAGGAACGGAGATTTTTATGATATTAAAAATAAAACGCGGGATGTTGATCATGCGTCTGCAACCTTTGGCTGGCGCGAAAATAAAATGCTTTCTTATAAAAAAGAACATTCCGGTTTTTTAGTACGTTCCTGTGCACCTGATCATAATTTACTGGAAAAAGCCAAACTCATTAAGGGACGTTTTATCAATGAATTTGATTTTAATGAATTCAGAAAAGTGTGTGTGCTGGGCGAGCCTGTAGAAAAAATGTTATTTAAAGGAGAGGATCCTATTGGGAAATTTATAGATGTGAGTGGTACAAAATATAAAGTAGTAGGCGTATTTAACGATCCAGGCAAAGGAGATAACGAACGGATTTATATCCCTTTGCTAACAGCCCAGAGGATTTATAATGGTAAAGATAATGTAGGAGTTATATGGGCCACAACGGGCAATGCCTCCCTGGAACGAAGTGAACAAATGGTAACGGAAATCAGGAATAACCTGGCGAAGAAATATCATTTTAACCCTAATGATATGAATGCGATTGGTGTGAGAAATAATAACGCAGAGTATAAACGCATCATGGGGATGTTGGATGGAATTAAGATATTTATTTTTGTAATTGGTGTATTGACTTTATTGGCAGGGGTTGTAGGGATTAGTAATATTATGATGATCGTTGTAAAAGAACGTACCAAAGAGATAGGAGTAAGGAAGGCTCTAGGTGCTTCTCCATTTTCTATTGTTTCTTTAATTATTCAGGAATCTGTTTTTATTACGTCTATTGCGGGTTATATAGGCTTAATGCTGGGCGTGGTTGTGGTAGAAATTATTAAGTATTTTAAACTGGAAGGAGATTTTTTTAAAGACCCGGATGTAGATGTAAATATAGCCCTGTCGGCAGTAATCATGATTGTTATAGCAGGTGCCCTGGCAGGATTGTTCCCGGCTATAAAAGCTGCAAAAGTAGAACCCATAACCGCTTTAAGAGAAGATTAATTTGATATTTGAAAGAGATAGCTGGCAAGAGATTTTTGCAACCATTCGCAAAAATAAACTACGTACATTCCTAACGATGTTGGGTGTGTTTTGGGGAATTTTTATGCTGGTTATTATGCTGGGTTCTGGCAATGGCTTGCGAAATGGGATTATGAATGGGTTTGCGGGCACAGCTACCAATAGCTTTTTTATGTGGACTCAGCAAACGTCCAAAGCATACAAAGGGATGAAACCAGGTCGCAATTTTAACTTTAACTTAAGCGATGCCGAAGCTCTCAACCAAATTCCCGAATTAGATGTGATTGCCCCGTTGAATCAATTAGGAGGGCATGATGCTGCCAATAATGTAGTGAGAGGCTTAAAAACAGCGGCTTGTGGAATACAGGCCTGTTACCCACAGGTAAATAAAATACAACAGGTGCGGATTGGTAAAGGACGATTTATCAATGAATTTGATATCAAAGAAAAAAGAAAGATTTGTGTGATTGGTCCAAGGGTAGTTGAATTATTATTTAAAAAAGGAGAAGAGGTAGTAGGACAATACATCCGTGTAAACGGCGTTTATTTTAAAGTGGTAGGGATTACAAGTCCTACTGCCGGTGGACAAGACGGACAAGAACAAGCGGAGAGGATCAATATTCCTTTTACCACTTTTCAAAATGCGTTTAATTATGGAGATATTGTTGGTTGGTTTGCTATTAAATCGAGAGACGATATCCCTGCTGAAGTAGCTGAAGAAAAGGTATTGATGCTCATGAAAGAACGTCATAAAATTGCTCCTGACGACCTTGCTGCTATTGGACACTGGAATATGGAAGTAGAATACAATAAGCTTAACGGATTGTTTACCGGAATCGAAGTATTAATCTGGATCGTTGGCTCAGGAACCTTATTAGCCGGAGTTATCGGAATCAGTAATATTATGTTAATTGTTGTAAAAGAACGAACCAAAGAAATAGGAGTTAAAAGAGCTCTCGGAGCTTTGCCCATTCAAATCATTTCTCAGATATTAATTGAAACCGTCTTTCTCACTGCTATTTCGGGCTATTTAGGATTGGTGGCAGGTATCGGGTTATTAGAATTATTAAATAAAGCTATAGGAAGTTCAGGAGAAATGTTTTCTAATCCAACAGTTGATTTGGGTGTTGCTTTAAAAGCATTAACGATCCTGATTGTTGGAGGAGCCCTTGCAGGTTTGATTCCTGCTGCAAAATCTGTTTCTATAAAACCAGTAGACGCCTTAAGAAGTGAATAAGAACGATAAAAATTATAAAATATTAAATAAAAGTTATGATGAAATCAAGTGATAGTAATAAAAAATCAAAGAGTATCGGGAAGAAAATTACCAGGACTATATTATTGCTCCTTCTTTTTAGTGGAATTATATGGACGTTTTATTTCTTTTATGCGAAATCTCAAACGCCTCCTGTAACGTTTGAAACCACTACGCCTTTTGATACGGTTATTATTAAAAAGACAGTAGCTACAGGTTCTGTAACGCCGCGTAAAGAAGTAAACATGAAATCGCAGGTGAGCGGAATTATAGAGAAATTATACATTTTGGCCGGGCAACAAATTAAACAGGGAGATGTGATCGCTAAAATAAAGATCATCCCGAATATGCTTAATATGGCCAATGCAGAAACACGTGTAAACACTGCAAAAATAAATTATGATAATGCAAAAATAGAATACGACCGAAGTAAATTATTGTTTGACCAAAGTGTTATTGCCAAATCGGAATTTCAGCTAGCCGAATTAAAAATAAAAGCAACCCAGGAAGAACTATCCGCTTCACAAAATCAGTTGGATATTATTAAAGAAGGTGTTTCCAAATCGAGTGGCACTACATCTAACACCCTCGTAAAAGCCACTATTACAGGCATGGTGCTGGATGTTCCGGTAAAGGAAGGCGGCCAGGTTATTGAAAGTAATACCTTTAACGAAGGAACAACCATTGCTGCAGTAGCAAACATGGGAGAAATGATTTTTGAAGGAAAACTGGATGAAAGTGAAGTAGGGAAGGTGAGCGAAGGAATGGACATTGTATTAACCATTGGTGCTATTGATAAAGAAAGTTTTAAAGCTAAATTGGAATACATTGCTCCAAAAGGTGTAACAGAAAACGGGGCCATTCAGTTTTTGATCCGGGCCTCTATCAGTAAGGATAACAGCTCTTTTTTACGGGCGGGCTATAGTGCTAACGCGGATATTATTTTGGCTAAAAAAGAGAAAGTAATGGCCATTCCTGAAAGTATCATTCAGTTTGAAAAAGAAAAACCGTTTGTAGAATTGGAAATTGCTCCACAAAAATTCGAAAAACGATTTATTAAAACAGGATTGTCTGACGGAATAAACATTGAAGTGTTAGAGGGAATTAAAAAAGGCGATAAACTAAAACTCCCGCAACTGGCCGAAATGCCTCATTAATTGAGCAGCCTTTTCCAGAATAGAAAATGTTTCAAATGAAAATTTCTGTTTAGTTGACGTGAGCCGTAGTTAAGCAAGAGTAATTCAATTTGTTTTTCGGTGAGCTGCATGGCTTTGTCCAGTGGAATCAGAGCCTTTTGTGCATACCATCCCTGGCTCATTAAATTGTGTTTCCGCTCGTTTTCCGTTAATTGTTTTTCAAGGGGATGAGCAGAAGCATTAATGCTTTCATATTTAGCATTGGCATGCGGATGATCCCAGCCAAACAAATGCCCTATTTCATGAGGAATAGTTCTGGTGTTTTTATTTGAAATAATATCAGGAATGATAGCTCTGTTCAGTTTTATCCTCAGGCCTTTAAAATCAGCTTCAGCAGGGTTATTCCCGGGAATAATATCTACGATCTGGAACAGGATATTTTTCTCTGAACATTGAGCTTCTCTTTGTAAAACATGAATGTTGGTATCAATATCTAAACTGTATTTCCCAACAGATGCATGATACACCTGTGCCAGTTGAGTAACAATAGCACGTTGTAATGCAACGAGGTCAAATGCCTGTGCACTTGTATTGATCAGGTCTGCATGAAGTTTTATAAAGATTGTATGGTGTTGTTTTGTAAGGAAGATCATTTTTAATAGGGTGATGTCGGTTCATACATTCTCAAGGCTTCATCTACACAGTATCCAACATCCAGGGGAGTGTGATCTTTTCCTTTTATCCTGCGTTTCCTTGCCAAACGGCAAATTATTAAGTTTTTCTCAGGGACACAGATCACATATTGTCCTAACATGCCCTGCATATAAAATATCCGCAGACCTTTATATTCGGTAAGCCACCAGGCATAACCATAGGTTCTATTTTTTATACCACTCTCTTCCATGCAATCGAACGGCCTGATGGATTGTGATACGTAGGCACTATCAACCAGTTGTTTCCCATTCCAATTGCCATGATGCATATAGAGTTTTCCCATGCGGGCAAAATCCCTGGCATTGCTGTTAATGCAACAAAACGCTTTTTCAAGCCCGTCTTTTTTATCGAGACTCCAGTAAGCGCTATTTTCACATTCCATGGGAGTCCATAACTTTTCGCTTAAATAGGTAGCTAACGGTTTGCGTATGGCCTTTGTAATACAATATCCCAATAAAGCAGTATTCCCGCTTAAATACTTATATACTTTGCCGGGTTCACTGATTCTCTTTTTATACTGTGTACAGGCGGCGAGCAGGTTACTGCCATAGTACCCTTCTGCCGGAAACGAAAAAGGATTACCGTAACTTTCATCGAAAGCAATACCGGAGGTCATGGTTACCAGGTGTTTTAAGGTAATACGCGAACGCCAGTCCTTTTTAAATTCGGGAATATACGTATATACAGGCTCATCAATGGATTTGATATAACCATCTTTAATGGCACATCCCAGCAATGCTCCCGTAAAGCTTTTTGCCATGCTAAATGAATTAGTGTGCGAGGTATCACTAAATCCATCCCAATAGTGTTCGTGAATTAAACTGTCGTTTTTGATAACCACAAAAGCATGGGCTTCCACTTCTTTCATTAAAGTTTCAAATTGTGGAGATACCTGTTGCGAATTATAGCGTTGTGATACAGGCCATTTAGCGGGTGCTAATGCTTCTATTTTTCTGTTATGGAATATCTGGTACTCTGTGGAGCTTGGCCCTGTTTGCCCTTTTAGATAAGTGCTGCAAATTGCTTTGTATAGATACCAACGACCCGAAAACAGAATGATCAGATTTGCCAGTATAAAAATGACCAGGGTGGTTTTAAATAAAAGCTTTAAAATACGTTTCATTTAGTCTTTAATTTTTTAAAATACCGAATCAGTTTATAAACCCGGGCCGGGGCGCTTATAGAATGGGGGTGAAGGCCGTTTTTTTATCTGAGATTAATTCACATTCAAAAAGAGCGGAAAAATGTTTTTTCAATTTTTCTTTTATCTCATTAAGATCTACATCATGACCCAGCTCTTTGTTTAAGCTTGTTACAGCCTTATCCTGTATGCCGCAGGGTACAATATTACTGAAATAATCTAAATCCGAATTTACATTAAATCCCCAGCCGTGCATGGTTACCCAGCGGCTGCAACGTACACCAAATGCACAGATTTTACGGGCTTTAAACAGGTTATCCGCATCAAGCCACACACCGGTTTCTCCTTTGCTTCTTCCGCCTTTTATACCATATTCATCTAACGTAAGAATAATGGTTTCTTCCAGTAAACGAAGGTATTTGTGAATGTCTGTAAAAAAATGATCAAGGTCTAAAATAGGGTAAGCAACTAATTGTCCCGGGCCGTGATATGTGATATCCCCACCCCGGTTAATTTTATAATAGGTTGCTTTTTTTTCTTCGAGTTGATGTTCGTTAATCAGTAAATGTGATACATCCCCGCTTTTACCTAAGGTATATACATGAGGATGCTCAACAAATAATAAATGATTTTTGGTGTCAATTTGTTTAGAAGGATCGAGGTCCCTGTTAGCAATTTTTTGCGCAATGGTTTCATTAAACAGGCTTTCCTGATAGTCCCAACAGTCTTTGTAGTCCATCAGGCCAAGGTCTTGAAATAGAACCTGTTTATTCACGTAAGGTTATTTAAGGTTTGCTAACTCGTTTTTTAAATTGGTGATCACATCTACTTCCACAGCATCAATATTTTTTAATTCGGCCATGTAATACGAGATCCAATCGCCGATGTGTATCAGATAAAAATACTGTTGTAGTTTAGTACTGCCTTTGGCGGTAATATCTGTAACGGAAGAGCTGAATTTTTCGAACAAAGGTTTACAGATCTCGTAACGTTTCATGGTACGGATGTAATCAAACGAAGTTCTGAATGTTACTACTGCCAGAGAATCATTTTTTTCTACCCAGCCTACCAATTCATTGTGATTCATTTCAGGAAGGGTATGGTGCCAGCAAAGCATTTTTCCATTTTCGTTAATTTGTTGGCGAAATCTTACAGTAGTCCCTTCGCAAGAGCCTAATGAATAAATTACCGGAATTTTGTTAAGTAATTTTTTGGAAATGGTTTTTGCTTCGCTAGTAATATGAGCTTCTTCAGCATCTAATACACGAATGCTTTCTTTAACATCGCTTAAAAGATCTGTTTTCACAAACCCGTTAAATTGCATGATTTTAAATAGCTGCACAATGGAATATCCCATGCACGAACGGGGAGGGTGGCCTCCCGGAATAATAATGGTATCGTAATAATGCTTTGCGGCCAGTTCTTTTACCTGCCCGCCACTTGTAACACAAACGATTTGGGCATTTTTAGAAATAGCCTGTTGCATCGCAGAAAGTGTTTCTTCTGTATTTCCGCTATAAGAAGAAATAATAACCAGGGAATTAGCATTTACAAATTCGGGTAAAAAATAATCTTTATTAACGATAATGGGTACAGGGCATTCATTCTGCACTAATTCAGATAAAATAGTACCACTGATTCCTGAACCTCCAAGGCCGGTTATAATAATGTTTTGTACATTATTTTTTTTAGTTAATACTGCTTTATCGGCAATATCCAATGCTTCTTTTAGTTGTTTTGTAAACCCTTCTATTAATGTCTTCATAAAATATCAATAGAGTAAAAGTAAGGAAAAAAACTAAAAAAGAAGGAGTTAATTTTAGCTAAATAGCAATTTCTTCATATTGCTGAGAGGCAATTATCCAGCTTTCGGGAACAGCAACTGTTTGTTTTTGGGTGTAATCCATACATACCAAAATACTTTTACCATATGCCCGCAATTCAAAGCCAGTATCGGTTTTAGCTGCTAATACATTTTCCATATCAAAGCTTTTTGATCCAAAGCGGCTTACCCTTGTAAAACAAAAGAGGGTGTCCTCCAGTGTTATCGGGGCTTTATACGTGATTTCCGAATGGGCAAGGATCATTCCTGTTTTATCCCAGTCGCCGTGTTTACGGAAAATTTCTTTGAAATACTCGGTTCTTGAAATTTCGAAATAGGTGAGATGGTTGGCATTGTTTACGTGCCCCTGTTTATCCACATCTTTAAAACGTACCTGGATGCATGTTTTGAATTTGTAACCGGAAAGTAATTCTTCTGTAGTCATTTACGTTAACCTGTTTAATAACTGGGAGGCAAACTGTTTTAAAGTTTCTTTTTTAGAAGGATCTGCTTTCAGTTCTGCCAGGTGTTTTAAGGCAATTTCTGTATGGCTATTCGCTTCCTGCGTTGCTATTTCTTTAATGCCTAATGTATTATATAAGGCAGTAACGCCGGCTACTTTATCGGTTTTAGAAATGCCGGAATGATGAAGCAGATCATTCAGCTGTTGTGTTTGTTGAGTATTAACAAGCTCAAATGCTTTTAGTAACAGAAACGTTTTTTTGTTAGAGATGATGTCGCCGCCAATTTGTTTTCCAAACTGGCCGTTATCGGCATATACATCCAGTACATCATCTAAAATTTGAAAGGCGATACCCACGTGTTTTCCAAATTCATATAAATGCTTCTGGTTTTCTGTTGAAGCATTCGCACAAATAGCGCCCATTTGTAAGCTACAGCCCAGTAAAACGGCTGTTTTATAAGTAATCATGGTAATGTAATCGTCCACACCTACTTTCTCCTGGGTTTCAAAATTCATGTCGAGTTGCTGGCCTTCGCAGACTTCAATCCCTGTTTTAGAAAATAATTTAAGAAGTGCCGGTACATGAGCGGGGTTACAGCCACTTAAGATCTCAAATGCTTTTACCATCATACCATCACCACTTAAAAGTGCGATGTTATGATTCCATTTTTCGTGTACCGTTATGCTTCCCCTTCTTAGAGGAGCCTGATCTAAAATATCATCATGAATTAAAGAAAAATTATGGAACAGTTCAACGGAAAGAGCTGCATTCACAGCATTTTCGGGTGAAACATCAAACAGATCGCAGCCTACTAAAGTTAATAAAGGTCGTACTCTTTTTCCTCCCAATCCAATAATATAAGCCATAGGCACATACATTTCTTTAGGATGAGAGCTGTTTAATAAGCCCTGTTGTTCATCTAATGATGTGTTTAATAACTGAAATAAGTTCGCGTAAGCTTGCACGGTCAATAATTATTTGGTTTCAGCCATTTTTAACAGGTATGTTCCATAACCGCTTTTAGTTAATGGTTTGGCAATGGCTATTAATTGCTCTTTCGAGATAAACCCCATTTTAAAAGCGATTTCTTCAATACAGCCAATTTTTAATCCCTGACGTTCTTCAATGACCTGTACAAATTGCCCTGCCTGCATTAATGAAGCAAAAGTTCCTGTATCAAGCCAGGCGGTTCCACGATCTAAAATAGAAACTTTTAATTGTTTACGTTTTAAATATTCTTTATTAACGTCTGTAATTTCATATTCACCACGAGGCGATGGTTTAAGATTTTTAGAGATCTCAACTACTGAATTATCGTAAAAATATAAGCCCGGTACTGCATAATTTGATTTTGGTTTTTCTGGTTTTTCCTCAATGGAAAGCACGTTATGGTTGTCATCAAAATCAACGACGCCGTAGCGTTCAGGATCACTTACATGGTAAGCAAAAACAACACCGCCATCGGGATCATTTATTTTTTGAAGCATACGGCCCAAACCAACACCATAAAAGATATTGTCTCCTAAAACCAATGCTACTTTATCTTTTCCTATAAATTTTTCACCTAAAACAAAGGCTTGTGCTAAACCATTGGGTACTTCCTGTACAACATACGAAAATTTACAGCCCAGTTGTTCCCCTGTTCCTAAAAGCCTTTCAAAGTTAGGTAAATCCTGGGGTGTAGAAATAATAAGAATTTCATTAATTCCAGCCATCATTAATACCGATAGGGGGTAATAAATCATTGGTTTATCATAAATGGGCATCATTTGTTTACTCATGGCCAGCGTTAATGGATGTAAACGTGTACCTGAGCCTCCGGCTAAAATTATTCCTTTCATAGTGTCTGTTTTACGAGCTTTAAAAATAGGGTTTTTATTTTAAATCAGTTCTTATTTTATTCTTGTTTTTAGCTGAATTATTGCCAAATGCTTAGTAATTTCGCAGGCAAATATTTTTCCCATGAGTTCTAAAAATCCACATAAAGCAGTTATATATTGGCTTTTAACCGGCTGCGCTTTAGTTTATATTATGGTTGTTGTTGGTTGCATCACACGGTTAACACACTCGGGCCTGTCTATCACCGACTGGAGTTTTATGGGTTCTCTGCCTCCTTTATCTGAACACGCCTGGCAGGAACGTTTCGCGAAATACCAGGAGAGTCCGGAGTTTGTTAAGATCAACTATTCCATGACAATGGAAGAGTTTAAACACATCTTTTTTTGGGAATACATTCACCGTTTAATTGGCAGAGCAATGATGTATGTATTTTTTATTGGCTTGGTAATTCTTTTGATCCGTAAGAAAATAAAAAAAGAAATGTTACCCTCTTTGATATTACTGTTTTTTATGGGAGCTATGCAGGCAGTAATTGGCTGGTGGATGGTTTACAGTGGCTTGCAGGATAAGCCTGCGGTGAGTCATTTTCGTTTGGCTACACATTTAATGAGTGCTTTTACCTTATTTGCATTTACGTTTTGGTTTGCTTTAAAGCTATTGTATCCTAAAGAAAGTGTTGAGGCTAATAATGGAAATAAACTTAAAGGATTATCCCTTTCCTTTTTTGTGTTGTTAATTATTCAGATCGTTTACGGGGCTTTTACAGCGGGCTATGTAGAGGGTGATGCAGCAAAGATCCGCCCCGGGCAAATATTTAATACCTGGCCAAAAATGGGAAGCGAATGGATGCCGGAACAGGTTACAATGAAGGATAGCTTTTACATGAACTTTTTTGAGAATGCCAGCGGAATTCAGTTTGTACACCGTACATTGGCTGTTTTACTGGTTATTTTATTGTGCATGATCTGGTATAAATCCAATAAATTAAATTTAACCAAACCACAATACACAGCCGTTACCTTTTTAATTTATGGAATTACCGTGCAGTTTATTTTAGGGATATTTACGTTGTTATACCATGTGCCGGTAGTACTTGGAGTACTACATCAAACCGGAGCTTTCTTTTTGTTTGGCTGCTGCATTTATTTGTTGTTTCACGTATTCAGGAAAACAGATTCACAACCTGTTTAATGTATCTCTTAATTGAATAGTATTGAAACTTACCTCACACCGGTAATGGTGTTTTTCTTTTTAGGTTTGAACAAGCTGTTAAACTTATATTCTATGCCTTCGCTTGGTGAGAGGGCGGGCGATTGTGCCAATATAAACTGAGTATTAATAAAGAAATATCCCGACAATGTTTTGATCGCATAATTTTGTTTGGCATCGCCTTGGCCCTGGTATAAAATAACCCAATCCTGTTTCGGATTTGCTTTAAGGTATGCTTTGTACATTTTTATACTATCGTCCATACACACACTTACAAGGGTAATTTTATCATTGAATTTCTTTTTAATATCGATGAGTTTTTGCATTTCCTTTAAGCTGTTTTCGCTTTGCGTGGAAAAGAAATTCAGGTAAATGTATTTGCCTTTATAAAATGATAAATTCACCTTCATACCTGTTTTATCGTAAGCTGTAAAATCAGGAGCCTTTGCTCCAGGCTGCAACTGATAGGTATTTTGAAGCATATTGAACGCAATTTTTTTATTTTCGGGATAGTTGCTTTCCCTATATAATTGTTCAATAACACCTTGTACCTGCTTTTTATCAAAGTCGGGGCTGTAATAAAAATCGATTAATCCTTTCAGGATCAATAATTCTCTCAGCGTATCATTTGTAATGGACTTATCAGCTTTAAATTGATTTTTGAGATCCTGGTAATCTCCATAAGCATTAATGCTATTGTAAATATTTCCCCCTGTTTTAGTAGAAGCAAAGATTTTTAAATAACCTTTAAAATGTGCATTGAAAAAATCCATGTACTCATAGTTGTTATATAAAATGGGCCTTCTGTCGATAAATTGCTTAAACAGGATGGTTTTATTTCGCGAGGTATTAGAAAATAAATTGGCAAAACTATATTCTACATACTTTTTAAAATAAGGATTTTTAATGTTTGTGTACCTCTTTTTGCTGGTAACAAAAAAAGTATCCAACAGCGCATTTAATTTTGCAGGCGATAAATAGGTATTGCCCGCTTTTGTAAATAATGCATTGTATTGTGTATTAAAATCAATGATCAGGGCGTTTAATTCTGTACTGTCTTTTCCAAATACGCTTATATCCACAGTGGTTTCTGTGCCTTCCTGGTTATTGTTTAACGAATCTTTTCCGGGGAAAGAAATGCCATATACAAAATTAGGCTGGACATATATTTTACCGGTTAGGTTTTCAATGCTTATTAAAACCGGTTTTGTAACAGAGGATTGGAGCTTCAATTCAAAATAACCGTCTTTATCAACCGTATCAATGCTTTCCCTGGTTTTAGTATAAGTAATGTAGTCAGAGTAATCACTTAGTACTACTTCTTTACCAATATGAGAAGGATCTGCTTTTCCTTTAATGGTAATGTTTTGGGCATTTGTATAAAAGGCAGCAAAAATAAACAGTATGGTAAAATGGGAAATCCTCATATAGAAATATATAATACCAAATATACCATTAGTTACAGTATAATTTTCCGGGAAAGGTACTAAGATTTGTTAAGCGTTCTTTTGGAAAAAACTGAAGTTTACATTCCCGTATTTACGGGTTTCGAGGTAGCCTTCTTTATCGTCCAGTTTTGTTTTAGGACCGTGTTCAATAATTAATAAACCCTCCGGATTAAGCCAGTCGTGGGCAAATACCAACTGGTGAATTTGCGCAATGTTTTCTAATTCGTATGGTGGATCAGCAAAAATAACATCAAAAGAACTGTAAGGTTTTTCAAGATACTTAAATACATCGGCGCGCTCGGTGTGGATCATATTTAACTTAAGTGTTTTAGATATATCCCTTACAAAATTTATACATGGTGTATGCTTATCAATAGAATATACTTTGGATGCTCCACGTGAGGCAAATTCCAGGGTAATATTACCCGTTCCTGAAAACAGATCGAGTACACTTATTTCATCAAAATCTATTTTATTATTTAAAATATTGAAAAGCCCTTCTTTCGCAAAATCAGTTGTTGGCCTAACGGGTAAATTTTTAGGTGTAATGAGTTGTTTTCCTTTATATGTACCGCCTATTATTCGCAAAATGATCTGTTTAGTAATGAGTAATTAAAATGTTGAGGCATGCCTTCAACCCCTTTCCAGTTAAGGTTTTTGTAACCAATTCCTAAATGAATATTTCTAATGTATTTCTTTAGGGTTACCATTAAGCCTGAATTACTGTCGATATTACCAACTACACACATGGAAACTGTTACAGGATTCAGCTGGTATTGCTCTAAAATAAATAATACATAATACAATACATCTTCCTGTGTTTTCACGGAAAATCTATTTGCAAGCAGGAGTTTGGAATCCTGCGTTACTACAATTTCAATATGCTGGGGGTGAATGTATAACAGAACCTGATCTTTTGTGAGGTCTTCTGCGTGCAGCATTAATTGGGATAATACAGATAAACTGTGTTTCATCCGGTGATGCGGGAAAATAAGATCAAGCGTTGATTTTAGTTTTTCATCAATGGCATAAATCAATTTGATATCGGGTGTAATATCATCGTTTAATATGATTTTATCCTCCGCTTTTCCCGTATTAAATTCAAGCATCGCCCTTGCGTGTTCCGTATCATAAAAAGAGGCTGGACATAACGTGAAAAATTCCGTGAAATAATTAACGTATACAAAACGGTAGATTTTTTTTGAGAACTGAAAGTGTTTAACCGCATTCATCACATGTTCGTGGCTGAGCATGGTGGAAGCTTTTCCTGAGTCGTAGTGAACGGTATATAAAGGTTTATTTTCTTCGTGGTTCAGTTCACAAAAATCAATCGAATCATCCCCTATCTGAATGACCAGGCTATCGGCCTGTTCAGATAATTTCCCGAAGGAAGTGGTATTCATATTTATTTCTGATGACATTTTAAGTTACAAAGCTAAAATTATTTATGGAACCGGATTAAAGGTTTCTTTAGGGAAATTATCTACGGCCTTAATATCGTAATATTCCTCTACCTGTTCAATTTTGCCATCGCTTTTAAAAGTTACTTTGGTTTCTACATAGCCGTTACAGTGTTTCTGGTATTCATCAAACGTCATATCCATCATATGGCCGTCATCCATTTTTTCAATGATTCGTATTACCCGCCAGTTTTTTTTACTTACCCAAATCTGGTTTGAGGTAGTATCTCCGGGTTGCGCACCAATAATGTAAACCTTTTGTTTGTTCCATTTCTGATGGCTTATTACTGTAGTATTGTAATGTTCTTTTTCCAACCGCCGGGTAATGTCATCCTGTTCTCTGTAATACATACCGCCGAGTAACAGGAGTAAGGTATTGGGATTATAAGCTGTTTTAACCAGTTTCGATTGTTTGTACCTGTAAGAACTGTCGTTTTTAAAGATTACAAAGTTACCGGATGTTTTATCTCCAAAATCAATACGGAATTTATCAGGAAACTCAATGGCTTCATGCCACTCGGAAGTGCGCACTACACTGTCGTTTCGGTAATGTTTGTTTTTTTGAGAGAAGGTATAGGCTTTACAGGGTGCGGATTTATATTTTTCATTGAGGTAATTCAGCAGATCTTTCCCTGTATTAAAAGAGAGTTCGTGCGAATCTGTTTCTATGTCGATCCCAATAATTTGCGCATTCAACACCACTGAACCAAGCAACATAAAAATAAGGAAAATGTTTTTTTTCATGGAGCAGATATTAATAGTTTAACTGGCGGTGAAATTCGCTGCAAATAATCGCGCAGGCATTTGCCGCGTTTAACGATTCACTGCCATTGTGTTGTGCCGCAGGGATCGTGATAGGGTAGGTGAGCTGCGCCATCACAGGCTCTGAAATGCCATTGGCCTCATTCCCGATAATAATAATTCCTTTTTTAAGAGGGGTGGTATAGATTGTTTCGCCATTTAAAACGGCTCCATAAACAGGAATGTCCTTTATAAAAGGAAGCAGTTTATCAAAATCCAGGTGTACCACATTTACCCTTAAAGCAGCTCCCATACTCGATTGCAGGGTTTTGGGGTTATAAAGTTCGGTGGTGTTTTCAGAACAAATAATTTGTTTAATCCCAAACCAATCGGCTATCCGGATAATCGTTCCTAAATTTCCGGGATCCCGGATATCATCTAAAAACAGGGTCATTCCGGTAGTTAAAAGTTCCCGGTTTAATGTAACTTTCGGTTGGTGAACTACGGCTAAAACCTGATTAGGAGAGCTTTGCAGACTTATTTTTTTTAAGTCATCCGCTGATATCTCTGTAAAAGGAATGGCTCTTTTTTCTAAAAAGGCGCCCTGTTGTTGGATATAAGCCTGAACCGCAAAAATTTCTTTTACATCAACAGAATTATCCTGTATAAATTCCGATACGGATTTTATACCTTCTACAATAAAAAGTCCCTGGCTATCCCTGTTTTTTTTTAAATGCAGGGCCTGAATATATTTTATCTGGTTTTTACTAATCATTTTTTAAAGCTAAATTAGTAGGCTATAAATGTAACCAAACTAGTTGAGCTTTAGGTCTAATATTAAAAGTATTTTGCAAAACACATCACTTAAGTACCACCGCTACTTGGGAGTATGTATTTTACTTGCTATTATTACCTCCTGCAATGTAAATAAACATTTGAATGAAGGTGAATACCTGGTTCAAAAAAGTATTATAAAGGAAAACGGTACAGCCATTGATAATGCCGAACTCGAAGCTTTTATCCGGCAAAAACCCAATCGTAAGATCCTGAAGTTAGTGCGGTTTAATTTATGGCTATACAACCAGGTTGATCAAAAAAAAATGATCAAATACAAAGAAGAGCGGAACTTAAGATATGATCGCATTAATGCTAAAAGAATTGAAAAAAACACCGAACGCAATGAAAAACGGATTGCGAAAGGGAAATCTGCGAAAGCCCCTAAACTAAAAAATAAGGAAAAATTAACGTTTAGGGAGAGCGTATTGGAAGCCGGTGAACCCCCTGTTATCCTGGATACATTTCTCACAAATGTTACTGTTAACCAATTACAAAAATTTGTGTTTTCGAGAGGGTATTTTAACTCAACGGTTAAGGATAGCCTGGCTATTGATGAAAAAGCAAAGAGAGCTAAATCTTTTTATTTTATTTCAAAATCCACACCATATATCATTAAAGGGATTAAATATAAAATAGAGGATCCTCTCATAGAGTATTTTATTTACAATGATACGTCCTCTTGTTTAATTAAGCGTAATAGTATTTACAATGAAGATATTATGCAAAAGGAACGGGAACGAATTACAGAAAACCAATTAAATAACGGTTACTTTTATTTTGCTCCTGAGTACATCTATTACCTTGCAGATACAACACTTCCGGGGCATGATGTAAATATTACCATTGGTGTAAAAATGTTTTCTGAAGCTTACAGCTCTTCTATCGATTCATTGGTCTATAAAAATCACCCTCGCTTTTATATTCAAAATGTATATGTGATTCCCGAAACCGTTAAGGATTTTAGGGGGAAATCAAATGAAGTCTATATGAAGGACACGACGTCTTATCATGAAATTAAAATCTTGCATAATAACCGTTTAAAATTCAGAAGAAAAGATCTGTTGAGGGATGTTACCCTGGCTCCCGGCCAGCTATATCAACAAAATAAGGCAGAGGAAACTTATAAGGGAATGTCATCCTTAAGGGTATTTAAAAGTGTGTTTATTCAATACCTCGTCAACCCTAATTTTCCTGATAAACTCGATTGCTATATCGTTTGTCAGCCCTTGGTAAAGCAGGCCGTAACAGTGGAAACAGAAGGGACGAATACATCGGGTAACCTTGGAATTGCGGGGAGTATCGTGTTCCAAAATAAAAATACCTTCAGGGGAGCCGAATTAGTTGAGTTAAGGTTGAAAGGATCTATTACAGCACAAAAGCAGTTCAATACAGGCCAAACCACAACGATCAATAACGTTCAAAGTACCTTCAATACCATTCAATTCGGGCCGGAGTTAAGCATTTATTTTCCGAGAGCATTGTTCCCTTTCACCTTATTTTACTACAAAAAAGATGCAAATGAAAAACGTTATTTTACACAACCAAAAACTATTCTAAACCTTTCGCTCAATTACCAGTCAAGACCCGAATATTACAGAACAATCGCCAATATTTCTTACGGATTTAAGTTTACAAACTCAAAAGGCCTGCTTACCTATGATGTGATTCCTTTAGAGGTGTATAGCGTAAAAGCCAAGCTATTTGGCAATTTCAGAGAAAGTTTAAATACCTTGAATGATTTTTTTCTGTTGAATTCTTTTCAGGATCACATTACAACACTTTCTAAAGTATCTGCCACCTATAACAATCAAAACATTCCTAAAAAACGAAACCTGATGTACCTAAGGATGAGCTTAAGCTCTTCCGGAAATATTTTAAGAGGCTTGTACAGTGCTACAGGTCAGCCTAAAGACGCTCAGGGGAGATACCTGATTTTAAATACACCCTTTTCTCAATTTGTAAAATTGGATGCCGATTACCGTTTTTATTTTAAAGTAAGAAGCGAAAGTAAGCTGGTGTATCGTTTGGCGGGGGGCATTGGTAAACCCCTCGATAATTTATCTGTTTTACCTTATGAGCAAAGTTTTTTTAGTGGAGGACCCAATGGCATCAGAGCCTGGAGAGCCCGCACCCTGGGGCCTGGCGGATATAGCCAGCCCGATTCGGTTACCAACCGATATGATAAGATTGGGAATATACAGTTGGAAAGTAATATTGAATATCGCTTTCACATTTTTAAATCATTTTACGGAGCCTGGTTCATTGATGCCGGAAATATCTGGCTAACCTATGATGACCCCTATAAACCGAACGGCAAATTTACAGTGTCTAATTTTTATAAAGAGATTGCTATTGGATCAGGGTTTGGGATACGTTATGACTTTAGCTTTTTTGTACTGCGATTGGATGCCGCCGTTAAAATACGGGATCCTAAATATGCAGAAAAAAACCGTTGGACATTTGATAAGATGCCTCTTAAATCAGCTGTTTTAAACTTTGGCATCGGTTATCCTTTCTAATCAAAAAGAGTATTTCTATTTTTTTTCTTTAAATAAAAACATTCACCTGTAACTTTCGGGCATGCATAACTGTTCTATAGATAGTAACAGTTACTCAGATAATTTAAAGAGGGGCATTAACATTTTATATTGAATACAAAAGAATATAACACAATCCTTAATGTTTTTACCGTTGTTTTCATGGTTTTAGGTTTGGTTAGGATTTAGCTTTTAGTATTCCCATCCGCCGGTATATGGCATCCATGCCGGTAGGTATTATACCGTAAAACCCTGATTTTTTTATTATCTTTGCGTCCTTAATTTCACAATGAATGAGCTTTATAGAAGAATTAAATAAACGTAAAACATTTGCCATCATCGCCCATCCCGATGCCGGTAAAACCACCCTTACAGAAAAACTATTATTATTCGGAGGGGCTATTCAAACAGCCGGCGCCGTAAAATCCAATAAAATAAAAAAAGCCACTACTTCCGATTTCATGGAAATTGAAAAGCAACGTGGTATTTCTGTGTCTACTTCCGTAATGGCCTTTGATTACAGGGACTTTAAAGTAAATATTTTAGATACTCCCGGTCACGAAGATTTTGCCGAAGATACCTACCGCACCTTATCCGCCGTGGATAGTGTTATTATGGTGATTGATTGTGTGAAAGGCGTGGAACCACAAACCCGTAAATTGCTCGAAGTTTGCCGTATGCGTAACACACCGGTGATTGTATTCGTTAATAAAATGGATAGGGAAGGCCAAAATCCTTTTGATCTGTTGGATGAAATTGAAAAAGAATTGAAAATAAAAGTACGCCCTTTAACCTGGCCAATTGGTATTGGTAAATCCTTTAAAGGCGTATATAATTTATATGAGAAAAAATTATCCTTATTTCAGGGTGATAGTAAAACAACCGTTGAAGAAAACATAGAGCTCAGTAGCTTAAACGATGGGGAAGTTGAAAAACACATCAGTCAGGATTTTGCAGATCAGCTCAGAGCCGATGTTGAATTACTGGATGGTGTATACGATGAATTTGACAAACAAAAATACCTGGAGGCTAATTTAAGTCCTGTGTTTTTTGGAAGCGCCGTAAATAATTTCGGGATAAAGGAATTGCTCGATTGTTTTGTAGAAATAGCTCCCACGCCACAGGGCAGAGATACTGATACTGCCGGAGAAATTGAGCCGGATGCTGCTAAATTCAGCGGGTTTGTATTTAAGATCCATGCGAATTTAGATCCCAAACACCGCGATCGTATTGCGTTTTTAAGAATTGTTTCCGGTAAGTTTGAGCGGAACAAATATTATTACAACGTTCGTGAAGGAAAAGATATGCGTTTCAGCAATCCAACGGCTTTTATGGCGCAACAAAAATCGGTGATTGATGAATCGTTTCCCGGTGATGTCATTGGGTTGTATGATGCAGGAAATTTTAAAATAGGCGATACCTTAACCGAAGGTGCCAAGTTCAATTTTAAAGGGATACCAAGCTTTTCACCGGAGTTGTTTAAATATGTAACAAATCTCGACCCGATGAAAACCAAACAATTGCAAAAAGGGTTGGAGCAATTAACAGATGAAGGTGTAGCACAATTATTTACTAAAAAAGCAGATGGTCGTAAGGTAGTTGGTACTGTTGGAGCCTTACAGTTCGAAGTAATACAACACCGTTTAAAGAGTGAGTACAATGCGTCCTGTGGGTATGATTCAATCAATTTATATAAAGCTCTTTGGATAGAATGTAATGACAAGAAAAAACTGGATGAATTTTTAATTGATAAATCAAACCACATTGCTTACGATAAAGAAAATCGTTTGGTGTTTTTGGCGGAATCTGCGTGGTTATTACAAATGGCACAAGATAAGTTTCCTGATATTAAATTCCATTTAAAAAGTGAGTTTTAGAGTATAGTTCACGATGCTTCATTTAAAAACGGATAATGCACTTCTTTCTTATTCTGATGATATTTTATTGATAAGAGTTGATGAAGATGTACACCTTGAAATTAAAGAGATGGATCGGATGTTGAGAGAGGAAGTTGAATTTACAAACTATAGAAAACATTTTGCAATAATAGATGCCAGATCCAATTTTACTAGCTCTGAAGAGGTCAGGAAGTTTTATGCAGAACATGAATTATCAAAATACCGGTATGCTGATGCTATCATTGTAGATTCGCTGTCGGTAAGATTAGTAGTAAATTTTTACATTTCTTTTAATAAACCTCTTGTACCCACAAAAACTTTTAACACCATGGAAGACGCTTATAAATGGATTGAAGACATGAAAGAAAAATTAAACAGTTCTGTGAAAAACAATACGTCACTTTAATTTAAACCTATGGCAAATATTTTCGAATTCAATGGCTATAAGCCCGTAATAGATAAAACAGCCTTTATACACCCCAATGCAACAGTTACCGGTAACGTTATTATTGGGAAGAATGTATACATTGGTCCAGGTGCTGCTATTCGTGGCGATTGGGGGCAAATTATTATTGAAGACGGATGTAACGTTCAGGAAAACTGCACGGTGCATATGTTTCCCGGCACTACCGTTTTATTAAAAGAAGCCGCTCATATCGGACATGGCGCCATTATACATGGCGGAACCATTGGTAAAAATGTATTGGTAGGGATGAATGCTGTAGTGATGGATAATTGCGTTATTGGCGATAACTGCATTATTGGGGCGTTATGTTTTGTACCTGCAGATACCGTTATTGAAGAACGAAAAGTAGTGGTTGGAAATCCTGCAAAAGTTGTAAAAGAAGTAAGCGATGAAATGATTGCCTGGAAAACAAAGGGGACAGCCTTATACCAACAGTTACCCGCAGACTGTTATGCTTCCTTAAAGCCCTGTGAACCTTTACGAAGAATGCCTGCTTATAGGCCAACCCAACAAAATGAATACAAAACCTGGAACGAAGAAAAACCTAAATCAGGTAAATAAATCTCAAATTTTTTCGTTTCTTTTTCATCAAGGAAAAAGAAAAGAGGAAACAAAAAAAATTGAATTAAAATATTCTAAATAATATAATTTTAATAAGAATAACAAGGGGGAGGCTTAATGTTTAATTTAACAGAAAGCGTTACCCCAAAAAAGATGTACCAGTCTTTTGTTCTTGGATTACCACGTTGTTCATTCACATTACTTCCTGCATTTTTTGATCTGTCGGATAATTTTTGACTCAATTCCGAAGTATATGGTTTTATGGTAGGATCAGGATAGGTACCGCTCACATCATCCAGGTAATCAGTAAATGTTTTACGTGGGCCCCATTCAAAACCAATTCCAACCTGTTTGGATACATTCATCTTTAAGCCAATCCCAAAAGGAATCGACATTTGAGTTAATTTATAGCGTTTGTCTTCACCCTCTGTTCTTAAAGGTTGAAGATCTACCCATTGATTGTTAACCTGTGCCTGTGGCCTGAATGTAAACACATCAATTCCTAAAAATAAATACGTGGTAAATTTATATTTATCGTTACTGATCCTGTATTCCAGAAAATTAAATTCAGCAATCAGGTTAAGCTCTGTAATTCTTGATTTAAAGTTTAAGTTTCTTTGTAGTTGGTCTTCATCACTGCTTTGCGAGTCATCGGCCATAATGGTTCCAAAATTAACTCCACCTCTGAAAGCATAACGGTAGTTAGGGGTATATCTGTAAAAGATACCGCCGGCAGGTTGAACCGAATTAAAATGTTTTCTTGGATTGAGGTCGCCGATATAATATGATCCACCAATTAAAATTCCCACCTCATGTTGCTTGAAAGTACGTTTCCCTGCTTGTGAATAGGCCATGTTGGTAACAAGGAGCAGGGCAGTAAGTATGCTGAAAATGAATTTCATGGAAATATTAAAACGTAACAAATTTAAAATTAGTATGTTATTACTGCAAAAAGCGTTACAAAATTAATATTTTTACCTTATGGATGCCTGTTTTTTCCTCACTTAACAGTAAATACAGCCCGGTAGCGAGGTTATTTCTTTTGAGGATGTAGGAATCAGAGCTGCAAATATCCTGAAATACCAACTGTCCGGCGGCATTATACAATTTAATGCGTTTTAACTCATTATCGTTAAACGTGATAGTGGTTTCCGTTGTTAAAGGATTAGGATATACATCCATAGTTTCGGAAGCCGTAATCATATTAATGCCTGTGTTTATAGGGCCGCAGGTCATAGCTTTAAACCCGTCCAGTTTACCATAACCCCAGCGGTTGTTGGGTAAAGTTTGAGTTGTAAACCCATCGCTGTAAGCACAGTTAATAATAGCCTGCTTAATTTGTTGATTGGTTGCCATTGGATTTTTTTGAAGGTATAAGGCTACGAGGCCTGCTACAACAGGACTTGAGGCAGACGTTCCACCGGCTGTAATGTGATAACCGCCCTGAGCTACAACCTGTGGTGCACTGGTAATTAAATTGGCAATTACCCCTAAATCCCCACAGGCTAAAATAGTAGCACCGGAGGCCGTAATGTCAGGTTTCACTTTATGATCTCTTGATGGTCCTATACTGCTGCTGGCTGCTATTTCTCCGGGTACTTCTGTAGTAGTTTGTGTATTATTGTTTACATCCGTATACTGGTTACGGTTAACATAATTTGCCACAGCAATTACCTCATTACTGCATTGAAAACCACTTACAATCGTTTGTAACGTATCTGCTTTTTTATAATGAGCCATGTTTGCGTATAAAGAAACATTAGGCAGGCCACCGGTTACATAATTAAAATTCCAGGAATCTATTCTGCCTGTCCCTGTATGTTCCATACGCCACAGGTAATTGGCACTATCGGCTCTTATATTAACGGATAGTTCGTATACCCCAAATGCATTAATACTTGACGTTGTTTCAATGATCCCAATGCGTTGTAAATTATGATAGAGCGTATCCCGTTTTAAAGTATTTAAAGCATCATTATAAGGTTTAAAGGAAATCCGTCCCAAATCGCTAAGCCCTGTATTATTCACGCCAATCGAATACTTTACATTTTTTATTTGAGCAGTATCCGCATATTCGTCAAGGTAAATATTTCCCGATCCGGTAATCCATGTAAAACCGGTATCCACTGCCGTAATACCATAACCTACATGGAAAGGCACGTTTCCTGCATTCCCGGCCGAAGCTACCAATGCCCTTCCCGGAGATGCTGTAATTAAGTTATTAATTAGTTGTGTTTCTAAGTCCGTTCCGTCATGGCTGCCATCGTAATCACCTACACTGGCATTTATAACTACGGGCTTACCTGCCAGTTGTGCCTTGGTAAAAATGTATTGAACCGCATCAGAAATGGTATGGTTTGGGTTACTAAAATCCAATGCTACTACAATAATATCTGCTTTTGGTGCCATCCCTTCAAAGTGATTAATGGCTAGCCCGTTTCCTGCAGCAATTCCCGAGCTGGCTGTGCCGTGGCCATAATGAGCCATATCATTGTGGGTGCATTGTCCAAGATCAATTTCCGCATTGGTCCATTCCTGCCCATAACCAAAGGTTGTAGGAGTATTGGCCGCAACGGGTTTATTCATGTCCCATAAAAAATTGATTCTGCTTTTTCCAGTCGCATCTTTAAAATCCGGGTGGTTAAAATCAGTGCCGCTATCAATAATTCCTACAATAATGCCGCTTCCATCGTAAGCCTGAGTTAATGGGAGAGTGCCTGTTTTAATGTCTTTTATCCTGTTTCTTACCACACAGGTATCACCCATTAAAGTATAGGTATGTGGCGTAAATTCTATTCTGATAATATCTTTCGAATGAATTAATTCTTTTACAGAGCCAAGGCTCATGGTTACAGAATAAATGTTTCCGGCCTTATAATGAAGAGTAGCATCGGGGAATGGAGAAAAATTGATCTCCGTGTGAGGTTTGGTTTGAATAAACACATGTAATTTTTCCGACACCTTTCCTTCATCTATTTTTTTGAGAAGCGTTGTATTAAAAACGCTTTGAGCCTTTAAAAAAACAGAAAAAAACAGGACTATAAAAAATGTAAAATACTTTGCCATCATAAAATTTTATCACATTAAGTTACAAAAAATTTAGATATTTACAAGATGCGAGTTGTTTTATTTTTGACTTTAATAGGTTGTATAGTATCGGGAAGGAGTATTGCTCAGGATTCTGTGGCATATTCAAAAGATTTCAGGCTATATGAAGGATTATACCTTAACTACGAGGAATTTCGTTATAACTGGCCTATCTCCAAAGAAAAAATCATTACTAAAATCAATAAAGATCAGCTTGATTTTTACAGCAAATTAATTGAAGAAGAATTTATTGAATATACAGAAAGGGATGGTGCTGTAAGTAAAGTTAAATCGGAAAAGGTGTGGGGCTATTGCCAGAATAATATCATTTTTATAAATCAGGATAAAAACTTTTACCGTATTCCGGTTTTTGGAGCCATTAGTAATTTTATAGGTACGGTAGAAGTCTTAAGTTATTCGCCAGGTTACGACCCTTTTATGAATGCGCCTATTGGCAGTACACAGATGAAAACAAGAGAAATAAGACAGTACCTCTTTGATTTTTATAGCGGGGAAGTAACTCCATTCAGCGTGGAACAGTTAGAGGAATTTTTGAAAAAAGATGAAGCGGTGTACAAAGAATATATGTCGCTCAGCAGAAAAAAGAGAAAAGAGCTGGCCACTAAATACATCCGAATGTATAACGAAAAACACCTGGTGTATTTCCCTAAAGGATAGAGCATTAAATACCACTTGACTAATTGCTTTTTTACATTTAACTTTGAGTATCCTAAATTTTATCTCATGAAAAAGTTATTTTTAATAGTATGTTCAGTTGTTTTTTCGGGAGCTACTGCACAGAATACCACTAAAGACCTTTTTACGGCAAAAGAAATGGTTTGGTACGGATTAAATTTTACCGAAGCAAAAATGGTCGGCCAGTTCGATCAGGCTATGGGAGCGGCTCCTGCAACGGCCTCAGAAATAAAAAACAAGTGGATGTCAGCCTGGAATGGCCTCATCATAGCAGAACCGCAAAACTTTAAGTTAAAAGAAGCCTTTGAAAAAGACAACGTGTTTTATGATATTGCTCCTGTAGAAAAAGCAAACCAAACCATTAAAACAGATAACCTCATGGAGGTAAATTCCTTCGCATTTGCCGACCCTCAGAAATCCATTAAAAATGCTGTAGCAAAATTAAGTGGCGGTGAAAAAAAAGAAGGAATAGCGGTAACCTTTGTTGTAGAAAGCTTTAATAAAACAAGCGATGAAGCTACCGTATATGCAGTGATATTTGATATTAAAACAAAAGCTATTTTGATCAGCGAAAAAATAACCGGTAAACCAACAGGAATAGGCCTTAGGAATTTTTGGGCAGGAGCCATGAAACATATTATTAAAGAGATCACCAAAGAATATTATGGCAAATGGAAATCAGCCAGTAAATAGATTCAAATAATTCAGTTTAAAGGCATTTCGAAAGAGATGCCTTTTTTATGAAAGCTCGTTTCATGATAAAATTTTGGAGAGGGATCTGCGAAAGACAACAAAAATAGCCTGAGCAGGTATTGAATTGTTGAAAGAAGGTTATTTTATGCCCTAATCATACCGATTTTATCTTAACTTTATAGCCTTAAATTTTATCAGATATGTCAGAAGTAGGTAGACAAATTATTTATAGTATGGTAAATGTATCCAAGATACATCCGCCACAAAAACAGGTTTTAAAAGATATTTATATCTCCTTTTATTACGGTGCCAAAATTGGCGTATTAGGGTTGAACGGTTCAGGTAAATCGTCTCTATTGCGTATTATGGCCGGTTTGGATAAAGATTATTTAGGAGAGATTCATCAATCTCCGGGCTATACAATTGGGTTACTGGAGCAGGAACCAAAATTGGACGAAACCAAAACAGTGATTGAAGTCGTTCGTGAAGGCGCTCAAAAACACGTAGATATTTTAAATGAGTTTGAAGAGGTGAACAATAAATTCATGGATGAAGAGATCCTGAATGATCCTGATAAAATGGATAAATTGATCAACCGTCAGGCACAATTACAGGATTTAATCGATCAGCATGATCTTTGGAATTTAGATACGCGTTTAGAGCGTGCGATGGATGCTTTGCGTTGTGCGGAAAGCGATACCCCGGTTAAGATCTTATCAGGAGGTGAACGTCGTCGTGTGGCTTTATGTCGTTTATTATTACAGGAACCGGATATTTTGTTACTGGATGAGCCAACCAATCACTTGGATGCGGAAAGCGTTGATTGGTTAGAACAACATTTACAACAATACAAAGGAACCGTTATAGCCGTAACCCATGATAGGTATTTCCTTGATAACGTTGCCGGTTGGATCCTTGAGTTAGACCGTGGGGAAGGTATTCCATGGAAAGGAAATTACTCATCCTGGTTAGAACAAAAAGGAAATCGTTTAAAACAGGAAGAAAAAACGGAGAGTAAACGTCAGAAAAATTTGGCGCGTGAGTTGGATTGGGTTCGTCAGGGAGTTAAAGGACGTGGCGTTAAACAAAAAGCCCGTTTGAATAACTATGATAAAATGATGAATGAGGACATCAAGGATAAAGAAGATAAATTAGAGATCTTCATTCCTAACGGTCCGCGACTTGGTAACGAAGTTATTGAAGCAATTGATGTAGCTAAAGGTTTTGGCGATAGATTATTATACGAAGGATTGAATTTTAAATTGCCGCCAGCCGGAATCGTTGGTATTATTGGGCCAAATGGTGCCGGTAAAACAACCTTATTTAAAATGATTATGGGTGAGGAACAACCGAACTCAGGAAGTTTTAAAGTGGGGCCTACTGTGAAAATTTCTTATGTAGATCAAACGCATAAAGAATTAGAACCAAATAAAACGGTGTATGATGTATTAAGTGGAGGATTAGATAATATTGTTTTAGGTGGTAAACCAATGAACGCACGTGCTTACATCTCTCGTTTTAACTTCGCAGGAAGCGACCAGGGAAAAAAAGTAAGTGTATTATCCGGTGGAGAACGTAACCGTTTACATTTAGCCATGGCATTGAAAAATGAAGGGAATGTCTTGTTACTGGATGAGCCTACCAATGATTTGGATGTAAATACGTTACGTGCATTGGAAGAAGGTTTGGAAGATTTTGCCGGTTGTGCTGTAATTATTAGTCACGATAGATGGTTTTTAGACCGTGTGTGTACACATATCTTAGCATTTGAAGGAGATAGTTCGGTTTATTGGTTCGAAGGCGGATATAGCGAATACGAAGAGAACCGTAAAAAACGTTTAGGCAACGTAGAGCCAAAACGTCCGCGTTATAAAAAACTGACGGTGTAATACCATTGGGAATATGAGGCATTGGATTGTTTTGTTTCTTGTTTTCTATGTTTTCGGAGTTACTGCTCAGGATAGAATCTTAAAAAAAGATTTTCAGGAAGATGATGATCCTAACGTACGGGTAAAGATTGCCGGCATTCAAAATAATACATTGTATTATTTTGAAGCTGGGATATCAAAACAAATTGCTGTAACGGATATTGTAGCGATTAAAGAAGAATACATTGATAAAACAGGCGACTACATTTATCTAAATCCTCAGGATGAAAGAATTTATGGGATAAAAAATGATAGACTTTATTTTAAAGCGGACTATCGTTTTACGTCAAGTAATCCTGAATTTTCAAAAGAATGTTTTTTAGCAAAATTCAGAATCTATGGTTCGGTAATGCCTGAAAACACAGATAATCAACTTTATATTTGGAGTGCATCGGAAGAGGAGAAAGTAAAGATTCCGGAAAATGCAAGCTTTTATATTTATGTAAAGGGGGACGAACTCAACAGAAATATAAAAGCCAGATTGTATTATACATCTAATGATACTACAGAGATTGTTGTAAAAATAAAAGTTAATAAAACGGATTACGCCTATCGATTCAAGAATACAGATATAAAAGCGTTGGGGATTGAATCTGTAGGGGCACATACAGGGAGAACAGCAATAAATATCTTATCATTGGGGCGATCTCTGCAATATCATAATAACAAATGGTCTACCAAATATGAATTTGATACATGGCACATTTGTCATTAGTGAAATTTATTTAAGAAGCACCAATACCAGCGCTATTGCAGCCGGTAAGGTTTGTATAAAGAATATTTTTTTAGAAGCCGTAATGGCTCCATAAATACCTGCAACAGCCACACAGCTTAAAAAGAAAATAGCCACATTATCCTGCCATTTAGGATCGGTAATAAAGAAACTCCAGATCAGACCTGCTGCTAAAAAGCCATTGTATAAGCCCTGATTAGCGGCCAGGCCTTTAGTTGGTTTAAATAATTCGGGCGCTAAAGAACCTTTAAAAGCTTCTTTCCCTTTTGTTTCCCACGCAAACATTTCAAGCCACACAATATAGCAATGAATGGCTGCAATAAGACCTATAAAAATTTTAGCTGCTATTTCCATGACTATGCCTGAGCCGTTGGCCCTCCAAAGTTAAGAGGCAATGCATTCATTTCGCTGTCTTTAATCTTCCCATGCATTTGTTCAAAACGCTGCACGTTATCCGCTAATGCTTTCATTAAACGTTTGGCATGCTGAGGTGTTAGCACAATACGTGATTTTACCTTTGCCTTTGGTACACCAGGCATTACTTTAATAAAATCTACAACAAACTCGGTTGGAGAATGTGTAATGATAGCCAAATTAGAATATATACCTTCAGCGATCTCTTCAGAAAGCTCGATGTTTAATTGATTTTCAGGATTTTGATTTTCCATGTTAGTATTTTTATTAAAGATAAAACTTTTTTCTTTTCTTTTATTTTTTTGTCAGACTGAGCAAAGTCGAAGCCTTTACAAAAACGAAACAAATTATCGTCACCCTTCGACTCCGCTCAGAGTGACAATAATTTGTTCTCGTTATATTAATTGATCATCTCAACGGATCTCTTAATAAACTTCGTTAATTCTTCGCCTTTTAGTAAACCTTGCGAAAGCATTGCTAAATCAGCCGCTTGTTTGGCTAATTGGGCCTGTACATTACTATCTTTCTCCGCTAATATTTTACTGATCAGTGGGTGATTTGCATTTACCACTAAATTATACATATCAGGCATTGAACCGTAAAAGTTCATTCCGCCACCGCCACCCATGGCCTGCATATCTTTCATACGACGCATAAATTCAGGACGGGTAATCAGCATAGGTGAATCTGTTTCACTTAAGCTTTCAAAGGTTACCGTGTATTTCTCTTTAGCAACAACGCCTTCCACAATCGGTTTCAATGTGTTTTGTTCTTCCTCCGTTAATTTACTAACCTGCGCTTCTTCTTTTTTAATGAGCTTATCCACTGTATCGCTGTCTACGCGTACAAACTGCACATTGTCCAATTTGCTTTCCAAATGATTAATGTAGTGTGCATCCAATGGCGAATCCATTAATAACACATCATAACCTCTTGATTTTGCTGCGTCAATATAGGTGTGTTGCTCATCCGTATTAGTGGCATACAAATATACCACCTTATTGTCTTTGTCTGTTTGATTTGGTTTTACATGTGCATTGTATTCGTCAAACGTAAACGCTTTACTATCTGTGTTTTTAAGTAAAGCAAATTTCACGGCTTTCTCATAGAATTTTTCATCGCTGATCATTCCGTATTGTACAAATATTCTGATATCATCCCATTTCGCTTCAAAATCAGTACGTTCTTTTTTAAAGATCTCTTCTAATTTATCGGCTACTTTTTTAGTGATGTGAGCTGATATTTTTTTAACATTCCCATCAGCCTGTAAATAACTACGGCTTACGTTTAACGGAATATCCGGACTATCAATCACCCCACGTAACATGGTTAAAAAATCGGGAACAATGTTTTCTACATTGTCGGTTACAAATACCTGGTTGCTGTATAATTGAATCCGGTCTTTAGGAGCTTCAAATTTGTTGGATAATTTAGGGAAATATAAAATACCGGTTAAGTTAAACGGGTAGTCTACATTCATGTGAATGTGAAATAAAGGCTCTTCAAATTGCATAGGATACAATTCGCGGTAAAAGGCTTTATAATCTTCGTCGGTTAAATCAGCAGGTTTTTTTACCCATAGCGGAACAGGGTTGTTGATGATATTTTCAACATCTATTTCCTGTTCTTTTTCGTGTCCTTTTTCATCTTTTTCTCCTGTAGGGATCCATGACTTTTTTGTTCCGAAAACAATTTCTACCGGTAAAAATTTACAGTATTTGGTTAATAAAGTTTGGATACGGGAATCTTCCAAAAACTCTTCGCTGTCATCAGCAATGTGCAAGACGATGTTGGTTCCACGCTCTTTTTTAGTGTCAATGTCTTCAATGGTGTATTCAGGGCTTCCGTCGCATTCCCAACGCACCGCTTTACTTCCTTCTTTATAAGATAAAGAGAAAATCTCTACTTTTTTAGCGACCATAAAGGCAGAATAAAATCCTAACCCGAAATGACCGATTACTACATTTTTATCTACTTTATCTTTGTATTGGTTCACAAATTCTTCAGCCCCGCTGAAAGCAATTTGTGTAATGTATTTCTCAATTTCCTCAGCGGTCATACCAAGACCTTTATCTTTAATGGTAAGAGTTTTGGCAGCTTTGTCCAAAACAACTTCAATTTTAAGATCTCCCAGGTCACCTTTGGCTTCACCCATAGAGGAAAGGGCTTTTAATTTTTGGGTAGCATCCGTCGCATTACTTACCAACTCACGTAAAAAGATCTCGTGGTCGCTGTAAAGGAATTTTTTAATAATAGGGAAAATGTTTTCGGTCTGTACATTAATTTTTCCGGTAGTGCTCATGTGGTATATAATTTTTGATTAAATATAAATAGTTTGAGCCATATAACAGGCAAAGGTTATACCAATTGAGTAAAAAGTGACAAAATGACAATTGTAAAAATCAGAATAGCCATCTTAATCATTGACTAAGATGGCTATTTTGTTATCTGATTAGGATTAAAATCCTAATAACTCCACTTTAGATACGTACCACCCCAGGTAAAACCTGCGCCAAATGTGGTTAATACTAAATTATCACCTTTTTTAAGTTGATTTTCCCATTCCGCCAAACACAAAGGAAGTGTGGCAGAAGTGGTGTTTCCGTATTTTTGAATGTTCAGCATTACTTTATCCATGCTAATGCCCATACGGTTTGCTGTAGCTTCAATAATACGTTTATTGGCTTGGTGAGGAACCAAAAAGGCCACGTCTTCCGCTTTTAGATGGTTGCGTTCCATCATTTCAGCGGCTACATCAGCCATTTTGATCACTGCTATTTTAAAAACAGCCTGCCCGTCCATTTCCACAAAATGTTGTTTGTTGGTAACGGTTTCAATGGAAGCAGGTATTAAACTGCCTCCTGCAGGTTGGTATAAATATTTTTTTCCGCTTCCGTCGGAGTACATACGGCTATCTAAAATGCCTGTTCCATCGGTAGTAGGTTCCAGTAAAACGGCTCCTGCCGCATCTCCAAACAAAATAGAAGTCTTACGATCGGTATAATCAACGATACTGCTCATTTTATCCGCACCAATTACCAGTACTTTTTTGTGAGCACCTGTTTCAATAAATTTGGTGGCAGCTGTTAAAGCATATATAAAACTGGAGCAGGCGGCCTGGATATCAAAGCCCCAGGCATTGGTAGCGCCTATCATATCTGCTACAATATTAGCGGTTGCGGGGTATTGATGATCGGGTGTTACAGTAGCAACAATAATCAACTCAATATCCAAAGGAGAAATTCCTTTTTTCTCAAGTAATTTTTTAGCTGCTTCTGCCGCCATAAAGGCTGTTGCCTTATCCGGATCTTTTAAAATACGGCGTTCGCTCACCCCACAACGACTCATAATCCACTCATCGTTGGTGTTAACCATTTTTTCAAGTTCTTTGTTATCCAGGATGTAATCGGGAGTGTAGGCGGCTACGCCTGTAATGGCTGCTGTTGTTTTCATTTGTATAAATGCAATTAATTAGCTTATACAAATGTATTTGAGGAAGTGTATAGTCGTGAACTAAAATAAAATTACAATACAACACCCAAATGATAATATTATTTCATAAATTTGTTATATATCCTTATAAATAAGGAGTTTTTAATTTTTAATAATACGATGTCTAACGTAAAATCAGACCAATTATTCAACCTCATAAAGGCCTTATCCAAGGGTGAAAAACGGTTTTTTAAATTATATGTTTCCCGTTTAGGGGATATGGAGGATAAAAAGTTCATTATTCTGTTCGATGCCATTGAGAAACAAAAAGAGTATAGTGAAGATAAAATTATGGCTCGCGAAAAAAGCCTGAGCCCAAAACAATTACCGAATCTTAAAACACATTTATATTTTCAATTATTAAAAAGTTTAAGACTTTGCAACAGTAATAGCCTGAGCAGTATCAAAATTATGGAGCTGATTGATTACTCGCGGTTGCTGTATAGTAAATGTTTGTACAAAGAATGCGTGAAGATGATTGATAAAGCCAAACGTATGGCCATCAGAAATGATCAGTCTGTTTTTTTGCTGGAAATACTGGAGCTTGAAAAACTGGTTATCTCTAAAACCCTTGATGCCGGTAATGAAGAGCGTGTCAACCAGATTATTAATGAAACTATAAAAGTAACAGAGAGTATCACAAATATTAATTTGTTTTCTAACCTTTCCATTAAACTCGATTCTTATTATAATAAATCAGGTTTTGTCAGGAACAAATATGATCTTGAAAAAGTAACGGAATTTTTCAATGCCAGCTTGCCAAGGTATTATATAAAAAACCTCTCGTTCCAGGAAAAATTATACCTCTATAAATCTTATGTAGGGTTTTACTTTTTTATCCAGGATTTTAAGCGCGGCTACCTTTATGCGAATAAATGGGTAAACTTATTTGAAGAGCAGCCGGAGATGATTCCCTTAAAACCGGAGATGTACATTAAAGCCTTAAATAGCTTGCTCGCCGTGCAGAATAAGCTTTACAAGTACAACGAGTTTTCTGAAACACTTAAACGTTTAGTGGCCATTAAGCGTGAAAAGAAAATTATTTTAACCGAAAACCTGAACCTTAATTTATTTAAAGCCATTTATATTCATGAGATCAACCGCCATTTTATGCTGGGGGAATTTAAGTCGGGAACCCGCATTGTAGCCGCTTTGGAAAATGAACTTAATAAATTTGTAACCAAGCTCGATAAGCATTCTATTTTACTGTTATACTATAAAATTGCCTGCCTGTATTTTGGAAGCGGAAATTACAGAACAGGATTAACCTGGTTAAATAAAGTTACCAATGAGCGACAGATCGAATTGCGGGAAGATTTGCATTCCTTCGGCCGAATTCTTTCGCTGATCTGTCATTTTGAGTTGGGTAATGACGACCTGGTGGAATCCTATATTAAATCAACCTACCGTTATTTTACCAAGAAAGGTGATCTTACTTTATACCAGAAATACATTCTGGATTTCCTGAAAAGTTTATTAATGGAAAGTGAGATCAGGAACGTACAGAAACGATTTATGCTTCTTAAAAATCAAATGGAATCGTTACGAAATAATAAATTTGAAAAGCGGGCCTTTTTGTATTTCGACATTATTTCATGGCTGGAAAGCAAAATTGAGAATCGTCCGGTGCAGGTGTTGATCCAGGAAAAGCTGAGTGAACGGTTAAAATTAATGGCATAATTTTTTAAAAGAAGTGATCAATTCTTGTGATAACAATTTCTTTTTTATGTGATATGTTAAAATAATCCGAAAATAAATATCAGTTCAACTGTACGTATTATTCAGCCGTATCGATCTTTTCAATAAAATTAGTTTTTTTCTGTAAAGTGAAAAAAAGGCTAATTAAGTCTTATCTTTATATAAGCAATTTATATATCAACTTTTCGTACCATGCTTAAAACATCTCTCACGCTTCTTTTATTTATTGGAACTTTTGCAATAAGCCTAAAAGCTCAAACGCTTAATTATTATTTCGGTAATATTCATGCGCATACGTCTTATTCTGACGGAAATCAGGATAGTAGTACTTCTTCCATAACCAAACCTTTGCAGGATTTTAATTATGCTAAAGCGTCGCAACATATTGATTTTTATGGAATTTCGGAGCATAACCATTTTAGTGCAGGAATGACAAATCCCATCAATTTCCACAGAGGAATTGCTGATGCTAATACCGCTAACATAGATGGTTCTTTTGTGGCATTGTATGGCATGGAGTGGGGTGTTATTTCGGGTGGAGGACATGTGATTGTATATGGTTATGATTCTTTGATGGGATGGGATAACCATGATTATGATGTGTATGTGGCGCAGGATGATTACGCCTCTTTATGGAAAAAAATAAATGAAAAACCCGGATCGTTTGCTTACCTGGCACATCCGCAGTCGTCTGATTACAGCAATTTATTTACAAGCACGGTAACCATCAGTGCAGATAATGCCATTGTAGGTATGGCTGCACGAAGCGGTCCTGCATTCTCAACAAATACCAGTTATTCAAATCCTTCAACCAGTAATTTTATTGCCAGGTATAACGATGCTTTAAAAAGAGGCTATCATTTAGGTGTGGGTTTAGATCATGATACGCATAATTCTGTATTTGGCCGTCAAACAGATGGCCGTTTAGTAGTGTTGGCAACGGCTTTAACACAGATAGATGTTTTAGATGCCATTCGTAAAATGCGGTTTTATAGTTCAGATGACTGGAATGTAAAAGTAGATTTTTCTGTATTTAACCAACCAATGGGAAGCATCATTACTCATACCGGTACACCTGTTATTACCGCGGTCATTACTGATCCGGATGTTTCCGAAACGGTTTCTTCCATTGCCGTTTATTATGGAGTGCCGGGAAGTGGCGTTAATGCTACTGTATTAACTACGGTAACAAACACGGCTACCTTATCATATGCACATACCATTGCCAATAACAGTACTTACTATTATTATTTAAAGATCACACAAGCCGATGGTGACATTGTTTGGACATCACCCATTTGGTATACCCGCAATGATGCAATTACCAATAATCCCCCGGCTTCTAATTTTTCAATGGTTTCTAATACAGTCTGCATTGGGCAGCCTATTACGTTTACAGATAATACAACCAATGCACCCACCAATTGGAACTGGACATTAACGGGAGCACTGCCGGCGACCTCTAACAACCAACATGTAGTGGCAACCTATTATACCACCGGCACTTATACCGTTGGTTTAGTGGCATCCAATGTCTTTGGCCCGGGAGCACTTGTAACCAATACCGTTACGGTGGTTCCACAACCAAGTCTTAGTGTTACTTCCGAAACCATTTGTACAGGCGAATCGGGGGTTTTAACAGTGAGTGGCGCAACTACTTATTCATGGAGTACAGGCTCTGTAAGTCCAACGATTTCTATAACACCTACAGTATCTACCCTGTATACAGTTACTGGTATGTCAGGTGGTTGTTCAAGTACGGTGAACACATTTGTGGTTGTACAACCCTGTGTTGGTATTGAGGAGTTATCCAAAGGAGCGGTTAAACTGTATCCTAATCCGGCCAGTCAGTTTTTGATGATTGATTTTAATCCATCTATTATCAATAAAACGGTTGAGGTATATGATGCCACAGGTAAGCTGGTAATATCAAAAACAATCAGTGAATCCCTGCTTACCCTGGATGTTTCAGAACTCAGTAACGGGATGTACCTGGTAAAAGTAAAACTGGATAACAGTTTTTATGCTACCGAAAAGCTTGTGATAAGACTAGACTAGAGAACCCCGGTTAATATACAATCAGCATTATTTTTAGGCGATAATCATTAATAGGACGTGTTTTTTGCACGTTCTGGTTTTACATATATTGCTATACAATTACTTGCAAGGATTACTTTTTCATTCAGTGCTTTCAGAGATTGAACAATATTTAGGGGGAAGACACGTTTAAGTGCCTGTATCATTTTTTGAGATGAATGATCGTTTCGCCGGGATAAAAAACAGAGAAATATGAAGCAACTAATTTTTTTTTCAATAATAGGTTTTATGGTTCCCTTAACCACATTAAATGCCCAGAACCTGGGCGTTTATTCTGACTATAAAAACTATTTTTTTGTCTTTGATGATGGAAAAATTACACAAGCGGAATACCTGCCTGTTCAATCATTTAAGGTGGGTGGTAACGCTATTGCCTATATTGATAACAGTAGCAATTTAAAAGTAGTTTACAAAGGCGAGGTCACCACTTTGGCCGATGGCCTTGTTTCAAAATACCTTGCTTCAGATTATTTAGTAAGCTATTCCACAAACCAGGCACTTAAAGTATTTGATAGTGGAAAAACAGTAAAGCTCACTAATTTTGCCGAGTCTTATAGCACCGGCGATAGCTTAGTGGCGTTTTATGATTCGCAGGCTAAATCTTTTAAAGTGTATTATAGAGGTGAGATCATTCTGCTTGAAAATGATATGTTGGAGCCCCCGGTTAAGAACTTTAAGACAGGAGATAATATTTTTGCATATGTAAATTACCTGGATCAGTTTAAACTATTTTATAGAGGAGAAATCATTAAGGTAAAAACGAGCAACAGGCCTTTGCCTTATGAGGCAGGAAAAAACATAGTGGCCTACTATGACGATACCTATAATTTTAAAGCATTTTACAATGGGCTTACCTATGATCTCGAAACATTTCAACCAAAATCTTTTGTTGCAGGGGATGATATGGTGGCATACGTTGATAATAATGAACAATTAAAAGTGTTTTATGACGGTGAAATAAAAACGATCAGTTCTTTTGCCCCGGTATTTTATAAAGTGGAAGATAGTCTCCTGGTATATAATGAAGCAAACCGTTTTAAAGTATTTTATAAAGGCACTATTTTTACACTTGAAAATTATATTCCCACAAATTATCGCATCGATTTTAATACACTTGTTTACCTTGATCAGCAAGGCAGGTTAAAAGCATTTTATAATGGGCAATCTGTATTAATTACCAATGTGAGTGTTGATCAATTTGAATTATACAGGAATGTGATCACTTACAAAGTATCAAATTCCAACCATGTGTATTGTAAATCAAAGATTTATTAAAATTACCTGATTTAAGATTAGCAATCAGTGTCTAAACAAAAAGCCCCTTAAAAATTGAATTTTAAGGGGCTTTTTTGTTGTCTGACTAGGGCTCGAACCTAGACTCTACTGAACCAAAATCAGTCGTGTTGCCAGTTACACCATCAGACAATTAAACTTAATTAAAAGTTCGGGCGACAAAAATACTAAATAATATTGATTTACAAAAAAATGATAAAAAAAAAAATTCGGAGGCTTCGGCTCTCTTTTTTAGTTAAATTCGCATTTCATCCGAATTATAAAAATTGATTATGCAATTTAAGAAACTCAACAACATTATTGGCTGGCTGGTATTTGCTATTGCCACTTTTACGTATTGCGCAACCATTGAGCCTACGGCCAGTTTTTGGGATTGTGGAGAATACATTGCCTGTGCCTACAAGCTAGAGGTAGGGCATCCTCCGGGAGCACCTTTCTTTTTATTGGTGGGACGTTTTTTCGCTTTACTTGCGGGTGGTGATCCTGCTTTGGCCGGTAAAATGATCAATATTATGTCTGCTTTGTGTAGTTCTTTCACTATTTTATTTTTATTCTGGAGTATTACCCGTTTGAGTATCAGGATGGTATTGAAACCAAATGAAGAATTTACTTCTGCGAAACAATGGGCTGTATTGGGTGCAGGTATTGTGGGTGGTTTAGCGTATGCATTTTCCGATTCATTTTGGTTTTCGGCAGTTGAAGGTGAGGTGTATGCCATGTCTTCCTGCTTTACAGCGGTTGTTTTCTGGGCCATTTTAAAATGGGAAGAAGAAGATACGGTTAATCCTACAGGAGCTATGCGTTGGTTGGTTCTTATTGCCTATTTAATGGGTTTATCCATCGGGGTCCATTTATTAAACTTATTGGTTATTCCGGCGATTTGTTTTATTTATTATTTCAAAAAATACAAATTCGATTGGAAAACATTTATTTATACTGGCCTTATATCCTTGTTATTATTGGGTGGGATCCAAAACATCATGATCCCGAAAATTGTAAAATTTGCGGCCGATTATGAGATTTTCTTCGTTAACAAAATGGGAATGGGCTTTAACATAGGGTCTATCTTTTACTTTTTATTGTTGTTTACCTCTTTAGGAACTTTAATTACATATACCGTTAACAAAAAAGAGATATTTTATAAAATTGGGTTTTATACAGGAATCATTTTTGCTTTTATCGCGGTTATTTCAGCTTATTCAGGGTCAGGAATGTTTACCCGAGTATTAGTATTAGGCGGGTTGCTTTATGGAATCCATTACCTTAAAACCAAAACCATCAATACCTTAAACGTTATTTTAATAAGTTTTACCACTTTAATCATTGGTTATTCTTCTTTCTTTATTTTAATTATCCGTTCACAGGCAAATACCCCCATGGATGAAAATGATCCGGAAAATGCGATTACCATGTTATCTTACCTTAACCGTGAGCAGTATGGCGATTGGCCATTAGTAAAAGGTCAGTACTACAACGCACCAACCCGCTCTAATCAATACTTTGGGGATGGTGAGCCGGTATATGCAAAAGACGAAAAAACTAAAAAATATAAAATAACCGACGATCGTAAAAAATCGATTCCGGCTTATGAAGAAGAATATACCACAATTTTCCCAAGGATGTGGAGCCAACAGAGTAACCACGAAGCGGCTTATAGGTATTGGGGTGATGTGCAAAAACATCACAGAACCAAAATGAAAACCAATGACCAAACCGGACAAATGGAAGAAATCCAGATCCCAACGTTTGTTGCTAATATGAAATATTTTATGAGCTACCAGGTTCAATACATGTACCTGCGTTACTTTGCATGGAACTTTATTGGTCGTCAAAATGATATCCAGGGTCTTAACGGGAATCCTTTAGAAGGGAACTGGAAAACGGGGATCAAAGGGTTGGATGATTCTCTCCTGGATTCAGATACCTCTCTGGTTCCGCACCAGGCAGCTAACAACAAAGCCAATAACTCTTTCTTTGCATTACCGTTCTTATTAGGAATTTTAGGTTTTGCGTTTCAATACAAGAAACAAAAAGCAGATATGTGGGTAGTTTCCCTGTTGTTTTTATTAAATGGATTTGCCGTAGTATTTTATTTAAATCAATACCCTTACCAGCCACGTGAGCGTGATTATGCCTATGTAGCGTCCTTTTATGCCTTTGCCATATGGATAGGCTTTGGGGTATTATTTATTTTTGATTTGCTGAGCAGAAAAAATAACGGAAAAAGTGCAGTGGTGATTGCTATTTTAATAGGATTGATTATTCCTACATTAATGGGAGCACAGGGTTGGGACGATCATAACCGTTCTAAAAGAACCATGAGCCGCGATTTTGCAGTGAATTACCTTAATTCATGCGCCCCTAATGCCATCTTATTTACCAATGGAGATAACGACACATTCCCTTTATGGTATGCTCAGGAGGTAGAAGGAATAAGAACCGATGTGCGTGTTGTGAATTTAAGTTTATTACAAACCGACTGGTATATTAATCAAACGCGCCGTGCAGCTTACGAATCAGCTCCTGTGCCATTTACTATCCCTGCCGAAAAATATGTACAGGGAACACGGGATGTGGTGTATATTATGGATAAAGGAACCGGAGCAATGAACTTAAAAGAAGCCATTAAGTTTGTAGAATCGGATGACATTGCCAATAAATATGAAGGATATGGTAAACCATTGGATTATTTGCCAACCAAATCATTCTATATACCGGTAGACTCAGCATCTGTGATGCGTGAAAAAGTAATTACTGTAAAAGATACAGCACGTTTGGCTAAAAATATTAAATGGACAATTAACCGTTCGTATTTAACCAAAGCCGATTTAATGGTATTGGATCTTATTGCCCATAATAACTGGAAACGCCCTATTTACTTTGCTGTAACTACAGGTGCCGAAGCGTATTTGGGTATGGAAGATTATTTCCAGCTGGAAGGATTAGCTTACCGTTTAACGCCTATTAAAAATACAGAAGCGGAAATGTCGCAAGGCGGAAGAGTAAGTACAGATATTATGTATGATAACCTCATGAATAAATTTGTGTGGGGTGGGCTTGATAAAAAAGACGTGAACCTTGATGAAAATTGTAAGCGTATGGCATCTAACATCCGAATGCAAATGGCAACATTAGCAGGAGCTTTAATTAATAAAGGGCAAAAACAAAAAGCAGAGAAAGTGCTTGATATGTGCCTTGCAAAAATTCCTGATGAAAATGTGCCGTATGAATCAACCCTTTACACTATTATTGCCGGTTACTACCAGGTAGGTAATATGAAAAAAGCAACGGAATTATCTACACAGTTATTTGATATTTATGCAAACGACCTGAAAGTATATATGAGCCAGAAACCTTTACACCGCGCTTCTTTCGGAAGAGAAATAGGGCAGGCTAAAGAAATTATGCGCCGTTTGGTAATGTTATCCGAACAATTTAAACAGGATGCCTATTCTAAACAATTAATGACGCGCTTAACGGCTATTGTCCCCATGGATGAACTCATGGAAGAACAACAGCAAAGGCCGCAACAGATACCGCAGGAAATTCAATAAGAATTTACCAACGCCTTGCAAGTTTGCAGGGCGTTGTTTTTTTATAAGAATTAGTAATTAAAAAAATAGTGTTATGCCAAAGAATCATCCATTCCCGCAATACAGGAAATATAAAAACAATAAGCATTTTTTTAAAATCATGAGCGATCATGAGTTTGAGGAGATCAGTTTTATCGGTAAAAAGAAACTGATAAGCACTACCATTGCTAAAATTTTACCCGATCGCAATTTAATTGCCGATCTGCTCAACGATATTGGCAACACAGCAGAAATAATAACGTTCGAAGAATATGAACATCAACTACATAAATTATGAATAAAATAGCCATTATAGGATGCGGTAATATGGGCCTCATCTATGCCAATTCCTTTTTAAGATATAAAATCGCCGTTAAAGAAAACCTGTTACTGGTTGAAAAAAATGAGGAAAGACAAAAAGTACTTTCTGAATTAAATATTGGGAAAGTAGTAACGATCAACAATGCTTTGATCAAAGAGTGTAACATTATTATTCTGGCAGTTAAACCGCAGGATTTTAAATTGCTGGCTCCCGAATTAAAAGAGGTCATTAGTAAAAACAGCGTGGTTCTTTCTATTATGGCTGGAACAGAAATCTCTTTTATTCAGTCGGAACTGGAGCATACATTTATTGTAAGGGCCATGCCTAATTTACCGGTTGAAATAAGTATGGGTATGACAGCCTTCACTTCCTCCAAAGATCTTTCGCACGACCAATTAATGCTGGTAGAAAATTTATTATCTACCACCGGAAGGACGCTTTATTTAAAAGAAGAGCAGCAGTTAAATGCGGTAACAGCCCTGAGTGGCAGTGGTCCGGCTTACTTTTTCTATTTTATGAAAGCGCTGGTAGATGCAGGAATCAGTTTGGGCTTAGATGAGCATGTTGCGTCTATTTTGGCCAAGCAAACTATGCTTGGGTCGTTTCACCTCATTAACAACGGGCAAAAAACACTGGAAGACTATATTACTTCTGTAGCCTCTAAAGGAGGAACAACCGAAGCTGCGCTTCAAACGTTTAAAGAAGACCATATGCACGACACAATTGTTAAAGCGATTAACAAAGCAAAACAAAGAGCCGAAGAACTGGCAATAAAAAAATAGGTACATTTGTAATATGGATCATTTAGCAGAAAAGGGCATCACTCCTATAAAGAGTAAATGGAAAAAAAGAATTTTAGCTTCTTTGTTCATTATCATTCTTTCATGTATTGCAGTTGTGTTTATCTGTGGTATTTCTTACTCCACCGGTGCAAGAACGGGTGTTATTATTAAAGCTTCTCAAAGAGGTGTTGTCTTTAAAACCTACGAAGGTGAATTAAATCTAGGAGGTATTTCGGAAGGAGATGGAACCATTATGCCTAACCGTATCTGGAAGTTTTCTATACCAAGACATGATACAGCCGTTTATAATAAGGCTATTCGCACTCAGGGTAAGCATGTAAGACTATATTACAATGAGGTGATAAAGAATTTTTTCTGGCAGGGTGATACGCCTTACCTGGTTAATAGAATAGAAGTGGTAAACTAAACAGAACTTAAATTCAGGATATAAAAAAAGAGGAATAACCCGGGTTATTCCTCTTTTTTCGTTTTGGTATTTTTTATTTTCCTTCTATCCAGTTGGTAATCTCTGTATCCATAGGTTTTACCGAAGATGGTAAATATTTTACAAGTTGTCCTTTTTCATCAATTAAAAATTTATTAAAATTCCATTTTACGGTAGCATCCAATACACCGTTTTCTGCTTTGGAGGTTAACCATTTGTAAACAGGACTTGTAGCAATACTTATTTTTTCCATCATAGGAAATGTAACGCCATAGTTTTTAGTGCAAAATGCTTTGATCTCTGTGCCGGTACCTGGTTCTTGTCCTCCAAAATCATTGCAGGGAAATCCAATGATTACAAAATTCATGGAACTGTATTTTTCATACAAGGCCTGTAAATCCTTATACTGAGGGGTATACCCACATTCGGATGCCGTGTTTACAATTAATACTTTTTTGCCTTTCAAATCAGCAAAATTAAACTCTTTTCCTTCGAGGGTTTTCACTTTAAACTCGTGCAGGCTTTTTGTTCCTGAAGTAGTAAATGCCATGGTAACGGCTGCTAATGCTATTATAAATAATTTTTTCATATGAGTGGGTTTTGAATTTAAAACAAATATACTTTGTTATAGCCTATATAAAATTAATAATAGTTACTTTTTGTATGTTCATAGTTGTAGCAATTAGATACAAAGTCCTGGTAATAGTCTTTAATTTTAAATTGATTCACAAAAAGGTTTTCGAAGACACTGTAGGTTGGTTTAAACTCTTTTGTCCAGCTATAGTCTTTTTCATTATAGATATTATTTGCCCGCCAGTTTATTTCCTGTAAATGAATGTTGCATACACTTGCTCTGGCGGCACATAAGGCCCCAAAAGCTGTGTCTGTACTCAAGCGCATGGCATTTAAGTAATTTTCCTGGGCCAGCTGGCAGCCATAATAATTGTTTGCCAATAATTTATTGGTAATCTGTATATCATAATAATTATTACTCACTTCATCACAGAGCTTATATGGCATATTCATGATCCAGAAATTACCATGGTAACTCATATTAAAGTAACCGTTTGCCAACACATAATAATGTTTTGCAATATCACCAATGTTATTTTTGATAAGTATTTTTATATCACACATGCGTTGTAAATACTGACGCTTATTGTAAATGTAAAAATCATGATTACTCTGATGGTCGAGGCTCGCAGTAATAGAAAACGGAAAGCATTGAAATAAATCGTAGGGGCTGCTTTTCCAATAGGATGAGGGAATTTGATTAACGGTAAGCAAAGCACTATCCAGCAGATCCTGCTGAACATAGTACATGCTTTTATAATCTAATACTTTGTTTTTATCAATGGCAGCAGTGTCACTGACGGTTGAATAATCTTCATAATAATAGGAATCATAATAATCCGAACGGGTTACTTTTCGGGTAGTTAAGAATTTTTCAAAGGGTGTTTTATTTTTTTTATCAATGATCGTAAGCATTTCATCATAATCTTTTGCTTTGGCATGCTCCAGCATTTCAATTAAAAATGTTTTATAAGTCCAGTAACTAATAGTTCCTATTACGCGGTTGGTTTTACTCAAAAAGAAAATGCCTTTTGCCACATCCTTATGGTGGATGAGGTGTTTCCCTATATAGAGATAGAGTTGATTGATCATGATATCCTGTTTGTAAAATATATCAGGATGCCGGTTGCTGAAATCACAAAAACCAAGAATCTGTTTTTCTAGTTCAGGAGACAGTGTTTGAGCGCTATTCAGGTTAAGGAGCAATTGATTTAATTTTACCTGAAACGTTACTTTATCGGTTTGCTTAAATGTATTGGCTTCCGTTAAATGATTACCCGCTTCCTTGAAGTTCCCATCTAAAATACAGAGGTAAGATGCGAGCACATTCCAAAGTGCCGGGTCATCCTGTTTTTTCTCACGAATCACTTTGCACATAAATATATAGAGTGCATGCACGTAATTTTTATCAGATAAACGCCTCCGTTTCAGGATTTCAGTTTGTTCATTATCCCAGCTATAAGCCAGTATTGACGCACTTTGGCCGGTGAGTTGAGGTGTCATTAACCAATCTTCTACTTTATTGATTTCCCTGCTTAAGAGCATGGGCAGGTCTTTGTTATTTGGATCGAGGTTATAAATTTTTTCAATACCGGATAGGGACCGTGTTGCATTTTGTAATTCATACATCACCCACATCACTGCTTTTTCATGATTCGATTTTGCAAAAGGTAAAATGCGTTGAATATTTTTTCTGTCAAATAGTTGAACGCATCTGAAACGCTTGTCGATGCTTCTGTCAAAGCAAAGGCTCAGTTTATACTGATCGTTTTGGATTGTATAAAAGAAAGCCGATGCTTTTATCCATGACTGAATAGAGAGTGGTTTTATTTTTGTTTCATAAATGGCATCAAGTTCTTCGCTAAACCCGGGATGATAAAAACTTAATTTTAGTAACTGGTAAGCTGTGCGAAGCTTTAAGAACTCATTGCCTGATGTGTTATATAGTTTTAATCCTTCAGTAGCACACGCGGAAACCAAAGTGGTATCAGCCCCATAATCATTGTTTAACCTCCAGGGATCTGTGTTGTTAATCATTAACTCACATTTGCGGGCATAGGTCAGGTATTCTAATTCCGGTTTATACTTTTTAGATAAGTGTGAGATAAACGGGTGTTTCTTTTTAAGGCTATCCAGTTTATTCAAATAGTCTTCGGTGGATAGAGTATAGATCACCTCTGCAATTTCTTTCCAGGAACCTTTGTAATGAGTATGAGCTTTCCATTCTTTGGCGTTCACCTCTATCATCCGGTCATCTCCCGGATAGTAGGCATTATATATTTCCGGAGAATAAAAAAACGGACCCAGACCATTGCTGTTTGTAATATCGGGCTGTAAAAGAAAAAAACGGTATTCTTCCGGCGACATATTCCAGCCGCACCCGTTTACATGGTTACAGGGCAAGAGTAGAAACAGTAAACTATTTAATACGATCCAATACTTTTTCATAAACGGTAGAATCCAATTGATTAAATGAGTGTGAATTAATTTCGAAAACCGATACAGTAAAATGATCGGTATTGGCTGCTTTTTCAGCGATAGTAGCGGCGTTTAACAAATCGCGTTGTGTGATGTCTTCTATACGTATTTCATTACCGTAGTATAATGTACTTTCCAGCCCATCACTCCAGTAATCGGCAGTCATCTTATAATAACCATTGGGGTTTTTTACTAAAAAAGAACAGGTATCGGCCATTTGCCTGGTGAAATGATGAATGATATGCGAGAATTTTTTCTGTTCAAAAACAATAGCCCAGTCAAAAGCAGGTAAAGCCATATCCAGGGGGAGATCATAGGCATCGGTTCCCTGTAAATACTTCCAGGCTTCTGTTTCATTAAAGATGGAATTGTGTTCGTTGTAATTATTTATTTGTCCCATATTATATAGCATTAACATGCCTCTGTCTACAGGTGGGACACCGGTTTTGGATCTGTGTTTATATTGGTATAACCTAATGGTGGCTGAAATGAGTCTGCTTCCGGAAGCTGCTTTCAGCCTGGAAAGGAGTTTAAAATAGTTGTTTTTTGTAGAAGAGGTCCAGTCGCAATCAATTTGTAGTTCTTTAATGGTTTCAAATTTTTCTACCAGTTTAGCAGCCTTTAAGAGAAGCTTTTCAGCTAAAACATCAATGTCCTGTTCCGTACAATTTTTCATTGTTTCATTGGTAATGAATACCACGGGTACTACTTCTATTCCTTCAGTAATGCTTTTAAATAGTTCTGTGGTAGTGGCTGGATAAGCTTTGTATACAGGGTTCCAGCTAATATCCATGATCTTGACATAAAGCTTATGAATATTGCGTTTTTTTAAAAGCGTAATATCCTCTTCGTATAAAGATGTTTTCCAAAAGTAGGCGGCTCGTTCAAGATGTTTGGGTGTATGCGTTACTTTTTTTAAAGCGAGAGGCCCTAGACATATTAAAATGGCAGCAAGAAAACATAAGGCTATTTTTCGCATAAAGAATAAATCGATCTACCAAAATTACAATTAATTGTAGTGAAAGCCTGATCCAAAACCCTGATTTTGTGATTTTAACGGTCGTAATCCCGCTACTTATTAACAAGGGGAAAGGGATCCGTCTAAAAATATTTTTTAGCAAGGGTTTAATTCCTAAATTTGCTCTCGCTTTGCAAACCGCACAACATATCACTGAACCCGAAACTATTTCCTATAGTAAACTGCAGTCGCTTTTTAAACTTACTAAATTTACTTTGTCGGCGTTAGTAGTGTTTTCGGCTATTGTTACTTATTTTACCGTTGCTGAAACATATAAATGGCAGCAAATTATGGCTATTTGCGTAGGAGGTTTTTTAGTTACTTCTGCAGCGAACGGCTTTAACCAAATCATAGAAAAAGACCTTGATAAATTAATGAACCGTACCCGCCTGAGGCCTTTGCCAACAGGCAATTTGAGCACTACGGAAGCAATGGTATTTTGTTCGGTAAGCGGTATTGCCGGCACCATTTTATTATGGGTATTTACAAACCCTTTGAGTGGTATTGTTGGTTTTGTATCTATTGTACTGTATGCATTGGTGTATACGCCGTTAAAACGCACGACTCCTTTTTCGGTATTTGTAGGGGCTTTTCCGGGAGCTTTCCCCACATTAATAGGAGCTGTAGCTGCTACCGAAGGTTTCGGACATATTACTTTTTTCGCTTTACTTTTATTCTTTATCCAGTTTTTCTGGCAGTTTCCTCATTTTTGGGCCATCGCCTGGGTTAGCCATGATGATTACCAAAAAGCAGGATTCTTTATGTTGCCATCCAAAGGTGGAAGAGATAAAAGCACACGTTCACAGATCTTAATTTACACCCTGTCATTATTCCCTATAGCCTTAACGCCTTATGTGTTTGGCTATACAGGCTGGATGTCGGCTACCGTTGTGAGTTGTATGGGTTTTTTATTCTCGTTTCAGGCATATAATTTATACAGAACAGGCACCATAGAAGCAGCCCGAAAACTGATGTTCGGATCATTTATTTATTTACCCTTAGTGCAATTGGCATTAATGACAAAACTCTAATTATGGAAGAAAATATTAAACCAAGCCCCACTTACAAACAAGAGCTGAAAGCAGCGCAACGTAAGGCATCCAAACCCTTATTATGGATAGGCATTGTAAGCATTGTGATGCTATTTGCAGGCTTAACAAGTGCTTATGTAGTAAGGGCTGACAATGGAAACTGGTTATTATTTAATTTACCTAACGCTTTCTTTTTAAGCACAGCGTTAATTGTGGCCAGTAGTATTACCTTATTTATGGCACTTCAAATGGCTAAAAAAAGTAATAAAGGAGGGGTTATAGCGGGTGTTTTATTAACGTTTATTTTAGGTGTGGCATTTACTTTTGCTCAGGTTGCAGGATGGGAAGAATTAACCGCTAAAAACATTGTATTTGCCGGAAAATATTCCAATGCGGCAGGTTCTTTTTTATATGTATTAACCGGATTGCACCTTGCCCATTTATTTGGGGGCTTAATTTGCTTATTTGTAACGCTTATAAATAGTATGAGAGGCAAGTATACCGCAGGAAATACGCTGGGTTTGGAACTAACTTCCATTTATTGGCACTTTCTTGATATTTTGTGGGTGTATTTGTTTTTATTTTTGTATTATATTCGTTAAACTTGCACCATAATTTCATAAAAACAGTTAAAACATAAATTTTAATTATGTCTCACAGTACAGAAATCAATTCAAAAGAAGCCTGGGGCGGCGGTCAGTCACCATTCCGTGTAAGTTACGGAAAAATGATGATGTGGTTTTTCCTTGTATCAGATGCCCTAACCTTTGGCGGTCTATTAGTATCTTACGGTTTTATCCGTCACAAATATGCGGATGTGTGGCCAAAAGCTGAAAATGTGTTTACGCATTTTCCTTTTATAGAAAGACATTTGCCTTTGGCTTATGTAGGTTTAATGACCTTTATTTTAATTATGTCGTCTGTTACAATGGTATTAGCCGTTGAAGCAGGACACAGAAACGATAAAAAGAAAGTAATTACATGGATGTTCTGGACCATTGTTGGTGGAGCTACATTCGTTGGTTCACAGGCTTGGGAGTGGTATCACTTCATTCATGGAACTGCTGGAGGTGCTTTACGCCATGTTTGGGATATGGAAACCGGTACCTATGTAGAAAAAATAGTTCATGGAGCTAATATGACGGTTAACGAATACGGTGTACCTCAGTTTGCCAACTATTTCTTCTTTATTACAGGATTCCATGGGTTCCACGTATTTTCGGGAGTATGTATTAACCTTATCATTTTCTTAAATGTATTAAAAGGAACCTATGAGAGAAGAGGCCATTATGAGATGATCGAAAAAGTTGGTTTATACTGGCATTTCGTGGATTTAGTGTGGGTATTCGTATTTACCTTCTTCTATCTATTGTAATATTAATCAAACTAATCAATCCTTATTTATTAATCACTTATAACTATTATTATGTCAGAATTTCACGATGATTATCCTTCATACGAACACATGGCGCACCACAGCAACGAAGAAGGTAAAACAATTCGCCGCAAACTTTGGAGAGTGTTTTGGATCATGCTTGCCATTACTATTTTCGAATTAGTAATTGGTTCATTAGCCCCCGGACAAGGTTGGTCAGGCGCAACTTGGCTTAAATTCTTATTCATAGGCTTAACACTTTTAAAAGCAGGATACATCGTTCTTGAATTCATGCACTTAGGACATGAAGTTAAATTTTTCAAATACGTTATCTTATTGCCTTATGCTATCTTTATGAGTTATGGGATCTTCATTATTTTAGATGAAGGTGTATATAGCGGAGAAGCAGTGAACCGTACCAGAATTGATCCGATTTTAATTCACCAACAGGAAGAACTGAAAGCACACCATGGACACCATGCTGCTGAAGCTACTGCTAACGAAGAGCATAAAGAAGAAGCTCATCACTAGTGATGTGTTTCATAAAAAAATTAAAAACCATTTGTATAACAGATGGTTTTTTTGTTTTATGGCAGAAGCACTAAAACAGACCTAATTATTATACAGCATATTATTTCACTACATGAAAGCCATTAAAAAATACAGGGAAACCATTACAGCCGTTAATTTTTCGGAGAGCAGAAACGACCGTGATGATTACGAGAGCTGCGAATTTGTGAATTGCACTTTTACAGATATTTCGGAACTTAATTTCGTGAATTGTCTGTTTAGGAATTGTAATATGAGCAATATGAAGGTCAATAATAGTAAGCTACAGGATATTGCATTTGCCGATTGTAAGCTCCTGGGAATTAATTTTTCACGGGCGAGGGATTTTGCCTTTGAGATCCATTGTAAAAACTGTAATCTGGATTATGTGTCGTTTGATAGTAAAAAAATGAATAAAAGTATTTTTGAAAACTGTAAAATGCATAATATCAATTTTACTCAGGCCGATCTTTCAAAGATTCAATTGATAGAATGCGATCTGTATGAGTCTGTTTTTAATAATACAAACGTGAGTGGCGTCGATTTTACACGAGCGAGGCACTTTTCCATTGATCCAACGATGAACAACGTGAGGAAGGCTAAATTTCTTACTCAGGATCTTCCGGGGTTGTTAGATAAGTTTGACCTGATCATCGAGTAGCAGACCGGCTAAAAGGGAGGTTTTATTCAACCGCTTTGCGGTTGCTCCGTGGCTTATTCATGTTCAATCCCTTCAGGATTGGGGAGCAATGTCTTTTTATGCCTTATGCAATGAGGTAATTGTTGATCATACGATTATCCGATCTTTATTTTGTTTCCTAAAAATTTTGGAGACGTATGTAAAAGATAAATATCCAGGACACATTTTACGCGGGCAAAGTATTCGCGAATCCTGGTTTTTAAAGAGTAGTTCCTGTTTACTTCTTCAGCATTAAAACCAATGGCATGGATGTTATTTTTATTAGCAATGAATAAGGCCCGTTGGTTATGAAACTCCTGCGAAATAACGGTAATAGAATCTTCGCCAAACACTTCATTGCAACGTACTACACTGTCTAAAGTTCTGAAGCCTGCATAATCCAGTATAATGCACGAATCGGGGATGCCGAGCTCTAATAAAGCTTCCCGCATATCCGAGGGTTCGTCATAACCTTTAATATGATTATCTCCACTCAATAATAAGTACTGTACTTTTTTAAGTTTAAATAATTTAGCAGCTGCTTGCATCCGGAAATCAAAATATAAATTGTGCGTTCCCCGGTTGGTGTTTTTAGAAGCTCCTAATACTAAACCAACTTTACGGGAAGGGATTTTCGCCGCATCATCAAATAATTGGGCTGTTGTGGAGGTATTGATCCAATAGTTGCAGATCATTAACAACATCACACTGCATATTCCAAGAATAGCCACTCCTTTAAAAAAACGCTTGTATTTTAAAAGGAACGCCTTCATTAAATAAAGAAGGAAGTAATGGTGAAGGTAGCAAATACAACACTGGCAATGCCATTGGTAGTTCCAAACGCTAAGTTAACCCTCGACAGGTCATTAGGTTTTACAATAGAATGCTGATAAATGATGAGACCTATAAAAAAGGCGACACCAATCCAGTATAAAAAATTCAAATGCCCGAAATAGCCCGCTATTACAACGAAGCATATACTAAAAAAATGCAACACTTCTGAGAAACGTAAAGCTCCTTTAGTACCTAATAATACGGGGATAGAGTTTAGCTGATGGGCCCTGTCAAAGGTTTCATCCTGTAAAGCGTAAATAATATCGAAGCCACTCACCCAGCAAAAAACAGTGAACGAAAATAATAAAGGCAGCAGCGCAAAATGGCCGGTTACCGCTAAATAAGCTCCTATAGGTGCCAACGCCAGGCCAACACCTAATACCAAATGACATAAAGGGGTGAAGCGTTTGGTATAGCTGTAAAATAAAATGACAAATAAGGCAACCGGAGAAAGATAAAAACAGATGGTATTGATGAAATAGGTTGCCGTAACAAATAACACGCAATTAATAATAATAAAATAAAGCGCATTATTAGCATTGATAATTCCTGCAGGAATTTCCCGGATGGCAGTACGCGGATTGAGCGCATCAAATTTCCGGTCGATGTAACGGTTAAAGGCCATGGCCGAATTACGGGCAGTTGCCATACAGGCTAATACCAAAAGAAACGATTTGGTGGAAAAGGCATAACCTTGTTGGATCGCCAACATAAAGCCTATACAGGCAAAGGGTAGGGCAAAAATAGTATGACTAAATTTTACCAGCGATAAATAATGTTTAATCGTATTCATGTTAACGTCTGAAAATAATGACCATTAAAAAAATAACCGGAACAGATGATAATATTAAACCCGCAAAGCCCAGGCCGAATTTTTGTTTAGAGATCTCGTATTTGGCATTGAGGTAAATATTAACGATCGAAAAAATAAATCCCAGAAATGTATTTATCAGCGCAGCTAAAAGATAAATCGGGGTTGGGGTAATAACCCCTAACGTAATGAAAATACAGCAGGCTATCCCAAAAACAAGAGATAAATATCCGGAAATTTTGTATAAATTCATTAGAGTACGTTATTGGTTTGTTCTTTTATTTTTTCTAATTCGTCTTTCATTCGCACCACTAATTTTTGCATTTCCGCATCATTGGCTTTTGATCCAATGGTGTTAATTTCCCTGCCAATTTCCTGTCCTATAAAGTTCAGTTTTCGTCCACCGGCAGGCTCTTTCATGGTAGTTATAAAATAATCGAGATGCGTTTTTAAACGCACTTTTTCTTCATTGATATCCAGTTTTTCAATGTAATAAATTAGTTCCTGCTCAAAACGGTTATTGTCAATTTTATCAGCACCAACTACCTCTTCTAAATTCTTTTTAATGCGATCCTTAATATTTTGTACCCGGCTTGCATCATGTGCTTTTATTTTTTCCAGAGAATCATTAATAATATTTAAATGATCTTCAAAGTCTTTTTGAATCGACTTACCTTCATCTTCCCTGAATCGGTTTAATCCATCAATGGCTTTTAAAATTACAGTATAAATATCTTTCCAATCCTGTTCATTGGGCTCTTTTCGTTCAGATTTTAATACGTCAGGCATTTTTAAAACCTGCGTCAATAAATTGGTGGTTGGCTCATTTAATTCTGCTGCTAATTGTTTAATTTTAGCATAGTAAGCTTTTGCCAGGTCGGTATTAATTTCAAACGGAGTTTCCTGTATCTTCGATTCTACATAAACAGACAAATCAATTTTTCCTCTTTCCAGTAACTTGGTGATCTCGCTTTTTAATTCGTGTTCTTTATCTCTGTATACAGAAGACAGACGCAAATTAAGGTCTACATTTTTACTGTTAAGAGATCGTATTTCAACAGTTACGGTTTTATTCTCAAATTCCTGTGTGGCTTTTCCAAAGCCCGTCATTGATTTTAGCATAGGCAAAAGTAAACTTTTTTAGCCAAACATTCTGTAAAAACCAAATCATTCCTTATCATTGTATTACTAACTTTAACTATATGAAACTCATCATACACGGTGGATTTTTCAGTGAATCTTCCCAATCTCACGATACTAAAAAAGCCAAGCAGGATGCGCTGGAAAGAATCGTTAAAACGTCGTATGAGTATTTAAAAGAACATACGGCTTTAGAAACCATTGTGTATGCCGTAGAGCAGTTGGAAAACGACGAGTTATTTAATGCGGGAATTGGTTCACAAATACAAAGTGATGGCAAAATCAGGATGAGCGCCTCCATAATGGATGGTGTTACCAATAGGTTTAGTGGGGTAATTAATATTGAAGAGGTGAAAAACCCTATACGGGTGGCTGAAAAACTATTTACGTACGACGATCGTGTTTTGGGGGGATCAGGAGCTACAACTTTTGCAAGAGCTAATGGTTTTGAAAAATTCAGCACCGAAATTCCACAACGCAGAAAAGAATATGAAGAAAAAGTAGCCGCCAGTGGAAAAGGAACGGTTGGTTGTGTAGCATTGGATGCAAAGGGGAACATAGCGGCTGCCACCTCTACGGGAGGCAAAGGCTTTGAAATACCCGGACGCATTTCCGATTCTGCCACCACTGCAGGTAATTATGCTAACTCATTTTGTGGAGTAAGTTGCACAGGTGTTGGGGAAGATATTGTAAGTGCTGCTGTGGCTACAAAAATTGTGACACGCGTAACCGATGGAATGTCTGTTAAACAGGCATTTGATAAAACATTTGCAGAGTTAAAGCCTTATGATGGTTTTGCCGGAGCAATTGCAATTGATAAAAATGGAAACCTCTACCACCAGGATTCACATCCTAAAATGGTATTTGCCAGTTTTGATGGTACAAATTTTGAAGTGTTTAACTAATAAAATCCAATCGTTATTAATACAGAAGAAACATACATTCAGCGTTGCCTGGAACTGGCAGCAAAGGGATTAGGAAACGTAGCTCCAAACCCTATGGTGGGTTGCGTTATTGTAGCAGACAATAAAATTGTAGCCGAAGGATACCATGAACAGTTTGGCGATGCGCATGCGGAGCCCAATGCGATTAAGCAGGTGAGCGATGAACTGTTGAAACAATGTACCCTGTACGTTAATTTAGAACCCTGTTCACATCACGGAAAAACACCTCCCTGTGCGGATCTTATCATTAGCAAAGGCATTAAAAAAGTAGTAATTGGTAATCTGGATCCTAACCCATTGGTTGCGGGAAAAGGTATCCAAAAATTAAAAGAAGCCGGTATTGAAGTGATTCAGGGTGTTTTGGATAAAGAATGTAAAACGTTGAACAAACGGTTTTTTACCTTTTACGAAAAGAAACGTCCTTATATTATTTTAAAATGGGCGCAAACCAATGATGGATTTATCAGCCAGTGGCCTATTCCTGAAAACAGGGAAGATAACTGGATAACAGGAATTGAAAGCAAAGAACTGGCTCACCAATGGCGTGCGCAGGAACAGGGAATTTTAGTTGGTTACAATACTTTGATTAACGATAATCCTTTTTTAACGACACGCTTGGTAAATGGGAAAAACCCGGTAAGGCTATTAATGGCAAGGCATGCGGAGTTTCCTGAAAATTTACATTTGTTTAATACAGATGCCAAAACCATCGTGTTTAATTGTGTGAAAGAAGAAGTAAAAGGAAATGTAGAATTTGTAAAAATTGACTGGCACGATAAAGTGAAACAGGTGTTGGATTATTGCTATACACACCATATTTCCAGTATCATTATTGAAGGCGGAACAAATACCATTTATAATTTCATGAACTCACACCAATGGGATGAAGCCCGTGTTTTTGTAAACGCCGCTAAGAATTTTGAACATGGTATTGCTGCACCTGATGTAAAGCTTGATAATGCCGTTCCTCAATACATCGGCCATGATCTTCTTTATACGCTTATAAACGGATAGTATGTTGTATTTAATTCTGTCAATTGTTATTTCAACATTGTTTGGTATTTCGTTTAAAGTCATCGCCGTTAAAAAAATTCATGCTTTTCAAACAATCATTGTCAACTACCTTATTGCAGGGACGTTGGGGTTTATTTTTACAAAATCAAACGTAACTCCTTTCAATGTATTTGAGCAACCCTGGATTTTTGTGGCTGTAGGCTTAGGAATTGTATTCGTAAGTAGTTTGTTTGTTATTGCTGAAACTACAGCTAAATCAGGTATTTCGGTAGCACAGGTATCTAACCGTATGGCAGTGGTGGTTCCCATATCTATTGCTATTTTTTATTATGGAGATGCATTAACCCTCACTAAAGTTATAGGCATTATACTTGCCGTTGTGTCTGTTTATCTGGTTTCACATAAAGAAAACGCAGGAAAGCCAAGTGCTAAATTGTGGTGGTTATTTCCTTTAGTGATTTTTGTATGCAGCGGTATCATCGATTCTACTATAAATTATGCCCAGCGCTTTTTATTAAATGAGAATGATTTTGATGCCTTCTTATCTACTATCTTTTCCACAGCTTTTGTATTTGGGTTTATCGCTTTATTGTATCAGTTACTCATCAGAAAAGATAAGTTTCAGGTAAGAGCCATTCCTGCGGGCATTATGTTGGGGACTATTAATTTCTGCACCATGTACTTTATTATTTTAGCACTGAATTCAAATATCCTGGAGCCTTCCGTTTTATTTCCGGTTAATAATTTAAGCATCCTTACTCTCTCTACGTTTATTTCTGTGATTGTGTTTAAAGAAAAATTATCTTTTAAAAACTGGATCGGAATAGGATTAAGCTTATTGGCTATTTTAATTTTGGGCTTACTACCACAAGTGTTATAAATGCTTTTTAGCGATACATATTTAACGATCGAAAAAAATGCAGAAGCGCTCTTTAAAGATAAAGGGAGCAAATTTTTGGCGTTTGCATATCCTGTTGAAAACGACCGACAGATCAAGGAGATTTTAGCACAGTTAAAAAAAGAACATCATACAGCGAATCACCATTGCTATGCATACCGTTTAGGTGCCGATAAATTGAATTTCAGAGCCAATGATGATGGAGAACCTAATAACACTGCCGGTAAGCCGATATTGGGACAGCTTCAGTCCAACGATCTCACAAACATATTAATTGTGGTAGTGCGTTATTTTGGAGGAACGCTATTAGGTGTAAGCGGATTAATTAATGCTTATAAAAACTCAGCGGCGGAAGTTATTAAAGCAACTTCCATTATTGAAAAACAAGTGCTATTTTCTTATACCATTCACTTTCCGTTTGAGCACTTAAACGAGGTCATGAAATTATTGAAACAATTGGATGCTAAAATCAATCAGCAGCAATTTGATAACGATTGCGATATCCACTTCAGCATTCGGAAAGCAAGCAGCGAGCTCTGCGAAGAGAAGTTAAAGAAAATAGAAGGACTCACCTTAGAATATAAGTAATCCGGGCCTGGCAATGCTTCTTAAAAAATCCAGTATCTTTGTGCTATTATGCAGATATCCAACCGGCAATTATTTTTAAATCATGTAGCCCAGGTCTCTCCAAAGCCAATGGATCTGGAGATTGTTAAAGCACAAGGCATTTATTTATACGATGCACAAAACAAACCCTATATCGATTTTATTTCCGGCATTTCGGTAAGTAATGTAGGACATTGCCATCCTAATGTGGTAAAAGCCATTCAGCAGCAGGCAGAAACCTACATGCATTTAATGGTGTATGGTGAATATGTTCAGGCACCTCAAATACAACTGGCAAAAGCATTAACGGATATGTTGCCTGAAAATCTGAATTCTGTTTTCTATACCAACTCAGGAACCGAGGCAACGGAAGGAGCATTAAAGCTGGCAAAGCGGGTCACCGGTCGAACAGAAATTATTTGTTTTACAAATGCCTATCATGGCAGTACACAGGGTGCATTAAGTGTAATGGGCAATGAAGAATTTAAGCAGGCGTTCAGGCCGTTGTTGCCCGATGTAAGAATTGTAAGCTATAATTCCGTTGAAGAAATCACAAAACACATCAGCTCAAAAACAGCGGCTGTAATATTAGAGCCGGTGCAAAGTGAGACAGGGTATACCGTTGCCAGCAATGAATTTTTACAGGCTATTCGTAAACAATGTACTGAACAGGGAGCTTTATTAATTCTCGATGAAATTCAAAATGGTTTTGGAAGAAGCGGAACTTTTTTCGCTTTTGAACAAACGGGTGTTGTACCTGATATATTATTGCTGGCAAAAGGAATGGGAGGTGGCTTACCTATAGGTTGCTTTATAAGTTCCAGGGAACTATTAAATGAATTTACACACAGCCCGGTTTTGGGAAACATCAATACCTTTGGAGGGAACGCCGTTTGCTGCGCCGCTTCTTTAGCGTGCCTTAAAACGATACAGTCAGAAAAATTAATGGAGGGTGTCGAACGTAAATCACAACTCCTCCGGTCATTATTAGTTCATCCGGCTATTAAAGCAGTGAAAGGAAAAGGATTAATGCTTTCCCTGGATTTTGGAGATGCAGACCTCAATTTCAAAATTATTGAGGCCTGTATCAAAAACGGTTTAATTGTAGATTGGTTTTTGTTTAATGTACATTCTATGCGCATAGCGCCACCATTGATTATTACAGAGGACGAACTAAAAAGATGCTGCGATATTATTTTAAGATCAATTGATGAAGCGGTAAATTAAAGGTTCGTTGCTTTTTTATTATAGATCTACTAAGGCTATCAATAATTTCTCAATTTTTAATTTCGCTTCTTTCGGAGAGCAATCGTAATTATTAAACAGGACGGAAAACGCTAACTCCTTTCCGGATTTTGTTTTAACATAGCCACAGTAGCCACGTGCCCGGTTAATATAGCCTGTTTTAGCCCGCATATTATTCTCTGCAAATGTTCCTTTGCATAAGCTGGTCATGCTGCCGTTTTTTCCCGCAACCGGTAATGAGGCATTAAATGCGGAATACGTTATACTATCGCGGTATATTTTAGAAAGAATGGTTGCCTGGAATTTAGTAGTTACCGTATTTGCTCTTGAGAGTCCGCTTCCATCCACCATGTGTAAGCCGGAGATATCCACACCCCGTTCTTTCCAGTAATTTTCAACGGCGGTAATGCCATTGGCGGTTGTTCCCTGTTTCCCTGATTTGGCAACACCAATGGTTTTTAACAGGCTTTCAGCATAATGATTATTGCTTTTGGTATTAGTATAAAATACGATCTTATCCAAACCCGGAGACGTATGAGTATAAAGCAATTGGCTGGCTTTGTAGGTATACTTCTCAGGAATTTCGTTCATCACTGATTTGAGTTCTTTACTCCCTGCTAAATTTGCTTTAGCAAATTCACTTTTTAAAATAGTTCCAAAATAGACGGGAGGTTCGGGCATTTCAGCTTCTACCTCATAATTTTTTTGATTAGCCGGAATCGTTCCTGTTACTTTTCGGCTATATGAATTCGGGTCGCCATATACAAAGGCATTGTCTTCTGAGCCTAAAGAAATAACGTTGGATTGAAAAGACATGCACTCGGAAAAATAAGTGGGTTTCACACTTTGTAAAGTAGCAACGGAGTTGGTTTCTCCACTGGAATAAAATAAAGAAAATTTATTGTCTTTATAGGATAAACCGTTTGCTCCGGCACCAAAATAATTCCCAATGTCGCTCCAGATCCAGCTTCCGGGAATACTATTATCAAAGCAGGACGCATCCATAACAAGAGACCCTTTTATTTTTTTGATGCCTTTACTTTTTATTTTTTTGATAACCGGATTTAAAAATAAAGAATCATTACTATAAAAATAAGAAGAATTAAAAGAGGGGTCGCCGCTTCCTTTTATAAGTATATCTCCACTATATATTCCGGTAAGAGTGTCGGGGATTTCCGTTAAGTAAAAGGATGTTTTGTAGGTGTAATTTTTTCCTAAAATACCAAGTGCCGCCGAAGTGGTTACCACTTTAAGCGTACTGGCAGGAATCATGGCCATTTCGGAATTGTAGTCTTTAAGAACCTTTCCGGAAGCGGCATCCAAAATACAAAAGCTGATTTGGGCATGAGCAAGGTCTTTATCCGTTTGGTAGGTCTTTAAAACGTCATCCACGCTTTGTTGGGCTAGCGCATAACTCCCGGTAACAAAAATGAAGCAAAATAAAAGTGGCTTAAAAAATAATCCTTTGATAAGTACCATGCTTTAACTTTTTTTGTTAATTTAAAGATCTAAATTTAACTTTTTTACATTAACTTTAAAAGTAAACATTTATTTAAGAATGGTTTATGCCAAACACATCATTTGCTTTTAAGCAATTTACTATTAAACAGGATCGTTGCGCCATGAAGGTAGGAACAGATGCTGTATTATTAGGGTGTTGGGTGATTCCGAATGGGAGTAAAACCATTTTGGATATCGGTACAGGTACAGGGGTTATTGCCTTAATGCTTGCTCAGAAAACAGACGCTTTTATTGATGCTATTGATATTGATGAGAATGCGGTTAAACAGGCACAGGAAAATATTTCTGATAGTAAATTTTCACAAAGAATAAAGGTTACTTTAAATTCTTTTCAGGACTATTCAAAAGATACCGATAAACGATTTGACCTGATCGTTTCAAACCCCCCATACTTTGAACAATCTCTTAAATCGACCGATGAACAACGTTCTCAGGCAAGGCATGCATACGTATTACCGTTTGAAGAATTGTTAGATGGGGTGGTGAAAATCCTTAATCCCAAAGGAAAATTTTGTTTGATTCTCCCGAGGCTTGAAGCTGAAAAATTCAGAGCCCTTGCCGAAAAAAAAGGATTGCATTTATCTAAATTATTACGTGTTAAATCAAGAGCTGATAAAGATATGGACAAGCGCCATTTAATGCAGTTTGAATTTGTTCCTACTGAATTTTCTGAAAAGACATTGGTTATTGAAACCAATCACAGGCATCATTATACTGATGAATACAAGGAGTTTACGAAGGATTACTATGTAAATTTTTAGCTATCGCTGGACTTTCTTCATTTATTTTTCTATCTTTAGTACGTTATACAACTAATTATGCGAAAAATAGTAATTATAAGTTTTGGGTTAATGTGTTTTCATGTTAATGCACAAGACACTGTAAAGGTAAAAACCAATCTGACTCCCGAACAGGAAGCACAAAATGCTTACAATGCAGGATTGGAATTTATATCCCAGAAAAACACTAATATGGCCATTGAAAATTTTTCCAAGGCCATACAACTTAATCCCACTTTCGATAAAGCCTATTATAACAGAGGGTTCGCTAAATTCGAATCGAAGAATTATGAAGGCTCTATAGAGGATTACAATAAAGCCCTGTCTTTAAAATCCTTATATACAGATGCTCTGTACGGTAAAGCTCAAAGCTTTTATGCTTTACACAAAAAAGATTCCTGTCTCGCATATTTAAATAAAACAACCCTGGTCGATGATACCTATAGTAAAGCCTTTTACCTGGGTGGCCAGCTAAAGTTTGAAAATGGTGATTATAAAGAAGCCATTGCTGAATACGATAAAGCAATTGCTGCAAAGGCCGATTATGCTTACGCCTATAATGACCGTGCTTCTGCTAAAAAACAATTAGGAGATGATGCGGGAGCTATTGCGGATTATCAAAAAGCCATTGCCAACGATCCTAAATTGTATTTTGCTTACAATAGCATGGGATCATGCAAACGTAACAAAGGAGATAATTCGGGTGCTATAGATGCCTATACCAAAGCCCTGGAATTAAAATCAGATTATTATTTAGCGCTCAATAACCGCGGATCGGCTAAACTAAATGCAAACGATATCAATGGAGCCATTGCTGATTTTGATGCAGCCCTTCGCCAAAAAGCGGATTATGTGTTAGCTATGAACAATATGGCATCAGCCTACATTAAAAAGAAAGATTATAAATCTGCGGAAGATTGGGTAAATAAAGCCATTCAGGCCGATTCAAAAGCCGGTGCCGCTTATTTAAACCGGGGTATTATTAAACAAATGCAACGCAATGAGGAAGGAGCCTGTGCCGATTGGAAAAAAGCTGCAGAGCTTGGAGTAGCAGAAGGAAAGAGTTATTCAGCCGGTTTGTGTGATTAATGGTCCTATCCCCCTTTCAACACATTAAAATTATTAAATACGTATTGTCTTAACACCTATGTTTATGAAACTAATAATTATATTTTCGCTTGTTGTTTTGTTTGGTCTGTCTTCAAAAGCTCAAAGTATTGAGTTTGAAAAAAGTAATTTCCCTGATAAAAAAGACCTTTTAAAAGAAGCTAAGAAAAGCCTGGAAGAAGGAAAAGATGCGTTTGTTCTTGGGAAAAAAGAATATAATTTCATTCTGGATGAATATATAAAGTTTCATGATTATTTCCCGGTGAGTAGAAATGATTACCGCCATGCCGGTGATATTTATTATAGCCAGGCAAAGCCGTTTTTATTAAAGGCTCAGGAATTTAATCCTAATAATGCCGATTTGAATTATATGCTGGGATTGATCAGTTTTAATTTAAGCCCGCAAACCATGGATGCTGTAAAGTACCTCGACAAATCCTATTCTTTAAATCCTAAAATGGGGGAAGATGGACTTTACCTGTTAGCATGGGCCAACCAAATTAACTTAAAGTGGGATGATGCCATCAAGTACTATCAATTAGCGTTAACGGCTTTATCGGTTAATACGAAAGAGAATGCCATTGCAATGACTGATATTAATAAAAAAATAGCCGAGTGTAGAAGCGGAAAAATATTGGTAGCGAATCCCCAACGTATTTTTGTAGATAACCTGGGATCTGCTATCAATACACAATACCCTGAGTATAGTGCATTTATTACAGCCGATGAATCTGTGATCGCTTTTACAGCTTGCAGAAACACCACTACCGGTGGCAAAACCGATGGTGAGAACGGTGGCTTCTTTGAAGATCTGTATGTGTCGTCACGTAAAGGAAGGGAATGGGCTCCCGCACAAAATTTCGGACCTATTGTAAATAGTGAAGATCATGATGCCACAGCGGGTTTATCTTCTGATGGTACTGTTTTATTTGTATACAAATTCAAGGAAAAAGATGGCGGAGATATTTATGTGAGCAATTTAGTAGGTGCTGCCTGGACAAAGCCTGAGCATCTTAATAAAAATATTAATTCAAAATCGCATGAGTCTTCGGTGAGCTTATCCTACGATGGTAAACGCCTTTATTTTGTAAGTGACAGAGATGGTGGTTTGGGTGACAGGGATATTTATTATTCTGATAAAGACCTTAAAGGAGAGTGGGGCCCGGCGATAAATGTAGGTCCTGTTTTAAATACGAAGTATGCCGAAGAAGGCGTATTTATTCATCCCGATGGCAAAACCATTTACTTTAGTTCTAAAGGGCATAATAATATGGGTGGCTTTGATATTTTTAAATCCGTTTTTGAAAACGGCAAATGGAGTGAGCCTGAAAATCTCGGATATCCTATTAACGGACCTGATGATGATGTATTCTTTGTAATTAACGGGAGTGGACATCACGGGTACTTTGCTTCTTCCAAACAAGGTGGTTTTGGCGATAAGGATATTTATAAAATTACATTCCTTGGTCCTGAAAAACAACCATTGCTCATGAACGAAGATAATTTGCTGGCGAGTGTTACTGCACCGGTAAGTGAATTTAAAGCGGAAAAAATAGAATCAACCGGCCCTAAAATGACGATTCTCAAAGGGGTAATTAGTGATGAACAAACCAAACAACCATTGGAAGCTACTATTGAACTGGTAGATAATTCCAGGAATGAAGTCATTGCTGTTTTCAAATCCAATAGTACTACGGGGAGGTATTTAGTGTCTTTACCTTCCGGAAAAAATTATGGAATTGCAGTTAAGCGCGACGGGTATTTATTCCATTCGGAAAATTTCGATTTACCTGCTGCTGCTAACTTTCAGGAAGTAGAAAAAAACATTGAATTGAAAAAAATAGATATTGGAAAAACCATTACCCTAAGAAATATTTTCTTTGATTTCGACAAAGCCACCATCCGCCCTGAATCAGCCAATGAACTCGACCGTTTAATTAAATTACTTACAGAAAACCCTACACTTAAAATTGAATTAGGTAGCCACACCGATAGTAAGGGAAGCGACGATTACAATCAAAAACTATCTCAGTCGCGATCACAATCGGTAGTAACCTATTTAATTGGTAAAGGTATTTCAGGAGACCGCCTGGTAGCAAAAGGTTATGGAGAAACCGTTCCTGTAGCAACTAATGATACAGAAGAAGGAAGACAAATGAACCGAAGAACGGATTTTAAAATTTTGAGTAAATAATAAATGGCAGGTATGTTTTCTGGACTTTGGAATTTTATTTCTACTATCGGAATAAAAAAAGAATATGATGATAGTTTGATAAAACGGATTACGCTAACGAACCAGTTTAGTACAATTGCTTTAGTCATTTTCTTATTAAGTGGATTCAATAATTTAGCATTGGGCGATCTGTTCTCCGGCTTGCTGTTAGAAGGTTTTGTGCTCATCTGTGTATTGGGCTTATACATCAATAGCAGACATTACCATGCGTTTGCCATTTCGTTTTTGTTCATTACAATAAATGTGGCTTTGTTTTATTTCAATTCGTATTCGGGAATGTTGTCCGGCACCTACTTATATTATTTTCCTTTAATATTGGCCATTGCCTTTGTATTTAATGTGAAAGAAGATAAAAATATGATGTTAATGCAGTTGTTATTGATCCTTACATCTATTTTCATTAATGTGTTTACCCATTATACATTATTTAAAAGCAGTTTTATTACGGATGATAAGCGTTACCAAATGTTTATGTTCAACCTGGTGTTCAGTTGTTGTGCGGTTGGCTTTTTTATTTACCTAACGGTACAAAAAGGGCTCACGGAGATGGAACTATACAACCAACGGCTGGCAGAGCACACTGCAGCAGAGAAACAAATTAAAGAAGCTTTGGCAGAAAAAGAAGTATTGTTATCTGAATTGCATCACCGAGTGAAAAATAACCTGGCCATTATTTCCGGGTTATTTAACTTAAAAATAAATGCCAAATTACACGAAGACGCCAGGAGTGTTTTGATTGAGAGTCGCGACAGGGTTGTGTCAATGGCACTGATTCATAACCGTCTTTACACCAATAATAATTTTACCGATGTCAATTTCGAACACTATACCAATGAATTGGTTCATGAAATTAACCGTTCCTATCCTTCTATTTCGGGGTCGGTTAAAGTAACTACCCAAATAAGTGATGTGGTGTTAGATATTAATACAGCAGTTCCCTGCGGTTTAATTTTAAATGAGCTGCTTACGAATTGCTATAAACATGCCTTTGTAAATAGAAATAAAGGATGGATAGATATTTCGTTTACCCAAAAAGAGCGAAAGTATTGTTTAACCGTAAAGGATGATGGAGTAGGCCTGGCACCGGGGTACAATGAAAAAGAATCCTTAGGGTTTATTGTGATAGACGCGTTAAGCGATCAGATAGGTGGTGCCTATACGTTTGTCGAAAATAACGGAACACAGTTTAAATTAACTTTTGGAACTAACAGTAGCAGCAATTAATTTCTGTAAATTATTCAACGATCAGCTTTTTAGCTTTGAGGTTAGTACCATCATACAAGCGTATCATATAAATTCCTTTTGCCAGTTCAATGTCGTTTATACGGATCGCATTATTTTTTCCATTTAATAAATGAATATTCCGTGAAATAATCTGTCGACCTGTAATATCATAAATACTTAATTCTACCGAGGGTGAAGAAGATTTGTCAAATGATACATACACAGGCTCGTTGCTCCCCGCAGGATTTGGGAAAACAGAAAACATCATTTCTTTTTCAAAAGTTATAGAAACGATTTCTGAATACGTATATTTTCCTCCTATATCAGTTTGTTTTAACCGGTAGTAATTTACAGGAAATGGTTTAGTATCGTAAAGATCATAATGACTTATCGTAGTAGTAGTTCCTTTTGCTTTTACGGTTCCGAGGTATTCGAAATTAATTCCATCGCTGCTTTTTTCAACGGTATAATAATCGTTGTTTATTTCAGTAGCTGTTATCCAGAATAATTTAACGTTTGGTTCTTCCACTTCACCATTAAAGCTTAACAGTTCAATTGGCAGAGGACCACCTGCTGTAAGGATTCCCGCATTACTTGTGCCACCGCCATTTCCGGCAGAGGAAGAAGACGTATTGTTATTCGTTCCACCTATTCCGTTTGCAGTAGTAGTAGTCATATTTATAGTTGGCTGAGCGATAGAAAAAATCACAGCACCTTGTCCACCGCCGCCGCCGCCGCCATGCTCTGCCGGATCTCCTACATTACCTCCATTGCCACCATTTGCATTAATGGCAAGTGGGCAGGTAGCACTTACCGAATAGCTGGTTACTTGTAATACAATGGTTCCTGCAGCGCCACCGCCCCCTGCACCGTCGTTTCCACTGTTTAATGTGTTACCACCATTAGCAGTTATTTTAATAGCGCTGCCACATACCGTGTTGGTTACCAATGTATTTGCTTTAATCAATATAATACCGCCACCATTACCACCATCTAAACCGGAGGTATTGTTTTGCTGGCCACCGCCCCCTCCACCGCCCATAAAGATTCTGGCTCCGGTGATATAAGATGATAAAGATAAGCCACCTAATCCTCCTGAGTTATTTGCGGCGGCTCCACAACTGTATCCAAAGCCGCCGGCTCCACCGGCAGTATAATTTCCACCGCCGCCACCGCCGCCGTTGTGCTCGTTACCACCACCACCGCCATTCAATATTTTTCCACGGCCATTGGTAAATGTTACATCCGTTGCTTTATAAATACCTTCTCCTTTAAATGCTTCGTCCACCGAACTGGTTTTGTAAAGCGCCGGTAGGCACGATCCGGCTACAGGGTTTGAGTTAATCAGTCCTTTTCTAAAACCAATAATATCCGCACTAACGGCATGGTTTAAGGTTAACGTATTTGTTACTTCAAAGGCAATAACACCACCAACATTCCCATTCCATGCCAAACCGCTAATGGCCGCAGTAGTTGTGAAACTAGCACCCATATTCCGATACGTAATTACCTGCACCGATGCGTTTGTACCTGTGTGGTAAGTATTGGCCAGCGCAGTTGAAAGTGTAATGGAGGTAGGCGTGCCAACGGGAGAACAGGCAGTAATTGTACCTATTTCATACAAACCTGCGCTCGAAATAGCTCCCATATCTCCAAATGTAGCACTGTTAGAGGTGTTAGCACCAATCACATCATCCTGCATCTGCATAATTACAACTTTACCACCAACCGTAAAAGTGTGGCTTGTTTGATTGAGATTTGTTACGGTTAAAGTCGTTCCTGAAATCCCGCTTACTTTAGCGTAAGCATTTAATATTTGGGCTTTGGAAAAGAAACAAACAAGAGAGAATACAAAAAAATAAAGCTTGTTCATAAAGTGCGGTTAGTACTGATTTGCTGAGCAATGTATTAAAATTCAATGGAGTAGCTTATTTTTTTAGATGAACATCTACAAAAAATCTACCAATTTCAATAATCATCGGTTTGCCATATTATTTTTCCGTCAAATTATCTTTTTCTTTGCAATTGTTAGCAAAGTGGTACGTGTATAATTCTTATATTAGTAGCTCAACTTATAGTTTAATTTATGGAAACAGTACAGCCTAAAAAAAAGAAAAGCCTAATCAGAAGAATTTTTAAATGGACAGGGATAACATTCCTGGTTTTATTGATACTGGTGATTGCGGCACCTTTCCTTTTTAAAGATAAATTGGTTCAACTGGCAAAAGATGAAGCAAACAAAAGCTTAAATGCTAAAGTTGATTTTGGTGATTTTGACCTGACACTTTTCAGTTCATTTCCTGATTTCAGATTCAAAATTCAAAATGTAAGTGTGATCAATGTAGAGCCTTTTTTAGGAGATACCTTAGCCTATATTAAAGAACTCTCTTTTGATTTGAATATTAAAAGTGTGATCAGCGGCGACAAATACCAGGTAAATTCTGTGGTAGTAGATAGCCCCGTAATTAATGCTACAGTATTGGCAGATGGAAGAGCAAGCTATGATATTGCCAAAGCAAGTACAGATACTACCTCTGCAACTCCAAAAGATACAAGTGCTACAAAGTTTGCATTGAAATTAAAATCTCTTGAGATCAAACATGCTAATATTTCTTACAATGATATGAAAGGAAATATGTCGGCTGTTTTAAAAGATATGAATTACACGATGAGTGGTGATTTTACGCAGGATGTATTTGTATTAAGTAACCTTTTGGAAATTGCTGAAACCTCTTATAATATGAGTGGTGTAGGGTACTTAACCAAAGTGAAAACCCGTTTTAAAGCAGATTTGGATATGGATATGCCTAATATGAAATTCACTTTTAAAGAAAATGAATTAGGCCTTAATGATCTGGCTTTGGCTTTTGATGGGTTTGTAGCCATGCCTAAGGAAGATATTAATATGAATTTAAAATTTGCCACTAAGCAAACAGAATTCAAATCTATTTTATCGTTGATTCCAAGCGTATACTCAAAAGATTTTGCAACGGTAAAAACTTCCGGTAAATTGAAACTGGATGGATTTGCGAATGGCATCATGCATTCCAGCAAAGACGGAAAAAGCGATAAGTATCCTTCCTTTGAGGTTAATTTAGGTATAGCGGATGCGATGTTTAAATACCCTTCTTTACCAAAATCAGTTAACAATATTAATATTGATGTGCATGTGGAAAATAAAAAAGATTTTTTAGATGCGACAGTGATCGATGTGAACAAATTTCATTTGGAAATGGGAGGAAACCCTATCAATCTTTGGGCACATGTTAGAACACCTATCTCCGACCCTGATTTAAAAGCAGAAGTGAAAGCTGTTATTAACCTTGCTTCAGTAAAAGAATTTATTCCTCAGGAAAAAGGAGATGACCTTAGTGGGATCATTAAAGCGGATATAGCCGCTGCTGGCCGCATGAGTAGCATTGAGAAAAAGGAGTATGATAAGTTTAAAATGGCAGGTAGTTTAGAAATTGATAAAATGAATTATAAAACAGCTTCTCTTCCTTACGAAGTATTATTAAATACCTTGAAGCTTAATTTCACGAACCAGTTTGTAGAGTTAGCGGCGTTTGATGCCAAGATGGGGAAATCGGATGTTAAGGCAAATGGGAAAATCGATAATTTTATGCAATACATTTTTAAAGATTCTTTAATTGTAGGGCATTTTAATATGCAATCCAATTTAATGGATATTAATCAGTTAATGTCTTCTTCTTCAACAAGTACTGCTCCGGCTAAACCCGCAGCAGCTTCTGATACTGCGGCAATGAGTGTAGTGGAGGTTCCCGGAAACATTGATTTTGTATTAAATGCAAACATTGCTAAAGTATTGTATGATAATTTAGTGATTGATAATATGGTTGGTAACATCGCCGTGAAAAAGAAAAAAGTGGATATGTCCAATTTAAAAATGGGATTATTAGGAGGTAATGTATTACTAAGCGGTTATTATGAAACTACTCATCCGAAAAAACCAACGATTGATTTTAATTTAAAAGTGGATAATTTCGATATTCAAAAAACGTTTAACGCGTTTAATACAGTTCAGAAAATTGCACCGATTGGCCAATATGCCAAAGGAATGTTTACCGCTACGCTGGAAGGCTTTAAAGCGGATCTGGATAGTAAAATGTCGCCTGTATTAACTTCTTTACAGGGTCATGGTGTATTTAAAACAAACAGCGTATCTGTTGGTGGGTTTCCTCCGTTTGTAAAACTGGGCGAAGCTTTAAAAGTAGAGCAGCTTAAGAATTTAGTAATTGAAAATGTGGTGGCTGACTATGAATTTAAAGACGGTCGTATCGCCTTAAGAAACCCTGTGAAAGTTAAAATCGGAAAAATGAATGCCGATATTACCGGATCAACAGGCTTTGATCAAACCATTGATTACAACTGGAAAATGGTGGTTCCAACAGAAGTATTCGGTTCACAGGCAACTACTATGGTATCCGGTTTATTGGGCCAGGCGAGTGCCGCAGCAGGTACTACTATTAGTTTACCAAAAACTATTAATGTAAATGTAGGTTTTGGAGGAACAGTGATGAAACCTACCATTAAAACCGGAATGAAAAGCGATGGTAAATCAACCACAGAAGCAGTAAAAGAACAGGTAATAGGTGCGGTAAAAGATAAAGCTAATGAAGAAGCTCAAAAAATATTAGCTGATGCACAGGCACAAGCCGCAAAATTAAAAGCGGATGCACAGGCTGCATCAGATAAAATAAGAGCTGATGGTTATGCTGCTGCAGATAAACAATTGGAAGAAGTGAAAAATCCTTTGGCAAAAATAGCCGCTAAGAAAGCAGCAGAGCTTGCCAAAAAAGAAGTAGATAAGCAAGCGCAAAAAGTATTGGATGATGCTGACGCAAAAAGCCAGAAAATACTGGAAGATGCCAAGGCTAAGAGTGCTGCAGCTGCAGCAAAATAAGCTATTATAAAGCAATACCATGGCAAAAGAACTTATTATAGAAAACAGTATTATGATCGATGCATCCCCGGCGAAAGTCTGGGATGTATTGGTTAATCCATTACAAACCAAAAAGTATATGTTTGGTTGCGAAACGGTAAGTGATTGGAAGGTAGGGAGCGAACTGTTATGGAAAGGCGTATTTGATGGTGTAGAGCTGGTGGCTGTAAAAGGACATATTGCTTCTATCAAGCCCGAACAGGTTTTGGCTTATACTACCATCGATCCTAATTCTGCAACACCCGATAAGCCCGAAAATTATACAACGGTTATGTATGTATTAAAGGAACACCGAGGATCAACCGAACTAACCATTACCCAGGGCGATTATTCCAAAGTAGCCGATGGCGAAAAACGGTATAACGACAGTATTGCAGGTGGCGGCTGGAGTTCTATCCTGGAAGAAATAAAAAAAATTGCTGAAGAGTAAAATTCACTCGTATCAATCCTGTCCGGTATTCTGTAAATTAAATCATAGAAATGCATTCGTAATGTGAATTTCACATTGCAACGTATTCCTTTTTAGTTTCTTAATGCCCTCATTACATTAAAGTAATACATCGGTTTTACCTTTATAAAAACCATTGATGTATAGTAAACGAGAATTACAACTATTAGTCATCAGCGATGTGCATCTTGGCACATATGGCTGTCATGCAAAGGAATTATTACATTACCTTAAAACAGTTAACCCACAAACTTTAGTACTCAACGGAGACATCATTGATATGTGGAATTTTAGCAAAAGCTATTTTCCGGCGGCGCACATGGATGTGTTGCGACATATTATGAAAATGGCGAGTCGTGGCACACGTGTTATTTATATAACAGGTAACCACGATGAGATGCTGAGGAAATACACTGATTTGATTTTAGGGAACCTGGAAATAGTAGATAAGCTGCTATTAAATATTGATGGAAAATCTGCCTGGATCTTTCATGGTGATGTGTTCGATTCTTCCACCAAAGGATATGCTAAACTATTGGCTAAGCTTGGTGGTAAGGGATACGATTGGTTAATCCTGATTAACCGGTTTATTAACTGGGCCCTGGAGCTGTTTGGCAGGGATAAAATGAGTTTCTCTAAAAAAGTAAAAGATGGGGTGAAAAAAGCAGTGGCTTTTGTCAGTGACTTTGAAAGCACTGCAGCAGAAATTGCCATTGAAAAGAATTACGACTATGTCGTGTGTGGACATATACATATGCCCCAGATAAAAGATGTTGTAACCGAAAAGGGAAAAGTAACGTATTTGAATAGCGGCGACTGGGTTGAGAATTTAACAGCCCTGGAGTATGATAAAGGGAAATGGGAAATTTTCAGTTATGATAAAAATTATTTCGATTTGATTTATCCCATTGATAAAACAGATGAACAGGATATTGTAACAAAAATTTTAGCATAACATTTATGAAAATATTTTACGCAGTACAGGCTACCGGGAATGGGCATATCAGCCGTGCAACACAGTTGTATCCATATCTTAAAAAGTTTGGAGAAGTTGATTTTTTTGTGAGTGGAAATAATTCCAACCTGGATTTTAACTTCCCGGTTCGTTACCGCAGTAAAGGCTGTAGCTTACATTACAGTAAATGTGGTGGACTGAATTATTTAGACATTGTAAAAAATATTAAACCATTAGGTATGTATAGAGATGCTACAGCATTACCTTTACAACAGTATGATATTGTTATTAATGATTTTGATTTTGTTACTTCCCTTGCCTGTAAACTCAAAAAGATCCCTTCTGTTCAGTTAGGTCACCAGGCCAGTTTTCAATCTGATCACACGCCAAGACCTGATAAAAAAAGCATTGTGGGGGAAACCATTTTAAAGCATTATGCACACGCCACCAAACATATCGGATTTCATTTTCAACCCTATGATTCGTTTGTATTGCCGCCTGTTATCAAAGAGGAGTTTATAAATGCTGAGGTAAAGAATTTAAAACATATTACAGTGTATTTGCCTTCCTTCCAGGAGCATTGTTTGCTGGAAGCCTTCCATAAATTAAAAGATCTTCAATTTCATTGGTTCCTGGATGGCATCAAAGAAATAACCGTTCAAAATAATATTACCTATTATCCTGTAAATCAAAAGCTGTTTAATGAAAGCCTGATCAGTTGTTTTGGTTTAATAACCGGTGGAGGATTTGAAACACCATCAGAAGCCTTATACCTGGGGAAAAAGCTGATGAGTATTCCTATTAAGAATCACTATGAGCAACAATGTAATGCTGCTGCATTAAAGCAAATGGGAGTAACGGTTTTAGATGGGGTAGACGAGCATTTTTCGGACGATATCTTAAAATGGTATGGCCGGGCAGATAAAGATCTGAAAATCAAATCCAATAATATTCCTGAAACGCTTCAATTGTTACTTGATACGTATCCTTCTGTGAGTAAGTAATTCCTGTGTGATTGTTTTAAGCGGATCGTAAATTATAGAAGATCTCTATTGATTGTGTAACCAATCCCTTTGGTTGTTTTAATAATATCATTCCCTAATATTCTTCTGATGTTTCTGATATGTATGTCTATGGTACGGCTATTGGCAACTTCCGGCGCATTCCATATCAGTTTGGCAAAATCCTGTCGGGTAAATATTTTATGAGCATTTTGAAACATCAGATCAATCATTTCAAATTCTTTGCGGGGTAAACTTATTTTTCCGTTTTCTGTCACAATAAGGTATTGTTCTCTGTCTACAAAAAACCTGGATAGCTCATCTTCTTTTAATTCGGTACTGATCTGGTTTGAATCGTATCTTTTTTTAAGCGTACAAATTCTTGCTTCCAGTAAAATAGGTTTAATAGGAGTAATAATAAAGTCATCTGCACCCGAATTAAAGGCAGTGATCTGTATATAATCGTCCTGTTTATTGGAAAAAATAATGATGTAAGGTTGTTCGATATCTTTTAAATTTCTGATATCTGAGGTAATTGTAATGCCATCTTTTTGCTTTAGATCTAATTCTAAAATAACGAGATGTACATGGTTCTTTTTGATTGTGTTTAAGAGTTCTTCTTCCGTTTTAGCAAATGATACGAGGTACTGTTTCTCTTCCAGAAAATCTATTATTTTTTTAATAGAAGGCTCTGAATTAGAACAAATAACTATATGAAAATTTTTATTCATGCTTGGGGAAAAATAACATTCACGGTTTGAGGATAAATTATAATGGAGCTATTTTGAAAAACGCCCTCCGGATTGGAGAGCGTTTTTAGGAGATCAGGGAATCAATTATTTATTGATCACCATTTTTAAGGTTTCTTTTCCTAAAGAACTCTTAACGGTAACAAAATAAATTCCTGAAGTTAAAGATGAGCTATTGATGCTGATCGTGTTTTGACCTGCATTGATTGGTAAAGCTTCTGCAGCAACCAGGATAGTTTTTCCTGTTACATCAGCGATGTATACAGATACTTCTGTGTTTTGATTTGCAGTGAATGTTAATGAACTTGCATCAGCACTTGGATTTGGGAATAAGGTTACTGCATTTAATTCAGTATGGTGATTCGCAATTGAAGTTGATGTAGCAGTGTTTGTGTTAGCAGCGATTGGAGTATCAGTAAAGCTTGCTCCACTTAATGCTATACTTGATGCAGCTGGTCTATAATCAGGGCTTGTATAGTTATATGGAGTAGTTAAGATACCTGCTGTAGAAGTTAATGTATCATTAGGTTGTGATTTGATCCATGTGTTAGGACTAACTAAAACACCAAACGTTCCTGTTTCTGTAGCTCTTACACCGTAACCTGCTACGATATTGTTCATGAATTTTAAAGCTCCTGAATTTGCATTTCCTTCGCATAAGCTACCATCAACATATAAACCACGTGTTTTGTGATCCATTAAAATGGAGTTATAAATTTTAAGATTTGAGTTACGACGGATACGTGCACCTCTTTGGAAACCACTTGCAGCAGTAGCAGTTAAAACACCTCTTAACGGGCCGATATCTGTTACGTTAGTAAAAATAGCTGATGTTAAAGGAGTTGCTGTTGTTCCGTTTGGATCGTTATCTGATTCAAAACCTTCAGAAGTAGAAATAGAAGGATTATCAGAGATCTGAGGATCACGAACACCTAAGCAAAATTGTACATTTCCATGGTAACCGTTATCAGTATCCCAATCGTCATCTAATCCTCTGTAAGCTACTAAATGTTTACAGTTTACTGATCCACCAAACCATTCAAATGAATCGTCATTTGAAAAAGATACCTGGATATTATCAATCGTAGTTCCTGAACCAACAGCACCAAAGGTTAAACCGTTAATTTCTTTATTTGGTTGGTAAACATATCCGCCAAATTCAATACGAACGTATTGTAATGAACCTGAGTTGTCATTATCAATCGTTCCACCATATTGTGTATCAGCAGAAATAGGTAATCCTTCAATGTAGTTTGTTCCTGCAACATTGGTAAGTGTTCCTGTTCCTGCAGGGCTGTTATTAGTTGCTAAACCCATTAAGATAACACCACCCCAATCACCTAACCCTCTTTGGCCTACTGCCTGGTTAGATGTAAATACGATTGGTGAAGAAACAGTTCCATTAGCGATCAATTTAGATCCTGTTGTAATGAATAAACCTGCACCGGTAACCGCTTTATCACCTAAAATAGTAACACCCGGTTGAATCGTTAAAGTTGAATTATTTTTCACAAAACAAGTAGCTGATAACAGAACTGTTTGTCCTGTTGCCCAGGTTGTATTAGATGTAATATTACCTGTAACAGTCATTGTTGGAGCCGGATAAACTTTATTTTGAGGATCCCATTCTGTCCAGTTGTCTGTCCACATTGGAGTTGGAGCAGGCGCGAATGCACCGCGGTAAGAAGTTGGTGTAAAGAAACCTGTTTGGGCTATAGTTACTCCTAATGATAGCACTGATAATGCTGTAAGTAATTGTTTTTTCATTGGTTTGTTTTTTTTTGACAAAATTAGAGTTGGTGTATGTCCTTTTAATTAATTTAAACTTATGGTATACTAAAGTTTATGTTATTTAAACGTTAAGCGGGTTTTAGAATTTGTAGCTTACAATAAAAGAGAACGTTGAGCCAAAGTTGCGTTTGAAATTCACGTAATCCACTTTAGAGTTGTATGCATTGCTTTTTCTGTCGTTACCTTTATAGTAAATAATGTAATCTTTATGTAACAGATCTTTTACATTGATACGGATTTCCAATTTATTTTTTAAAAATGATTTGGTTGCCTGTAAGTCGATCACTGTTCTGGCGTTTTCCCAACGGTTCGCAATTTGTTCGTTTCCTACAATGTAAATTCTTTCACCAACCCGGTTTACCATACCTGTAATACTAAATCCATTTTTAAGGTCGATATAAGTAATACCGGCGTTAATAATATAAGGAGCTTGTCCTTGCATAGTCCGTGTATCAGGCACTTTGTTATTAATCCCTTTTACATCTACTTCTGATTTTATAAGAGATAGATTTGAAAATAAATTCAGGTTATTCAAAAATTTGATGGAGTCTTTCTTTAAAATTGCTCCCACATTTACTCTGTACTCTAATTCCCCTCCATATACCTTAGCAAAATTGGCATTTCTGTAGTAAATCTGATTTTCACTACCACCAAGCATATAACGTTCAATAGGTGTATTAAAATATTTGTAAAAACCTGATACAGTAAATAATTGTCCACGTCCCGGATAAATTTCAAAGCGGGCATCATAATTATTTATATAACATCTTGTAAGACCGGCATTACCCGCAATAGATAAACGTGTTTCCGGATCAAACCAGTTGGTTACTGCCAATTCTCTGAATTCAGGTCTGTTCAGGGTTTTGTAGTATGCCAAACGTATCGCAAGTTCTTTGTTAATGTTGTAAATCAAATTAAGAGAAGGCAAATAATCTTCTACAGTACTTTTTACAATAACCGAATCAATTTTTTTATATTGAATGTTTACCTGTTGCGTATAGTTTTCATATCTCAAACCGCCTACTATTCTTAATTTGTCTTTTATCTTAAATTCTGCCATACCAAAAGCTGCTATCAACTTTGAAGTGGCTTTGTAATTATCATCATCATGAGTAATTTCAGTTGCTTTAAACCCACCGGTACCAAGCGGTGTAACGCTCATGTTTTGAGCTGAGAAAATTTGATTTTCTGGTAAGTACAATAAGCTATCGTCTTTAATAATCGTGGTACCTTGTGAAAATTGATTCAACCCAAATTGACGGATATTATACTGGCGTATTCTATCTTGGTATAACGCGCCAATCTTAACATCTATCTTAAAGTCATCATTCAATTTAAAAGGTCTTGAAATATCGATTTTTGTGTTCTGAATTTTTTCATTTAATTTAGAATACACTCTGTATCCTGCGTAATTAGGGCCAGTGTTTTGTCCGTTGGCAATATCAGCTTTGTAAACAGTATCTTTCGAATTAGGATTATTTGGATCTTGTATCGCATCAAATTTAGAATAGGAAGTAACACGTAAATTAGGAACTGTTCTTTGGATCGTACTGATTCCGGCATTCCAACCTATTTTTATTTTTGCTTTTGGTAATAAATGATCTCCATTTAATTGCGAAGACAAAATTTGGTTAGCGGTAAAAAAACGGGTATTTATCCTGTTTTGTAAGCCCGGTGCATCTAGTGGGCTAATACCGTTGGCATTAATAAATTTATTATCAGCATAACCTGTAGCCAGGTTTTTTAAGCTGATGGAGTTATTTTCATTTATCTTACAGGATAAATTCAGTAATGCACCGGTTGAAGTTTGTGTTTGGTATACTTTATTAAACGTTTCATTTTCTTTTTGTACGTTATCCGGATTGTTGTTTGCAATCAGGAGACCTACATATTCAGAACGTTGCATGGTGTATAGCGTTTGTGTGGAATTATATCCCAAACTAAAAATAACACCTAAAAAATCCTTTTCTTTTAATTTGAAATTATAACCTGCTGCTATTTGTGCGGAAGAGTTAGGCGCAAATTTGGATTGACTGTAGCCCCAGTCGTTTTTAAAATAAGTAGCTACTCTTGCCTGATCTTTATTTGCGATCCATGAAGCCTTTTCGTCCAGGGCCGGTACTGCGCCCGGTAAATTCCGGGAACCGTCATCAAACCCGAATTTATCGTATTTACCGCCATCATAAATGATTTTTGATTTACCGGTTGTTACTGTATTATAACCTAACCCTCCGCTAACAGAGATAAAGTTTTTTTCAGGAATACTTTTAGTGTTTATCTGTACGATCCCTCCTGCAAATTCGGCTGGCATATCAGGGGTTGCTGTTTTGTTGATTACGATATTATCCAGCATATTAGATGGAAATAAATCAAAAGCAAATGCTTTTTTATCAGGCTCAGTACTTGGCAATGGTGAACCATTTAAGTAAGAAGCATTGTAGCGTTCATTTAAACCACGGATAATCACGAATTTATCATCCTGTATCGTTACACCACTCACCCGTTTTAAAACATCAGAAGTATTACGATCGGGAGTACGTTTAATCGTTTCTGCACTAATCCCGTCGCTTACACTGGCATTGTTTTTTTGTTGCATTACTAAAGCAGTGTTGTTCTCTTTATTTACTTCGGCCTGAACAACAACTTCCCCTAATGTTTGTGATGAAGATTGATCCAGGGTAATATTTAAATTAACCACATCGTTCGCCGGAACTTTAACACCGGCTAGTTTTTTTGTATCATAAGTAATAAAACTAATCACAAGCACATGAGTACCCGCAGTAACATTATTAAGACTGAAGTTCCCGTCGAAATCGCTGGAAGCCCCTTTGGTTGTGCCTTCTATTAATACAGTTGCACCCGGAAGTGTTTCGCCTGTTTTGGCGTCAACGATTTTTCCGGTGATTTTCCCTGTTTGAGCTTGTACGGAATAAGACAGGATTAAGAGTGAAAAAATGAATTTTAATTTTTTGAACATATCGTTTGATTTACTGACCGCAAAAAAACAAAGGCTAGTTAATTTTTTTATTAAGCGTATATTACCTTAATATTAAATGCCATCTTTAATAAGTCGCGTTTGTTAATATTTACTTAACATGAGGCTTATTCCAGTTCAATACCTACGAGGGTAACATCATCAGTTTGAATGGTATCGTCTTTCCAGGCATTAAAAATGAAATCCATTAATTCGTGTTGGTTTTCTAAAGAGAATGTATGGTAATGTTCAATAGCATTTAATAAACGTTTCCGTCCGAATTTCTTTTTATTTGAATTATCAAACTGATGTTTCAACCCGTCTGAAAAGAAATACAGTTTTGCTTTAGGCTCAATGGTTAAGCTAAACGTGCTGAATTCGCGGTTCTTTTCTATTTGCCAACCACCAACAGGATAGCTGTTTCCTTTATATACATGTATGGAGTTGTTTTGGTAAACTGCAAATTCACCGCCGGCGCTGGCATATTGAAATTCCTTTGTTTTGGTGTTGTAGGAAAATAATGTAATTTCCATCCAGTCATTATTGAAATAAGAATCATTGAGTTCTCCATTAAATGTTTCCACCCATTTTTTATCAAGCTCACTTAAATAGTCTCCAACCTGGGTGAAGTTTTTTTGTACGACGTAATTTAATAAGCTGATGCCAAGTACTGATAGCATAGCTCCTGAGATACCATGCCCCGTACAGTCTGCCAGTGCAAAAAACAGGGTATCGTCTTTTTTTGTAAGCCAGTAAAAATCCCCCCCTATTTTATCCTGTGGTTTATATAGAACAAAATGATCTTTAAATGCTTTTTCAAAATGTCTTTCTTTGGGTAAGAGTCCGTTTTGTATGGTTTGTGCATATATTAAACTCTGTTCGTGTGCTGTAGTGGATGGTTCTAATATCATAGTTGAGTTCGTTTTCATCCTGCAAATTTGCGAGTTGAAAGTGAACTGCTTAATAACCTAAGATTAGGGAATCATTAACACTGGAGGTGGGATTTGTGTTTGAAGAGAATCTGTTTCCCTTTAAAATGCAAACTATCTTTGGCAAGTATCATTTAAAAGCAAAGAATAATTCACCTGTCGAATATATAGAAAAGATAATATTGGTTATTCTACCTTATTATTTTTGATCTTTACCAGGTTTGTGTTAAGGATAACGATACAATTAATACCAAGCTGAGAGGTTTCGGCAATTTTTTTCTCAGGAAACTGAAATTTTAATTCTTTGCTTATTTCTTTATAGAGCGTTAAAAACAGACTGATGTCCTTAATTACCTTTTTAGAGAACTTTCTTTTTAGTGTAAGGTTATTAATCATTTCTTTTTTTATGTAGCTTATCAGGGCAGTGGTTTTAATTTTTTGTTCCAGTACATCCTGTTGTAACTCTTCCTTTACAATTTGTTTAACTGCTTTATTAATCAGTATGTAACTGAGGTTGATTGATTCTATAAAAAATCCATTATCAAAAGCCTGTTTGTTTCTGTCTATCAGTTGTTTAATAGTTATAGCCATAAAATAATTTTGTGTGAAGCTAATAAAGCCACTGTAAACTTAACATTAAATGTAGCTATATTCCTTTCAATCTGTTAATCTGGGTTTGAGTATCATTTATGGGAAAAAAACCAAAACGTTTTACAATATCCTGCCCTTTTTTAGTAAGTTCAAATAATATAAAATCCTCGATTACATTCCCGGGGATTCCATTCACATATTGATAAAGTGGCCGGGTTAAAACATAATCACCACTTTTTACTGCTTCAACCTCATAGGGCGAGTAGGCTTTGTGATTGTCGATATGAATGGGCATGGCCCATATTTCTCCGTTGGGTTTACCATCACTATCCATTAAAAAACCTGCTCCAATATAACCAATCCCACCAATATCTTTTTTTACCTGTTCTACAATTTCCTGTGTGGTAGTTAATTCCACCGTTTTTGCTTTGACTTTTCCTCTTACAAATTTCTCTTTAATATAATCATGCGTGCCCGATGATTTATTTCTTCCATAAATAGTAATAGGAACATCTAATCCGCCAAGCTCTTTCCAGTTAATGATTTTTCCACTGAAAATATCTTCAATTTGTTTTGTAGATAAGCTATCAATACATAAACGGTAATTAGTGATCATCGCCACAGCATCAACAGAAAAAATAATAGGATTGGGATTAATGTTATTGGCATTTGCCATTTGTATTTCATGGTTCTTTATAATATGTGATGAATTACAGATGTCGGTTTCGCGATTGATTAAAGCATCAATTCCTTTATTTGAACCGCCCCCTTCTATAGTTATTTTAATTTGAGGGTTCAATAACATATATTCTTTCGCTAAAGCCGTTACCATTTGGTATTCGGTATCAGAGCCTTTAATAATAATGGTGGTGCTGTTTGCGTTTTGCTCATCTATATGCGCTTTTTTTGAATCGCAGGAAATGCATACTAAAACGGGGAGGCTAAGAGCAAGGGCTGTTTTTAGGATATTCATCATAGAGCGCTGTGTTTTAAGAATTTTCAGCAAAATAATACGCACTTCGTTACCCTTATGATAAGCCTGTGTTAGGTTTAATTAAACTTAGATGAACGTAGGTTTATAAAAGATTAACATATGTCTTATGAAGTTGGATCTCTATTTTAATCAGGATACCGGAATCATTTTAATTTCGTAGCTTTATTAAAGCAAACTTTAACAGGTATTAATCGTAAAATACAACTTAAACTGAGCAATTTCTTAATGTTAATTTAACGTTAGGAAATAACTTAAGCTTTAACTTTGTGCCGATAGAAAGATATGAGTACAGAAAACAGTTTATATAAGATCCTACTGGTTGATGATGAGCAGGATATTTTGGATTTTTTAAGTTATAATTTAAAAAAGGAAGATTTTCAGGTTTATACCGCACTTAACGGTAAAGACGCCATCGCCATCGCCAAAAAAGAAATCCCGAACTTAGTTGTACTGGATGTAATGATGCCTGAAATGGATGGTATTGATACATGCCGTGAAATCAGGGATATACCTGCACTTAAAGATGTGATGATCGCTTTCTTAAGTGCCAGAAATGAAGATTATTCACAAATTGCAGGATTTGAAGTAGGGGCGGATGATTATATTACCAAGCCTATTAAACCAAGAGTATTCATTAGCAGAATAAAAGCCTTATTAAGAAGATATTCTCCCGATCAACAAAAAACAACAGAAGTAGATTTAGGGAACATTAAAATTGATAAGGAAAAATATATGGTATATAAAGATAATGTTGAAATTTCTTTTCCTAAAAAAGAATTCAAGTTACTGTCTTTATTAGCAAGCAAGCCAGGCAAAGTATTTACCCGCGAATATATTTTAGAGCAGGTATGGGGCGATGAAGTGGTTGTAGGTGATAGAACCATTGATGTTCACGTTCGTAAATTAAGAGAAAAATTAGGAGACAATTATATCAAAACCATTAAAGGGATTGGGTATAAATTTGAATTTTAATCTCTAATTAGTTTCGGTTACTTTCCCTTTTTCTCATGGTAAGCCTTTATGTATTCCGGCCACGGAGTTGTTTTAAAGGTGTTTTCTGCATAATATTTTAAGATCGGTAATAAATTTGCCGGTGTTAAAAAAGAATTCAATGCATCCAGGGTATTTTGTTTTTCATCCAGCACAGCAATGGTAGGGAAACTTAAACGGTTGTTCGTTACCTTTAATGCAAACGTATTTAAAGGATAGCCATTCACCAGGGCTTTATAACAAGCCTCTCCTTTAAATACAATGGTATCAGCACTTTCGGCATCATAATTCATTAGGTAATAATGCTTGTTAATGTAATTGGCAACCGCTGTATCTTTAAATGTGGTGGCTGTTTGTACTTTACAGGAGTTGCAAAAACCAGTGCCAATATTAATCAGGATCTTTTTTGGTTTTTTCTTTTGTAGTTTTTCTATGTCTTTAAAAGAATAGAGCTTAACATTCGCTTTTACGAAGGTCGTATCATAAAAGGTATGTTCAAATTGTTTGGAGAAATCTTCATAGGGTGCATTCTTAAAAATATTTTCTACCACATACACCAATAACGGTTCTATCTTTTTTTCTTCCAAAAAGCCCTGAGATAATAAATTGTATTCAAAATTATTGGTTACAAAAATGGTAGATGGATAACTTAAAGCAGTACCTAAAAACTTAATAGCCAGTTCGTGGGGCGTTTTAGGGGCAGTTGAAGTAGGTTTATAAATCTTTCCATTGTATTCAATGGTATCTTTTGTTTCCGCGTTAAATTTTACCGGATAATAAAAGGTATTAATATAATTAGCAATGTTTGGGTTAGAGTAGGTTGTTTTCATCATGTGTTTACACCAACCGCACCAGTCGGTATATACATCCACTAAAAAAGGTTTGGGTTGCTTTTTATTAAGTTCTTGTGCTTCTTTAAGGCTCAGCCATTTTACCAGCCCTTCTTCAAATTGTGAAAATGAGGCAGCTGACACGTGAAGAAAAAGGATCACTAACAAAAAAGATTTCATAGGTACTATTACTTTAAAATAATTTGACAAAAGTAAATTTAAAGAATTTTCACTATTCTTTTATCCTATTTTTCCTTAAAATTGATGTGTTTACCCATCGTGCCTCTAAACCTGTACCAGAAACTTTGTGTTTCGGTAATGGGTGTAAACTTTTCAATTTTATAGGCTTCATATTTAATTTCGGGATCTACACGCGGCAATGTTTTGAGCGTATCAAACAGTACAGGTAAATAGCGCAATTCTTTCAGACGTTTCTTTCCAAAGCGGTATACCATGCGGGTTTGAAAGGGATCAGTACTTAAGGCAATGGTTTGATAGCCTAAGGATTTTGCCAGCTTATAACTATACCATACATTCTCTGTGCTATGCTCTGCCTTACTTTCAACAATAATATCCTCATCAGGTACCCCTAACGACACCGCATATAATTTCATGATCTGTCCTTCTACATAGGGCGAATATACAGAACTGCCGCTCATAATAATTTTTTTTGTAACCCCTCTTTTATATAAATGTACTGCCCAGCTTACGCGCATTTGCATGGTCATATCCCAGTAAGGTGCAAAAAATGGTACGCCGGGAACAATCACCGCATCGTACTGGGAGTGCTCTGCCAATGCCTGTTTACTTAACTTTGATGCTGAGGGCTGAAACAACATACAGGATCCTAAACTTAAAAGGATAAGCAATAAGCATAAAATAATGGCTGATCTGTTGTATTTCATTGCTTGTATAAACGTGTTGTGTGTTTAAAATTCCGTATTACCGGGTTGCTCTAATGCCACTAAAATTAAATATACCACATCAAACTTCAAAGCGTGTTTCGTTTGTTTTTAAACAGAGTTTACTATAAATTCACCTTTTATAGCAATTGCCTTATTTTTAAAGAATTAAACCTATTTTAAGACGCTGAGTACAACACCGGATATTCATTTTTATTTAAAAAAACACTGGGGACATAGTTCCTACAGGCCTTTGCAGGAAGACATTATCCGCTCGGTATTAAATAAAAAAGACACACTGGCACTTTTGCCTACCGGTGGTGGTAAATCGATTTGTTTCCAGGTACCCGGTTTAGTGATAGGCGGAACCTGCCTGGTTATTTCGCCCTTAATTGCTTTAATGAATGATCAGGTGCAGAATCTCAAAAGTAAAGGGATTAGCGCAGTAGCCATTACTTCGGTGATGAATGCTAAAGAAATTGATATTGCCCTCAATAATGCAGCTTACGGACACGTGCAGTTTTTATACCTCTCGCCTGAACGTATCGAAAATGAAACCTTTCGCCAACGCTTATCTTATCTGCCCATTGGTTTAATTGCGGTAGATGAGGCGCATTGTATTTCACAATGGGGGTATGATTTTAGACCAAGCTATTTAAAAATTGCGGAGCTGCGGGAATATTTTCCTACCGTTAATATTATCGCAGTTACAGCTTCTGCTACAAAAGAAGTAGTGGAAGACATTCAGGCAAGGTTGGGCTTTAAAGATGCCGGTGTATTTCGTCAGTCGTTTGAAAGAGAAAATATCCGCTATATTGTACAACAGGAAGAAAATAAATACGAGCGTTTATTAAAAGTCATTAAAAATGTAGGTGGTACGGGCATTATATATGTTCGTAACCGGAAAAAAACACAGGAGATCAGTAAGTGGCTGGTTCAGAATGGGATCTCGTCTACTTTTTACCATGCGGGTATTAATGCCAATGAACGGGCATCCATTCAGCAAAACTGGATCGATAATAAATCGCAAATTATTGTTGCCACCAATGCCTTTGGTATGGGGATAGATAAACCCGATGTGCGTTTTGTAGTACACCTCGATTTGCCTGAAAGTCTGGAAGCCTACTTCCAGGAAGCGGGCAGGGGAGGCCGAGATGGTAAACCGGCCTTTGCTGTATTGTTATATAATCATCAGGATGTTGTTTCTTTAAAAGAACAGTTCGAAGAAAAAACACCTTCCATAGAAGAGATCAAACAATCGTACCAGGCCATCTTTAATTATTACCAGGTACCTGTAGAAAGTGGGGAAGGCTTATCGGTTAGTTTTAATTTGGATGAAGTAACCCGTAACTATAATTTAAAACCGATAACCGTTTACAATTCCATTAAGTGTTTAGAGAAAGAAGGATATTTTTCTTTTTTAGATAGTGGCTATGAGCCTCCCAAGATAATGATGCTGATGAATAAAACGGATTTGTATAATTTTCAGATAAAATTTCCGAGCTACGAACCTTTGATCAAAACCTTGCTACGTAGCTATGGCGGCTTATGGGAACAATACGTGTATATAAAGGAAAAAGACCTGGCTTACAGAACTAAATATTCCGAATCTCTTTTGCAGCAACAACTGGAAGTTTTAAATAAGCAGGGTGTTTTATCTTTTATCCCTCAAACAACATTACCCAAACTGGTTTTTTTACAAACCAGGATCAATTTAAAACATCAAAACATCAGCCTCATCAATTATCCGATATTGAAGGAAAAAGCCCTGAAGCGATTAAACAGTGTGGTTAAATATGTAACAGAAACCAATTTTTGCAGAAGTCGTTTATTGCTTTCTTATTTTAATGAAACCGATTTTAAAGATTGCGGATACTGCGATGTATGCCTGGAAAAGTACAAAGTACAACTCAGTACCGACGAAGGTTTATCCGAAAAAATAAAACAGGAAGCCATGATACAGGTATTCACTCTGGAAGATCTGATCAAACAGTTTCCATCGGTAAACACCAAACGACTCACAAAAGTGATCAATCAAATGATAGATGATGGTATTTTATCTATCGATAAACATAAAGTAATTTCAGTAAATTTAATATGACAGGCACACTTTATTTATTACCAGTAGGATTAGGCGAATGCGATTTGCAGGATGTATTGCCGCGCAAAAACTTTGAAGTGATTAAAACACTTAATTACTTTATTGCCGAAAACGCCAAAGAGGCAAGAGCCTTTTTAAAACAATGCCAGTATCCTGAAATTAGCAGGGCTGAGTTTTCATTGATCAACCAGCATGCTAAACAGGAAGAAATACTTTCCTTTTTAGAACCTTTATTACAAGGCCATAATATGGGCTTAATGAGTGATGCAGGTTGCCCAGGTATTGCCGATCCTGGCGCAGAAATTGTGAAATTCGCACATCAAAAAAATATTAAAGTAGTTCCGTTAATTGGCCCGAGCTCCATCGTATTATCCATTATGGCAAGTGGCTTTAACGGACAAAATTTTGCTTTTATAGGATATCTGCCTATTGATAAAGTAGAGCGGTTAAAACGCATTCGTGAAGTGGAACAGCATACTATGAAATTTAAACAGGCACAGTTTTTTATAGAAACGCCGTACCGTAATCAAAATTTATTTGAAGATCTTATAAAGAACTTAAATCCGGCTTCTAAATTACTGGTAGCCACAAATATTACCTTAGGTGACGAACATATTATGGTTAAAACTGTTGCAGCCTGGAAGAAAAGTGAACTCCCCGATTTTGTAAAGAAGCCTACTATATTTGGCATATACGTGTAACTATTTAATGAACAGTTTAAAATTTTGGAGACACCTTAAATAGAATTAACAGTATCTTTGGTATAACAAAAAAACGTCACATGAAAAATAAATCACTTCTGCTTTTAGGAATCTTTTTTGGATCTTTTGCGTATGGACAGGGTCGTAATATGATCTTTCAGAAATTTGCTGATATCCAGGATAGTCTTTGTAATCAGGCATATGAGAAACGGGATGATAAAAAATACGAAAAACTACTCAATACTTTTACTGCAAAATATAACACACTGAATGAGTCAGACAAAATTGATTTTTCAGAACAGTATAAAAATATGTATTATAATTTTTGCTGTTTGTATTCACTTCAAAACAATAAACTACCGGCATTGAATAATCTTGAAAAGTGTATTCAATTGGGTTACAATAATTATAAGCATACGCTGGAAGACACAGATTTGGATAACATACGAAATGAAGAACGTTATAAAGCACTAATTAAAACAGTGAGGGCGGTTGGGGATTACGCTTATATTTTGAAAAGGGCGGAAAAGTATGATGTGTCTGATAAAAGAGAATTGCCAAAATTTTCCTATCAGCCAGCCGATAATCCAAACCTAGTAACGCTTCGGAAATATTTTAAGTTAGACTCTATTGCCGGCAGTGGGAATGAGGTTTCCAGAATCTTAAACCTTATGCATTGGATCCATGCGTTAATCCCGCATGATGGTCAGCATGAAAACCCGGTTGTTAAAAATGCAATGGATATGATGGCAATCTGCAAAAAAGACCATCGCGGATTAAATTGCAGGGGATTGTCAACAGCGCTAAACGAATGTTATTTATCATTAGGGATTAAATCACGGTTTTTGACTTGCATGCCAAAAGATAGTTTGAAAACAGATCCGGATTGCCACGTCATAAATATGGTGTATAGTACAACATTAAAAAAATGGCTTTGGATAGATCCAACAAATGATGCTTACATAATGGATGAGAAGGGTGATTTACTGAGCGTGGAAGAAGTAAGAGAACGGCTTATTACTAACAGGCCTTTGATCCTTAATCCTGATGCAAATTGGAATCATAAAGAGTCGGTAATGAAAGAATATTACCTGTATTATTACATGACGAAAAATCTTTATAAATTCAGTTGCCCGCTGAGTAGTGAATATGATGCGGAAACAAGAGGTGCAGATAAAAAAATTGGTTACGTTGAATTGATACCATTGGATGACTATAAACAAACTCCTGATAAAACAGAAGAGATAAACGATAAAATAAACACCGTTTATACAACCTATAAAACAAATAATCCCCGATTATTTTGGCAAACACCGTAATAGTGTACGATACAGATTTAAAGTAAAAACGATTTCCTGGTTTTAATTGAGTCGGGGTCAAGTATTATCATTAAAAAAATAAACTTCGTCTATGTAATTTCTCATTACATTTTTATTTCGTTTCTGTGATGTCTTGTCTAATAATTAGCTTAAAATCAGCGTTAAAAAAATAGCGCGACATAATTTTTTACAAAAAGCCTACAGGTTCCGGTTTTCTTTAGTAACGATTTTAACAAAAATCTAAAATAATTAAGTTTTTTAAATGCCCTGTTTTTGTTGGCCTGTAGAGGATCTTACGTTTTAATAAAAATGGAAAATTATTTTTTCAAAAAATTCGCCTCAATAATTTTGAACTCTTAAGCGAGTGTTATTAATTAGTAAATATTAAAACACACGCATATGACAAAAAAAATATTCTTACTACTTAGCATTGTTTTTATTTTTTTATCAGGGTTTGCACAAACACCTCCTCAACGGAATTGCGGAACCATGCAACACCATGAATATTTAAAACAAACCAGGCCTAATTACGAAAGTGATTTGAATTTATATAATCAGGCCATTGATCAATACCTGCAAACCAGGGCTCAAAGCCTTACAGCGAGTAGAACCGCCACAAGTGCCATTATTACCATACCGGTAGTGGTGCATGTACTATATAACGGAGCATCTCAAAATATTACAGATGCTCAGGCAGCATCGCAGGTACAGGTTTTAAATGATGATTTTGCAAAGTTTAATGCTGATGCCGTTAAAGTAACACAGCCTACTTTTTCTACGGTAGCATCTGGTGCCAATATCCGTTTTTGTTTAGCGCAACGGGATCCAAGTGGTAACGCTACAACCGGTGTTGTGCATAAAGCAACAACGGCATCTCCTTTCGGGACAGATGATGCCGTAAAAAGCAATTCAACGGGAGGAGATGATGCGTGGGATGTTACAAAATACATCAACATTTGGGTATGTGATTTGGGAAGTACGTTATTGGGTTATGGAGAATTTCCTACCTCTTCATTAAGTAATACTTGGGGATTGGTATTGCATTATAAATATACCGGAAGTGGCGGTTCAGCTATCTCTCCTTATAATTTAGGCAGAACGGGGACTCACGAATTCGGGCACGTGTTTAATTTATTACATATCTGGGGTGATGATAATGGTGCCTGTACCGGATCTGATCAGTGCACGGATACACCTAACCAGGCGAGCGAACATTACGGGCCATTTGCCCAGGGATCTATTCAAACGGATGGCTGTACAGGAACAAGCCCCGGAGTAATGTGGATGAATTATATGGATTATTCTGATGACGGATCTATGTACATGTTTACAGCTCAACAATGTGCACGTATGGAGGCTGTAGTAAATTCAGCTCCCTGGAATGTATTGCAAACGTCCAATGGTTGTACACCGGTTACATCTTTAGATGCAAGTATCTCCGCAATCAACTCTCCGCTAAACGGATCATCCACTTGTACAAATAGTGTTACACCAACAGTTATATTGCTTAATGCAGGAACTACCGCTTTAACGTCTGCTAAAATAGTATATAAAATGGATGCAGCAGCAACGCAAACACTTAGCTGGACAGGCTCTTTAGCAAGTGCTACATCAACGGTGTTAACTCTTAATAGTTTTACAGGATTAACAACAGCGGCTCATACATTTTCCGTTTGGGTAACTGCTCCAAATGCGGGAACCGATTTGAATACGGCTAATGATAGTAAGTCCTCCACATTTACGGTTACAACCGGCGCGGCAGGAGCTGCATTACCTTTAACCGAAGGATTTGAATCTGTGACGTTTCCTCCTACCGGTTGGATAAAGCTAACGGCTAATACAACCAATACGGCTAATACATGGTCGCGGCTTGCAAATACAACAGGCTTAACGGCAGGGAGTACTGCTATTGCGAAGATGGACAATTTTTCAGGATCAACCAGTATTGTAGGGCAAAAGGACGCCTTAAGAACACCGGCATTAAATTTTTCAGGGGCAAACAGTTCTTTAAAAGTAAAGTTCGATGTGGCATACAGAATGTATAGTACTGCATCAGCAGATACTCTGAATGTTTATCTGTCATCAGATTGTGGTTCAACCTGGACGCGACTTTACACAAAAGGAGGTGCAACATTATCCACAGTTACAGGAACATTAGGTACGGCTTTTACTCCAACGGCTAATGCGCAATGGCGCAGAGATAGTATTAGTTTATCCTCGTATGTTGGGTTGACAAGTGTTTACCTGAAATTTGAGTCGCGCAGTGGCTGGGGCAATAATGTGTATTTAGATAACATCAATGTAAACAGTACTGCTGTTGTTTCGGTACCTACTGCGAGCTTTACAAGTGTTGCTGCTAAATGTCAGGGAACATCTATTACATTAAGTGATCAGTCTACTAACACACCAACCGGTTGGTTGTGGAGTATGCCAGGTGCAAGTCCTGCAACTTCTACTTCACAAAACCCGAGTGTTACTTACAGCGCCAGTGGAATTTATACGGTTACCTTAAACGCAACGAATGGAGGAGGTACCAGTACACCATTTACCCGAACGGTAACGATTAATCCTGTGCCGACGGTTGCCGCAGTTTCTTCAACGATTTGTGCCGGAGCTACAGGTACCATTACAGCGTCAGGTGCTTCAACTTATGCATGGAATACGGGAGGTACAACCGCTTCTATAACGGCTGTCCCGTCTGCTACAACAGTGTATACCGTTACCGGGACATCTGCTTTAAGTTGTACCAATGTAGCTACAGCCACCATCACCATTAAAGCATTACCAACAGTTGCGGCAACAAGTGCCACTTTGTGTTCAGGCACAAGCAGTGTGCTAACCGCTAGTGGCGCCTCTACCTATACCTGGACAAGTGGCTCTTCTACAGCCACTATTTCCGTTAGTCCAACCACCACAACAGTGTATACTGTAACGGGGACAGGAACCAATGCTTGTGTTAATACAACTACAAGTAATGTAACGGTTAACGCCTTACCTTCTACTACTATTATATCTTCAACAATATGCGCAGGGGCTACCGCTACACTTATCGCCAGTGGCGCCAGTACTTATACCTGGAATACAGGAGCAACAACCGCTAATTTATCTGCAAACCCTGCAGCAACTACTAATTATACGGTAACGGGGAAATCTGCCGCAGGTTGCATTAAAACTGCTACAGCCTCTATTACAGTGGGCAGTGCGCCTTCTATTTCTTTAGCATCTTCAACGATATGTGCCGGTTCATCGGCTGTATTATCGGCAAGCGGTGTTACTTCCTATACCTGGACATCCGGCCCTAATACAGCTACTTATTCTGTTACTCCTACGGCTACTACCATCTATACCGTATCGGGGAACTTAACAGGATGTACAGCTACAGCGGTTAAGACAGCAACTATAACGGTAAACGCACTTCCTAATGTAACAGTTAATTCTTCCAGCATTTGTGCAGGTTCCACGGCTACGTTAACGTCGTCAGGAGCATCTACGTATGCCTGGAGTAATGGAGTCACCACTTCCGGGATTACAGTTAATCCCACAACTACTACATCTTATACAGTTACCGGTACTTCAGCAGTGGGTTGTTCCAAAGCAGTTGTATCCACTGTTTCTGTGAATGCACTTCCAACAGTTTTAGTAAATGCCGTAACCATTTGTTCAGGTTCAACGGCTACCTTAACTGCGTCAGGTGCGTCTTCTTACTTATGGAATACAGGAGCAACGGGTACAACGTTAGCAGTGTCTCCCGCATCGAGTACTACTTATACGGTTACAGGTACTTCAACATCGGGTTGTGCCAATACAGCTACAACCGGTGTTACGGTAGTAAGCGCACCTGCTATTACGGTTAACTCTGCTTCAGTATGTGCAGGCTCATCTACACAACTTGTAGCGAGTGGAGTAACGTCTTATACATGGAGCACAGGGATTAATAGCTCTACGCTATCTGTATCACCTACTGCCACTATGGTTTATACGGTTACAGGTAATATAGCAGGTTGTACAACGCAAGCCTCTCAAACCGCTACGGTTACGGTAAACGCTTTACCGGTTGTTAGTCTTGGTACTTTAAAAGCTACTGCCTGCTTAAATGATGCGCCGGTTACCTTAACAGGTATACCTGCCGGAGGAATTTATTCGGGAGCAGGTGTGAGTGGTAATACATTCAATCCCTCTGTAGCGGGAGCAGGAACTTATACCACAACGTATCTGTATACGAACTCAAACGGTTGTTCTAATTCGGCATACGAAGTATTTACAGTTGTATTATGTACAGGTATTGAAGAACTAAATAATGGCACATTGGTTATTTACCCAAATCCTGCAAAAGAAACCTTAACGGTTAAATTAACCAACGGATCATTGGATAACACAATAATAGAATTATATGATGCTATCGGTAAACAAGTCGTAAGCCATAAAGTAACAGATATAACTACCACCTTGTATATTGAAACACTGGCAAAAGGTATTTATACGCTGAGAGTGATTGCAAATAATACCCAAACCGTTAGGCGGATCGTGAAAGAATAAAAGGAATAACTATTTAAAAACCCCCGAAGACAGCATCGTTTTCGGGGGTTTTTGTTTTGGAAAATGTACATGAAACAATTAGTTTTGTTATATGTCTAACAAAATCCCTGCTTCTTTTAAAATTTTTATAATAGTGGTTTCTATTACCGCTTTAGTTTTTACAACGGCCACATTATTTTCGTATTACCACGTTAATAAGAAGTTTGCTATGTTGTTGGCATTTTGTATGTTTATTGCCTTAGCCTTTACAACCGTTGGTATTTATACGGGATTCAGGTATAAGGCTGAGGACGAAAGATCAAAAATCCTTAACAGGATAGGCCTGATTGGGAATTTAATCATCTTTCTCTTTACAATGGGAATGATGGCATTAGCTGTTATCTCTCTTATTATTTAATAGAGAATAAATTTTCGGAACACAACTGTTTTAACTAAAAAATCCCCGCTGGTGGCGGGGATTTTTGTATTAATATCCGAATACATCTTTTAAAGAGAGGTACTTGATTGTACCATATTTTTCAAGGGTTTTAATGTCAAGAATGTCTTTTTTTCCTAATATTAAAATGGCAGCCGGTTTATTTTTGATCTTGGCATCCTGGAATGTTTTAATGTCATTAAAGGTCATAGAAGAAACTTTTGAGAAAATCTCTTTTCTGATATCCGTTTTCAAACCAAACTTTTCTGCGTTGATATAGTTAAACAGAATATCTGCTTTATCAATACGGTCGGTTTTTATGTTTTGTAAAATGGCTTCTTTAGCCGCGCCAAAAGAGATATCGGATTTAGGCATGTTATTTAATAAATTACTCATTCCCGATAAAGCTTCCGGTAATTTATCAGCTTGTGAACCAATATAAGAGAAATTGTAAGCCGGTAATTTGGGGTCTGTTGGGTTTCTATAAACAGAGTAGCAAGAGTAAGCCAAAGCTTTGGATTCTCTCAGATCCTGGAATACCACTGAACTCATACCACCACCAAAGTATTCGTTGTACATGGTAATTACAGGTACGGTTGCTTCGCTGTATTTATCCCCTTCGGTTAAAATAACGATCTCTGCCTGTTTCATATCATAATCCACTACATATACCGTATTGTTTAATGTAAGCGGAACAAAGTTAGCAGGCACAGGTACAGGTTTTAATGTTGCAGGAACAATGTGGTTTTTATTTAATAACTCTTTTACATCACCTACTAATTTAGGGCCGTAGTAAAGGATCTTATGATCGTAGGTCGTTAATGATTTGATCAATGCTGCAATTTGATCCGGTTGTAATTTGTTTAATTCTTCTTCCGATAAGAAATGCGTTGCCGGGTTAGCCGCACCATATTTGGAATAGCTTACCATCATTTTTTGAAGAATCGTCCGTTTTTCCTGTTTAGCATCACTGCGTTTTTTAAGAATATCCGAGATCAGGTTTTTTAATGTTTCTTCATCAATTTTAGGATCTTTTAATAAGCTTTCAAAAAGCAAGGTTGCTTTGTCAAAGTTTTCGCTAAGTCCTGTTAAGCTTACCCAGGTTTCCTTGTCAGAATTAAATACATTGAAAGAACATCCCAGTTTATAAAACTCCTGTTGAACCTCTGCCGGAGTCATTTTTGAAGTTCCTAAATAAGGAATATAATCAATAGCTACCGGTAACAACTTATCGTTATTGGTTCCCATGTCAAATGCATAGTACAAATCAAATAACTGGTTTTCTATATTTTGATTGTACAATAAACGAATATTGCTATTCATGGTTGTTCTCACGATATCCTTATCGTAATCAATAAATTTAGGATTGATTTCAGCCGGTACGTTTGATAAGATGGTTTTCACGAAAGGTGATTGGTCTTCTTTATTTACTTCTACAGGTGTTATAGATGGTTTTTCTACTTTTTGAATATTAGTATCTTCACCCACACGTTTGTAAACTACTACATAATTAGTTGCATTGTAGTTTTTAGTAGCAAAATCCATTACTTCCTGTTTCGTGATTTTAGACAAACGTTCTATCGTATTAACCGCCTGTTGCCATTTGGTATCGTTCACAAAAGCATCTACAAAGGCCATCGCACGTGATTGGTTACTTTCAAGCTCTTTTGTTTTTTGTAATTTCATATCTGTGATCACCGCACTCATCAACCAATCAGGAAATGTGCCTTTTTTAATTAAATCCATTTGGTCTAACAATAATTTTTCCACTTCTTCCAGTTTTTGCCCCTCTTTAGGTTCGCCAAATAGAATGTGAGTACTGTAGTCTTTTAAAACATACGCAAAGCTGCCACTGTTTAATACTTTTTGTTGCTGGTTAAGATTCAAATCTAATAATCCTGCTCTTCCGTTACTTAATAACGAATTAATAAGCGTAATCATGTCTGCATCTTTGCTATCCGCACCATTAAAGCGCCATGCCATTGCCAGGTTGGCAGCATCAGGCCCTATAATTTCTTTCGTTACTTTTTTTGTAATCGGTTGTTCTTTTACAAAAGTGTATGCTTCAACAGGTTTTGAAGGCATAGACCCAAAATATTTATCAATTAATTTAATAGTTGCGTCCGGATCAAAATCGCCGCTTAAGCAAATAGCCATGTTGTTTGGAACATAATTCGCATTAAAATACTTCATGATCTCACGCATGGAAGGATTTTTTAAATGGTCGATTGTACCAATAGTAGTTTGGGTTCCGTAAGTATGGTTTTGGAATAAGCCTGCAAATATAGCTTCCCATACTTTGCTGTTATCATTATCAAGACCTCTGTTCTTTTCTTCGTACACCGCTTCTAACTCTGTATGAAATAAACGAAGCACTGGTTTTCTGTAACGCTCTGCTTCAATTTTCAGAAAATTTTCTACCTGGTTCGCAGGAATATCATTTACATATACCGTTTGATCAAAAGAAGTAAAGGCATTGGTGCCTTGTCCGCCAATCCCTGCCAACATTTTATCATACTCATTGGCAATAGCATATTTTGCAGCTACTCCCGAAACACTATCGATATCATGATAGATTTTTTTTCGAAGATCATTGTCTTTGGTGTTGCGGTATACTTCGTATAAGTTTTCTATTTTATTGATTTCTGCTGATTCTTTTGCAAAATCTTTTGTGCCGAATTTATCGGTTCCTTTAAATACCATATGCTCCAGGTAATGTGCTAAACCAGTTGCATTAGAGGGGTCATTTTTACTTCCTGCTTTTACGGCAATATAAGTTTGGATACGGGGAGCATTTTTGTATACCGTCATGTATACTTTTAATCCGTTTTTTAAAGTATAGATCCTTGCTTTAAAAGGATCGTTAAGTGCATATTCGAAGTTTAAGGAAGGAACTCCCTTTGTGTCGTTTGTTGTTGCAGCAGGTTTCTTTACTACCGGTTGTTTTGTTTGTGCAACCGTTGTTGCAGCAACTATAACCAGGGCTGCGGGGATTAAAGCTTTTAGTGAAATCATAGGTTTGGGGGTATAAGGTAATATAGTGTTAAGATAATAAATTAAATGGTAAATTATTTGAAGTCAAGGCCATCCTGGTTTCCATCCTGTCCGCCCATGCCTTTCATCTGTTTCCCACGTTTAAAGATGGATGCATCCATCTTACCAAACAGGTAAGTTACAGTTAAACGGAAATAACGGGATTCTCTTCTTCTCGACAAATCCTGGATGTAATAAGGTGTTTCGTAATGTGTTCCCATACGGCGTGTATTAAATACATCACTTAACGTGGCATTGAAAATCCATTTGGTACCAATCATTTTATTCAATGAAATATCCATGGAATAGATCTCTTTTGCTACTCCTAACAAAAGTATTTTTGGTGATTCGTAATTGCCGTTTACCTGTAATGTAAATTGTTTTGGGAATTTATAAGATAGGGTTGTTTTAGCATTGTAGGCATAACCTTCTGCTTTTACAACAGGCTGGTCTTGTACAACAATTCCTTTAATATAAATATAAAAGATGTTGGCGTTAATCGTCCAGTCGAAGTTTTTAAATAAGGTATATTTAAAAGTGTTTTCCAGGCCATACCTTACACTGTTGTCGCCATTAATGCTGGTATTAACCAATACATTGGGATCGCCTTGTGAAGGATAAGCAACATCGGTAATAGGCTGTTCTTCATACCTGAAATAGCCGGATGCTAAATAACTGCCTTTAGAAAATAGTTTGTTGTAGTTGGCTTCTGCAATGTTTTTAAATTCAGGTTTTAACTGCGGATTACCAATACGGTAATTTTGTTTATCGGCAAACATCACAAAAGGCATCAACTGAAAGAAATTAGGGCGGTTAATTTTTCTGCTGAAATTAATTTGTACTTCCTGGCTCTTTTTTAATTTTTTAGAAAAATACAAAGCCGGGAATAAGGATTTTAAAATGTCATTAGAGCCGGATGGATAGTTATAAGAGAAAGATTGTTTTTTATCAGTGATATCTCCTTTGTAATACGATTGCTCAAAACGCAGACCGGCCTGATAACCAATATCCCAAAAGGTTTTGGCACTGTAGTTTACATAAGCTGCGTTGATCATATCATCAATAACGTAGCGGTTACTCATAATACTGTCTTTTTGATAAGTATCTTCACTTCCTGTGGCAACAGAAGTATTATTGGAACTCAACGACCGTTTATAATACGATTTAATACCAGCTTCAAATTTTTTAGTATCACTGATGGGGTTTACATAATCGGTTTGAAAAATATACTGGTTGGCATTGCTATAACCCACATTTTTTTGGTAACTGTTTGGTACATCCGTTATACTTGGATTTAGTTTAGTGGAGGTAGAAAATAAATAACCGTTTCTTGAATCCGTGTAATTATAATTCGCATCCACTGTTAATTCCTTACCTACTTTAGGAAACGTTTTTTTATAGAGAATCTGTGCATTATAATTTTGAAACGCTGCTTTTTGATTATTGACCCTGTCTCCATATAAACGTTGCGTAGCCGATGAATCCAGGATCTCGTAATTTTGTGAATCGGTGGTTTTAAACTGCCCGCCAACTACCATTCCGTTTAATGAAATGGTATTACGGTTATCAATACTATAATCAATTCCTAACCTGCCAAAATTAAACATATTCATCATCCGGGTATTATTGTCCTGATTAAAATAGCCGGTAGTTAAATCATTGTTTAACTGTTTTCTGCGGGTGTAGCCTTTGGTAATGTTAGTAGCCTGGTTATAGGAATACATTAAAGAGAAATTCCATTTGCCACCTTCTTTAATATTAATATTTCCCATTCCACCTAAACGGTCACCGGTACCGGCATAAAGCATCAACATCCCGTTATATCCTGGTTTGTTATTCTTTTTCATGATCACATTTAATACCCCACCGGTGGTGCTCGCATCAAATTTCACGGAAGGGTTTGTAATAATTTCTACCCTGTCTATCTGGTCTGCCGGAATTTGTTGTAAGGTTAAGGTCGTTGGCCTGCCATCTACATAAATCATCGGTGATTGATTTCGTAGTTGTACATTTCCGTCCGCATCTACCGTCAATCCGGGGATATTCTTCATCACGTCTATCGCGGTACCACCTTTTACCGACAAATCCTTATCAACGTTATACGTTCTTTTATCAATGGATAATACAACAGCACTTTTTTTTGCAATCACATCTACCTCGCTCAATAATTTATCGTCTACCGATAATTTAATATCTCCCAAATCCTGATCAATTTTATCGGGAGGAACGATATATACTTTTTGTAAATAATCTTTATAGCCTATGAATTTTATCTTCACACGTACCTGGCCAAACGAAGGTAATCCGTCAACGGAAAAATCTCCGTTTTCCTTTACCAGGGCACCTCCAAGTAAACTATCTTTACTAAACCACAATACCTGTATAGAGGCATATTCTACCGGCTGATTGGTTTTAGAGTCGAGCACTTTGCCATAGATACGGCCAAGCTTGGGATCTTTCATGTTTTTCATATTTCCCATACTGCCACCACCCATGCCGGGCATCTGAGCTTTTGTAACAAGGGAAAAACAAATAATAACAAGCGTGAAAAAACAGTGTTTCATGAACATTTAATAAGTGTATAAATTTACTAAATATTTAGTGGTGGTATAATAATTTGGATGAGCGGTAAATTTGCTCAAAAGACCGTGTTAAAAGGTTATAATTGGGTAAATACTCTCACTAAAAGGGGATTATTTCAACAGTTCTAATGCTTCCTGTATAGAGATCACCTCTCCTTTAAAGATAGCGATTACAAATGCTTCGGCAAAGCCTTTGTTGTTTAATTCCTGGCGGTAGCCATCTGCTTTCGAATAATCGCTGAAAGAGCCTGCAGTATAACGGATCATCCCTGAACCTGTACCTTGTTTTTCCACATCGGCAATGTCCTTGGTTTTATCTTCCATATCGTTACCACCCGCTTTTCTTAAAGCTCCTAACTGAACTTTAAAAGTGATCTGCGATTTATCTACAGAACTAAAGGTTACATTGTCATTTAAGTTTTCTTTTTCTTTTGTTTGAACCGTTGCTTTTGTTGCACTCATCGGGATCCGTTTACCGTCTTTATAGGCTGTAATAAAAGCGTCGCCATAACCTTCCACTACCAGGTTGGCTCTCAGTTCTGCAGCACTCTGTATGGTTTTAAAACCTTTTGTGCTATAATGGTAATATCCATCGTCTGTTTTTAATTCCAATACACTACCACCCGCATTTTTAAAGATGCCTTTAGAGATGCGGTTTTTGTAAGCTCCTAACTGAACACGGTATACAATATCCCCTTTGGCAAATTGATTTTCGTTTTCATCAACCGAATTTTCTGTATTGGAATGTGTTACAGCAGTAGCTGTGTTAGTGTTAGCCGGAACTACAGCTGTTTTGTTTTCAAGAAGTTTGGCAATTTCTTCGTCACTTAGCTGAACTAAATTTCCATTTTTAAAATACCCTACATGTGCGTTTTTATTACCTTCTGCAACAAACTCATCCCTGCGTTTTACGGCATTCTGAATATCTTTGTAAGTTCCGGCAGTATACATAACGGTAGCTCCGTCGGGCATGGTGGTAGACATTACATCCCCGATACTTAAGAGTTTAGCCATTTCCTCGTTTGGTACAGGGCCATTGTATCTTCCTAATTCAACGGTATATATTTTATCAGGTTTACTAACGTTTACATTTCCTAAACTATCTTTTGTGGTTTTTTGCGCATAAAAATTTTCAATTACTTGTTGGTTGGTCACGTTTCCGCTATCCATATAAGTATTATACCAGTTTTGCCAGTATTCGTCGGTTAAACCAACACCCTGCGCATTTACTTCTACTCCGGCAGTGGTGGCTAATTCTTCATCCGCATGGTTAGGAACCCCATCATTATCATCATCATAAGGGCAACCAAATTCATTTACTTTTACACCTTCAGGTGTGCCGTGGCATTTATCATCCCAGTCTCTCACACCATCTTTATCGTAATCGTCTTTATCAATGGCCAGCCAGTCAACATCATCAAAAAAGTCGTCAGCCAGGGTATCTTTACTTTTTTTCTTGATCACTAAATCGTATTGCAAGGCAAAAGATGTGTACATGAAATTGTCTTTCTGTTTGGTTCCCGCGCGGTTGCCCACACTTTTGTTACTGATGCCGTCAATGTAATCGGTAGAAGTAAAATAATACTGGAAGCCTATTTTAAAATCAAATCTATCGGTCAGTTTCATTAAAGCTCCTGCTCCAACAGGCACAGCCCAGGCACGTTCCTGGTATTTTCCAAAACCATCCTTGTTCGATTCCCTGATGTCGGTTTCATAACGGTAATCCCTTACAAGGTTAACAGCATTAGCGGCATTGGGAGAATGCTCGTCCATGTTTTTGATAGAACCATCGTTCCAGTAATAATATTTATTGCCTTTGTTATCGTAAAGATCTGTTTTAGATAAATATTCAAAAGAGGCTATTCCAAGGGATATCCAGGGACGAAGCCTGCATTTATCCGGAATAAGGTTTCCAAAATCGTAGCTTAAGCTTATACCGCCGGAGCGTATCTCCGACTGAAAATTTTCCTGGCGGTTATCTCTCCATTCGTTAGCTCCCAGTTTACCAAATAAAATATTAAAATTTAATTGTAAGGGTTTAAATAAACGTTGCGAAATATTGAGGTCGTACCCTATTTTGGCAGTCCATGGTGCCTGGTAATGCCTCGAATACAAATCTCCGTGAAACGACATCATGCCAACACCTAAAGATATTTTAGGTTTAAATACATCGCCTAAAGCAGGTGGATCCTGATTTTTTTGTTTGGCAGGTTTGGTTTTTTTTGAAAGCGTATCCTGTAATAGGGAAGTAGATTTTACAGAAGCAGAATCTGTTTGAGAATAAGCCAATGAGCAAATAAAAATATGAAATATAAAAAGTACTTTTTTAAGCATATTTGTGGCTTATTCGCAAATATAAACAAATGGTTATTATTTATACCATTTTTGGCTGGTTATCATTAAGGCTTCCTGAACGGTAATTCTTTTAGGCCCATTGTAAGCAGCAACAAAAGCACTGTTGCATCCTTTTTGTTTAATTTCTTCTCTGTGGTTGCGGGCCTCTTTATAAGCAGGGAAATTGCCAACCATAAATTTGCTGAAGCCATCTGCCATTTCACTTTTGATGGTTTCACTGATATTGAATTTTTTAGATAATACATCTGACTGAATCGCATTGCGGAAAGCACCTACCTGTACTACATAAGATACATTGCCTTCTTTACGGGCAACCGGAGTGATTACCGCAGGTTCAACCGGAGTTGTTTTTGTTTCAACAGGTGTTGTGGCAGCTACTGTATTTGAAGGTGTTATACTTGGTGTTTCAGCTGTTTTTGCCTGCGGTGTACTTGTGGTTTCAACAGGGGTTGTTGTTCCTGCAATTACCTCTCCACCCGGTGAAATAATATCTACAGGAAGTTTTACTTTTTTTGTTTGGTCATTTTCCAGGTATGAAAATTCGCCGTTTAGTTTTATTTCCTGGTTATCACCTGATTCTTTTTGTAAGAGATAAGAAACCGTCATTTCATCATCGCCCGGTAAAGACACCCAAACAAATTTGGCTTTACCATCTGATACAGAAAAAGAGCTTCCACTTGTTTTATCACCTTTAGCGGTATAGCCTTCAGGTAATATTTCCTGGAATTTAGCGAAGCCTTTAATGCCCGGTTTTTTAATTGTTACATCTACGTTATATTCGTTTGCATTTGCTGTTTTAGTGATGATTCTGGAACATACCACATTAGAAAGCGGTTCGGCAGGATTTGAAAAACCTGTGGAAGAGCCCGGTGGAGTTGAGGTAGCAACAGGTTCTGTAGTTGTAGTAGCCGGAGCAATTTCTGTTGTAGGGGCAGGGGTTGTTTCTGCTACAGCAACAGGTGTGGACGATGCCTCCCCAATTTGTATCTCAGCAGGGGTCATCTCAACAACTTCCTTGTTGTTATTGTTAACGTAAGAAAATTTTGATGTAATGGTTTTTAAGCCTTCCGATCCGGCTTCTGCCGTCATTACAAACTTTACAGTAAACTGTTCTTCTGAGGGGATAGACGTCCAAATGATTTTGGCAATATTTCCTGCAAAAGAAAAGTTACCGGTTTTACTTTCCACTTCTTTTACGATGAAGCCCTGCGGCACTTCTACCTGTAGTTTTGCAAACCCACCAATATTACTTTTATTAATCGTGATTTCAGCATTGAATTCTGTAGCCACAGCAGCATTCTTAGGGAAATTACCGGTAATCGTAACCGGAGAGTCGCCAAAGAAAAAGCTGAATAAAAATACAGATACTGTATTAAATAGAATAATAAGTGGTTTTATCATGTGTTTGTGTTACTGCTCAAAGAAAAAGTCGATGAGCCGGTTAATTTTTTCTACGTTAAATGAACTGTCTCCTTCAAAGAAAGCATCAATGGTTTCTGTAATTTCTTTAGCGGAAATATACCCGTCTTTATTAATATCCGCCGGAATAAAATCGGCAGGTATTTTAGACGTTGTTCCTGTTTTTGCTTTATTCTCTTTTGCTTTGTTCTCAATAGTTTCAAGATAAGCTAAACTTGGTGCACTGTTAAAGCCTTCACTTCTTTCTGTTGATAAACTATCCCATTCCAACTGGCGTTTGGCCATTAGGTCTTCGTCAATCGTTACGCCATCCGCATCTACTTTAGCACCTTTTTTAGAGTTAACTTCTTTATCCATGTAATCAAATACACCATCGTTATCTTTATCTTCAGGACAACCTTTACCGTCTACTTTAATACCTTTAGGAGTTCCCAAACATTTATCATCCAAATCTTTTACACCATCGCCGTCCAAATCGGAATTATCTACATCTTTAAAATTAACGGTGCTGTAAATATCTTTAGGTTTTTTACCAAAATGAATATTGAGGGCTACATTAGCTGATGCCCAGCTATCATTGCCTCCTTTTTTATAATTATCAATGTAATCGCTCATGCATAGGTTATAGGTAACGCCTACTCTTAAACTGGTGCGAAAGCCCATTTTAAATTTAGCACCAACGCCTAAAGGAACATAAAAGGTATTTCTTGCATAAGTTTTTACACTGTCTTTTAGCTGAGTTTCGTAAGTGTAATCTCTTTTAATGATCATAGAGATAGGATCATTTTGTGCAGATTCAGATAAATTGCGTATAGAACCATCGGCCCAGTAGTTGTACCGTGTTCCGCTTTTATCTCTCATATCACCATAGGGATCAAACATTAAATACCCGAAACCTGCATGGATAAAGGGAGATACATCTTTTTCCTTTTCTCCTAACTTATCGAAAAAGGCGTATACATTTAAGGCACCGCCCATTACCTGGGATTGGAAATTAAGGTGAGATGTTTTCGAGTTATCTGTTCCAGCCAGATGCCCGTACATACCATCGATTCCAACGCCTAATATTTTTCCAATGCGATATTCAATACCAAGATTATAACCCAGGCGCATATCACTAAAAAAGTTTGCGTTATTTTTCTGCCCAACATCTCCTAAAAACTTTAGTCCTCCGGCTTGCCCGGTAACGGATAATTGCGCATAACTAGTGTTTAAAACAACTAAACTTATTAAAACAGATAATTTTGTAAACATTTTATTCATATTTCCTAAAATTAGTATTCGATTAAATTAGTCGTTTTTTCGATAAAAACAAAGCTAAACCAAAAAAAAGTGCCGTTTTATAAGGTACAGGTTAATTTTAAACAATACTTTGTTAGTTAGAACTTGTTTTAGCTTTAAAGCAATTAATTTAAAAAAGGAATGCTGATTTAATGATGATCAACACTCCTTTTTTATTCTTTATTTATTTTTTGCGTTAAAGCCCAGTGATGCCCCAATTCTAAAGCCCTCTTTATTGGGGATTACATATGCATTTACGGGCAGGTTTAATTTTCCTGATTTGAATGTTCTCCCAAAAGCCAGCACAAAACCTGTTTGTATGGCATAATCGCCCCGGCTGTCTAAACGCTCTTTAATAGTAAATGGATTTTTTATATTCGCATTGTTGGGATCGTTGTTCCAGTCTTGTTCACGGTGCCAGTTGTTTGAAGCATCATAATAACCCTGTGATTTTGGCGATAAGTTAATGGTTGGCCCGAGTGCAAATTCCCAGCCATTGACGTTACTTCTTAAACCATGCAGTAAAGAAAACCCCGGAATAAAATACCCCTGGTCAACACCGGTAATCATAGGCACAAATTCGAACAAGGCCTGAATCTTTCCTTCATTGAGGTATTGTTTTTCGAACTGGTAACCAAATTGAAACATCACCGGAAATGCTTCAAAGCCCCCTCTGGATCTATCAGCCTGAATAATATTTGAAATGTTTCCGGTGTAGGTTACAAATCCCAGGCGTGGCCCATCAAGTCTCAGGCGGTCTTTTTTAGGATTGTTTATGGCGTTATCAAAACCATTTCTTTGTGTAAGTTTTACCAGTAAATTTTGATCGACCGGTTTATTGAACATGGTTTTTACCGTTACAGAGGTAAAAGCCTGAAGTTCTTCGGGCAGGTTGAGGTATTCCATAACGGTTGTTTTTTCGATGCTTTTTGTTTTAACGTCAATTAAGCGAAGTGTATAAATAATGGATTTAGGATAAAGTTCAATACTTCCGCTTAGCATTTTATCCGAATGAATGGTTTCACCAATTTCGATAAGACATAATTTACCAAAGCAATTGTTAATGCTTAGCTTGTTTTTCTCTACCATGTAGGCCACATCGTATCTGTCCATTACCTCAAATGTATCGAGCTTTTCCAGCTCGGTCCTTACAAGGTTTCCCATTTGTTGAGGCTCACTTTTCAAACCACTGATATCAATGGATAGAATAGTTAACGTTGGTTTGATCTTTTTTGCTGTTTGCGCTGCAGCGGGGTTCATACTCAGGTAAGATGCACCGATCAATAGGATGGATTTAAAGATTGTTTTCATGATATTATATGGTTAGGGGATTGATTAAAAGGTTAGAATTGATTTTAATAAGATAGATGAGTACTAACGTTTAGAGCCTTGTTTTTCATTAAGCAGCTTTTAATGCGCATACCTCGTTAAAAAGAGTGGCTACGACTTCTTTAGCATTATGACCCTTGCAGTAATGTAGCTCGCCAAACACAATGTTGCAGTTAAACGGCACAGGGATGGTGGTATCTTTTGGTAATACCTTCCCTGTATTTTCTATGTATGTAGGAATATAGGCGAGGTGTGGAAATCGCAATAAAATATGCCCGATACCATTTTTAAATTCCTGCATTTCGTTGGCTTTTCCTCTTGATCCTTCAGGATAAATAATGAGAGATTGGCCACGGTTCAGGGCTTTGATCATTAACCGAAACGAATGTTTGTTTTTATCTTTTGGCGCGCAACGAGGAATCAGCAACGCATTAGTGAACAGCCGTGTAAAAAAGGATTTTAATATATTCGACCCAAAATAATCGGCGGCAGCTACAGGTTGTATTTCTGCCAATTTATGATGTGGCATGGCGCTCATTAAGGCTAATGTATCAAGATGGCTGTTATGGTTAGCAATAATGATAAACTGTTTGGCTTCGGTTAATACGCCGGTATGTTTAAAACTCATACCTGTTAAGGGTTTCAGAAAAAAAGGAACAATGCCTTTATAGATGATCGTTAAGAATAAATTTTTCATGATGTTTACAATTAAAAATTATTTAGTGATGTAATAAATAATGTGAAAAAAAACAGGAGCTGCTACAACCAGGGAATCTATTCTGTCTAATACACCACCATGGCCAGGGATAGCGGTTGAGGTGTCTTTTAATTGCAGATCTCTTTTTATGGAACTGATGATTACATCTCCTATAAAGCCTGCGTTGGCGGTTATAAAACTGATGAATACAATTTGAAGTGTGGTACAGGGCGTTAAAAATTTTAATCCCACTCCTAAAGCGGTTGTTGTTAATATGCCGCCAATAAAGCCTTCCCAGGTTTTATTCGGACTCACCTTTGGTAAAATTTTATGTTTCCCGAGTAATTTACCCCACGCAAATTGAAACACATCGTTCATTTCTGTGATAAACACCAGGAAGAATAGTAAGCCTCTGCCACCCGGTATCGATAACAATAACCCTAAATGGCTTAAGCCGAACACCGCAATCATTAAGGCAGTTGGGATAATGGCCATGGATTGAATAATACCGGCTGTTTGCCCAACCATCACTAATCTAAAAGGTAATACAACGAACATAAATACCGGTATAAATGCCAGGCTTGCAACGATGTAACCATGCCAGGTAAAAAAGTATTGAACCGGAATAGCCAGGTAGCAAAGGAGCATAGTGCTTCGGTCGCTTTCACGTAAATGTAAAATAGAAAATAATTCACGTAAGGCAATCAGCGATAATAAAGCAAAGGCTACATACGATATTTTTGTGCTGAAAACTGTAGCCACTAAAAAAATGGAAGCCATTATCCACCAGGATTTTACCCGTGTTTTTAGTTCTGTGAGTTGAGCGTTTGGGTTTATTTCCCCCCATACAAAAAACAAGATACTTGCAAATGTTAGTACGGAAACAACGATCAGGATAAATGACAGGATGTTTGAATCAGCGGGATGTATAAGCGTTTTCATACTAATTAGTTTAAAGCGTTAGAGACTCTTTTATAAGTACTGATGAGTAACAAAAAAGAAGCGGTAAGCAGGATAGCATTAAACGCAACACTGATGACGGGGAATATAAAATAGAAGACGCACCACAAGCCAAGGAGTAAAGCCCTGTCGCTTTTTCCCATGGGGCCATCGTAACGCCGGGTGCCTGAAATAACTTTCCCCAGAACTCCTGCAAATTCATTTAAAATAGATAGAACTATGAATAGAAAAACAAGGTTGTTGTTACTAAAAGAAAAAGAACATAATCCGCAAAAGATAACCATGTCAGATACAACATCTCCCAGTTCATTGAGTATTTCTCCCAATTTACTTTGCTGATGATAGGTTCTTGCCATCATTCCATCGAGTGCATTTAGCGCCATTCTTACCAATAAGCCTGCTGCAACAACTATGAGATAGATGGGATGTTGTGGCGAAAGAAAAAGTAAGAGCCCTACGATGGCCGACCAGACAATGGCAAATACCGTAAGGTGGTTGGCTCTTATTTGGCGCTGATGCAACTGGTTTAATACCGGCACCAGTAATTGCTGAAACTTTGGTTTTAACTGATAGACTGATAACATAATTTTATTTTTTAATGGACATGAATAATTAGGAACATGAATAAATAATAATGGATGATCTCTTTTTTCATAGATTAGTTTTTAGGATGAGGTTATTGGATCATATCAAAAAAACAGGTAAAGCCTTTTCCTCCCGGTTCCTGGCCATACATATACTTAATGTTTCTAACGGTATTTCGGGTCATGATAACAGAAGTAATAATTAAGGTGCTTACTAATAATACATGCATGGCTCTTTTTATTTTAGTTGATGTTTTCATACTATTTGTTTTTTAGGTTGTGTTTAATTCCGGATCAAAATTAGATGGATGGCAAACCGAATTGAAACGGCTCCATAAACGCCACTTTGCATTACTTGCAAAAAAATCTGATAGAGGAGGAAGTGGGTGGGCCTTTTTCTGCTTTTTTGCGATAAATAATACTTGAAGATTCCTTTTTTGCATTTTTTGCAAATAATAGGTACTTTTATTAGGATTATATCCTATACAATGGCAGTTAAAAAAACGGAGTTTGAGATGCAGGAAGTGTTTATTAAGCACTTAAAACAGGTTGTTCCTGCAAATGTGTCGTTGGTAGATGATATTGCCGATTTATTAAAGATCAGTAATGATAGCGCCTACAGGCGTTTACGGAATGAAACGGAATTAAGCCTGGATGAAACGTATAAGATCTGCAAGCATTACCGTATCTCTGTAGATTCTGTTTTTTCAAATAAAGGCGATTCAGTTACCTGCAGCTATATTAAATTAACGGATTCTACTGATAATTTTGAAAGCTATTTAACGGGCTTGTTAACGCAATTAACCCGTTTGCAGAAAGCAGAAGATTCTAAAATTATATATGCTGCCGAAGAAATTCCTATTTTTCATTCGTTTTATTCTAAGGAATTAGCAGCATTTAAGTTGTTTTACTGGCAACGGTCTGTCTTAAATATTCCTGAGTACCAAACCAAAAAATTCGACTGGGATTCTATTTCAGAAAAACAGTTACAATTGGCAAATGAGATTCATCAAACCTATTTACAGGTTCCAAGTATAGAAATATGGACGGATGAAACCATTCAAACAACCATTAAGCAAATAGAATATTATTTTGAATCGGGTGCATTTAAAGATAAAGAAGATACGATTATTGTATTGCAGGAATTAAAAAAGATGATGCAGGCCATTAATACCTACGCAGAGAATGAAACCAAAGGAAAGAACCCTCATTCGGGCATTACCTCCTTTGGGTTGTATAACAGCGATTTGGTAATTGGAACCAATTGTATTCATATTAATGTAAATAATGCGGTGTATTCTTATATTTCCTTTAATACGATGAACTCATTAACAACGGGTAATCAACAGTTTTGTGAAGAGATAGAACACTGGATGAAAAACCTGATCAAAAAATCGACACTCATCAGTGGTATTGCGGAGAAACAACGGTTCCAGTTTTTTAGCAAAGCGTATAAAGCGATTGACCAATGCATAGAACGAATTAAGAATTATTAAAATAGTTGATGGCAGGCACTTTTTCACAAATATATATTCAGATTGTTTTTGCAGTTAAAGGCAGAGAAAGTTTAATTCATTTTTCATGGGAAGTTGAATTGTATAAATATATTACGGGAATAATAAGTAATAAAAATCAAAAATTGATAGCAATTAACGGTATGCCTGATCATATTCATATTTTAATTGGAATGAAACCTTCATGTAACCTGGCAGATCTGGTTCGTGAAATAAAAAAATCATCGAACGATTTTATTAACCAAAAATCCTTTGTTAAAGGAAGATTTAGCTGGCAGGAAGGTTATGGTTCATTTTCTTATAGCCAGACTGATTTGAAAAATGTAATACAGTATATCGAAAATCAAAAGGCTCATCATGCAACTAAATCATTTAAAGATGAATATTTTGAATTGCTGGATAAATTTGGCATCGACTATAAGCCGGAATATTTATATCAATGGATTAATTAACCCCAAAGGGGTTATACATTTATAATAGTAATTAGGATATAACAGATTCGACCCTGTAGGGGTCGTATAAAACAAACAAAACGAAAAACTATACATATCAGACCCTTTCAGGGTCGTAGAAAAACAAAAAACAAATTGAATGAATCATTCACAATATAACGTTATTATAGTTGCCGGTGGAACCGGTTCACGTATGCAATCCAGCGTTCCGAAGCAATTTATTGAAATTAAGGGGAAACCTATTTTGATTCATACGATTGAAAAATTTATTGAATTTGACGAATACATTAATATCATTGTTTGTGTGCATAAGGATTATATGACCGATGCTAATTTTATGCTGGCAGAATATTTTCCCGATAGAAATATCCAAACCGTATTTGGTGGAGAAGCACGGTTTCATTCAGTAAAAAACGGGCTGGCATGCATTGCCAATAAAAATGATATTGTAGGAATACATGATGCGGCACGACCTTTTGTGAGCGTGGAAACAATTAAGCGTTGTTTTGAAACAGCAGCTATTCATGGAAATTCGATTCCGGTTTCGCCGGTAAATGAAAGTTTGCGATTGGTAACGAATGGTATTAATAAAGCGGTGAGTAGAGACGATTATAAGGTGGTACAAACGCCTCAGTGTTTTGTCGTATCGAAAATAAAAGAGGCATTTGAACAAAAGTATTCTCCTTTTTTTACAGACGACGCAACGGTATTGGAAGGAATGGACGAACGTATTTATTTAGTAGAAGGAAACAGCGAAAATATAAAGATCACCAACCCTTATGATTTAAAATTTGCAGAATTATATTTATGATGACAACAGAAGATATAGCGGATGCTTTAGAAATTACGGCGAAATTAATGGAGCTTCATAACGAGAATCCGTTTAAGGTAAAAGCCATAAGCAGCGCCGCTTACAAGTTAGGTAAAACACGTTTGGATCTCAATGGACAAACGGTAGAAGAGTTAATAAAAATTGAAGGTATTAGTAAAAGTCTGGCAGAGAAAATAGTAGACTTTACTACAACAGGTACCACCAAAGAGCTGAAAGAATTAATGGCGAAAACACCGGTGGGTGTTATTGATATGTTGGGTATAAAGGGTTTGGGGCCAAAAAAAGTAAGGCAGTTGTGGATGGAGCTTGAATTGGAAAGTGTAACCGATCTGTTATATGCCTGTCATGAAAATCGTTTGGTTGAATTAAAAGGTTTTGGAGAAAAAACACAAAATACGATTATTCAGAATATTGAATTCAAATTAAATAACACCGGTAAATTTCATTTCGCATATGCCGAAAAAATAGTGGCACCCATCCTTGAATCACTTCTGAAATTAACCGATCTGGTAAGGCTTACAGGAGCGATGTATCGTAAATGTGAGATCATTGAAGAAATTGACATCCTGGTGGGGGATGAGGGCATTGACCTGGATGAATATGGATCGGAAACCATTCCCATCAATTTTATACAGGTTAATGAAACGGTGTTTTACCGGAAGTTAGTGGAAACATCCTCAACCTCCGGGCATTTGGAAGGAATTAATTTTCCGGCACTGGAAACGAAAAAATACACCAGCGAAGAAGCTATTTATTCCAATTTAAAGATTCAATACTGCGAACCTGAATTGCGGGAAGGGTTGTTTGAAATTGAAAAAGCAAAACATAATCAGCTACCCAAACTCATTGAGTATACTGATTTAAGAGGTATTTTACATAATCACTCCACATACAGTGACGGGATGAATACCCTGGAAGAAATGGCCCTATATTGCAAGGAATTGGGGTATGAGTATTTAGGAATGTGTGATCACTCGCAAACCGCTGTGTATGCCGGTGGATTAAAGGCTGAAACAATTTTGTTGCAACACCTGGAAATTGAAAAATTAAACAAACAATTATTTCCATTCAAAATTTTTAAGGGAATTGAAAGTGATATTTTAGGAAACGGTGATCTGGATTATCCCGAAGAGATTTTAAAAACATTTGATTTCATTGTAGCATCCGTTCATGCCAATTTAAAAATGGATGAAGAAAAAGCAACGACCCGTTTATTAAAAGCTATTGAAAATCCGTATACTACTATTTTGGGACATCCTACAGGGCGCTTACTGTTAGGCCGTCCCGGTTATCCTTTAGATCATAAAAAAATTATTGATGCCTGTGCCGCTAATAAGGTAGTCATAGAATTGAATGCGCACCCATATCGGTTAGATATCGATTGGCGATGGATCCCTTATTGTCTCGAAAAGGGAGTGATGATCTCCATTAACCCCGATGCCCATCAGCTCAAGGGATACCACGATATGCGCTATGGGATTAACGTGGCACGTAAAGGTTTATTAACAAAAGATAACTGCTTAAATGCAATGGATTTAAATACATTTGAAACGTATCTTTCATCTAATAAATAACTGGTTGAAACTAACACTTATACTTTTTGCATGTGCTATTTCGGCGGCCGTTTATGGTCAGCCGGATAGTTGTTCGTTTTTCGGAAACAAACCGATATATCCTTATTATATTCCCGGTGGACTGAGCAACGGTAAAGATTTTTATACCGTTAAAAAAGAGTTTCAAAAAATAATTATAGCTCAAACAGCATTTAACGGTATTATAACCGTTAACTTTTTTATTAATTACAAAGGTGATGCTGATTTTTATAGAACGCAGGTGTGTGATTTGAATTATACGCCCTATACAATAAACACCGAATTGGAACCTTTATGCAGCCAGGTTTTATTGGCGGTAAAGCAAGCGGGGCCATGGAAGCCCGCTATGGATCATCAAAAAAATCTCATTAACTCACGTAAGTTTTATTCATTCAGATTTAATAACGGTAAACTCATTGAAGTACTTCCTAAATAGTTATATCCTGTTGTGTATGCTTTGCAGCTTCACGGGAAAATCCCAAACGGATACCCTTGATTTTTATTATAAACTGGAGCGTTGCACGAAACAATGTAATGCTCAAAAGATTTTGGAGTATTTAGAGAAAAATAATTTCAATAAAAAAGAGATCTTACATGTTGGTTCTTATATCTCTTATTATGGAAATGATAAATGTGCAAATGAATTAATGAATCTTTGTATTGCTAAAAACGATTCGATAACAGAAGATGACTGGCATATGTATTCTGTGCAAAATACCAAACATGGAAATTATGCTGAGGCCATACAAGCTCTGGACAAAAGCCTGGCCATTAATGCTAAGGAAATTGAAGGCTATTACGGCTGGGTATTGCTATATTATTACAGAGATTATGAAAGGTCGCTTTTGCATTTGAACCATTATGACGATTTAGCACCAAATGATGTGGAAGCCCCCGTAGGCGAAAATATTCATTTTCTAAAGGGCCTTTGCTATTACCAATTAAGGCAATATCAAAACGCTATTAAGGAGTTTGAATTAAATGAAACGTTTGAAGTAAAACGATTCGGACAAAAATACTGTAACGCATATATTTATTTTTACATGGCGAGATGTTATGAAAAAATAACTAATTTAAAGCAGGCAGAAATTTATTATAAAAAGGCAATTAAATACACTCAGTTTCCTGTAGAAGCTAACTATTATTTAGGGATGCTCTATAAATATAAAAAAGATAATGCGACGCTGGCGATGAAGTATTTTAAAGAGTCTTATAATTTATTATTGAAAGGCTATAAGCAACAGGATATTTATGTGGAGCTTTTTGATGAAGTATATATGTCGCAGCTTTCAGAAGAATTTGAATACTAAACCCAGAATAAAATAATATGCCCATTCTAAACTCTATCGCATCCTGGTTAATGAAAAAACGGATGCACCAGATCGAACTCTTCATGAAATATCCTCATGATGTTCAGGACGAATGGATGCATCAATTAATTTCTTCGGCAAAGGACACGGAGTTTGGTAAACGGCACGATTTTAAATCGATTAAAACCTATGAGCAGTTTAAACGACATATTCCTGTTCAGGATTATGAAAGCCTGAAACCCCTTATAGAACGCACCCGCAGAGGAGAACAAAATTTATTATGGAATTCGGATATTAAGTGGTTCGCTAAAAGTAGCGGTACAACGGATAAAAGCAAATTTATTCCGGTGAGTAAAGAATTTCTGGATGGTTGCCATTATAACGGAGGTCGTGATATGATTACGTTTCAATGCATCAATAATGCAGATACAAAACTCTTTACAGGAAAAAATCTGGCCCTGGGAGGAAGCTTTAAGACAGACCATTTTGGAGATCATCATTCATTTCATGGCGATGTAAGCGCCATCATTATTCAGAATTTACCGATGTGGGCTGAGTATTTCAGAGCACCGGATGTAAATATTGCCTTAATGGATAATTGGGAAGATAAGCTGGAGCAAATGGCTACTTCTATGGCCAATGAAAATGTAACCAGTTTGGCCGGTGTTCCAAGCTGGATGCTGGTGTTGCTGAAACGTATTTTAGAATTGAAAAAGGCAGATAGTCTGAAAGATATCTGGCCGAATTTAGAAGTGTATTTTCATGGCGGAGTGAGCTTTACACCTTACAGAGAATTATTTGAACGTTTATTCAATAACGATAAAATTGCTTATATGCAGCTATATAGTGCGTCGGAAGGCTTTTTTGGAATACAGGATGAGAGGGTAAGTGATGAAATGCTGATGATGTTGGATTATGGAATCTATTATGAATTTATTCCGGTATCCGAATTAAATAAAGAAAATCCACAAACCTATAATTTATCTGAAGTTCAAAAAGGAAAAGATTATGCAATGCTCATTAGCACCAATGCGGGTTTATGGCGTTACCAGGTAGGCGATACGCTTCGTTTTACAAATCTGAGTCCGTACCGTTTTATTATTACAGGGCGAACCAAGCAATACATCAATGCTTTTGGAGAAGAGCTCATGATTCACAATGCTGAACTTGCTTTAAAAACGGCTTGCGAAAAAACACGGGCTCATATTATTGATTTTACAGTTGCTCCTGTTTTTATGAATGAAAATACGGGTGCACACCAGTGGCTTATTGAGTTTGAACAGGAACCAAATAACTTCGATTTCTTTAAAAGTGTATTGGATGATACACTCAAACACATTAATTCGGATTATGAGGCGAAACGTTTTAATAATTATGTTTTGCAGTTTCCTATGGTAAACGTATTGCCGAAAGGAACATTTTATAACTGGTTAAAAGCAAATAATAAATTAGGTGGTCAGTATAAAGTGCCGCGTTTAAGCAACGACAGAAAGGTTGTTGAGGAATTACTAAGTGGACTGAAAAACCAGGAATAGGCCGCCGGTCAGTTAGCCAATTGTTAGTGTATGTTTATCAATATCGAATCAATAAAAAATATTGGGTGATGTATAGCCGTTTAAAAACAGCTTTGGTTTTCTGACCTTCTGACCTTTTCTATACAAGTATTGATTGCTCTCTGTATCAATCATAGGGACATATAGATTTTGTGCTTTGTTCCATTTTTTAGGAATAAACGGCATATCATGGATGAATTTATTTTGCACGGCATTTCTTACCTGCTCGGCATCAATGCCCACATTGGCCTGCAGGTATTGCCCATATTCATTGGCGTATTTTACCTGCCCACTCAGCAAGCCATGCGAAGTAGTACTATACAAACCACTGGTAGAATTTAAGTAACCAATGTGTGGAAATAAAGAATCTGTTCTGACAGCCCCTCCCATTTGTCCTGTCCATAGGGTACAATTAAGTGCATACTGAATATGTTTATCCTGGTATTGTAATAAAAAGGCACCTGTCCTGAACCTATCCAGCATAGGCTTTGCCAACAAATCGTTTTCTACGATTACAGAAATACGGTCGAACTGAAAAGCAACAATTCCTGTAACCTGTGAGGTTTTTAATTTATTGTACCAGAAATTATAACTGTACGAAACAGAATTTTTATAACCTGTTTGATTTCCAATGGAACTGATAAACTGATTGGTTTCGTTGTTTGTTTTTCCATAACCAAGGCATACACCAAGGGCAGAGCTCAACTCCGTATGTTCTCCTTTCGGACCAAGGTTTTTTAGATTATCATATACTCTTATCGAAGCATTTACCTGTGCAAACTGATATACGTAATATCCCTGGATCACAAAGCCAAAACGTTGCACATGTGTTCCAATAGCACCAACGAAGCCGACATTAAATCCGTAATTCTTATAAACTTCTAACTGGGAAAAGAGATTTGAATAAGCTCCTGCCACAAAAAAAAATATAAGAATTTTTGTTTTCATGTATTCATACTAAAGATAGTATTTTAACTACTTTAGTTTTTAATGAAATCCGAAACCGTTTGTTTCAATTCGTCTTCCTGTAAATTGTTATTGTAAACGATCAGGTCTGATTGGTTATAAAACACTTCACGCGCTTTTAATAGATTTTCAATATAAGCCATCATGTCTTTATCTTCCTGGCCTGCCAGTAAAGGCCTTGTAGCTGCTTTAATGCCGAACACTCTTTTGTAAAGGTCTTCCGCATCCATTTTAAGATAGATCAGTTTGCCGTGTTGTTTTAATAATTCTAAGTTCGAATTAAAACAAGGTGTTCCACCTCCTAAGGCAATAATCGTTTTTTGATTACCTTCAATACATTCCTGTAACGAGGCTGTCTCCATTTTTCTGAACTCCTCCTCACCAAGATCTTTAAAGATCTCAGTAATATTTTTATCAAATTTGTTTTCGGTGTATTCGTCCAGGTCAATAAAATGATAGCCGATCGCTTTAGCTAATTTTTTACCATGCGTTGTTTTTCCTGAGCTCATAAAGCCACAGATAAATAATAGATTCTTATTTTCCATTCCTGTAATTACTTTTCAATCTTCATTAATCGGATCACTTTTTCAATATCCGCGGGAGTGTCCACACAATGGCTGTCGAAATCAGTTATAGCACATCTTACTTTATAGCCGTTTTCAATCCATCTTAATTGCTCCAGAGATTCTGCTTTTTCCAATGGAGAAGGTTTTAAACGGGTAATGCTTTCCAGGATATCTCTTCTGTAAGCATACATCCCTACATGCCTGAAATAAGGATGGTGTTTGTGCCATTCACTTTCAGGCTTTCCTTTTATAAAAGGAATTACCATGCGGCTAAAATAAAGGGCTTCCATGTTGGCATTAAGGGTGATTTTTACTTCACCGGTATCAAACAATACTTCGTGCGAATCCACAGGAATCATTAGTGTAGCAAGTTCTGTTGTTCCATCACATACTTCACATAACAGGTCAATCTGGCTTGGATCAATAAACGGTTCATCACCCTGTATATTTATAACATATTCGTAATCTTCTTCAATCTTTTGAAAGGCCTCAAAGCAACGGTCTGTTCCACTGGGGTGATCTGCTTTTGTGTACACCACATTTCCTCCGAAAGACGTCACATGATCATGAATTCTTTCGTCATCGGTAGCCACATACACATCGGTTAATAAAGGAGATTTGATCGCCTGTTCATACACACGCTGTATCATACTTTTACCAAGAATATCAATTAATGGTTTTCCCGGAAAACGGGTGGAAGCATATCGTGCCGGAATAATTCCTACTATAGGGTTCATAATAACGATTGGTTTTTAAGAGCGTTAAACAGAGGAGTATCATCTGCCTGGTATGGCATTTTTGTAATCCCCTTTCACAAATTTACTAAAATTATAGGTACACATTTGTATTATAATAGCATAACTATTACCTTTAAAAAAATATGCGGCTTCCGGTTACAATCATAATTGTTTTTTGTTCTCTCGCCACGTTTTCACAACATTCTAAAGAGCACCTCAAAGATTTTAAGATTATTACGGATATGATGGATTCTGTGAAAAAAATCACGTATCTCCGTTGTAGTATGAGGTCCCTGGAACGCATAGAAACGGGTTTTTCCACGGCAAATACAAAAGTAAAACTCCAGATATATCCCCGTAAATCGTATTTACAAAACCAGGATAAAAAGTTAGAAGTATTATACAACAGCGAGCATTCCTTAAATAAATGTATTGTTAAGCCACATGTGTTTCCTTATTTTACGCTTACCCTCGACCCCCGGGGAAACCTGATGCGTAAAAATCAGCATTTTACTATTTTTGAATTAGGGTTTGATTTCACCGTTAAAACCATTGCTATTGCATTAAGTAAAGAAAAAGATCAAATTGCTAAGCACCTTAGTTTAGTGGGTAAGGTGGAGAAAAATAAGATGAACTGCTATTTGTTTGTTTACGAAAACAATTCGTTTAGCTATACTGATTATGTTGTTCAGCCTAAGGAAACGGTATCTTCCATAGCTACTAAGTTTGTAGTGAACGATTACATGGTTCGTACCAAAAATAATCTGTATGATGATTATGGTTATCTTAAAGTGGGAAGCAAAGTAAAAATTCCTTCTTTTTATTGTAAGAAAGCATTATTCTACATTGATGAAAAAACCATGTTACCGGTAAGCGTTACCATTTATGATGAAGTAGGGCTATTTGAAACTTACGAATACATGGATCTTGAATTAAATAAACCCATTCCTGCTACTGAATTTATGAGAAGCTTTAAAGGTTATGGTTTCTAATACGTCATTCCTAAATTAGAAAACACAAAACTCCACATATCGGCAAACTCTTCAATTTGCTTTGCCGTTGGTTTGCCTGAGCCATGTCCGGCATTCACATCAATTCGGATAAGGGAAGGATTAGCCCCGGTATTATTTTTTTGAAGCTCTGCTATAAATTTAAACGAGTGTGCAGGTACCACCCTGTCATCATGATCGCCTGTTAATACAAGCGTTGCAGGGTAGCTTGCTTTTTTTACATTGTGCAAAGGAGAATAATGATAGAGGCATTCAAATTCTGCTTTGTTTTCACTGCAGCCATAATCAACCGTCCATGCCCGGCCAATGGTAAATAAATGAAATCTCAACATATCCAATACGCCTACTGTAGGGATTGCTACTTTAGCAATATCAGGACGTTGTGTCATTACTGCACCAATTAATAAACCTCCGTTGCTTCGCCCATGAATTGCTAATTTTTCATGAGATGTGTAATGGTTTTCTACCAGGTAATCACAAGCTGCCATGAAATCATCAAACACATTTTGTTTTTTGCATTTGGTTCCATTCATGTGCCATTCTTCACCATATTCGCCACCACCCCTGATGTTGGGTACACAATAAATACCTCCGGCTTCTAAAAAGAGCGCGCGGTCGATTCGGAATTCGGGTGTGTAGGAAATATTAAAACCTCCATAGCCAAAAACAAAACAAGGATTGGTTCCGTTGAGTTGAATGCCTTTTTTATGAGTAATGAACATAGATACTTTTGTGCCATCTTTGCTTTTATAAAACACTTGTTTGGTTTCATATTCTTTTGATTTAAAAGAGGTATTCGGTTTAAAGATGCGTTTACTGGTTCCGGCTTTTACATCATAAAAGTAGTTTTCTTCAGGTGTGGTAAAGGATACAAGAGAATACGTCAGGAAGTCATCTTCGCGGTTAGAGTGCAGGCTGTTTACTTTACACAAACCCGGTAATTGAATTTCTTTCTCTGTTTTTCCGTTAAGGTCGTGGATATATAATCTTGAAGAGACATCTTTTAAATAATTAGAAATAATTTTATTTCCGCTAAAAGAAACACCTTCCAGCAAATCTTTCGTTTGTGGAAGAACATCTTCCCAATTATCTTTTGATGGATTATTAAGACTGATCCTGATTAATTTATAATAAGGTGCTTTGTAATTTGTATAAACATACAGTTGATTGCCAATATTTTCTGCAACCGAATAATCATTTTCGAAATCACTTACGATGGGAGTAAGTTTTCCCTGTGGGTTCGAAAGGTCTTTAAACAGGAGGCTCTGGCCACTGGTACTTTCACTCCCATAAATAATCAGGTAATTTTCATCGTGTGTTACCTGTGCCGAAAAATTCCGGTTAGCGTGTTCCTTGTCTTCATAAACAAGTACATCTTCTTTTTGTGATTGACCTAAGGAGTGAAAATATACTTTATGAAATTCATTTTTCTGTGTAAAGGTTTTATCTCCGGTTGGCGCATCGTACCGGCTATAATAGAATCCATCCGCTTTCCAGGAGATGTCAGAAAATTTAACCCATTTAATAAGGTCTTTGAGTTCTTCTTTGGTTTCAATATTTTTTACATGAATTTCTACCCAGTCGCTTCCTGCTCTGGAGATGCCATAGGCCAGGTAGTTTCCGTTTTTTGAAATGGCCATGCCGCTCAAAGAAGTCGTGCCATCAGTAGAAAGGATATTGGGATCTAAAACAACCACAGGCTTATCCAACAAAGAGGTTTGAGAGTAGAGTACCGATTGATTTTGCAAACCATCATTCCTGAATGAAAAGTATAAATTACCCTTTTTAAAAGGGGCACTCATTTTATCGTAGTTCCATAATTCGGTTAACCTGTCTTTTATTTTTTGATGATAGGGGATTTTAGCGATATAGGCTGTTGTTACTGCATTTTGTTTTTCAACCCAGTCTTTGGTCTCTGCAGAATTGTCGTCTTCCAGCCATCTGTAAGGATCGTCCACCTTTACACCATGGTAAATGTCGGTTTGTTTAACCGTTTTGGTTTGAGGGTAAACGATTTGACTATGACACTTTAAACACAAAATTGTGAATAGAACGCTGGTTAAAACAGGTTTTAGATGCTGCATTGTTCTTATTTTTGAGTAAATGAAAATTGATTCTAACAAATATACCAAAGAACTGGAAAATACGCTAAAAGCAGTATCGGTTAATATTGACAAAGCAAGAGCCGAAAGTGCAAAAAAGTATATGAGTACTCAGTTGAATGTTCATGGCTTAAGTGCCAAAGATCAGGTAGAGCTTTGTAAAAAAGGATTTAGTTTTTATTCGGACAGCATAGAAAATACCTACATGGTATATGATAAGATCTATAAGGATACTCAAACCTTTGAAGCAAAAAACCTGGCTTTTATATTTTTGGATAAAAATTATAAACGCCTGTCATTAGAATTACAACTGAAAACATTGCCTCTTTGGGTAAAACATGTAGATAATTGGGGGCATTCAGACTCCCTTTCCAAATTTTTATCCCGCTTGATTGAAGCGCCTGAAACAAAAGAAAAGATGTTGACTCATATTTTGAAATGGAACGGATCTAAAAACCTGTGGGAAAGAAGACAATCCCTTGTTGCCCTGTTTTATTATTCACGTACAAAAAAACAACATTTGCCATTTGAATTTGTTATTGAATTGATCCATAATTTAATTCATGATAAAGAATATTTTGTTCAAAAGGCGGTTGGCTGGACCTTAAGAGAATCTTACAATGTGTATCCTAAACAAACATTTAATTATTTGCAGGAAAACATTACATGGATATCACCATATGCCTTTACGGCAAGCACAGAAAAAATGGGTGAAAAGGAAAAAACCATTTTAAAACAAAAACGTAAAACTAAACGGTAAAGAATACGTGTACAAAAGAGCTGATACTGAATTTCATATTTTATTTTCTTCTCCTGAAAAGGCAAGGAGAAGTATGATTCGTAATGCAGTAAAATGCTTAGGTCTCATCATGTGTATCTTATTTACATTAACCGCCTATGCTCAAAAAACATTAACGCCGGAAGACTATATTGAAAAGTATAAAGATGATGCGATTAAAGAAATGTACCTGCACAAAGTGCCAGCCTGTATTACCCTTGCCCAGGGGATGCTGGAGAGTGGTAATGGGAATAGTAATTTAAGTGTTAATGCCAATAACCATTTCGGAATTAAATGCCATAAAGAGTGGAGTGGGGAAACGTTTATCATGGACGATGATGCGGAGAATGAATGTTTCAGAAAGTACGAAAGCGTGTTGGATTCTTATAGCGATCATAGTTTGTTTTTATACTCACGTTCGCGCTATGCCTCTTTATTCGAATTACCCACGTCTGATTATAAAGGCTGGTGTTATGGGTTAAAAGCTGCCGGTTATGCTACAGATCCTAAGTATCCGGAGCGGTTAATTGAATTAATAGAACGTTACAAATTGCAGGATCTTAATACGATCGAAAAAACACCCAAACAAAATTTCCCTTCGCATGACGATATTAAGCCACAGTTGGCTTTACGCGAAGTATACCGTTTTAACCGGATCAAATTTGTGATCGCAAAAAATAACGATTCCTATTATAAGATTGCTCACGATTTTAATATAGAGCTGGATGATCTCTTAGAGTTTAACGACCTTTCTAAAACGGACAAACTGCAATACGGACAAAAGATTTATATTGAGAAAAAGCGCCGTAAAGCCCTGGAACCATACCATGTTGTACAGAAAAATGAAACATTGAAAACCATCTCCCAACTTCATGGGATCCGCTTAACGATGCTTTGTAAAAAGAACCGCTTAAAACAAGATGCACAGCTAAAAATAGGAGATGTATTGTATTTAAGGCAACGGAAAAATCTACCAGCTTAGTACATCATTTTCTGTCAAACAGGTTATGTAGGAAGTGGATTCTCTCTTTATTTTCTATATAGAGATGTGATTAAATTGCTTAAGCTATTTCACACCAAATAAACTGCCGCCTTTTTCAAACAGCTTGTCCACTCTTTTTTCTATTTCAGGCACTTTCTCTAAAACCGGCGCATGATGCGGTTTTATACGGGCATCAATGATCATATTATCACACCCAAAATGTTTAAATTCAGTAGTAGGGTTAATGCCGTAAATATCATGGCTTGGATTAGAACGTGTAAACGTAACCCACAGCCAGTTTTTTAAAGTAGCCGCTGTAAAGGTCGAATCATCTGTGACAACAATCATCGGGAATCCTTTCAGATCTACCTGTTTTTGGTTTATTTCCTCATTAAAATGTTCAAACTCTTTTTTTGCAGTTTCGTAATTTGTAAAAGCTTCCCCTTGTAAAACCAACACACCAGGCAGGGCAATCTGTGGATTTTTAAACGTGGTTAATTCTTTTATACTACTTCCGGCATCGCGTGACAGTTCCCGTAGTTTTTCTCCATATGCTGCTACAACCAGTTTACTTCCACTGTTGAGGCCTGTTCCGCTATAATCTAAAGTATCAATACTTGTATTGGTTTGAAAGTGTAGGTCGCGTTTTAAATTAATGCGTTCCAGCAGGTATTGATAAAATTCAGATTCGTTGTGAGTACTTAATGTATTGGTATCGTCGGAGGTAATAAATAAATACTTCGCGAGGCTTAATTGCCCTTTTCCTAAAATGTGATTGGCTATCGTTAATAATTCGGAAGGCTGTTTCGTCTGGCTGTAAGGCGTATAACGTTCACTGCCTATCGCAAGCAATAGTGGGTGTACGCCGGCCGCATCAACAGCATGTACTTCTTTTACACCCGGTAATTCATGTTTTATGGCATCCCCGGTAATTTCATGAATGAGTTGTCCAAAACTGGTGTCTTCCTGTGGAGGCCTTCCTACTACTGTAAACGGCCAAATGGCATCCTGTCGGTGATATACTTTATGTACCCGCATTAAAGGAAAATCATGTTTCAAACTATAATAGCCTAAGTGATCCCCAAAAGGACCTTCCGGTTTATTTTCATTTGGGTACACTTCTCCTGTAATGACGAAATCAGCGTCGGTGCTCACACAAAAACCATCTTCATAAGTATACCTGAACCGGCGGTTTCCAAGCGCGCCCGCAAAAGTCATTTCACTTAATCCTTCCGGTAAGGGCATTACGGCTGATAAGGTATGGCTTGGTGGCCCACCAATAAATACAGATACTTTTAAAGGTTGTCCTGCCCGGTTGGCTTTACTCTGATGTACGCCAATGCCACGGTGTAATTGATAATGTAAACCTATCTCTTTATTAAGTTCGTAATCATTTCCCGAGAGTTGAATACGGTACATGCCCAGGTTTGCATTCATAATACCCGGTTTATCCATGTCTTCACTGTAAACCTGTGGTAGGGTTACAAATGCTCCCCCGTCCATGGGCCAATGCTTAATCAGTGGCAACTGGTCGATAGTGGTTTCTTTAAACAACACCGGCTTTGACAACGGATTTTTTTTAGGTAAAGCCGAAAAAGCAGTGAGCGAAACGTTAGCGTACTTAAAGGGATTTTTGAGAGCTTTAATGGGATTATTTTTGATCTCTACCAGGGTTTGCATTTTCGCGAGCGTATCACGAAATATAAATTTGCTTCTATCCAGGGTGCCAAAAATATTGGAAGAACACATAAAAGGAGAGCCTTTTACATTTTCAAACAGTAAAGCCGGTCCACCCATTTCATAAACACGTAAATGAATGGCTGCCATTTCCAGGTCAGGATTCACTTCTTCTTTTATTCTTACTAAATGATTGTTTTTTTCAAGATCATCCAGGCAGGCTTTTAAACTTTTATATCCCATAATTACAGAAACAAAATTAGCTATTATTAGGTTTATTGAGAAGAAAATACTTTTTCCCCGTCAATATACGTTGCCAATACATGTGTTTTTAGAACAGCATTTTCTTTACACTTCATGAGATCGGTGTCCAGTATAATAAAATCGGCAAATTTTCCTTTTTCCAGGCTTCCTTTTTCTTTTTCTTCAAAGTTGGCATAAGCTGCCCAAATAGTCATTCCTCTTAAAGTTTGCTCACGTGTTAAGGCATTCTCCATCTGGAATCCCTTTTCAGGATACCCTTTACTGTCTTTTCTGAATACAGCTGCATAAAAGGTTTTAAATGGAGAAATATCTTCTACAGGGAAATCAGTTCCCAAAGCAATGGTTTCTGCGGCATCTACCAGATCTTTGTAAGCATAGGCATACTTTAAACGTTCTTCTCCCAGGCGTTCTTTTACCCAATACATATCACTTGTAGCATGTGTTGGCTGAACGGATGGAATGATGTCGGAACTAAAATCTTTGAAATCATCGGGTGTTACAACCTGTGCATGCTCTATTCGCCAGCGGTGATCTTTTTTTTCATTGCAATACCTGATGTAAATATCCATCACCATATTTAAAGCCGAATCCCCAATGCAATGCGTATTCATCTGAAACCCTTTTTTATCCATGAACTCTGCATACTTTTTAAAGTGATCCATACTGTTCAATAAAAATCCCCTCCAGTGAGGTTTGTCGCTATAATCTTTAAACAGGCAGGCACCGCGCGAACCTAAAGCTCCATCTGCATAAAATTTAAAAGACCGTACATTTAACCGTTCCGTTTTGTAAGGCCCTTTTTCAAGGTAATACTTATAATTGGGAGCACTATCCACCAGCATGGCATAGATGCGCATTTTTAATTTGCCAGCTTTTTGCAGTTCATCCATAGCATCCACATCGCTTTTCATCACGCCGGCATCATCTATAGTAGTTAAGCCAACAGCAAGGCAATTCGTTTGAGCATTTAATAAAGCAGAATATAAATCTTCTTTAGTGTTTTCAGGAATGGCACCTTTTACCAGGTCAACTGCATTATCAATTAAAATGCCGGTAAGCTTATTTCCCGATTTTAAAATTTCTCCACCCGAAATAGTTGTAGTAGCTGTAATGCCTGATAACTCTAATGCTTTGGAGTTTACCAGAGCGGCATGTCCGTCAATCCGTGTTAAACATACAGGGGTTTTAGGAAAGAGGCTGTCCAGTTTTTCTTTGGTAGGATATTCTTTTTTAGGCCAGTCGTTTTGATCCCAACCCCGGCCAATGATCCAGGTGATGTCGGCATCTTTTTTTAAAGTAGCGTTGGTTGATTTCTCGGGAGAAGTCATTTTTCTAGTTGAGAAATCCGCTACTTTTGTTACAACTTCCTGAAAAGATTTTGTACCAGTGAGATCAACCTGTTGAAGCCCTAAGCCATATCCTAAGAAATGGCAATGCGCATCAATAAACCCCGGGAAAATAGTTTTGCCTTTTGCATCAATGGTTTGAGCGGCTTCGTAATGTCTTAACATTTCTTTAGTGCTACCCAACTCTACAATTTTTCCATCCTTAATGCACATCGCTTCATATACCGTAAAAGCCGAATCAACAGAATAAATGGTTGCGTGGTGAATAATCAGATCAACAGATTCTTTTTTAGTGGAACAGGATAGTAACAACACCGCTATTCCGTTGTAAATAAAAATATATTTTAGCATCCTTAAAGATAGGTTAATTTATTTTATTTTTTGTAACTTGGATTCATCCTAATCTTTAAGCCATGCGGCAAACCCTTGTTGAAGTGAAACCCCTTGTACGGTAGATCTGGATAAGATGTTAGATGAAAAAACAGGATCAATAGAAAGCGTAAAATAAAAATATGTCAGCCCAAACAAACAAGCACATTGCCTTAACATGGTTCGAAGCATTTAACGAACATGATCTCGAAAAATTATTAGCCCTTTATAATGAGAACGCACAGCACTATAGCCCTAAATTAAAAGTAAGATTACCCGAAACAAAAGGGCTGATAAAAGGTAAGCAGGCCCTAAGAGAGTGGTGGCAGGACGCTTTCGAGAGATTACCAACGTTACGTTACGAGGTCATAAAACTAACAGCCGATGACGAGCAGGTATTTATGGAATATATAAGGCATGTAACAGGCGAAGAAGATCTTTCGGTTGGTGAAGTATTACAAATTGATAACGGACAAATTGTTTTTTCGAGGGTTTACCACGGATAGAAATAAAAAAAACTATCTCTCATTTGAAAGATAGTTTTAAAGGATGTTCCTGAAAACATTATTTGTTGATAATGATACGGGTAGGCGTTGGGCCTTCTACACCATTCGCATCAAACGCATTTTTTACTAATTCCTGTACACCAAAGTATACATCCCAATAATCGCCTTGTAAGGTGTATGGCCTGATAGCTAATGACACCATGCCATCACCTACTTTTAAAACACTTACTTCGGGTTTAGGAGTTTGTAATACTTTTGAATGAGAAAGCATTGCTTCTGTTGCTACTTTTCTGGCTTTCTCAATCAGCATGTTAGGAGCAATGCCCATCACCAAATCAACCCTTAGGAAACCGTTAGAGGTATAATTTGTAATAACGCCCGTACTCAAAGGTCCGTTTGGAAGAATAATTGTTTTTTTATCGGGAGATAAGATCACGGTGTTAAACACACCAAGTTCCAATACATCACCTACTGTACCCTGTGCTTCAATAAGATCGCCTTTTTTAAAGGGTTTGAAGATCAGCATCATAATACCTCCTGCTAAATTGCCAAGCGTTCCGTTTAATGCGGCGCCAATTGCAATACCTGCACCCGCCAATAAAGCAGCAAAAGAAGTTGTATTTACTCCAAGCATACCAATCACGGATAAAATCAATAAAACCGAAAGAGTGGTACGTACCAGAGCTACTAAAAAGGATTGTAAGGTAGGCTCATACTGGCGCTTATTCATAATAATGTGGAAGCCCTTGCAGAAACGTTTAATGATCCACATACCAATGATATAGACCAAAATGGCGCCAATAAATTTTGGAGCATACTCCACTGCAATTTTCACTAACTGATCGGTTATTTCACCGATTGAGATCAACATAAGGGGTGATTTCATAATTATTTTTTTTAAATTTTATTCAAGGTAGGTAATATTTAAACCACTTTTATAAAAATGAGATTGTTTAGGAGAAAATATTTTAACAGCAATTAACGGCTTTGGAAAGAAGAAATGTTTACCTTAGAGTTGGTCATGAAAAAACTGTTTTTAATTCCCTTATTATTGCTTTTTGGCATCAATTGCTTTGCGAGTTACATTTTAATTCCAATGGATGATACTCAAAAAAATCATCTTAAATCTTACGGCATTGCCTATTGGGCATTAAAAGGAGAACTTGAAATTCAGTGGCTTACGAATTACAGAGGTGGAAGTTTTTTAATTCCAAATTCAAAATCGGTTTCGACAGAGTGTACGATCAGGGGGGTGAGTTACGAAATTATTTCTGATGCGCAGGCTAATGGAATCCTGGCCGAAATAGCCAATCCGGAAGTAAACCAGGATGCGGTTAAACTCGAAAAGGCACCAAAGATAGCGGTGTATTCACCCAAAATTAAACAACCGTGGGACGATGCGGTGACACTCGTTTTAAAATATGCAGAAATACCTTATGAAGTTGTGTATGATGACGAAATTATGGCCGATAAATTAAAAGATTACGATTGGTTACATTTGCATCATGAAGATTTTACCGGCCAGTACGGACGATTTTATGCAGGTTTTGCCAATGCAGCCTGGTATCAGACAGAAGTAAAAGATAATGAAGCCACTGCAAAAAAATTAGGTTTCGCAAAAGTATCGCAGTTGAAACTGGCAGTTGCCAAAAAAATTAATGACTATGTATTTACTGGCGGCTTTTTATTTGCGATGTGCAGTGCAACCGATAGCTATGATATTGCTTTAGCCGCTGAAGGAATTGATATTTGCGAAACCATGTTTGATCATGATCCGGCTGATCCGGCAATGAATAAAAAAATTGATTATACCAAAGGCTATGCTTTTGAAAAATACCTGTTAAGTACTAATCCTTACGAATACGAATTTTCAACCATCGATGCCACTACAACGCGAGCGCAGTATGGTGTTAACGAGCAAAACGATGTGTTTACCCTGTTTGATTTTTCAGCCAAATGGGATCCTGTTCCAACTATGTTATGCCAAAATCATACGCAAACTATTAAAGGGTTTTACGGACAAACAACAGCGTTTACGAAAACATATATCAAGAAAAATATTTTAATTTTAGGAGAATCAAAAGCGTTTAACGAAGCACGTTATATTCATGGAGATCATGGAAAAGGAACCTGGACGTTTTATGGAGGCCACGATCCGGAAGATTATCAGCATAGGGTAGAGGATCCACCAACCGATTTGAGTTTGCATCCTAATTCCCCCGGCTACCGTTTAATTTTGAATAATATTTTATTCCCTGCGGCTAAAAAGAAAAAGCAGAAGACCTGATGCTTTCACTCAAAAACTGATGACATCCTTGCAATCCAGGAGTCGGTGGAGAAGCAATCTCCTATTTATAAAATGAAATTGCATAAGATAATTTAGGAGATGCTGAATCAAGTTCAGCATAACTTTTAAATAGGAGCTGAACGATTAATCTTACTCACTAAAATAACTTTTTACCTCGTCTCTTAAATTATACCGGCTGGCCATTACTTCTCCATAAGCCCCTGCACTTCGTATCGCAATTAAATCGCCCCGTTGTGTCAATGGCAATTCCACGGCTTTCCCAAAACAATCGCTGCTTTCACAAATAGGCCCCACCACATCGTATTTAAAGGTGCTGTTATTCGCAGAAGAAATGTTTTCTATTTTATGATAAGCCTGGTATAAAGCCGGCCGTATCAATTCTGTCATCCCTGCATCCAGTATGGCAAAGTTAGTATTGATTCCGTTTTTAATATACAGCACTTTACTTATCAATGTTCCGCAGTGTGCTACCACAGCTCTTCCCAATTCAAAATGTAATTGTTGTTCCTTTCTTAACTCTATAAAATCATGAAACACTTTAAAATAAGATGCGAAATCAATAATAGCTTCTGTATCGGGTTGATGGTAGTTAATGCCAATGCCACCACCCACATTAATAACAGGTAGGTCAAAGCCTTTAGTCAGAAAATAGGTATTGATCTCGTTTACCTTTAAACACAGTTGTTTAAAAGGAGAGAGATCGGTGATTTGCGAGCCGATATGAAAATGTAAGCCAATGAGTTTAAGATGTGAAAGTGTTTTTAATTTTTCAATCACTGTTTCAAACTCGTAAGGATTAATCCCGAATTTATTTTCTTCTAAACCGGTGGTAATGTATTTGTGTGTATGAGCATCTACATTGGGGTTAATCCGTAAAGCAATAGAAGCAATTTTATGTTTCTTTAATGCCAGTTCATTTATAATTTCCAACTCCTGGATACTTTCACAATTGAAACAAAAAATGTTATGGTCTAATGCATAGTTTATCTCATCGTCGTTTTTACCGACGCCTGCAAACACAATTTTATCCGGACTGAAATTATGTTCAACCGCACATTTTACTTCGTTCCCACTTACACAGTCAGCCCCAAACCCTGATTTCAGAATGGTTTGTATGATTCTTGGATTTGCATTGGCTTTAAAAGCATAGTGTACATGGTAATTGTATTTACTACTTTCTCGCGTAATAGCATCCAGTGTTTTTTGAAGCAACTCCATATCATAGTAATAATAAGGAGTTTTATAAGACTGTATTTTTTTTATAATTGTTTCCGTAAACATTTCTTTTTTAATTATTGGGTTTTAAAATCTCTTCGACCTCTTTTAGTTTTATGAGTAACCAAACAACACTTTATTCAACATTACCAGGGCTTCTTTTTTATGACTGGAGTTAACGAGCACACTAATGTTGTTGGCACTTCCTCCATAGGAAACCATTCTTACAGGAATATCTTTAAAGGCTTCAAGCACCTTAAAGCCGTACCCCGCCTTATTTTTAGGAATATTACCTACAATACAAATAATGGTTTGATCTTCCTCCACATCCACATTGGCAAAGTGCTCAAGCTCTTTGGTAATTTCTTTTAAAAATTTGGTGTTATCAATCGTTAACGACACGGCAATCTCAGAAGTGGTAATCATATCAATGGACGTTTTAAAACGTTCAAAAATTTCGAACACCGCTCTTAAAAAACCATGAGCCAAAAGCATACGATCGCTTTTTATATTAATAGCACAGATCCCGTCTTTTGCAGCAACCGCTTTGATCCCTTCTTCAGAAATGCTGTTCGAGATGAGAGTGCCTTGCGCATTTGGCTGCATCGTGTTTTTTAAGAGCACAGGAATGTTTTTCTTTTGAGCAGGTAAAATACAGGTAGGATGTAATATTTTTGCTCCAAAATAAGCAAGCTCAGCGGCTTCATCAAAACTCAACTGATGGATAGGATGTGTTTTTGAAACCATGCGCGGATCATTATTATGCATGCCGTCAATGTCTGTCCATATTTGAACTTCATTAGCCATAATAGCGGCTCCAATAATAGAAGCCGTATAATCACTTCCTCCTCTTTTTAAATTATCGATCTCTCCAAAAGCATTCCGGCAAATGTAACCTTGTGTAATAAACAGCTGCGTGTCAGGATATTTGGCTAACTCAGCATTTAAGTTTTTTTCGATATAAGGTAACTGTGGCTCATCATTTTCATCGATCCTCATAAAATTAAGTGCCGGTAAAAGCTGTGATTTAATGCCAATTTCCTGCAAATGAAAATAGAATAATGCGGTACTTAATAATTCGCCCTGTGCCAGTATAGCCTTTTCCTCGTTGGAGGTAAACATATCCAACGTAAAGGAACGCAGGTAATTAAAGTGATTTTTGATAAGGTCAAGACCTTTGTTTTTATATTCGATGGCGACGTATAATTTTTCCACTTCTGCCATATATTTTTTCTCTAATGCATCAATCATTGCATTAGCCTGTGTGTGTTCCTTTTGATACAAGGCGTTGCAAATTTCCACTAAGGTATTAGTTGTGCCACTCATCGCAGAAAGCACTATTATTTTGCGATCTGTTCCGTTTACTAAGGATACAAGCGCTTTCATGCGTTCAGCGGTTCCTACACTTGTTCCTCCAAATTTTAAAATATTCATAATAATTAATTGGTATAGAATTTATAATGTTACTGCCAGGGCAGCGAATAATGATAATAAGAAAAAGTATGATTGTTTTGGCGTAGGTAAATCAGTCTCAGACTCAACTCTACAGAATTATAGATGGTTCTGGCGAACCTTACACTTAGTAATGATATGGGAAGTGTGTGTCATTTTTGGTATACAAAGAAAGAACTATTTTTTTAATTAACAAAAAAGCCCGTCAACTATTTGACGGGCTTTTAAAAATGAATGCTATGAACGAATTATTGCTTAATTATTTTATAAGCTTTAACTGCATCTTTGGTTTCCAGTTTTAAGTAATAGATCCCGTTAGCAAGTTCAGTAATGTCAATCGATTTTGTAATGATACCACTTCCTGAAACTGCATTTTGATATACTATTCTTCCGTCAATCGTTAAAATGCTGATGTTAGCAGTAATATCTGAGCTTGTAGCCATTTCCAATGTAAATGAACCACTTGTTGGATTTGGATATACATTTAATCCTAAATTAGTATCCATCTCATCAATACCTACACAGGCATATACTTTTAAAGTATCTTTCGCTATGTTTGTACATCCGTTTGAGCCAACAATACTATATAATATAATGTAAGTACCTTGTCCGGCAGCAGAAGCATTAAAATTATTTCCTGTAATACCTGATCCGATATAAGTACCACCTGCCGGAGTTCCTTCCGTTAAGGTACGGCCCTGGTCTGTCGGGCAAAATATTTCGGGATGAGAAAACACTAAACCTACAGTAGGCAGCGTACGGGTTGTGATATTGATGACATCAGCCGATTTACAGGTAGTAGGATGCGTTACCAATACAGAGTAAGTTCCTGCAGAAGATACCGTGATAGAAGAGCTTGTAGCACCTGTACTCCATAAATAAGATGAACCTGCATTGCCTGCATATAAAGTAATAGATGAACCCTGGCAATAGCTGGTATCAGGCCCTAATGTTACAATTGGAACAGTACCTGCTGTTACCCTTATCGTATCATGCCCTACACAACCGTTTGCATTTGTTGCTCTTACCCAGTATTTACCCGGAGAAGTAATTGTTAATGAAGAAGCATTTGTATTGTTGCTCCATAAATAAGTTGCTGCAGAGGCATTGGAGTTTAATAACAGCGGTAAGGTACAAACAAGCGTATCACCCCCTAAATTCGGTATAGGTGTAGGCTTAATCTCTATGTGTAAAATATCGTTTGACACACATCCACCTGTTGTTGCTGTTAATGTATAGTTTGTTGAAGCAGGTGCATTTATTACCGGGTTTGGAATAGTGGTAGAAGATAAACCTGTAGAAGGGCTCCAATTAAATGTATTAACTACCGGTTGATCAAAATAAATGTTCGGACGACGTGTCATCGAAGACGTTGATGTTGTACTTGAACACACGCTGGCATTTGAATTTGCACTATACCACACAGAAGATGAAAAAGCGGTGTTGGACATGCTGAAAGAAACGTTACTGGAAGTTGTATTTGGAATTGGGTAGTTATTAAAACAGGTTTCCACAATAATATTAGATGTTCCATTCCAGTTAAAAGGCGTAGAAAGTGTATGGGTATTAATCCCTATTACCGGAGAGTAGCTTGATGCCGCAACATAATTGGTAATACCACTTTGGAAAGCGGTAAGAGTAGTTAAGGTTGTTGTACCTATCCCCAAATTAAAACCGGCTAAGCCAACACTTCCGTTTAAGTTTGTAGCGTTAAAAGAAACTGCACTGATATTACCAGGGGTAACACCTGCACTTGTTAATTCAGATGCCAGGACCAAAAATTGATGCTTGGCTCCATGATAATAATTACCGTATGGCGCAGGATAAGTAGTAGCTGTATTTGCCAACGTTCCTGTTCCTACCTGAACAGCAGGATATAATTGAGTGTTGGTTTGTACTGGAATATTTAAACACACTGTATCATTTGGCGTAACCGTTAAATTAAAAAATGGTTTTCTTTGAATCGTCACTGATAATGTATCATCCGGGGCATAACCGTCACCGGCAGCTGTTGTATAGGCTTTTAAATTATAATTACCTGCTACGTTCATATTATAACTTGTAGTCATTGTAAAATCCTGGGTAGTGTAAGACGCCAGGGTTCCTGTGTTTACCGATAGAGTATAAGTAGCAACGATTGGGCCTGTAGAATTAACGGTGATAGTTGCAGGTGTAACTGCGAAATCAGCGGTAGCTGTTCCGAAGTTCGATACTCTTGCAACAATTGTATCAATTGTAAAACATTTTTTAAGAGTAACCGGTTTTACCATGGCAGAAACTCCCAGGTCAAATGGTGTTGCAGGAACGATGTTCACCATATAATCTTCTGTTTCACCCCATATTGGGTTGGTACATGAGCCCGGAGCCGTGCTCGATTCCGTTTCAATAACCCTCATTCTGGTTAATCCGGGTGTTGCAGTTACAGGAATCGTAATAGCTCCGGCGTTAACAGTTGTACCGGTAATAGCAAATGCGGTATAAGCCGACATATAAATATTTTCTCCCGGATCGGTAAATACGTTATTATGGTTATAATCGATCCAAACACCCACACGGCCACTATAGCCAAATGATCCACACATCCCTATCGTAAGGGATAAAGGATAGTTTAAACCCATTACATAATTCGCAGGGGTTAGCGTTGTGTAGTTTGAATACTCAAAAGCCACAGAGCCAGCTCCGGGAGCTACAGCTCCACATATACTTGTGTTATTTAATGCTCCAAAAGTTACATTAAATATTTCATCATCTGCTGTCGAGGTAGCTGCAGACGAACAATATTGTGCATTTGTCTTTACAGAATAAAAGAGTAATAAACCAGATAAGATAGCCAATTTATTAATTTTTTTAATCAAATAAGAAACGCCGGTGTAGATTTTTTCCATGCTATTATAAGTTATAATGAATAACAAAAATAGGTTAACCAATTGTTAAATCCTAAGTCTTTAGTTAACAAAAATTACTTAAAAAGGCTCTATTCTCTGATTCTTATTTTGTAATTTTACGGGATGAATTCTCTGTATATTTTATTTTTAAATTTAGGTGGCGGCGAAGTAGTGGTCATTGTACTCGTAATACTTCTGTTATTTGGAGGGAAAGGTGTTCCAAACCTTGCAAAAGCATTGGGTAAAGGCATGAGAGAATTTAAAGATGCGGCAAACGGCATTCAAAAAGATATTCAGGAAAGTACTGGTGGTATCTCACAAACCATACAGGAACATATACAGGAAGTAAAAAAGGAAATAGACGGTGTACATAAAACCGATAAATAACCTGCTGTTATGAAATTCTTTTCAACCGCTTTATGGCTTTCTATATCCATCCTTCCACTATGGATCTGTGCTTCTTGCGGGGAACAGGAAAAACCTGAAAACAATCAAATATACAACCATACAAAAATTAAACAGCAATTTATAAAGGCAAACCAACAGGTTGTGGTAAAGGAGAGTGATGAGATGGATTATTATCAAAAATCGCATCATATGGCGTTTGTTAAAACAAAAGACGGGATCCGTTATTTTGTGTATAAACCGTCTGCCAAAGGGGATTCCATTAAAAACGACCAGATTATAAAAATGAATTATACGGTTTCATTGCTTGATGGAACAGAATGCTACTCTTCTAAAACTACCGGCCCTAAAGAATTTAAAGTGGGGAATGAAGATATTGAAGACGGTATTCACAAGGCTGTATTATATTTAAAAAACGGCGATAAAGCCCTGATTTTAATTCCTTCACATTTAGCACATGGCTTGCTGGGCGACTCCAAAAAAATTCCGCCACAATCTCCTATTATTTACGATATAGAGATCCTTTCTGTTAAAAAATAATGCATGATCATGGTTAAAAGATCGTTGTTTTGTTTATTGTACCTGAGTCTTGCATTTGCCTGCAAAAAAAACCATTCAAAACGATACTTATACAAGGGACGATAACGGGTATTATTACAAGCTCCTTGCCATTGGTGATGGTAACGTTAAGCCAACCTCCAAAAGCATACTGGCTTGCGATGCCATTATTCGTACACAACACGATTCTGTTTTTTTAGATACCCGGCGCAGTGCTCTCAATACACTTTATATAGCACTAGCCACATTTAATAAAGCTTCCGGAAAATCGTATTTTTTAAATTTTAGTGGAAGGGGATAGTACTTCCTTAATGGTAAACAAAGCTGTTTTTTTTAAAGAATATTTTGATACCATTGCCCCGCAATTTTGTAATAAAGATTCGGTAGTGAAAATGGATGTAAAAATTAGACGAATTCTAACGGAAGCAGAATCCCATGCATTGCTTCAGCGTTCTGTATCGGGCCGCTCTGAAGACAAGGAATTGGAGGAGCTCAAATCCATTGATGATTACCTGAAACACCACCATAAGGACGTTACCCCCGATAATCACGGAATTTACATACTGGAACACTTGAAAACCGTTGGTAAAAAGGCTGTTTCGGGAGACAGGATCCGGATAAAGTACAGTGGTTTTTACCTCGACGGGAAACCGGTGGATAATGGTGGCCAGCAGCTCGAATTTACCTTTGGAACGCCCGACCAGCTTGTGAAAGGGTTAAATATTGTTATTGGTAATTTAAAAAAAGGGGAAACTACAAAAATAATAGTACCTTCGCGACTGGCTTTTGGCGAATTAGGTAGTAGTAATGGTTCTATTCCCCCCTATACCCCACTGGTTTATAACATAACATTAATTGATATAAAATAAACAAAATGAACAAAATCTTTATGCTATTAGGTTCTGCATTATTAGTAGGACTTGTATCTTGTAACAAATCAGACTTTGATGGATATACCAGAGCTGAAAACGGATTAAACTATAAATTTTTTAATCACGATGAAAACGGTTTAAAACCGATTATTGGTGATGGGATTAGTTTTAAGTATGTATTCACCTTAAAATCAAACGATTCTGTATTGGTAAATTCTTCTTTAGTAAGTGAAGACGGAACAGGGATTACTAAATTTATTATGCCTAAATCTTCTTTTATCGGAAGTATTGAAGATGCCTTAATGATGATGAGCGTTAATGATAGCGCTTCTTTTATGGTTAGTGCCGATTCTTTTTTCTTAAAAACCAACAGAATGTCTGCTTTACCTCCGTTTGTAAAACCAAACGATTATATTAAAGCTGACTTGAAATTGGTGGAGATCAAAACAAAAGCGGATCTTGAAAAAAACCAAAAAGAGCAGGAAGCTCAGATGGCTAAAATGGCAGAAGGAGAAAAAGGATTATTAAATAAATATATCGCTGATAATAAAATCACGGTTACACCAACAGCGAGCGGTTTATACTATATTGAAACCAAAAAAGGAAAAGGCGCTAATGCTAAAGTTGGTGATATGGTTAGTGTTCAGTACAGAGGAACAACTTTGGATGGTAAAGAATTTGATTCATCTATCGGAAGACCTGAACCTCTTAAATT
>CAXVYS010000010.1:0-70500 GCA_963422675.2 Bacteroidia bacterium
CAGGTGCTGCTTTTTTAATAGGTCGTGCTACTTTTTTAGCCACGATTTTTCGTGATACTTTCTTTACTCCGGCTTTTTTGGTTACGATTTTTCGGAATGTTTTTTTTAGTACCTTTTTTTGCTGCCGTTTTTTTTGGCAACACTTTTTTTGCTTGACGTTCCTTTTTTTATCCCTGTAGCAGATTTACCTGTCTTTTTAAGGGTTTTTTTTTTTGCAGTTGTTGCCATGGTAATAATTATTGGTTTGTATAAATTGAGCAACAACTATACCGATACACGTTTATAAGGTTGATTTACAGGAGAATGCTTGCAAAACGGCTATTGTAAAGCCTTGCCAATCATAAGGATAGGAATTATGAAAATAGAAAAAAACAGACGTAACCATTTATTGGGGAACTTAATCCACAATAAAATTTACCTTAACTACTTTAAAATGGAGTTTATTAGAACTTGATCAGCTCTTCGTACAATTCTTTAACAGGAAGTCCCATCACATTGTAAAAGCTGCCATCAATTTTATCAATACCAATGTAAACCTATCCAATCCTGTACGCCATAACCACCGGCTTTATCGTAAGGGCTATAATTAGTTAAATAGTATTCTATTTCTTCTGTTTTTAATTTTTTGAAATATACTTTCGATACATCAAAAAAAGTTGTTTTGCTTATTACCGCTTTTTAAACATACTGCTGTAAATACTTCATGCATTTTACCGCTAAGCGTTTCCAGCATTTTTTTTTCCTTCTACAAAATTAGCCGGTTTATTAAATGCTTTTCCATCACACCAAACAATAGTATCTGCTGTAATCAAAATTTCAGTTTCTTTCAGATCCTCTTCATAAGCATCTGCTTTTTTTTCAGCTAAGTATAAGGGAATTTCTTCCGCTAATAAATCAACAGGATAAGTTTCTTCTACGTTAAGTGGCTTATTTAGAAAATCAAAACCCAAGGCTCTTTAACAATTCTTGTCTACGAGGGGAGTTGGAGCCTAAAATTAATTGGTAAAGGAAATTCTTTAATGGTTTGTTCTATATTATTCATATAAGTATTTAATGATAAATGTAAAGGCAATGCCAAATAACATGATAAATTTAAGCAATAAACTTGCCATTTTAAAATCTTTGGATGTTTTTGATCTCATAACCATGATCATTAAAACCACTAAAGGCAGCAATACCAGGAATGTTATGTAATACACCGCTATATACTGGTTTTCGTAATAAAATTTAAGCCCTGCTAATAAAAGTAAGCCAATTGTAATAATAATTACAAAAAAGGTGACCACCTTACTGGTAATAATCCCCCAAACAATAGGCATTGTTTTACAACCCGTTTGCACATCCCCTTTATAATCTTCCATATCTTTAATCACTTCACGGGCGAAAGAGGTTAAAAAAGCAAAGCCGGAATACCCAAATACGATAATGATAAGTGTTTTTAAAAACGGTGTTAAAAATAAAAGTAGTCTGTAATCTACACCCCCCAGGTAGTAATCATATACCATAGGCATAACAGGGATAGTGGCGGTAAGTAAGGATACGACAATATTACCAACCAGCAATTGTTTTTTAAAATGAGTTGAATAAAACCATAGTAAAATAATACTTAAGATTTGAAAGCTTAATAATTTTAGGTTATGACATTTTAGGGCAAGGTATAATCCTAATAACAAACCTGTAACACTGAAAATAATGTGTAAGATCATGGCCCATCTTCGCTTAATACTCACATCCACTACAACGGTTTCTGGCCTGTTTATTTTATCGGTTTTTACATCAAAGTAATCATTGATGATATATCCTGCGGCAGCAATTAGTAAGGTACTTGCCAACGAAATAGAAAATAATGTAATACTGAAGTTAGAAACTTCGTTTATAGTAGAAAATACTAAGTACTTAATGCAGATTTGTGTAATGGCAATAATTAAGAGATTCTCAATACGAATCAGTTTTAAAAATGCTATAAAAGGGTTTCTTAGCAAACTGTTTTTTTAGAACAGAAAGTTAGGAAATAAAAATTTAATTTAGCAATAAAAAAACGATGATTGATCTAAGTTCTTCTTATTGGAATAAACGCTATACCCATGATGATTTTACCTGGGATCTTGGGGCTGTATCTACACCACTTAAAGTGTATATAGATAAACTTAAAAATAAAGATCTTAAAATTTTAATTCCCGGTGCCGGAAATGCTTATGAGGCCGAATACCTTCATCAATTGGGTTTCGCCAATGTGTTTGTGTTGGACTTTGCCTTACAGCCCTTACAAAACATAAAAGCTCGTATTCCTACCTTCAATCAAAACCATTTAATACAGCAGGATTTCTTTGAACATACCGGCCAATATGATCTCATTATAGAACAAACCTTTTTTTGTGCCATAGACCCTGCGTTAAGAAAACGTTATGTAGTTCATATGCTGGAGCTATTAAAACCCGGAGCTAAACTATCGGGAGTTCTATTTAATGATGCATTAAATACAGATAAACCTCCATTTGGCGGATTTTTAGAAGAGTATGAAAAACTGTTTTTTCCTGCTTTCCATGAGATTTGTATGGAACCTTGTTATAATTCCATTAAGCCCAGAGCAGGCAGAGAATTGTTTATGATACTAGAGAAACCAGTAGTATAATCGGTTAAGTATTTTTTTTACTAACTTTACATGATACATTCATTATTTTGGAGGACATCAAAAGTATATTTGAAGAAAAACAATACATGGGCCATAATCGCTTGAGTATGATATGGCGTACAGGTATTGCTTTGTTTTGCTTTGTGGGTTATTACTGGAGTGAAAATCCCAAACCTGTAGATGTTGCTATTTTTCGTATTGGTTCCTATCCTGCATTGGATATTCCTCAATCAGGACAAATATTTTTTTTATTGGGATTACTGGTGCTATTGTTTTCAGTAATGCTCACATACATTTTGCACATTCATACAAAAGTGTATAATACTTATCTTGTAATTGATGGTTTCTGGACAGCCCGCAGAGTGAAAATAAATTTAGATACGATTGTGCATGTTAGGAAAAGTAAATATAAAAGGCATTTTTTCAGAAGAACCGTCTATAACCTCCATAGCCAGGGAATTATAAGGTTTTATACCAGTGGAAATGAATTTGTGGAAATAAAAGATAATACAGGATTTACGTATAGAATAGGTTCACAAAAAGCTTCGGAACTGTATCACCTGTTAAAAAAACAATTGCACATTTTAAATAGTGCTACCCATTAATTGGCAATGGTTGTTCCGTTACCTTTCCTGATTTTGGCATCACTCAGCATGCTGGTTTTTAAATTAATAGTTAAGCTGTAACTTTTCCGGAAACCAAAAGGAATCCAGTCTATACGCGCTTCCCAACATTTTAAATCACGGTATAAGTTAACACTTGTATAACTTATATTTTTAGCGCTAAAATCATAACCGGTTGATACGCCTATCTTCCAGTACTTGGTAACTGCAATATCTCCGGTTGCACGTAACGTCTCTATCTTTTTAATTTGAGATTGGGTAGGGTCTTTATTAAATGTAATAGAGTATTGCATATTCAGGTTCCAGGGGAGCTGTGCCTGGCTTTGTGTTGTATTTGTAGGAGCAGCACCTCTTTCCACGCCATTTGTGAGGTCAGGCTTTTTTGTTTTCATAGCCTGTACAACGCTTGAACTAAACGACGCACTTAAAGCGATATTACCTGTCGTAAAACGTAAAACCTTTCCACCTTTATTAAAGGAGAAATCTTTCGTTCTGTATTTCGATACCTGATCATAATAATAAGGATCGAAAACAGATCCGAAGTTCAGGTCAAAAAATTTCCAGATCTTGGTACGTCCTGTCATGGTAACCAGGCTCATTTTAAAACTATCAGCCGCAAAGTTATAGGTTCCGTTAAATCCTAAGTTTTGAAGTATCTGTACTTTATTATACACAAAACCGGTATCCGTATTTTTCCTGACCTTCGCATCCAGCGTATTATTCAGGTTAATTCCCAGGCTATTTTGCTCTCCCGGAGCAGGCCCGGTAAACATCGCATTTTCAAACACAGAATATTTATTTAAGTATCTGAAAGTAGTATCTGTATAGGTTTGTTTATAAAAACCATATTGCTTTGCTCCGTAATCGGGTCTGTAAGTATAATTTAAAGTAGGAATCAATAAATGCCTGATTTGTTTAATGTGTTTACTTTTAAATAAATAATCCATAAATACTTTAGTAGAAAGGGCTGTACTAAAGTTAGCGTCATACCCTGTTTTAAATTCTTTTACGGTATTTGTCTTTACTGTATTAGTAGCATAATCCAGGTATTTGTCACTTGTTTTAGTAGTCATTACCGCACTTAGGTTTAAAGAAGGCGTTAAGGTGAAATATTTGAATAAAGTAATGTTTGTGGATATGGGCACACTGTGTCGCACACCATATTTTAATTTATCACTGATATCGCCTTTAAAAATAGAGCTGTCGTAACCTGATAAAGTATTACGTGCTTCAAATAAATAACTGATTCCCAATTGATCGATCGGATTTTTTTTGATCCGGCCTTCTTTTCTAAACGGGTAAAAACGGTTGATATTAAAGGTGAGTTCCGGAAACGACAGGTTCATCAGTTTGGTTTGAGTATTTTGATCATGCCTGGCTGTTAAACTCAACGAAGACGTTTTAAATGTTTTGGTATAATTAATACTGGAGTAAAAGGTATTGGTTAGGTATTGCCCTGTATTAATGGAATTGAACTTATTGTATTTGGAAGTTTTAATATTGACGTCACTGCTGAATCTTACAGAAGGATTATTTTTTTGATCCTGGTGATGACTCCACACAATAGATACATCCTTTTGTTTATTATACTGGGAAGGAATTTCTTTTTCTCCGAACCTGAATTCAGAATAGCCCAGGGAAAGAGAGCCTGTATATTTATAATTAATATTATAGTTATTAATGGTTCTTAAACCCCAGCTGCCGTTGGTGTATAAATCAGTTCTGATGGTCATATCGGTTCTGTCGTTGATCCCCCAGTAGAAGCCACCATCTTTTAAATTGAATCCTAAGGTTTCACTACTGTTAAACGTAGGAATTAACAAACCCGAATGCCGCTTTTTAGTATTTGGAAAATAGCCAAACGGTAAACCCAATGGAGTAGGGACTCCACCAATTTCGAGGTACATAGGGCCTGTTACAATTTTATCATCAGGAATGATCTTGGCTTTTTTGGCTCTGAATATGGTTCGCGAATCTTCAAACTGGCAGGGAATACATTTCAGATCCTTCATGTACACAACATTGTTACTGTCTTTTTTTACCTCACTGCCAAGTAGCAGTAATTCGCCCTCTTTGGTAATGATACCGTATATTTTACCTTTTTTGGTTTTAACATTGTATATGATCTTGTCGGCTCCCGATTCTTGCCCACCTACCTTAAAAATGGGCGTTCCCGTCTTTTTTCCTAAACTATCTTTTGTACCGTAAGCAGTGATGGTGTTTTTTTCGTTATCTACTTCAATAAACTCCGCTTTAATGTTCATGTCTTCATACTCAACATACGCATCACCAAATAAAAACACTTTTTGCCCCTTGGTTTCGTATCTTATCGAATCCCTGGCGTTATAAATAACCTTATGGTCTAAAGCCTGCTTATCGTCTGTATCAAGAGAATCTACAGTTACTTTTTTTAGGGAATCTTCAGGTAAAGGTTTTGGAAGGGCATTGTTTACTGAGCCTGTATCGGCTTTAGCACTTAGGTTATTGGGGTTTTTAATAGTCTTTGTATTCTTTGTTTTCAGGTCGGATTGTGCCCATACAGACGTATTACTTATTAACAATAATAAGAGTAAAAAAAAGATATGTTTAAGCGTAATAATAAATCCTTCGGGTTAAATTTACCTAAACCTGCAAAACTAACAATTACTGGGGTAAATGACTATGAAATAACCAAAATTTAAAGAATTAAAACATAAAAAAATATAAAGCCATTTGCCGGGTTATTAGCAAATACAAACCATACGATTATATGAAATTGAGGAACCTCCATTCCCGGAAATTACGACTACTATTACTGTTTTTACTAGTGAGTATAATAGGGATTGTTATATGCAGTAGCTTTTATATTCCTAAAGATGGTAAGCGAAAAGTGAAGGTAATTGTAATTGATGCCGGCCATGGCGGAAAAGACCCCGGTTGTAATGGTGTTACCCATAAGGAAAAAGAAGTAGCTCTGGCGGTAGCATTGAAACTCGGAAAGCTCATTGAGGAAAATATAAAAGATGTTAAAGTAATTTATACCCGTAAAACGGATGTATTTGTGGAGTTGGAAGACAGAGCTAAAATAGCCAATGATAATAATGCCGATCTGTTTATTTCCATTCATTGCAATGCGGCCGGTAAACCCGTTATGATCAAGGATAAAAAAACCGGGAAATTAAGAGCAAAAACCTTCAAAAATTCCAAAGGAAAACTGGTGGTGGTTGAAACCACTAATCCTTTACCTTATGGTTCAGAAACCTATGTAATGGGGTTGAAAAACGAAGAAGGCAAAATGAAAGTGGCGCAACGGGAGAACTCGGTAATTTTAATGGAAGATAATTACGAGAGTAAGTACCAGGGCTTTGACCCGAATAGCGAGGAAAGTTATATCATTATGAGTAACTACACGTCGGGATATGTGATACAAAGCGCAGGCCTTGCTTTAAAAATTCAGGACGAATATTCTAAACGCGCGGGGAGGGTTGATAAAGGAGTACACAGGCAAAGTATTTGGGTATTGTGGAGAACATCCATGCCAAGTGTATTAACAGAGATAGGCTATTTAACCAACCCTCAGGAAGAGAAGTTTTTAGGCTCAGAAAAAGGGCAGGAATATATGGCAACCTGCTTATTCAGGGCTTTCAGGAAATATAAGGATGAACAGGAAGGCGTTAAAAGAGAATACGACGATGCCATTGAAAAGCAGAAAAACCTGGAGAAAGAAGTGCAGGTAACGGTAAATGAAACAGATGTGGTAGAGGGCGATGATGAGGACGATTCCAAAAAAGATAGTTCGAAAGCGGATGTAAAAGTGACAATAGAAGAGGATGAAAAAAAGTATAACGAATTGGTTGCAGTCGCGGATGTGTCGTTAAAGAACAAAAATTATACAGATGCAAAACTATTATATGAAAAAGCCAATAAGCTTCATAAAAGTACTGATGAGTATTGCACCAAAAAATTAGCGGAGATCGAAACCATTGAGAAGAAAGAAGAGCTTGATAAACAAAAGAAAGAGCTTGAGAAGCAGAAAAAAGAGGAAGAAGCTGAGAATAATAAAGTGGTAGATAAAAATGAGATCATTAAAAACTACAAAGACAAAACTAAAAAAGACAGCACTAAAGTCGTTCAGGTTACGAAACCAAAAGGCATTGAATTCAGAGTGCAGTTTGCGAGTACGGATAAGGAAGTAGATTCTAAAACGAAATACCCGAATGTAACGCAGGTTACATTTTATAAAGCAGGAGCCATTTTTAAATATACTTCGGGTAGTTTCTCTTCCTTTGAGGAAGCCGGTAAGCAGCAGGCAAAACTCAAAGAATTAGGTTATAAAGATTGTTTTGTTGCAGCTTTCAAAGATGGAGCCCGTATGGATATTAATGAAGCTAAAAAGCAAACGGAAGGAAAATAAATTTTTTTACGCTAATGTTTTATCTGATTATCAAGAAATAACATCTTATTTCTTTTTTTATTAAGTAAAAATCTATGAGAAAACTAACCCTATTGTCTTTTATTTTTTTATGGCATATAGGAAGTTGCCAGTATCTTACTATTAATTCACTAAGAGGCAGTTTTCATGCATCCAGAATACAAGAAAGGAGGTCTGGTTTTCTCGTATATCTTTATGAGAGTAAAAAACGTGTTTTGTTGAATGAAAGAAGCGTACTAAATTATACAGATGAAAATGGTAAGTTGATTATAGTTAATGATTCGGTGATTTTTTCTGCAAGAAAAGGCTTTAACAAACCATACGCCAATTTAAAACCTATTGAGAATAAAAATTTTAAAAGTTGGCTATATGATAACAAAAGTGTGATGAACGAGAAAAATTTTATAGCCATGCTGAATCATATACCAAATGCTGATATTCAACAAAATTTGAAAATTATCAGGAGGGGTAAAAGAGTAAGAACGGGATTACTTGTTGCATCATCTGCTGCATTCCTGGTAGGATTACCAATGATCATGAGGGGAGCCTTATATTCGTCAGGCAGAAATAGTTATCCGCAAGAAGAAAGGGATGCTGATGCTGCTTTTGTGTTTTATGGGGGTGGGCTTATTATTGTGGGGACCAGTTTCGCCCTTAGTACTGTGATTATAAATATGCATCATCATAGGATTCTTAGGAGGAAACTCGTAAAGTTATATAATGAACAACTCTGAATTGGAATGGATGCTAACATAAGAGGTTGCTATAAATATGTTTAAAGAATAAATGAAATCAATTTGAAAGAACAGGCTATATTAATTCAATCCTTAAAATTGTAACAACCTCTGCAGTCGTGTTTTTATTTGGCGCTTGTAAAAAATACCCGGAAGATGGTAAAACCAGTTGGCATACACCGGCCGACAGAATTGAACAAAGACGGGGATTCAGGAATGAGTATTTACACTACCCTCTCTCTAACTCAATAACTGTAATTTCAGGCCAGATGCCTAAACGTCCCGGATACCCTAAAAAGCCCAGCCCACGGTTAACATACAGGTACTGATTATCCTGCCTGTATAAGCCCGCCCAGTGTTTATAAATGTATTGTACGGGGCTCCATTTAAAGCCGGGAATTTCAATTCCGAATTGCATACCATGTGTATGCCCGCTTAAAGTCAAATCAATGTCTTTATATTTTTTTTCCTGGCTTACCTGCACATCCCAGTGAGAAGGATCATGGGATAATAAAATTTTAAAAGGATAACCTTCTGTTCCGGCGTGTGCGTTTTCTAACTTGCCGTAACGCGGGAATCTTAAATTACCTCCCCAGTTTTCTATTCCTAATAAAGCAATTTTTTGTCCGTCTTTTTCAATCGGTACATGCTCATTCATTAATAAACGCCATCCCGATGCGGCCTGAACAGCCTTAAGATCTTCTAAATTTTGTTTCTTCGCTTCAGGGCTTTCCCAGTCAGGAACATAATCGCCATAATCATGGTTACCAAGGCATGAGTAAACACCATAAGGAGCTTTCAGCATTTTATAACTTTCTAAATGGGGTGTTGTTTCTGCGCTGACGTTATTCACCAAATCACCGGTAAATAAGATCATATCGGGCTTTTGCTCCAATACCAAATTAAAAGCAGTTACCAATGGCTCAGTCGATAAAAAACTTCCGGAGTGAATATCAGATACCTGAACAATTTTAAAACCATTAAATGCCTCAGGGATATTAGGTGATTTTACTTTTACTTTATGTACCCTGTATTTGTAGGCCCCTTTAACCATACCATATATAAAGGATATTGCAGGTAATACGGTAAACGTTAGTCCAACATAACTTAAGAATTTTAAGCGGCTAATGTGGTGGGTTACTTCAACGGCATCGGCAGGCTTGCTTTGAAAAAAAGTAGCGATCCATCGGAATAATCGTACAATATCATCTACAGCTAAAAAGATAATTCCCAGGAATTTACAGATTAACAGGATGAAACCCATGGAGTATAAAATGCGGAAAAAATTATTCCAGTTGGTGGGAGGATAAAAAATGGCGGCGGCTCCAATAATAATATTCATGGCTGCAAGAGAAATGGCGATAGTATAAAGAATCTTTCTTTTGCCGGGAGTATAATCAAGACTGATGGTTTTAATGATCTGAAAGAAGTACAGTTCCACTAATATAATGATGACAAAGAAAACTAAAAGGCGAATGAACATAGCTATTAAATTTAATTGGACGTAAAGATATTGTTTTGAAGTTCTTCTTATGATGGGCTGCCCGTTATATTTTACTAAAATGGTTCTATTTTAGGTTAATGTTACTATAGGTCGGTTAATGGTACTATAGCGAGGTGAGAGGATATCTGTAACAATCCAATTAGTGTTTAAACCATTAATCGCTTTAGTTGTTTATGGATGCATATAGCTAAATAGTGAGCCTATATCTCTACATTTTTACTGTGAAAGTCTAAAATTGTTAATTAATAATGAAAATGTTAATGTTTTTTAGATGAATGGTGAACTAAACTTAAAATCCAATGCTATATTTGGCGCGATTATTTAAATTTTAAAAAATGAGCAAAGAAGTATATATTGTATCGGCTGTAAGAACTCCAATGGGTTCTTTTGGTGGAACTTTAGCAGGTATTCCTGCTACGAAATTAGGTGCTATCGCTATTAAAGGTGCGTTAGACAGAATTAACCTTGATCCTAAATTAGTAAACGAAGTGTTTATGGGATCAGTTTTACAGGCTAATGTAGGGCAAGCCCCTGCACGTCAGGCAGCAAAATTTGCCGGCTTACCTGATAGTGTTAATTGTACTACCGTTAACAAAGTATGTGCAAGCGGAATGAAATCGGTTTCATTAGCTGTTCAGGCTATTTTATTGGGCGACGCGGATGTTGTTGTTGCCGGCGGAATGGAAAACATGAGTTCTGTTCCTTTTTATTTAGAAAATAACCGTTGGGGTGCAAAATATGGTAACGGTACAGTAGTTGACGGTTTAGCAAAAGATGGTTTAACGGATGTATACAATAACTCCCCAATGGGTAACTGTGCAGAGCTTTGTGCTAAAGAATATCATTTTACACGCGAAGATCAGGATGCTTTTGCAATTGAATCCTATAAGCGTTCGGCAGCAGCCTGGGCAGCAGGAAAATTTAAAGATGAAATAGTTCCTGTTGAAGTAAAAACAAAAAAAGGAGATATTCTTTTTGCAGAAGATGAAGAATACAAAGCAGTAAACTTTGAAAAAATCCCCGGCTTAAAACCGGTGTTTCAAAAAGACGGAACCGTTACTGCTGCTAATGCATCTACAATGAATGATGGCGCTGCAGCTTTAGTATTAATGAGCAAAGAAAAGGCAGATGCTTTAGGTTTAAAACCTTTGGCAAAAATAAAAGGTTATGCAGATGCTGAACAAGCTCCGGAGTGGTTTACAACAACTCCTGCTATTGCATTGCCTAAAGCAGTTGAAAAAGCAGGTTTAAAAGTAAGTGACATTAATTATTTCGAATTAAACGAAGCATTTGCTGTAGTTGGTTTAGCAAATATTAAATTAATGAATTTAGATGCAGCTAAAGTAAACGTAAACGGTGGAGCGGTTTCTTTAGGACATCCTTTAGGAGCTTCCGGCGCACGTGTTTTAGTAACATTGATCAACGTATTAAAACAAAACAACGCGAAGTACGGAGCAGCAGCTATTTGTAATGGCGGTGGCGGTGCTACATCTATTGTGATTGAAAATATGTAATTGTAATTACAATATAATAATAAGAGAAGCTGTCTGAAAAGACAGCTTTTTTTATGTGCAGATTTTTTTTAATCGTATGTATGGTTTAACAAATTATCTCGCAAATTATCAGTTAATTTGTTGGATGAAACTCCCTCTGCTACTGTTGTTTTTACTATCCCTGTTTGTTTTTCCTATAAACGCTCAAAATGATACGGTTAAGGTTATTTCGTGGTATGATAAAAGCCAGGTATTTGAAGAAAACTCACAGTCCGATTCAGAGCTGGTTTATCTCACTAAATCTTTATCACTGGCTGAGAAATTAAATTTCACAAGAGGTATTTCAGTTTCGTTGGGTTCATTAGGTACTTTTTATATGCATAAAGGGGAATACCCAAAAGCATTAACGTATTATTTTAGAGGATTGGGTATTGATGAGAAAAACGGAAACAAAAAAGGAATCTTAACCAAATCAGGAAACATAGGAATTATATATGATAATCAGGGCGATTTCCCAAAAGCACTGGAATATTATAATAAAGCCCTTTCCATTGCACGTGAGCTTAACGAGAAGAAATATATTTCTATTCAATTTTGCAATATTGCCATCGTATATAGTATACAACATAAATTTGATCTCGCTTTAAGTAACTTCGAAAAAGCTCTGGAGATGGACTGTGCCTTAAATGATAAAGAAGGTATTGCCAGAAATCTTAGCAATATAGGAAGCGTTTATGAAGACAGTAAACGCTTTATGCTTTCACTGGAGAAACACCTTCAGGCTTTAAAAATTGCAGAAGAGATTGACGATAAAAATATTATTGTAAGTTGCCTCACTAATATTGGTTGGGTTAACACCGATCTTAAAAAGTATAAAGTAGCAGAAGAGTATTTTGTAAAAGCATTGAAAATTTCAGAAGAGGTTGATGATCTCAATCTTAAAAGCCAGATGGAAAGCATACTGAGCGATTTTTATAAAGAATCGGGAAACGAACGTCTGGCGCTTCAACATTATAAAACTTATATCAGTATACGCGACAGTGTGTATAATGAAGAGAACACCAAAAAAAGCGTGCGTGAGGAAATGAATTACGATTTCGAAAAAAAACGAGCCGCTACAAAGTTTGAACATGATAAGGTTGTCTATCAATTAGAAGCAGATAATACCCTGCAAAAGCAATGGAGAGTGTTTTTTATAACAGTAATTGCCCTGGCTTTTATTGTGTTGTTTTTTGTGAAACGGGCCTACGATAATAAAAAACGACTGACTATTGTATTGGAAGCCGAAGACCAACGTAAAGATGTTTTATTGCAGGAAGTACATCACCGGATCAATAATAATTTACAGATCATTTCAAGTCTTTTAACTCTACAGGCTAATAGTGCGGAGAATGAGAAACTAACGGAATACCTTGTTCAAAGTCAGAATCGAATTCAATCGCTTTCTGCTTTACATGAATTATTGTATGATACCAATTCACCTTTAGAAATTAATATGGAAGATTATATTAATAAGGTGTTGGATTTTCATCGTGATGTATTACAGGCGCTTCCTGCTAAAGTGATGATGGAATCAGACATACAGCCGGTAAAATTCCCTACAAAACTGGCGGTTCCTCTGGCATTGATCGTTAATGAGCTCGTAACCAATTCTATTAAATATGCGTTCGTTAATAAAAAAGAAGGCCTTATTAAAGTGAGTTTAAAAGAAAACCCTGAGGGCAATAGCTGGCAAGTAACAATTTCTGATAATGGAACAGGTTTGCCTGACGAATCGGGAAAAAGAAAAGATAGCCTGGGGCTTAAGCTTGTAAACATTATGACCAAACAAATCGGTGGCGTATTAACCTCAAAGAATGAGAATGGTGCTGTATTTAACGTTACCTTTAATCTTATAAAAACAAAGTAATTTTTATTCCATGATTTCCGCCTCACGTTTTTTAATTGTTGAAGATGAATTGCTGATAGCCGAAACAATTTCTGAGTATCTTAAACGGGAAGGTTGCGGAAAAATAGTGATAGTAGATTCAGTAGAAGAAGCTATACACGAAATTGAAGCGAACCGGCCGGATATGATCTTAACGGATATAGCTCTGGGAAAAGAAAAAAACGGGATTGATCTTGGAAATCTGATCCACACCAAATATCACATTCCTTTTTTATACATTACCTCTCATGCCGATAAGGGTATGATTGATAAGGCAAAACATACACGCCCGAATGCATACATTGTAAAGCCCTTTAAAAAAGAAGATCTGTTGGTGGCAATTGAACTGGGTCTTTATAATGTATCTCACGCTCCCGTAGCATCAACTGAAACAGAAGAGTTAATGATAAAAGAAGGTCGAACGCTCGTAAGACTATACCATACTAATATCCTGTGGATGGAAGCCGATGGAAATTATACGACTATTTATTTAAAAGATGACAAACGCCGGGTAGTCAGAACTTCTTTAACCGAATTTCAGGAACAATTGCCCTCCCCAACGTTTATTCGTATTCATAAATCTTACCTGGTTAATAAAAAACACATTTCAGAAGTAAGAGCCGGTAGCGTTTTAATTCATGGCACCGAACTGTCAACAGGCAGAACCTATCATCAAAATCTTGTAGATAGCTTTAAGTAAATCCCTGCATTATCCTGCAACATTACCAGGTTATTCAACCGCTTTCATAGATAATGCGGTTCACATACTTTAATCTGCTGTTCAGCCCATTTTTAAACTCAGCATAAACCTTTATGTTATTTTTGAAAATGAACAAAAATCTTTCTGAAGGACTTTTTATAAAAGAAGGACGAACCTTAGTTTACATCGCGTATAAAAATATTATGTGGGCCGAAGCCGAAGGCAATTATATTACAATACATATTTATCATCATAAGGATAGAATAACCCGTACAACGTTAACGCAGCTTATGGAAAGGCTTCCTTCCGGAAAATTTATAAGAGTCCATAAGTCCTACCTGGTGCATAATGCCAGTGTTACAGAAATACATTCTAATGTACTGTTCCTTGGTCAAAAACAAATACCTATTGGCAGAAGCTATAAAAAAAGCGTGGGAGAGCATTTTGCTGTTATGCTGGCTCAAAATAAATCAAAAAGTAATAGCGTTTTAATAAGCGAATGAAATTAAAACAGGTACAAAAGTCGTTCACACACTTTATTCTGTCGTTCAGCCCATTTCTATTTTCTGGTTGTTTTTATGAGTTACTTTCGCGCAGAGTCTGTAAACACTGCATTTTTTGACTGTGTTTAAGGACTTCAGTATAATCTAATTAATAAAATTTAAACTTAACCGAATGAAAAAACTATTACTAGCAGCAGCAGGCATTGCACTTTATTTTTTGCCTACCGTTACATCTGCACAAATTTATTCCGTATGGGGTAATGCCATTAATCAGCACAATGGTATGTATGATACAATTAGTGCCGGCGGAGATTCCCTTAAATTCCGTTTCCCTTCAACACCTTCAACAGCATGGGGAACAGCAAAACTGATCGTTTATTACGAAGGTCAATTCAAAAACGATTATTTGGAATCTTATGATGAAACCTTAAACAATTTTGGAAGTACAAACCAAAGCTCTTTTGGGTATAATTGCTCACCTGAAGACTCTACCGTATTTAGCTTAACAGCGGCAGATATTAATATATGGAATGCCAACAACTCCATTGTTTTTACTTTTATTCCTACTACAGGGGTAGGAGCCTGTGTTACCAACCGGGTGCGTGCCCGACTGGTTTATAATTATTGCTTATCAGGCTTGCCATTTCAGTATGCTACTCCGGTTATTTCAAACTCATCGGTTTGTGCTTTGGATGGCCCTTATGCTTTAACAGGAACACCTGCAGGAGGAATATTCTCAGGGCAGGGAGTTACAGGTAGTGTATTTAATCCGGCTAATCTTTCATCGGGTAATTATGTGATCGAGTATACGGCTACAGATTCTCATACCTGTACAACTACAGGATCAATAAATGTACTTGTAAATTCAAGACCGGTAGTTAATAATAATACCAGTATCTATGCCTGTAACGGAAGCACCGTGAGTTTAAACGCGAGTTTAGGTAATGATTTTATCTGGTATTCGAATGCAGGGCTTACTAATGCACTTGACACAACAAAGGTTTTTACAACGCCAACCTTAACACAAACTACTAATTACTGGGTTGCAGCAACGGATGAGAATAATTTCTATCGTGTAGACACCATTAAAAACACCAACTTTGCTATTGTAGATGAAGATGTACTTGCCGGAGATGACCGTGGAGGTATGGCTGTAACAAAAAGACATGTCTATTTAAATGGAGACAATAATGCCGTACGTTATGATTTGAATTTAACTCCTTCTTCGGGTGTTTCACTTCCTATTCGTGATGGGATGTTTTCGGATCTTCGTTCAGGAAAAATCTGGTCAATGTGGAATACAGTAACCAATCTTTCTCCGAATAATGTAAGTATTTTCAATGTGAATGCTCTTCGTGGCCTGGATAGTAATCTTAATTTTACAAATGAATATGTGTATTTATCGCAGGTGATAAATATGGGAACCAGCCAGGAACAAAATGGTGTTTTTGCAGGTTATGGCCATGTAGGTTTTTACAGTGGCAATACACAACACTGGTATGTAATTGATATGGATAATGGTTTGGTAACAGATTTAGGCTTCCTGAGTAATCCTCAGTTTTCCGGATCAGAAAACTGGAGTGACTGGGGTGTTTTAGAATCGACGTGTACCGGCGTTTACTCAGCACTTTACCGTGGCAATAGTGGTAATGATATTAGCCGTCGTGTATTACCTAATGGCCCTGTTACTTCTATTGGAACATTTACGGCCGGAATCAGCGATATGGCAAGTTTTACCTTTAACCCATGGAATAACCGTTGGTACTGGCATTACGAAGGTGGATCCACTACATTTGGTGGTAGCAGCGAAACCTTAGGATACGCAGATGGAAAAGATACAACAGCTAAATGTAACAGCGCAGGTATTGGTTGTGCAACAAAAGTAACCGTTAATGTATCTGCAGATGTAACCTTAACTATTTCAACAAGTACTACTTGTGTAAGTAATGCAGCTATTCCTTTAACAGGTGGTTTACCTGCAGGCGGTACCTATTCGGGTATTGGAGTTGGTACAAATACAAGTGGAGTCGTATTTTATCCTGCATTGGCAGGTAGTGGAACCTATACTGTAACCTACAATTATACGGATGCAGTAAGTGGTTGTAGTGATTTTGCGAAGAAAACAATTACGGTAAATCTTTGTACCGGAATAGAAGAACAAACGGCCATTACCGGTGTCACTGTTTTTCCAAATCCTAATGCAGGAAGTTTCTACTTCACTGTAAGTTCAGATGTATCTTCCATGTTAATTGAAGTAACCGATATCCAGGGGCGTATGGTGTTTACTGAAAATGAAACATCCGTTACGGCAGGATCTCCAAAACAGGTAAACTTAAGTAATATAGAAGATGGAATTTATTTTGTAAAATTAACGAGTGCTACAGAACAACACGTTCAACGAATTTCTGTGATTCACTAATCATTTAAGATCTTAATATTTTTAAAAGGGCATCTCTATGAGATGCCCTTTTTTTATGAGATGTCATTCCGTCACGACACGATGATTCAGCGTCTCATGAGATTCTCAATCAAGTTCGGAATAACACCTGTTTAATCCCACATTAGTCTGATACAGTACCAAAGTCAGTCAAAAAAACGATACTTTATATTTTACAATTGAATAATTTTTACAGATATTTAATAATTGAAAAAATTAGCCATGAATAAGAAACTTACGCTCCTTCTGTTAATTACGCTCGTTAACTCTGCTTTTTCCCAGGTAGTGTTTAACCTGTCAACCGATACCTCCGGCTTTCCAGGGCTTAGAAACAGGATAAAAGACCAGAACTTGTTTCTGAAAATGGATTCTAACAATGTAAGCGCTTATATCAAACGTTCTGTGTTAAAATACCAGTTGGGCGATTATAATGGTTCTATTATGGATACCAAACACATTATCAGGCTTATGCCAAATAGTTCGGATGCTTATGGCAATATAGGAATGAGCTATTGCTTTTTGAAACAGTACGACAGCGCTTTAGTGTATTTAAATAAAGCTGTTGAACTGGCTCCCGGCCAGGCTATGACGTATTTGAACCGTGCCTATGGAAAGGGAGAGAGTAAAGATTACAAAGGAGCTATTGCAGATCTGGATATTGCAGTATCCATAAAACCGGATTATGCCAAGGCTTATTGCAACCGTGGTTTTGCAAAAAGAAATTTGGAACAGTATGAAGAAGCTGTAGTAGATTATACCAAAGCCATAGAACTGAATCCGGATTATTATGATGCTTATTTAAACCGGGGCTATGCTCAATTTGCTTTAAAAAACTATACAGGCGCTATAAGCGATTATAATAAAGCATTAAGTATTCAGCCGGCTTTGGCATCCTATGAGTTTTATAATTACCGTGGCCAGGCCTATGAAAAGAAAGGCGATAAGGGGAGTGCTACGACAGATTTTGAAAAGGCTGCAACATTTAAAAAGGGAAATAAAACTATTTATAATACCCTTCAAAATAATTAGTTTTGTATAGAGTATTTATTAAAAGCTTACACCTTGACAGAACTTGAACAGTATATCAAATCGTATTTTGGGGTCAGACAGGAAGATCTCGTTAAAATTGTTTCCTTATTTAAGCGAACCGAATTAAAGAAAGGAGATTACTTTTTAAAAACAGGCAGATCATGCGATAAGCTCAGCTTTATTAAATCGGGCTTTTTAAGAATTTATGTAAAAACCGATGATAAAGAAGTAACCCAGTGGATTTCTACCAGTGGTTATTTTGTAACCGATCTTTCAGGCCTTATCTTCGAAACTCCCGCCCGCTGGAACATTCAGGCATTAACCGATGCCGAACTTTTTACCATAGAAAAAGAAGATTATAAAAGAATACATGAACTGATTCCTCAATGGCCTGAGCTGGAAAAATTATTTATTGCCCGTTGTTTTACCATTCTGGAAGACAGAATATTCAGTCATCTTTCCATGACCGCCGAAGAACGGTACCAGTTTTTCTTTGACAGGAATAAAGAATTATTTAACCAGGTTCCCCTGCAATATATTGCCTCCATGCTTGGCATGACACCCGAAACCTTTAGCAGGATCAGAAAAAAGTCTCTTTCCTGATTTCTTGATTTTTGTCAAGACCATCTGCCCTTTCTTATCGGATCTTTGTCTCGTTCAATTGAAATAACGATAAACATTTAACTCACCCTTTAAAAACAGGAATCATGGCAAAAGAAATTAGAACAGAAATACTGATCAACGCAACTCCAAAAATAATCTGGAATATCCTAACAGCTTTCGATAAATATCCTGATTGGAATCCCTTTATCCGTTCCATTAAAGGACCTGCCTCTGTAGGTCATAAAATAACAGCCTTGTTACAACAACCCAACTCAAAGCCCATGACGTTTAAACCAACCGTGTTGGCTTTTGATGCCCATAAAGAATTCCGTTGGTTGGGTCATTTGATAATTCCTGGTATTTTTGATGGCGAACATAAATTTGAGCTGATCGACCATAAAGACGGAACCACCACGTTTGTACAAAGCGAGAAATTCGGTGGTATTTTAGTTCCCTTATTTAAAAAGATGTTGGATAACACTACCGCACAGGGCTTTACACTCATGAATCAAAAATTAAAAGAAATGGCAGAGAAAGCCTGAGAGCCTGTCATACAGATGAGAATAAATGAAAAGAGTCCGATAGTATAACTATCGGACTCTTTTGATATGTATGAGAAAAAGGATTAAGCGTTATTATAATCCCATGTTTCCATGAACTTAGTAGTATAATTACCGGCTTTAAAATCTTCGTTCTGCATTAATTTAATATGGAAAGGAATAGTTGTTTTAACTCCTTCAATCACATACTCACTTAAAGCGCGGTGCATTTTAGCAATCGCTTCTTCACGTGTTTGTGCAACGGTAATTAATTTACCAACCATACTGTCATAATTCGGTGGAATACGGTAACCACTGTAAACGTGAGAATCTACCCTGATACCATGTCCACCGGGAGTATGCAATGTTGTAATAACACCCGGCGACGGTTTAAAATTATCAAAAGGATTTTCAGCATTGATACGGCATTCGATAGCGTGTAATTGCGGATAATAATTTTTACCTGAAATTGGCACACCCGCTGCTACTAATATTTGCTCGCGAATCAAATCGTAATTAATTACCTCTTCTGTAATAGGATGTTCTACCTGTATACGGGTATTCATCTCCATAAAGTAGAAGTTACGGTGTTTATCCACCAAAAACTCAATAGTACCAACACCTTCGTAAGCAATTGATAAAGCCGCTTTAACAGCAGCATCACCCATAGCTTCACGTAACTCAGGAGTCATAAATGGAGAAGGTGTTTCTTCCACTAATTTTTGGTGACGACGTTGTACAGAACAATCTCTCTCACTTAAGTGACAGGCTTTTCCGTATTGATCGCCTACAATTTGAATTTCAATATGGCGTGGTTCTTCAATGTATTTTTCCATGTACATAGCACCATTACCAAAAGCAGCAGTAGCTTCATGTACAGCACTATCCCAGGCATTCTGGAAATCTTCTTCTTTCCAGATAATACGCATTCCTTTACCACCACCACCGGCAGTAGCTTTAATAATTACAGGATACTGAATACCTTTTGCTAATTCTTTTCCCTGATCAACACTTTCCAATAAGCCCGCTGATCCAGGAACACAAGGAACACCGGCAGCAATCATTGTTGCTTTGGCGTTACTTTTATCTCCCATTTGGTTAATCATTTCGGGAGAAGCACCGATAAATTTAATTTTATTTTGTCTGCAAATCTCAGAGAATTTGGCATTTTCACTTAAGAAACCATATCCCGGGTGGATCGCATCCGCATTTGTAATTTCAGCTGCCGCAATAATGCTCGACATGCTTAAATAACTGTCTTTACTTGGAGGAGGCCCTATACAAACCGCTTCATCGGCAAATTTAACGTGAAGCGAATCTTTATCGGCTGTAGAATATACCGCTACAGTTTTTATGCCCATTTCTTTACATGTTCTGATAACACGTAAGGCAATTTCGCCACGATTGGCTATTAGTATTTTTTTAAACATTTCTTTGGGTTTGAAGTTAGATGTTTCAGGTTTGAGGTTATTCAACCTGAAACTTTAAACATTGAATATTTGAAATGGATTAAGATGGATCTACCAGGAATAAAGGTTGATCGTATTCAACAGGAGTAGCATCGTTTACCAATACCTTGATGATTTTTCCTTTTACTTCACTTTCAATTTCATTAAACAATTTCATTGCTTCAATGATACAAACCGGTTTTCCTACTTCAATCTCGTCGCCTACGTTTACAAATACAGGCTTGTCGGGAGAAGATGAACGATAGAATGTACCGATCATTGGAGATTTAACCGTTACATATTTTGAATCATCGTTTGCCGGAGTTGCTGCTTGTTGTGTAGCAGGAGCAGTGTTTGTTACAGGAGCTGCTATAACTTGTGCAGGAGCTGTTGTAATTTGTGCAGGCGCAGTCTGATAAACCACAGGAGCCGCTTGTTTGCCTGTTCTGATAACTATTTTAACTTCTTTTGTTTCCAGTTCTACTTCGTTTACTCCACTCTTAGAAACAAATTTAATTAAATCTTGAATTTCGGTTAATTTCATTTTTTTGTGTTTTAGTTAGTGAGGACAAAAGTATCAATTTTTTATAAAAACAATCAAAAAGGAGGTTATTTTATGAAGAATGTCCTTTTTTTTGTGAAAAATAGCTATTTATCAATAAGATAAATTATGATCAAAGCACTATTAATAAGTTATTAGGTAATTTATTACCTAAAATTACCTGATCCGGTCGGCACTTCTTACCAATCGTTCATCCTTTTTAATGAAATAAGCAGCAAGAAAAGCAAAAATGACATTTATAGCAGGTAAAAAGGCTCCAAACGAATAATTTACAGCATTTAAATCGGTTGAGTTCGTATAAGAAAGAAGAAAAAAGAGCGCCATCAGGACTACATTTAATGCTCCCAGTAAATTACTCAGCTTTTGTTGCAAAATTCTGTTTTTAAATTGAAAAACAGATACCAGCGAGCCAATAAGGATAATGCCATTTAAAATCATGGGTACATATATAGTAGATTTTACCACCTCAGGACTGCAACCTGGCATTAAACAGATCTTATATAACTGCTCATTGATGGTAACACTTAAAAAAGGGACAAAAAATAAAATAATAGCAATAATAGCAATAGCCAATAAAAACAGGGTTTGTTTACGTTGAATCATGGCTGTAAAATTACCTATTTTGAATGTAAATGCCACTCAAAAACTATTAACATCTTATGATTCTTTTCTTATAGAACAAAAACCGGGAAGTAAACAAAATCTTAACGAATTGTAAAATTGCCCTCAAAATCCAAATAACTTACTTGTACCCTTTGTCATCTAATGTAAGTAACTTACATTTGCGTTATGGAAAATAAATACCAGAATCTGATTGAGCAAACCTTCGATTTCCCACAGGAATCGTTTGAAGTAGTTGACAACGAATTATACTTTAATGATATTCCCTTAATGGATATTATTAAACAATATGGTACACCTTTAAAAATAACCTATTTACCAAAAATAACCTCGCAAATTCAAAAAGCCAAGCGTATGTTTAACGTTGCTATGGCAAAGGCTGATTATAAAGGGAAATATGTGTATTGTTACTGTACAAAAAGTTCTCACTTTTCGTTTGTTTTAGATGAGGTTTTAAAAAACGATGTCCATATCGAAACATCATCGGCTTATGATATCCAGATCCTGAAAGAACAATTCAAAAAGAAAAAATTAACCAAGGATACCTACATCATTTGCAACGGTTATAAAAAGACCAACTACAAGCAATACATCTCGGATATGTTGAATGAAGGCTTTAATGTGATCCCCGTTCTGGATCATCTGGATGAGTTCGATTTCTATAAGAAGAACGTAAAAGTACCCAAATGTAAGCTTGGAATCCGTATCAGTACGGAAGAAGAACCCTCCTTTGCCTTTTATTCTTCACGACTTGGCGTTCGTTACACTGATATTATCAGCCTGTATAAAGAGAAGATACAAAACAACCCTAAATTTGAACTCAAACTTCTTCACTTCTTCATAAACAATGGTATTAAGGATACCATTTACTATTGGACGGAATTAAACAAGTGCCTGAATATTTATAAAGAGCTTAAAAAGATTTGTCCTACATTGGATTCATTAAACATTGGCGGGGGTATGCCTATCCGCACATCGCTGAGCTTTGATTACAATTATGAGTATATGGTAGAAGAGATTGTATCCCAAATCAAAACCTTTTGTACCCAGCATGAGATAGACGAACCGGATATTTTCACAGAGTTTGGCTCCTTTACAGTAGCAGAAAGTGGCGCTACATTGTACTCTATTATTGACCAGAAACAGCAAAACGACCGTGAGCAATGGTATATGATTGATAGCTCCTTTATTACCACGCTTCCCGATACTTGGGGTATAAACCAGCGTTTTATCCTGTTAGCGGTAAATAACTGGGAAAAACCTTATGTCCCGGTCAACTTAGGAGGTTTAACCTGCGATAGTATGGATTATTATAACAGCGAAGCCCATACCAACCAGGTGTTTCTTCCAAAAGTATCAAAAACCGATAAGCAGCCACTCTATGTAGGCTTTTTTCACACGGGAGCATACCAGGAAGCTTTAAGCGGATATGGTGGTACACAGCATTGTTTAGTGCCTGCACCTAAACATGTATTAATTGATAAGGATGAAGATGGGAAGCTAACTACCAAGCTTTTTGCGAAAGAACAAAGCTATAAATCGATGTTGAAAATTTTAGGGTATTAATTTGTTTGATTAAATCAAATGATTATCTTTCGATTTAATTAACTCACCCCTTTGATACTAAATAAAAGAATATTATCGATCTTTTCAATTATTTCAATTTGGATGTTCTACTCGTGTGGTGGCTCAAAAAAAACTGAAAATTCTCTCACTGAAGGTTTAATTGAATACAATGCAACCGTTGTTGACGAATCGCACCCTATGGCAGGGCTCGCACCCGGCTCGGCCACGGTAAAATTTAAAGATAATAAGTTTGAACTGGAAATGAGCACGATGGGTATTTTTAATACTGCGTTTGTGAGCGATCCTTCAAAAGGAACATTAACTCAAATGGTTAAGTTCATGGACATTAAAAATGCCTGTATCGAAAAAGAAGCTGAACTTAGGAACGACAATAAAGAGTATGAGTTGAAGTTTGAAGAAACAAAGGAAACCAAAAAAATTGCCGGCTATAAATGTAAAAAAGTGAAGGCAACGATGGTTAATAGCCCTGCTGTTACATTTGATGTGTATTATACTACAGAATTAGGTTTAGACAGTATTAATCAGCTATCTCCCTACAAGGAAATTAAAGGAATGCTGATGCAATACCGCTTAAAAAAATTAGGCCTTGAAATGTGTTTTACAGCTACTACCGTGAGAAAAGAAGAAATAAAAGACGAAGTATTTGATGTGCCGGCTTACTATAAAATAGTAACACGTAGCGAAATGGAAAAACTTTTCGCTGATATTCAAAAATAGTTACGGGCTACTTACCGTACTTACAATAAAATAACCATTTAGCATATTTTTACATTTACCCTTTAGTTTAATATTTATTTTGGCATACTAAATGGATGCTAGTTTATTTAAATAATGACAATTTTATAAAAAACAAAACCAAAAACATGAAAAAAATAGTTTTATCAGCTGTTGCTTTAACCGTATTAGCAGTTACTTCAGTAAAAGCTCAAATTAAAGAAGGGTATATCTTATATGATATGAAAATTGAAGGCTTACCTCCTGAACAAGCAGCAATGATTGGTGATATGGAAACCAAAGTGACCTTTAAAAATGGAAAATCTTTAACAGAAGTTAATTCAATGATGTTTTCTCAACAAGCTTCTTCCGACGAAAACGGAGTAGTGATGTTAATGGAACAAATGGGAAATAAAATGGCGATTAAACAAACGAAAGCCGAAATTGAAAAAGAAGAGTCAAAAAACAAAATGGCTGATCCTAAAATCGAATACATTAACGAAAGCAAAACAGTTGCGGGTTACGAATGTAAAAAAGCCATTGTTACAATTTTAGATAAAGATAAAAAAGAAATTAAAACAGAAATGTGGTATTCTGATAAATTCGAAAACCCTAATAAAGAGGGTAGAGGACGTGGACAAGGTATTATGAAGGGCTTAAAAGGCGTTCCATTAGAATATTCCAGCTCAATGGGTGCTATGAAAGTAAAAATGGTAGCAAAAGAAATTTCTACTGACCCGGTATCTGATGCTAAGTTTGTACTTTCTACAGATGGGTATAAATTAATGACGATGGACGAATTAAAAGCGTTGCAAGGAGGAGGAAAATAATTTTCTCGATTTCATTTCAAAAGGTTCTGTAATTACTACAGAACCTTTTTTGTTTTTAATGATTCCAAAGGTCATGTTCAAATGTAAAAATATTCATTTTTATTTTATCTGATTCTACCAGGGCATCTATTCCTTTCTCATATTCTTCAATGCTACGGTCAAATACATTTGATTCTTTGATGATCCGGCTTGAGAATTGCCTTTTCCAAAAGATATCATCCAGACTTCGTCGCTCAGCATCATTTTTGAAATTATACACATCATTGGCCGCAAAGTAAGGTCTGCAAGCCGGAAAGTATACCCAAAACAATTCTCTGAAACCTTCTTTATCTTCCAGGTATTCGTTAGCGGCAATGCCAATAATCCTTACCTCCAGGCCTGATTTTTGTCTGTCGAAAAACCAGTCTTCCTTTAAGGTATAAGTTAATACCCTTTCGTATAGGCTTGTAGAATCAACGGTTGGTACCATTGCGGATCGTTCTTCTCCATTTTGGTCATAGAGTAGCTGTTCAACGGTATCGCGTTTTACCAGCCTGTTTCTGATTTCACTGAGCGAATAGGGAACTGTAAACTCTTCATCTTTAAAGGCAATTATATTTCCTTTTAAAATTTGTTTGGTAAGTGCCTGTATCAAAGAAGTTCTGCAGGTAGTATATTCTATAGGAAAATAGAGTGGTTGATTTTGTTTTTCCCTCATATCTATTTCTCTCCATACTCTTTTCTCCCACATCACATCACTTTCTCTTAAATAAGTATAAGCAATGGGGCGCCTGTTACCAATGTTTTCTTTTTGATAAATGCCGCAAGGATTAACCAACGGAGAAGGTTCAAAGATTCGTGTGGAGGAATCCTGGGAAAGCAACTGTTTGGATACAATAATTAAACAAAAGATAAAATATAACTGATAGCGTTTCATGACAGCAGTTTTAGTTTGTTACAACTATAACTGCCTGCTATAAAAAAGATACATTTTAATTAATAATTTTCAGCTGATTGAAAAAATCGGTACGAAAGGTTTTACTGATAGGGATTATTTTAGCATTGTTCATTTCTATTTCAGAATAGGTCATATCAATTTTCTTTATTTTAGAGGTGTTAATGATATGATTTCTATGGGTTCGGTAAAAGATGGCAGGTAATTCAGTTTCCAATTCTTTTAACGATCGTTGTACAAGAAATTTATTTTCATGAGTAATGATACTGCAGTATTTACCATCTACTTCAATCGTATAAATATCATCCAACGGAACCTTGAACAGATAATTTCCTTTTTTAAAGTAAATTTCATTTTTTACGATGGCAGAATTTTCAGGATTGCTTGTAAACAGACCGGGAGCATTGATACTTCTTTCCACAGCTAATTCAATTGAAAATTCAAGTTCTTTCGTATGAAAAGGTTTTAAAAGGTAATTAAACGGATTTGTTTTTTTTGCAAGCTCAAAGGTTTCTTTGTCCATTAAATGAGTTAAAAAAATAACCGGTCTTGTTTTCGAAGGAGTTTCATTGATTTTTTCTGCAATGACGATGCCTTCTTTTTTTCCATTCAATAAGATGTCAACAATTAAAATGTCAGGCAAATGGGTATAAAATAATCCCAGGGCTGTTTCTGCGGAATCGGCAATACCAACCACCTCATAAGATAACTCTTTTAAAGTTTCTTCCAGATGCTTCGCTTCCGTTTTGTTATCCTCTACGATCAATATTTTTAGTAGTTTCATATTAAATGGGGTTAAGCTGAACGGTTATTTCTGTGCCTTGTTTTATCTGTTTATTAACGGAAATAAAACCATTGTTTTTTTGTAACAGGTAATTAATCAGCCAAAGTCCAAGGCCTGATCCACATTCTCCGTCTGTTCCTTTTCGGATCTTATTATTATCCATGATAAATAGGTTATGACTAATTGTATCAGGAATACCAATGCCATAATCACGGATGGATATATACACAATATCATTTTCCTGTTTACAAATAATATTTATTTTTTGGTTAAGGTAAGAAAATTTGATAGCGTTTTGTAAAAGATTTCTGAGGATAATTTTCATCGAATTCAAATCTGTATTAACGATGAGCTGATCGGGAACAGATATTTCAAAACAAATATTTTTTTCTTTACTGGCAAATTGAAGCTCATCGGTTATCTGTTCTATGCAGGCTTTTAATAAGAGTGGCTGTGGTAAAATAAACAAGTTACCGGTTTCTGTAAAAGACCAGTGTAGCAGGTTGTTTAAGAGAATATTTGTTTGTTCGGTATCTTTACGGATATGATAAATAATTGTTTTGGCGCTTATATGATCACCTGATTCCATATAATCAAGTGCCAGTTTATTTTTTTTGAGCAGGGAGCTTATGGGCGATTTGAGGTCATGAGCAATAATAGAAAAAATCCTGTCTTTTGTTTTATTGAGTGTTTCAAGTTCTGTTTTTTGTTTGTGAATAATTTTAGATGCTTTATTTCGTTGGATCAAAAATGCAGTGACAATGCCTGACACCAGTAATAAGCCAAGGGCAATGGTTATAGAGATGTTGCGTTGTGTGGAACGTTGATTCAGTTTTATTTCTGTTTTGTAGTTGGTGTTTTCCAGCTCAGTAATTTCCAGCTGTTTGTTTTGAAGAGCAAGCTTTTTTTCTATTTCCGAAAGCTTCCATATTTTTTCGCGGTCTATCAACCTGTTTCCGGCACTATCTGAGTTTTTGTAATATTGCAAAGCCTGTTTATAGTTGCCATTATTTTCATAGAGTAACGATAAGTTGAAACTGGCATTTTCAAAAACTTCATCTGATTTTAGTTTTCGGGCAAGCTCAATACTTTTGTTCCAATAGTTTAATGCTGTTGAGGTTTCGTATTCGTCATAATATAAGTCGCCTAGGTTTAAATAGGAAATGGCTAATCCGAGACTGTCTTTAAGCGTTTCTTTAAGTTTAATACTTTGCAGGTGATGTAAAACGGCCTGCCGGGATTCCCCATCATAAGCATAACATAAGGCTTTGTTATTATAGATCGTGCTTCTTGTTTCGTTGGGCATACACTCAACACACTTAATTAAATTGTAATAATGTAAAGCTTGTGAATATTCTTTTTTGCGGAACATAATGGCGGCGAGATTATTATAGAGTTCATTTAAAAGAGGGAGCTGATTTTTTTTTCCGATAGAAACCGCATGAATAAAATCAGTTTTTGCCTGGTTGATTAATTGCTGATCGTACAGTAGATTTCCTCTTAATATGAGTAAAAAAAAAAGGAGTGTATCATTACGTTCCTGCCTGGTAAGGTGAATGGCTTTTGAAATAATGGTAAATCTCACTTCATCTTTTTCTTGCGCCGCAAATGAATGCAACTTATGAAAAAGCCTGTTTAACTCAGAATGATTATCAGTTGGTTGATACCGGGTTTCTTTTTTGGTTTCTTAATAGTACAGGCAGGACAGTATGTTGTAATAATAGAATTGCTGTACAATTTTGATAAAGTGGGTTGGCTAAAAATACCGGTACAGATAAACACAAAAGAGAATATGAGGCATAGTCGCATAATGGGTAATAGCAGTTTAAATAATAATTTATATTGATACGTTTGTAAAGACACTTTACAAACGTTATTTCATTAAGTTATAATGCTACTTCACCTATGCCAATCAGGCCGCCGCTAAATTCTGTTATCCGGTACCCTTAATATTCAGATAATTTGTTTACACATCTTTTAAGACTCTCCGCCGGTTGATAGCTGTACCATAGTTCTTCCACCTCTTTTACCTTTGCCTTTACCATTCTTCATAACAATGTCAAGCGTTTTTATAAAATTGTCTAATTCTACAAGCATTTCAATGTACCATAAATAGCGTATATCACCTGCTTCAGGAACATCAATGGTGATGGTTTTTCGGGGGAGTAATTCGCTAGCCATATCATACCCCGGATGTATAATTACCTCATTTCTAGAGACCGATTCTGCGTTTAACACACACATAATACCAACCACCACCCAGCTTGAATTCTGCGTTTGATGAGATACGTTAACATCTACATTAGTAAAAATATCAAACTTGCCTAACGCTTCAAGTACATCCGGTTGTAAAGGCGTTATCATTGTTGAAGAGAAATCAAGTTTCGCATTCATATTTTTTTTAGCTAAAATAATTGTTTTTGAAGGATTTTCCTACACTAACGTATAACAACCTAGCCCTATTACTCCCTGTCATTAAAATCTTTCCAGGTATTTTTACGTATCCGGTAGCCTTTCATAAAAGCTTATAGCGCCTTATTCCTCTTTTGGATATGCTTATACCCATAATCGGTTGCCTTATGCCATTTGCCCGGAAAGGCTTTGTTTGTGGCTATACCTTTGTTTCACCAACGTTGGATAAATCAATAAAAGTTAAATTAAAAAAACAAAAACAATTATGAATGTAGCAGATCAATTTAAGGGATTGCCGATGGAAGATTTAATCGGAGGCCCTTTAAGTGCAGCAGTAAAAGCAAGTTTTAATCTTGCAAAATCAACCGCCGACTTCGTTACCCAGGTGGGTTTTGAAGCAGAAGTGGATGCAAACGGGAATGCAAAACCCGGAAAAATCAGAAATGTAGATTTCGCTTTCGAGAAAACAGACGAGGCCGGTAATCAACAGATTGTACGTTTGGCTGTGCCAATGTTAACCATCGTTCCTATTCCTTCATTACAGGTGGATATTGTGGATATTACTTTTGATATGGAAGTAAAAAGCACCACCAGTGATACAGATAAGCTTAATGCATCCGCATCGGTTGAAGCAAGCGCATCAGGTGGTTGGGGTCCGTTTAAAGCAGAGGTTAAAATTTCAGGATCGGTATCTACATCTAAGGAAAATACCCGTACCAGCGATACATCAGCTAAGTACCACGTACAGGTAAAAGCGGGTAGTCGTGATATCCCTGAAGGTTTGGCAAGGGTACTGGATATTATGCACCAGGCAATTGCTCCATCAAAATAAACCTTATCAGTAACAATTAAAAATGACGTTAATGCCATGGAAGATATCAGATATATGTATAAAGTAACGGTTGGAAGTATTAATCCAAATGTTCAGCTTACGGAAGATAAACATCAAAGCCAGTTAGATCTGTTAAATAAATGCCTGAACGAATTTCCTAAAGGCAGGATTATTAGTAAAGATGTAGCCTTTGGATCTTACAAGTTAGGCGAACATCAAATAACCATGCAACAGGTTACTTACCATATAGGTTTTACCAAACAACCGCATTGGCTGAATAATAAATAATTTAAAACAGATTAAAAATGGCACAACAAAATTTAGACGATTTATTGCAGGCAATACATGATGCTGTACTTGAAGCGCAAATCATAACTGAAAAACAACATATTAATCAGCTTCAGAAATATTTTAATGAGGATGGAACAGCGCAAATGCTATCAATAAAGGTTCCCAGCATGAATCAAAATACTCCTGAAGGGGAAACTCAAACGCTGAATATTCCTTTGATAACACTGGTGCCTCCAACTGCTATTAAAATAAAACGAATGAAAGTTGATTTCAAAGTTTCACTGGGCGCGATACAAACTAAAGATAATGTGAAGAGTCTGCAAGTTGACATTGGTGGTAGTGGCGGATTATTTGGAAAAAAACAGAGTACGGCAAATATTGAAATAACCTTTGTGGGTTCCGATCCACCTGAGTCTTTCCTGCGCATTAACGATCATTTAGTGAAAAGTATAATTTAAAACAAACCATTTAAAAAGTAAAAAGATGATTACAAATTTCAATTTAAGCCAAGGAAAATTTCTTCCTTCAGATAATAACGGTGTATGCTTTGTAGCCTGCATCGATTGGAGCGGTAATAATTTAAGAGGTCAAAAAATCGACAAAAATTATTATACAGATAAAAAAGTGGATACATGGTTACCATATATCGAACAACAAGCAGAATACAGTAAGGATCAAAAAGCGTTGAAGATCAGCAATTACAAATACCTTTCTGAACTTTTAAAAGCTGTTGACAAACAAATTGCAGTAGTTGACAATACTGCTAAAGGATTAAAAACGGCCATCAAAACCCTGCCTGTTGGGAGTGCATTGATCATCGGAATTAATTTTACCATTAAAGGAAAAACTTACGGACATGCTGTTGCATTTTATAACAGTGGTGCGGGAGTTAACGGGAAATTGTTCTTTGATCCAAACCAGGGACAGTTTTCGGGAGATAATGCCGAGCCTGTAGCAATTACAGTGGATGAGGTTTTACTTGCTAAAACTTACGGAGCTTATACTGTAAGCATGATCGCTGAATTAAAACTTAAATAATAATAATCCGCTTAAAGAAAATGGCAACAGTCTTTAATAAAGGATGGAATACAGAGAAAGGAAAATATGCTGAGAAATATGGAAACTACCGGGGATGCCTTGATTGTTTTGATGAGGGCAGCATATTAAAAGCGTTGTGTGAATCTAAAGGCCATTTTAATGGCCAATGGGTGCAGGGTTTTTTAACGATAGCCTGTAACCCTCATAACGCAGAAAAAGTAACTGTAGAGCAGGTAACACGCCAAGCCGAAGGTATTGTGGGAGGTGGACTTTGTTTACACTTTACAGGACGCGATAATTACGGATTTGTATTCCATTTTTATGTTGTCAGGGAGCATAGCGGGAAGTTGAAAATTTTTGAGATCTCCTACTTCAACAATAGCTTAACAAGTTTTAAACGTATTAACTAAAAAAAAACATCCATTATGAATTTAAATATCTCTTCAATGAAAGAAGTAGGCGGGCCGGGTGGTCATCAATTTGTTGCCGGTGCCGAAGGAAAAGTACGTGGATTCTATATCCGCTCTGGAGCATGGATCGATGCCCTACAGGTTGCTTACATAAACCCTTTTGGCCAGGAAGACAGCACCGAGCGCTTTGGTGGTCAGGGTGGAGGCTTAGGGTCATTTATCCTTGAACCAACTGAACGTGTCACACGTATTACATTTACGACAGGCCAATACGTTAATTCCATTAGCATAGAAACCAGCCTGAATAAACGTGTCACATTTGGCCAACAAACAGGAACGCCCGTTATGTTTGTGATTCCTGAAAACAGTGAGTTTGCAGGATTTTACGGAAAATGTGGTGCTTATATCGATTCTATCGGGATTTTAATCAATAAAGATTTTAACCCGGGGCAAGATGTCCTGCAGGGATCTATATTGTAGATTTCTCATCCACTAAAACCATTCTCCGGACATTTCTTTGGTTCGGGCGAACTAAGAGATCAACTGAACATCAAAAAGATGTACCGGGAATGGTTTTACTATAACTGTAATTAAAAAATAAAAATAAACACATGAAAACGATAATAAGCTCAATTTTAATACTCTGCTCCATTTTTTTGTGCCGTGCACAAAATGTACACACTGATAAGTGGATGTATGATATGAACAAGATCATAGGTAATAAGCCACTTAATAAAATAATTTTACCGGGAGCCTATAAATGCGGACTGGATAGAATTAATGCAGGCACTGCTATTCCGGAGAGATGCAATACGCAATCGCAGGATACCACTATATATGGTTTGTTGTGCAGGGGAGCAAGGTACCTCGATATGTCAGTAATATGCTGGCGGGATAACAACTGGTATTTAGGAAGCTATAACTATTCGGCTTTGTTTGGAATGCAAATGGCGATTGGCCAATCGCTCGATAATGCGTTGGACGACATCGTTAAATTTTTGACAGAAAAAAGACATACCGGCGAAATTATCATACTTCATGTTTCAGGCTATGCAGATAGTAAAAAAAATGGCTCTCCCTCTACCATATATGGTGAACTCGATTCTTTAAAAAAAGAAGCACTCATGAACTGTATTTCAGATAAGTTAAAGGCGTGTCTTTATAAAGAAAAAAATCCTATGAATTCAACGGTTAATCAGGTTCTGGCTTCAGTTCAAAAAACTCAAAAAGAAAAACGGGGAGCCGCGATTGCCCTGTTTAATGATACACGTGAATCGGGTTCAAAATACCAGGGGATCTTAAAAGCCGGAGACTGTTATTCGAAAACGGAAATTAAAATGAATACATGTTATAAAAAAACCGACTCATTAACGGTATTATATAAGCAATGGAATTTGTGGGAAAAAACGCATAAATATGATTGCTATACAGTTTTACAATGGGTTCTTACCTGGCGCTCAACCGATAATAAATGTAATCAACAACTCGCACAATCTGCTAATTCAGGGCTTATTGACCTTTTATCTAAAAATAATACGTCTTTATACCCTCAGGTTTTTTGTGTGTATTTTTTAAACCGATCCTTAAGCACACAGTTTATTCGTCTTAATGTTCCATCGAACACTACGCATTAGTTTTAAGATCATGCAATAGGTTGTGCCAGGCCTCCTGCGGATGTGTCACATAACCTGATCCGTTTTCCTGATCAGTTTACAAACATGTTTTCCCCGGGCAATTACTAACCGGTTACGTTAACGAACGATTTCGTCATGCTTATACCATTAAGGTATTTAAAAAGCAGAATATATACACAACCATTCCGTATTGCCTGTTAGCAGGAGGCTTTTTACAATATGTGCCAAAACGCATTTACATGAGAAACGATGCGCAATTATTCAATACTAATCATTTAAAAATAATAAATATGACATTAATTACTTCACACATCAAAAACAAAATACAACAGATATTAAGTGTTGTAGAAACCGGAAGCATCAATGCTAACTATAGCATCATTGCTATTTTTAAAGACGGGAAAAACGGAACCCGGCAGGTAACCTACGGGAAGCATCAAACTACCGAGCAGGGGAACCTTAAAAAGCTGATTGAATTATATGCAAAGAACAAAAATGCCAAATATGCAGAAAACTTTAAACCATACCTTTCAAAAATAGGAGTAACTCCTTTAGCCGAAGACCAGGTTTTTATTACGATGCTGCGCTCGGCAGGACAAGACCCTGTGATGCAGGACACCCAGGATGTTTTTTTTGATACTCAATACTGGATGCCCGCAGAAAGCTTTTTTAATCAGAATGGATTTACCCAGCCATTATCCATGTTAGCCATTTATGATAGTTATATCCATTCCGGAGGAATTTTAAAATCCTTAAGAGCTCAGTTTACAGAAACGGTTCCTTCAGCAGGCGGAGATGAAAAGAAATGGATAGAGGCATACCTTATTGCACGTAATTACTGGTTGGCAAACCACCAAAATGTTATATTACACAAAACGGTGTACCGCACCAGGGCTATGTTAAATGCCATTAAAGAAAATGGCTGGATGCTTGACAAAGACTACGTTGTAAATGGCCACACAATAAAATAATCCATTAACAGAATACAAACTCAAACAGTCTGTAAGCCCTATGGCTACAGACTGTTTAAAAAACAAAACAGACGATGAATTCATTTAAAATAGTACTTTATTTTTTGACGACTATTATTGTTTCGCAAAGTATATACGCTCAAAATATTACTACAGCTAATCATAACGAGGAAATGAACTATATTTTAAGTACAAATATTAATGAGGCAGAAAATAAAGAAAAGCTACTTGAAAAATTGGAAGAAATTAAGATCGGATTGGATGAAAAGACCAGGGAATTACATGAACTTGAATGGAACAAAAAACGGATAACGCATTATAAAGAAGCGTTGAAAGAAATAAGCTATGATATACTAAAAAAATCATTTCGTGAAATAAATAAAGAAATGAGGAATGATCATAGTAGCTTGGTATTGCTGGAAGAAAGCCGGTTAAGAAACAGGCTTCAGGATTTTTTTAGTTTGTTTAATGTGATAGACACCATTTATTTTTCTAACACCGGTATAAATACCAGGCTAAATTTTTATGAACCCTTTTATGAATTATTGTATACTATAAAAATTCAGGAACCCCTTGCCGGCTTTTTAAACGGGGAACCTAAACAACCATTTTTCACCGACTCAACACAAGTGGAAGCCTTAAAATTAGTATTGAGCGAAGGTCAGGTACATGATATTCATTTCACTTTAAAGGAGGCCATGCTCAAAGAAATAAATTACATTACGTTAAAGGAGTTTGATCTTGAAAAAGAAATTAATTTACTTAAAAGCTCCAAACGTAAGATTCAGGATAAAATAGCCAATGAAACGGATATTGATTTGTTCTCGATTCTTTTGGGATTGCCCTTATTTTGCATGACCATTATTTTTTTATTTATGGGCCCCGGGTTTATACAATCAAAATACGGAAACGGGATCATTAATCCTTTACTCGAAAAATCGCAGTCTATTTTGCTGGATCTAAGCACCGTACTTTTATTAACAATGTCTGTACTAATTCTTGGTTTATCAGGAAGTATTAATGGAGATGTACTGGGAACGCTCATTGGAGGGATTTCAGGATATGTTCTGAATAAAACCAAAACATAAATTAGTTTTACGATACGATATCCGGCGAGCGAAGAACGCTTATTTTTTCTTTACCTTCTTTTTATTGTAAGTAACGGTAGCGCCAATAAAGGTAAGATCTATTAATGGAATTTTAACCCATTCGCTCATTACACTGGCTCTGAATAATAAATCGGTAGAGCCAAACATAGAGGCTGACGCGCCAATATTCATGGTAGTGTCGGAGGAGTAAATACACTCAAGTGCCACAATAAAATCATCATACACTTCAATGTTTTGTTTGGAAACATCAATCGAATGAACTTCTGTTTTACCAATGGCTTTTACAATAATACCTTCTTTTAAAACATTTACGTTATTTACCACTTTCACCATGCCTATGGGAGTCATGATCTTTTTTAAGGTTTTGCCCTCCACATAAATATTAACCCTGTAAATAGCAGTATCATTAAGCTTTACACAGGTTTTAAACTCAATTTTATCAATAAAAGTCTGATGTCCTTTATTGATACTGATTTTATTTCCAAGTTCTATTCCAATGGCTTTATCACTTAAGCCTTTTTCTTTAGCAATGCGTATGGCTGAGGTATCAGAACTGGTGAATTTTTCCATAGTGATACATTCGAGCTCAGCTACATTTTTACTGCCTAATTGCCTTACTTCAAATTCGTTGGGCCTCACAACCGTGGTAGCAAGGGTATATACGGCTTCCGTTAAATGAATAGGCACTTTTGTGTCGCAATGCAATTTAAAATTTGCAAAACTTAAACTAATGGGAACATAACCAATAGAGGAGATCTGGATGGTATCTGTATCTTTTTCGCCGGTTACTTTAAATGTAAAGCTTCCTTCATCATCACTGATAATTCCGAAGGCTTTGGCAGGAATACCAATGTTTACATAAGGAACTCCTTTTTCATTTTTATCTTTTATGGATCCGATTAAGGTTTGTGCCAGTAAAGAATTCCATGAAAGAGCCACCATGAAAAGGCTTGATAACAGTACTTTCATCACTAACTAATCTTTGTTTTTCTTTCTGAAATAGAACGATACCGGAACACCGTGGAAATTAAAGTTTTCACGGAATTTGTTTTCCAGGAAACGTTTATAGGCTTCCGTTAAATATTGCGGTGAATTACAGAAGAACACAAAGGCACAGGTTCCTTTAATTTGGGTAACGTAATTAATTTTTACAATTTTCCCTTTATTAGCAGGAGGGGAGAAGTGTTCAATTAACGGAAGGAAATAATCATTCAGTTTACTGGTAGGTATTTTGGTTGATTTGTTTTGGAATACTTCCATTGCCACTTCAATTACCTTCATGATTCGTTGTTTTTCGGTAACCGACGTAAAAATGATAGGATAATCACGGAAAGGAGCCGTACGTTCTCTGATGGCTTCTTCCATATGTTTGGTAGTCATGGTTGTTTTATCTTCCACCAAATCCCATTTATTAACCACCACTACAAACCCTTTATGGTTCTTATTGATTAAATGGATAATGTTGAGGTCTTGCGATTCAATGCCTTGCGTGGCATCGAGCATCAATACACATACATCACAGTTTTCAATAGCATTAATGGTACGCATAACACTATAGAATTCAATGTCTTCATGAACCTTTGCTTTTTTACGCATTCCTGCTGTATCAATCAGCAAAAAGTCGTGACCAAATTTATTGTAGCGTGTGTGAATGGTATCGCGGGTTGTTCCTGCAATGGCAGTAACGATGTTTCTGTCTTCGCCCAATAAAGCATTGGTTAAAGAGGATTTGCCTACGTTAGGACGGCCAACAATGGCTATTTTAGGTAAGCCACTATCGTTAATAGCTCCCAAATCTTCAGGGAAGGCTTTTACTACGGCATCTAACAAATCACCGGTTCCACTTCCGCTGTTGGAGGAAATGCAATAAGGATCTCCCAGGCCAAGGCTGTAAAATTCGGCAGCGTAAGAATTTCTTTCACTGTTATCTACTTTGTTAACTACTAAAAAAACAGGTTTTTTGCTTTTTCTCACAATGGCCGCCACGTCTTTATCAAACTGGGTTACGCCATCGGTAATATCCACCATAAACATGATGGATGTACTTTCATCTACGGCAATCTGTACTTGTTTACGGATTTCTTCTTCAAAAATATCATCACTTCCTTTAATGTATCCTCCTGTATCTACAATGGAAAATTCCACTCCGTTCCAGTTGGATTTTCCGTAATGTCTATCGCGTGTAACGCCCGGCTCATCATCAACGATGGCTTCGCGTGTTTCTGTTAATCGGTTAAATAAGGTTGATTTCCCAACATTGGGGCGACCAACAATGGCTACTAAATTTGGCATATTGCCGCAAAGGTAATAAAAAATAAGGGTTTTTGGCCTTTTGTTTAATGAAAACGGCATTAAAATGGGGATAATGCCTGATAAATGCTTTTTTACAAAGGGTGGGGGAGAGCAAGGGCTGCTATATAAATTTCATTTGAGTAGCTAAGTGGATTAAGGCTGCTGTATTTTTGGCATTAAATTTTGATAACAGGTGTTTCCGGTGAGTATCAATGGTGGTAACGCTTACAAATAATTTTTCGGACATTTCGGAATTAGTATACCCTTCGGAAATCAATTGCAGTACCTCTATTTCACGCCTGGTAAGGGTAGGGGCATCTTCAACATCCTTTTTCTTCATCATTTCAGAAGCTTCTAAACTCAGGTATTTTTTGCGCGTCATTACCGTTTCAATAGCCAGTAAAATTTCAGGCTTAGAAGCATTTTTTAATAAATAGCCGGAAGCACCATTTTCCAGCATTTTTGAAATGAAACTTAACTGGTTAAATGAACTAAGTCCAATAATTTTAATTGTTGGGTATTTCAGGATCACTTCTTTGCAAAGGTCTAATCCGCTTTTATCCGGTAAATTAATGTCCATTAAAATGACATGGGGTACGTGAAGTTGTAAAAAAGATAAACAGGATTCAGCATTATCGGCATGTCCTGTCCATTCAATGTGTGGCTCATTCTGAAGCATTGACTTAATGCCCTCAATTACCATAGAATGATCGTCTACTATAAACACTTTTGTTTTCATACAGTCATAAATTCGATATAAACAGAAGTACCTTTCTCAGGGGATGACTGTACATCAAGTTTTCCGTTGTGGTAATTTAACCTTGATGAAATGTTTTTCCATCCCATGCCTTTTGCTGATTTCAGTTCATTGACGTCAAAGCCCTTTCCATCGTCTTCTACAGTAATCATTAACAGATGTGCTTCTCTGGCTATCTGAACAGTAGCATTTTTTGCAGAAGCATGCTTGATCGTATTGTTTAGTAACTCCTGCACAATTCTGTAAATGGTAATGGCTAATGATTGTTCGATGGGCTTATCTTCTATTTCTATAGATTGATAAGATACTTTTAAAATTCCGCTTGTACTTAACTGGATACAAAAATCATTTAATGCAGTGTTTAATCCAAATCTTAATAAAGACTCCGGCATCATATTATGAGCTACCCTGCGCATTTCAGAGATGGAATTGTCAAGCATATAGAGGCTATTCTCAAAGGCCTGTGCGTTTTGTTCTGTCATAATTAAATTTTCTTTCATATTGCTTAATGAGTATTTAACACCTGAAAGCATACCGCCCAGGCCATCATGCAGGTCTTTTGCCAATCGCGAACGTTCCTGTTGTTCTCCTTTAATGATAGCTTCTGTAGCTGTCAGTTTTTTTTCTGTTTCCAGTTCAGTAATGCGTTGTAGTTGTAGCTTTTGTTTGTTTTTATAATTGCGGTAGCCAAGTAATAAAATAATTAATGAAGCCACAGTACCACCAATTAAAATAGAGTTGAGTATGTTTTTTTGTTTTAACTGAGCTTGTTGTAAATTTATTTGAGTTTCTTTTTTTTCTGATTCGTATCTGGCTTCCAGTTCTGAAAATTGTTTTGTACGTTCTCCCATTAGAAAACTATCATTGAGTGCGATAAATTTATCAGAAAAGAGGTAAGCTTCTTTATACTGTCCTAATGCACTTTTAAGCTCCCGCATAAACTTATAATAACCTAGTTGTTCCGGTGGGTCTTCACAATGCAGATAGTATTCCTCAGCCTCTCCTGCATATTTTTCTGCCAGGTTATACTGACCTTCTTCCATCGCAATTTTCGCCAATAACATAGTAGTGCTAACCATATCATTCCTTATTTTCAACCGGGTTGCTAATTGTAAACTTTTTTGCGCAAATAATTTAGATGAATCTTTTATATTCAGATCAAAAAACTCTTGCGCTATATTAAGATAGGCGCTTTGTATATCAGTTGTATTAACTTGCCCGTTTTCCAATTGGGGTAGATATGCCATCCGGATACGGAGCGCTTTTTCAATGTTTCCATTCTCATAATAATTATCTGCCTTTTTTTGCATGTAATAAGCCTTTGCTGCCAAAGCGGCGGGGCTATGGTATTTATCAGCAATAGCAATGGCTTTGTCAATATAAAGGTCTGCTTTTGGTAAATTTTTCAGAGTGTTAAATACACCGCTTATGTTGGAGTACAAGTCAGATTTTCTTCTGTCTAAAATTTTTTCAGTGATAGATGTGTTATTCAAAATTTCAGGATTTTCGAATATCTCAGCCGCTTTCAGATAATAACGGATACAACTATCATATTCACCCTTCCAGTATTTAATATTACCAATGTTAAAACTTGCTCCTGCCATCAGGTATAAGTTTTTATTACGTGTTGCCGAATAACGGGAGAGCTGGTAATATTTTAATGCATGGTCTTTGTAATCAAAATTACTAAACCAAATTCCCAATAAACGATAGCAATCAGTAATTGTATTTTGATCTTTTGTAACAAAACTTTTACTCAGTGCTTCTTCCAGGATTTGCCTGGACCATGTACTATCATACTCTATGAGATCATGGCCAATACTGCTTAATGCATGCACATAAGCAGTATCGATTGCCTTACTTTTAATTCGCTGAATAACCCGCAGAATGCTGTCTTTGTTAAGAGGTGTTTGGGCATGAACTACAGAAAAGGATAAGGCCCAAAGAGTAAGTAATAGGAGGATTGATCTCATAATACAAATTAATTTCATAAAATTAGTTTTTCTACTCCTCTTTTTAGGGGATTTTTTATACAGGACTAATATATCATAACCCAAAAGCCGGTAGTAGTGTAAAATTAAACTAATTCAGCAAATCTAAAAATATCCTGTTTTTAGAGGATAGGAATGTCCTATGGGGTGCGGCATTTTTGTAGTGTAAATTTTATTGATAATAAATCTAATCATCCTTAATAAACAAAAACATGAAAAAGACACTCAACGCATTAGTCATTGCTACAACCCTACTAGTAGGTTGTAAAAAAAAGGATCAGCCTGAACCTGTATTAATTCCAACGGTTACGACCTTAGCTCCTGCAAAAATAAATGATACAACCTACACCTGTGGAGGGAATGTGACTGATAAAGGTCATACCGAAGTTATTGAACGGGGCGTTGTTGTCAGCCTCAATCCTGATCCGGCACTCGATGATGCCAATGATATAAAAGTAGCTATGGGTAGCGGATCGGGGGCCTTTTCTTCAAATCTTGATCCTTTTTACCAGGGGTATACTTATCATATCAGAGCCTATGCAAGAAATAATGATGGCGTAGCTTATGGTGAAAATGTAACCGTAACTCCAACAAGTGGTGGTACAGGAACAGTTACAGGTTGCCCTATAGTAAATGTAACCGGTAATATTACTACTCCTACAACCTGGACAGCCGACAAGATTTACGTATTACAAAGTAATATACAGGTGAGTTCTGTGCTCACGATAGTACCCGGTACAATTGTAAAAATGAAGAATGCAAGGCTTGATGTTATTAGTTCCGGAAAGGTTTTGGCAAATGGCACGGCTTCCAGCCATATAACCTTTACTTCTTTTGCAGATGATAGCTATTGTGGTGATACCAATGGTGATGGAACAGCTACTACTCCCCAAAAAGGAGATTGGATTAGCCTTTACCTTAATGGAGGTACTAATAACACATTCTCCTATTGCGATATTCTTTATGCAGGACAGAATGATGGTGGGTATTATAATGCTGTTCTTATTTCGGTTGCAGGTCCGTCGTTTACCTTTGATCACTGTACAATGGCGCACACTTTATCCAATAGCTCTTCCTCTTCTGCTTTTGCATTTCACGGTGGCTCCTATATGGCAGATCCCACTATAAGTGTTTTTACCAACAATGTATTTTATGATAATGACAGGCCTATCTACCTGAATTCTTATTATACCTTAAATGCTAACAACAGTTTTCATAACCCCGGTAACCCAAGTCAGGGCAATACACGTAATGGTATTTTCTTAACCCATTACAGTAATCCCGCCAATGCAACAGTTTCGTGGAATATTAGTGAAGTACCTTATGTAATGGATGTTAATTTTAACGGAGGAGGAAGCGGTGGAACCGGAACTGTAAATATTGGGAATAATGTAGTGGTAAAATTCACAAGTACATCAGCAGGTATTGCAAAAGCCAGTTCAAGAATTGTAAATATCGGGGCAGGGGCAGTACTTACTTCTTATAAAGATGATGCACATGGTGGTGATACCAATGGGGATGGCAGTGCCAGTTCGCCTGCTACCGGAGACTGGGATGGCTTTTGGAACTATATTTCCGGCAGCTATGTAGCTGGTTCCTACATCTTTTATGCAGCACATTAATCAGTAAAGGCTATTACTTACTACCGTTGGATTTTTGAACCGATGCTTATTTGGCGAGGAATGCCAACGGTGGTATAAATGCCTACAAAAACATAAACAGGTTGAGAGAATTATTTTTTCATTCTCAATCTTCCCAGTAATCTCTCATGTTCTACGGTAAATCCTGTGGCCGTTGAATCTAACCGGAAGTTTACCCTGGAATCGGCAAAGGGTCCCGGGTTTTGCTGAATGATCTCAATAAAGTTATTGCCAACAGTAGAAATAATGGCTACATGCCCGTAAGGATTACCGGGGTGTCCGTCAAAAACAACTAAATCGCCTATGGCAGGTTTGTATTTACTGGGGTTGGCAAACTGAACCAGGTCTCGTTTTTTACTGATGTTTCCATCTTTTACGGAGTTGTCAAAAAAATCTTTTGCATTGCCATATGTATCGGGCATTTTGTGGTGGTAGAATTCATAATAATACCGCTTTACAAATTCCACACATTGATACGTTAATCCTATATTATAACCATCGGCTAGTACAGTTCTTTTTCCTGTATGGCCTACACCGCCATTGTAATATACTTTAACGTGGTTAAGGCTGTCGAGCGCCTGGCCTACCGTAAATTTCGGATTAGGATTTACTTTCCTGATAAGGAGAAAAGAAACAAAACCAATGATAACGAGTATGCCTAAAAAAACAAGAAGCTTAATTTTTTTAGACATACTCTCTTTTAATTACTTACCTGTAGCGGTTTTCATGTTACTCACAAAATCATCAAATAAATAACGGGAGTCGAATGGCCCTGGGCAAGCTTCCGGATGGTATTGTACGGAAAACACCGGTTTATCTTTTAAGCGAATGCCCTCTATGGTAGCATCATTTAAATTAATATGCGTAATTTCAATATTAGGATTTTTGCTAATGTCCTCTGCTTTTACCGTGAAGCCATGATTTTGGGAGGTAATCTCACTTTTGCCGGTAATTAAATTCTTTACAGGATGGTTGATACCACGATGTCCTGCATGCATCTTATAGGTTTTAATGCCTTGAGATTCTGCCAATAACTGGTGTCCTAAACAAATACCAAATACAGGTTTGCCGCTGTCTGCCAATTGTTTTACAAGAGCTATTTCGTCTTTCATAACACTGGGATCTCCGGGGCCATTACTTAACATGATCCCATCCGGTTTAAAATCCATAATTTCTTTCAAAGGTGTTTTCATTGGGAAAACTCTTAAGAAACAATCTCTTTCCGCTAAGGAACGTAAAATGTTCTTTTTGGTGCCGAAATCCATCACCGCCACTTTATAGGTTGCATTTTTATCGCCTATTTCGTAAGGTGTTTTGGTAGCTACTTTCGAAGAAAGCTCCAAACCTTCCATTTTAGGAACTTTGGCCAGCAATTCTTTAAGCGCATTAATGTCGGTATTTTCAGAAGAGATAATGCAGTTCATGGCACCTTTATCTCTGATGTATCTTACAATAGCGCGTGTATCCACATCGCTGATGGCTACAATACCATCGTTTTTAAAATAATCTTCCAGTGATTCGGTAGCACGTTTACGTGAAAATCCATCATTGAATTTTTTACAGATCATCCCTGATATTTTGATACTGTCACTTTCTACCTCATCTTTTTCTATCCCGTAATTTCCGATATGTACATTATTCATTACTACGATCTGGCCGAAATAAGAAGGATCTGTAAAAATTTCCTGGTAGCCTGTCATTCCGGTATTGAAGCAGATCTCTCCGGTGGTTGTTCCAATTTTTCCGGCTGCCTTACCTTCAAATACTTTTCCGTCTTCTAATAAAAGGATGGCTTTTTGCTTGGTTTGATACTTTAATTGCATAGGTTTTTAGAAGTGTTTTTCTAAAAACCAAAGTTCGCAATAATTTAGGCAAAAACAAAAGGCTTGTTAATAGGTTTTGAAAGAAATTTTAAATTTTATGTTGAAATGATCCATATCCCGCTATGGAAGACCATTAATGGAAAAAGCTGCTTTTCTATTGAAAGGGTTATTTATTCGGGCTGTAGCCCGATAATTGTTAATATTCGGGCTGTAACCCGATAATTGTTGATATTCGGGTTGGAACCCGATAATTTTTTGATTATATTTGTATAAGGAATATTAATTAACTTAATTTTACTGAAACTCTGAAGAATGGTTCATGCAATTGTTACCGGCGATATCATTGACTCTACTCAACTTAGCGAGGCAGAACGAAAAAAAATGCTGGCTATTTTAAAGAAAGTATTTACTGAGCTGGAAGAGGAAACAACAAACCATGAGTTTAAAATATACCGTGGAGATAGCTTCCAGGGAATGTGCCATGCTCCCGAAGAAGCCTTGTTAGTATGTCTTAAAATAAGAACCGCTTTATTAAGATTCAGTTTTACAGATACGAATAAGGTGTTGGATGCCCGGTTGGCTATAGGAATAGGCAAAGCCGCCGGAAAAATCGGGAAAAATATAGGCTTATCGGATGGTGAAGCCTTTAGGAACAGCGGGCAATTATTAAACCCAAAAACAAAAGAAGAATTTAAAAAACTCAAGGATTATAAGTTGTTGTTTAAATCTCCATGGGAAGAAGTAAATGCGGAGATGGAAGTGTTACTATCGGCACTGGATGGATTGATCAGTAAATGGACCACAGAGCAGGCTGAGGTTATTTATGAATTACTGAACCGTAAAACACAAACGCAAATAGCTGCAGAGCTTGGTAAATCTCAAAGTTCTATTAGTGAACGTGTGCAAAATGCAAACTGGCTGGCAATCAGTAATATTTTGACCCGGTACGAAACCATTGTTAAACATCATTTAAAAGAAGCATAATGGAACAGATCACTTTTGCTCAGGGTTTAATTTTAATTAAGTTACTATTAGCCCATTTTTTTACGGATTTTATAGTTCAACCAAAAAAATGGGTGGACGATAAACGGATCAAAAGGCATAAGTCGGTGTATCTCTATTGGCATTGCCTTATTGCTGGTTTAAGCTCTTATCTTATTTTAATGGATTGGAGCAACTGGTGCTTGCCATTAATTATTATGGTGACACACTATGGCATTGATCTTTGGAAATTAAGACGGCAAAATACGATGCTTTATTTTATCATCGACCAGGCTCTACATATCCTGGTAATTCTCACAGTTTGGTTTGGGAGTATTTCCAACTGGGATAATTTACAGTATTGGTTAGCGGTAGGGCTTAATAATTATAAGCTTTGGTTGGTTTTATTGGGAGTTGTATTTGTAGTGTATCCAACGCAATACATTATTTATTATGCAACAAAAAAATGGAGTGATTCTTTAATTGTTTTAGAAGGTGATACCTTGAAAGATGCCGGTAAATGGATTGGTATTTTTGAACGTTTACTGATCTTATTTTTTGTGTTTAATAACCGTTATGAGGCCATTGGCTTTTTAATTGCGGCTAAATCATTTATCCGTTTCTCAGGAACAGAGGCGCGTACACGATCCTTAACGGAATATATTTTAATAGGAACGTTTATCAGCTTTACCATTGCCATAGCAGTAGGGGCAGGGATAGCGTATTTCATAAAGTAATTTAATTAGTTTTATTTACTTTTTTCCTTAACGAATTTTGTTTCTTGCTGATCAAACAAAAAGAAATGAATGGTATGAGATCGCTTCTCCGCCGGCTAGACGGATCGCGATGACGGAATGATTAAGTTAATATAAACTACAATTTCTCTTTTAAATACTTCGCGGTATAGCTCGCTTTATTTTTTGCGACCTCTTCAGGAGTTCCTTGTGCTACAATGGTTCCACCTTCATCGCCCCCTTCAGGGCCAATGTCAATAACCCAGTCGGCACATTTAATCACATCGAGGTTATGTTCAATAACGATGATGGAATGCCCACGCTCAATTAATGCGTTAAACGATTTTAATAATTTGGCAACATCATGAAAATGCAAACCGGTGGTTGGTTCATCAAAAATAAACAGGGTGTTGGTGGTAGAACTTCCTCCAATTAAAAAGGTTGCCAGCTTAATCCGCTGAGCTTCCCCGCCACTTAACGTACTGGAAGATTGCCCTAGCTGAACGTAGCCTAAGCCTACTTCCTGTAAGGGTTTTAATCGTTCAATGATTTTTTTGCAGGTACGGTTATCGGTATCCTGGCTAAAGAAATCAACGGCATCATCAATGGTCATTTCCAGTACATCAGAAATGGATTTTCCTTTGAATAAAATTTCCAGGGTTTCTGCTTTAAAGCGCTTTCCATGGCAGGATTCGCAGGGTAATTGTATATCCGCCATAAACTGCATCTCCACCGTAATGGTACCTTCTCCTTCACATACTTCGCAACGGCCACCATCTACATTAAACGAAAAATGAGAAGGTTTATAGTTACGTACTTTGGCTAAAGACTGGTCTGCAAAAAGAGCACGGATCTCATCATAGGCTTTTGTATATGTTACAGGGTTACTGCGGGAAGATTTTCCAATAGGGTTTTGATCAATGAATTCTACATGATGAATACTTTTTAAGCTTCCTGAAATTTTATCACTTTTTACTTTGTCGAAATAACCATCAATGTATTTACGAAGATTAGGATATAATACTTTTCTTACCAGGGTTGATTTTCCTGAACCGCTCACTCCTGTTACGCAGCATAGCATATTTAAAGGAAATTTTACCGTCAGGTTTTTTAAATTATGGTCGTGGGCATCTTTTATTTCAATAAATTCCTTCCATTTACGGCGTGTTTTAGGCACATCAATGTTTAATTTATGGGTAAGGTATTTAGCCGTAAAGCTATCACTGTCTTTCAGCAGGTCTTTGTGAGTACCTTGAAATACCAAGGTTCCACCGTTTGTACCGGCTTCAGGGCCAATATCAATGAGCTGATCTGCGGCGAGCATAATATCCTCATCATGTTCCACTACTATAACGGTGTTGCCCTGTTGTTGTAATGATTTTAAAACACCTATTAAACGCTCTGTATCTCTTGAGTGAAGACCAATACTGGGCTCATCAAGGATGTATAAACTGCCAACCAGGCTGCTCCCTAAAGAGGTTGCCAGGTTAATACGTTGGCTTTCACCACCGCTCAGGGTATTGGCTACACGGTTCAGGCTTAAATAACCTAAACCAACATCCAGTAAAAATTGCAGGCGGGTATTTATTTCAATCAGTAAGCGTTTGGCAACCGATGTATCGTGTTCGTTTAATTTGAGTTTTTTAAAGAAGTTTCTTAATTCAGTAACCGGTAATAATACTAATTCGGAAATACCTTTTCCATCAACTTTTACATAGTTTGCATCTTTCCGCAGGCGTGTACCAAGGCAATCAGGACAACCCGTTTTGCCACGGTAACGGGCCAGCATCACTCTGAACTGGATTTTATAACTTTCTTTTTCGAGCATTTTAAAGAAATCGTTTATTCCTTCAAAATGACTATTGCCTTTCCACAACAATTCATAGTGTGCTTTGGATAAATCAATGATGGGTTTGTGAACCGGAAAATCAAATTTATGGGCATTTTTAATGAGTTGATTTTTGTAATAACTCATGCTTTCGCCATTCCAGCAGGCTATTGCATTATCAAACACCGAAACACTTTTGTTTGGAATTACCAGGTCGGGATCAATACCGATAATGCTTCCAAAGCCTTCGCAGGTTTTACAGGCACCAATAGGGTTATTGAAACTAAAGAAATTTAAGTTTGGTTCTTCAAAAGAAATGCCATCTGCTTCAAATAAATTGGAGAAATGATGGGTATTGTACGTTTTATCTTCGTTCTCTATAAAAAGATCGCACTCTCCGTTTCCTTCGTAAAAGGCCGTTTGAACGCTATCTGCCACACGATTTTGAAAATCTTCATCAGTAATGTCTACTACGATTCGATCGATGAGTAAAAAAATAACATCCGATTTTTTAGATTTTTTCGCTTCAAATTCATTGATCTTTACAATGGCATTGTTTACTAATATCCTTGCAAAACCTTGTTGGTTCAGTAATTCCAGATGTTTTTCCAAAGTCCTGTCTTTAGGAACGATGAGCCTGGAAAGAATTAAACATTTGGTTTCATTACTGAGTGTATTTACAAAATCCACCACATCGGTTACCGTATTTCGTTTAACGATTTTTCCGGAAACCGGGCTGTAGGTTTTTCCCACACGGGCATACAGCAATTTTAAATAATCGTAAATTTCGGTAATGGTTCCAACAGTACTTCGTGGATTACGGGAAATAACTTTTTGTTCAATCGCAATGGCAGGAGAAATACCTTTGATATAATCCACTTTTGGTTTTTCCAAACGCCCCATAAACTGGCGGGCATAAGCGGATAAGCTTTCTACATAACGCCGCTGGCCTTCTGCATAAAGCGTATCAAATGCCAGGGAAGATTTTCCTGAACCGGATAAGCCGGTGATGACGATAAATTTGTTACGGGGTAACGCTACATCAATGCCTTTTAAATTATGCATGCGTGCGCCTTTTATAATGATATACTCTTTTGGATTAAGAGTTGTAATATCCTGATCTTTTGCCAATGTGAAGTAAAATTAAGAAGTATTAAAGATAAATGTTTGTAATATGCAAAGCGCATTTATGTATTAACAATCGCAAGAAATTTTGGTTCATTTTTTAGTTAAGTATATGGCTTGTGTCACCCTGATTTCGATAGCTATCAGGATCAGGAGGCTCATCATACCACAAAAAGCGAATCAAAGGTGCTGAATCAAGTTCAGCATCACTGTGCTATGACAGCCTTTTAGATATAATCTTTGAGATGTTCCCAAATACCTGCCCCGGCGAGAATTTACGCCATTCGAAATCATTTAATTCTCCATCCGAAATAAAATAATAATCAAGGTTGGCTGCTTTAAATTCCCTTAACACATGATCTCTGAAATTGATAAATACGATCCAGCCATCTTCACCCACGTCATCAAACCATTCTTCGTAATAGGAATCATCGGAAGCATGGAAGTTTAAAACATTTTCTCCTATCAAAATATATTTATTGATCCCGTGAAAAATCATATCGTCAATAATATCCCGTTTCAATAACATGATATCGTTGGTAATAGCGTCGTTCCATTCACCTATTAATTCAATAATGGCATATTTTTCTTCATATTCCACAAATAATATTTTCAGGTAAAGTGTTTCGCTGCCAATATCGTCCCATTGTGGGTGTATGTAATAATTGTAAACTGTATTACTGTAAGTAAATTCACTGTATTCTGCACCATAAAACGGCGATTCCTCATCTTCGGAAGCGATATACAAATGTTGCCAGTTATAAAATGGTTCTAATTCGTGCATAATTTCATTCAGTAAATCTCTTACCTGTTTTCAATGTGTTATTTCATACTCAACCTGATCTGAGTAATTATTTTTTTGGTGTATAAAGGAAAATCGCCCTGCATCATCCAACTGTAGTAGGATGGCTCTTTTTCAAAGATTTCTCTTACCGGTTTATCTTTATGTTTTCCAAAATTAAATACTTCCACGTTATGATCGTTAAAGACGATTCTTCCCGCAAGGTCCGCATTTTTATTACGGGCCGTTAAGGTACTTAACACGCTCATATCGTTTTTTACAGGGTGGAATTTATTTCCTTTTTCATCTGTTAACTCCGTATCCTGGTAACGCTCCAATTGCGCTTTAAAAATCTCATAAGTGGCTAATGTATCGGCTTCTGCAGAATGGGCATTCTCAAGCGGTTTATCGCAGTAAAATTTATAAGCAGCTGTTAAGTTACGGGGTTCCATCATGTGGAAGATGTTCTGTACGTCAATTAAACGGCGGTTCTTCAAATCAAAATCAATTTCGGCTCTTAAAAATTCTTCTACTAAAACAGGCACATCAAACTTATTGGAATTAAATCCGGCTAAATCGCAATTGGTTAAAAACTGAGATAGCTGTGGTGCCAACTCTTTAAAGGTGGGGCAACCTACTACATCTTTATCATAAATACCATGTATCTTAGAACTCGCTTCAGGAATAGGAATCGTTGGATTTACTTTTTTGGTTAAGATATCTGTAGAATTATCAATGTTAACTCTTACAATGGATATTTCAACGATTCGGTCGCTTCCTACACTAATACCGGTTGTTTCCAGATCAAAAAAGGCAAGTGGTTTTGTTAAGTTTAATTGCATAGTAGTAGTTTAATTGGATAAATGATGAAGTGCTTCTTCGGTTGATTTAATATTTGTAAAGAAACTATTTATTTTATGAATAACACCTTCTATAACGGAATCAGGGCAAGATGCCCCACTGGTTAAGATGATGCGCAATGGTTGTTTGGCAGGCAAAAAGTGTTGAGAGGTAAGGTGCTGTTTATTCGGATAATCAAAATGATGGATCGTGTTTTGGTCGATGATCTCTTTTTCGGAAGAAATAAAATAGGTATGAAATTTACGTTCACATAATTCAACTAAATGTGAGGTGTTACTACTATTGTAACCACCCACCACGATGGCGAGGTCAGCCTCCGAGTTTAGCAGGCCATACGTAGCATCCTGATTTTCGTTAGTGGCATAGCATAACGTATCACGGGTATCGGCAAAATGTTGTGCAATGTTTTCAATACCATATTTTTCGGTCATAACTGTTTTAAAGAAATCTGCAATTTCCTGTGTTTCGCTGGCCAGCATGGTGGTTTGGTTAATCACACCCACCCGTTGAAGGTCTGTTAGAAGATTTAAAGAGGTTGAATAACGGTCTTTAAAATCAAGCGCGAATTGTTCTGCCGGTTTATTTCCATTGATGTATTCTGCCAGTAATTTTGCTTCATGAATATCTCTTACAATAATAGCGCGACTGTGTTTATCGCTGCGTGAAAATGTAGAACGTGTTTCTTCGTGATTGTGTTTCCCGTGAATAATGATGGTATAATCCTCTTTGCCAATTGTTTCCGATTTTTTCCATACCCGCTCTACAAAAGGGCAGGTCGTATTATAAGCGGCTGTTTTAATGTGTTTGGATTCCAGCAGGTCAATAATATCTAAAGGTGCGCCAAATGCAGGAATAATAACAATATCATCGGGCGTAAGGGTATCAAATGGAATTAACTGGTTGCCATGTGTATCCTGTAAAAACTGAACACCTCTTTCGGTAAGGTCGTTATTTACATCGGCATTATGGATCATTTGGCTTAATAAAAAAATACGTTTCCCCGGATTTTCATCTAATGCCTTAAACGAAATTTCGATGGCATTTTCCACGCCGTAACAAAAGCCAAAATGCCTGGCAATTAAAAACTGTACCGGTCCAAAATCGAGCAGGGTAGGAGAGTTATCTCTCTTACGGGGATCCTGTACTTTACGGTACTGTTTTATTTTGCTGATGATCGGACTTCTGTAAAATTCCGGTACATTAAATGTTTTCATTGTTTGTGTAGTATATAAGTATTAAGATGTAAGTATCAAGATCAGTTTACTTAAATCTTAATACTTACCGCTTTGTACTTTCTTATTTTAATACCAGTTCCTTAATTAATCGTTTCCCTACAAATTTATTTACTTTTTCGATAATACTTTCTTTGACGTAAGTTGTTTCGCTTCTTACCACCGGAGAATCTATAGATACAAACAATACACCGGCTGCATAGTTTATTTGCGTCGTGTGTTTTGCTACGGTTTTCCCTACAATTCCTTCCCAGCCGTTTCTAATGGCAAAAATACTGTATTTCTCGTCGAGCTTTTCCTCTTTAAAAATTTGAGAAATAGCATCGCCTAATTTTATGAGGTTATTATTTTTACGCATGTTGTTCTATCTCTCCGTTATTTACTATGTATATCGTATGTTCTGCTTTTTGTTGTTCAAATAAATCTTTAATGCGTTGGGGATGAGTATCGGTTATAAATACCTGCCCAAAGGTTTCGTTACTTACGAGTTCAATCAATTTTTTGAAGCGTGTTTCATCCAGTTTATCGTAAATATCATCCAATAGTAGCAACGGTTTCGTGAGTTTCTTCTCTTTAATAAATTCGAATTGAGCCAGCTTTAATGCCAGTAAATACGATTTCTGCTGGCCTTGTGAGGCGAATTTTTTTAAGCTGTTGCCCATTAACTTAAAGTCCAGATCATCGCGATGTGGCCCTGTAGTGGTATAATGTACGGCTCTGTCTCTGTCGAGGCTTGCGGCTAATACCTCTTTGTAGGAACGGTCTTTTAAAGAGCTTTCGTAATCAAGGCTAACGTTCTCATCGCTGCCGCTGATAAATTGATAGTTCTTATTAAAGAGTGGGATAAACTCACCTAAGAATTTTTTCCGGATAGCAATAATAGATTCACCATGTTGGATCAGTTGATCGTCCCATATTTCGAGACTCATACTATCAAAACTCCTGCTTTCGTGAAAATATTTTAGTAAAGCATTGCGTTGTAACAACACATGGTTATAGGTAATTAATTTCTCAAGGTATTCTTTATCGTATTGAGAAATGATACTATCCATAAACTTCCGGCGTACTTCGCTTCCATCCCATATCAGTTCAATATCGGAAGGAGAGATCATCACTAAGGGGTATAAGCCAATATGTTCTGACAGGCGTTCGTATTCTTTTTTGTTATGCTTGAACTGCTTTTTTTGTCCCCGTTTTACACCACAATAAATCTCGTGTACTTCTTCATTTTTATTGATCCAGCCCTGTATGGCAAAGAACGGTTGGTTATATTTAATATTTTGACTGTCGGAGGCGTTAAAGAAACTTTTGCAAAAAGAAATGTAATGAATCGCGTCTAACAGGTTTGTTTTTCCCATTCCGTTATTACCTACAAAGCAGTTGAATTTAGAGCAAAATTTGAGCTGTGCTTCGTCGTAATTCTTAAAATTAATGAGGGATAAACTTTCTAAAATCATTAGCCTTAAAGGTACAAATGATATTACTATTTTATACAGGGTGTTATTAAATAAAAACGTCCCGCACAACCGTGCGGGACGTTAATAAATTTAAAAATCAATGATTATGCTTTCGCAGGACTAACATCTAACCCTTTTTCATGCTTTGATTGTAAATCCACTACTATTGGAGTTGAAATACATAATGAAGAGTAAGTACCGATGATACGACCGATTAATAAGGCGAAAATAAATCCACGGATACTTTCTCCACCAAAGATAAATATTACCAATAATACGAAGAACACGGTTAAAGAGGTTAAGATTGTACGGCTTAATGTACTATTTAACGCATAGTTAATTAATTTGTTACGCTCTTCACCAACAGCATCTGCTTTTCCACTCTCAGCTAAACGTTCACGAATCCTGTCAAATACAACCACGGTTTCTGTCATCGTGTAACCCATAACCGTTAAGATAGCGGCAATGAAATCCTGACCGATCTCTAAAGAGAAAGGAACAACACCATCTAATATCGTGTAGAAAGATAATACTACTAACACGTCATGGAATAAAGCCACAACAGCTCCTAAACCGTATTGCCATTTTTTGAATCGTACAACGATGTAAATAAACATCACTAAACAAGAGAATAAGATCGCTCCGTATGCTCCGTATAAAATATCAGTTGCAATAGTAGGACCTACTTTTTGCTGACTTACGATTTCATATTTTGTATTTAAAGTGCTTAAACCGTCGTTTAATGTTTTTTCTACTTCATTATCCACTGTTTCAGAGTTATCAGCAACACGGTAAGTCGTAGTAATCTTCATTTGATTAGCACCACCTAATGTTTTAACTTCTAAACCTGCTTCTTCAAATCTGGCAGCTAACGATTTCTTAACATCTTCAGTATTCATTTCTTTTTCGAAACGAACCTGGTAGGTACGACCACCTTTAAAATCAACACCTAAGTTGAAACCACCGTTTTTGAAGTAGAATACAACCCCTAAAATGATCACTAAGGAAGAAATTGCGTAATAGATTTTTCTACGACCAACAAAATCAAAGGCTACATTTTTGAAAGCATTTGCAGTGGCTTTATTATCAAATGGGATAGCCATTTTACGATCAAGCATCCATTCGAAAATAACACGTGTAATTAAAATCGCTGCAAATAAAGAAGCACCAATACCAATTAATAACGTTGTAGCGAAACCTTGTACAGGACCTGAACCAAATACCATTAAGATGATCGCTAAGATCGCAAGAGTAGCATTGGAGTCAATAATAGAGCTCATCGCATGTTTGAAACCTTCTTTAATAGCTTGTTGTGTGTTTTTACCCAAAGCCAGTTCCTCCCTGATACGTTCAAAGATCAGGATGTTGGCATCCACCGCTAAACCGATGGTGAGGACAATCCCCGCAATACCCGGTAAGGTTAACACCGCATTCATGGAAGCGAGTATCCCCATAATAAAGAACATATTGGCAATTAACGCAATGTTAGCAACCATACCTGCTTTATTATAATAAGCATACATAAATACCAGGATTACTAATAAGGCAATAATGAAAGACCATAAACTGGAATCAATGGCTTCCTGACCTAAAGTAGGACCAACAACACTTTCTTCCACAATACGAGCCGGAGCAGGTAATTTACCAGCGCTTAATACCGCTGCTAAAGCATTTGCTTCTTCCACGCTAAAATCACCTGAAATAGAAGAGTTACCACCTTTAATTTCTCCGTTTACTACCGGTGCAGAATACACCATGTTATCCATTACAACAGCAATACAACGTCCTTTTTTATCTCCAACAGGTGAATTTTCTCTGGTTAATGTAGCCCATTTCGTAGCTGCTTCACCGGTCATGTTCATACTTACGCTTGGGTGACCACCATTATCTGCATTAAATTCGATACGTGCATCAGAAATAATATCGCCGGACATTGCAGCTTTACCATCTCTGTTTGTTACTTTAATCGCATATAATTGAAATTCTTCTGCTACGATTTCACCGGCATCGTTTTTTAAAGTTTTTGGTTTATAACCCCACATGAATTTTAGTTTGTTAGGGAAATATCCTTTTAATGCAGGATTTCTTAATAATTCGTTTGCTTTGGCAGTATCCTGTTTGCTGTAAGCTGCCGCAACCACAGGACCCGGTTCAAATTGCTCAGGCTGTTTGGTTTGTTGGTTATACGTTACTTTTGCTCTTAACGGGCCAGGGTAATTACCTACATATATTAAAGGTATTTTACGTAAGAAGGTATCTAAAGAAGTTGGGATAGTTGTATCTGTAGTAGCCGCTTTTAAAGCTGCAGTACCAAGAGAGTCCGCTGGGATTGAATCTTTTTTCGCAACAGCGTCTTTTGCTGCCGGAGTTGGCGTTTTTACAGCCAGTGTATCAAGCGGTTTTTTAGTAGTATCTGTTTTGGCGATTGCCGCAATAAAATCAGGATATAAAGCTTTAGCTAATTTATCATTAGCTCCCATTAAAAGGTTACCAATCTCACCGTTTTCGTATGTCTCCCAGAACTCTAAGTTAGCTGTACCCTGTAATAATTCACGTACACGTGCTTTATCTTTTACACCCGGTAACTCAACCAGAATACGGCCGGTGTTACCTAATTTTTGAATATTTGGTTGTGCTACACCGAAACGATCGATACGGGAACGGAATGTTTTTTCGGAGTTGGAAATAGATTCATCTACTTTCGTACGTAAAAATTTAATCACATCCGAGTTGGTTGCATTAAATGCTACCTGCCCTTTTAATTCTATGGTTTGAAAGAAAGGTGCTAATTGCTGACCAGGAGCAACTTTACTGTATTTTTTTTCAAATAAGGTTAAGAAATCATCGTTATTGATCTTACCTAAGTCGTTAGCAGCTTGTTTAACAGCTTCATTAAAGGCTTTATCGGTATTGTTATTAGATAAGCTTTTTACGATATCTGCAACAGAAATCTCTAAAGTTACGTTCATACCACCACGTAAATCCAACCCTAAGTTGATTTCACGTTTTTTACACTCTTCGTAAGTGTAATTTGCAATTAACAAATTGTAAACCGGTTGCTTTTTAATAGAATCCAGGTAGTGATCAAACACAAGGGTTTTGATCGAATCTGCATAAAACTCTTGTTTTGTAGCGTCGCCTTTCGCATAATTTTTAGCGGCAGACTGTACAGTTGCAGTATTTTTAACCCCTTCAGCATATTCTGAAGCTTCATTTTCTACGCTACGTGTTTTCCAGGTAAACGATAAATAAAAAATACAGGCTAACGCTAAAAGAATAGCGAAAATTTTAATGGCACCTTTGTTTTGCATAAAATTGGTATATATCTAATAAAATTAAGGGTGCAAATATAGGTTTATGGCATATATAAAGCAAATATTTTTATGCCTGAAAATTAGCTAGTTAGATAAATAGTGCCATTTTTATTTCTATTTTTGTAAGTATTATGACCCGGTTAAAAATAATTGCGATTTTGTTTATTTTGGCAATACATGCCAACGCTCAGACCAATGTTTACAGAGATACCATACCTGTTTTTGAAAACGGAACCCAATTATTGAGTCCCTGGGCGGGTGGAATTAATTTTAGTTCATTTACCTCCCTCGACCTTAACCTGGACGGTAAAAAAGACATTGTGGCTTACGACAAAATTTGCGGATCGGGGGGTAAGTTAAAGGCTTTTTTAAATGTAACTACAGGGAGTGTTGTAAAATATAAGCATGCATTTGATTACCAGAGCAAATTTCCAAAGGTTACAGACTGGGCTTTGTTTTTTGATTACAATAAGGATGGTAAGGAAGATTTGTTCACTTATAACAATGGGGGAATCACCGTTTATAAAAACACGAGTACAGTAGCTGCCGGTTTAAGTTTTTCTTTGCAAACGTCCCTTTTATTGAGCGATTACAACCCTAACGGGACTCCCAATATGGCTAATATTTACTGTAATTCTATTGCTTTACCGGGCATTGGGGATGTTGATAACGATGGTGACCTGGATATCTTAACCTATTCGGTATTTGGTATTAAAATGGAATACCATAAAAATATGAGTATGGAGTTGTATGGAACCGCAGACAGCCTTACTTACGAATTTGCAGACGATTGCTGGGGCGATTTGCAGGAAAGTAATTGTGATGTGTACTTAAGCCAGTGTCCTTACCCTAAATTATATCAGGATGCCGTTATGGGTGATGCCTCAAAGGTATTGCATGCGGGTTCCTGTATTATGTGTTTTGACAGGGATGGGGATCATGATCAGGACCTGATTATGGGAGATGTATCTTGTAGCAATGTATTTTATGCTGAAAATACCGGAACCAATTTAAATGCACATGTAACAGATACTACTAAACTATTCCCTAATTACCCTGTAAGATCAAGCGTGAATGTGGTTAAAATGAATTCTTTCCCCTGTACTTATTACCTGGATGTAAATAATGACGGCTTTAAAGACCTGGTAGCGAGCCCTAATGCCGTTGCGGGAGCAGAGAATTACCAGAGTGTATGGTATTACCAAAACACGTCTACTACCCAAACCGTTAATTTTGTATTGCAAAAAAAGAATTTTTTGCAGGAAGATATGATTGAATTAGGTGAAGGCGCTTATCCTGTATTATTTGATGCCGATGCCGATGGAAAAAAAGACCTGATAGTAGGTAATTTAGGTTACTATAACGGGAGCACCAATAAATCGAAGTTAGCGTATTATAGAAATACAGGAACCACCACGGCACCGACTTTCTCACTGATTACAAGGGATTACCAGGGATTGGCAAGTTATAATATTTATTCGATGGCACCTACTTTTGGCGATTTGGATGGAGATGGAGATCAGGATTTAATTATCGGGGAAGCAAGCGGGCAAATGCATTATTTTGAAAACACAGCAGGTTCGGGTAATGCAGCAGTATTTGGAAACCATGTAGCGAATTACAAAAATATTATGGCAGGGAATTTTGCCTTTCCACAAATATATGATATCGATAAAAACGGGGTGAAGGATTTAATCATCGGATCTCAGAATGGGAAAATTGCCTATTATAAAAATACGGGAAGTGCCACAGCCCCCAATTTTACATTACAAACAGCCTCATTGGGCGGTGTAAATGTAAAGCAATATGGCTATGTTACCGGTTTTAGTATGCCCTTTGCGTTTGATGTAGCAGGTACCACAAAATTATTGGTAGGGAGTGAAATAGGAAATATTTATTTATATGACCAGATTGATGGTAACCTTGGCGGCAATTTTAACCGGGTAGATACCACTCTTTTTAAAATAAACGAAGGAACCCGTTGTGCGCCGTTTTACGAAGATATTACCAGCGATGGTAACCGCGATTTGTTTTTAGGGAACCATGCCGGAGGACTTGCTTTTTTTAATTCAACCAACGTTAATGCAGTAGGGATAGAGGAGTTGAAATTAGCACAACATGTAACCATGTACCCCAATCCTGCAAAAGATGTATTGACGATTGCCATTGATGATGATGCTTTTGCGGAAGTAGCCGTTACCTTGATTGATGTGATGGGGAAAGAGTTATTAAAAAAGACCTCTTACAATAAAACAATCGTATTAGATGTTTCATCTTACAGCAAGGGAATTTATTTTGTAAGAGTTCAGCAAAACCAATCCAGTCAATGGAATACGGTTACCGGGAAGATCATCGTAGAATAATTATTCTTTTTCAATTTCTTTCATTTCAATTGCAGCAGAGGTTTTTCCTAGTTGCTTTGCAATGGTATTGTAAGCAAAGATGAGAACGAATATACAGAGCCCCGGAAAAACAACCAGCCACCAGGAAGAAAAATGATCTCTGCCTTCGTTTAATAAATTGCCCCAGGATGCTGAATTTAGTGGAACACCAATACCTATAAAGGAAAGTGATGCTTCTGCCAAGACAGCGCTTCCCATCCCAAAAACAATTTGAACTAATAATACCGGTAATACATTTGGAAGAATTTGTTTTTGCATGATCTTAAAATGACTCATGCCTATTGCCCTACAAGATGTTACATAATCCAGTTGTTTCGCTTTTAAAAATTCTGCCCGTGCTAACCTCGCAATGCTTGTCCAGCTTAAAAAGCCAATGATGATGATTAATAAAGTGTAGGATGGTTTTGCAATAGCAGAAACGGCAATAATTAATAATAAGGCAGGGATAGAATTGAGAACTTCTATGATCCTTGATATAACTGTATCTAAAGGGAAACGGATGTTTTGGCGCAACCCTGTTTTTTGCTCTATCCATTTTCCGAGTTTATGAAATAGCATCAAGGTAATAATACTTATTAAAAGCGTTGCAATGATGTTAATGATCAAAAGTAAGCCTCCCGAATTTAAGCTGTTGACCCAGGCTTCGCTTCGTACATACATCCCATAAAACCAGATCATAAACAAAGCAAGACCATTCAATATTAAAGAAACCGGTCCTGTTTTTAACTGATCGTTTTGAAAAAAACCGGCTGATGCCCCCAGGCAAATACCAATTACTGAAGCAATGAGCATGCTGAAAATACCTATACAGATTGCGATTCTTGCGCCATAAACCATATTGGATAAGACGTCATTTCCGTTTTGTGTTGTGCCGAGCCAATGCCTGAATTTTAAAGGTAAAGAATGAGTGGATTCATTTTTATAGGTGATAAACTGCTCATCGAAAGGACTTTTCCCCGGAGCGTTTTCTGCATCGATACTTGTTGGAGAATAGGCACAGGGGGGGAACAACACAAAATCCAAAGAAATTAATTTCCATTCTTTACCCATATTATAATTTATGATTTCTGAGGAAGAAATTATATGATTATTATTTAAAGAGAACGCAGGAAACATCCAGGTGTTTTTATGTTTGCAGACCAATGGCCTGTCATTAGCCAGTAGCGGGGCCAGCAGTGCAATTACGATAAATATAAAAAGTGTTTTTAAAGCAATTCTCAGGGCACGGTTTTTATGTCCTGTTTTGGTGATGGATAAATATGTAGTTATACTATTCACTTTTTATAACGTATTCTCGGATCTACCCAGGCGTATAATACATCTGCTATTAAATAACTTAACATGGTTAGAAGTGATGAAAGTGTAATTACCGCAATAACAATAGGGTAATCTTTCGCGATGATCGCCCTCACCGTTTCCAACCCCATTCCCGGAATTGTAAAAATACTTTCTATAATAACAGACCCGCCTATAATAGCCGGGAATATGCTTGAAAATACTGTAATGAGAGGTAACAAACTGTTTTTAAAAGCATGTTTCCATATAATAGCATGGTTACTAAGTCCTTTTGCTTTGGCTGTTTTAATATAATCAAGCGATAACTGTTGGCTTACTGCTGTTTGTGTTAACCTGGAAATAAAAGCCAGGGAAGAGTAGGTGTAGCATACCAATGGAAGAATCATATATGGTAATGATTCTAAAAATTTACCCAGTAAGCTTGCACCATCGGGATATCCTTCTATAGGCTTAATACCTGAAGGGGGAAAAATGGAGATAACATCTGGGTTGGCAAAAAGCATGAGTAATAAAACACCTACAAAAAAAGAAGGCAGGGAATACATCATAAATAACAGGAGTTCTGTTAGTTTGCTTCCCTTGCTGTGAGGCCTGCGTGCCATTGCTATGCCAATAGGGATGCTTATCGCATATGCCAGGATAATAGAAAGCACGGAAAAAAACAAGGACCAGATTATTTTATGTTTGATAATTGCCATAACCGGTTCCTTTTTAATGTAGGAAATTCCGAAATCGCCTCTGATAACTCCTTTAGAATAGCTACTGCCAAACAACCAGCGATGGTAACGGTTTGCTGTGCCATGCCAGATAAGTTTAGGGATATAATTTTTATAAACCGTGTGGTTGTTTTTTAGTGTTTGAAAAGCAGTTTGTAAGAGTTTGATTTGTTCAATAAAAGGGCTTGAATAGTTGCTGCTATGGGAAAGAATAGTTTGAATGGAAACCTGATTTTTTTCCGGATTGGTTTGTAAAGTAAGCACATTCAAATTGGCAAGGATAACGTGTGAGCTCTCCATGTAACGGAGTGCTTGTGCACTATCTTTTTTTACAACTTGTAATTCTCTATTAAAAAGTTGTTTGCTTTTATACAGCGCATCCCTGAACGCGTTGATGGCCTGCGCGTTACCCGTTTGATTCAGTAAGGCTTTGTAGGTTTTTAAAGCTTGCTGATCGTAAAGTTTATATAAGGTATCAGGTTCAGAAAGTTGACTTATTGAAATATAAAATAACGGAAGATCGAGGCCCAGTTGCTTTCTCCAGTGTGTTTTTTGTTGTTCAAGGTCGTTACCGTTAGTGCCCTGGCGTGAGTTTAATGAGCTAACTAACAAATCTAAAGGATCGCCGGGAGAATTTACCAATAGGGTAAATCCTATGAGTGTAATCACAAACAGAGTAGGTATAAACCACAACAGGCGTTTAGCAACATACTCCAGCATAAGGGCTTTATTTAAGCTTTAAGGTATTTAAAAGCACTCCGGGATATTCTGAATAAACTTCGAGATTATCCCATTTTTTATTGACGATCACACGTCGCATTTGTGCAAACATAAAAATATAAGGTTGTTCATCGTATACCAGTTTTTGAAATTGTTTGGATAAAAGGATCCGCTTTGGTTCATTTACACATACATTCATGCTATCAATCAATGCATCGGCCTGTGCGTTTCCGAACCCCGGAAAGTTTAACCCGTTATTATTCCAGGATGTAGTTGACCATAACTGAGAAAAGTCTTCGGGTTGAGCACTGCCTTGCCATGCGCCAATACTCATATCGAAATTATGTTGTAAACAGGCGTTCACAAAACCACTATAATCCAATGGGTTTAAGCGCGCAAATATTTTTGCTTTCTGCATGCTTTCAGCCAGTTGTTTGGCAATGTCTTCCCATTGTTTTTGGGTATTCATAAAGTTAATATCAAACTCCAGTTTTACCTTCTCTCCGTCAATTATTTTATCCAGTATCCCGTCATTATCTGTATCGGCCCAGCCCGCTTGTGTTAGAAGCTGAGAAGCTTTTTCAAGATTGTATTCTATTAATTTAAGGTCGGTGTTAAATTCTGCCTTGGAGGGAGAAACGGGGCCAACCATTCGTTTTACATTATTTTCGTAAATGGTTTTATTTAACTGATCGTAAGGAGTTAACATTGCCATCGCCCGTCGTACCACTACATCTGTAAATATTTTTTTATGTGTTTGCCCGTCAGGCTTCATATTCATGCATACGTAGGTATAGTTATACGTATTGGCCAGTTTGGTGACGTAGTTTTTGGTGAAATTTTCGTCTTTCGATAATTCAAGGAAGGTTGAAAAATCTACCTGTGTAGAAATATCTATTAAATTATTTTTTAATTCCAGGAGGGTAGAAGCATTATTGCTGTTAAGTTTGAAAATAATTTTATCGGGATTTGCCTGGCAATACCAGTTTTCATGGCAGCTTTCTGTCCAGTGATCTTTCTTTTTTTCTAAAATTAAACTTACTCCTTTATCCCATTTGATTATTTTATAAGGACCTGCACCGCTTATAAATGCAGGATCGGTGTAACGTTTAGGGCTGTTAAATTCATTTGCCCAAAGTGTAATGTCCTGTTTTGTTTTAAGAAATGTAGAATCAATGAGCTGGCTATAGGTATAATTGGAAAGCGTTTTTTTGGTGTCGTAGCAAGCTTCTTCTATAATGGGAAAATCTGTCCAGAACCAGGTGTTTAGGATATAAGGCCTTTTCATGATGACGGTAAATTTTTTAGGATTTTTTTCATCAAGGGTAATTTCTTTGATATTATCCCAGTAAGATTTCACGGCTTGGTTATTGGTTAACAGGCATTTACTCGCCTTTGTAGTGAAGGCAATATCTTTTCCGGTAACAGGCGTTTTATCATCCCATACGGCTTCTTCTTTTAATTCATAGGTATAACTTAAACCATCTGTTGAAACGAGGGGCAGGCTTTTGGCGAGACAAGGAAGTAAATTTCCTGTTTTATAATCGAGACGCAGCAGACTCATATGTGTATATAGCTGTATTTCAGCTCTTGTTGCTGAGGCACCGTTAGTAGGGTGCATATCGTCGGGTTCAGCAACAATATGAGACACGAGGATATTCTGCTTATTCTTTTTACAGGATGTAAAAAAAAGGATCAAAGTGCTTAAAGAGATTAAAAAAAAGATTGCCTTCATGGAACTAAATGTAATTAAAAAAATATTTTTTACATTAAATTTTAATAAATTAAAAAAAACGCTACATTTGTAGCCTCTATTTTAAATAGTAGAGTTGGAGAGATGCCTGAGAGGCCGAAAGGACATGTTTGCTAAACATGCGTACGGGTAACCGTACCGAGGGTTCGAATCCCTCTTTCTCCGCAAGAAGGGACTTATTACTTTTAGGAGTTTTAAGTCCCTTTTCTTTTATACTCAAATCGCCCGACACACGGGCGATTTCAGAGATTACAGCATTTGGTTTTGGAGTTAGAAATGCCCCTATTTTCTTATCATAGGCTAAACCATCAGGAAAAATGAGTTTCTGCAAACAGTCTTTAGAAGCAAACTCTCCTTCTACCCATATTCTATTGAGGTGTTGACATAAATTAATTGCATCATTCAGTTTTTTATCAAGGTTAGAAATGCTACCTGTGAAATTTCCCAGTTCATTCAGTATTTGAGTTTTTTCCTTCTCTAATTTATAGGATAACATCTCATACTTCTCTTTTGTTATGTCTTCTGTTACGTAATACTTTTCATCCAAAGTTTCAATCCCCTTCTTAATCTCGACTAACCTGCTGTTGTAATTTTGTTCCTTATCAATCATGTCCTTAGATGTTACGTAATAAGCCTTTTCCAATTCATGTACAATAGGTTGTATTAAATCTTCCCTGACTGCATATTGAGAAATGGTATCTGTAAACAGGCTATGCATCTTTTTAGCACTTATGCTGCATCTACAACCCCTTCTCCTACACTTATTGGTCGGCATTTGTATAAGCAAATGGGTCTTTAGTAAAACCTAGATTTTGATAAATGTTATTCATGCTTGTCATATTATGTTGTTGTCTTTAGAATTGTGACTAACTATTGGATTGGAGAATGTTTAGTGGTTTTATGTGTAATCAGAATTATTTTACTCTATTTGATAGTTATTATTACAAATCTATACTAATTAATTTATTTTAAGAAAATTAGGAGTTAATTAAACTATAAGAAAATTTACTGTACTAAATACAATACACTCTTATCTATTTTGTTACATAGGTTTATTATGTAACAAAATAGATATATTTTTGATAATTAAATGTTTATGGATTTAAGTAATCTATAATTTTATTTAGATGGATAGAAAATTGGTTAGAACTTAGTCCCGCTTTGCCCGCGGATAAATACAAAAAGCGCCTTTTTAAGGCGCTTTTTTATTTTCAGGAATGTCTGAAAACTTGTTTTCAAAGACATGAAGGGAAATAAAAAAACAGATGTGAAGCATCTGCCTTTTTGTATTGTGACTCTGGGAGAAGAAGGTTCATGTTAATAATCCCTCTTTCTCCGCTGATAAAAAAAACATAAACCCTTTACTAGTAATAGTTTAGGGTTTTTTGTTTAGTGAATTTCCCCTTATTATCCCCATAACTTCCTGATTTTAGAATTATTTAATCTATTTGTTTTGCTAACCCCCAGCATTTAGTAAAAACATATGGGCTTTTTCGTGGTAGTAGAAATAAATAGCACAGGTTATATTATAGGACGATATAGTACCTTAAAAGAAGCATTAATTGAATTTGAGACGATTTGGAAGATAGCAGACAACTTCTTTTATCATGAGGGGGAAGATGCTCGTAAAACTTTCTTTTACTTCAAAAAATATATCATCAGGAACGAATTGTATATCAATCTACAAGGCTCTTATATAATAACTGACGGAATTATTTCGACTTATATTCTGGAAGAGGAAAAAAACTGGGAAAATATAGAATCTTTTATTAAAGAAAGAGGATTTCAAATTAAGTGTATTTTGATATATAACATATAATAAATCGCCATACAATAGGATGTTTCACTATTGATATAATCTAAAAAAAGTTATATTTGATGAGTAAATTAACGTATAAATGGCTGAAGAAACTCCTAAAGATATAATCGAAAAAGATGAAGATACTTTTATCGAAGATCAAAAAGAAGAAGGTAGTTTATATCCTTATGATCCAGCTTATAATGATATAGAAATTGGGGAAGCTCCTTTTTCAATATTTGAATATTTAAGACAATTAGAAAAAGGGAAAATTATTATACAGCCAGATTTTCAGAGAAATCAGGTATGGAATAACGTGCAAAAAAGCAAGTTTATTGAATCTATTATTTTGAATTTTCCATTACCCCCAATTTATTTGAATGAAACAAAAGAATCTACATATATTGTAATTGATGGTTTACAGAGGTCTACAGCAGTTCGACAATTTTATAATGGAGAATATGCCTTAACAGGAATCGAAGCTTTACCAAAATACAATAATTGTAAATTTATTGATCTACCAGAAGCATTACAGTCAAAATTTGAAGATAAAAAATTGACTGTTTTTGTTTTGAAGCCGTCTACTCCAATGGTTGTTATTTATGATCTATTTAATCGCATAAATTGAAGACGTATAAAGCCCCAAACCATTTAGTAGACATTCCTTGGAATAAGGTTTCTATTCGCCGAGAAGATGAATATAATTTACAATATGATAGTAAACCTAATTACATTGTTATAGACACTATCATTGAGGATGGATTGGAATTATGTGACCTTTTACATTATGATAATACCAATTTATACTTGATTCATGTTAAGTACGGTTTTAGTTCTAAAATGCGGGAACTAACAAATCAGATATCTCTTTCAGCAAGGAGATTAAAAGACTTAATAGGTACACAGGATAGAACCTTTTTTGAAAAAGTATATAGCAAACTTGTTTCAAAAGGACGGAGCGTTAATGAATTAAGTTTAGATGAGTTTATCAATTTATTTTTTGACAGGTCAATTACATATGTACTTGCATTTTCTTCTCATTTGACTGATGATTTAGTCGTAGAAAATAATATTGATAGATATGATTCGAATATTGCTCGATTTTCTCTAGTTCAATGTTCCGGAGAAATGAGATCCCAATATTACATGATGCTTGTAAAACAAATTGGAAGGGAGTGAGTTATTATAGTTATCACACTTAACTTATTCTTTTAAATTGTCTATTAAACGCTTATTTAGATCCATATTATAATGTTAGTATATAGCTATCGACAAATTTTTGGAGAAAAATTTTAGAAGTGTATTCGTTCGTATAACTGGAAAATTAGTCCCGGAGAACCGTCTGCAATGATTTTAAAATTCGTGGATTGTCCATAAGAGTTGTCGTCTTCCAACAGTCCAAAATAACGGATATACGGTTTTAGGTTTTCCGGTGGTAATATTTGTTTGTAGTTCATGTGTTTATCAAAAGTGGAATATTACAATGTCGCCATAAACGACCGCCAACTAGTAGATACACACTACTAATCATTTTTAATCCTTGTAGTCATCTCTTACATAGTAAAATCGCCCGTGGTTAAAGCAAGTAATGAATTTATTTTATCGGTTCGAAACACATCTGATTACTTAACATTCAACGGGAACTACCGGGAAGCAATGTCTATAATCTCTCTAAATTAAATTCTCAGTAGGTTTTAAAGAGATTTTATTATATTTATTTCTATACTCAATTGGTGTAAGTCCGGTAATTTTTTTGAATAAATCCCTAAATGCTTTTGTATCGGTATAACCAACATCATACATTACCTCATTTATATTCTTTCGGCTGGTTTCCAAAGATCGTTTCGCTGCCTCTACCTTTACTCTTTGTATATATTCCAATACAGAATTATTAGTTGCCAATTTAAATCTCCTCTCAAAACTTCTCCTTCCTAAAGAAACCATATCAGCCAACTCATCAATTGTAATTTTTTCATCAATATTGTTCTCTATATAGTCCTGCGCTTTTTTTATGGATTCATCTTTGTGATTACGTTGCCCTTTAAACATCATAAATTTACTTTGGCTATCTCTATCAATATCTACAGCAAAGAACTTTGATGCCAGTATCGCTGTTTCTCTTGAAGTATATTTTTCTAAAATATATAGAAGCAAACTCCAGTACGAATTAGCTCCACCGCTGGAATAAATACCGTTTTCCTCAGAGATAATACTGCCATCTACTAACTCTACTTTTGGAAACATAGTTCTAAATTCATTAGCAGATAACCAATGAGTAGAACATTTCTTGCCATCTAATAAACCTGTGGAGGCTAATAAAAATGCGCCTATGCACAACGAAGCTACCTCCGCTCCTTTTCGATGTTGTTCAACAATCCATGGGATGTATTTTTTATTCTTCTCAAGTGCCGTTTTTATATCGCCACTGATGGCGGGTATAAATATCAGGTCGGTCTTTTTAACTTCCTCAATTGTTTTATCAGGATGAACTGTTACCAGATCATTCATCAATTTCACCTGCTTTTTTAGCCCTACCAATTGAACATTAAATAATGGTTTTTTTCCTTCAGATACTAAAAACTCATTAGCAGCAGTGAACATATATCGTGGATCGGCAATAGCCTCCATAATTCCGGTTTCAGGTATTAGTATAGATATGGTTTTCATGCCATAAAGATATATTATTAACTTGTCATAATCAACCCCTTAGGTTGTCGTTTTTGCCACTCGCTCATTTTAAATTCGATGCGCATCTTTGTATTGTTAATCAAGTAAATTATATAAATAATAAAAAATTAATCAAAATGACACAAATTAATTCTTACTTGTCTTTCAATGGCAACTGCCGTGAAGCAATGACATTCTATAAAGAATGTTTAGGAGGTGAACTCACATTTCAAACAATAGGCGAATCACCATTGTCAGACAAAATGCCACCACAAATGAAAGATTGCATTCTACATTCCACACTTACAAAAGAGGCCTTGGTGCTGATGGGTTCTGATATGGTAAGCGAAAAAGGTTTAGTAAAAGGAAATGCAGTTTCGCTTTCATTAAGTTGCAGTAGCGAAGAAGAAATAAAAAATTTCTTCACAAAACTTTCAGAAGGCGGTAGTGCTGATCATCCAATTGAAGATACCTTTTGGGGAGCAATGTTTGGCGACCTTACCGACAAATTTGGAAATCGCTGGTTATTAGACTTCGATAAAAATACTAACAAGTAAAAAATAAATGGAAATGAGAAAATTAAAATTACAAATGCAAATGACCATTAACGGATATGTTGCACAACCAAATGGAAAAAGTGACTGGATGACTTGGAATCCTGATGATGAACTTATAGCGTTTATGAATTCTCTGCTTGATACCTCTGACACTCTTTTACTTGGCAGAAAAACGGCAGAAAGCATTATAAAATATTGGGAAGATACAGCTGAAGAAAATCCTACTCATCCATTTGCAAAAAAAATAGCTGCTCTTCCAAAAATTGTTTTCACCAAAACACTAGACAAATCAATGTGGAACAACACTACTTTAGCAAAAGGAAATCTTGCAGAAGAAATTGCCGGCTTAAAAAAACAAAACGGTAAAGACATTCTTGTTTTTGGTGGTGCAGGTTTTGTGTCATCGCTAATAAAAGAAGGACTCATTGACGAGTATCATCTTATCGTAAATCCAACGGCTATCAGCAACGGTATGACTATTTTTAATTCATTTGACGGAATAAGGAAATTTACACCTATACAAGCGAAACTCTATTCTGGTGGCAAAACTGTTTTGAGCTACAAACCAAATAATGACTAACAATTTGTATACAAGCTTACAGTTTCATTTTGGCATCCGAAAAGTTATTTTCGTAAATAATAACACCTTTTTAAAGTATATTAATACATCTATTTCAAAGAATATTTCTTGGGTTTAACTCCTATATGTTTTCAAAAAGGCGGCTAAAATGACTCAGGTTAGAAAAACCTAAGCGATAGCCCACCTCTGATACAGACAGTTTTTGTTCTTTGATCAGGTAAGCGGCCTCCTTCATTCTAAAGGATTGATAGTAGTTGTAGATACTGTTACCAAAAATCTGTTTAAAAAGCCGTTTTAGTTTAGATTCGCTCATCCCCGAAAATTTTACCAGTTCATTCAGCTTCGGAGGAATATCCATGTTTGACAAAATGGTATCTTTTATGAGATACATAGTTTTTACATCCGCTATATTGAGGGATTGACTTGCGGTATCCTGGCGCTTTAATAATTCTACAAATAAACAATAGATCAACTCTTCTGCTTTGAGCTTAAAATAAAAATCATGAAGTTGCTCCGGTACATTGGCTTCCACTATTTTTGCCGCCACCTCCTGCATCTGTGGCGATATGATTTCCTCATACAGGTAAGGTTGGTTTCCGGATAAGATATTTTCAAAAAGTGTATTTTCTTCTTTTGAGTTCAAGACACTTTTTAAGAGATCAACATGTACAGCAAGTATAATAGTATTTATTTCTGTGTTAGCCGGAAAGAATGTTTCAAAATTAATATCAGTGGACGTTATCTGAACAGAAGGCAAAAATTTCGAATGTTGTAAAGAAGAAACGCTACTGCTTTTTTGATGAAAGATATTATGAAAGGTAATGGTGACTACATTTTTCTTTTCCTTATTGGAAATTCTTCTAAAGATCAAATCTTCCTTCAATTTATATTGATGGATCATCATTTTGATCATTGGGCTCGGTATTAACCCTTTGATGTAGCCTTTGCCAAAACTTTCGGGAAGTATCATCATGCCGTTTTCTATTTTGCTACCAATAGATTTAGCAAAAGCGGTCATGAAAGTGGTGTTTTCGGACGCTATGAATTCAAATACCATAATTTACCGTTTAGGACTATTTATTAATCTAATATAGCTATTTTGTTTTATAACGGTCGCGTAATTTTGATGCATACAAACTAATGTAATGACTAACCTTTAAAATGCATATGATGAAAACTAATTTAATTACGAATAAAAAAATAGCTATTGTAGGCGGAGGCCCCGGAGGATTGACACTTGCAAGGCTTTTGCAAATGAACGGTGCAGATGTGAAAGTGTATGAAAGAGATGCCAACAAAGATGCAAGAGCGAAAGGTGCTACGCTGGATTTGCATGATGAATCAGGCTTACAGGCAATTCGTGAGGCAGGGTTGATGGATGCCTTTATGGCCAATTACCGCCCCGGTGCAGATAAATTACGTATTATAGATAAACACGCTCAGATCGTATTCTCCGATGATATAAATAGAGAAGGTGAATTATCTCGACCAGAAATTGATCGTGGTCCGTTGCAGGAAATTTTGTTGAACTCGTTGCGGCCCGGTACGGTTGTATGGGACAGTCAGTTTGTATCTCTTTCAAAACAACACGATTCCTGGAAACTGGAATTTAAAAATGGCAATTCCGTTTTCGCAGATATTGTTATTGCAGCAGATGGAGCGAACTCTAAGATACGCCCGTACATTACACCGATTAAACCTTTTTATTCGGGGGTTACGGTTGTGGAAGGCGCCGTATATCATTCTGAAACAGCAAGTCCGAAAATACATCAGTTATTGAATGGAGGAAAAATATTTGCGATGGGCGATGAAAAATCATTGATCGTAAGTTCGAAAGGGGATGGGAGTCTGGTGTTTTATACCGGTTGTAAAGCCGATGAACA
>CAXVYS010000011.1:0-81725 GCA_963422675.2 Bacteroidia bacterium
ATAAACGCATTTGGCATTATACAAACCACGACGATAAAAGAAACTATTCTGTTTTTCATACTATTAATTGCTTGTATCATTAAGGTTTGTAGTTATATTCTGTTTTCTCTAAAATTTTGCCGTTCTGGTCTTTCACCAGTTTTAAGCGGCCAAAGCTATCGTATTCATAATACCTGCAATTACTGTTTTCGTCGGAGACGGCTGATGCCCCTATTGATGGGATATAGGTATATGTACTCATCCGCGCTTCTTTAGGGTAAAAGCGGATATCATCTACCTGAACAGATACAGAAGCGTTTGTATTTTGCAGATAACTCCTGATACCTAATGTGGTATTGGAAGGTAAGCCGGCAGTGGTTTTTATTTTATTGAGATCGATTTCTACTTCCACATATTTCCAGGCATTATTGGTATTATTAATAGCCGTAACCATATAAGCACCGCTTACATTTGGATAAACGGCTGCATTAGCGGCATTTTGAACGGTATACAATACCAAATTCCCCACATTACCCGCAGCAGCAGACGTTGTTTTTACCCAACAGGATAAAATAAATTTTTTGGTTTGTTTTTCAGCAGCCGGAAAATAATCTCTTGTTGGGCCATAAGTATTTGGAGGGATAAACGCGGATGCTTTTCCGCAATGCCCGTCGGCTGTACCAACAGTAACCCCCGATGGGAAGGTCCACAGGGAAGCGTCATCCGATTCAAAACTTGTAAATCCACAATCGGCTGCTGCTGCGTTATTAACCTGTGCAATCAGCAAATTTTTAGTGTGGCCATAAATATTAACGCTGGTATTTTTTAACCCGGCATTGTATACACTTTTTGCTACTAAATTATCTTTACTATCGTAGTTACATTCCGATAAGGCTTTGTAACGGCTATCGAGTGTAAAATTGGCACCACTAAATGTAGTAGCTGTAAAGCTTGATTCTATAACAGGGACATCTGTTTCGAAACCATAGGATTTAAAAGGAAACACCTGCGAGCCTGCGCTCCCTGTTAAGGCTGCAAAATCCTTATACTCTGTAAAGCCTGTACCTAATAATTTCCTGGCAGTACTGCTGCCGTAATCATATAACCACACTTGTTTTTCTATGACTTCGTTTAAACGGTTTTGTGCATTTAACGTCGCTAAAAAGCCCGTGGTTGCATTATAATCCAGACAACGTTTCAAAATGGTTTCATTGGTTTGTCCTTTACTATCTGTTACAGCCGTTTTTGTAAGCTGTTTATGGGCAGGATTATCGTAATAAAAATTAACCGCTGAGTTAAACTGTGAGGCTGAATTGCTTACATCATATTTTGTAACGGTTTGCCTGCTTAGTATTTTCCAGGCAGAAATGTAATAGTGAACCGCATATTTATACATAAATGCCAAATCATAAACACCAACCGGGGATAAGCTTCTACGGATAACCGAATTTGTAAACGCAAATACTTTTTGAGTGCTTTTGATGGTATACTCGTTTACTGTTTTTTTAACTAACCTGTTGGTATTATCGTATACCTGTTCTTCTAAAAGTGCTCCCCTGTTCCAATCGAAGTTAGGGTTTTCGGTAAACGGAAAATTATCCTTTAAACAAGTTGTATTTTGGGGAGGTTGTGTATTATATGACCCGCTCATGTATAAATTAGTAGTTGTTCTGTTATACAAACAGGTACCCGATATGCACTCATCCTGAGCAACACCAACTGCAGCAGATAAATAAAACTTACTCACTGTTTTACCATTACCATTGTATTCTACAGTTACTTCCGTATAGCCCACATGGCTACCCATGGTACTACCCAAACCAGATAAGCTGTTATTAAACAAGACATAGTTAGGTTGTATACTGCAACCCAGGCGTTTTGCGAAAATGGGTAATGTGAGCACTTTACCGGAAGTAATGGTTGGATTAGCCGATTGTTTGTAGCTGTAATTTTTAATAATATCATTAGCATGGTCTAAGCCATCGAAATCCACTATTTTTTTTATTCTTAAACCCCCACCAATACGGGTTTGGGCCTGCAGGTAAAAATCATGCGGTTCAAATTCAAAGGAAGTGGTGCCTTTGGTTGGATAGGTGATTTTTTTAATAATGCATGCTTTCATCGCTGTTGCCTCCGGTGACTTATCATAATTACCAAGCATCACCGGCGTTCCCGTAGCCCGGGGATAAATGGAAAACTCGCTTAAAAAATCGTTATCAATTGCATCATTAGGATAATCGTATACAAGAGGCTTGTATACATTATTAGGGGCAGGTGTTATTTTTAAATATCCCCAAAAATCCTGACGTTGCGAAAATTTTGGCGCAATTGCAACGGTTTCATCATATTCAAATGCATAAGGTGGATTTGTAGAAGCCAAATCAGAACTTTGCTCTGTTACACTTAACAATTTTAGTTTTTTATACAGACATCCTTTACTGCCGGCGCTGGACGAGTTGGGTGCCAGAAAATAAGAATAATTAAAATTATATTTTTTAATAAGTGTATTGTTAACGTCTTTTATTTGAATATCCGACAATGCCATTGCATTTGCTGCCGGTATAGAAAATGAACCTGTCATTCCATTAAACACCGTAAGTCCGTTTAAATCGTCTCTGCTAACAGTTGCATTAAAGCTTACACTCCCTGTACTCCATGTAATTTGGCTTAAACGTTTTGCCGTAACAGATAATACATTATCAGATGTTTCACGCGAATTATCGGCAGTCCAGTATTTAAATTGTTTACTAACCTCCGAAAGATTTTTTTGGTACTCTGCAGTATAAATAAAATTAATCTGGTGGTTGTTTGTCGCATTTTTTATTTTGGTTAAATGCCAACTGGAATTATAAGGATCCAAAGCATCAAAAGTGGAATAAGAAGTTAAATCGTTAAGTTCGTCTGTTTCTGTTTCACCCAAATCAGCCACATAATAATGGTCATCGCTTCCTGTAATGGTTTTTGTTATTTCAACTTCATCAAAGGTGTAGGTATTTCCGTTTCCGTCAATGATCTCGAATTTAATAAGATCTCCACCTGGATTTCTAAAGTAATTCACTTTAATATTTTGTTGGGAAATCAATTGAATATTTCCTGTTTTATCGAACATAAATTGTCCGGAACCTCCGGGATAATTAAAATAAAATACATCAGGTTCTCCGTCAAGTATATTGGATGCTATCTGCGCCATATAAATATCTGCTAACGGTGTAGTTCCGTTACAGAAATTTTCGATGGACGTTCCTGTTGATAAAAAGCCATTAGAGCCGGTTACTCCGCCATTGGTTAAATCACGTCCAAAAATATCGCCATTGAAATCGTCAGGTGCACCTTTTACGGCTCTTGTAATCGTTCCTCCTGCATTTAAGCTCCAGCCTAGTCCAACCCAGGAGGCTTCTTCACCTACTTTAATTCCCTGAGAGTGATAGGATAGTGAAACAGGTATAGATAGATTTCCTTCTGAAATGGAGTAAAAAGGAATACTGATGTTTGGAATGCCGGTATATAAGCCCACAGGTACATCGCCATACTTGCCTAAAGCGGCAGACGTTGGTGAAGGAGGAATAGCCGAACTCCTATTAAATGGAACATCTTCCTGTGCCTTAATAGATAATGCACTTATAAAAGCCAGGGTTAAAAATATATATTTCATAAAAAATTATTCGTTGGTTAAAATATGTTGGTAATGCTTATTTGTTGAATCGGTGAACTCTGCTACCAGTATTAATGACTCAGGCGCTTTGATATTACCAAGCAGTATAAAAAATGTATGTTGGTCTTTAATTAACCCATTCGTACAATTGCCGGTTTGGTAAATACCATCTGTTGTTGGCAGAGTAAATGTTTGTGAGTTAAACAGAGAGTCGGATACCAAACCCTTCAATTTAAAAACAGCCGAAGTTAAAACCAAAGGGTTATTTATTTCAAACGACAAGGAGTAAAACACGGTTGTACCAAGGCTATCAGGGAGTACATCTGTTGCTTCTGTTTTTAACGAAAATCGTTTGACAGGGCTTTTACTTTGCGCCGTTAGTTTGGTGTTACATATAAACACCGTCAGCAATGCTATAACCAGTTTTGAATACATTTAAATTTGTTTTTAAAAATAATAACGGCAAAACTATAAAACTATTACACACCATTTTATTTATTTTTCAAACACTTCATTGTTTTCACTACATGTAGTGATGAAAAAACATGTTAATTATTTTAACCAATTTTTTTTTAACAAGTGTCTAAACCCTTTCTATTATTGGATTTCAGCGAAATAAAAAAAGCTTCTGTTTGCACAGAAGCAACTTTACAAAATAGTTATTACAGCACTATTTTAAATGAAACACATATCCATGAATATATAATAAAAAAATCCCGAACGGTTCGGGATTTTTTTATTATGTGATGTATAGTGGTTTAACTAATTACTTTTTTCCACCAACTCTTAGGTTCTTGTTGGCCATAACCATAACCGCCATAACCGTAGCCGTAACCATAGCCATAACCGTAGCCTTTTTTAAAGTCGGATCCGTTAATTAACACAGCCATGTTAGGCAAACGTTTTTCCCTGTTAAGCGTTTCTGCAATGCGCAATAAACGTTTATCCAGATAATTGGCACGTGCCACAAATACGGTACTATCAGCATATGCATTGATGAGCAATGTATCCGCCACTAAACCCACTGGGGCAGTATCTACAATAATGTAATCGTAATTGGCTTTTACCTGAGTAAACATTTCACTGATGCGTGGATGCATTAATAATTCTGCAGGGTTTGGAGGAATTGGCCCAGAAGGCAAAATATCAAAATTATCTAAAGCCGGGGCTTTAAAAATAACTTCACTTAAATTCAAATCAGGATTGGTAATATAATTAGTTAACCCATTTCTATCAGACAAACCCAAATAATTTAATATTTTCGGAGCTCGTAAATCTGTACCAATCAACAAGGTTTTTTTACCTGATAAAGCAAAGCTTGCCGCAAGGTTTAAGGCAATATAAGATTTCCCTTCTTTGCCAATAGTAGACGTGATAAAAACGGTTTTATTGCCGCCCATTTTAGCACTCGTAATAAACTCCACATTTGTTCTTAATAAACGAAATGCTTCTGCTATCTGCGATCCGTTATTAGCTGTTACGACAAGATGTTCTTTGAATTCAGATTGAGGAATATCTCCCAGAAAAGGGATCTTTACTTTATCAATATCTTTTTTCCCATGAACTTTTGTATCTAACAGATCCAGAATATATAGAATAATAATTGGTATAATTAATCCTATTAAAAAAGTAGATAAATAAATGATTTGTTTTTTAGGAGCTACAGGCCCTCCTCTGCTATAAGCAGAATCAATCACCTTAGCATTTGCCACTGTAACGGCCAGTGCAATGTTTGTTTCTTCACGCTTTTGTAACAAATATAAATACAGCGCTTCTTTAATTTGTTGTTGGCGCTGAATAATTCTGTACTCACGCTCATACTTAGGAACCGAACCAATCTTCGAATTTATTTCTCCTTCTTTTCTGGTTAATTCTTTTGCCCTGATTTGCAGAGCGGCTTTTAAATTTATTAAACTTTCTTTAATGGCCCCCTTTAGGCCTGTGAGCTGATTTTCTAAATTCTCTACTACCGGATTTTTTTCGCTTGAGCTTTTTAACATACGGTTTCGCTCCAACACCAGCTTATTATATTCTGCAATTTGCATTGATAATGGTGCATCATTCAATCCTAAATTCGTAGGAATTAAATCGCCGGGTAAACCATGTTTCTGAAGGTAATCGTTCATAAATTCGGCAATACGCATTTGGGTATTTGCTTCCAATACGCTTGCTTCACTCTCACTACCGTTTTCAAGAAATAATTTGGCTTCAGATTCTACATCCGTTAATTTATACCTGGTTTTAAAATCCTGTGCTTCACCTTCTACAAGCGAAAGCTCTTCTGTAATAAATTGAATACGTTCGTTAATAAAATCAGCTGTGTTGCGGCTCACCTGATTTTTATCGGCAACAGCATCCAGGTTATGTTGTTTGATTAAATTATTGACTATATCTGTTGCTTTAGCGGGTATTGCATCTCTCAAACTAATAGTAATGGCATTAGATGTTTTATTGACAGGATCAACTTTAACTACCGCCAAATACCTATCTACAACCTCATTAACAGGGGTAATAATTATTCTGAAATCCTTATTGATATAGGGATCTTTAAAAAAGGAAGTGGTAGTAAAAATAATTTTTCCAAAATCGGTTGTAATAGCATCTCCAAAATTATAGGTTCCAATGATATCTTCGTTTCCTCCTTGTTTTAAGGTAAATCTTTTAACTGATTCAGGAATTATAAGCCAATTGCCTGCAATAACTGAAAGTGTATCTTTACCTATGTAATGAGCCAAAATGGGTGTATCATGATAACGTTCATGATCAATAGGCCTGCCCTGGGAGAAATAAGAAATGTTCAGATTTAATTCCTTAACCACCATCGTCATTAAGGTGCGTGATTTTAAGATCTCTATTTCATTATCAATATTTTTGTTATTCTTTAAAATTCCCAGATCCTCAAAAGCAGAGAGTTCAGATGAAATCTCTCCTTTTTTATCATCCTTAATTAAAATAGTAGCATTTACTTCATATAAGGGAGTTTGATATCTTAAGTATACAAACCCAAGCAGTAAGCTCACAACCAGGCTCACAATAAACCATTTCCAGTGATAGAGGTACTTAATTAAAATATCTTTTAAGGAGTGTTCCTGGGTTTCTTCAACCGAAAAATTATATTGTTCTAATTCCATTATAAATGATTAACGTGTCAACAATACAGCCATAGTAACTAATAAGGAAACTATGGAAACTACCAGGCTTATGTTTCCGGTATTAACAACTGATGAGTTTATTTTTGCCCTGTTAGGTTCTACATACACCAAATCATTCTGGCTTAAGTAATATACAGGTGAGGAAAACAATTCTTTAGACGTAAGATTGACCCGTGTTTCGGTTTTTTTTCCATCTACATCACGAATCACTAACACATTTTTTCTTACACCGGTAATGAGCAGATCTCCTGCTATCCCCAAAGCTTCAGGCAAAGTTATTCGTTCATTAGGGATGGTAAAAGTTCCGGGGTTACGCACTTCACCTAATACGGTAACTTTATAATTTAAAATTCTAACCAAAACAGTAGGTTGTGTTAAGTAAGGCTTAAGTCGGTTTTTCAAAGTATCAATAGCTGCACTACGACTTAAACCCGCCAGCTTAATTTTACCCGCTACCGGAAAATCAACGTTTCCTTCGGTATCAATTAAATATCCTTGTGGAGTTGGTGCTCCCTGGCTGTAACCTCCCATACTCTGATTAACACTATTTACGGGAATATTAAAGGGTTTTATTGCTTCAGGATCCAATCCTAAAACAGTGATCGACAGGATATCATCTGTTTTTAATACAGGATTATAACTTTTATTTACAGCTTCACTATTTATTGTGTCTTTAGAATTAAAATATACTAACTTTTTTTTTGAAGTACATGATGCGAAAAACATCATGCCTATTAAAACAGGTAAATAAATATAAAAAGGTTTTTTATCCGGGAAATGCATGATGTTTTTTTAGTATCGCAAAATTATAAAAAAATACCGCTTAAACTACAATTTAAGTACATAAAGCTTAACTATTTAGGGATTTATACCGGCCAGACATACAATGTACTTAATACACATTTTTATTCTTGAAAAATGCTAATGCGATTGTCTTCAAAATAATTTTAAGGTCTAATAAAAAAGACCAGTTCTCTATATACCAGATATCAAATTCAACCCGCTTTTCCATTTCCTCAACATTTTTCGTTTCTCCTCTGAAACCATTTACCTGCGCCCATCCTGTAATACCTGCCTTGGCAAAATGTCTTACCAAATAATTATTAATAAGGTTTGAATACTCATTTGTATGTTTCAACATATGTGGCCTTGGGCCAACGATAGACATATCTCCTTTTAGTACATTAATAAACTGAGGTAATTCGTCAAGGCTTGTTTTACGCATTATTTTACCAATGGAAGTAATGCGTATGTCGTTCTTGGTTGCCTGCAACTCGTCAGAGAAATTATTTACCCGCATAGTTCTGAATTTATAACACCAAAACGTACGGTTATTTTTACCTGAACGTTGTTGTTTAAAAAAAACAGGGCCCGTGGAGCTTAATTTTACCAATAAAATCAATACCGGAAAAAGCCACCAGAAAACTAAAAAAAATAAGACAGATGTAAAGATGACATCGAAACCATATTTAAGAATGCGATTTACCGGATACTCTAAAGGTTCTTTCCTTAACGACATTACCGGAATGGTTCCGTAAAAACTCATTTCCACTTTACGGCTTTTGGTGAAATTTTTAAAATAAGGCACAAACCTCACCCGTATAAAATTGCGTTCACAGTAATTGGTAAGGTCCCGGATTTCCTTCGTATCATATTCGGGCAAGGCCATATAAATTTCGTGTACGGGATTTACAGAAATATAAGCGATGACATCTTCTACTTTCCCGAGCAAACCTTTAGTGCCGGCTTCGTTATCAAAGAAGCCCAGGATCCTGTATCCATAGCTCAAATCACCGGAAAGTGTTTCCTGTATTTCTCTGCCTGTTTTACCGGCACCAATAATAATGACGTTTCTAAAATTATATCCTTTGCGGCGCAGGTTCTTTAATAAAGAGATAAATGCAATTCGGCCTATGAAGATCTCTACAAAAAAAAGATTACAAAATGCCAGTAAACGCGTACGGGATACTTCATTATACTTTAATGCTACTATCATAACAAATACAACAGCGAGTAAATAAAATACGAGTTTAAACGTACGTCCCAGAATTTTCTCCATAGGTTCCATCCTGATGAAACGGTATGCGTGGAAATAGCTTCCCAGTAAGATCCAGATGACGTTGGAAAGCAACCATACTGTTTTAGCATCCTGTGAATGGATTTCGGAAATACGCTCGTTGCTTATAAAGTAGGAGCATACGTACGCAATATTCAATAAAATAATATCCAACAACAACCCGAACAATTTAATGTAACGGGAATAGCCATAAATATAATCGCTCCTTCTTTTTTTAGACATTTCAGGTTACATTATTTAAGCACTTCGTTTTTGCTTAAAAACAATATTAAAAAACGCTTTAAAAAAATATTTAGTATCTGTAGTATAAGGGTTTTTTATTTTCTCCTCAAGATACATTTTCTCCGCCTTTAATACCTCTTCAACGTTGCCCTTCATATTTAAGGAAACATAAGGTGGTATACAGCCCGGTTTTTGAGTGAGTCTCAACGCCATAAGCTCTTCAGGAATATCTTCCGCATAACGTTCGCTTATAGGCCTCACTCCAACTAATTTCAAATCTCCTTTGATCAGATTGATTAATTGGGGCAATTCATCCAGCCAATATCTGCGCAATACTTTCCCCCAGGGCGTAAGCCTGAAATCGTTAGCAGGTTTCCCGGTTTCTGAATAACCATTCAATTTTAAAATATAATCCTGTAAATACTCAGCATACGGATGCATGGTTCGGAATTTGTAAACTCCAATAATTTTTCCATTTTTACCAAGCCGGGGCATTTTATATAAAGGACCATAGCTGGCATTCATATTAAAATCGGGTTCTTTTATTTTTTTTGAAACGACATACATTAAGCCATTAAAACTTTTATAATCTATAATCTCAAAACCGCAACTGGCTAATCTTCCAAAAGCTTCCGCTTTTGATAAAAGACGATTATGACCCTGAGTCAATAAAAAATAAATCTTTTTAACTCCCCATAATTTTGGGCACACACGCATGAAAATAAATTCCATACCAAAATATAAAGAACTCACCACAGGGATTTTACCAATTGGCTTTCTTGCCCGCCTTGCATTAAATGTTTCCAGGCGACAAATAAATAAATGGTCTTTCTCTAATTTTGAATTAACACTCTCAAAAAATTTATTCACGAAACGAATATCGTTTACCCGGCTTAAATTAATTATAGCGTTACACTTTCTTGTGTGATTTAAAACATTAAATTCATTAGTAGTAGATACCACCAATGTTTCAGGTGACTCCGTACATATATGTTCTGAAATGTAATTGTATGCTGCCTCACTTGATTTTTGAAGTATCAATTCCTTCATCCTACTATATACTTTTATTGAGTTTAAAAAAAGGCACGTTTAAACAACCCAAAATAAGGTTATAGGTATTGGCCAGTAAATCTCTACGGTTAAATGAATGATAAGTTATGCACTGTTTAATTCCTTCGCCGGATAACACAGCTAATAAGCTTCTGAAGAACCAACCCCATAATTTATAGGGCGACGGTGACTTAACCAAAAAATAACTCAAATTACTTTTTAATTGTATCATATAATTTTGGTATATTATTTACAACCTGAACTACTTCTTTAAAATCCAATCCTATTATTTCGAGATACCACCTCAGGGTTTCATAACGCACTTTATTTTCTTCATTTATTTTTGCTAATGCTTTTTCTCTCGAAATCATCCCCTCCCTGATCTGATTACTTCGAAATGTATCATTTTCAGTAAATCCGGCTACCGTGTAATAAATATAATTATAGAAACTAACGGTGCCATCTCCTATTCGCCAGGTGGAATTGGTATCAATGGCTTTTTCCCAGTTATATTTATCTCTTATTAATGCTTCCACTTCATTTTCGTCCCATTTATAATAATCAAATAAATGGAAGTAATCTTTTTTCGGCATCAGGTATCTTACCGCAAATGAGCCTAAGCTGTCAACTATAGATTGATTAATATACCCGGGGCTTTGAATGATATTTTTACCAACAAAACCAAAAAGCTTTAAATGGTTAGTGGCTTTTAGGGAATAAATTCTTTTTTTATCAAACTGAGGTTTAATTCCGGCAAAACCGGTTTTAAAATTAGTGTTTTCTAAATTATTTATTCCCCATATATTTAAATCAATTCCGGTTTGTTTCTTTACCCTGTTACAATAATAAAAAAAGTATTTATCGCCTGCCATGAATAATGGAATCATTCCCAACCTGGGGTTTTTAAGCCAGGCGATCACATTTTTTCTGATATTTTCCCTTTTCCATTTAATATCAGCCGAAACAACTATATTTTCTACACCAAGCTTCCCACATACTCTTGCTATGTTTCTCCTTGCCAAATCGGTAACCATACCCCAGTCGTACGTAAAGGCAATTGGATTTAGCCCTAATTCTTCTTTTACTATGTGAAGGGAATAAGTACTGTCTCTCCCTCCACTAAACGGCACTATACAGTCGGCCTTCCCATCTTTACTTCTATATGGAGCAACCAGTTTTTTCAGTTCATCAAAGTTTTGAATTTGATTTTGGGTTTTATGATTTTTACAATAATTACATTCACCTGCAATATCAAATTCTATAAATGGAAACGTTTCGGGCAAGATACATTTAGTACAACGCTTCAACTTATCAATGAAGTCGCTATTATTTTCAAGAATACTATATAATTCATACTCTTTACTCTTATCAATAAACTCCATTGGGTCGATAACCACCTCTTTATCAAATCTTCCTTTTAAATTAATGGATTTAATGCTGTACTTATTATGAGTAGATGCATTATAATTTCCTTCAACATCTCTCTTTTGTTGAAACTGAATAGTTTCAAAAGAAACTGTATTTAAAATTATTCCTTCACACGCTTTTAACTGAATAATTTTATGATGAAGTGATAGCTTTGTTGACACTTGTTCTAAAAAGTATTTCTCCGAAGCAAAAATCAAAAAATCGTTTTCTAAAATATAATAAAGAGACCCATTATTTGTGAAAAGAGCGAGTTCATTCCTTTCAGTAAAAAGCAAAGCACTCGAAACAGTTCCTTCAATTTTGTTCAATGAAATCTGTATTGCTTCGGGTAAAGTTTTTGTACAAAGCTCCTGGCCGATCATACTTAATAAAACTTCCGTATCAATATCGTATTCCCTTTTAATACCAGGGTTCTCCTTCCATAATGCATCATTATTTACAATGATGCCATTATGAATTCCTATAATCGTGTCTTTTACAACCGGTTGGTTATTTTCTTCCTTTAATTGAGAACCATTTGTGACTAATCTTGCATGGCCCATAGCCTGAAAAGATTGGCCCTTTGTATATAAAGAAACCGCTTCTTTTAAATATTCGGAATATTCCTTACTTCTAAGTAATTCAGTAACCGGGATATCGCCTTTAACTAAGCTGAACTCACTTTTAGAGTTGTTTTTAAAGATTATACCCGACGAATCGCTTCCTCTTACAATAGAAACTTCGGCCAGTTTCTTTAATGCATTCTTAATAAAAGAAGGCGAACGACCTGAATTTTCTTTAACGATTATGCCAAAAATTCCACACATTATTTATGAAGGTATTTTAGAACAATATTGAAATCTTTTTTTCTTAATATAAACCTGTTAAAAAAAGTAATTGGTAATATTCTAAAAAAAATCTCCATGATCATCCATGTATGAAGAAAAAATAATCTTTTTGGTTCCTGTGCAATTCTAAAGGGAGTTGCTAACCCCATTTTTTTTACCCAATGCGGGCTTTGCTTTGTATATCCGGAGTATACATCTATCATTCCGCCACAAGGGATTATTATATTTGAACTGAGTTGTGATTTGTATTTATAGACAAACTTTTCTTTTATTGGTGTTGAAATACCTATTAATAGTATATCAGGGTTTTGATGTTTAATTCTTGCGACGATCTCCGGCTCTTCCGACTCCTTATAGTAACCATTAATACCCGGTAACATTTTAATATTCGGGTATTTTTTTTGAAGGTTTTCAACAGCTTTTTTATTTATATTTTCTTTTGCGCCAAATAATAAAACTTTCAACCCTTTTGCATTCGCATATTCGAGTGTATAGTTTGTAATATTAGGAATAGAAATAACTGTTTTTAATTTAAACCCTGTAAAATAACAATACCAGTTAAATTGTGTACCGTCACAAACTAAAAGATCAAATGAATTTATAATTTCATAAAGCTCCGGGTGCTTTTTAAACAAGGTAACATAGCCCAGCGAATGCCCGAATAACACTATACTTTCATTACTATTTATTACGGAAGAAAAAAGTTGTTCAACCTCATCCAGTTCAAAGCTACTTACTTTTAATCCAAAAACATTTAAGTTTTCCATTATTTAATACCGTTCCAAAGATTACTTAATTTAGCATTCCCCATAATTAATTTTAATACTCTCCACGATGTATTATCAATATCATAATCGTTCGCGATTTTCGCATATCCTTTAGTTACTTCAAATTCATTTACTACCATTCGAATACTATCTGACACAACCTGTGGATCAAAACCTGATAAAATAATAGTTCCCACATCCTGTGCCTCAGGGCGTTCCATAGATTGACGCAAGGAAATGGCAGGGAAATTTAATATTGAAGATTCTTCACTGATGGTACCAGAATCGGAAACAGTACATAAGGCATTCATTTGAAGATTAACATAATCTAAAAAGCCAAATGGCTTCATGAAATTTACCAACCCATCCATTTTTATATCTGTAATTTCTTCCAGTCGTTTTCTCGTCCTCGGATGTGTAGACACAATAACCGGCATTTTATATTCTTCTGCAAGCTTATTTAAAACGATCATAATCTTCCGAAGGTTTTCCGGATTATCTACATTCTCTTCGCGATGGGTAGAAACAACAAAATAATTTTTCGCTTTTAATTTCAATGTTTCCAGAGCGTGTGATGCCCTGATCTCAGGCATATAGTAATTCAGAACTTCTTTCATAGGACTACCTGTTAAGTAAATTCTCCTGTGAGGTAAACCTTCCGCTATTAAATGCCGACGGGCGTGCTCTGTATAAACTAAATTAAAATCAGCGATATGATCAATTATTCTTCGGTTAGTTTCTTCGGGTACATTAAAATCAAAACATCTGTTACCTGCTTCCATATGAAAAACAGGAATATGCATCCGTTTAGCAATATAGGCAGCCAGGCAAGAATTCGTATCTCCTAAAACTATAAAGGCATCAGGTTTTTCAAGCTTTAAAACCTCTTCCGTTTTTCTCATAATATCCCCAACGGAAGCACCTAAAGACGATGTATCTACGTTAAGAAAATGATCCGGTTTACGAAGCTCCAATTCATCAAAGAAAACCTGGTTCAATTCATAATCATAATTTTGCCCTGTATGTACTATAATATGATGAAGATGCTCATCCAACAATGACATTACACGAGATAAGCGAATTATTTCCGGACGTGTGCCAACTACAGTAATTACTTTCAATTTTGCTTTCATGATTCTTCTTTTAATTTTTTAAACTGTTACAAAAAAAGTATCCGGGTCGTTCTGATCATAAAATTCGTTGATCCAGAAAATAGTATATAATTCTTCGGTGCCGATATTTTTTATATTATGCGTATACCACACCGGCATATCTACAAAGGAAGGGTTTTCTCCGTTTAACTCAAAAGATAAAACCTCTTCTGTTCCTATTTTTCTTAATTCAATAAGGGCTTTCCCTTTTATGACTGCAAAACGTTCAGCTTTACGGGTATGAAAATGATTTCCCCGTGTAATGCCCGGAACTGTTGTTGAAAAGGACACCTGCCCACCACTATTCAACTTTACTGTTTCAACAAACGAACCCCTGGGGTCAGTATTTTTGGTAAGATAAAACGGAAAAAAGGTTTTATGGTTAATATAACAGAGAAATGTAATAAATAAGTTTTTTTCAAATGCAGAATCAAGATCCGGAAATACTCCTTTTTCAAAATAGTTTTCTTTAAAATTTTGAAGCTTTTGAAGCAAAGCCGAAACTTTAATGGTTGCGGTATGCTCAACTATTTTGTGTGTAACGATTGAAGCCGTATTCGTGATTGCGGTAATAAATTCTTTTACCAGTTCGGCAACATAAATCAATTTTATTTCTCCATCTACATCTATCTTTGGTACTTCGTTATGCGTAAGCTGATGGCAAAAAGTAGCTACTACTGAGTTGTAGTAGGGATTGCCAAAGGGGCCAAAAACATTTGGTATAATTAACCCTGTGAACCTTGCTCCATTAGTAGCTGCCCAATCTTCAAACAATAACCTTCCTTCTTTTTTTGACTTTCCATATGGGTTATCTCTTTCTTCCTGCGACGATGAAGAAAAGAGTACATGCGGTTTGGAATTGGTTTTTTCCATTGCCGTAATTAACTTTTTAACCAAGCTTATATTTGTATTATAAATTACGGTTGCATCATTGTGACGGTTCATTGCTGCGAGGTGAATGATGACATCACACCCAGATACAAAATTTTGGAGTTTTACCTCGTCTTCAAAAAATTCTTTCTCAAAAGGAACACTTATATATTGATCTGTTAATAAACCAATGGTATTATACAGATGATAACCCATAAACCCTTTTTGTCCTGTAATTCCAATCTTTATCATAGTAATTTTAATATTTTATAATGTCCACGTATTCTGGTGGAATCTATACATATCTCCAGTAGACTCTTCTAAGGTACAGTCAGAGAAAACGATAACGGTTGAGTTTTCTTCTAAAGCTTTGAATCCGTTTGCATATCCTGCATGTATAGTTAACACACAGGGCTCATTTGCCGAAAGCACCTGTTTTGTTATGATTAAATTCCCCAAAGGAGTTTCCCAGTTATCAGGTTTAACCCAACCAAAAAGAAAAGACCCTTTTGTAACGAAAAAATGCTTGGTTTCAATTTTATGTCCTTGCCATGCCCTTATAATATTCACATCCGGATGGGTAACTGTATAAAAGCGTTTTGTTTGCTGAAGATTAAATTCATTCACAAAACTAAGTGTACCTCTTTCGTCAGTATGTATGTTTCCTTTGGTCAGCATTTTTATTATTACAATTCAACGTCGTTACGAATCATGTCGAGCTTCATTAATAATTGTTTTGTTTCCTCTACATTTAACCGTTTTGTATTATGCGAATGATATTCTTCCATGCTAGACGTATCCTGAAGTCCTTCTGAAAAGAAGCTTTCATAATTGAGATCTCTTGTATCTGCAGGAATACGATAATAGTTACCCATATCCTCTGCCTTCGTCATATCTTCACGATTTACCAATGTTTCATATAATTTTTCACCATGACGAGTGCCTATTATTTTAATTTCATTGTTGGCTTTATACAATTCAAGTAAAGCTTTAGCGAGTGTTTCAATAGTTGCCGCGGGTGCTTTCTGTACAAATATATCTCCCGGCTTTCCATATTCAAATGCATATAATACCAAATCAACTGCATCTTCCAGGCTCATCATAAAACGCGTCATATTTGGATCGGTTAGTGTGAGAGGCTTCCCTGATTTAATTTGGTCCACAAAAAGAGGAATCACAGAACCTCTTGATGCCATCACGTTTCCGTAACGGGTCCCGCAAAAAATGGTTCCTTCCTCAAGGTTACGTGATTTTGCCACCATAACTTTTTCCATTAAAGCTTTAGACATTCCCATGGCGTTAATTGGATATGCCGCTTTATCTGTACTAAGTACCACTACATTTTTCACGTGGTACTTTTCGGCTGCTGTCAGTACATTTTCGGCACCTATAATATTTGTTTTAACTGCTTCCATTGGAAAAAATTCGCAGGATGGCACTTGTTTTAAAGCAGCAGCGTGAAAAATATAATCTACTCCTTTTACAACATTTTCTACAGCCTGAGCATCTCTTACATCTCCGATATAAAACTTGACCTTATCGCTGTTTAAAACCTTACGCATATCGTCCTGTTTTTTTTCATCACGGCTATAGATCCTGATTTCACTAAATGTATCTGTATTTAAAAATCGTTTAAGCACAGTATAACCAAAGGAACCCGTTCCTCCGGTGATTAAAAGTGTTTTTTTTGTCATTATATTAATTCCTTTTTAAATTTATTGTTTTAAAAAATCTTTCTCTTACTATTTCGGCATTATAATTCGCCTTTGCATACTCAACGGCATTATTAGAAATTTTAGTTCTATATTCTGTATCTTTCACCAATTTAGAAATACCATTTTGTAATTTATCAAGGCTTCTTTCACCAATAACAAACGCTAGTTTATGTTTTTCGAAATGCCTAAATAATTCTGACTGATAGGGTGCGTAAATAAGTATAGGCACACCTGATATTAAATATTCTGAAGCCTTGGTTGGCATAGAAAGCTTAGTAAACTTTGTACTATTTTTAGAAAAATCCAAAGGAAGAAAAAGTATATCATATTGTACAAGGAGATTTGGTATCCCTTTATGATCAATAGACGGATACACGAAAACATTTGGATATCGTGTTATTTTTTTTACTAAGAAAATATCCCAATCCGGACTATAAACATCAATTGAAATAGTTAAATCATCCCTTTGAATATTATTGATCGCTATGCATATATCTTCTAAACTTTTATAATGTTCTCCTGAAATACGGCCGGTATATAAAATTCTGAAGTTTTTTTTATTGGATGAATTAATATCTACTTTAGTAATCCATTTGTCTAATTCTATAGGGTTATGAAAAAAATCAAATTGCTTACTGTATCTTAATGCATACTCATTACTCATCCCCTCTGATATAGCTAAATTAATCGATGAGTAATTTACAACACTCTTCAATTTCTTATCAATTAACCAACTCCAATAATATTTTAATGGCCCTCTTCCAATAGAAACAGGCCAATCGTCCATTATATGAATAGCTAATGGTTTATTAAATCTTCTCATGAATTTTTCTATAAATAATAGCAATTCAATACTTCCAAGTTGTGTATATATTATATCAGGATTAAATTTCTCTATCCAGATTTCAAGATCCTTAGTACTTGTAATTCTAATTGCTAAAAGATTAATTCCAAGCTTAAAAAAAATATTTTCTAAAATAGTATAATACCATTTTTTCTTAGAGATTATCGACACGTTATTTGCAGTAGGTACTAATTCTGTTACAGCGCCGCTATTACCTGTTTTAAATACTAAACTAAATGGGAAAAATATTTTGTATTCTTTATTTCCAAGCCTATATACATTTTTACAATATGTATAATCATTACGTCCTACATTTTTATAATCTGTCGCTAAAGCAATATTTGATTTCGGGAAGTTTTTAAATAAATTAGAAATTGTAATACCCCCTCCACTTTTATTATGAAACGGTTGGCCAATAACTAAAATTTTAGGGTAGTCAGAAAATTCTACTTGCTGATTCATATTATTCGGAAGCATTAGCTAATGGCCTATTATAAATAGTTGGCATTTTAAGCTTCAATCTTCTATAAACAAAAGGATAAAATATTAATATAAAAAGTATTGGACTTTTCTCTAAAGGGTTCGAAAAAAACGCGATGGTCAATGCAATAATTGAAGAACCCAATAATATATTATTCTTTTGAAATTGAATTTTTGAATAAAATTTACTTATAGCATAAAAGAAAACTGTTATTCCCAACCAACCCCAATATATTAGAATATTTGCTAAGGTACTTACTCCAAGTACATCACTTGAGTATTCCTTAAGTACATCTTTATTTTGTACAATACCAAATCCAAATGGCCACGTTAAACTTTGATTTATGGCTAAGAGCATGTAAGAAAATCTGTTAACTTTAAGATAAGTCGTATTATCAGGAGTATACATTACGTCCAACTGATCAAAATAAGTAGCAATTTTAGGTAAAAGAAAATCTAACTTCAATATTTCAATAAATATAGGGATTAATAATGGGAGCAATAAAGGCAATAATAATAGTTTTTTTTTCTGTATTGCGAAAGCCATTATAATAATAAATAAAGCCAAATAACCCATTGTCGAAATAGTGGTCAATAATGCAAGAATATATATAATAATATATTTATCTATTTTTATTCTTCCATATTTCATAAAACGTATGGTCATGCCAAGTAATATCATGAATGCAAATGCTCCAGGCTCCCACATAAATCCACAATTTCGATATTCAGACCAACCACTGTGCATGAATATAAATATATACCAGCCATTAGCATGTTGCTGTTCTTCCTGGGTAAAGAAATTTAAATAAGGTGATAAATTATTAAAAAAACCTGGCAGACTTACTTCAAGAAAAAAAAATGGGAGGCTTATTAATGTGAGGATATAAATAATTCTTTCCAATTTAAAAGGAAAGTTTGGGCCAATAAGTTTTAGAAGAAGATAAGGGTAAATCATTTTTGACGAAAATCCAAAAAACGTATACCATCTAAACGGAGTTTCATTAATTAAGTAAGCAAAACAATTAATAATGATCCAAACGATGAGAACATATATAATAATAGGATCTAACGAATATCCTTTATATACAAAAGATAAAAATGCAATAATCAATACAAGTAATAGAAAATTATCTGTCGAAACTGTTGATGCGTTTGCAGTAATTAATATAATTAATAATATTAAAAAGTTTTCTTTAATAGTAGGAAGTAATGACTTTTTATCCGATAAAATAATCATTCTACAATTGAATTATATGTCAAAAGTAATTTTGATATAATATCTTCTTTATTATGCCGTATCATTGCTCTTTTTTTTGCATTTCTACCATATTCGATTGCTTTCTGCTGATCTCTAACCATTTCAACAATTGCTCCAGCTAAAGAATATTGATCTCCATCCTGAACCAAAATTCCTTCACTATAACATTCTATAATTGAACTAGTACCTCCTGAAAAAGAAGCAATAACTGGCATTCCTAGAGCCATCGCTTCACATAAACTATTTGGGCTATTTTCAATATGACTAACCTGACAATAAATATCAGACTCTAATAAAATATTAATAACTTCTGCTTCGTTCTTATTTCCTAATAAATCAATATTTATTCTTAGTAAATCATCCTTTTTCCAATGATTTACTATTTTAACTACATTACTCTTTTCATTTAATCCAATTACCTTCCATGTAAATTGCAAATCTGTGCATTCTGAAATTAATTTTGCCGTATTTACTATTGTTTCAAATCCTTTATAAACAACATCATTGGTAATAGTTACTATTTGCAAAACAGTATTAAATTGTTTTTTATTCCAGTTACTTAAATAAAACAAAGGTCTTAATACTTCGCTACCAAAAAAATACTTACTATTAGGTGATAATATTGATGTCACTCTCCGATCCCAATCAGTTCTCCCAAACACATACTTCGTATTCTTCAAGATTTCTAATTCTCTCTCCGCTCTTTTCTTGAATTTTAAATACTGTACCTTTGTTGAGCTCAAGGCTATTTTTGCAAGAACTCCTTCATGTTTTGATGAGATCGATAATGGAATGCCGGAATTAAATTTTTCAACTAATGGATTAAGAATTCCCTGTATTGATACTATTACAGGAGTTTCTATATGTCTTTGAACCAATCCGAAATTCTCTTCGGTACCGTGTATATGAATAACATCCGGAGCCAAAGATGATATTACATTTAACAGCTCAGATATTTCCTTTTCTTCTTTATTTGCATCTCCTATAAATCTTTTTATTGCTCTCGAAACTCTGTTTTTCTTTCGCTCTCTGTAAATTGGATAATAATGTGTATTTCTAAATTCAAAAGGCCTTATATTTTGGTGATGATAAAAACAAATTGACAAATCCACATCCGGAATATTCACCAATTCCTCTTGCAACGAATTTAGCCACCCACCGGATTGATGAATTGTCCCTAATTTTTCCGCGGCTCCGCACGGAGTATTTGTAAACCAAAGCACTCTCATTTAACGGCTTTTATGTATATATACGGTGATAAGACTCTATTCTTATAAAAAGGGATACGTCTAATACTATACCTTAAGTATTTCAAAAACATTCCAATAAGTTTACTATTATTGGCTCCTTCTTCAAGCCATAATGTAGGTTTACCAAAATAATTGACTGTTACCTCTTTAAGATTTAATTCTAAACATATTTCCCGTAATAAACGTATATTCATACATTCAATAAAATGCACATCGTAGTTACTTCTGTCAAACTTCTTTTGAACCCAACCATTAAGCCCTCTAAAATTTGGCAGCGTAATTAATAAATGTCCACCTTCTTTCAATAAATCGATATGTTTACTAATTATATCTTTCGTGTTTTCAAAATGTTCTACAAAACCAAAAGAACAAACAATATCATACTGTTTGTTGGATTTATAGGTTAAAAAATCAGCTTTAATAGTTTTAATTGTACCTCTTTTAATTTCATTAATATCTTCAACTCTCTCGATTATTTTATCAGAAATAAAAAAATCAAGTATTGTAATATTACATTCCTTTACTTTATTGAAATAAACTGCTAATTTACCTGGGAACCCACCTATTTCAATAGATTCAACATTTTTCGGATAATCATTAATTAATTCCTTAAAAAAAACATCTTTCGTAGACTCTAGTTTTACATTTTCCCAATAGCTTTCCCAAAATTTAAAATCAGTTAATTCATTCATAATTTCATTTATTCCAAATACCTTTTGCTGTTCGATTTATTATTTTTTTATACTGGATATAAGTCCAAGACGTATTTATCAGCCCCAATATGCAAGATGCCAAAACAACACCTGTAATCTCAAGATGCCGAGCTAATACAATGGTTAATGGAATTATTAAGATTGTGCCAAAAACACCACTGTATAATTGCAGCTGTATCTTACCTATTCCATTTAAGAACTGAACGTAAATCATATTCCATGTCATAATAATAACATGGAATGCCATAAATAAGGATACATTGAATGAAATATCTATTTTTTCACCAATCCAAAATCCATACATGAAATCCGAAAAAATAAGTAATAATAATGTTCCACATGATATTATGAACCAAAATTTTTGCAACTTATTAATTATACTTTTTATCCAATCGTAATCTTTTCTATGCCATGCATCGGTGAATGCAGTCCAAAAGGGAACCATAACAATCGTAGAGATCATAGTTATAATACTAAAGTATTTAAACGCAATATTATAAGGTGTTACTTCTTCCGGGCCAAATAATTGTGCGATTATAATATTATTACATTGGAAAAGAATGATCGCGGCAACCTGAATTACGAAAAATTTCAATCCAACTCCCGTTAGCTTTTTAGCATACCCTAATTTAATTAAATTAAATGAAGGAGCATACTGTTTATAACTGTTGTTGTAAAACCATAAGCTGGAAATTAGCAAAACCAGTATTGGGGTAAAACCGAGAATTATTCCTAAGTATAGTAAATTACCTGATGTTGTTTTCGTTAGCACAAATATGATAATAAGTGTCGCGAGATTAGCAAAAAAATTAAACATGGAAGCTTTCGCAGGCTGTTGATTTGCTGTTAAAACAGTTGTCAAGAGTTGCAAAATAAATTGCACACAGAAAAAAGTAAATACAATTAGCGCAAGAATACTTAATTGAGATGCCATATTTTGAGAAGTATTTAGAATGCTCGCCCAATTTAAAAATGGATTAACAACCAGAAAGAGTATTAATACAATTACAATAATCATTGATAGAATGGCATATGTTGTGCTTACGTATATACGAGCGAGCTTATGCTTACCCATTGCAACGGCCTCTGCAAATTTATTACGTAATCCATTACCAAAACCAATATCAAAAAAACCAAACCACCCTATAATTGAACTTAGCGTTAACCAAATACCATACTGCGTTTTATCAATGTAATTTATAGTTAAAGGAACAAGCAACAATCCAATCAAAATATTTAACCCTTTGATTATAAAAGAAAATACAATATTTCTCTTAGCCTTTACACTTCGTAATTCACCTTTTGTAAAATAATTGTTTACCGAAGTCGGTAACATAGAAATAATAAAATCTTTAATCATTCGTTTTGTATTCTTTCAATCCTAATCTATGACTTCTTTTACTCTTGCTCCAAGATTATAAATTGCCATATTTTGATTTATTTCCCAACATCATACTCCCTTCCTTACAACTGCTTATCTAATTGCAGTAAGGTCCAGATAAAATTTCCGTTGTCTTTTTTACCATTTTTATTTTCCTCGATTATTTTCGAAATAATAATAGGATTCAAAATTCGGTTTACTTTCAACAGGCTTTTATCTAATATATCATTAAATCCCTCTGCTTTAAACCACTCTCTTAAAGGAATAGCAAAACCACGCTTTGGTGCATTTAAAACCGAATCTGGTAACCTTTTGCCAACGCTGTTTCTTAACACACTTTTCAATTCCCATCCCTGTAGTTTAACATCTTTATGCACGGTTGCCATAAATTCCACTAAACGATAATCCAAAAAAGGCAAGCGCGTTTCAATCGAATTTGCCATACTCATCCTATCTACCTTAACCAAAAAATCGTTTGGTAAATGATGCATATAATGCACATACATCAGTTTATAAAAATCATCTTTAAACCGGCATGTTTTAAGTATAGTTTCAAAGTAGGTTTCAATTGGAATAATATGTTTAATTCCTTGAGTTAATTGCTTTATATCATTTAAGCTTGTAAAAGCAGCATTTTCAGCTACTCTTACATAAAAAGGTTGCCCGGATGTTTTTAAAGTAGTACTTATCTTTTTTAATCTATAACGAAACGCTCCTTTAAAAATACCCGCTGCAACGTTTATACCCTTAACAACGATTGATCTTACAAAGGCAGGTAGCCATTTATGGATTACTGAAGCAAGCTTAATTCCTTTGTAAGAATTGTATCCGCTCAGTACCTCATCACCCCCATCTCCGGTTAATACCATTTTAACCTGTTTTGAAGCATACTTTGATACCACATCTGTAGGTATCGCAGATGAGTCTCCAAAAGGCTCATCATAATGGTAAGCCACACGATCCAGCGTATCTTTAAAAGTGCTTGGCAATACCGTTCCCCTATAATGTTCTGTTTTAAATTTTTTTGATACTTCAGCCGCTAATTCACTTTCGTCAAATTCGGTAATATCAAACCCGATCGTAAATGTTTTTACCGGAAGATCAGAGTATTTTGACATAATGGAAACTATGGACGATGAATCCAAACCTCCACTTAAAAATGCACCAAAAGCTACATCACTCCGCATACGTATTTTAACCGCATCGTTTAAAAGGTATTCAAAGGTTTCATAAACTTTTTGTTTATCAATAAGCATCTCTTTTTCCTCTACTTGTGGAAACTCCCAGTATTTTTTTTCAGAAACCTTACCCTCTTTTACAACCAGGTAATGTCCTGGCATTAATTTATAGATGTTTTTATAAAACGTATCGGGAGCAGGAATATTAGTAAGCGTTAAGTAAATTTCAATTAACTCTTCTCTTATTTCTTTAGGTATTCCATATTTTAAAACAGACTTTATTTCTGATCCAAAAACAAATGTATTATTATACACACCATAATGTAAAGGCTTTTCACCGAGGCGGTCACGCGATAAAAATAATTCTTCCTTTACCTCGTCCCATAGAGCAAAAGCCCACATTCCATTAAATTTATTCTGGCAATCATAGCCCCATTGTTCATACGATTTAATAAGAACTTCTGTGTCTGAGTTTGTTATAAACGTATGTCCTAATGTAATTAGCTCTTCTCTTAATTCAATATAGTTATAAATTTCACCATTAAACACAAGTACTTTTTTACCATCGGCACTATACATTGGCTGATTACCTGTGCTAAGATCGATAATACTTAAGCGCCTATGCCCTAAAGCAATATTTTTATTTATATAAAAACCTTCTCCATCGGGTCCCCGATAAGAGATACAGTCTGTCATATTTTTTAAAATTGAAAGATCTGCTTTTATATTTTTATCAAACTTTAAATATCCTGCAATACCACACATCCTGTTTAATTGATATTGTGTATAAATATATAGTTACATTGATCCAATGTATCAAAAACTAAAACTTAGTAAGGCTTTAATAATCTTTTGAATATCTCTGTTACCTAACTCGTAATACAATGGTAAACGCAACAACTGATCCGAGAAACGGTTACTGTTCACTAATTCTGCTCCTTTGTATTTATCTGCATAATAAGTGCTTTTATGCAAACTTAAATAATGGAACACGGCATTTACACCTTTCTTTTTTAAATGTTCAATTAAACCATTCCGTTGTTCCGGATTTTTGCATATCAAATAAAATGAATGCCCGTTATTAGTTGCGTAATTTGGCAAATGTGGCAGTTCTATGCCATTTGCTTTACCCCAGCTTAACAAGCCCTTATGGTAAGTCTCCCATATTTTTTTTCGTTTAGCTTGTATCGTTTCGAGTTTATTAAGCTGTGCCCACAAATAAGCCGCTACAATTTCAGATGGCAAAAACGAAGAACCTATATCTACCCAACTGTATTTATTAATTTCTCCTCTAAAAAATTCTGCTCTGTTAGTCCCTTTCTCCCATACAATCTCTGCACGTTTTATAAAACGTTCATCGTTAATAGCCAGCAAACCTCCTTCACCGGAGTTAATATTTTTGGTTTCATGAAACGAAAATGCTGCCAAATGACCTATACTTCCCAAAGCCTTGCCTTTGTAATATGAATCAATAGAAGGTGCTGCATCTTCAATCACCAATAAATTATGTTTGGTGGCAAGAGCCATAATCCTGTCCATATCACAAGCGATACCGGCATAATGCACCGGAACAATCGCCCTGGTTTTTTTAGTGATAAGTGATTCTATTTTACTAACATCCATATTTGGATGATCGTTGTAACTATCTGCAAAAACGATGGTAGCCCCTTGTCTTACAAAAGCCAGTGCTGTAGACACGAAGGTATAAGAAGGAACAATCACTTCATCACCTGGTTTAATGTCAGCCAGTATAGCACACATTTCCAGGGCATCTGTACAGGAAGTCGTTAAAAATGTTTTTTTGAAACCATAGTGTTTTTCAAAAAAAGCCTGGCACTTTTTGGTAAAGATTCCATTACCGGAAATCTTTCCGGAGTCAACCGCTTTTTTGATATAAGCCGTTTCCTTCCCTGTTAAATATGGTTTGTTAAATGGAATCATTTTTATTTCAGATTTTCCCAATACCATTTTACGGCTTCCCTTAGCCCTTGCTGTAAATTATGTGTTGGCTCATAACCCAATACCGTTTTTGCTTTTTCTATAGAGGCCAGTGAATGTGGAATATCACCCTTGCGTTCCGGGCCATGTATTACTTCAACGTTAGCTATAGAAGCATCATATACACTCAGTTCTTTTTTAAGATTCTCCAATAAATCATTTAAATCGATTCGTTCACCAACGGCTGTATTAAAAACCTGCCCTCTTGCTTCCTTACTTTGAGTAGTAGCGGCAAGATGGTTCATTTGTATTACATTGTCAATATAAGTAAAATCGCGTGAGCTGGTCCCGTCACCATTTATTACCGGCGATTGATGCGACATTAAAGTCTGCGTAAATTTTGGGATAGCAGCAGCATACGCACCGTTAGGATCCTGCCGGCGCCCATATACATTAAAGTACCGCAGCCCTATACAATCCAAACCATAGTTCAAATTAAAAACATGTGCATATAATTCGTTTACATATTTTGTTACCGCGTATGGAGATAATGGTTTCCCTATTACTTCTTCAATCTTTGGCAAAGCACTTGAATCGCCATATGTAGAAGAACTTGCAGCATAGATAACCCGTTTTACGTTAGCATCTCTTGCTGCAACCAATATATTTAAGAAACCACTTATATTTACATCATTGGTTGTAATAGGATCATTAATGGAACGTGGTACAGAACCAAGGGCTGCCTGCTGCAGTACAATTTCAACACCCTGCATTGCTTTTTCGCACATCCTGATATCACGAATATCGCCTTCTATTAAACTGAAGTTTTTCTGATTTAAAAAAGGTTCAATATTTTCTTTTTTACCGGTCGAAAAATTATCTAAACAAATTACTTCGTTACCGTGTTGTAATAAATGCTCGCATAAATTCGATCCAATAAATCCGGCTCCACCTGTAACCAGTACACGGGTATTTGTAAGTTTAGAATAAGGCATGTGTATAGACATAAAGCTAATTTACAGCTTCGCCTGCTTAATCCCATTAACGGAATTAAATAAGAGGCCTAAAGCTACTCAAAATTTGTTAATTTCAAGCAAACATAAGGCGTTCATCGATAATTTTAGCAAAGTTTAAGGGTTAAATTTGGGGTTAATCCAAAAAACTATATAAGGGGTTTTGAACAACAGGCTAGCGAGAGGAAAACAAAAAACACTTAAAATTGAAAATAAATAAAAGGCTGCATTTCTCCACTTACCAGCTGATAAATGCAAAACACAGCTCCTACTGCTACAAAGCCCATAGCTACCGGCGGAAGTTCAGCAAAACGGGTCCGGTAATTTTGCTTTATCTTCTCCGGTATCCAATGAATTAAGTATCCTATCAGTATTACTGCAAATACTACTGCATACCCTTTAATAATATTAAGGGTTAACTCAAAACCCAGGTGGTTAGTGATTCTATCAAAAATCAAACTAACGGTCTCCAGGCTATCACTTCTAAAAAAGATTCTCGTAAAACTGATAAAACTCAATGTTATAAAAACACATATTGCTTTTATAACAAATGACTGGTTATCTTTAAAGGGAGATATTTTCAGCCATAGCTTATGAACCACAAGCCCTAATCCATTGAGCCCTCCCCAGATAATAAATAGCCAGGAACTGCCATGCCAAAGGCCTCCCAGCAACATCGTTACCAGTAAATTAATGTTCGTGTTAATGCTCTGCTTCACCTTAGGGAAAAAGTAAGCCATTATCACAAACACAATAGCAATAATTAATAGCAAAAGAAATAACCAGATTTTACCCGTGAGCATTACTAATACCAAGGATAGAATACCAATACAGATATAAGAACCAATGGTTCCGTGTTTATTCCCTCCTAAAGGGATGTATAAATAATCCTTTAACCACGACGATAAGGATATGTGCCAACGTTTCCAGAAATCACTTACGTCCTGTGCTTTGTAAGGTGATTTAAAATTAGTTTTTAGCCTATACCCCAGTAATAGAGCTATCCCAATAGCGATATCGGTATAACCGCTAAAATCGGCATAAATCTGCAAGGAGTACCCAAAGATCCCAAAGATGGTTTCCATGCCCGAATAATAAGCAGGACTATCAAAAATACGATCGATATAATTCACCGCAATATAATCGGCCACAATTTTTTTACCTAAACCGTTAATGATCCAGAACAAAGCAAAACCAAACTCCTTTTTTGTTAAATTATAAGGCTGGTAGATCTGGTATAAAAATTCATTTGCCTTTACAATAGGCCCGGCAACCAAATGCGGAAAAAAGCAAACAAAAAAACCATAATCAAAAATAGATTTAACCGGTTTTACCTTATCCCTGTAAATATCAATGGTGTATGAAATAGACTGGAATATAAAAAATGAAATTCCTACCGGGAGTATCAACTTATCAATAGGGTCTTCCGTACCTAAAAAAGTATTACTGAAACTGGTAAAATGATTATAAAATTCCAGGTGGGTATTCCCCATTTGGTTCACACTCTCTACAAAAAAATAAGCATATTTAAAATAACAGAGTAAGCTTAAATTGAGAATTAAACTCATGGTGAGGTACAGTTTTTTCCGGGCTACGGATGTACTCTCGTGAATGAGCCGACCCCAGTTATAATCACTGATAATCGTAAAGATCAGGAGAATAAGAAATACTCCGCTTGTTTTATAATAAAAGAAAAAACTAACTAATAATAAATAAATAGTTCGCGCTCTGTTTTGCTTATACAACATCGCATAAATCGCTAATACTACAGCAAAAAAGCCCCAAAAGTATAATTGGGTAAAAATAACCGGTTGCCCTTTTACATGGCAAAAGTACGGTTTTAGGTATGTGAGTATATCGTCGAACATTTCTTATAATAGACTAAAAAGATTTAAAAGACTTAAAGGAGTCAGGACTTGTATTATTCTATCTTTAAAGTATTTCATCTATTATCTTAGTATTGATCCTTTTAGTCTCCAGGTCCCTGGAATCTCTTCTATCCCTTTAATCTTTTCTACTTAATTTTACTATTCCACTTATAACTCTTGTCAATTGCGTCGTACATAAGCCCTGCCAGTAGTTTATAGCCTCTTCCGTTAAAATGCACTTTGTCTTTTGCCGCTAACCCTGCTTTGTACCATTTGTAAATGGATTTATAGCCTCCCATTACAGCATACAGATCATACACAGCACCTTTATGTTTTTCTGCTAATTCATATGCTGCTTCTGCCGCCTTCATAGGGCGTTTATTAGCTGTTTTCCGGTTCATATAATTATCGGTAGTGGTTACAAATAAAAAAGCACAATCGGGCGATACTTTTTTAATATTTGCCACGAGGCTGTCGTACTTTCCAATAAAAGCCTGCTTCGTAAAATGGACATCATGCGTATCATTTACCCCAAGGGTAAAAATAACCAGGTCGGGTGGAATACTTTTTAGTTCATTTACAAATTCCGGGCAACGTAAAAAAGAACCGCTACTGGCACCATTTACGCCCATGGATGCATAGTAATATCCCGGGTTGGAATTTTCGGCACTCATCCCCCTTAACATAAAATCGGGATGAGCCGTATCTCTCCTGATTACCACAAAATTTAAAGAATCAATAAATGTTTCAAAACTAAATTCCGTATACCCTTTTTTCTCATAATCTTTACGGGTAAATTGTAAAGTGGATTCGTGGTTAAGGGCCAGTTCAAAACTCGGATTAAAATTATGATACACTTTTACCGAATTAAAATTTTTAGGGTGGCTCGTTTCCAATAATTTAAACCCAAACGTCACTAAACTATCATTTGTAACAGCAGCCATACCCGAAACACCCAAGTCGTTACACATTTCCTTGGTAACAGCACAACGGCAGCGTTTCCATTTGCCATAACCAAACGATCTGAAAAAACTGGGGTTATTGGTTTTTACAATTTTAAAAGGAAAAATAAATAAACCTCCGCCTTCATAATTGCCGTTAGCCTGAAAACCATCCATAATTACCTGCGGCCAAAAACCGGCCTGGATATGCGATCCACCAAAGTGAGCAATAGTTACCTGCGAACGCTTCTTGTTTTTAAGATCGTCCATTTTTTTGTAGAGATCCATAAACCGTGAACTATCTTTTGTGTAAATAATTTTACTTTGATCATACTTAATAAAAGGATATTGCTGTGCATAGGATCCTGAGCCGAGAAACAAGAAACAGGAGACAAGACATAACAGGGATGAAAAAGAAGCAGGGCTCGTAATCATGTTATTCAAAAATTTTATAGCTCCACCTTTTATCATTCTTTTTTTATCTAAGTACTTATTACAATTATGCTAATCTTTTACTTTCTTTAATCGTTTTAGTCTATTTCGCTTTCAAATAACTGTTGTAATCATTAATAAGAGAAGTATATAGTAGTACTGCTATTTTGCGGGCACCTCCCGAGCTAAAATGAATATAATCCTTTGCTGCAACACCTTGTTCAACCCAGGTTACCATACTGTTTTTCCCTCCCATACAATTGTACATGTCAAAAAAAGCACAGTCTGTTTCAAAGGCCGACCGTTTAATGGCATCTCTTAAGTTTTCGAGTTGCGGGTGAGTTACATATTCTGTCCCTTCTTTTACACTCATGTCTGCGGGGCCTATCACAAGAATAGAAGCCTGTGGGGCTATTTTTTTAATTGTATTGATCTGCCCTTTTAAGTATCCGCCAAAATTATCTGCCTGCTCTTTCGTAGTAATATATGGCAGAGCATTTCCTCCAAACTGTAGAATAATAAGTTTAGCATTCAGGTAATCGTAAAAGTTTTTTAATTGCCCGTAATTGATCTGGTTAAAAAAGGTTCCAGAACTTCCCCGGAGTCCAAAATTATCTACCATAATTCCTTTACTACCTTCCAGAGAAACACCATAAAAATCGGGACTATCCTTCCCTTTAAACCTGAATTCCTGTAATAAGGCCCCCTGGTTAAGATTAAATTCCTTCACATTAAAAGTTCCTCCTGCCACAAGCGAATCAGAATTATTTAAAGAGCCGTTCTCATACAGCTCTACATGCGTTTTAGTTTGCGCACCTCCATAAAATAATTTTACTTTTTTATACCCTGCTGCCTTAGGTCCCCCATTTTTACTGGTAACAAACTTTACCCAGGCACTTTTATAAGAAGTGGTATCCGTTAAGGTAATGTATGGAGCAAACCGTGTAATATGAACCAGAGCGCCAAAATTATTATGCTTTACGCGTTTATCTTTTCCGGCAAATGCCTGGTAACGATCCCAGCTATTGCTCCACGACATTTTATTGATTACACTTGGAGCTACAGGCATAAAAGAAACCAATCCCGGGCCTTCCCCACCAAATTGTCCCTGAAGCTTTAAACGCAGATAATCACTAATCCTATCTCCTTCAATTTGCGAATCGCCATAATGCAAAACACGAATACTCTTTGGTTCATTGGCAATATTAGTCAGCGCATCAAAAAAATTAGCCATTGCCGACATACTCGTATTTTTATACTGTATGCTGGTGTTTAGTTTAAGCCCTTCATCTTTGGCTTCAATATCTTTAACAACCACTGAATCAGAGGTTTTCAGAGAATCTGTATCTTCGGCGTCAGCCAGTGCAATAATATTGGAGATATCTGTCTTTTCTGTTTTCTTTTCAAAAAACAAAGAGGCAAACGTAGGAAAACGAATAGAAAAATCATCGCTCACATAAATTCCCTTTTCCGGAAAAATGCAGCTTATTAGCCCCATTAGCAAAAAAGTGAGTAATAGGAAGAGTAAAGTATGAAACGGCTTTTGCAAAATACTAAATTAAGAATAGCCAAGATGCAAAATACTTTGTAAGATCAGGCAACAAAAAAATTTAGTTTTTCACAATACAATTGTAAATAAATGCTTCAATCCCCGCACTCTGTTCATGGAGTCTTTTCAATATAACAATAGCTACTTCCATTATAAATTCTCTCTGTAATATTCCAAAAGTTCAATAACATTGGCACAACCTGTTTTTTGCAGCATTTTACGGCGGTGTGTATCAATAGTGTGCTTACTTAAGTAAAGTTTTTTGGCAATCACATGGCTTGTAAATCCTTTATTAACTAGCTCCAACACTTCCAATTCTCTCTTCGAAAAAATACCTTTATCGGGTTTGTCCACATAGCTTCCAAACGTTTGATAATCGAGGTCAGGAGCTTCAAACTTCCATTCAAAGCTGGTATCGGTACTGATGAATGAAATATCTGTAAGAGTTGTATATTGATTGGTCATTCGGCCGTTGTGATCCTCATAATGTACCGTCGATTGAGCTAATACTCTTATGTAGCTTCCGTCCTTTTTAAGCATCCTCAAAGATGCATGAAGAGCGAGATCGGATTGTACGGAATGTCTGGTAGCATAGTCGGAAACAGCATAAATCAACCTCACTAAATGATCCGAATCGGCAGGGTGAACAAAATCAATTGCTTTTTCAAAATTAAATTCATCGGCTGTGTATCCAAGCATTTCAAGCACTCCATGGTGGTGTGTAATTTGCTTTTTCTTAAAATCAATAGAATAAGTGCATTGCCCTTTAATTTTAGGGGCAAATACAGGTTGCAGTTTTCTTACTTTTACTTTTTCTGTTAATAGTTCATTTACGGAAGCTATTAGTGAATCTGTGTGTTTAGCGTAAGAGGACATAATCGTCAGTATTTAAATAGGTTAAGTTTTATTTTATTTCGTTGACAACTGCTTATTTTACTTTTAACAAAGCCTTTTCGGGCGATTTTATACCTTGAAATTATCAGTACAAATTTAGGGAATGGTTCTCCCAGAACTCAAAACCGTGTGTGCTAAAAACTTCTTTTACGGTAGTGTTACTTTTAAATGATTTTATACTACAATACTGTTTTATGAGTAGTGAGCCCCGTTTTACTGCACCTCGTGCCATTTATAACCTCAAAAAGCAGAAAAGTAACAGATTACATTTTCTCCTGCCGATGTACGCGAAAACCTTAACAATTGCCAAATCGGGCGACTTTTGCATTTTTTAAGCCGATGTTAGTGTGTATTTTATTATTTTGTAAGATATTTGATGGAATTTTTATCAAAAAAACGTATTTTTGCACCCCTTATAATTAATTAAGATATTGAAGATGAACATTACTAAAAAAGACATAGATGCTTTAAATGCAGAGTTAAGTATAACCCTTACTCCACAGGATTACGAAGAAAAAGTAAATAACGCTCTTAAAAAAGCGCAAAAGCAAGCTGCTATGCCCGGTTTCAGGGCTGGTAAAGTGCCGGCCGGCTTAATAAAAAAGCAATACGGTAAAAGTATTTTGGTAGATGAAATCAACAAAATACTGAATGACACTTTATATAATTACATTAACGAAAATAAAATTGAAATCCTTGGTAATCCTATGCCAAAGGAAAACAGTGCAGTTGATTTTGATACTAAAACAGAATGGACGTTTGATTATGAATTAGGATTAACCCCTCAGTTCAATATAGCCCTTGATAAATCACAAAGTTTTACTTACAATACCGTAAAAATTGATGATGAGTTAGTGGAAAAATACCTGAAAGATGTTAAACGTAACTATGGTAAGCCTTCTAATCCTGCAGTAGCAGAAGAAAAAGATGTATTATACATTGATATCGTAGAACTGGGTGCTGACGGAAATATTACTCCGGGTGGCGTTTTTAAATCAACCAGTATTGGTATTGACCGTTTAAAAAATGAAACGGCTAAAGCTAAATTAACAGGTTCTAAAGTTGACGATAAAATTGTATTAAATGCTAATGTGTTGTATGATTCTGCCGTTGATAAATCTATGTCTTTAGGCATTGACAAGGAAATTGCTGAAGCATTTAACGCTGATCTTCAAATTACGGTTAAAAATATTGCCCGTATGGAAGATGCAGAAATTAACCAGGAATTATTTGATAAATTGTATGGTGCTGGTACTGTTAACTCAGAAGCTGAGTTCAGAGATAAAATTAAAGCTGAATTAGCGGTGATGTTTTCTCAGGATACCGACCGTAAATTTATTGAAACCGTTGAAACATCTTTGGTTAATAAATTGAATATTAAATTACCGGACGATTTCTTAAAACGCTGGTTGATGGCGGTAAACGAAAAACCGTTAACAAAAGAACAATTAGAATCTGAATATCCTGCATATGCAAAATCCATGCAATGGAAATTAATTGAAAACAGGATCATTAAAGATAACAGCATTGTAGTAACTGCTGACGAAGCAAAAGAGGAAGCAGGAACATTTATTCGTTCTCAATATGCACGTTATGGCCAAACTCCGGATGAAACTGAAGTTGCTAAAATTGCAGATTCTATCTTAGCGAAACAAGATGAAGCTCAAAAAATATTTGAAGGCTTATATAGCAAAAAAGTATTAGACCTTTTAAAAACAAACTGTAAATTAGATACAAAAGAAATAAGCTACAACGAGTTCTTTGGGATCACTGCCTAAACATTTTTAGTATTAAGCTGTTTCTTTATATATTTAAAAACAATTAATTGCACGCCATTAATTTAAATGCAGGGAGTTTACATAACTAAAGCCGCCAAATTTTTACCAAACGACCCCATTTCAAGCGATGAGATGGAGGAGTATTTAGGTATGATTGACGGTATTCCTTCAAGAGGAAAAAGTTTAACTCTCCGTAATAATGGCATCAAAACACGTTATTATTCAATTGATAAAACAGGAAAATCAACGCATTCCAATGCAAAGATGACTGCCTTAGCGATTGAAAAATTAATGGATAACCATTTTTCAGAAAAAGATATTGAGCTTTTAGCCTGTGGTACCACATCTCCCGATAATTTATTACCGTCACATGCGGTAATGGTTCATGGGGAATTAAACAGTGGACCACTTGAATTAGTGTCTACTTCAGGAGCCTGCTGCGCAAGTATGCAGGCTTTAAAATTTGGTTATACCTCCATATTAGCAGGTAATACAACTAATGCCGTAGTAACAGGTTCCGAAAAATTATCCTCGTTAATGCGTGCCGAACATTTTGAAAAGGAAACAGAACGCCTCGCCGAAATGGATAAAAATCCTATCATCTCTTTTGAAAAAGATTTTTTGAGATGGATGCTTTCCGATGGAGCCGGTGCATTATTGCTGGAAAATAAGCCCCGTACCGATGGAATCTCTTTAAAAATTGAATGGCTTGAAATTAAATCTTTCGCCAATCAATTTGAAACCTGTATGTATGCCGGTTCTGATAAAAACCCGGATGGCTCCACTACTGGCTGGAAGGAATATAGTTCTGAAGAATGGCTTAACAAATCTTTATTCGCCTTTAAACAGGATGTGAAATTGTTAGGGAAAGAAATTGTTCCTACTGGTACACAATATTTAAAAGAAATATTAGACAAAAGAAAATTTGATATTAATACCGTCGATTTTTTTCTGCCACATTTATCCTCTGAAGTTTTCAGAAATAAAATAGCAGAAGAGATCTTAAAACACAATATCAATATTCCCCAAGAAAAATGGTTTACTAACCTTTCCTACACAGGTAACATTGGCTCAGGTTCTATTGTTATCATGCTCGAAGAATTAATGAATTCGGGTAAATTAAAGCCCGGACAAAAGATCTTGCTGATGGTTCCCGAAAGTGCAAGGTTTACCTATGCGTATTGCTTATTAACCGTTTGCTAATTTCAATATTGGTTTCATGAAAAAAGAAGATGTACCACAAGACCCCTCAGCCTTGGTTGGCGTTACACGCGATGTGTGTTATGTAAAAGACAAGGACGGTAAATACACCACCGATTTAAGTATTGGCTGGGATGTAAAAAAACAGGCTCTTGATAATGCCTGGGATGACATTAAAGAACGTGTAGCAGAAGCCGCGCAAATGGTTAAAAAGGGGGAAATGAGTCCTGTGTTTTACTACATGGAATTAAAATTGATGGATCTTACGTTACTCTCGGGCTATACAGGCTTTTGGAAAATTACGGTTAAGCGCCATTTTAAACCACAGGTTTTTAAAAATCTGAGTGAAAAAAAATTGGGAGTCTATGCAAAAGCATTTGATATCAGCATAGAAGAATTAAAGAATTTTAAAGGATAAGAGTGGAAAATACGTTTAAACATTTACAAACTGCGCATTGCGAAAACGGTGTAGCTACAGGATTATTAAGACATCACGGCCTTGAGTTTATGACAGAACCATTAATGTTTGGTTTAGGCTCCGGTATCTTTTATATTCATATTCCGTTTTTAATGGTTAATGGCGGTCCTGCCATATCTTACAGAAGTATGCCCGGTTGGATCTTTAGCCGCGCGAGTAAGTTACTTGGAGTAAAAGTTAATCGCAAAAAGTTTAACAGCGAAAAAGAAGCCTTCGAATATCTGAATAAACAAATTCAATTAAGTAACCCCGTTGGATGCCAGGTGGGTGTTTATAACCTACCCTATTTTCCATCTGAATACCGCTTTCACTTTAATGCTCACAACATAGTTGTATACGGTAAAGAAAACGGTAATTATTTGGTAAGCGACCCGGTTATGGAAACAGTAACTACACTTACCGAAGAAGATATGCTCAAAGTACGCTTTGCAAAAGGTCCTTTAGCCCCTAAAGGTCATGTCTATTACCCTGAAAACGTAAAGCCGGTAAGTAAAGAAGAGATCCAAAAAGCCATTAGCAAAGCCATTAAACGTTCGGCATTTGACATGCTTAAAATTCCCGGACCTATTGCCGGTGTTGACGGCATAAATTATACGGCTAACCAGGTACGTAAATGGCGCAGTAAATTAGGCCCACGTAAAGCTGCCTTATATGTAGGACAGATCGTTCGGATGCAGGAAGAAATTGGTACAGGTGGTGGCGGATTTCGTTTTTTGTATGCAGCATTTTTAGAGCAGGCTAACGGTTATATCCCTAATGATGAGTTGTTAACCCTTTCTGATGAATTTACGAAAGCCGGTGATATGTGGCGTGCAAGTGCCATTAACATGGGACGTATTTTTAAAGGCAGGCTAAATGAGCAAAAAGATTTTGAAGAAAGTGCTGATATGATGGATGAAATTGCAGAAGTAGAACGCCAGGCTTTTAAGAAATTAAGTAAGATTAAATTACTGTAGATACACACATCTTCAGAGCTAATTACCCTTCTCGATCGCAATTCTTTTTCGGTACTCTTTTTGAGCAAATTGTAATTTCAAGGTATAAATACCTTTTTCAAGGAAGGAAGTATTTATTTTTAATTGGGTTCCCTGTCTCTCATAATCTACAGGCAATTCCTGTCCCATAGAATTAATAAATGTAACAATAGCCTTCTGATCATTTTCAGTATCAATAAATACCATATGCTCAGCAGGATTTGGGTAAATTTTAAATCCGATAGCTGCCATATCAACAGATACAATAGGAGAGTACGTAAATTTTTTACCGTAGTCCGTTTGCTTTAAACGGTAATACGATAATCCTTCCAAAGGTTTGCTATCAATAGAAGTATAATATTTAGTCTCTAAAAAAGTACCGGCTCCCGGTATAGTTTGTATGGTTTCCCAGTCTATAGCATCTGCTGAACGTTCAATACTAAAAAAATCATTATCTAATTGTGTCGCAGTAGCCCAGCCCGTTACTACCTGTTTGTGATCAGGAACTGCCGTAAAATAAAGTAGTTCAATGGGTAATCCACTATATAAAACAATACCAATGTTATCGAGAATCAATCCACACGTGGTTCCTCCAAAATTAGCAGCAATATTAAGGTTAGCAGAAGCCTGCGAAGCCGTAAAGGTAAAAACAGATGTTTGCCAGGTAAAAACAGCAACCGTACTTGAAATAGTAGCACTTAAATTACTTCCAAAAGTAATATTGGCTCCTGCAGGGTTTGGCCCAGGACAACCACCGGTTCTTCTTGAATAGGTAATTGAAAACTGGTATGAACTTCCAACCGTAAGTCCGCTGATGGTTTGGCATAAACCTGCTGCTGCATCTACTTCTGCAACAGAATTACCACCTGAACCTCCATATACACTTTCAGGGTTTGTTTCGGGGCTACAACCCCAGGAGGACGTTCCGGATGCAAAATCCCCATTGACTACAAATTGCGCAGTAACAAGGTTACTATACAGCAAAATAAAAACTATATAAAAATACTTCAATGATTTAAACGTTAAAGTAAAACTAATGAAAATTAGTAACCAAGAGTGTTAAAAAGAGTGTTAAAATCGATGTTTCTAATTTATATAAACTAAAAAAGAGATAAACCAATGCTAAAGAATAGGTTATAATCATGCATGGAATTATATTATTTCTGAATAGCCAACCTTTAGCACTTGCACATTTCAAAACAAGAACATCGAAGGGTTGTATTAATAGCTAGTTAAACTAATTAGTGTTGCACAACAATCTTCCTTCTCTGTATCTTTTGATCAACTCCATAAACCACAACAAAATAAACGCCATTTGCTATTTCATTAAGGTTAATTCCCTCTCCAAACTCCAGCGTAAAAAGCGTTTTTAGCACAATTAATTGTTATTCCTCTTTAATTCTATTCGTTTCATACCCGATCTGTTTGCGCTCTCTTTGGTTTGTTTGCTGTTTATCTTTTTGTAATAAATAGTTAATGGCTTCGTAAACATCCTTAAATTGCTTATTGTAGGTATTTTCCAGTTCTTTTAGTTTAATATTTAACGCTGTATTTGTTAAAGCAAATTGTTTTAAGGCTATAAAAGCCCGCATAATGGCAATATTTACATCAATAGCTTTGTCGCTATTAAGTATGCCGCTTAACATGGCTACTCCTTGTTCGGTAAATACGTAGGGTAAGTATTTACTATACTTTCCTTTTCCAGATTCTAAGGACGCAATTTGCGTCCTTAGAAGATTATACTCATCTCTGGCTAATTCGAACATAAAATCACCCGGAAAACGTTTCGAATTACGTTTCACTGCTTCTTTAAGTCTTTTTGTTTCTACCGCATAAAGCTCTGCTAAATCATAATCTAACATTACTTTTTGTCCTCTTATTTCATAAATTTTTGTTTGAATCACTTGTAATTCCATCTTTCTATAAATTAAATTGTTTCTCTTAAAACAAAAGTAATTTTTTTTATAGCAAAGTACTGCTACAGATTGTAGCATCTTACAACACTGTGCTTAGGTTTGTTCACGCAAATTATCCCTCCTGCGGGCACCTCTTTCAAAAAGAGTTTTTAGGGCAATAAAAAACCCTCCCGATTTATCATCGGAAGGGTTTTAATTATGATACGATATATAAGCTTAAGCTTCTTCTTCGATTTCTTCTTTCGAAGCCATTAAACGCTCGTACTCTTCTTTACTACCAACAACGATTTTTTCGTATTGACGTAAACCTGTACCAGCCGGGATTAAGTGACCAACAATTACATTCTCTTTCAAGCCTTGTAATGTATCTACTTTTCCGTTTACAGCTGCTTCGTTTAATACTTTCGTAGTTTCCTGGAAAGATGCTGCAGAAATCCAACTGCTTGTTTGTAACGATGCTCTTGTAATACCTTGTAAGATTGGAGTAGCTGTTGCAGGAACTGCATCACGTGCTTCTACCAGTTGTTTATCTTTACGACGTAATACGGAGTTCTCATCACGTAATTTACGGGTAGTTACAATTTGTCCGCGTTTCAGGTTTTCAGAATCACCCGGTTCTACTACTACTTTTTTAGCATATAGATTATCGTTCTCAGCCATAAAGTCAATTTTATTAATCAACTGTAATTCTAAGAAAGATGTATCACCCGGATCTTCAATCTGAACTTTACGCATCATCTGACGAACGATCGTTTCGAAATGCTTGTCATTCAGTTTTTGTCCCTGTAAACGGTATACCTCTTGAATCTCATTTACTAAGTATTCCTGAACTGCTGTAGGGCCTTTAATTGCTAAGATATCACCAGGAGAAGTTGCTCCGTCAGATAATTGCTCACCTGCTTTCACGAAATCATTTTCCTGTACTAAGATATGTTTAGATAAAGATACTAAGTAACGGTGTTGTTCACCTGTTTTAGCTTCTACAACCACTTCACGGTTACCACGTTTAATTTTACCAAACGTAACAATACCGTCAATTTCAGAAACAACTGCAGGATTACTTGGGTTACGTGCTTCGAATAATTCGGTTACACGTGGTAAACCTCCTGTAATATCTCCTGTTTTACCAGTAACACGAGGAATCTTCACTAAGATCTGACCCGGTTCGATTTTCGCTTTTTCATTAACAATGATATGTGCGCTAACCGGTAAGTTATATGTTTTTAAAGGCTCACCTTTTTTATCCACAATTCGCATTAATGGAGATAAAGTTTTGTCTTTAGATTCAATAATTACTTTTTCACGGAAACCTGTTTGTTCATCGGATTCTTCACGGTAAGTCACGTTTTCTTTAATTCCTTCGTACTCAACATTTCCACCAAATTCAGAAACGATAACCGCATTATATGGATCCCAATCACAAATTACATCACCTTTTTTCACTTTCGCGCTAGGTTTGATATACAATTGAGAACCGTAAGGAATATTTCCTGTAGTTAATGTAATACCGGTATTAGAATCAACGATACGAACCTCAGTAGAACGGCCAATAACCACATTAGCTTTTGTTCCGTCCTGGTTAATACGTTCAACGGTACGTAACTCATCAATTTCTGCAATACCATCGTATTTAGCAATTAAGCTCGATGATGCTGCCGTGTTAGATGCTGTACCCCCAACGTGGAACGTACGTAATGTTAACTGTGTACCCGGCTCACCAATAGATTGTGCTGCAATAACACCTACTGCCTCACCTAACTGTACCTGACGGCCATTCGCTAAGTTACGTCCGTAGCATTTAGAACATACACCTAATTTAGATTCACACGTTAATACCGAACGAATTTCAACTGATTCGATTGGAGACGCTTCGATCATATCTGATACATCTTCCGTGATCATTTCGCTACCGGAAACAATAAGTTCTCCTGTAGTTGGATGATACACATCGTTTAATGCGATACGACCTAAGATACGATCACGTAAAGTTTCAACCACATCATCATTGTTTCTCAATGCTGTTGCTGTTAATCCACGTAAGGTACCACAATCTTCTTCGTTAATGATAACGTCTTGCGCCACATCCACCAAACGACGGGTTAAGTAACCCGCATCAGCTGTTTTTAATGCCGTATCCGCTAAACCTTTACGGGCACCATGGGTAGAAATAAAGTATTCTAAGATCGATAACCCTTCACGGAAGTTAGATAATACCGGATTCTCAATAATGGAAGCCGTTGTATCACCTGCTTTCTGTGGTTTAGCCATTAAACCACGCATACCACTTAACTGTTTAATTTGCTCTTTAGAACCACGGGCACCGGAATCAAGCATCATATAAACCGCGTTAAAGCCTTGTTTATCTGAACTTAAATTGTCCAATACTTTTTTAGTTACTTTAGAGTTGGCATGCGTCCAGATATCAATTACCTGGTTGTAACGTTCGTTATTAGTAATGAAACCCATTGAGTAGTTATTAATAACCTCGTCAACTTGCGCTTGAGCTTCAGCAATAATTTTTAATTTCTCTGCTGGTGTTTCAATATCACCTAAGTTAAATGATAAACCACCTTTGAAAGCCGTTTGGAATCCTAATGTTTTAATATCATCTAGGAATTTAGCTGTTTTAGCCATACCTGTTTTCTTAACTACCATCCCAATGATATCACGTAATGATTTCTTGGTTAATAATTCGTTGATATATCCAACTTCATGCGGTACAACCTGATTAAAGATTACACGGCCTACAGTAGAATCGATTACTTTAGTAGTTAAAGCAGTTCCTTCTAATGCATTGGTAACACGGATTTTAATTTGCGCGTGCATATCCACTTGCTTCTCGTTTAACGCGATAACAACTTCTTCTGCACTATAGAAGCTTTTACCTTCGCCTTTAACGGCATCGTTAGGTAAATTCTTTTTAGATTTAGTTAAGTAATATAAACCTAAAACCATATCCTGAGATGGAACCGCAACCGGCGCACCGTTAGATGGGTTTAAGATATTATGAGAAGCAACATTAAGATTTGTGTTTCCAGGATACGGCTGCATGTCCCAACGGAACGTGAACAGCCATTTGATCACCGTCAAAATCGGCATTGAACGCTGTACAAACCAATGGATGTAACTGGATTGCTTTTCCTTCAATTAATTTTGGTTGGAAAGCCTGAATACCTAATCTGTGTAATGTCGGGGCACGGTTTAACATTACCGGATGTCCTTTCAATACATTTTCTAAAATATCCCAAACAATTGGTTCTTTTTTATCTACAATTTTTTTAGCAGATTTTACAGTTTTAACAATACCACGCTCAATCATTTACGAATGATAAACGGTTTGAAAAGCTCTGCAGCCATTTCTTTTGGTAAACCGCACTCATGTAATTTTAATTCAGGCCCTACAACAATTACCGAACGAGCCGAGTAATCCACACGTTTCCCTAATAAGTTTTGACGGAAACGGCCTTGTTTACCTTTTAATGAATCGGATAATGATTTTAACGCTCTGTTTGATTCAGTTTTAACCGCATTTGATTTACGAGAGTTATCAAATAATGAATCTACTGACTCTTGTAACATACGTTTTTCGTTACGTAAGATTACATCCGGTGCTTTAATCTCGATCAAACGTTTTAAACGGTTGTTACGGATAATTACACGACGGTATAAATCATTTAAATCGGAAGTTGCGAAACGACCACCATCTAATGGAACCAAAGGACGCAATTCTGGTGGAATAACCGGAACTGTTTTAATGATCATCCACTCAGGTTTGTTTTCGATATGCCCTTGAGCAGAACGGAAAGCTTCAATAACCTGAAGACGTTTTAATGCTTCGTTTTTACGTTGCTGAGAAGTCTCTGTATTTGCTTTATGACGTAATTCGTAAGATAATTCATCTAACTGTAAACGTGATAATAAATCCTGAAGTGCTTCTGCACCCATTTTAGCGATAAATTTATTTGGATCGTTATCATCCAATAAATGATTTTCTTTTGGTAAAGTATCAACTAAATTTAAGTATTCTTCTTCTGTTAAGAAATCCAAATACGCTGTTCCGTTTTGAGCAGCAACACCTGCATTAATTACTACATAACGTTCGTAGTAAATAATCATGTCTAATTTTTTAGTTGGTAATCCTAATAAATAACCAATTTTATTTGGTAATGAACGGAAATACCAGATATGAGCAACAGGAACCACTAAATTAATGTGTCCCATACGCTCACGACGTACTTTTTTCTCAGTAACCTCTACACCACAACGGTCGCAGATAATTCCTTTGTAACGGATACGTTTGTATTTACCGCAATGGCATTCGTAATCTTTTACCGGCCCAAATATACGCTCGCAAAACAAACCATCTCTTTCTGGTTTGTAAGTACGGTAGTTAATGGTTTCCGGTTTTAATACTTCCCCGCTACTGCGTTGTAGTATCGTTTCAGGCGACGCTAAACTAATAGTGATTTTAGAGAAGTTTGATTTTACTTTGTTATCTTTTCTTAAAGCCATTTTTTTGCTTTTTGGTTTTAGTGATAATAAAAATTCATTGTCCTTGTCTCCCTTCGCCAGCTGGCGAAGGGATTAAGGGGTGTGTATCTTTTAGTCAAGTGTTACATCTAACGCCAATCCACGTAATTCGTGCATTAATACATTAAATGACTCGGGTATACCCGGAGCCGGGATGTTTTCTCCTTTAACAATGGCTTCGTATGCTTTTGCACGGCCCATTACATCATCCGATTTAATGGTTAATAATTCCTGCAATACATTAGCTGCACCGTATGCTTCAAGAGCCCAAACCTCCATCTCACCAAAACGCTGACCACCAAATTGTGCTTTACCACCTAAAGGTTGTTGTGTAATTAATGAATATGGTCCGATTGAACGGGCATGCATCTTATCATCTACCATGTGTCCTAATTTTAACATGTAAATGATACCAACTGTTGCCGGCTGATCGAATTTTTCACCGGTACCACCATCACGTAAATACGTACGGCCATACTGAGGAATGCCAGCTTTCTTAGAATATTCGTCAATTTCAACCATCGATGCTCCATCGAAAATTGGTGTGGCGAATTTTAATCCTAATTTTTGTCCGGCCCATGCTAATACTGTTTCATAGATCTGACCTAAGTTCATACGGGAAGGTACACCTAATGGATTCAACACGATATCAACCGGTGTTCCATCTTCTAAATATGGCATATCTTCATCACGAACAATACGTGCTACGATACCTTTGTTACCATGACGACCAGCCATTTTATCACCTACTCTTAACTTACGTTTTTGAGCAATGTAAACTTTCGCTAATTGTACGATACCGTTTGGTAACTCATCACCTACAGTGATCTGGAATTTCTCACGTTTGTATTGACCTAAGAAATCGTTAAACTTGATCATGAAGTTATGTAACAAACGCTCAATTTGCTCATTCTTATCTTTGTCGGTTGTCCAGTTGCCAGGATTAACTTCCGAGAAATCAACTTTCTCTAATAATTTTTGAGTGAATTTAGTTCCTTTTGTAATTACTTCTTCACCTAAGATGTTTGTTACACCTTGAGATGTACGGCCATTAACCAATTCAAATAATTTTTCAATTAATTGGTATTTGATATTAGCAACCGCTTTGTGATGATCTGCATCTAATTTTTCAATTAATGGTTTCTCGTCAGCCTTTTGCTTTTTATCTTTAATAGCACGTGAGAATAATTTTTTATCAACGATAACACCTTTCAATGATGGAGACACACGTAAAGACGCATCTTTCACATCACCTGCTTTATCACCGAAGATCGCACGTAATAATTTTTCTTCCGGAGAAGGATCAGTTTCACCTTTAGGAGTAATTTTACCAATTAAGATATCTCCTTCTTTTACTTCTGCTCCAACACGGATAATTCCTTTTTCATCAAGGTCTTTAGTAGCATCTTCACTTACGTTAGGAATATCCGGAGTTAACTCTTCCATTCCACGTTTTGTATCACGTACTTCTAAAGAATATTCATCAATGTGAATAGACGTAAAGATATCGTCACGAATTACTCGTTCAGAAATTACGATCGCATCCTCAAAGTTGTAACCTTTCCAAGGCATGAACGCTACTTTTAAGTTACGTCCTAATGCTAATTCACCGTTTTCGGTTGCATAACCATCGCATAATACCTGTCCTTTAATTACTTTATCACCTTTCTTAACGATAGGTTTTAAGTTCATACAGGTACTTTGATTGGTTTTTTGGAATTTAGTTAATTTATAGGTTCTTACGTCACCTTCAAAACTCACTAATTTTTCATCGTTAGTTCTGTTGTAACGGATTGTGATTTCACGCGCATCAACATATTCAACAACTCCTTCGCCTTCCGCATTAATTAATACACGGCTATCTTCAGCTACACGAGCTTCGATACCAGTACCAACGATTGGTGCTTCTGGACGCATTAATGGAACTGCCTGACGTTGCATATTCGATCCCATCAAGGCACGGTTGGCATCATCATGCTCTAAGAACGGAATCAGAGATGCCGCAATAGAAGCAATTTGATTAGGCGCAACGTCCATTAACTGGATTTGTCCCGGATCCAATACAGGAAAATCACCTTCATAACGTGCTGTTACTTTCTTGCCTACAAAGTTTCCTTTGTCATCCAGTTCAGCGCTCGTTTGAGCAATGTTTTTCTGATCTTCTTCCTCAGCGGTTAAATAGGTAATTCCTTTATTAACTTCTACTTTACCGTTAGTTACCGCACGGAAAGGCGTTTCAATAAATCCTAATTTATTCACTTTGGCGAATACACATAATGAAGAAATCAAACCAATGTTTGGTCCTTCCGGTGTTTCAATTGTACATAAACGGCCGTAGTGAGTGTAGTGAACGTCACGCACCTCAAAACCTGCACGCTCACGGGATAAACCTCCTGGCCCTAGTGCCGAAAGACGACGCTTATGCGTGATCTCCGATAAAGGGTTGGTTTGATCCATGAACTGGGATAATTGATTCGTTCCAAAGAATGAATTAATAACGGATGATAATGTTTTAGCATTGATCAAATCGGTTGGTGTAAATACCTCGTTATCACGTACGTTCATACGTTCACGGATAGTACGAGCCATACGCGCTAAACCTACACCAAACTGAGAAAATAATTGCTCACCAACTGTACGTACACGACGGTTTGACAAGTGATCGATATCATCCACATCCGTTTTAGAATTAATTAATTCGATCAGGTATTTCATGATCAGAATAATATCTTCTTTTGTTAATACACGGATATTCATAGGAATATCGATGCCTAACTTTTTATTGATACGGAAACGACCAACTTCACCTAAATCGTAACGTTTGTCAGAGAAAAATAATTTGTCGATTACACCACGTGCTGTTTCTTCATCAGGTGGCTCAGCATTACGAAGTAAACGGTAGATATACTCGATCGCTTCTTTTTCTGAGTTGGTTGAATCTTTTTGTAATGTATTGTAGATAATAGCAAAATCAGCCGTGTTTACGTCTTCTTTGTGTAAGATAATAGATTTAACACCTGCATCAGCAATTAAATCGATATGTAAATCATCTAAAATCGTTTCACGATCCAAGATAACTTCATTACGTTCAATTGATACAACTTCTCCGGTATCTTCATCCACGAAATCTTCAATCCATGTTTTTAATACACGAGCTGCCAGTCTACGACCAACTTCACGTTTTAAGCCTGCTTTCGAAACTTTCACTTCATCAGCAAGACCAAATATTTCTAAAATTTGTTTATCGCTTTCAAAACCGATAGCACGTAATAACGTGGTTACAGGTAATTTTTTCTTACGATCAATGTAAGCATACATCACATTATTAATGTCTGTAGCAAACTCAATCCAGGAACCTTTGAAAGGGATAACACGAGCACTATATAGTTTAGTACCATTTGCGTGACGGCTTTGGCCGAAGAACACGCCCGGAGAACGGTGTAATTGAGAAACGATAACACGTTCAGCACCATTGATCACGAATGATCCTTTTGGTGTCATGTACGGGATTGTTCCCAAATAAACGTCCTGCACAATGGTTTCAAAGTCTTCATGTTCAGGGTCAGTACAATAAAGCTTTAATTTAGCTTTTAAAGGCACTGAATAAGTTAAACCACGGCTAATACACTCATCAAGAGCGTAGCGTGGAGGATCTACGAAATAATCCAAAAATTCCAATACGAAATTATTTCTCGCATCAGAGATAGGAAAGTTTTCGGCAAATACACGGAATAAACCTTCGTTTTTACGGTTATCCGGCGTAGTTTCTAATTGAAAGAAATCCTGGAAAGATTTCACCTGTATATCCAAAAAATCAGGATACTCAATTGGAAACTTGTTTGAAGAGAAATTAATTCTCTGTGATTTTTTTACTGTTGTAGCCAATTTAATAATGTTTATTTAGTTAGTATTCTAAAAGATTGACGTGATGACTAAAAGCAGAAAAAAGGGTTAAGGCTATTACCGTTGGTAATGAAGCCTTAACACCTAGTTTTGTTAAGTAAAATTATTTTACTTCTACTTTTGCACCAGCTTCTTCTAAAGCCTTTTTAATAGACTCAGCTTCTTCTTTTGCAATACCTTCTTTAACTGGTTTTGGAGCACCGTCAACTAAATCTTTAGCTTCTTTCAAGCCTAATCCAGTTAAGTCTTTTACAACTTTAACTACACCTAATTTAGCTGCACCTGCTTCAAGCAAGATAACATCGAAAGATGTTTTTGCTGCTGCTGCATCTCCTGCACCTGCACCACCACCTGCTACAACTACTGCTGCTGCTGGTTCGATACCATATTCGTCTTTTAATACTGTTGCTAATTCCTGAACTTCTTTAACTGTCAGGTTTACTAATGATTCAGCGATTGCTTTTACGTCTGCCATTTTTATTAGTTTTTATTTTGTTAATGTTTTAATTAAATTGTTTGTTTTTGATTGTTCTCACAGTACAAATTAAGCTGCTACTTCTTCTTCCGAACCTTTGAATTTGTTCTCTAAACCACCGATTACGCGTTGGATTGGAGCTTGTAATAAGCCAATGATATCGCCTATTAATTCGTTTTTCGATTTCAGACCTGCCAAAGCTTCTAATTTATCGTCACCGATAAAAATCATATCTTCAACATAAGCTGCTTTTAATTTTGGTTTATCACCACCTTTGCGAAATTCTTTAATGATTTTTGCGGGAGCATTAGATACTTCTGCAAAAATTAAAGCTGTTTCACCTTTTAATGCCGGGATAAGTTCAGCTAACTTGCTGTCATTTGCACGCTCTAAAGCTTTCGCTAAAAGGGTGTTTTTAACAACAGTCATGCTTACTTTTTTCTCAAAGCAAGAACGGCGTAATTGACCAACTTTTTCTACTGTTAAAGAAGAACAATCAGCTAAATAGATTTTGTTATTAGCGTTTAAAAGCCCTAATAGTCTTTCTATTTCCTGTGTTTTTTCTTGTTTGTTCATACTAACAGATGTTCTTTAAATTAGTTAAATGATTTTGGGTCGATTTGGATACCTGCACTCATTGTACTGCTCATGTATACAGACTTAACGTAAGTACCTTTTGCAGACGATGGTTTTAATTTCACAATAGCAGTTAAAACTTCCATTGCATTTTCAGTCAATTTAGCTGCATCAAAAGAAACTCTTCCGATACCGGTATGAATGATACCTGCTTTATCTACTTTAAAATCAATTTTACCACCTTTTGAATCAGTTACAGCTTTACCAATATCCATGGTAACTGTACCTGTTTTAGGGTTAGGCATTAATCCGCGGGGACCTAATACACGACCTAATGCACCTACTTTACCCATTACTGAGGGCATAGTGATGATTACGTCTACATCAGTCCATCCACCTTTAATTTTTTCAATGTATTCGTCTAATCCAACGAAGTCAGCACCTGCTGCTCTAGCTTCCGCTTCCTTATCAGGAGTTACGATTGCTAAAACGCGCAAAGTTTTACCTGTACCGTGAGGTAAGGTAACGGTGCCACGTACCATTTGATTAGCTTTACGAGGATCAACTCCTAAACGGATAGCGATATCCACGGATGCATCAAATTTAGTAGTTGTAATTTCTTTCACTACTTTTGAAGCTTCAGCTACTGTGTGAACTTTACTTGCGTCAAGTTTTGCATCAGCCGCTTTTCTTTTTTTAGTTAACGTTGCCATTTTTTAAAAAGCTTGTTTTTTGGTTATTAATTGATTGAATTAGTTTTTTACAGGTGCTTCACCTGTTACTGTAACTCCCATACTACGAGCAGTACCGGCTACCATAAACATAGCAGATTCGATTGTAAAACAGTTCATGTCTACAATTTTATCCGTTGCAATAGTGCGAATTTGATCCCATGAAATAGAACCAACTTTTTTACGGTTACTTTCGCCAGAGCCTGCTTTAACTTTAGCCAACTCCATAATTTGAATTGCAGCAGGTGGACGTTTGATAACGAAATCAAAAGTCTTGTCAGCATAAACATTGATCATAACCGGTAATACTTTACCTGCTTGTTCCTGAGTTCTAGCATTAAATTGCTTACAGAACTCCATAATGTTTACACCTTTTGCACCTAATGCAGGACCAATTGGAGGCGACGGGTTAGCAGCTCCACCTTTGATTTGAAGCTTAACAATTGCTGATAACTCTTTTGCCATTTTTTTGTTTTTATTTGATTAGTTGATGTTTTGGTGATCTGAATTTTTGATTAACCTTGGAAGCAGTAACCGTTAATTTTCAGAATCCTTAATACATCAATGTGTTTATTTAATTCAAAAGTTTTTAATTCTCTTTATTCTCTTTCTACTTCGCCAAAACCTAATTCAACCGGTGTTTTACGACCAAAGATTTTAACAGTAACTTTAATTTTTTTCTTCTCGTCGTTAATTTCTTCAATAACGCCATTAAATCCGTTAAACGGTCCGTTAACTACTTTAACAGATTCTCCTACTACGTAGTTACTTGTTACTACACTTTCCGCTTCTGTTAACTCATCCACTTTTCCTAAAATACGATTCACTTCCGATAAACGCATAGGAACTGCTTCTCCCCTTTTAGTTTCACCTAAAAAGCCAATTACACCCGTAATATTTTTAATAATGTGAGTAATCTCACCTACTAAAGCCGCTTCTATTAATACATAACCCGGATAGAAAGAACGTTCTTTTTGAATTTTCTTCCCATTACGGATCTGAATGAATTTTTCAGTTGGAATTAATACCTGTGAAACATAATCGTTTAATTTTAAACGGTTAATTTCCACTTCAATATATTGCTTCACTTTTTTCTCTTGCCCGCTAATAGCACGAACAACATACCATTTTTTAACGATAGAGGAAGTATCTTTATTTATTGTGTCAGCCATTTTTAGTTAAGTATAAAATTATAACCCGTTTACCATTTTGTAAGCGTTGCTCATCAACACTTCAAATCCCAGATCCATCCCCCAAACTAACAGACCAATAATTGTAGATGCAACACCTACTAAAATAGCGCTACTTTGTAATTCAGACCAGGTTGGCCATGTTACTTTATTAAATAACTCGTCTTTTGTTTCTTCTAAATATGTTCCAAACTTACTCATATCTTTTATTTTAGATTTTATGACTTAAGATTTAAGAAATTCTACCTTCTCATTTCTTCGTTTCAATTTATTTCAAGCACGGGAGGAGGGATTCGAACCCCCATCAGCGGTTTTGGAGACCGATATTCTACCCTTGAACTACTCCCGTAGATACCATTTCTTTAAAACAGCAAAATGGCTAAGCCTTTCGGCAAGCCATTTTGCTAATTAAAATCAGTTAATTACTCTAAAATCTCAGTTACCTGACCAGCACCTACAGTACGGCCACCTTCACGCATTGCGAAACGTAAACCTTTATCCATAGCTACAGCCGAATGTAATTCAACAGTAATTGTAACGTTATCACCAGGCATAACCATTTCGCGTCCAGCTTCTAAAGTAATCTCTCCAGTTACGTCAGTTGTACGTAAGTAGAATTGAGGACGGTATTTGTTATGGAATGGAGTGTGACGTCCACCTTCTTCTTTTTTAAGAATGTAAACCTCAGCTTTGAATTTTTTGTGTGCTTTAATAGAACCTGGTTTAACAATCACCATACCACGACGGATATCAGCTTTGTCAATACCACGTAATAATAAACCTACGTTATCACCAGCTTCACCGTAATCTAAAATTTTACGGAACATTTCAACACCAGTAACAGTAGAAGTTAATTTAATATCTCCCATACCAAGGATTTCAACCGGATCATTAGAGTTGATTACACCTGTTTCGATACGACCTGTAGCAACAGTTCCACGACCAGTAATTGTAAACACGTCTTCAACCGGCATCAAAAATGGCTTATCTTTTTCACGTGGAGGTAATGGAATGTAAGAATCTACAGCATCCATTAATTCCATAATTTTGTCAACCCATTTTGGATCGTTATTTAAACCACCTAAAGCAGAACCTTGGATGATTGGAGTGTTATCACCATCAAATTTGTAGAATGATAATAATTCACGGATTTCCATTTCAACTAACTCTAACAATTCAGGATCTTCAACCATATCCACTTTATTCATGAATACAACAATTGAAGGAACACCTACCTGGCGAGCTAATAAGATATGTTCACGAGTTTGTGGCATTGGACCATCAGTAGCAGCAACCACTAAAATTGCTCCATCCATTTGTGCAGCACCTGTAATCATGTTTTTTACATAATCCGCGTGACCTGGACAATCTACGTGAGCGTAGTGACGTGTAGCTGTTGAATACTCAACGTGAGAAGTGTTAATAGTAATACCACGTTCTTTTTCTTCAGGTGCATTATCAATAGAAGAGAAATCTCTTACTTCTGATAAACCTTTAGTTGCTAATACAGTAGTAATTGCAGCAGTTAATGTTGTTTTACCGTGATCTACGTGACCAATTGTTCCAATATTTACGTGTGGTTTGGAACGGTCGAATTTTTCTTTAGCCATTGTTATTTTTATTAATTGTTATTATTTATTTCTATTGTTTAACTTATTATCATCTTTTAAAATTAGGCCGAGCTCTTGAGCTCGATCCCGATACTTATCGGAAGAACCGCCAAATCCTCTTCTTGAGCTGTTGAGCGGGATTGAACCGCCGACCTCCTCCTTACCAAGGAGGTGCTCTACCACTGAGCTACAACAGCTTGTAAAGTTGCTGTTTGCCTTAACTTTTAAAGAACTTTATTTTTGTATATACGAAAAGTCCCTCGTTTTTTGGGGACTCTCAAAAGGGTTAAAGCCGCAAATTCAGGCCTTTTACAAACTTTTGTCCGTATACACGGTTATTCATCAACTTCACTTCTCCATCATTTGGAGCGAAAGACGGGTCTCGAACCCGCAACCTCCAGCTTGGAAGGCTGGAGCTCTACCAATTGAGCTACTTTCGCTTGGTTTTCTTTTGTTACAATGCGACAACCATTGCTTACTCTGTGGGGACAGGAGGATTCGAACCTCCGAAGTCGAAACAACAGATTTACAGTCTGTCCCATTTGGCCACTCTGGTATATCCCCCTTTAAAAAGAGAGCCGAAGAAGGGACTCGAACCCCCGACCTACTGATTACAAATCAGTGGCTCTACCAGCTGAGCTACTTCGGCTTATTTTTTAAACTTTTAAAGAACGTCCCTTTATTAGGGGTTGCAAATTTAGTAAGAATTTTGATTGTTGCAAAAAAAAATAAAACTTTTTTTGCTTTTTTTCCCGAATCTGTTTTTTAATGTATATCCTTTTGGTTTTTTATTTCAAAATAACGATGGTTTTATAAAACTTAATATTTCATAAATTCCCTATTATTGTTGACTTTGTCGGGCAAATATACTATGATTTCTTAATTTTTAAGTATATTAGCAGTCTTATTATTTTATGAAAGATTTTTTCGCTTTTCTTAAATCCAAAGTATTTTTAAAGCACTTTTTAATCGCTGTTATCAGCCTTATAGTTGTTTTATGGATTCTTTTTAAGTTGCTTAGTGTATATACCCATCATGGCGAAACTGCCGAAGTGCCCGACTTTAAGGGTAAAAAAACAGCCGAATTAGATGCTTTTATTCAAAATACCCATGTAAGGTATTTGATTATTGACAGTATTTACGATCCTAAAGAAAAGCCCGGGATTGTGATTAAACAAGACCCCGAAGCTAAATCGCAGGTAAAACACAATAGAATGATCTATTTGTACGTTACTAGCACACAGGCACCTCAAATTGCCATGCCTAAATTAGTGGACAGAAGCACCAGGCAAGCTCTGTTTATGATTGAAAGTTATGGTTTAAAAAAAGGCAGCGTAACAGAAATAGCTGCTGATTGCAAGGGATGTGTCTTAAAACAATTATTTAACGGTAAAGAAATTAAACCCGGCGACGGAATAAAAAAAGGAAGTAAAATTGACCTGGTAATCGGCAGAAAAGAAGAAGGCTATATTGCTCCTGAAACTGAGGAAGATGTGGACTTAGACGCAGATGCCGACAATGAATTCAAATGATAAAGCATTTTAAAATACAGATTGTTTTAGTTCTCATTTTGCAAATGATGTTAACTCTGCGCTTAAATGCACAAGAACAATTAATGCCATTGAGTGCTAATTCCCAGCAGATATCGACTCCTGAAACCAAACAAATCGCCCGAACAACCACAACGGTAGCTGTTTTGGATCTCCCCTTTTTTGATGACTTTTCTTACTCTACCAAATCACCTAAACCTGATGTTAATAAATGGCTGGATTCGGGCGGCGTATATGTAAACCATACATTTCCTATTGCCCCTATAAGCATTGGTGTAGCTACGTTTGACGGGCTTAACAAAAAAGGATACCCTTACAATTTAACCGCTTTAGTTTCCAATTCAGCTCCTGCCGATAAAATGATTTCAAGGCCCGTTAACCTGAAAAAAAAGGGCTCGTTTATTTATCAGCCTTCAGACAGTGTGTACTTAAGCTTTTATTACCAGGCCGAAGGAAGAGGCGACGCCCCTGAAGCCAATGATTCGTTATGTGTTGATTTTTACCAGCCAGATTTAAATAAATGGGTTAAAGTATGGGGGCGTAAGGGTTACAACCCTAGTGGATCGGATACTTCTTTTCATGCGGCAACCATCGTTATAAATAATACACTGTATTTCGACAGCTTATTTCAGTTCCGGTTTAGAAACAATGCGACCTTAAGTGGTAGTCTCGATCACTGGCATGTGGATTATGTATACATAGATAAAGGTAGAAATCACCTTGATACATTGAGAGATGATGTAACCTTTGCATACATGAGCACTCCTTTTCTAAAAAACTATTCCACAATGCCATACAGGCAATATATAGCTTCCGAAATGGCTACCGGCATTGGTAATTACATGAGAAATAATTTCAACGTGCAACGGTATGTGGATTATAATTACACTATAAAAGATAGAAATTTAGCAACTGTATATACCTATACCGCCGGTCCTGCAAATATTGATTCTTACGTTCCGTTTGGGTTAAATACAACTCCAACCCATGCTACTCCCACGGTTACTTATACCATTCCGTCACCCCTAACAGATACTGCTTATTATACCATCAAACACATTTTTTCATCCACTACAGGCAGCATTACTCCTGACGTTTGCCCTGAAAATGATACACTAATTCAAATACAAAAATTTTCCACCTATTATGCCTATGATGATGGTACAGCGGAAGGTGGATATTATAACAATACAACAGGCGCCAAAAATGCGGTGAGGTATACCGTAAATGTTGCTGATACATTAAGAGCCATTCGGGTGTATTTTGACCCGATCACAAATGGGCAAAATATTATAAACTCCAGCTTTAGATTAATGGTATGGACAGATGCGGGTAACGGGCCGGGAAATGTTGTATACAGAGATAGTATTACCAAACGCCCCATGTATTTACAGGGTAATTATAACCTAATGCCCACTTATGCCTTGGAACATTGTATATTATTAGCCCCTGCCACTTATTATTTTGGGATACAACAGGTTTCTAATATGCCCCTCAATGTTGGCTTCGACAAAAATAATGATCATTCCAGTGCTTTATTCTATGATATAGGAAGCGGGTGGGTGCAATCCAGCATTAAAGGATCTCTTATGATTAATCCTGTTTTAGGATGCACGGTTCCGGTTGGTATAGAGCAAATAATTAAGTCCCATAGCAACGTTAACCTATACCCTAACCCTGCACAAAATAGCATTACACTTGAAACCTATGGCTTAAATACCGAAAATGCCACGATTACGGTTTCATCGTCCATTGGACAAGTTGTATTAAATACTACCTTTGTACCCGAGCAAACTATTGATATTAGTAATTTACCCAATGGTATTTATTTTGTACATTTAAACAGCAGTACGTTAAACGTTACTCCTAAAAAACTGATCATATCGCGATAATGAACCAAGAACCAGAAGAAGTTGAATCCGGTGATGAAGAAAAAGAACTTTACGAACACCACAATATAAAAATTGAAAAAGGCCAGGTAATGCTGCGCATTGATAAATTTTTAATGACCCGTATTGCCAATGCCACACGTACCAAGCTACAGCAAGCCTGCGATGCCGATTGCATTTTAGTAAACGGCAAGCCTGTAAAATCAAACTACCGAGTTAAGCCTTTTGATGAAATTTCTGTTTTAATGACCACGCCTCCGCGTGATATTGAAATTTTAGCAGAAAATATTCCTATCAATGTCGTGTATGAAGACGAATATATCTGTGTCGTAAATAAAGAACCTGGAATGGTAGTTCACCCGGCTTTTGGGCATTACAGTGGCACATTGGTAAATGCTCTGGCATACCGTTTTAAAAACCTTCCGGTATCAAGAACACAGCTAACCGAAAATTTATCTATCGACAGACCGGGGTTAGTGCACCGTATCGATAAAAACACCTCAGGAATTATTATTATTGCTAAAACAGATTTAGCAATGACGCGTTTGGCAAAAGATTTTTTTGACAGAAACCTGGATAGAAAATACATTGCTATTGTATGGGGAGATGTGAAAGAAGATAGTGGTACCATAACCTGTAACGTAGCCCGTGACTTGAAAAACAGAAAAGTAATGGCCTGTTTTCCTGACAGCGAGCATGGTAAACATGCGATTACACATTATAAAGTGCTGGAACGCTTTGGTTATGTAACCGTTGTGGAATGCAAGCTTGAAACAGGACGTACGCATCAGATACGGGTACACATGAAACATTTGGGACATCCTTTATTTAATGATAATGAATATGGTGGCGACAGGGTTTTAAAAGGCTTACCAAGCAATAAATACAAGCAGTTCATTGAAAACTGTTTTGAAATATTACCTCGTCAGGCATTACATGCTAAAACACTGGGTATTACACATCCTATTACAAAAGAACCTATATTCTTTAACAGCGAAATCCCTGATGATATGCAGCAGGTAATTGACAAGTGGAGAAAATATTCTTACACCTTTGAAGAGGAATAAAACAGTCGATCAAGACATAAAAAAAGCAGGATATAAATTTATATCCTGCTTTTTAGTTTATATGATTACTACTTGTTTTTAGCTGTAGTTCCTGCTTCGTCAAATTCAAAACTAAGGGTTTCTGCTTTTAACTTAATTAAATCAGACTCCATAAACGTTTCATGCCACATAATTAGCATAGGTACTTTTTGCATATCCATTGCTTTTCCGCCTTCCATTCTGTCCCATTTTACAGTAAAGCTATCATCCTGTCCTTTCATTAACAAAGTAATATCCGATTTTGATTTAGCATTCGCGTATTCTTTTCCGTCAGGTAATTTGGCAGTTGCTTTAGAGGTTTGAATCAATCCTACTTTTTTACCGTTATACACACATTTGAATTTAGCTTCTGTTTTATCAGATTCTTTATAAATGTTTGATACCGTACATTTAAAGTCTCCTGCTTCAAAATCATTTTTAGAGGCCGGCAAATCAAAATTAGGAGCATTTATAACAGTTCCTTTAGTAGAAACATTATATAGCCCTTCTACGCTAAAGGAATAAGATTTTACTTCGTTAAAGCCGGTACCTTTCATGTTGATTACCCTGAAATCCGATTCATTTGGCTTAATAACCAGCCATTTTTCCTTTGGTTTTAGTTGTTTACCATTGATTGTAAAAACACATTCTTCCGGTTTCAAAATAATATAATCACCGGTAAGGTTTGTGATCTTTAATTTGAACTTTGTTTCTGCTGCAGTAGAAACCGCATTGTCTACTGTTATTTTTACTTCATTGGTTTCTTTTGCCAAATCTGTATAAAACAGTTTTTCATATTTTACCGTTTTTTGAGCGCTAACTGTATTTCCTACAGAAACGACTAGTGCCAATGCTAAAATTACTTTTTTCATCATATTAGGTTTTTAAGTTTTTTCTATGTCACAAAATAAGTTTCAAAAATAAAAAATGTCGTTTACAGATGTTGCAAAGGTGTGTACACCTGTTGCAAAAAATACAACTGTTTAATATTTAATCAGTTATATGATCGTTTTTAGACAGTAAGACATTTAATATTTTTAATAAAAATAGATATTATTTTCAAATTAATGCTTTAACCACATAAATATTTGCCCATTATCTCTGTAACGGTCAAAATCTTTATCAAAAGTAATAGCACAAAAATCAATAAAAGGCAGTATTCCAAAAACGCCCCCTAATGTGGCAATGTATGCAACAGGTACATAAGGTTTGGTGCCAAGATAAATCCTATGCAAACCAACAATACCAAAAGGAAAAGGAAAAGCTAATACAGCCGCTGTAATGCGTTTATTAAGGTGTTGCTTTTTTCGAAACAGCTGGAAAACAGGATTCGGTTTTTCGCCTAAACAAGATTCGATCCCTTCAATTTCTATTGGTTCGGATGAAAGAATGTTTTGGCAACTATCTATATAATAAATGGTGACTGTTTTGGTTTCGGAAAACAGTGATGAGGCTAATGCACAGCATATGGCAAGCAAAAACCCTTTCATTAATCTATTTCCTGTTTTAAGAGTTTGATATCACTTATTAATTTAGCAACGGCTACAGAATCGATTCCATCATACATTCCCCTGATTCGTTTTTTAGTATCTACCAAAATAAATAATTCACTGTGAAGAAATCCTTCAGGCGTTCCATCATCTTCTAACGCATTTATAAGATAACTGTTTTTAGCCATGGCGTAAATGTCCTTTTTATTGCCGGTTAAAAAATGCCATTTATCTTTTTGAGCACCATAACTTTGAGCATAGCCCTTTAATACTTCTACCGTATCATGCATTGGGTTTACCGTATGCGACAAGATTAAAACATCTTTATCTGCTTTAAACGCCTTTTGCACATTTACAAGCTGCGAGCTCATTTGCGGGCAAATGCTCTGGCAAGTCGCAAAAAAGAAATCGGCAACATAGATTTTATTTTCAACTGTTTTTTCAGTAATTTTTTCGTTGTACTGGTTTATAAAGAAAAAAGGCTGAATGGTGTGATACACCGTATCAGAACCCGACACCGTTTTTTCGCCAATGATTGGCAAGGTTGGTTTCTTATCTTTATCAGAAGCTGTATTGCAAGCCACAACCACTATGCTAAAAAAAAGGATTACTAATAATTGGCGCATGATCTATTTACTTTCTATTTGGTTATCTTTAATGATCTTTTGTTTTTCTTCTTTCAAACGCATGTGCTGGTACTCTTCGGTTAGGCGTTTAATTTCCGAAACGTAACGGGCATCGTAATAACCGCGAATGTGACGGTTTTTATCAACTAAAACAAAAAAACTGTAATCAATATACACCGGCTTACCTTTAAAGAACGTTAAATTTAAACTGTCGAAAGACTGTGGTTTCCAGAACAGGGTTAAAATATTGGGATTTCCAATCTTTAATTTTTCAAATTCGTTTAAACAGGTGCTGTCGTTTGCCCCGGTACAGGGCGTTACAATAACAAAAGGAATGTGCTTGATCTTCTCTTTTTTATATTGGGCATATTCGCTTAGGCCTGCCATCCGGTAATTATCGCTTTTATAGGAAGGCTTAATGAAACTCACAGCAAATAAAGGGTATTTCACTGTATCGAGGTCAAAATCCGTTAAAACGGGGTCACTGTTTTTTTCAGATAAAAGAGTCTTGAAACCTGATGCTACTTTGTAATAAACAGTATCTTTTCCGGCCAGTTCCTTTGGGCCATAATAGGGAAGTTTTTTAGAGTTAATGGTGGTGAATTCTAAAATAATCTTGAATAATGCCGGAAACAAAAGAATGACAAAGAAGAGGAGCTTTTTATTTTTCATGATTAAAAATCTCTTTTGGAAACACTCTGAGCAATTTTTTCGGCAAGTTTTTCATGGAACTTATCTTTGTGAGATGCCCTCATACCAAGTAAAGGAAGCATTTCTTTTTCTTCATCATTGTATACCATCACTACAGATCCCGGTTTTCTGTTTTCCAACCTTTTAGTATCAAGAAAGTAAAACTCTTTATTATAAATAAAATTCCGTTTTATTTCGAGCCTGTCTTCAAACACAATCGCATAAGGATTTACAAGTAACCACAAACCCTGAAGAGTTATTACCATTCCGGGCACACCAACAAGAGTTCCCCAAGGGTTTACATCCATTAATAAATGAATACACAGCCAGTCTAAAAAAAGGCCTGTAGCCATAAAAATTATTACAAATAGAATATTACGTTCAAAATACTCTTTGGGTTCGTCTTTATCGTCGTTTCTCACGGTGTAAAGTTAAAAATTAAAGTACTTTAACTTTTGATTTTAGAATAATTTTTTTATTATTGTATTATTATCTCAAATAAGATGTAACGTTTTGTAAATTACATCGTTATACTAAAGAAAAACAAACCTGATGCTGACAATATTCAAAAAAACATTCCAAAAAGCACTATATGTGTCTGTTTTGGCTACAGGTAGTTTGTTTGGGCAAAACAATCTTACAATGACTGACAATCCGGTAGCGGCTATGCTCGATAGTTTGGCTAACCAGAAAGTCCTTGAAAAAGCATTGTTAAAACCTGTATACCCAAAAACAAATAAATACAAGTACGCCGAAGACAGTGTTCCAAGATTTGAGGACTTTATTTACGAAAGCCGTTTGGCAAAATTAGATGCCAACTCACCCTTCGATTTAGTATATAATCCACACGTAAAAGGATTTATCGATTTGTATTCTGTTCGCAGACGCCAATTGGTGAGCCGTATGATGGGCTTATCCCAATTGTACTATCCTATGTTCGAAGAAATTTTCGACAAACATAATATTCCTTTAGAACTGAAACATTTAGCGGTTATTGAATCGGCTTTAAACCCTAATGCCCGTTCGAAATGCGGAGCAACAGGCTTGTGGCAATTTATGTATCCTACCGGTAAAATGTATGGGTTAAATGTAAACTCTTATACCGATGATCGTTCGGATGTGTACAAAGCAACGGAGGCAGCAGCTGAATATTTACAAAGCTTATACAATATGTTTGGCGACTGGCAAATGGTGTTGGCGGCTTATAATGCCGGCCCGGGAACCATTAGTAAAGCCATTCGCAGAAGTGGTGGTAAAAAAACATACTGGGAAATAAGACCTTACTTACCTGCAGAAACACAGGCTTATGTGCCTGCTTTTATTGCAGCTAATTATATTATGAATTACCCTACAGAACATAACATTTATGCTTCTGTACCTCGTAAAACTTACTTTGAAGTAGATACGGCTGTTGTAAAAGAGCCGATGACCTTTACTCAAATTTCTGCAGCTTTGGATGTTCCGGTTGATGAGATTACTTATTTCAATCCTCAATACCGTAAAGGTATGATTCCGGCAGGTGGTAATATGTTAACGTTACCAAAAGCTAAAATTGGAACCTTTCTGGCAAACGAAACAGATATTTATGCGGCTATTAAGTCACAACAATTAATTGCCTCAGAAAGCACACTTGCTGTAAAAGAAGTTCAAAAAACACATACCGTACGTAACGGAGAAAAAATAAGTACTATCGCCCGAAAATATGGTGTAACTGTTGCCGACCTTAAATCGTGGAACTATATTGGTAAAAAAGGAATAAGAGCCGGTAAAAAGCTGATTGTGTATGTAAGACAAGATGTACCTGTTGAAACTTCGGTACCGGTAAAACCAACAGATGCTCCTAAAAATCCGCAAACAAATGTAGCCTCTACTAAAGCCAAAGCAGATACTACTGCTAAACAAAAGTTAGCCGATGCGTCGGTTCAATCGGAAATGCATAAAGTACAAAAAGGAGAAACGTTGTACAGCATCTCTAAAAAATACCATATCAGCGTCGAAAAATTGATAGATAATAATAATCTGAAAAAGAACGCTCAACTGAAAGTTGGACAAAAAATAAAACTGATCTCCTAATTAAAAAACATCTAAACCCTCTGATAATCAGAGGGTTTTGTTTTTATATCTCCTGTAACTTTTTAGTGCTTACAAACGTTCTATGCTTGTAAACTGTGACGGTAATCGAATTTAATACTTGTGTAGATCAGTACTCTGATAACTTATATCGCTTTATTTTAAAGCATATAAGAGATACCGACGTGGCCAAAGATATTGTACAGGATACCTATGAAAAAATATGGCGAAAAGTAAACGACATTGAAAGTACCAATGCTAAATCGTATTTATTTACAACCGCACACCATACCCTGGTAGATCATACAAGAAAGGCAAAAAAACAGGGAAATTATAATGAGGTGGTGGAAAGCACGCTGAAGCATGAAAATCATTATTCTGATACAAAAGAAATTTTAAATTTTGCCTTGGATAAATTACCGGAAATACAGAAGAGTGTTGTATTACTGAGAGATTATGAAGGGTATGATTATGCTGAGATTGGCAAAATAACTAATTTGAGTGAGAGCCAGGTAAAGGTTTATATTTTTAGAGCGAGGGCTTTTTTGAAAAATTATATTGGAAAAATGGAGGTGGTGATTTAATGAATAACATAACGATACATAATTACGAAGCCTTTTTGCTGGACCTTAGCGAAGGGAATTTAACCGGCGAAGACCGGTTGAATCTGGAAGTATTTATGATGGAACATCCGGAGCTTGCTATTGATATAGAAGACCTTTCATTCAATGTGGCTGATAACCAATCCATTTTTTTTACCGATAAAGAAACTATAAAAAAAACAGAAACAGATCTTGTTTCGGCTGAACAATTTATTGCATACGTTGAACAACAATTAACCCTTGAAGAAAAAACAGAAGTTGAAAAAAGCTGCACAGTGAATACAACGCTCGCCAACGAATTAAAGCTTTACCAGGCTACCATTGCCCAAGCAGATACTTCAGTGGTTTTTACAGATAAACAAAGTTTAAACCGCAAGCCTAAAGTTATATGGTTTAATGTTTCCGGAACTCAATTCGCTGCTGCTGCCTCTGTTGCCTTATTGATCTCTTTATATCTATTATGGCCATCCAAACCGGAAGTCATTCCTTCCAATACCGTGGCTCATATTTCAACACCGGAAAAAACGCAAAAGAAGACTTCTACTTCATTACAACAAGGTACTTTAACCGGTTTGCCTGAGAATACTTCAGGTGTACAAGCCAAGAATACAACTGCCTCAAACACGTTAAATACAAAAATACTTACTGCTTCTAATGTGCTTGTTAACTCTCAACAAACTACCCATCCTGATAACTTGAATAAACCTGATACGTCATCTATTAAGCTTGCAGTACAGGAACCGGAAGTACTTACCAAAAAAGAAGAACCTCTTTTAAGTATGATTAACACAACACATAAAACAGTAGTGGAAGTTATTACTGAACATGATGATGAAATTATTCCCGTTAAAAAGAAACAGGGCTTTTGGGCAATAGCTGGAAAGACGTTGAATAACCTCAATAAAGTGGGTGTTAAATCTGTGGATGGTGAAGAACAAACAACGGATCATAAAGAATCTTATGCCTTAACTTTAGGTGCTTTAAATATTACCCATAACTCACATTAAATAATGATTCACGCTAGTAGTAGAGTTAATTGTATCTATTACAAAGTTGGATAAAATGCCCCAATGATATGTTCTACATTTAATTCATGCGGGTTTTGAATAACAGAGATGACATCAAAACGTGTTTCAAAATTTATATCCTGCTCTTTAATGTAAAAATCAGCCGCTTTAATGAGTTTCTTTTGCTTCGATTTAGTAACAAATTCTTCCGGTGCCCCAAAAGCATTACTGGCTCTGAGCTTCACTTCCACTATTACTAACGTACGATTAAGTTGTGCAATAATATCAATTTCCAAATGCTGATGACGCCAGTTCTTCGCTAAAATAGTATATCCTTGTTTTAACAAGTGTGCCGTGGCTATTTCCTCGCCAATATTACCTTTTTGAGTATTATTTGCCATAATTTTTAATTGTAACTAAATTTAATTAGTTTAGTGTAATATTTTAAAACAATCCCTAAATGAACAAAATAAAATTATTAGTAGCAAGTATGACGTTATGCCTAGCGTCTGTTGCGCAAACCTATGAAGGAACCATTGAATTTAAAATGGAAACTAACAGAGATACAACTACAAACATTTATTATGTTAAAGGTAATGATGTTAAGTTAGATCAAATTGGTCGTAAATCGGGCAAAGTAGAAGGTAGTTTTGTATTTAATCTTGCAAAAAATGAAATTATGTTTGTTAATCCCGTTCGTAAAGTTTGGGGGGAGCATAAAAGTGAAACCACTCCAACGATTAAAGGAACCTGTGTAACAACAAAAGGAACTAATGTAAAAACGTTACAAGGGCAAAAATGTGCAGAATATATTGTAAAGAATACAGAAGAAAATACTGAAATTACGTATTGGGTTGCTTCCGGAAAATATGATTTCTTCGTGCCTTTGGTAAAAGCATGGAACAGAAAAGATAAGCAAAGCATTTACTTTAACCAGATCAAAGATCTGCCTAAAGGTTCAATGCCTTTATTATCGGAAGAAAAAACCATTAACGAAGGTAAAGTCATGAGCAAGTTAGAGGTTTCTAAAATGACAAAAGGAAACGTGGATGCTTCTAAATTAACTATCCCGGCTGATTACAAGAAATTTGAACAAAAATAATTACTGCAAATTATAATTTTTAAAACCCATTCACTTACCGGTGAATGGGTTTTTTGTTTTATTTATGCGTGTTGCCTAACTCATATATATGCTTATTTTTGTAGGCTATTCTTAACCACGAGGCGTTTACCTTGTGGTTATAAAAGAAATGAGTTTATGATTACAGTAGATAAAGCCATAGTTGATACAGATTCTATTTTGAATTACATTCCACAACGTCCGCCTATTGTGTTGATCAGCAGAATTTACAAAGTAGATGAGGCTTCTGTTATTACCGGATTTGACATTCATGATAACCATATCTTAACACATCAAAAGCATTTAACCGAATCGGGTATTGTAGAAAATATGGCGCAAACTGCCGCATCCAGGGCGGGGTTTGAGGCGGTAAAACATCATGCACAACCGGCAGTAGGGTTTATCGGTAATATTAAAGACCTTGTCATTTATTTTCTTCCTGAATCAGGTAACGAACTTTTAACAGAAGTGTCTACTAAAACGCAGGTGATGAATGTATCTATTATTGAAGCAAAATCTTACTGCAATAACCAATTGGTTGCCAGCTGTGAAATGAAGATCTTTTTACAGGAAACTGCATAACATGAGTGTTCTGGTAGATATACAACACGTTTCCAAACAGTACAAGGAAGCTCCACGCCCCGCAGTGAGCGATCTTTCCATGATGATACAAAAAGGGGATGTGTTTGGTTTACTGGGGCCCAACGGTGCAGGAAAAACAACGCTGATCTCTATGCTCTGTGGTTTATTTCCACCGAGCAGCGGAAAAATATATATTAATGGGCATACGCATGAAACCCACAGCAGGGAATCGAAACAGGTAATTGGTGTGGTGCCTCAGGAAATTGCACTGTATCCAAAATTAACGGCCTGGGAAAACCTGATGTTTCTGGGCCATATGTATGGATTAAAAGGGGCTTCGCTAAAAGAAAAAATAAAAGAAAATCTTTCTGTGTTAGGTTTAGAGGCCAACATGCATCAAAAAATAATTTCTTACTCGGGCGGAATGAAACGCCGGGTAAATTTAATTGCGGGTTTATTACACGATCCTCAATTATTGATCCTTGATGAACCTACCGTAGGTGTTGACGTACAATCGAAACAGGCCATTATTGACCGTTTAAAAGCATTGAACCGTGAAAAAGGTATGACTATTTTATACACGTCGCATCACCTCGAAGAAGCGGAAGATTTTTGTAATTACATTGCTATTATTGATCATGGAAAACTGATTACACAGGGAAAAACAAAAGAACTGATTGCAGAAAATAATAGTTCAAGCATTGAAGAAGTGTATTTAAAAATAACAGGAAATAATTTCAGGGATAAATAATGAAGCTGCTGTATAGTTTATATAAAGAGTATAAAGTGTTGATCCGCGATAAAGCGGGACTTGCTATTACTTTTATTATGCCTACCGTGTTGATTCTTATTATGACACTTATTCAGGACTCCACCTTTAAATCGGTTAATGAATCTTCTGTTCCGTTATTGTTTGTGGACAGAGATCATGATTCTTTATCTGAGACCTTAGAAAAATACATTACGAATTCTAAATTTTTCCTGATTACTAAAAAGCAATTGACCAATGCAGAAGTAAAAAAAGAAATTGCCCAGGGTCATTTTTTCATAGGTATTATCGTTCCTGAAAATACCAGCAAAAAATTACGGGAACGTTCTACGGCACGTGTCGCTAAATTATTAAACAGCTTTAGCGGAGATACTACTGAAACGGCTGAAAAGACTGACACTTCGATGATTCGCCTGAATTTATTTTTTGATCCCATTACTAAAAAATCATTTAAAACGACCATTAGTAATTCTATTGAACGCATTATCTCTCAAATAGAAATGCAGGGAATGGTAAGCGCTTTAAATGATAAAATGCGGGAATCTTTTCCGGATGCAAACCCTTCACCGATGGAAAATACACCCCTGGTTTCTGTAACCGAGGAATATGCTTCTTATAATAATTCAACCATTATTCCTAACGCTGTGCAACATAATGTGCCTGCCTGGACACTGTTTGCCATGTTCTTTATTTGTATTCCTTTAGCCGGAAATATTATTAAGGAACGTGAAGACGGAAGTGCCTTTCGTTTGTTAACGATGCCGGGATCTTACTTTATTGTGATTCTTGGAAAATTATTAACCTACACTATTGTGAGTTTAATTCAATTTGCACTGATGCTTTCCGTTGGCTTATTTATATTGCCCTTACTTGGTATGCCTCAATTAAACATTGGCGATAATTTACCTCTGCTATTTTTAATTGCCCTATCTGCAGGCCTTGCTGCTACAGGATTTGGCTTACTGGTAGGAACAGTTGCTACTACGCACGACCAGGCCTCTTTGTTTGGTGCTGTGTTTATTATTATACTGGCAGCTATTGGCGGGGTATGGGTACCAACCTTTGTGATGCCCGATATTATGAAAACGATCAGCGTAATTTCACCGTTAAACTGGGGGCTCGAATCGTTTTATGCGGTGTTTATACGTAACTCCTCTCTTAAAGAAATATGGCCTGAAATTTTAAAGTTATGGTTGTTCTTTTTAGCAACGATTACAGGGGCTTATTTATTTCAGAAGTATAAAAGGTTGAAATAGATCTATTATTACTTTTAAAATAAAATCACCACCAGGATTTGTAATTCCTGATGATGATTATACTGATCCCCTACGCTTCTAAACTCTTAGTTAATGATCAGTTTTTTGCTTGAAGAAGATTGGTTATTTGAAATTTTAACTATGTAAATACCTTTGGAAAAATGATTTACAGCGATAGCCTGGTTTAATGAATTTAACTTTTCCACCCATATTAATTCTCCTATTGAATTGGTAATAGAGATTTCGGAGCCTAATGCATTTTGATCGGTTACTGACACGTAAAACATATCTATACAAGGGTTCGGATAAATTGCTAAGTTGGATTGAGCTAGCACATTTGATTTAATAATTGTGAAGGGGGATGATAACTAGAATCAATCATTGAACTGATTCAGGTATGATTCATACATAAAAATCCTATTTCTAAATTGCCCTGTAAACTCTTTTAAGATGCGTTGTTCAACAAACACATTAATAAGATCACCAGCCGCTTTTGGAGATAATTTACAAACTTCCTGCACCTCTTTTATAGTAACCAAAGGCTGTTTAAGTAAATGATTATAAAGTGTCAGTCCTGCTTTTATTCTTTTCCCAAACTGAGTATGTATTAACGTTTCATGTTGCGTTTTCAACTCAATTATATTGCCTAAAGTTAGTGTTGCTTGTTTAGCTGTTTGAGCGATTCCAACTAAAAAATACTTTATCCATTGTGACATATCATTATGTGTTCTTACTCTTGTAAGATTATCATAATAAAGATTTTTATCTTTTTCAAAATAACTAGATAAATACAATAATGGTTTATCTAATACATTTTTTTCAATTAAAAATAAGGTAATTAATAGTCTTCCAATTCTACCGTTCCCATCTAAAAAAGGATGTATTGTTTCAAACTGATAATGCACTATAGCAATTTTAATTAATAATGGAATATCTAGATTTTCATTATGAATATAATTCTCCAAATCTCCAATAAGCTCATTTAAATGGCTAAAATGAGGGGGTATAAATACAGCATCTGAAAGACTTTTTCCTCCTATCCAGTTTTGACTTTTACGATATTCTCCGGGAGTTTTATTTTCTCCTCTTACACCTTGCATTAACACTTTATGCGTTTGCAAAATTAATCTTGAAGATATAGGAAGTTTTTTTAATTCATCTATGGCACTATTAAGTGCCTCTGTATAATTCTGTACTTCTTGCCAATCATCTTTTCTTTCAGGATTAATATTTTCCTTTTGTAAAAACGCCTCATCAAAATGAGTTTGAGTCCCTTCAATCTTGCTCGATACTACGGCCTCTTTAGTAATATGTAAATGAATAAATAAATTAACATTTGGTACTAATTTCCCAAATGAGTTCAACTGACCTAATTCAAAAGATGCATTTTCAAGTAATTTATTCAGCTTAGGGTCTGTCCAAAACCATTCTGAATTAATCAGATTTGGCATAAAATACTTATAATCAACTCCTTTCCTTATCTCGCCTGCCTCATATTTCTCTATTTGTATCATTAATTTATTTTCTTACAAAGGTAAAATAAAAAATTCGTTATTTTACCTTCAGTACACTAAAGTAAAATAAAAAAAGTCTTATTTTACTTTTATTGATGTATAAATTAACAAAATCAATTATAAAACAAAGTTTTGAATAGCCATCCAGGCCATTAGTCCCGTAGAGATCTCAAGTGCTTTTTCATCAATATTAAATGTGGATGTATGAACGCCTGATGTAATATTTAAAGCTGCATTGCCTGTACCTAGCCGGTAAAAACAACTTGGTGCTTTTTGGGTAATATACGCAAAGTCCTCTGCTGTCATACGTATGGGAAGGTCTTCTACATTTTCCACACCTAAATAGTCAATCGCACATTGTTTGCAACGTTCTGTTACAGCAGCATCATTCACCAAAAACGGGTAACCGTGAATGATATTTATTTCGGCTATCGTATTGTACTTTTTGCAGGTATCATTAATGATGGTTGTAATAGTGTGCTTTACTTCTTTCCGCCATGTTTCATCCATAGTTCTCAAAGTACCGGCCATATAAACTTTTTCGGGAATAACGTTTGTAGCCCCTTTCGCTTCCAGTTTACCAAAAGCCACTACAGTTGGTATTTGGTTCGTGGTATTTCTTGCTACACCTTCCGCATCAATGTTAAAAGGAAATTGTTTTTCAATTTCTGTAATAATATGTGCCGCTACTACCAACGGGTTATTATATTCGCCAGCCATGGCCGCATGACCACCTTTACCTGTAATAGTTATATGAAGCTCGTCGGTGCTTGCCATATACATTCCTTTTCTGAAACCAACTTTACCAACTTCCATACTCGGAAATACGTGCTGTGCAATTGCCAGATCAACAACAGGATTTTCCAGTACACCTTCCGCTATCATCAAGGATGAGCCTCCCGGTAATACTTCTTCCCCGGGCTGAAACATAATTTTAACTGTTCCTTCAAAACTATCTTTTAATTCATTTAAAATAATAGCTGTTCCTAATACAGAAGCCGTGTGTACATCATGCCCACAGGCATGCATTACTCCTACGTTTTGAGACTTATAGTCTACAGTATTTTTTTCTTCTATAGGTAACGCATCCAGATCGGCTCTTAATAAAATTGTTTTTTTATTGGGATTTTTTCCTTTGATCAGGGCAACAATACCTGTTTTTACAATCCCTTTTTTATAGTCAATATGGTATTTATCTAAAACAGAACATACAAACGCAGAGGTATTATACTCTTCGAAAGAAAGCTCAGGATGCTGATGAATGTGGCGTCTTATGGAAATTACCTCTTCAACATATTTAGCAGCAAGTTGCTTAATGGTATGTAATGAATTGTCCATATACTACTTTTTAAACCCGTATGAAACGTTAAGGCTATATCCGAAAAGCTTTCCGGCATTTATAACAGAATCTCTTTTCGATTCGGTATAATAAAACAGGATATCTTTGCTTTTGTATTTATCAGGATCGTTTTTATTACTATTCCCACCAAGAAAGCCAATAGCCTGTATACGGCTTAAATTATCCAGTATTTTTTCGTAGATTTTTTTTAGTTTTTTAGGATAATGGGCATAGTAAACAATTGTGGTATCAAGCTGCGCTTTTGTGATACCGTTATCTTTAAAAGGATTAAAAATATAGGTCGAATCATATTTCTCCCCGCTTACATTTTTTACATTTATTCCTGCTGCACCTTCTCCCAAATAACAATCGGTTAATACGTTTATAAAGGTTTGTTCTTCCAATACATAATCGGGCGGTGTTGGATCCTCCTCATGTTCAGGCTTACAGGAAAAGAAACTTAAACAGCTTAGCAATATGATAAAAATACGTGTATACATTCTATACAAATGTATAAAACTAGAGCATATTTTTAAACTGTTCGTAGGTTTCGAACAAAATAACATTTTTTGGGAGATCAATATGTTCTGTACTCTCGAAAAATAAACGGCCTGATACCATGATTTTACATTGCTGGAAACAGGTTCCAAGATTAATCATATACTGTTGCAGGGTATAATCTTCGGCAGGTGTTGTAAAAATAGTAACGATTATTTCGGGAGTAATATTTTCTGATATGTTCTTTAAATCACACATCGGTACAGATTGCCCTAAATACAGGCATTTGTGGCCGCGTGCTTTTATAAGGTATTTGCAATACAACAATCCCATTTCGTGAAGCTCCTTACTTGGAAGGTACAATACAAATGTTTTTGTATCCGGTGTTTGTTGATTGGGAAGATTATCTATCCCTACAATTATTTTTTGTTTGATTAACTGAGAGATAAAATGTTCCTGGGCACAATTTATAATTCCTATTTGCCACATACTGCCTATGTGCCGCATAAAGGGAAAAATGATTCGCTCCATGGTATTTTCAAAACCAAAATGTGCAATGCATTTACAAATGGTTGCTTCAAATTTTACCTCATCCATTTCCATCATACATAGTACCAGGTTATCGATCTGGTCGGATTCTTTGCCGTATGTATTTAAAATAGACTGTGCATGCTTCACCAATTCTTCATCTAAAAACGTGGCTATTTTAGAAATTTTATAGCCGTTATTATTTAACAGGGAAATGTTTAGAATACGCTTGAGATCGTCGGACGTATAGCAACGAATATTTGTACAGGATCTCTCAGGTTTTAAGATGCCATAACGCAATTCCCAAATCCGTAAAGTATGGGCTTTAATTCCGGAAAGTCTTTCCAGATCTTTTATGGCATATTGTATTGGCACCTGAGCAAATTTACAAAGTAAACATCGAATATTTAAAAATGTTTATGACATAACTGCTATTTTACATTCCCCTACCTGCTACGATTTAAAATTATCCTATATTTGATTAATTGGTTATTGTTTTGAATTATTCCTTTTTCAAATATTTTGCAGGTACAGTGCTCCTTTCAGCGCTATTTAGCAGCTGTGCATTTTTCCGACCGTTACCTGCAAAACTGTATAAGCGGGCATTAGCCAATAAACCTTATGATGTGGTTATTGTACCGGGAGTGCCTTTTAACGGAAAAGAATGGGATACTAAAATGAAAGGGCGGGTTATTTGGGCCGATTATCTTATTAAAAACGGGATAGCCAAAAATGTAATCTTTTCAGGAGCTGCTGTTTATACACCTTATGTGGAAGCAAAAATAATGGCTTTATATGCAGAGGCTTTAGGAACACCAAAAGAACACATCTATACAGAAGAAAAAGCGGAGCACAGTACCGAAAACATTTACAATTCTTATGTATTGGCAAAAAAGCTGGGCTTTACAAACATTGCTGTAGCCACAGATCCTTTTCAATCTAATTTATTAACGCGTTTTACGAAGAAACGTTTTAAATTACCCATCACTCATATTCCTTTTTTAATTAAAATTCTTAAAAAAATAGATGATGTTTATCCAGTAATTGATCCATCATCCGCAAAGGTTGAAAATTTTAAACCAATTACTGAAACGCAGACAAAACGTTACAGATGGAGAGGAACACGGGGGAAAAACATTGTGTTTGAACCGGAATAATAGTTCTGTGAATTTGTAAAAAAGAAGTATCTTTAAAATAAATTCCTCCTATATGAAACACATTCTATTTATAGCAGCTGTTATGTCAGCGGTTCTAATATCTTGCAAAAAAGACCGTACCTGTTCATGTACTGTTACCAAAACAGGCACATCAACCACCACAGCAGCCCTTACTTATTCTGTTCCTATATTGGGAAATGTGCCAATTATTGATACTTCCTTTACCACTCCTGTTACTGATGTGCAGATGGATGATAAAACCATTATGGATGTGAACAAACGCACCGCCAAACAAAATTGTATCAGCTACAAAGAGCCATATAATGAAACCATTGTAAACTCCGCTCCTCCCCTTGAACTTACAACTAACAGTAAGGGAGACAAAGAATATAAATGCACCTTGAAATAACTATTTCTTAAAGGAGCTACAATTATTCGGTAGCTGATCTAAATATGATCCTATTCAAATTACGGTGATTAAACAGTAAGTTCTATTGTTTAATCACTTTATTTACTGAGCTGTAACCTACTTTATCGAACATGACTACCAATGAATAAATTCCCTGCGAAAAATCGCTCATATCCACATTAATCACAGATTTGCCTTCTTCCAACTGTTTATATTCATCGCTAACAAGCTTGCCCATATAATCGATCAGCTGAATATGAGCTGTTCCACCAACAGGTGAATAAAAATCAAAATAAATATGATGTGTTGTGGGATTGGGATAAATATTATTCATTAGCACATTCTGTTTTGAAAACTCTACAGAGATCACCCGTGAATAAGTATACTTCCCATTGTAATCGGTTTGCTTTAAGCGGTAGTAATTAATACCAACCTGTGGCTTAGGATCCACCAGATTATAATATTTAAAGGAGGAACTATTACCTGCCCCTTTTACCGTTCCTATTTCTTCGAAAGAAATAACGTCATATGATTTTTCAACTGTAAAATAATCGTTGTTTACTTCTGTAGCCGTTACCCATTTTAAAAGTACTTCCTCTTTTTCTTTATCACCTGTAAATTCTGTAAGGCCAATAGGCAAAGGAGCACAATCCAAAGACGCGCCTCCACCCAGCTGCCATGTCAGTGTAAAAGGGCTACTGGTAGCGGTCCAGTTATCGAGTAGCATAATATATTTTTCGCCGGCTATCACATTAAGTGCTTTTACCCATCCATCACCACCTGAGCCTTCTGTAAGATCAGCAGCGCCATTACCTAATCCTGTAATATTTGCAGCAGTATTGTTTCCGTTTGCCGAAGAACACCTGACCGGAGCCATCGTTAACGGGCAGGAAATAGTTGCAACCGGTCCCCAGATAGCCCAATCGTAATCGGTACTTGTACTACTGGGGGTAATCGTAAGGCCCAGAGTACCTGTACTGATGGGTGAAAAATAGTACCATGACGATTGATGTTCGCCACCAACAAGGCAGCCGAAATTAGCCCCGGTGGCATCGTTAACTGTTCCTGAACCATTTGGATTTCCGGCAAAAGGAGCATTGGCGCAAACAGATAAGCCCCCACCACAATCCTGTGGCGTAGGTAATGGCGGAACTGTTACACAAATTTGAAATGTTGGATTGGCAGGTGTACCATTATTAAAATCATACACCCTCACCCAATAGGTGTTACCGGGAGTTAAACCGGAAAGATTTTGGGTTTCGGTACCACCCGACCCATTATTATTAACACAACCAAGTGAAGCGCCGCCACAGGTTGAAAATGTTTGAACAACCGGATTAAAAGACGCAGCTCCTTTAACTGTTATGGTTGCTGTAGAAGCAGTAGCTGTAAAGCTATACCATATATCGTCATTTGCATTACCTGTACATCCTGCTAAAGATTGTGTGGCACCTGTTATATTTCCTGTAATATTGGAACAGGTTGTTCCGGTTGTAAGATTGATTGCTCCACTACAATCATTATTTGCTGGCTGGGCATAAACTCCCGTGGTTGTAGTTAGAAATCCAGCAATAATAGGTAAACGTTTAAAAAAGGTCAGTAACATATAGGTCCAAAAGGTCGGCCTAATATTACACATTATATTGTTTCAATAAATCATCTGTTAAACAATTTTTTTACAAATAACTTTTTAATAAACCCTGTGGCTATACCATTTTATAGTTTAATAATTGTTTAATTGTTTTTTAACCTGCCCAGCCATCTCTGTCGAGGCTTCTATATTGGATAGCTTCGGCGATGTGGTTAGTTTGTATGGTTGTTGTATGATCGAGATCAGCAATGGTTCTCGCCACTTTTAATATTCTATCGTAAGCGCGTGCCGATAAACCTAAACGTTCCATGGCGGTTTTTAAAAGTGTATTACTTGCTTCATCCAGAGAACAATAGGTTCGCAAATCTTTACTCCGCATTTGAGCATTACAATAAATACCATCCGCCGTTTTATAACGGTCTGTTTGTATTTGTCTTGCAATAATAACACGGGCTCTTATCTCTTTACTGGTTTCCGATTGTTGTGCCTTACTTAACTCGCTGAAAGGAACAGGTGTTACCTCAACGTGCAGGTCGATCCTATCCAGCAATGGTCCTGAAATTTTATTCAAATATTTTTGTACAATACCCGGTGCGCAAACACAATCTTTTTCGGGGTGGTTATAATACCCGCAAGGACAGGGATTCATGCTGGCCATGAGCATAAAGCTCGCAGGATATTCCACGCTGAAACGCGCTCTCGAAATACTTACAATTCTATCTTCTAACGGTTGGCGCATTACCTCTAATACCGTTCGTTTAAATTCAGGCAACTCATCTAAAAACAAAACCCCATTATGTGCCAGAGAAATTTCTCCGGGCTGGGCATTCATTCCTCCTCCAACGAGTGCCACATCAGAAATTGTGTGATGAGGAGCCCTAAAAGGGCGCTTGGTAACAAGACCTTGTATTTTAGCCGTTTTGCCTGCAACGCTATGGATTTTAGTAGTTTCTAGGGCTTCATCGAGGGTTAAAGGTGGCAATATAGATGGCATTCGTTTACTCAACATTGTTTTACCTGCACCGGGAGGGCCAATCAATATCACATTATGTCCGCCCGCAGCCGCAATTTCCAAAGCACGTTTAATGTTTTCCTGTCCTTTTACATCCGAAAAATCAAATTCAAGATCATCCAACCGTGAAAGAAATTCCTGTTGGATGTCAATTTTTGTAGTTTCCAATATATCAGTCCCGTTAAAAAATCCTATCACCTGTTTAAGGTTACTTACGCCGTAAACATCCAATCCATCCACTACTGCCGCCTCTTTGGCATTTTCTTCCGGTAAAATCAGTCCTTTAAACCCTTCCTGTTTTGCTTTAATGGCAATGGGTAAAGTTCCTTTAATAGGCCTTAATTCCCCATCAAGGGACAGCTCTCCCATAATAATGTAATGAGAAACTTCTTCTGCCGTAATTTGCTCGGAAGCTGCCAGGATGCCAACAGCAATAGTTAAATCATAGGCAGAACCTTCTTTCCTGATATCCGCTGGCGCCATATTAATGGTGATTTGCTTCCCGGGAATTTTAAGATCATTATTTTTTAAAGCAGCATCAATCCGCTGGTGGCTTTCTTTAACAGCACTATCCGGTAAGCCTACCAAATAAAAATTTATTCCCTGGCTTATGTTTACCTCTACTGTTACTGTAGTAGCCGTTATGCCATGCACCGCGCTCCCAAAAGTTTTTACCAACATCTTAATTAATTTTCGGGCAAAATAACAACAAAAACAAGCAGAGCGATGCTACAAATTATAGCATTGTTTCTTTTACCCCAATTTTAGGGGGCTTTGACGCATGATCCGGAAATTATTATTTTTTTGTAATCTAAATTTGTTTCCGCACCTTTAATCTGTTTTGATAAAAGTCGGTTCCATAAAACATCCGTTGATCTATTGCCTTGCAGCAATCATCAGTATTTTGTTACTTATCTATGTCGTATTAAAAGCTCATGCCACATCCTTTACACACGATGAAAGCTTCACCTATTTAAATTACGTTCATGAACCTTTTATGGATATTATATCTTACAAACATCCTTACACCAATAACCACATTTTAAATACTGTACTTATAAAATATTCCGAAGGCTTGTTTGGAAATTCAGAACTGGCCTTGCGCTTACCCAATATCATAGCCTGCTTCATGTATTTAATTTACTGTTTTAAACTTTTAAAAAGAATCTCTCTTGTATTACTCATTCCTTGTTTTATCAGCTTGCTATGTAACACCATGCTCATCGATTTTTTCAGCCTTGCGAGGGGTTACGGGCTATCCTTCGCATTTATGCTGATGAGTCTTTACCATCTTATAGAACATTTTAAAACCAATCAACGCAAAGACCTCATTCTGTTTAATGCCGGTGCCTTTTTTGCTGTGTTAAGTAATTTTTCTTTATTGAATTATTACGTTGCTGCACTTATTACTTATAACCTCCTTAAATTAATAGATGGGCGGTTTGCGAAAGATTCCTCTGAAAAAAAGTTCAGGTTCTATTCCTTAAATTCCATTCACTTATTTTCTTTGGCAATTTTTACAGCTGTTTTATATGAACCCTTACGCCGCATATCTAAACAAGGGATGTTGGATTTTGGCGGTAAAACAGGTTTTTTAGAAGACACGTTTGGCTCCATCATAAAAGGCGTCAGTTATGAAACCGCCATCCCGCCGGGTATTTATGGTGGTTTATTGGTATCGTTAGTGATACTGCTCCTTTTAATCACTTTTTTAATTGTAAAACACCTTTACAAAAAGGACGAATTGTTTTTTGAGCAACACCGTTCTTTGGTCGTTGTTTATTTTATTCTTCTTGGTATTATTGCATTATCCCTTATCCAACACTTCGTTATTTATAACGATTTTTATACGGGCCGCTTTGCTCTCTTCATCTATCCTTTGTTAATGTTGAACTTCGCCTTCTATAGTCATTATGTGTTTCAAAAACACGTTAAATGGTTGCCTCTTATTTTAAGTATTTTACTCTCTGTTTTATTAATGCTAAATTTTTTGGGAAATATAAATTTGCGGTTTTACCAGGAATGGAAATATGATTCGGGAACAAAAACTGTTCTTAACATATTGACCAAAGAATATGAGCAACATCCAAGGCAAATAACACTAGGCATTAACTGGTTGTTTGAACCCACCACTAATTTTTACAGGTACACCCATCACTTAACATGGCTTACCAAAGCCGATAGAAAAGGATTAAAGACTCAGGATGATTACTACTACCTTTTTGAGTCGGACACCAATGCTTACAGGGCTAAAGGCAAAACCGTTTTATTTTCGGTGGAAGGTGTTAATACTCTTTTGGTAAAAAATAAAGAGTAAGGATGAACAAATTATTGAATTATTTTTTGATAAATATTTATTTTATAAGATAAATTGTATATTTATCATTCTTAAAAAAAATAGGCATATGATTAAAAAGATACTATTTGCTATTTGTATTACATTATCGGCATCTCAATTAAAAGCACAAACAGAAGAGCTCAACTGCTACAATAAATGGTCTGTAAAATTTGACTCCCGTGGCGCTGAAGAAGTAGCTGACGGAGTTTATACCGATGTAATTATTACTTCCAGGGTAGGTGGCAAAGCAAACTGTTATAGCGGTAAGGCAGAAGTATTAAATAAAAAATTATTGCGTTGTTACATTACGTTGGAAGACGGAACTTTTGAAGAAGTAAAACGTACCTGGAAAAACAACTCTAGTAAAGATGTAACCATCATTAACGGGATCAGTACCTCTATGATATCGGTACATAATGAATTAATTAACGTATTATGGCCGGGTAAAATCAAAGCCAAAAAGCCCGCAGCCAAAAAAGCACCGGAGCCTACAGACGATTAATAATACGAATCTAATAATTAAGTAAGCCTTTTTGTGTGTTTAATCGAAAACGAGCACAAAAAGGCTATTTTTTTGTCTAAAAAATCTTACTTAAATTTTTGCTTTACAATAAAAAGACTATATTTGCAGCCCGATTTTTACTTTTAAATCGTTGATTCTAAATATTTTGTAAATGACTAAAGCAGATATAGTAACCGAAATTTCAGAAAAAACAGGTATCGAAAAGATAGTTGTACAAACCACCGTAGAGGCTTTTATGAAATCGATTCGTACTTCTATGACTGAAGGAAAAAACGTGTATTTACGCGGTTTTGGAACCTTTGTAGTGAAAAAACGTGCCGAAAAAGTTGGCCGTAATATCTCTAAAAATACAACTGTTATCATTCCTGCACACTTTATTCCGGCTTTCAAACCGGCTAAAACCTTCTCTGAAAGAGTAAAACGTAATGTGAAAGTGGCTGAGCCATTAGATAATAAACAAGTTGAGTAATGACAACCGCACGTAAAACACAGATTATTTTAGCGATAACAGCTGTTGTTTTATTCGTTCTTTTATTTATTGCACCAAAAAAGCATACCCAAAAAGAGGAAACTCCTATGGGTGAAGCAGCAGAACATGATCACGATCATGGATCGGAAGCAACTCTCGACCCTTTTTTAACAATAGCTACCAAAGCACTTGGTCTTAAGGAAAAAACCACTTACGACGATCTTTTAGCTGCTGCACAAAAACTGAAAGTTGATACGGCTTACGTTCCTGTAGTTCAGTTCTGGGATCGATTAAAACGTCCTGATTTCGCAGCCCATTATGTGGAAAAAATAGCGGAACGTAAACAAACCGATTCGGCTTACTTAAAAGCCGGAGATCGTTATTTTTACGCAGTACGCTTTATAAAAGAGGAGAACGAAATTGGAGCTTTGTATCAAAGTGCTATGAGATGCTATCAAAAAGCATTGGATAAGAATCCAAAAAACGTAGAGGCTAAAATACAATTGGCTGCTTGTTATGTTGAAGGAAGTCCTGACCCAATGAAAGGAATTGGATTGTTGAGAGAAGTTGAAAAAATTGACAGCAATAATGTGAAACTTCAGTTAAGTTTTGCATTCTTCTCTGTAAAATCAGGACAATGGGACAGAGCCATTAAACGCTTCGAAAAGGTTTTAAAAATTGATCCTTTGTACATAGAAGCATACCTGCATTTAGCAGATGCGTATGAACAACAAGGACAAAATGCAAAAACAATTGAAATGCTTGAAAAGTATGCACAGTTAACACAGGATGCTACAGCAAAGCAGGAAGTACTAAAATACATTGAACAACTAAAGCTTAAAATAAAATAGCTTTAAAACATAAAAAATAAATAAATTAATAATATAAATTTTAAAACCTAAGCATTATGCCAAGCGGAAAAAAAAGAAAAAGACATAAAATGGCTACTCATAAACGTAAAAAACGTTTAAGAAAAAACCGTCATAAGAAAAAATAGTTAGATAACTAACTCGTTTTTTATTTAAACATTAAAACACAATGGGTGAGATCAGGTATCTTGTCCCATTGTGTTATTATGCATACTACTACTCTTAATAATTATTTTGAGTAAAGAAATTATATATAAACAAGGATCTTTTTTAGTTTACAGTACTTCCTTTTGAGGAAGTGCGTGCTTTTATAGCCTGTATTTACAAAAGGTCCATAAAAAATTTAAAGGTGAATGTAGAACTAGTAATAAATTCTACACCTAGCGAAGTTGTTATAGGTTTATTAAACGATAAGCGTTTAATTGAACTGCATAAGGAAAAAAATAACATAAAATTTTCGGTAGGTGATATCTACCTCGGTAAAGTTAAGAAGGTAATGACCGGACTTAACGCAGCCTTTGTAGATGTTGGATATGAGAAAGATGCATTTTTGCATTATCTGGATTTAGGTCCGCAGGCTAACTCATTAATAAAATATGTAGATGCCGTACGTTCAGGTAAACAGAACGTTAGCAACTTAATGTATTTTAAGAATGAAGGAGACATTAATAAAGACGGTAAAATAAATGATGCCGTTAAACCAGGCCAGATTGTTCTGGTACAAGTGGCAAAAGAGCCCATCTCTTCTAAAGGACCACGTATTACCACAGAAATTTCGTTAGCCGGTCGTTACATTGTATTAATTCCTTTTTCTGATAAAATTTCTGTTTCTTCTAAAATAAGGAGCAGCGAAGAAAAAACAAGGTTAAAACAATTAATGCATACCATTAAGCCTAAAAACTTTGGTGTTATTATCCGTACAGTCGCTGAGGGTAAATCGGTTTCTGATATAGAAGGCGATTTAGCAGATTTGATTTCTAAATGGGACGAATGCTTTAAAGCCCTTCAAACTTCAGAACCACCGTTTCGTTTATTAGGTGAGGTTGACAGAACTAATGCTATTTTACGTGATTTTTTAAATGCCTCTTTCAATGCCATTCATGTAAACAGCGACAGAGTTTTTGAAGACCTTAAATCGTATATTAAAACTATTTCTCCCGATAAGGTAGATATTTTAAAACACTACACCGGTAAAGTTCCTATTTTCGATAATTTCGGAATCGATCGCCAGATAAAATCCTTATTCGGCAAAACCGTATTTATGAAAAGCGGTGCGTATTTAGTTGTAGAACATACCGAAGCATTACATGTATTTGATGTAAATAGCGGTAACCGTGCTAAAAGCGACAGATCCCAGGAAGAAAATGCTTTAGAAGTAAATTTAGAAGCAGCCGTTGAAGTGGCCAGACAATTACGTTTACGTGATATGGGTGGGATTATTGTAATCGATTTTATTGATCTTCATAATCCGGATAACCGAAAACTTCTGTTTGATAAATTAAAAGAAGAAATGAAATCGGACAGAGCCAGGCATAATATTTTGCCTCCAAGCAAGTTCGGTTTAATACAAATTACCCGTCAGCGTTTACGCCCCGAAGTAAATGTAGAAGTTTTAGAAACCTGCCCTAGTTGTAACGGAACAGGAAAAGTACAGCCAAGCATTTTATTTGTAGAGCAAATAGAAAACGCGTTACGCTTTATCATCAAAGAACAATCTGCCAAAGACATTACCTTATCCGTACATCCTTATATAGAGGGCTTCCTTAAAAAAGGCGGCTTCTTAAGAAGCAAACAATGGAAATGGTATTTCGAAAATAAACAATGGATTAAAATTATCAGTTCAGATAGTTATTCATTTATGGAATATCACTTTCTGAATAAAGAACTGGATGAAATTGTTATTTAAGTTTAAACTGTAAATATTAAAAAGCCCGCTATTGAAAAATAAGCGGGCTTTTTGTTTTAATCGGTATATCAGAATAATTTGGAATTAAACATTTGTCATGCTGATTCCGATAGCTATCGGAATGATTCAGCATCTAATGAGATTCCGAATCAAGTTCGGAATAACAACTACTTTTTTGCCTTTGTCCAGTCGAAGTTCCTACATTATTTCGATACACTATCTTGTTTTATAATCGGTTCAAAATTCAATGTTAAATTTGTTAAGTCTAACGATGTAAAAAGAAAATATATACTGATTTGCGTTACATTAAAATAATATAGAAATAAAAAATACATCGGGAACACTTGTCGATACAATACTTCAAGCAACATACATTACTCCTCGAAGTAACAACCTATATTATTTTACAACCAGCTAATGATGCACTGTTTAAAGCATTAACGCCTATTACATCTCAAAATAAATAGATTACTAAATCGTTAAATCTCTGCATTTCGTAAAATGCAAAAACAAGTTTTCCATAATTTTATCTAAATTTTTATTTCAAAAAGTTGATGCTATAAGTAATCCTACGTATACGTAATAAGAATAATTGTAATTCTCTTATACTATTTCAGGTGTTTACTTTAAAACAGATACTCGAATTTCACAATGGTACCAACGATTTAAGGAGCACATTCATAAACATTAAATAACTATAGCCACAATTTTAAAATAAAATCATCTTTTACTACTACACTAAAAAAAATAAAGCGTACTAAGTGATGAAAAAAATAAATTTTTGGTGAAGGATTGTTTTCAATTATTAAACTTCTATTTATAACTATTATAGACTTTTATTTG
>CAXVYS010000012.1:0-5596 GCA_963422675.2 Bacteroidia bacterium
TATGCTGTTTCGTTTAGAAGTAACTTTATATATGAACCTATGTTAAGTAATATGCATCAGACAGGAAACACATGTGATTATAACATAGGTGTTTATTTGGCAAAGTGTTCTATATTAAAATAAAGCCATTCCCTATAAACAATGGTAGATTGAGGGCTTTGATATTTAAACAAGTTTGTAATAATCTTATAAAAAATAATAATTATGAAAAATACAATAAACGTAAAATGCTACAAGGTATTGGATGGTGTTACATGCTCGAAAAAATAAATGATCTAACATAAAATCATCGATCATGGAATCTATTATAAAAAGATGAGAAAGCATAAAAAAAATGAATACCTCATGTGTGCTATTGGATATTTGGGGATTTTTATTACGCTGGTAGTTATATGTTGTACTACTGTATGAGTATTTAATTAAATTTCAGGTATTACTTTACTTCCCAATACAAAACTTAGAAAAAATATTATCCAGTAAATCCTCATTGGTTACTTGTCCGGTGATCTCACCAAGAGCTTCCAATGCATAGCGGATATCGAGCGCAAGAAAATCGCTTTCAATATTACTGCTCAGGCCTTCATTTACTTTAAGGAGGGCTTCGTGCGCTTTATTTAACGAATTCACATGGCGTGAGTTGGTAACAATGGTATCGGTAGTATTTAAAGTGCGGGTATCAAATAAATTAACCAGCGTTTTTTTGAGTTCATCAATATAACGTTGTTCCTTAGCCGAAATAAATAAAATGGACGGCACATCTTCAAACTCTTTTTTAAGTTCTTCCAGGTTTTCAAAATCAATTTTATTACCTACCACTAATAACTGAGAGGTACCAATGTGTTCTTTAATCAAAGTCATTTCCAGTTCCAGGTCACCACGGCTCAACTCATGCGTATCGAATAGGTATATAATGATGGCCGATTTTTTAATCGCGTCAAAGGCTTTATTAACTCCAATTTGCTCTATCACATCGGTGGTGGTTCGTATCCCTGCCGTATCAATAAAACGGAATAATACACCTTCAATAATTAATTCATCTTCAATGGTATCGCGGGTAGTTCCGGGTATTTCACTTACAATAGCCCGGTCATCATCCAACAAAACATTTAACAGGGTTGATTTACCGGCATTAGGCTTACCAACAATTGCTACCGGAATACCATTCTTAATCACATTCCCCACTTCAAAACTGGAAATTAATTTTTCGATAATGGATTGTATGGTATGAATTAATTTTTTAAGATCGGTGCGGTCTGCAAACTCCACATCTTCTTCACTAAAATCAAGTTCCAGTTCTATTAAAGAGGCAAAGTTTACTAAATTTTCTCTCAGTACCTCTATTTTATTACTGAAGCCGCCACGCATATGCTGCATAGCAACCTGGTGCGAGGTGGCAGAATTACTGGCAATCAAATCCGCCACGGCTTCTGCCTGCGAAAGATCCATTTTTCCGTTCAGGAAAGCGCGAAGGGTAAATTCTCCAGCCTGCGCAGGGCGGGCACCGTATTTGAATAACAATTGTAAGATCTGTTGTTGTATAAAAACAGAACCATGGCAGGCAATTTCAACAATTTCTTCACCTGTATAACTGTTAGGGGCTTTAAACAGGGTAATCACTACTTCATCAATAATCACCTCATTTTCAACCAATAGTGCAAAATGGGCGGTATGGCTGTTTTGAGTTGCTAAGGCTTTGGGCTTTAAGGCCTTGGTTTTAGCAATTTTCTCGGTAATAGAAATGGCATGGTTTCCGCTCAACCGTATTACGGCAATAGCTCCTGCTCCCTGCGGAGTAGAAAGTGCTGCTATTGTATCATTATTAAGGGTATAGTGTGCCATATATATTGTTAAGTAGAAAACAAATTTATAAATATTTGCTTCACCGTAACGGATTTTCCTTAAATTAGCGCTGTAAATAAAAACTAATCCCGATAGCTATCGGGACAACAAGTAACTAACTCAATAATTAATAATATGGGCGTTTTAGTCGGAAAAAATTCAAAAGTAATAGTTCAGGGTTTTACAGGTGGAGAAGGTACTTTCCATGCTACTCAAATGATAGAATATGGAACGAATGTAGTAGGTGGTGTAACGCCGGGTAAAGGGGGAACAACTCATTTGGAAAGACCTGTATTTAATACCGTGAAAGAAGCGGTAGATAAAGCAGGAGCGGATGTATCCATTATTTTTGTACCGGCTCCTTTTGCAGCAGATGCGATTATGGAAGCTGCTGAAGCGGGAATTAAAGTGATTATCTGTATTACAGAAGGTATTCCGGTTAAGGATATGATTGCTGTTAAAGAATATATTAAAGGAAAAACATGTCGTTTAATCGGGCCAAATTGTCCGGGTGTTATTACGGCAGGCGAAGCGAAAGTAGGTATTATGCCTGGTTTCGTTTTCAAAAAAGGACGTATTGGTATCGTTTCTAAATCAGGAACTTTAACTTACGAAGCAGCTGATCAGGTTGCTAAAGCAGGTTTAGGTGTTTCTACAGCTATTGGTATTGGTGGAGATCCTATTATTGGTACACCAACCCGTGATGCGGTTGAATTATTAATGAACGATCCTGAAACAGATGCGATTGTAATGATCGGTGAAATTGGCGGAAGCTATGAAGCTGATGCAGCACGTTGGATCAAAGCAAACGGAAACAAAAAACCGGTTGTAGGCTTTATCGCCGGGCAAACTGCTCCAAAAGGACGTACAATGGGTCACGCAGGTGCTATTGTTGGTGGACATGATGATACAGCACAAGCTAAAATGGATATTATGCGCGAATGTGGAATCCACGTAGTGGATAGCCCTGCAGCTATTGGTAAAACTATGGCAGAAGTATTAAAAAGTGTAAACGCTTAATAAGTTTTCATATAAAATGGAAAGGCCGGTTTATCCGGCCTTTTTTTGTTTCCCTTTAGGGAAAAACAGCCTGGATAGAACCTGTTTCGGGAACATAATTGTACCGACGTGGCCTTTTTTAATTGCTTATCCTGAATTTATACTATAAATTTGAAACACTAATTTTGTGTAATCCCCAAACTATACAATAACAGGATAAACCGTTCGTTAGCTTAACATGAAAAATAAAAGTTTTAGTATTATCTGTGTCTTATTAATGGCCGTGTTTTTATCAAAAGCACAGTCAGTGAAAGATTCTGCTTTTCGTATTTTAATGGTAGATGTTCACTTTAGCGGGCAATTGCCTCAAAAAGACCTGGCACAGCGTTATGGCCCTAATTTAAGTGCCGGTGGGACTTTTACATGGAAAACAAAACACAATGTTTTATTTGGGACAGAAGTGAATTATTTTTTCGGAAGAAATATCCGCGAAGATGTTTTAAAGAGTTTCAGGGTAGGCGATGAGCATCAATTAACCGATAATGAAGGCTATCCGGCAGATTTACGTTTAACGGAACGTGGCTGGAATATTTATGCCAATGTTGGTTACCTGTTTTCGAAACTGGGGCATAACCCAAACTCGGGTTTATTTTTTACGGTTGGAGCAGGGTGGATGCAACATAAGATCAAATTTTATGATGCCAATAAAAAAGTAGCAGCCGTACACGGCGATCTTAAAAAAGGCTATGATCGTTTAAGCGGTGGATTTGCTTTATCACAATACATCGGTTACCAGTATTTAAGTAATAACCGTTTGGCAAACTTTAATTTCGGGATTGAATTTTATGAAGGCTTTACGCACAGTTTAAGAGGCTATAATTACGATACAGGCCTGGCAGATACCAAACAACGGTTTGATGTATTGATAGGTGTACGTTTCGGTTGGACCCTTCCTCTATACAAGCGGATCAAGGATTTTTACTATTACTAAGGGATTGTATGTTAGAGCAATGTAGGTATTCGTACAGCAATACATTACTGCATACATTGGTAATAGTGCGGTTGTTTTGGTAATTCGGTGCGAACTGCAATTTTTTCGGTGGTAGAGGGAAGGCTTTTTTGTGTGAGAAAAGAATTGAAGTTAGCGAATTACCTTGATTTTTTGTTTCTTTTTCATCAAGGAAAAAGAAAAGAGAGAGCAGAATCAGATGCTAAAATAATGTATTATCCTTCTGAACTAATGGAATAATTGTTGGCATCCTGACAGCGATCCCGGTTTTTTTAGTGAGTTGAGTCGTAAAATAAATAACCAGTTCAGGGAGTAATACATTGTTAGGTGTATGTATGCAAAAGTAAATTTGTTCCAGTCCGTTATCAATCCATAACTTCAAACGATCAGTCCATTCGTTCATTCTTTTAAAATCACTTTCATGCAGATCGTTAGCAATAAAGCGAATAAAGGCTGTTTTAGTCGTTAACCTTTGGTGTAACACATCTCTGCGACCCGATACATCCGTCATTAAAAACGTAATATTATTTTTATAAAAATAATTGCAAACCTGCTTTAGCACGGCCTCATCTTTAAACCACGATTCGTGCCGTAACTCAATGGCAAAGCCACTCATCGCTACCTGATCTAAAAAATCAAGCAGGTCATTCATTTTACTGCTGTCGTATGAATTGGGCAATTGTAAAAAAGGCATTCCCAGTTTTTCCCTGAATTGCTTATGTAAATTTAGCAGGTCTTTAAATAACTGAACGTTATAGATCAGTAAAGGCGTATGGCTAATGGTTTGATTTACTTTTGGACAAAAAATGAAATCACTTTCTGTGACGTCCATCCAATGTTGTATCGTTTCTACATCAAGCGGCTTGTAATGCGATACGTTTAATTCTATACTATTAAACTGTTTTGAATACTGTTTTAAAAAGTCTTTACGTTTTGTTTTAGGTGGAAAGATCTTGCCTACAAAGCCTTCTTCAGCCCATATAGGGCAGGCAATGTTTATTTTACAGGGTTTGGTTTTTTCCTGTCCTAATACTTTTAACGTTCCTGCATGATCCGGAGGAAGCCTGAAATCAATATCATCGATGCTTGCCAGTTTACCAAATTCCATAAAACAATATTACAACGAATCAGAGCAGTTTATAGCTATAAATTATAGCATTTTAAAATTATTGAATACAATGATCAACGGAGTTTACATTAATTCTTTAAACAGCTCAATGATTTCCTTTCTGTTGGATACTAACTTATGAAACAATTCAGGATTAGTAGATCTTAATTGGATAGTCCTGTATATCCCCCTGGTTTTTTTACGAAAGGGAGATAAGTATAAACAAAAGTAGCCTGTCAGCAAGGAAGACGTAATAATTCCTAATGCCCACCAAATATTGGGTACCAGGGCTTTCGCGATAAAGAACTGCATGATATAAAATATCAGGAATAATAAGGAACCGACTCCTAAACGAAAAGACGTTTTAAATTCAGCAACCCTTACTTTTTTTCTGACAATATAATTGGTTAACAGGTAAGGAATAATATTTCCCATTAAGCCACGGATATAAACAGGAAATGCTAACACGATACACAATACTCTTGCAAATACATTTACGTAATTTAAAGACGATTGTTTTTCAGGAATAAATAACCAGTCTTTAATCCCTTTGTTTTTTACAATATGCAGATAAGCACTTGTTTTTTTGTGAAGCGCTAGCACCTTCTCAGGGTGTGTTTCTTCTGCTTTATTAATCACCT
>CAXVYS010000013.1:0-310892 GCA_963422675.2 Bacteroidia bacterium
ATAATGGAAGGGCTGAGCATGCTCCAAAGCCTCATTTCGAGCATCTTGTTTTAGATAAAAAACAATTCGGTTTTTTTGGTGTTCCTAAAGAAGAAACCTTGCAAAAATTTAAGGTAAAACCCATAGACGTCTTAATAAACCTGGGGAATTCGTCACACTTTAAAGCCACAGGATTAAGTAAACTGATAACGGCTAAATGCAAGGTAAGCAGCTTTCAGGATCCTATTTTTGATATCAGTATCGACAGCGATAAAGCGATTAATATTTCTAATTACTTACAACAAGTAGTTGTATATTTGAATATGATTAAAACAACCTAACACTCATGGCACAATCAATGAATTTTACAGGAACAGGAGTAGCAATTGTTACGCCATTTACAACTAAAGGAGCGGTTGATTATCCGGCCTTAAGTAAATTAGTAGAACATTTAATAAAAGGAAGAGTGGAGTACATTGTTGTATTAGGTACAACAGGAGAAACAGCAACCTTATCTAAAGAAGAAAAACAACAGGTTATTACTCATATCATCCAGGCAACTAAAAAGCGTATACCGTTAGTATTAGGGGTAGGAGGGAACAACACTGCCGAACTGGTTGAAACATTAAAGAAAGATGATCTGTCGGCTTTTTCGGCTATACTCTCGGTTTCACCTTATTATAATAAACCGTCGCAGGAAGGTATTTACCAGCATTACAAGGCTTTATCCAAAGCCAGCCCTTTACCTATTATTTTATATAACGTTCCGGGACGTACTGCTTCAAATATTGCATGGGATACCACCATTCGTTTGGCAAATGAATTTAAAAACATTGTTGCCATTAAAGAAGCGAGTGGAAACATTGAACAATGCATGAAGATTATTAAACACCGTCCTGATAATTTTTTAATCATCAGCGGCGATGATAACTTAACATTACCTCTAATAGCAAGTGGTGCAGATGGCGTTATTTCGGTGGTGGCAAATGCTTACCCGAAAGATTTTAGCGATATGGTGCGTTCTGCTTTAGTACACGATTTTAAAACAGCTCAAAAATTACATTATAAATTAATGGAAATTACCGAGCAATTATTTGCAGATGGAAACCCGGGAGGGATTAAATTTGTGTTAGCTCAGAAAAAAATTACACAGGCAATCGTACGTTTACCTTTAGTAGAGCCTAACGACAACGTAAAAGCAAACCTGAAGAAGTTAGCATATTAAGAAACCAATTTCCCGCAAATTTCGAAGATATACGTCGATTAAAATCATGTATATTAGCGTAATCTGCGGGATTTTTATTATAAATAAAACTATGTTAGAATTACTAAAACAACCCTGGCCATGGTACGTAGCCGGTATATTAATTGGCTTAACGGTTCCGGCACTTTTAATCATTGGAAATAAATCTTTTGGGATTTCTTCTTCCTTACGTCACATTTGTGCAGCGTGTATTCCGGCAAATATTAAATTCTTTAAATACGATTGGAAAAAAGAATCGTGGAATTTGTTTTTTGTTGGTGGTATTGCCATTGGCGGAATCATTGCTTCTTTCTTATTAACTAATCCCAATGCAATGATAGTTGCCGAAAGCACAAAACATGCTTTAGAAGCTGGCAACGTTAAAGATTATAACCATTTAATGCCAACTGATCTATTTAGTTGGGATAGCTTATTCACGTTGCGTGGTTTTATATTTATGGTTGTAGGTGGTTTTATGGTTGGTTTTGGAACCCGTTATGCCGGTGGTTGCACAAGCGGACATGCCATTATGGGATTATCTAATTTACAATTACCATCCTTGTTTGCAACCATTGCTTTTATGGTTGGTGGTTTTGCTATGACATGGTTAGTGTTGCCTTATTTACTTAATCTTTAAAAGAAGTTACAATGAATACAAATCAAGTAGAAATGCAGGTTAAGGGGAATGATGAATTTGACCTAAAAGAAACTTGCGTTAATAATTCAGACATTAAAAAACCGTGGACATCCAATTTAATTTATGCTTTTGTAGGAATTTTGTTTGGGATCACTTTTGTAAAGGCCGAAATTGTTAGCTGGTTTCGTATACAGGAAATGTTTCGTTTCGATTCATTTCACATGTATGGTGTAATTGGTACAGCAGTAGTTGTTGGTGTTATTTCTGTTTTCATTATTAAAAAATATAATGTAAAAACGAAGGATGGCGAACAAATCATTTTAACTCCTAAAACATTTAATAAAGGGCAAATTATTGGCGGTTTACTGTTTGGCCTTGGCTGGGCAATAACAGGTGCTTGCCCCGGACCATTATTTGCACAAATAGGAAGTGGTTTCACCGTAGTGATTGTTACCTTTTTGAGTGCCATTGCCGGTACCTGGGTATATGGTTACTTTAAAGAAAAATTACCACATTAAAATTTTTTATGATTGAACAGAAAAACGAAGACAATAATAACTTAACTCAGGTTATTCCAAAACTCATCAATGTGATCATTGCTTTATTAATGATCATTGTTGTACTTTCTGTTTTATTATATAATTACTTGCCTGCTTATTCTCCTAAAGAAAAAATAGCAGTAACCTATCCTCAGGCCGATTCGAACGGAAATTTTACGGATGCCGCTAAATTAGAAGCCTTAAAACAGATTGATACCGTTAAGTACTGGCAGGCTCCTGATGCAAATAGCCTTACAAGTGAGAATAAAGAATTAATAATGTATGGTAAAGAATTAATTGCCCACACAGCCCTGTATTATGGAGCAAATGGAAAAATATTCAAATCATCTACCAATGGCATGAATTGCCAGAATTGTCATTTAGAGGCAGGAACAAAAACATTTGGGAATAACTACAGCGCCGTTGCTTCAACGTATCCTAAATACAGAGCCAGATCAGGATCTATTGAAAACATTTATAAACGGGTTAATGATTGTTTTGAACGGAGTTTAAACGGAAAAGCCATCGATACCACTTCTAAAGAAATGAAAGCCATTGTGGCTTATATCTATTGGCTGGGAAAAGATGTAGTAAAAGGTAAAAAACCGGAAGGCTCCGGATTAAAAGACCTGGCCTTTTTAAAACGTGCGGTAAATCCTGAAACAGGAAAAACAGTTTACACTGAAAAATGCCAAAGCTGTCACCAACCAAAAGGAGAAGGACAATTAAACACAGATAAAACAGAATACACGTATCCACCTTTATGGGGAGAATTCAGTTACAATGATGGAGCGGGTTTATACAGAATATCCAACTTCGCCAAGTTTGTAAAATGTAATATGCCGCAAGGGTCTTCTCATAACAACACACAGTTAACGGATGAAGAAGCCTGGGATGTAGCGGCATTTGTTAATTCTCAACCTCGTTCTAAAAAAAATATTTCAAAAGACTGGCCTAAAATAAATGAAAAACCATTTGATCATCCCTTTGGTCCATACGTTGATGGCTTTGATGAAAAGCAACATAAGTACGGGCCGTATAAAGGAATTAAGGATAAACTAGCACTATTAAACAATGGCAAAAAATAAATCAGATCATACTGAAAACCAAAATAACGAACGTAGAGATTTTTTAAAAAAATCAGCTTTGGTTGGTTTAGCCGCTGTTTTAAATCCTATAACTAGCTTTGCTACTGAAACTAAGTTAGTGGATCTTGAAAAAGGAATTGATACTAATTCTGAAACAACCTCGCAAACAATCACGGTTTTGATCACAACAGATATTCATTCACAATTAAATACACATGATGAATTTTTTTGGGAGAATAATCAAGCTGTTTATAAAAAACGTGGAGGCATGGCAGTTTTAAAAACCATGATCGATCACTTTAGAAAAGAAAATCCTAATAATACGATTTTGTACGACGGAGGAGATTTTTTTCATGGTCATGCCGTAGCCTCTTTAACAGAAGGAGAAGCGTTGATTCCTATCTTCAATAAACTAGGCTACGATTTAATGTTGCCGGGTAACTGGGAAGTAGTATACAAGAAAAAGAAAATGTTGTATGACATGGGCCATGCGAATGCGGCAAAAATTTGCGCTAACATGTGGCATAAAACAACCGATGAAGATAATAACCAATTAGTGTATCAACCTTATTGGGTAAAATATATTGCAGGTGTAAAAATAGGTATTATTGGTTATACAGATCATTTAATTCCTAAACGTCAATCGCCGGCTTATAGTGAAGGGTTGCGATTTGAACATGCTGATGTGAATGTCGCTAAGTATGTAAAACAGCTTAAAGAAATAGAAGGTTGTGCCATTGTATTAGTGGCTTGTCATATGGGACTTGCGCAACAGGTTGGTTTAGCAAATAATCCTGCGGTACAAGGTGTTGATTTCATATTAGGAGCTGATACACACGAACGCGTAAGAGAACCTATTCAAGCTAAATATACTAAGGTAATTGAGTGCGGGGCTTTTGGTTCTTTCCTGGGGAAATTAGATCTGGTTATTAAAGATGGAAAACTGGAAAGTTCAAATTATCAATTATTAGATGTAGATCCTGTAAAATATCCGGCTGATAAAGCGGTTCAGGCTTTGGTAGATAAAGCCTATGAACCATTTAAACAAGATTTGCAAAGAGTGATCGGCACAAGTAAAACACCGTTAGTGCGTTACTTCGTGATGGAAACACCAATGGACAATTTAATTACGGATGCCATTATGTGGAAGTTTAAACCGGACATTGCTTTATCAAACGGCTTTCGTTTTTGTCAGCCTTTAGCAGTTGATCCTAAAACCGGTGTAGCAACTATTACCAAAGAATTTTTATGGAATATGTTACCGGTAAACAGCGAAGCTAAAACAGGTAAGATTACCGGAAAACAATTGAATGATTGGTTGGAAAAAGAATTACAAAATGCGTTTGCTAAAGATCCTTCCAAACGTTTTGGGGGTTGGTTCGTCCGCTTTAATGGTATGGAGGTGAACTTTACCATTGGTAATGAAAATGGTAAGCGTTTAAACTGGGTAAAAGTTGCCGGGCAACCACTTGATCTAACGAAAGAATATAGTATCATTGCTTGTGAGCGTGAAGGTGATCCGGATGATACGTTATGCAGAGTAGAGAAGGTGAAAGATCCAAAAAGATTATCGATGTTGTTACATGATGTGATAGAAGAATATTTAAAAGCGAATTCTCCGGTTGCACCTAAATTAGAAAGCAGGTCAACAGCTACAGACGAGCCTATTACGTTATTAACTCAACTTAGAGGTACAACTTACGAGTTTAGATAGGTTTCGTCATCGCAAGGAACGAAGCGATCTCAAACAGAGAATTTGTCTGACATATATGAGATTACTTCGTCGCGCCTCCTTGTAATGGCGACAGAGTCATTTAACTTTTTTGTTACTTACTTATCTAATCATATTTCCTTATTTTTACATTTCTTATAACTCATATCTCATAATTTACAACTCATTTATATGAATTTATCCCTTTTAAAAACCATGTGTGCCATTCATTCTCCAAGCGGAAATGAAGTAGCGATGAAAGACTTTTTGTTGGAGTACATCAAATCGAACCAAAAAAACTGGAAACATAAACCAAAAGTCATTCATGGGAAAGGTTTCCAGGATAATATCATGTTGGTATTTGGTAAGCCCCGCACCGCTATCTTTGCACATACCGATAGTATTGGTTTTACAGTACGTTACGGTAAACAGTTGGTTAAAATTGGTGGTCCGCGTTTAGAAAAAGGATACGAATTAGTTGGTAGTGATAGTAAAGGAATATGTGAAGCAACTCTAAACATTGTAAAAGATACTCTGGAATATAAAGCCAAACGTAATTTTGATACGGGTACGGAATTAGTATTTAAAGCGAATTGGAGAGAAGATAAAGAATACGTTCAATGTTGTTATATGGATAACCGTTTGGGATGTTTTAATGCTTTAAAAGTAGCAGAAACATTGAAAGACGGTGTGATTGTATTTAGTACATGGGAAGAGCACGGTGGAGGAAGCGTATCTTACCTGCAAAAATATCTAGCAGATAACTATGCTATTTCACAGGCATTGATTTCTGATATTTCATGGATCTCCGATGGTGTATTTCCTGCGAAAGGTCCTGTAATTAGCTTACGCGATAGTTTAATTCCCCGTCGCAGCTACATTAACAAAATTATCGCTATTGCACAAAAACATAAACTAGCTCACCAGTTGGAAGTAGAAGGATCGGGGGGAAGTGATGCTAAAGAATTGCAAATGGCTGAAAACGTTTGGGATTGGTGTTTTGTAGGTGCCGCAGAACAGTTCGTTCACACTCCAAACGAAAAAGTACATAAAAAAGATATAGAAGGAATGATCGAATTATATAAAGCATTAATGAAGGATCTTTAGAATAATTTCTATTTTATCATTATGTTTGTTTATTCACTGCTATAAAATTATTTACTTAAACGTTTGTTATGCCGGAATTGGTTAAAATTTCAAAACGCCTTTTCTTAAACTCATTATTTTTTCTGTTTGCCTGTTTCAATGCTTATTCTCAGGATTATTCTTTAGATTCTATAAAGAAAGTACTGGAAACTAAAATGCATGATACAACGAGGTTAAGAACCATAAGCGTTATCCTAGAAAATGAAAACCAACGCGATTCAATTAGTATTTATTATAACAAACAAGTTATAGCGATACTCGCTAAAAATTTACATTCTAAAGAATTAGATTACAGATTAAGGGATAAATATTTATACTATTTAGCATATTGGTATGCAGATCAGGCAGTTGTTCTGTCTTCTAAAGAATCGAGTCCGGAGATTATTACTTATTTAGACAAGTCTGCTGCTATTTTTAAATATTTGAACATGCCAGATGAATTGTGGACAACTATTAATAATAAAGGGAACGTATTAAGAAAGATGGCAGAGTATGAAAAAGCAATTGCCTGTTTTTTTGATGCTTTAAAATACCACGAATTAAAGGCAAACAAATTAGGTATAGCTGCGGCAAATAGTTCTATAGGGGCTGTTTATGAAGATCAAAATAACTACACCAAAGCAGTAGAATATTATGCAAAAGCCCTGGTTTTTTATGACTCTATTCAAAAGCCTTCAAATAAGGATCTTTATGAGCAGGCTGTAATTGACCATAACATTGGTTATTGCTATTTTAAGCTTGGTGAAAATGAAAAAGCAAAAAAACATTTATACAAAGCATTAGACATTGAAAAGAAAAATGGCTTTTTAGATAACATCAGTTATGTTTATGATAAAATAGGAAGCATTTATGCAGCGGAGAAAAAATATGATGAGGCCCTGAATATAACGCAGGAAGGACTTTTGTATGCCAGTAAAGACAGATCGAAAGCCATATTATTGAATAGCATCGGGGAAATTTTTTATAACCTTAAAAATTACAAACAGGCAGAGTTTTATTTAGACAAAGCCCTCGCGCATGCAAAGCTCGCCAAAGATCTGGACGCTATGGAATATAGCTATTTGTACTTATATAAAACATGTAAAGCCGCCCATAAGCCTGATAAATCGTTGCAAATGTTTGAGCTGTATACCGAACTCACAAATTCTAATCATGCAGAAGCTTCAAAAAATGCATTGGCTCAACAACAATTAAAATATGATTATGAAAAAAAGGAATTTCAAACAAAATTAGAACAGGAAAAGAAACTATCTGACATAAAGCTCGAAAACGAACGGAAACATACCCGTAAAAATATTGTGATGTATCTCCTTATTTCATTGGCAGTTATCCTGTGTGTAAGTATTTTTTACCTGTTTAAATTCTTCAAACAAAAAAACATTATCAATGCCAACAAAAACAATGAGCTTAAGCAAAAGCTCCTGCTCACACAAATGAATCCACATTTTATCTTTAACTCTGTAGATAATATTCAAAGCCTCATCCATAATAAGCAGGATAAAGAAGCGATCAGTTACCTTACTAAGTTTTCCAAACTTACTCGTCAAATCCTTGAAAACTCAACAGAAAATCATATTACCTTAAGTGAAGAACTGGCCATGACCGATAATTACTTAAATATACAGCAACTGTTGTATAATAATAAGTTTGCGTATGCCATAACAGTAGATGAATCCATTGATCCGGAATCCATTTTATTACCTCCTATGCTCACCCAGCCTTTTATTGAAAATGCGATTAAACATGGGTTAAAACATAAAATAACAGGAGGCCTAATTGCGGTTAAATTCTATATGAAAGATCAAACCTTATTTTTTGAAGTAACAGATAATGGATCCGGACTTGAAACCGAAAAAAATAACAGCAAGCATAAGTCTTTAGCTACTCAAATTGTAACTGAAAGATTAAAAAGTAACGCCACAAAAAGAGTCATTGTCATTAATACTCAAAATATTATTGAAAATAATACCATTAAAGGTGTTAATACAACGTTTGAAATACCCTACATTTACGATAATTAAATCAAAGTATGTTAAGAGCTGTTATTATTGATGATATTGATTCCATCAGGATTAAGAACACTGAACTTATCAGGCAATACTGTCCTAATGTGGCGATTATGGCAGAAGCCGTTGATGTGAAGTCCGGAGTAGAAATAATAAAGAAATTTTTACCGGATCTGGTTTTTCTGGATGTGGAAATGCCGGATGGTACAGGCTTTGACTTATTACAACAACTAAAGCCAATCAATTTTAAAGTTATTTTTATTACAGGTTTTCAGGATTTTGCTATTAAAGCTTTTCGGTTTAGTGCTATTGATTATTTACTAAAACCCGTTGATCCGGCCGATTTAATTGAAGCCGTAAAAAAAGCGGAAGAAATACTGAACAAAGATGTTCTGGAGCTTAAATTCGGTACCTTATTTACCAATATGGAACGAGCTAAAAATCTTCAGAAATTAGTATTGAAGACGAGTGAAAAGCTTTACTCTGTCAACGTTCAGGATATCGTTCATTGTGAATCTGAAAAAAATTATACAACCTTCTATTTCATTGATAGCTTAAGATTGGTTGTATCCACTACTTTAAAAGAATATGAAACACTTTTATCGCCTTTTGGATTTTTTAGAGCACATCAATCACATTTGATCAATATGCTTTATTTTGATCATTTCATAAAGGCCAATGGCGGTTCTATTGTTATGAAAAATAAAGCGACTATTCCACTTGCCAGCCGTAAAAAAGAAGAGTTCATGGCTCTTTTGGATAAATTGTAAAAGCAATATAAAATCCTTTACGAACTTTTAGCCAACCCCTTCTAATGTTCTTTTAATTCCAGCGAATGTTCATTTGCCGGAGCGTCTGTATTTTAATTTAATAGTTTCGACAGTTATTAGTCTAGTATTAATTTACTTATATCGAAACGATGATCAAAACACTATTTTCCTTAAGCTGTTTATTGATAACAGTGATTATAAATGCTCAAACACCGAATTTTGAATGGGCGAAACAAATGAAAAGCAATAATGATGTAGAAGGAAAGTCTATAGCGGCTGATCCCTGGGGAAATGTATATACTGTAGGGCATTTTGAAGGGACAATAGATTTGAACCCTGGTGCTGGTACAGCAACAAAGTCATCAGCCGGGAATGATGATATTTACATAAGTAAATTAGATGCATTAGGTAATTTTATATGGGGAAAAAGAATTGGTGGTACAGGTACAGATTGGGCCATTGAATTAAAAGTAGGTACCGATGGGAGTGTTTACTATACTGGTGTGTTTGAAGATGTTGTTGATTTTAATCCGAATACTGGAGTAGCTCATTTAGACGCAACTAATTCCGTATTAGGAGCTTGCGCTTTTGTTAGTAAGTTGGATTCGGCAGGTAATTTTGGCTGGGCTAAAATTATAGAAGGGGGTTGGCAATCTTATGGAACTTCTATTACCCTGGATAATGTAAATAACGTATATGTGGCTGGTATATTTGATGGGAGTGTTTCTTTTAATGGAACGACTTATATCCCTAATTATGTTAGTAATAGTAGTAGTGATATATACCTTGCCAAATATAATGCTTTGGGTAGTTTAGTGTGGGGTAAAACAATAGGTGGCCGTAATGATGAAGACGAGCCTCATATTAAAATTGATGCAACCTATAATTTATATGTAACAGCTTCGTTTCAGGATACGGTTGATTGCAATCCTAATGCCGGCGTATTTAATGTTATAAGTCAGGGTGCAGGTAGGGATATGTTTATAACTAAACTAGATTCCGTTGGAAGTTTTATATGGGCTAAAAGCGTAGGAGGAGTTGCGTCATCTGTTATACCTTCCAGTATAGATGTTGATGGTTTGGGGAATATATATACGGCCGGATATTTTGATAGTGAAGCCGATTTTGACCCAAGTAGCGGAGGAGTGTTTTTAATGGATGACATTGGAGTTAGTGATATGTTTATACATAAGTTAGATGCAAGCGGTAATTTTGTTTGGGCTAAACAAATTGGAGGCTACAATGCTGATGCTATAAATTCAATAGATGCAGATATTTCGGGAAATATTTATATAACAGGTTATATTGCAGGTAATGCACTTTTAAACCCTAATACCACAACCTGGACAGCTTATCATGGCTTAGAAGATATTTTTATTTTGAAGTTAGACGGATCAGGGAGCTATCAATGGTCGAGTGTTATTGGTGATACTCAATTTCAACATGCGAATTCAATTTATGTAAGCCCATCAGCTGGCATATATGTTACGGGAGGGTTTTACACTTATGGTGGACCTATTGATTTCGATCCTACTCCGGGGGTTTTTGGTATGCAAACAACAGGCGGGATTACCGAAATTTTTATACTTAAATTATGTGATGCTACCGTGGCTCCAATAAATACTACACCAACAGCTAATGGTACTATTTGTGCAGGAAATAGTGCAGTCCTATCAGCAAGTGGTACAGGCATTATAAACTGGTATTCTGCCCCAACCAACGGAGTAAGTTTAGGTTCAGGAGTAACATTTACAACATCTGCATTAACAAACAACACTACCTATTATGCTGAGGCCACTACTTGTAATACAGGCACAACACGTACTGCCATATCCGTTACGGTTAACCCAACACCAACTGTGAGTATTACCGGAAATAGCACAATATGCGCGGGGAACTCAGCAACATTAACAGCGAGTGGTGCAAATACCTATGTATGGAGTGGCAGTGGTACAAGCTCTCCAACTAAAACCGTAAATCCAATAAGCACAACGGTATACACAGTTACAGGAACTGGTAGTAATGGATGTGCAGCTACGGCAAGCTTAGCCGTTAACGTTAATTCATTTCCTTTGCCAATAGTAACGATAGGTGGTAATGGCTCAATATGTTCAGGAAGTTCTGCAACATTAACGGCCAGTGGAGCAAGCACTTATGTATGGGCTGGAGGAGGAACTACAGCTACAAAAATTGTATCGCCCGTCAATACGACTACATATAGTGTTATTGGTACCGATGCTAATGGCTGTTATAATACAAGTTCAAAATCGGTAACAGTAAATGCAACACCCACAATTACAGTTAATAGCGGTTCCATTTGCTCGGGAAATAGTTTTACGATTGTTCCAACAGGAGCAAGCACTTATACCTATAGTAGCGGAACAGCTATTGTTACACCAATAATAAGTACAACTTATAGTGTAACAGGAACCAGTGCACAGGGTTGCGTAAGTTCTAATACTGTTGTAAGTTCTGTGACGGTTAATACAAAACCTATTATTGCAGTTAATAGTGGCTCAATATGTTTAGGAAATAGTTTTATAATCGTTCCCACGGGCGCAAGTACATATACATATAGCGGTGGTTCAAATGTTGTATCGCCAACAACTAGTACATCTTACAGTGTAACAGGAACCAGTGCACAGGGGTGTATGAGTTCCAATACAGCCATTAGTTCTGTAACAGTTAATGCAAAACCATCCATTATAGCATCCGGTAATAATAGTGGAATTTGTAGTGGGCAGACAGTTACTTTAACTGTAACAGGTGCCGCAACTTATACCTGGAGCACAAATTCCAATGCACCAAGCATTGTTGTTTCTCCAACCATTACTACAACCTATTCGGTTAATGGTACAAATGGTAATGGTTGTAGTAATTATGCCACTGTTACACAAAGTGTGAGTTTATGTGCAGGCATAGAAACACAGCAGGATATAATGAATGCTATTACCCTTTATCCTAATCCAGGTAATGGTTTATTTATGATTAAATCAACCTTAAAAGTGCGGGTAATACTTACTAATAATTTAGGGCAAATTGTATTTGATACTTTTATAAACGAAGGCGAACACCCAATTGATATACAACAAGAAGCTTCCGGCGTTTATTTTGTAACCGTTATGAGTGATTATAATCGCTGTACGTTTAAATTAATTAAAAACTAAGAACCAGTATTGTTTCCCCAATCCAGGAGTTTTGGCTCCTGGATTTTTCCAATGTATCAATAAAAGATTATATTAGTGTTATCTTAACGAATGTTCAGTCATGTCTTTCAAATTTTCATATTACCTTAACGAATGTTCATTTACAACATGACTCATTGGTACTTGTATTATTTTTAACATCATCCTTTAAAAGCCAGATAAATTAACCAAAAAACAAGTTATAATTATGAGAATAGCCATTTTAATTTCGATTTTATTGTTTAGCAATTATTTTTTTTCTCAAAATCCAAAATCTTTTCAGGATTTAAATAATGCGAAATGGGGTTTAAAGTCCGCCACGGGAGCCGTTATTGTTGCCCCTGTATATGATGAAATTACAAGCTTTAAATATGGTTGTGCATGTGTTAAGCTTAATGATAAATATGGTATGGTTGATATAACCGGGAAAGAAATAACGCCGGTAAAGTATGATTCCTATATTCAGTTTGATAACGACGTTGCAAGAGTAAAACAGGATGGAAAATTAGGTTTAATAAATAAAACAGGTAAAGAGGTTGTAGAACCTAAATATGAACTGATGCTACCATCTACAGATGGATTATATTATGCCAAATTAAATAAAAAATGGGGCCTGATAGATAAAACAGGTAAAGTGATTGTTGAGATAAAATACGATGACTTTGCTTTTTTTGATAAAAATTTTTACAAAGCAGAACTTAAGGAAAATGCGTATAAACCCCTTTACGGTTTAGTGAATAAAACAGGACAAGAAATAACCCCCATAAAGTATAGCGAAATAGATCAGTTTAATACTAACCTGGCAAAAGTGATAGCTAATGGGAAGCACGGTTATATTTCTCCTGGCGGAGAAGAGGTAATTGCTGTTAAATACGATTTTATAGAACCGTTTAACTCAGGGAATTTCGCACGGGCCGAACTTGACAAAAAATATGGTTATGTAAATAGGTTAGGAAAGGAAGTAATTCCTTTAATATATGATAAAATATCAGATTTAATAAATAGTAATAACGGATCTGTTTTTGCTGCTAAATTAAACGGTAAATGGGGCTTTGTAAGTATAGAAGGAAAAGAAGTAGTTCCTTTTATTTATGAAGAGGTTGAGTATAAGTTTAATGAGGGAGTTACCGGGGCAAAACTAAATGACAAATGGGGATATATTGATATGACAGGAAAAGTAGTGATTCCATTTAAATATGATATGGTGAAGCCATTTTATTCAAATAAGGCAGAAGTAAGAACCTTAACACCACCGAACTATTCTTCATGGGACACATTTTATATTAATAAAGCCGGAGAGGTAATAGAAAGTAAATAATGAAAAGATCAGGTTTAAAATTAATAGTAGCATGTTGCTTTATCAGTTTTAGTAATACCTGGGCTCAATCATTTTCATTATTAAGAGGACTGGATAAAGCAATTGCCAATAAAGCCGCATTTAGCAATGCTGTAAAAAGTGTTGAGGAGAAAGAAAATCGGTTTTTTTATAAAAAAAGTAATACCGCATATATTTTTGCCGGCACAGACAGTGATTTAGATGCGGATAACAAAAGTTACACAGATATCCGGTTATCGGGAAACAGTGATACTATTATTGCTAAAACATATACTTATCAAATGTCCTCAAAGGCTTTTGTACTTAGTGCCACAGTTCATGGAGAAGAGAGAGACAAGCGAATGATCTATAAACGGATAAAAGAAGATGTGTATGTGGCTGTTGAAGATTCTGATAAAATAAAATATTCTGTTCCTTCCGTAACCTATTTATTGTATAATACAACGGATGGATTATACTATCACCGTTTTTTTTATAAAGAAGAAAGAAAATACGTAAACCAGAAACAATATAATTATTTGTATATCGCTAATGATGGAAATATTAGAAATGCCCAATATAATGTAACATATGGCGATCGCTTTTTTTGTATCAATGGATCAGGTTTATATAAAAAAACCAAAAGAGAAAAACTTAATCAGCAAGAGTTAGAAGATAGTAAAAACAGTGCGACTGTTTTTGAGGCTAAGGTTATGAAAGCCGGTAAAGAGGCTGCCAATAACTAAAGCTAATTAAGAAGTGATTTTATATACCATTTCTTATATGAACTTTCATCAATTCCCGTCTAATTTTCATTCAGGTATAACGAATGTTCATTTGCGTTTATTACTTTTATATTAAGACATATTTTCGTATTAAAAAACTCCCAACATGAAAAGATTAATATTCCTTTTATTCCCATTTACCTGTTTAGCACAAGTACCACCTATTTGTTTTAATGTCACAAGCACTGTTAGTGTTGGAACTAATCCCGGAGAGATTACGACAGGCCATTTTAATACAGATGGAAACATTGATCTTGCTGTTACGAATGTGTCCTCCGGTAATATTTCTGTATTATTGGGTTTAGGAACGGGAATGTTTTCGCCGGCAGTAAATTATACAACGGCTGGTTCACCGCAAGGGATAGTTAATAGTGATTTTAATAATGATGGAAAGCTTGATTTAGCCGTAACAAATTATTCAGGAAATAGTATTTCTATATTAATGGGTATTGGAAATGGAAGTTTCCTGGCTCCGGTAAATTACCCGGCATCTAATCCTACTAGAATAGCTACCGGTGATTTTAATAGCGATGGAAATATTGATTTAGCCGTTGCAAATAGTGGTTCAAATAAGGCAAGTATATTAATGGGGTCGCCAACCGGTACATTTGCCGCAAGTGTACACTATTCTGTTGGTAATACACCGTCATGCATTACTTCTGCCGATTTAAATAATGATGGTAAATTAGATTTGGTTTTATCTCATTTTATATCAACCTACATATCTGTACTTTTAAATACGGGTGTAGGCACATTTAGTGCTGCCGTAAACTATTCTACCGGGTTCAATAATGGATCTACAATTATTTGCAGAGATTATGATGGTGATAATCAAATCGATATTATTTCAGGTACAACTGGCAAAATTCATTTTTTTAAAGGATCAGGAACCGGCACTTTTTCTCCGGTGATAAATACAATACCTCAAAGTCAACCATATAGCATAGTTAGTAAAGATTTTAATGGCGATGGCATATTCGATCTGGTTACAGGTGAAGGAGGCAGTCATGTGGAGACTTACACGATTTCTCCTACAGCAGTAATCACAGCCGTTGGCAGCTATAGCACATCCACAGCAGGTTATTCGGATATAGCAACCAATGATTTTAATAATGACGGGAAGTTTGATTTAGCTGTTTCAAGTTATGGTACAAATGAATTAATCATATTTCTTAATGGCCTGCCAAATCTTTTAGTCACAGCTACTGCAAGTACAATTTGTAATGGTAATAGTACCACACTAACAGGGAGCGGAGCTAATACGTATAGCTGGAGCACAGGCGCTACAACTAATAGTATTATAGTTAGTCCAACCACCACCACCACCACCTATACCTTAACCGGTACCGGGCAAAATAGCTGTGCTAATACCATTACAAAAACTATTACGGTAAATACACCAACCATTACAGTAAACAGTGGTTCCATATGTTCAGGTAACTCGTTTACAATGATCCCAAGCGGAGCGGCTAGTTATACCTATAGTAGTGGTAGTGCTATTGTGAACCCAATTGCAAATACCTCTTATACAGTTACAGGAACCTCTGCTGCAGGTTGCACCAATACCGCAGTAAGTAATGTAACAGTAAATGCTACACCAAATATTACCGTAAATAACGGCTCCATCTGTGCGGGCAACTCATTTTCAATAATACCAAACGGAGCTACTACTTACACCATAACAGGAGGTTCCTTTAGCGTGTCACCTACAGTAAATACTACTTATAGTGTAACAGGAACCAGTGTACAGGGCTGTGTAAGTTCTAATACTGCTGTAAGTTCAGTAACAGTAAATACAAGACCCACCATTACAGTAAATAGTGGTTCCATATGTTCAGGCAGTAGTTTCACAATTGCACCAACCGGAGCAAACACTTATACCTATAGTAGCGGAACAGCTATTGTTACACCAACAACTACTATATCTTATAGTGTAACAGGAACCAGTGCACAGGGCTGTGTGAGTTCTAATACTGCTGTAAGTTCGGTAACTGTAAATTCAACACCAACCATTACTGTAAATAGCGGAACAATTTGTTCGGGTAAATCGTTTACAATTTCACCATCTGGTGCAAGCACTTATACCATCAGCGGAGGCAATAATGTTGTATCGCCAATAACAACAAGTACTTATACAGTAATAGGAACAAGTATAGGTGGTTGTACAAATACAGCAGCATCAAGCGTAACCGTAAATGCAAATCCAACAATTGGTATTAGCACTTCTAATAGCTTAATTTGTACAGGGCAAACAGCTACCTTATCTGCCAGTGGTGCTTTAACCTATACATGGAGTACCAGCGCCACGAGTTCCATAATAAATGTTACGCCGGCAACAACATCTTCTTTCTCTGTTACCGGAGTAAATGCTAGCGGTTGTTCTAATAGTACTTCTTTTACCCAATCTGTAAGTGTTTGCGCTTCTATCCAAAATTCAAATGTAAACAGTATCATGTTTAATCTTTATCCTAATCCCAATAATGGTGAGTTTACGATTGAATTAAATAATGACGCTGAAGTGTTTATATTTAACTTACTGGGAGACATCGTTTATTCATCAAGGCTTTCTGAAGGAAAACATAATCTAAACATTCAAAATAATCCTGATGGTGTATACTTCGTGAAATTTAGTCATGAGAATTCTTACCGGTCTTTTAAATGTATTAAAAACTAAGTCTTCAAATTTCCTTTAATAATTAGCAAATGTTCATTAGTTTACATGACGTATTATGAATGTTTTGCTTTTTAATTTTTAAAACAAAAATCATGAAATCAATAACGAAAACAGGTCTAATATTCGTCATCACATTTCTTTTGTGTAAAATTAATATAAACGCACAATGTTGGGATACTTTAGCTGCCGGAAATGCCCATAGTTTGGGAATAAAAGCAGATGGTACACTTTGGGCCTGGGGAAATAATAATGATGGAGAGTTAGGTGATGGAACATTAATAGAAAAACATATTCCTACACAAATTGGTACTTCTGGTAATTGGAAACGAATTAGTTCAGGGGCAAATTATAATTTAGCCATAAAAACAGATGGCACACTTTGGGTGTGGGGAGATAACGCTTATGGGCAACTTGGGGATGGTACTACTACAGACAAACTAATGCCTATACAAATAGGAACGGCAACAAATTGGCAACAAATAAGTATCGGCGAAGGAGGATCTCATAGTATGGCAATAAAAACAGATGGTACACTTTGGGCCTGGGGATGGAATGCATTTGGACAACTTGGGGATGGAACTATCATTAATAAGCTTATCCCCACGCAAATTGGAACTGCCACCAATTGGAAAATGGTGTTGGCTGGTAGTGTTCATAGCCTGGCATTAAAAACAGATGGTACGCTGTGGACGTGGGGAGATAATACTTACGGAGAACTTGGGGATGGAACTACAATCAATAAAAATGTGCCTGCGCAAATTGGTGTAGCTACCAATTGGAAACAAATTGCCACAGGAGGAGATTACCACAGTCTTGCCATTAAAACAGATGGCTCTTTGTGGGCTTGGGGACAAAATGTTCATGGGCAATTAGGAGACGGAACAACCGTTGATAAATTAATACCAACACAAATTGGAACGGCTACTGATTGGGCTTATACTGCCACTGGACGTTTTCAAGGTTTTGCGATTAAAACCAATGGTACTTTATGGAGTTGGGGTTGGAATAATTCAGGCCAGTTAGGAGATGGTACATTGGTTGATAAATCTGTGCCTAATCAAATTGGACTGCTTACTAATTGGAAAGGAATAATGGGCGGCGGCGAACATTGTTTAAGTAAAAAAACAGATGGTTCGCTTTGGACTTTCGGACATAATTTTAATGGGCAATTAGGTGATGGAACTACAACGGATAGACATATTCCTGTTTTAATTGGTAGTGCCTGTATGGCGCCTTGCTCACCGGGTATTACAATTGCCGGTTCTACCTCTACAACTATTTGTAATGGGAGCACTGTTTCATTTACCGCTTCCATAACAGATGGCGGAACCTCTCCTGCATTTCAATGGCAAAAAAATGGCGCCAATGTTGGACCCGGGCTAAGCACATACAGTCTATCCACTTTAGCAAATGGGGATGTGATTCATTGTATTTTAACAAGTAATGCCAGTTGCGCTTCAACATCAACTATTGTGAGTAATAACCTTTCCTTTACTGTAAACCCAACACCAACGGTTACCGTAAACAGTGGTTCCATTTGCTCAGGAAACAGTTTTACAATTGTTTCAACCGGAGCGAGTACGTATACCTATAGTAGTGGAACAGCTATTGTTACACCTGCAACTACTACGTCTTACAGTGTAACAGGAACCAGTGCACAGGGTTGTGTGAGTTCTGGTACAGCTGTAAGTTCGGTAACTGTAAATACAACACCAACCATTACCGTTAATAGTGGAACAATATGTTCAGGAAATAATTTTACGATCGTTCCTAACGGAGCAGTTACTTATACAATCAGTGGTGGTTCAACTAGTGTGAATCCAACTGCTAATACAAGTTATAGTGTAACAGGAACCAGTGCACAAGGTTGTGTGAGTTCTAACACTGCTATAAGTTCGGTAACCGTTAATGCCATACCTACTATAGCAGTTAACAGTGGTTCAATGTGCTCAGGCAGTAGTTTCACAATTGCACCAACCGGAGCCAGCACTTATACCTATAGTAGTGGAACAGCTATTGTTACACCCACAACTACTACAACTTACAGTGTAACAGGAACCAGTGCACAGGGTTGCGTAAGCTCTAATACTGCTGTAAGTTCAGTAACTGTTACTGCAAAACCGGTAATTACAGCCGTTAGTAGCAACAGTATTATTTGTGTGGGACAAACAGCAACATTAACCGCAACAGGTGCCACTGGCTATACCTGGAGTACAGGCTCTCATTCAGCAACCAGTAGTGTTTCTCCAACACTAACCACTACTTATACGGTTACAGGAATAGCCACATCTGGTTGTAGTAATAGTTCAGTCGTTACGCAAAGCGTTAACCTCTGTGCAGGTATAGAAACTCCTGAGAATGGAATGGATGCGATTACAATCTATCCAAATCCAAACAGCGGTGTATTTAGTATTAATTTAACCATAAAAGCACAGGTAATAGTGGAGAATAGCTTAGGTCAGATAATCATCAATACACTCCTAAACGAAGGAAGCCAGCTCATAGATATACAACAGGAGGCTTGCGGGGTTTATATCGTAAAAGTAATAAACGAGAATAAGCAACGGACGTTTAAAGTAATTAAAAGCTAGAGATCAATTTTAGCAACTATACCAAACAAAAAATCCAGTCAAAATGAGTTGACCGGATTTTTTTTATGTATTAAAACAAGGTTAGTTTCCGTCACCCATAATTTTTACCGTAATATTATCCATATCAGGGTTCAGTTTAAGCTGACATGCTAACCTCGACGTATCCGTAATATTAGGCAAGGTATCCAACATGGCGTATTCATCGTCTGTAATTTCAGGTAAGGTATCAAAACCATTAACAACGCTTACATGGCAGGTAGCGCATAGTGCCATTCCCCCACAGGTAGCTAAAATATCGTAATCGCAGCCTTTTAAAAACTCCATTAAACTCAAGCCCATATCGGTTGGAGCTTCTAAAGTAGTTAAGGTAGTATCGCTGTTGAGTATGTTTACTTTTATGTCTATCATAGAGTGTAAAAATAAAGAATCCCTTTAATATTTAAAGGGATTCTTTTCAAAAATTATAGTGCTTCTATCTGTTATAACCCAATTTATAATAGTGAGTAGTACAGCTTAAAACTCATTAACACCATTTACGGTTGTATACTTCATGGTATACTTAACGCCCGGGTTCATGTATTTATAGGCACTGTGGCTCATTAATGCCGCTTCGTGGAAACCACATAAAATAAGCTTCAATTTATTTTTATAGGTGTTGATATCGCCAATGGCATATACGCCCGGTACATTGGTTGAGTAATCATCCGTATTTACTTCAATGGCATTTTTATCAATGTTTAAATTCCATTTTTCAATAGGACCTAATTTCGGGCTTAAACCAAATAACGGAATTAAATGATCTGTTGCAATAGCTGATTTTTCCTGTGATTTGGAATTAATCATCGCAACCGATTCTAATTTACCATTACCATCAACACTTGTTAAATTCGTATTTAATAATAGTTTAATTTTTCCTTCTTCAGCCAGTTTCATTACCTTATTAACGCTGTCAGGAGCCCCTCTAAACGATTCACTTCTGTGTACCAATGTTAATTCCGAACAAATATCACTTAAAAAGATAGCCCAGTCTAAAGCACTGTCGCCACCACCGGCAATTACCATACGTTGTCCACGGTATTTTTCAGGATCAAGAATCATGTAATTAACTCCTTTTCCATTCTCAAAATTAGCCAGGCCTTCCATTTCAGGTTTACGGGGTTCAAAGCACCCTAAGCCTCCTGCAATAACTACTACTTTGGCATGAATCTCTGTGCCCATATTCGTAATTAATACAAAATCTGCTTCTCCACGTTTTTCAAGCGTTTCAATGCGCTCTCCAAATGTATAACCCGGGTGAAAAGGTTCCGCTTGTTTCAATAAATTGTCTACCAATTCCTGTGCTAATACTGTAGGGTAGCCGGGGATATCGTATATAGGTTTTTTGGGATATATTTCAGATAACTGGCCGCCGGCTTGTGGTAAGTAGTCAATTAAATGACAGCGCATTTTAAGCAATCCTGCTTCGAAAATCGCAAATAAACCTACCGGACCTGCACCAATAATCGCTAAATCTGTTTTAATCATTTCTTTAATAAAAATTTTGGCAAATTTACGAATTTACACTCAATTAAAATAGGATAATGTATACCATTTTTAGGCGAATACTTTTTTGAAACTAATTGTTTTTGAGGAAGATACAAAATGCTCAACCAATGATTTCCGGCTGGGTTTCACAATAGTGGTACAGATCATCAAAAAATATAAAAAACTCGTCTTCAATTTCCTTATAGTTTTTTATTAAAGTAGGAATAGCCAATTGTAATTCATAACGGTGCCTGATCCTGTGGCTCAGATGGGTTAAAACGGTTTCTATACCTTCCAGGGAGGAATAGTTGTAAAGGATGTTTCGCTCCGTCATATAGCCATAAAATCGTTTGGCATTTTCAGGAAGGTATTCCATATAATCATTTAATACACTGTAAATACTCGAAGCATATTCCTGTAATGACACCTTAGAATAGAGATGGAAATTTTTTGCCAGGAAATGATCGTAAATAATATCCACCAACACTCCACTGTATTTATCAAACTCTTTTCTGAAATACTGTTTACTGGTTAAATACACAGGATGCGTATCCGTATAAAAGTCGATTTTACGGTGTAAGGTAATACCCTTGATAATACCATCTGTTAAGCCCTCAAACTTATTTCCCTGGATAGAATCGGCAATAAAATTACCAACAATAATATCGGGTTTTTGAAAAGATAAAAGAGTATGAGCTAAATAGTTCAAATGAGCAGCTTACGAATTTTGTACTAATATACGAATCGTAGCTGTAAGCTTGGTACATCCCGATTCGTATATTCGTAATTATCATTTGTATATTAGTAGTCTAAAATAATAACCGGGTAAATGAATACGTTTTTTGGGATCATACAAAATAATGCCGCTATCTTAAACGAAGAGGAATCTTTGCATTGTGTAAAAGTATTAAGGCACAAAGTAGGGGATACCATTCAGGTAATTGATGGAAAGGGAACAAGGGCTATTGGCACCATAGAGGCCGCTCATGCCAAGCAATGCGCTGTTTCTTTAACCAGTAAGGAAACTGTGGAAAAAGACCGGAATTACACCTTACACATAGCCATTGCTCCCACAAAAAATATTGAACGGATCGAGTGGTTTGTAGAAAAAGCCGTAGAAATAGGGATTGATGAAATTTCTTTTATTAAAAGCAAAAATTCGGAGCGTACCGTTATTAAAGACGACAGAACCCGTAAAGTGGCTGAAAGTGCCGTTAAACAAAGCCAGCAGGCCTATATCCCCAAGCTCAATTCATTAACGGAGCTAAAAGAATTTATTAAAACAAATACCGCCGCCGACGTAAAGCTGATTGCACATTGCGAAAATGAAGTTAAAAAAAACATTAAAGATTATATCGTTCCCGGTAAATCCTTTAGCATTTTAATAGGCCCCGAAGGTGATTTCACCAAAGATGAAATTCAATTGGCATTACAGGCCGGCTATATACCGGTGAGCCTTGGAAACAGCCGTTTACGAACAGAAACAGCCGGTTTATATGCGGCAGGAGCATTTGCCGTAGTAAATAGCCATTAACGTTTTTTGTAACAGATTCCGCTTTATGTATTATGGTATTAATTTACTTTGTATTCTCAACAATATACACCGACAAATTACGTATCATTAAAAATTAATTTATGGAAAATACCACGATACTTTGGGCCGACGATGAAATAGAATTATTAAAGCCGCATATTTTATTCTTAAATCAAAAAGGTTACGATATCATCACTGCTTTAAGCGGAGATGAAGCCATTGATATAGTAAAAGAAAATAATTCGATATCCGCTGTATTATTGGATGAGAACATGCCCGGTATTTCAGGCCTGGAAGCTTTAACAAAGATCAAGCAACTCAAATCAGATCTTCCTGTAATTATGATCACGAAAAGTGAAGAAGAATACATTATGGAAGATGCGATCGGAAGCAGGATTGCCGATTATTTAATTAAACCTGTTAATCCTAACCAGATTTTATTATCGCTTAAAAAAGCACTGGATAATAAACGATTGGTATCGGAAAAAACAAACACAGAGTACCGTAAAGAGTTTAGTCAGATAGGGATGACCTTATCGGATAACCTTAACTGGCAGGAGTGGCAGGAGGTGTTTAAAAAAATTGTGTATTGGGAGTTGGAGATGGATCAGGCCCAGGATAAAGGGATGTTGGATGTATTAAGGATGCAAAAGGCTGATGCCAATTTACAGTTCTTTAAATTTATAGAAAAGAAATACATTAACTGGCTCAACGGAACAGATAAAAATGCACCTACTATGAGCCATACCTTATTAAAGAATAAGTTCTTTGGTAATTTAGATCATAATACCTGTACTTTTTTAGTGGTAATTGATAACCTTCGTTACGACCAATGGAAAATGTTACAACCGATTATTCAGGATTATTTTAAGGTTGATAGTGAAGAGTTATTCTTTAGTATTCTTCCATCAGCTACGCAATATGCCCGTAATGCTTTGTTTTCGGGACTTTTACCAAGCGAAATGGAAAAACGCCATCCCGATTGGTGGAAAAATGATGAAGATGAAGGTGGAAAAAATATGCATGAGGAAGATTTTTTAAATGCACAATTAAAGCGTTTAGGGAAAGATGTAAAAATGAGTTATAATAAAATAACCAATTTTGCAGCAGGTAAAAAACTATCGGAGAACATGTCTAATTTAATGCAAAATAAATTAAATGTGATTGTCTACAACTTTGTAGATATGTTGAGCCATGCCCGTACAGAGCTTGAAATGATTCGTGAGTTGGCAGATGATGAACCTGCTTACAGAAGTTTAACCGTATCCTGGTTCGAACACTCTCCATTATTGGATATGATTAAGTTTATAGCCTCTAAAGGAGCTAAAATGGTGATTACCACAGATCATGGAACAGTACACGTGAAAGAACCAACAAAAGTGATCGGGGATAAAAGTGTGAACACTAACCTGCGTTACAAACAGGGTAGGGCATTGGATTATAACCCGAAAGAGGTATTTGAAATTAAAAATCCGGCAGATGCTTTTTTGCCTAAACAAAATGTAAGTACCAGGTATATTTTTGCCCGGGAAGATAAGTTTTTTGCTTATCCCAATAACTACAATCACTATGTTAATTATTATAAGAATACGTTTCAGCATGGAGGTGTAAGCCTGGAAGAAATGATTATTCCATACATTACCCTCACAGCGAAATAGAGGAAGTTAACACCAACAAAAATGGCCGGTTTATCCGGCCATTTTTAATGTATTGTTTTTTTAATTAGAATTTGTAATTTAATCCAACACCTAATACCTGTTTAAATTGTACATCCGGACCCATAGTTCCTTTTTTATCACCGGCATTACGTAATAAAATAATATCGTCATCATAAATTAACTGGGTAGTTAAAGTAGCCGAAATAAATTTATTTACTTTAAAGGTGGTAAGAGTTGTCCAGTTAACATCAACATTCTCCGGGTGATGTAAGTAGTTAGAGAATAATTCTAACATGGTTTGGAATGTTACATTATCCATAATTTTCTTTTGGTACTGTAATTTTAAATAAGCCCCAAATTCTTCACGATGCGTTAAATAATGTTGAGTGATAACGCCACCGTTATTAGGATCCCTTATTTCTTTTTGAACACCATAAGCACCTATTCTTGCCAGGCTGTCATCATTTACAAATGTAAATTTGCCGGTAACAGGTGCTATAAATAATGAAAAATTATCATTTGGTTTGTAATCAAAACCCAGGGCTAATACCATGTAACCGGGAGCCATAAACCTGGAAATATACATCGAATCATTTGGATAGTTGTAGCCATTGGCAAATTGTGTTTTAAAATCGGCTAATGCCGTATAATACCAGTGTTTTGCGGCTTGTCTGCCATATTTAGATGTAATTTGAATTTTATCATCTGTTTTCCACCAAATTTTATTATTTCCTTGTTTAATAATACCGTACCCTAAGTCAACATTATTATCCCAGGTTACTTTTCCTTTTTTATAGCGGGCAAAAACTGAAAAAATTCCACCAAAAGATATTGAATTAGTACCACCGGCAGCCCAGTTAGTTAAAGAAACCTGCTGTCCGTTGACAGAGATTACACCACCAAATTTCCAGTTTTTAACGCTATCAGGAGAAATCCCCTTTAGTTTTTCTGATTCTAATTGCAGCTTAGCAGCTTCATCTTTTGTAACATCCTGTGCTTGAGTATACAGGCTAATAAAAATTAGGGATACAATTGTTAGGAGTTTTTTAATCATAGCTTTTTTTAAACGGCAAAGCTAGCAAAACAATTCTTATACTAAAATAAAAAATATTACCAAATAGTTAACTAATTTCCCTGGATTTTAAAATACTTGGTAGAATTCGTAGGATTTACTTTAGTAAGGTTCTCTACAGCCTTTGTTTTCTCATCAGGGAAGCCTTTTGAGAAGATATTAACCAGTTCGTCGGCCTTGGCATTAAAAAACAACTCTAAAATGAAAGAAGCCGGTCTGTCCTTATATACTTTTACCAATAAATCGGTTGAGTTTAAGATGGCTTTTCTCCCGTCGTCAGGTTTATCGTACATAATATCCAGTCCTAAGCGGTGGTATTGGTACATACATTCTCTTAAAGGCTGAAATACCGGCTGAAGCGCATTTTCTATTATCCAATACCTGTTTTTATTACTTTCAAAGGATTTCCAGCCAACCTCACCCGAACTTTGTGCATTGGACACAATAATTTGTGCTTTTTGAAAATACTCTGTACCGCCTAAGTTCGAATAGGTATCATAATCATTGGCTATGATAATATAGGCATAAAAGGCCAATACAGATGTAAGGTTGTTAGCGTAAGTATTAATATTGAATTCTAATTGCTGAAACTGAGCGTACTTAAATACAAAATTTTCGTCAATATAGTTTACCAAAGGGGATGGATAAGAGCTTTTGTAGATAGGCCTCCGGCTTTGAATCTGGATAGTTGCCTTATAATCTTCGGACGTTAATTTACTGGAAACCGTAATTAAAATAGAGCAATCAATTCGTTCATTGGTAGTATAATTATCCTTAGTCCATTTAGTGTTATTCATAAACTCGTAAATGGATTTTTGCATTTGGTCAAAAATCTGTTTTTCGGTAGTTCCTTGTATCTGCGATGAATTTACTGTAACCTGGCAATTTAATTCCTGTGACAGAGCTATATTAACAGCAAAAATTGAAAAGAATAGAGTGATGTACTTAAGCATTGTTTTGTAATAATTTTAAGGTGAAACCGGCAATATCCTTTGCCACTTCCAGCTTACTCTTTAACTCAAATTTAGTGATTTTATTGTGTTTATCTATAATCGTAATTTTGTTGGTATCAAATCCAAAACCGGCACCGGGTTCTGTTGCAGAGTTGGCAACAATAAAATCGAGGTTCTTTTTTTTGATCTTTGCCTGGGCATATTCAATTACATGATCGGTTTCCAGCGCAAAACCTGCCAATAGCTGATGTGTTTTGATTTTCCCTAATGATTCAAGAATATCAACTGTTTTGGTAAGATCCAGGGTGAGCTCAGCATCTTTCTTCTTAATTTTTGATGCGCTCACCTCTTTTGGCTTATAATCAGCGATAGCAGCCGATAAAATAGCAATATCTGCCGTTTTAAATAAAGAAGAACAGGCGTTAAACATTTCTTCCGCACTTTCTACCGGAATCACTTTTACGTTGGATTGTGAGGGTTTTAAATGCGAAGGACCCAATACTAAAGTAACGTTAGCTCCTAGTGTGGCAAATTCATCGGCCAGTGCAATACCCATTTTACCGGATGAACGGTTACCAATAAATCTCACAGGGTCAATGGCTTCGTAGGTTGGCCCCGCGTTTATTAAGACTGTTTTATTAAGTAACGGTAAGCCTTTCTGTAATTCCTGTTTAATAAATTCAATAATATGTTCCGGCTCCGCCATTCTGCCTTCGCCACTAAGCCCGCTGGCAAGCTCTCCGCTTTCTGCAGGAATAATGCTATTTCCATATCTTTTAAGGATATTAAGGTTTTGTACGGTTGTAGGATGGGTGTACATATCCAGATCCATGGCAGGGGCTATAAACACTTTACTTCTGGCTGATAAATAACAGGCAGTTACCATATTATCGCAAATACCTGTGCTAAACTTGGCAAGGGAATTTGCTGTTGCAGGCGCAATCAGCATAAGGTCGGCCCATTCGGCTAAATGCACATGGTTATGCCAATTATGGTTGGCATCAAAAAAATCGGTAATCACTTCATTTTTACTTAATACTCCCAGTGTTTGAGGGGTTATAAAATCCTGTGCGGCTTTTGTCATCACCACTTTTACAATGGCACCTTCTTTAATACATAACCGAACCAGGTGAGCGCATTTATATGCCGCTATACCACCGGTTATACCCAGTAAAATATGTTTATTTTTTAAATTCATATAAAAGAAAAACCCAAACACTCGTCGTATTTGGGTTTTCTATCATTTAAAGATTCATTAGTCCTTAGCCGGATTTCTATAATATGTTTTGTCTTCTAAATATTCCTGTACAGAAATTAAAGAAGGCTTAGGCAATTTTTCATAAAATTTAGAGATTTCAATTTGTTCTCTATTTTCAAAAATCTCTTCCAGGTTATCAGAATGGCTTGCAAACTCAGCTAATTTAGCAGATAATTCTTCTTTCATTTCTGAGCTTATTTGATTAGCACGTTTAGAAATAATAGCTACAGCTTCGTAAATGTTTCCTGTAGGACCATCAAATTTTCTGATATCACGTGTTACAGTACTTAATTCTGCATTTGTTTTTTTAAAATCCATCTTATAATTTATTTATGTTACTTTTCATTCTTACGCAGCTTTGGTAAATACTTTCTGCCCGTGTTAAATAGCTGCTTTTAGGGTACAAATCTACTAATTTAAAATAACTTTCCATAGCTAAATCCAATCTTTCTAACTTCTTGGTTTCCGGACTGTTAACTGCTAAAAGGTAATATGAGTTAACAATCAGATACAGCATTTCATCAATATTTTTAGATTCAGGAAACTCTTTTATAAGGTTTTTGGCAGATACAATAGTTGGTTTATAATCCCTGATATAATCTGCAATTTTAAAATATTGTTTGGTAATATCATAGGCTTTGCGTTCCAGTTTTCCTCTTAAGATATCTGCAATTTTGTTGCAGGAGTCAATACGGCTACTTTCAGGGTATTGATCCACAAAATTCTGGAGCTCTGCCATAGCATTTTTTGTATCAGTTTGATCCAGATTATAAGCAGGAGAGTTTAAATAATAGCAATAGGCATTCATAAACAAGCATTCCTCAGCATGTTTACCTGCAGGAAAACTACGGTAGTAATTTTTAAAATGGTATTGAGCTAAGGCGTGATCTCCCTGGTAATAATTACAATAAGAGAAGTAATAATAAATTTCCTCTGCCTTGTCGGATCCTTTATACACCGGAATTAACTCCTCAAATAAAGCTGAAGCTTTTACATAATTGGCTTTTGCATAATACTGGTTGGCGCGCTCTAATTTAAGTTCGTAATTAGAACTCTTTAAAAGCTTGTTATAGCCATCGCAGCTTGCAAAAAAGAATGCTCCGATTATTAAGAAATATACACTAACGATTTTCAAGAAATGCAAATATAAGTAATTAACAGAGTTTTATAAAGTTAATATTTTAAAAATAATCAAGGTTTCTTCTTAAAACTAATGTTCCCGAACAAATCCAATACTTTTTTGAAGATATCGAAATACAAGGTTATCATTAATAAAAAGCTCATGATCCAGATCACCGTAACGTTAAACCAAAATGTTGGAATTAAATTACCTAAAAACTTCTTAGTAGGTGCATAAAAATGGGCTGCTCCTAAATTCGATTCTGTAGGATCCGCATAAACAGGGTCAATTCGTTGAATCAACCTGCCATCTTTTTCCAAACAGGCTTCACCGCTAATATCGTTGGCGTTTCTTACCAATTGCGATAAACTCTCATTTTCGTAGTCTTCCTGTAATCGTATAAAATTGTCATTACCCAGTTTTTCAATCATCTCGTGAACAACCTTTTCTTTTTCAGCTCTTTTTTTGTTTTCTCTCAACACATAATGTTCGTTGATCTTATCTAAAAATACTCTTAAGGCTGTTGCTACTTCAGGAGTGTAGTCTTTAACCGTTAGTTTATTAATACCTTCAAACTTATATTTATTGTGTAAAAAAGCCTGTTCCTTTAATAACTCACTTTTTAGCAGGGCAAGGTCTTTTTCAGTTTCATCTTTTTTCAGGTATTCTTTGCCTTCCCTGGCAATTTTACTCATTTTGCTTTCAAGCTTTTGCTTCCAGTAATTCTTTTTATACCCTGCAATGCTAATGGCTTTCTCGTATCTATAAAAGTTTTTAAAGTAAGCGTTTTCTTTAAACTGGTTTACGGCTAATGCTTCAAATGCCCAGCGGCTGGCCATCATTTCACCAACAAGGGGTACACCGCCTTGTTTTGCCAATACAGGATTTAGTTTGTCAAATTTAACCACCACACCTGCCAGTAATAATTGGGGGATAATTAAAAACGGAATTAAAATGTAAATAGTTACGGCACTGTTAAAGGCACTTGAAATATTTAGCCCCAGCATATTTGCAAAACAAGAAGTGGTAAAGAGAATCAACCAATAATCGGAAAACATTCCTTTAACGCCTAAAACAGAATTCCCCACCAACACAAACAATAAGGTTTGAAAGGCTGATAAGGCAAACATAATTACGATCTTGCTCCAGAGGTAACTTCCTTTACTTAAATTTAAAAACGATTCGCGTTTACGGATTTTTCTGTCACGGATAATTTCTTCGGCACTTACGGTTAGTCCCAAAAACAAGGCTACCACTACCGACATAAACATGTAAGCCGTTAAGTTCTCATTTTTAAAGAAGACATACCCAACGGTGTTATCATCATCAGTATTAAAATAACGAACTAAAAAAGCCAGGATAAACGCGAGTAGGGGAGCTTCTAAAAAGTTGATGAGTAAATACTGAGTGTTAGTCAATTTACTTAATACATCTCTTTTTATAAATACCTTAAATTGTTTAAATGGGTTAGGGATTTGAAAAATAGCTTCCGGTATTTCATCCTGGTGTTTTATTTCACCAATGGTAGACTCAATTTTTTCTACATAGCTTTTATTCCATTCTGCCGGGCTGTTTTTACGGTTATGGGTTAAGTTACCGTACTCATCCAATACTTTGCTTTCAATAATATTGAAGATCAGCTCAGGGTTTACGTTACCACAGTTCCAACACTCGCTTTCTTCGGCGTTAACATGTTGTACCAGTGTTTTAAAATAAGAAACCGCATCAACAGGATTTCCATAATAAATCGGGTACCCGCCAACATCCAGTATTTTTAACTTATCAAACATTTTAAAAATGTCGGATGATGGTTGATGAATTACCACAAAGATCAGTTTCCCTTTTAGGGCTAGTTCTTTCAGTAAATCCATAATATTTTCAGAGTCACGGGATGATAAACCGGATGTAGGCTCATCCACGTATAGTACCGAAGGCTCACGGATTAATTCCAAACCAATATTTAAACGCTTACGTTGCCCGCCGGAAATCGTTTTCTCTAAAGGAGAACCTACTTTCAGGTCTTTTGTTTCAGAGAGGCCTAAATCAGCGAGGAGAGAATGGCATTTTTTTGCAATTTCCTCATCACTTAAATTACCAAAGCAAAGTTTGGCATTATAAAATAAATTTTGGTAAACCGTTAATTCTTCAATGAGTAAATCATCCTGGGTTACGTGTCCAATAACACCTTCCACGGATTTATGGTCTTTATGAATGTTTTTACCATTAATCAATACTTCCCCGTTACTTGGTATTTCAACTCCGTTTAAAACGTTTAATAGAGTGGATTTACCGGCACCTGAGCCTCCCATAATACCAATTAATTTACCACTTTCTTCACGGATATTGATATTACGTAATCCTAATTTCCCCCCTTTGAATTTATATTCAATATTGCGTGCTTCAAAGGATATACGGGCTTTTGAACCGTCTGCCAAAAAGCGGCCAATAATATCACTGTAATAAATGGGCTTAACTTTAGAGCTTCTTAACGAAGAGCCCGGTGTTAAAATGTGTACCCGTTCTTTAGAAATTCCCTGGCCGTTTAATTGTAATTCTATATTTCCATAAATACGCAGGGCGTACATGCCCACGCTGTTGATCTGGATAACCCTTACATCGGAGTTTAGGGTATCAACAAAAATATGCTTGCAGGAATTTCCGTAACCGTTTTCTTTGTTATTAATAATTAAAATATCAGGACTATCAGGGATTTTATCGGCAGTATCTTCAATAAATGCTCTTAGCTGATTGAACTCTTCCAAAGAAATATTAAAGGTATCGGCTACTGTTATAACAAATTCATTTTCCTGTTCAGAGATTTCGTTTGAAGAATAAATGAATTCCAATAAACGGATTAATACGATGATCTTCTGAGGTTGTTCAAGTTCCTGGTTTATTTGTGTACAGATCTTTAGAACTTTAACTGAATTTAATGATGTACGTTTTTCCGAACCGTCTTTTCTTTTAGAGCTTGATTGTTGAGCTTCAATGAATTCGTCAAAGATTTTTAAATATGTAATAACTTGTTCCTGGTTTAATTGTTGCTTTAAAAATGACTCAACAATTGCTCTACCTGTATTCGTTACACCATCCACTTTTGCAATGATGGCAAACATTTGCATTAATGCTCTTAGTATTCGTTCACTCATATTTTTTTGTTAAACAGTTCGAAGGGACAAGTACGAAAGATAGTAATTAATAACTATTTCACAAACTCTGATTAAATATATTGTAAAAGGATTAATTTTACTCATTCAAATGACTAACTTACTCGAAGAATATAGTGCTGCAGAAATTGCAGCCAGGTTTATCAATCAAACGCATAAACCTGTTTTCCTGACAGGAAAAGCGGGTACCGGTAAGACTACTTTTTTAAGAAATATCATTAATCACACGCACAAAAATGCCATTATTGTTGCTCCAACAGGCATTGCTGCTATTAATGCAGGAGGGGTAACCATTCACTCTCAATTTGGGGTTCCGTTTGGATTGTTTGTTCCCGATAGCAGTTTTAAAATAGAAAATGTTCAGGTAAAAATAAACACGCCTTACACCATGGTTAAGCATTTGAATATGCGCGATCAAAAACGAAAATTACTGCAGGAACTGGAGCTGTTAATTATTGATGAAGTAAGTATGTTAAGGGCTGATTTACTTGATACCATTGATTTTATTTTAAAGAGTGTAAGGCGGCAAAGCCATAAACCATTTGGAGGGGTACAGGTTTTATTTATTGGTGATTTAATGCAATTGCCTCCTGTTGTAAAAGAAGAAGAATGGCATATTTTGAAAAAATACTATAACAGTATTTATTTTTTTGATGCCCAGGTTTTAAAAAACGAAAAACCGGTTTATATTGAGTTGGATAAAATTTACAGGCAAAGCGATTCTGTATTTATTGATTTGTTAAATAATTTAAGAAATAATAAAGTTACCAAAGAAAATGTAGACCTTTTAAACACATACTATAAACCTGATTTTGACGCCTCTACTGCGTTAAATACCATTACACTTACAACTCATAATAATAAAGCGGACACGCTGAACAGAACGTCGTTACAGGAATTAAAAGGAAAATCGTTCTATTATAAAGCGAGGATAGAAGGGGAATTTAATGAATATGCTTATCCCGTAGATCCTAACCTGGAGTTGAAAGTGGGGGCACAAATCATGTTTATTAAGAATGATCTTAGTGGTAAGCAACAGTTTTTTAATGGAAAAATAGGTGTTATTTCTTTCTTAAAAGAACAGGAAATTGAAGTAGATTTTAAGGATGGCACTAAACCTTTTATGTTGGAAATGTATCAGTGGCGTAATATTAAATATGAGCTGAATCCACTCACCAACGAAATTGATGAAACCGATATTGGGGAGTTTTGGCAATACCCTATAAAGTTGGCCTGGGCCATAACAGTGCATAAAAGCCAGGGTTTAACTTTTGAAAAAGCGATTCTGGATATTAACAGCGCATTTGCCCCCGGACAAGCGTATGTGGCCTTATCGCGTTTAAAATCATTGAATGGGTTGATCTTAAGATCACAGATTTATTTTAATAGTATTTCGCAGGACTCGGCATTGGTAAATTATAACGATAGTAAGCCAAAGCAGGAAGACGTAAAAGCACTGGTAGAGAAAGAAACGGAAATTTTTTTAAGATCCATTCTTTTAAAAGCATATGATTTTAACTGGCTGTATACCTCTGTGAAACACCATGCAGAAAGTTATGACAAGACAGATCATAAGTCGGCCAAGCAGAAATATGAAACCTGGGCAAAAGAATTATTTGAAAAATTTGAACCCCTTAAATTAAACGCCGATAAGTTTTTAAACCAGTTAATTCTTTTGTTTGATGGAAATGTATCGGAAGTATTAGAGCATATTCATAACCGGAACCAATCGGCTAAAAATTATTTTTATCCCTTATTAAAAGAGCTTTCAAAAAACATATTAGTACATATCGAATCTTTAAAAGAAGAGAAGCAGGTTAAGGCTTATATGGAAGAGTTATTGGAGCTGGAAAGCTTGTTGTATAAGCAAATGCAGCAATTGGATAAGGTATCAACCGTTGTAGAAAATGTATTGCATAAGGTTGAATTTAAAAAAGAGCAGGTTAGGTTTAATGCAAACCAGAATGAACGTATAGAATTAGTAAGGCAGAGTATGGTGGCGACGAAAAAAGCAGATGATGCTTTACCCTTAACTACTAAAAAACGGGCTTCCAAAAAAACGGCAAAAACAGAATCAACTACTCTTAAAAAAGTTGCCAAAGAAAAAAAGCCTGACACCAAAGAAATTAGTTTTGCCTTATATAAAGAAGGGAAAACGTTGTTTGAAATAGCAAAAGAAAGGGCCATAAGTATTACAACCATTGAATCTCACTTGTCGCATTACGTTAGCTTAGGGATGATTCCTGTGAACCAGTTCGTGCCTAAAGAAAAGTATGATCTGATTATCGCCGCTTCAAAAAAAATAACCGGAGAAAACCTGTTAACGCCTATAAAACAAGAGCTTGGAGAGGATTATTCGTATTCTGAAATCAAGTTTGCATTAGCAACATTGTTGCATTTGAAAAAGGATTAGGCTCGTTTTCAAATAACCACTTGCTATAAATATCCTGCCACTTAAAAGATTGCATCGTTTTTATCAGAGCACGTACCATACATTTGTTTGAGTAATTATTTTTAATTTTTTATGGAAAATTTTAATTAATGTGTCTTAATATAAAAACGTATGAAAACACCTGATTTTACAATTCATATTCCGGAACCTTGTCATGAAGACTGGAATGCCATGCAACCTGATGCCAAAGGTAAATTTTGTAATTCCTGTAATAAATCTGTACATGATTTTTCCGATAAAACAGATATGGAGATCAGGACTATTTTGATGGAGTACAAGGATCAGAAAGTGTGTGGCCGTTTTAAGAAAACCCAGATTGGCAGGCCGTTACAAATAAGCATTAATATCAATGACCTCCCAAAAGATATGAGTATAACCAAAGCTTTTGGTATAGCCTTATTTATCGTGTTTGGCACTATGTTATTTAGTTGTACAGATGAAAAAGGACAAAAAGTGGATACGATTGAGATAACAAACACTTCATTGGCGGGAACGATTGATTTAATGAATCCTCCTCCGGTAGAGAATTTACCCCTTGAAAGGATGATGACCGGAGAACCGCTGATGCCAATAGATACAACGTTACAAACCATTTCATTTAGTGAAACTCATGTGGCAGGTGGCATAAGTTATCATGAAGCGACTTTAGTACCCGAATCTGTTATACCGGTAGACTCGGTTCCTGTTGAACATTACCTTGGAGGTTTGGTTGCATATGAAGTGATAGAACCTACAGATACAAGCAGTGTAATGCCAATAGACTCTACGATTCCGAATGATTTCAAGAAATTGGTGGAGCTGCAGCAGATTAATAAAACCAAAGTTTTCAGCGTTTATCCGAATCCGGGAACCGGAGAATTTACAATCAGGTATGATTTATTGAAAAGATCGGATGTAAAAATAACTGTTTTTAACATGAATGGTTCTCTCGTTAAAAGTGTGGCAAATGTTACAGGGCAGTACGAAGGTCAATACCATATTCCTTTAAATCTGAATGAATTACCCAATGGTATTTACACCGTGAGTTTAATAAATAATGGAACACAGAATATTGAAAGGTTGGTGATTGCACGGTAATTATTATTTCCTGCTTCCGCCTTATCATTTAATGGGAGATGCTGAAACAAGTTCAGCATAACTTTTATACAGGATTTATATTATTTAATACCGCGATCATTTTCTCGGCAATGATTTTACCCATTTTGTAATTTGATTCATGCGTCCAGCCAGCAATGTGGGGTGTTAAAATTACCTGTTCACTTTTCAATAAATACTGCATAGGCTCGGGTAGAGTAGTGGTATCCATGTTCTCGAAAGAGGTTGATTCATATTCCAGTACATCCAGGCAAGCGCCTTGTACTTTACCGCTTTGTAAATGTTTTACCAGGTCAGCAGTGTTTAAACATTGTCCACGAGCGGTGTTTATGACAAAAATATTTTTTTTACAGGCATCAATAAATGCATCATCCAGGAGGTAATGTGTTTCATTTGTTAATGGTAAATGAATGCTGATAATATCTGCATTATTTTGTATGTCTACTAAAGAAGATTCTGTAACGAATTCATTTCCAAAATGTGTTTTGTATTTATCGTAAGCTAAAATAGTGCAATCAAAGCCTTGCAATCTTTTGGCAAAAGCTGAGCCCATATTGCCATAACCTATAACACCAACGGTTTTACCGCCAATCTCCATGCCACGGTTTTCTGCCCGTTTCCAGATGCCATGCCTTACTTCGTTATCTGCTCTTTTTAAATGATTGAGTAACATCAGTAACATTCCCAAGGCATGTTCTCCTACAGCGTCTCTGTTTCCTTCAGGGGCACTTACACAGATAATGCCTTTTTGTTGAGCATAGTCTACATCAATATTCTCCATACCTGCACCAACCCGCCCAATACATTTTAAGTTAGGTGCTGAATCAATGATTTCTTTGGTGATCTTAAATTTACTTCTGATCACGATTCCATCATATTGTGGAAGCAACTGAAGGAGTTCTTCTTTAGATTTATCCCAAAATAAGTCGCAATGAAAACCTTGTTGCATAAGGGTTTCATGCAGTATACTGTGATTAGAATCTATACAAAGTATTTTTTTCATAACATCCTTCAACCGCCAGCCGGCGTACACTTCCTCCAAAGGAGGAATTTGTTTAATCCAAAAAATTATGGAATATCAATGTACTTGTGTGTTTGTAAAGAGATCATCCATCGTGGGTTCTGTTTTACATATTCCACAATGAAAGGTGTAATCTCATTACGTTTGCTCCATTCGGGTTGTAAATACAAATAACAGTTTTCACTTACTTTTTCGGCTTGTTCTTCGGCCCATTTAAAATCGTGCTTATTAAAAACAATTATTTTTAACTCATGCGCCGCTTTGTAAATTTCTTCTTTAGGAAGCATGGTTTTTTTTGGTGATAAACAGATCCAGTCCCAGAAACCGCTTAGGGGATATGCTCCAGAGGTTTCAATAAATGTTTGAATGTGTTGTTGCTTTAAAACAGACGTTAAATGATCTAAATTATAAATCAAAGGTTCACCTCCTGTAACAACTACAGCAGGCGTTTTACTTTGAAGTACAGATTCTATAATTGTATCGGAAGTAGTTAAGGGATGAATTTTTGCATCCCAGCTTTCCTTTACATCACACCAATGGCAACCCACATCACAACCACCAATCCGGATAAAATAAGCCGCTTTACCTGTATTATAGCCTTCTCCCTGTATGGTATAAAACTCTTCCATTAAAGGGAGTAGTTTACCTTCATTCAATAATGTTTGCTGTTCGGGTTCTAAGCCGCTTAATTTATAGTTCATTTAATGGGTGATTCCTATCTGTTACAAGCTCCAATAAGTCAAAGCTTTAATTTTGTCTTTATACATGCCTTTCACGTCCACTAATATTCCTTTATTTGAAAGTATTCCTTTGAAATATTTTTCATCCAATGTTTTATATTCTTTGTGGTTAACCGCTACAATAACACCATCATAGCCTTTAGCCAGTTTATTTAAACCAAAGCCGTATTCATGTTTTAATTCGTCATTATCGGCATGCGGATCAACGATCTCTACTTTAACTCCAAATGATTTTAATTCTTTAACAATGTCGGCAACCTTACTGTTACGGATATCGCTTACATCTTCTTTAAATGTAGCACCCATAATTAATACCTTTGATTTGCTGATATTTTTTCCGGCTGCAATAATTTTTTTAACGCAGGTTTTAGCTACATAAAATCCCATGCTGTCATTTACGTAACGTCCGCTATTAATCACTCTTGAATGGTACCCGAGAGATTCTGCTTTATGAGTTAAATAGTAAGGATCAACGCCAATGCAATGACCACCAACCAGGCCCGGAGAAAATTTAAGAAAATTCCATTTTGTACCTGCAGCGGCTAATACATCATAGGTATTAATGTTCATTTTGTTAAAGATGATGGAAAGCTCATTCATCAATGCAATATTCACATCACGCTGCGTGTTTTCAATAATTTTTGCAGCTTCTGCCACTTTAATGCTTGAGGCACGGTGTGTTCCCGGTTCAACAATAATTTCGTAAGTTTTAGCAATATTATCCAGGCTTTCTGCATCACAGCCTGAAACAATTTTTAAGATCTTAGTGATGGTATGTTCTTTATCTCCCGGATTAATTCGTTCAGGAGAATAGCCTACTTTAAAATCTTTAATGAATTTTAAGCCTGATTCTTTTTCTAAAACAGGAATACAATCTTCTTCTGTACAACCAGGGTAAACGGTTGATTCAAATACGACATAATCACCTTTTTTAAGCACTTTACCAACTGTAGCGGATGCACTGAGCAATGGTTTCAAGTCAGGTAAATTATGCTCGTCAATAGGAGTAGGAACCGCTACGATAAAGAAATTAGCTTTCTTAAGATCTTCCAGTTTATGCGTGAAAGTTATATCCGATTTGGCAAATTCTGATTTTGGTAATTCGTTACTTGGGTCAATGTCTTTATTCATCATACCCACTCTTTTTTCGTTAATATCAAATCCAATGACTTTTATTTTTTTTGCAAAAGCCAATGCAATGGGTAATCCTACATAACCTAAACCAATAACGGCTACAGTTGCTTTTTTTTCAATGATGTTTTTATAAATTGCCATAATAAAATGAGTTCTATGCGTTTTTTAATTTTAATACTGTTTCAGGTCTTAATTCATAAATGCGTTCAATAATATCTACTACTTTCAAGCCTTCCAAGGCATTTGTCGTAATTTTATTATTTCCTTTAATGGTATCTACTACGTTTTCGATAACGTTGTGGTGGTTATTAGCAGAGCCTTTATAAGCGCCATAATCATTCGCCGGATTTGTTTCTGCTAATTCAGGCATTGTATAATCTTTAATATGGCAGGTTTCAATCTGATCCATGTACTGTCCACCTACTTTTACGCTGCCTTTACTACCGATAATCGTTAAAGAAGATTCTAAATTTTTATCCCATACAGAGGTAGAGTAATTAATACTTCCCATACCACCATTCACAAAATCAAAGCTTACAAAGCCACTGTCTTCAAAGTCTGTAGTATCCTGATGGTTGAAGTCGGCAAATTTAGCCTGTATGTTTTTAATATCGCCAAACAACCAATACATAATATCGATCCAGTGAGAAAATTGAGTGAATAATGTTCCACCATCCATCTCCTGCGTGCCTTTCCAGCCATCTGCTTTGTAATAACGTGCATCACGGTTCCAATAGCAATTTAATTGAACCATGTAAACATCACCAATGGTTTTTTTATCTACCATTTCCTTTAACCATACACTTGGCGGAGAATAACGGTTTTGCATCACGCAAAAAACCGTTTTGTTATGATCCAAAGCGGTATGAATTATTTTTTCACCTTCGGCTTTACTCAAAGCCATTGGTTTTTCAATTACAACATGTTTATTCGATTCCAAGACTTTAAGTGCATGTTCTGAATGTAAACCGTTAGGTGTACATACACAAACTACTTGTATTTCGGGATGTTTTTCCAATAATTCTTCAATGGAAAAATAGAAATGTTCTTTAAAATCACCCAATCCCAGTTCGTGGTGGGGCAAAAAATCACAAATTGCAACCAGTTCACAGTCCGGATTTCTACGTACCATTTCTGCGTGTCTTTTGCCAATGTGTCCCTGGCCGATAACTCCAAATTTAATTTTAGACATTAAGAAATTCTTTTTACGAGGTTATTATCAAGTTTATAAGATTGTCCGCTTTCTGTGCAAGTAGCGGTTCCTGTTGCATCAAACTCTAATCGGTGACCAAATTCGCTCATCCAACCTATTTGACGGGAAGGATTTCCTACAACCAATGCATAGGCAGGAACGGTTTTGGTAACTACAGCACCGGCACCAATAAAGGCAAATTCGCCAATATCATGTCCGCAAACGATCGTTGCATTTGCACCAATACTGGCGCCATTGCCCACGTGTGTTTTTGCATATTCTGCTCTTCTATTTACAGCGCTGCGCGGGTTAATAACGTTTGTAAATACCATAGAAGGTCCTAAAAACACATCGTCACCACAAATTACACCTGTGTAAATAGAAACGTTATTTTGTACTTTTACATTTTTACCTAATTCTACATCGGGTGAAATAACTACATTTTGACCAATGTTACAGTTTTCGCCAAGTTTACAGTTTGGCATAATATGGCTAAAATGCCATATTTTAGTTCCTTTGCCAATTATACACCCCTCATCAACAAAGGCTGAAGCATGGGCGAAATACGATTTTTCCATAGTTTTTATAAAAAGATAACAAACTTAACAATTTAAAGCCAAAAAGCAGTCAAAATTTGTGCCGTTTAAATAAAAAATATAACATTACACCTTAATTTGTAAAGACTTGAGTTTTAGATTAAATATAAAGTATTATCTCGTTCATAGCCTGGGTTTCACGAATAAAGAAGCTATAAGAGCCATTGAATCCCATAAACTAATGGTAAACGGGAGTCCGGTTGTTGAAAACATCGAATTTGATGAGACATCGGAGGTGTTTTACAATGGGGAAGTGTTAAAACCGCACAGCCCTTTTACTTACATTGCTTTATATAAACCGAGAGGCATAGAAACTACTCATAATACGGAAATAGAACATAATTTAACCACCGTGTTTAAGTTTGATAAACACTTAGGCTTTGCCGGCAGGTTGGATAAGGAATCGGAGGGATTGCTTATTTTATCTAATGACGGTAAATACATTCAAAAGCTCTCGTCACCGCTGGTTGAAAAGGAAAAAGAATATTTAGTAACTGTTCAAAGGCAAATTACCGGAGAATTTATACAACATATGTCGCAGGGAGTTGATATTATGATTTGCAAAACAAAGCCCTGTGCGATAGAAAAGTTATCTGATTTTGAGTTTAAAATTATATTGAAGGAAGGTAAAAACAGGCAAATCAGGAGAATGTGCAAGGCTCTTGGTAATTACGTCACTCAGCTTGTAAGGGTTAGAATTGATACGATCCAGTTGGATGGATTAATGCCGGGAGAGCACAGGCATTTCACTTTATCTTAAACCAGAAGGAGTTATAAAACAGGGTAGATCTTCTGTTTCTGATTTATAGAACCAAAGAAGGCTCTACCGGTTTTTTCAAGAGGAACCAATCATCATACAAAGCATGAAAAAGGAGTAACCGTTAAGGTGTTTCTGAATCTTCTTCCTGGCGCTTAACTTTTTTATTCTTAGTTAACCAAAAATAAAGTGGCGGAATAATAACCGGAGCAAAAAGTAAGGTACTGGTTAAACCTCCAATAATTACAGTAGCTAGCGGACGCTGAACATCTGATCCGATTCCTGAGGAGATAGCAGCGGGAACAAGCCCTATGATTGCAACAATTAAAATGGAAAGTAACGCTCTTAATTGCTCTTTTGAAGCCGTTAAAATATTTGTTTCTAAATTCAAATTATCGGAACCACTGACTCTGTTGATAGCCGAAACCAGTAAGACTCCTGCCATTACCGAGATTCCGAAAATACTAACAAATCCAACACCTGCAGAGACATTAAAATAATACCCGCGAATTAATAAAGCAACGATTCCGCCTCCCAAAGCAAATAAGATACAACTCATGGTAACCATGGTATGTTGAATGTTTTTAAACAACATAAAGAGAAATAAAAACACTAAAATGATGGTTAGCGGAATTGTAAATGCCAATTGTTTTCCTGCTCTTTCTAAGTTTTCGTATTGCCCCCCGTAGATGATAGAATACCCTTTCGGGACATGAATTTTCCCATCAATTTTCTTTTGAAGCTCTTTTACAAATCCTCCCTGATCCCGTCCTTTAATATTGGTTCGTACTGTTACCATCCGTTTACTCCCGTAACGGTAAATATTAGTCTGGCCTTCCACATAATGGATATCTGATAATTGGCTCATGGGGATTAAAGAACCATTAGCTGATGGAACCTGGATATTTTTTATGGCGTCAATTGAATTTCTATACTCAGGTAAAAAGCGAACCACAATATCGTAGCGTTTCGTTCCATCATATAATGTAGAAATAACTTTACCGCCAATAGCCGCTTCAATCATATTTTGTATATCGGCCACGTTAATTCCAAAGCGGGCTGCTGCTTCGCGATTGATCGTAATGGCCAGTTGTTCCTGCGGGCCTTCCTGTTCTATATTTACATTGTCTGCACCTTTAGTGCTTTTTACGATCTTAACGATGCTATCGGCTTTTTGTCGCATCATAACCAGGCTATCGCCAACAATTGAAACAGCAAGGTCTGCAGCACTTCCTGTTACAATTTCCATAACCTGATCAATAATCGGTTGACCCGAGGAAAAGGTAACAGAAGGCAATTCGTTTTGCAATTCCGCTTTTATCTTTGATACCAGTTCCTTTTTCGTAATGGTATCACTCCACAATTTATATTCCTTTAACCCAATTAAAATTTCGTTTCGGTTTGCCGGGAAAGGATCCGTACCATCATCGTTACGGCCTGTTTGTGTAATAACAAAGGCAATTTGCGGGTATTTACCAATTGTTTCTCTTATTTTATGGGCATAGCTTGCATTTTCCTGAATGGTTATTCCGGCAGGGAAATTTCCTCTCAGGAAAATAGAGCCTTCATCTAAAGTTGGTAAAAATTCTGTTCCTAATTTTAACCCGAATAAAATAAATACGGCAACAATTCCAAAACCAATTAATACTGTTTTTTTATACGCTTTCATAAAAAGCGAAAGGGTTTTAGCATACATTCTTGAGATAAAATCGAGTACTATATTTTTATGTTCTTTTATTGGCTTCTCGTAATCTGCCAATGCCTTTTTATAAGAGAACGAAATTAATACAGGAATAAAGGTTAAAGCCGCTAACATCGAGCCTATTACAGCAAATGCCAATGTTAAAGCCATAGGAGAAAATAACTTACCTTCAACCCTTGTCATTAATAAAATAGGCATGTAGGCCAAAATAATGATGGTTACCGAAAAGAAAATTTCACGTCCAACTTCTTGCGCAGCGAGCAAAGTAATTTTCAAAATACCTTGTTTTTTTTCTTCAATAGTGGCTGTCCGGTATTTTCTGATGAGATGTTCGGCCATTACACAAGCCCCGTCAACAATAATTCCAAAATCGATAGCCCCCAGCGAAAGAAGATTAGCAGGGATGTGCGCTATTTTCATGAGGATGAACGCAAACAATAAAGAGAAAGGAATAGTTAAAGCAACTACGAGCGCACTTCTGATGCTACCTAAAAAGAAAATCAATAAAATTACCACAATAGATATTCCTTCAAATAAGGTGTGAGCTACTGTTTCTAATGAATGGTCAATTAAAAAACTTCTATCATAGAGTGGGCGTAAAGTAACGCCTTCCGGTAATTCTGAGTCCTGCAAATCAGCCATTTTTGCTTTCAGAAGTTTTAATACCTCGCTTGGATTTTCGTAGCGTCTCAATAACACAATGCCTTCCACGCCGCTGTTCACATCTATGCTGTCATTCGATACAAAATAGCCCAATACACCACTTGGTGGCGGCGGAGTAATTTCTACAGTAGCTACATCCCGTATAAAAACAGGAACACCGTTATCAGATTTTAAAACAATATTTTGGATGTCCTGTTCGGTTTTAATGGCGCCCAGTCCTCTCACTGCAAAGCCTTGTCCCCCTGTTGAAATAACATTCCCTCCCGTGTTTTGATTATTTGCATTTACAGCATCAATAACGGCTTGTAAGGTGAGATTATATTTACGAAGCTTATCGGGAGCAGTAAGGATATGAAATTGTTTTAAGGGACCTCCAAACGTTGTAACATCAGCAATTCCGGGTACTTGTAATAATGCAGGCTTAATAACCCAATCCTGTAAATCACGAAGTTGTGTTTTGCTTAATGATGGAGGTGCTTCTACCACATAACGAAAAATCTCACCAACTGCAGTACTTAAGGGGGCCAATTCAGGTGCTACTCCATTGGGTAATTGAGCACCGGCTAAGCGTTCTATCACCTGTTGCCTGGCAAAATAATCATCGGTACCGTCCTTAAACGTTAATTGTACCACCGATAAACCAAAAATAGTACGGCTTCTCCTGTCTAAAACATTTGGTGTATTTTGCAGAGCTCTCTCAATGGGAACAGTTACCTGTTGTTCCACTTCTTCAGCAGCCCGGCCATCGTACTGTGCTACTACTATCACGCAGGTATCTGCAATATCAGGGTAAGCTTCGATTTTTAATTGCGTGAAACACCAATAGCCCAGAGCCATAAGTACAAGACTGATTGATATAACTGCCCAGCGGTTTCGTAAACTAAATATGAGTAGGTTCTTAATCATTAATTACCATTTTTCTACTTGCTTTGTTATGATCAGGCATTTGTTTATCAAGGGCCTTAGTTTAGTTAATACGTTTCTCACTTTTTCTTCCTCATCAATAAACAGGATGATCATGGGGATTTCGTCAAAGCTAAATAGCAAATCCGGCCGCTTCATTAACTGACTGGGACCAAAGCCGCTATCAGCCCTGATTACGGTTGCGCCGATGATTTTATGTTTAATGAGAAATTGCATAATGAATTCTTCCTGCGACTGTGTCTCAACAAGTTCATCTCTATCGAAAAATAATTGTGCCTGTAACATTTTCATTTTATAATAATGTGCCTTTTAATAAAATTGCTGCGATTGAAAAATAAATAATTAATCCCGTTACATCTACCAGGGTTGCTACAAATGGAGCGGAAGACGCTGCAGGGTCGAGCCTGCATTTTTTTAAAACCATTGGAACCATTGACCCACTTAATGTTCCCCATGTAACAATACCGATTAACGAAAAGAAAATAGTTAAAGCAATTAAAAACCAGTGATCTCCATAATTATACCACTGGAAATGCTGCCAAACAGCAATGCGAATAAACCCGATAGTACCTAAAATACACCCCAATGTTAAGCCCGATAAAAGTTCACGGCGCATAACATACCACCAATCTTTTATATTCAATTCCTTTAAGGCCATTGCACGAATAATAAGGGTTGCTGCCTGTGAACCACTGTTTCCACCGCTTGATATAATTAAAGGAACAAACAAGGCTAAAACAACCGCTTTTGAAATTTCAATATCAAAATATCCCATGGCAGTGGCTGTTAACATTTCACTTAAAAAAAGAATAATGAGCCAGCCGGCCCGTTTTTTAATTAACGAAAAGAAAGGTGTATTAACGTATGGATAATCCAATGCTTCTAATCCCCCAAATTTTTGAATGTCTTCTGTGTCTTCACGTTCAGCTATATCCAGTACATCATCTACAGTAAGTACACCCAGTAATATATTTTCGTTATTAACTACCGGCAGAACGCTTCTGTCGTATTCTTTAAACACATGAATGGCAGTTTCTTTTGTGTCGTTTATATTAAGGCTGATATAAGAACCATCCATAATACTTTCAATGGTTTGAGAAGGATCGTTTAAGATTAATCTTCGGCAGGGAATATCATCAACTAATTTACCTTCTTTATCTACAACGTATAACACATTTGCCGTTTCAGTATCCTGATGATTATTTCGCAAATGCTCAGTTGCCTCAGCAATTGTCATTTTAGCAGATATGGTGGCAAAATTTGTATCAACTCCTTTAGCGATACTATGCTTTGGAAATCCTATATAATTATAGGTTTCATTTCTTTTTTTCTCAGAAAGTAATTCCAGTAATGAACTTTGTTCAATACCATGTAGCAACGAAAAGAATTCAAACCGGTCATCGGATGATATTTGATTTAAAATAGAGGATGCTATTTTTTTTGAAACGCTGTTAATAATTCTCTTTCGTAGTTCAAAATTGAGGTAAGGAAAAATTTCAACCTGAAATCGTTCAGATAAAGAAATAAAAGACTGAACCATAGAATCGGCAGGTAAAGACGAAATGAGCTTGGCTACTTCAGCGGGATGCATATAATTTTTATTATTGCCCAAATGAAGCAACTGGCTAAAGTCACCTTTTAATATTTTATCTCTTATGTCTTTAAAATTCATTCTGTATTAATAACCAAAACTTAACCCCTTTAGTTGCATCACCCCTTTAATGGCAAGCAAATCGCCACTTTTTACACCGTTAAAAACTACAATTCTATCATTGATCTGAACTCCTGTATTTACTTCTTTACGTATAAATGTGGTAGCGTTAGTTTTTACAAAAACGTACTTTTTAGCTTGTATGATAATTAAGGAATTTTTATTGATGCTTAAATTATTGCCTTCACTTACGCCAAAAGAAACGGTTGCAAACATGCCCGCTTTTAGTTTTCCGTTTAGGTTATTCATGCTTACTCTTAGTTTAACCATACGGGTTGATTGGTCTACCATGTCTGCAATATCTTGAATTTTACCATCAAATTTTTCGTTGGGAAAAGAGGTAAATTGTAATACACAACTACTTCCTTCTTTAATTTTACTAATCTGATTTTCGGGAATATCACAAATGATATAGGCGGTTCCTGGTAAGGCTTTTCTTAATAACTCAGGTTGAAACCCACCAGCTCTGAGTTTTGTTTCATGCTCAATATTAGCGGCCCTTTCATTGGCTAAATTAGTTTCTTCCATGGCTAAAGCAGTTTGTGCTTCCAGTAAATCTTTGCCTGTTGCGGCACCATGCAGTTGAAGGTCTTTTGTTCTTTCCAGTTCGGTTTTCTTTTGCTTAATATTAATGTTTTGAATTTGACTGATATTAATGGAGTGCTGAATGAGCTGAGTATAATTTGCGGCAAGATCGGGGTTTTCAAATAAAATAATATTTTGATTTCCTTCATCTGATTTTATAACAGTAGCAGATACTTTAGCAGGAGCTACAATTTCAGCATTTAAATCTGAATTGGATATTTCCTCCGTTTCAAAAAAGGCAATGGTTTTTGTATTAGGAAATACAATTTTAGTTCCATTGTCAAAAACTTGCGGAGTTAAATTTTCAACCTGCTTCTTGTGATTTTCTTTACTCCCGCAAGATGTAAGTAAAAGCAATATCCAACTATAGCTGAGTAATATTTTCATGTTTATTGTGCCATTTGATTAATTAAGCCGGAAGTATATAACAATTGTATATAGCTTTGCCGGTAAGATTGTAGTGTTTCGTAATACTGTTGTTGAGTGTCAAGCCAGCTGCGTTGTGCCTCTAAATAATCAATGATCGACGTACCGCCACGTATATAAGCGTATTTTACATTATTCAAAATTGTGGTCGATTGATCGATGAGAGGTTTAAAGTTCTCCACGTTCATTTTTGCTGTTTGATAGGCATTATACGACGTTGTAATTTCTGTTTGAATTTGGAGCTGAGTTGAAACCAGGCTTTGTTCGGATTGTTGCTTAATTAAATTTGATTTCTTTATTTCCCCTTGATTCCTTGAAAATAAAGGGATTTGGAGGGTACCATAAAATCCTACATAAGGAACTGTGTTTTGTGGGTTATAAATGGCCCCTAATTCAGGATTTGGCCAGGCCAGTGATTTCTGCAGTTTTATATTTGAATTTGCAACATCGATAGTTGATTTCAACGTTTGAATATCAGATCTATTGGATAAGGCCACCTGTAGTAAAGAATCCACTGCTGCCGGAAAGGCAACATTAAAATTATCGGTTGAATCAATGGCGATGTCTTCCTGAACGCCTAATAAATATTTTAAATTCAATACCTCATTTTTATAGTTTTGAGAAGCCGATTTAATTTGTAAGGCATATTGATTGGCTAAAAGTTCGGTTCTTGAAAGATCTGTTTGAGTGATCACCTGATTTTTAAAACGGAGCTTATTAATGATTACAAGGCTGTCTGTATTATTTTTCGCTAATTGTAAAAGATCCAATTGCTTTTTGGAAGTCCATACATCTACCCATTTTGAAGCAACTTCCTGGTACAAAACTCTTTCTGTTTCGTTATATTCTTTTTGGTTCAAAGCAACATTCTTTTCAGCAAATTCAATTTTACTTCTTCTTTGTGCAGGTAATTGAAACTGCTTGGTTAACTGCCACCAAACCTGCCTATTTTTACCATCGCTCCATTGCGTATTGGGAGCATAATAGCCGGGTTTCATTAATTGTAAAGATTGATTATTAAGTGTAGGGTTTGGCCTTAATTTAGCGGTTACGATATCTGCTTCAGAAATGCCCACATTAAAATACTGCGTTTTTAATATAGGGTTGTTTACCCTGGCTATTTGAAGTGCTTTTTGCAGGCTGTAAGACGTTTGCGAGATGCCGGAATAACATATCGATACGAAGTAAATGACAATTATGCGCTTTAAACTATAATGCATCTTCAATTTTATCATAATTAAGAACAAAGGTGAGCAAAAACAATAATAAAAACGGTTAGAAAGGCCTTAAAAAAATATTAGAAAAACATTAGAGTGTTTTAGTCTTTGCTATTAGGTAAAATTACTTCAAAGGTTGTTCCTGAATGATCTCCTGTTTCAACAGAAATAGTTCCATGATGAAGTTCAACAATTTTTTTTGTCAATGGAAGCCCAATGCCATTCCCATCGGCCAGCACTTTGTTTTTTCCACGGTAAAACGGTGTGAAAATTTTATGCAGGTCTTCTTCCGAAATACCAATGCCCTTATCTTTAAACTGTAAAATGGATGAATCCTGCTGTATTGCTATGGTAATAGAACAATGTTTATCTATCGAAAATTTACAGGCGTTTTCCATTAGATTTATAAAGGCAGTTTTTAAAAGGTATTCATTTCCTTTTACAAATCGTTCTTCGTCTATATTTCCTTCATACGCCAGGCTGATGGTAAACAATTTATCGGAATTCATTACCTGGTTTTGTGCGTCTAATAAAATTTCATCCAGCCGTACCTCTTTAAATGTAATAACAGAAGGATCGTAACTTGCTTTGGCAAAATCGAGCAAGCTATTAGAAAGCTTTGCCAGTTTTTGTGAATCTACCAGTACATTATGAATAACCGTTTTATATTCTTCCAAATTTCGTTCTCTGATCACCGCCAATTGCAACTCCGTAATAATGGTAGACAATGGTGTTCTTAATTCATGCGAGATATTGGAAACAAAATCTTTTTGTGCTTCAAATGATTGCTCTAACCGTTCAAGCATTTGATTAAATGTTTTGGCTAGTTCCGCCAACTCATCTTTTCCCGTTGAATCAATTCGGAGATGAAGATTAGTAGCAGAGATGTTTTTGGCCTTATCATTCATTTCGACAATGGGGGTAAGCGCTTTTTTTGAAAAAAACCTCCCTAAAGCATAAATAAATATGATGGCACATATAAACATAATTAAACTGTTTTTACCTAAGCTTTTCAATTTACTATATCCGTATTGGTCGAAAGCAGTAGCAATAACAATATAGTTTTTTCCTTCAAATGTGTATTTAAGACCAACTACCTGCCAGTCTTTTTGATAAAATTCAATCAGGTTTTTATTTCGGATACTGTTAATCATTTGTTGACTCTCTTTTACAGCGTCGATACTAATGGCATCGTGATAAAGTAATGTAAAGCTGGTGTCATAAATCGCAGTTTCTACTTCATTTAAAACTTCCCTGTTACTCAGGTAAATGGTCTGTAATGTTTTTGAATCTACTTTCGCATTAAAAAACAAGTTAGCCTTTGTAATGGCTTCTTTTTTTAAGCTTTTATAGAACTCAGTTTCTCTATTGGTTGCGGCCGAAACATAAATCAGAGCAGCAAATATTAATAAAATAGCTGCTGTTAGCGCGGTGAACAAAAGACTTAATCTGTTTTTTATTTTCATTCTTCTTTAAAAATAAATCCCATTCCTGATTTAGTATGAATAAGCTTTTTATTAAACGCTTTATCAATTTTTTTTCTTAGGTAATTGATATAGACGTCAATAAAATTTGTTCCTGTATCTAAATGGGTATCCCATACTTTTTCTGCAATTTCTACTCTTGATAAAACACGTTCTTTATTGTTCATCATGTATTCCAGTAACTTAAATTCTTTCGGAGTAAGGCTTATTTCTTTTTTATTTCTGGAAACAAATTTGGTTTGCAGGTTCATTTCGAGATCGCTGTAGGTTAAAATGAAACCGTTGCTGGTGTTACTATTTGCAGAATGCCGATTGATCAGTTCTCTGATCCTCACATGTAGCTCCCTAAAATCAAATGGTTTTACCAAATAATCATTTGCTCCGGCATCAAACCCTTCTACTTTATCATCAGTAGTACCTAGTGCCGTAAGCATAATGATTGGTACATTCGGTTTTACTTTTCTGATTTCTTTGCAAAGGTCTATTCCGTTTATTTTTGGCAATACAACATCTGTAATAATCAAATCAATATCATGCATCAAAGAAAGTTTTTTTCCCATTTCCCCATCATAAGCAATTATTACCTCGTAACCGTTTTCTTCCAGTCCTCTTCTTATAAGACTGGCTACACGCTCTTCATCTTCGATAATAAGTATTTTATGCATGAGATGCTTATTTACTGTAAATGTAAGAATAAAGTTTATGGGATAACTACCGATGTTACATGGAGATTGATTCTCCCGAAAATCTCATAAGCATTTATTTTAATCAGATGGAATTGTGGAATCACCATCAAATGGTATTAATTTAAAACCCCTGTAAGTGTTTAATTTACAGGGGTTTGTTTTAGTTAAAACTCCATTTGCCATAGAGTTTTTCAGTACTATAAAAAGATACTTACTGAATAATTAATTTTTCTACTCCCTTTGCATTTTTACCGCTTACATTGATATGATATACTCCGGCAGTTAAACCGCTAATATCAAGTGTTTCATTATACATACCCGGTTGTAAATTTGGTTTGGATACTGCTTTAACAACCTGGCCTAATGTATTTACAATTTCAATCGTATACGATTCGTTTTGAGTTAAAACAAAATGAATATTTACCTCATTATTAGCCGGATTTGGGTAAGCTTTAAAAATAATATCATTTAATTTATTTTCTCTTATACCCAATGGAATGCTTGATAATGAACTGATTTGAGTTTGCATTTGATCGGTAGTTTGTGCACCTGAAGTTACGATATGAGTATAACTTACAGAAAATAAAGGCCATTTAGATGAACTATTAAAATAATTATAAATAGTTTGATCAACAGTTCCTGTAATAGAACCAAAAGCCAGGGTAAAACTAACATTTTGTTTTGTTTTCAGTCTTAAGCAACTACTCAATGCAGTCCCATTTAAATTTAAGGTTCCGGTTGCATCACCGTTAGTTGTTATCGTTCCTGAAAAAGGTCCTGAAAAAGAAGCAGCACTAATGGTACCACCTACAGCATCAGTATTGGTATAACCCATTGCCATAGGATACTGGGCAATAACTGCAGAATTTGTACTGTAATTAAGAACAGCCGTAAGTCCTGAAAAAGAAATTTCAGCACCTAATAATTCGTAACTGGATGCTGTTGATTTAAAATAAGAGGTATTAGTTCCATCATTTAGTAAAATGGTTGAACCGGGGAAACTCGCTGAGTTTGTAGAAGTGGAAGGACTCAAATAAGAGTTTGTTACAAGTGCGCCGGATACCAGGTTTGTTAAATTCCATGTTACGCTAGAACCTGAAGTACCCATAGGCATAGCTGTAGCATTCGAATCAAGGGTTCTGGTATCATAAGTATCACCAACTATCGGCTCATTAGCTGCTTTGGTTAATGTGGTTTGAGCGTTAAACTCAGAAATACCGATAAGGGAAAAAATAAGTAAGTAGATTTTTTTCATGTAATATGTTTTTAGTTTACCAAATATAATTTTTTTTAAATTAAAAAGCTATTGTAATCTGATTTTTCTGATGTAACCAACTATACAATGTGTTGTATACACTATTTCTAAGAAGCAATTTTTTTAAGATCTCATGCTGCATTATTAGGATAGACTTAAAATAAAATGCCCAACAAATAATGGAATTATTTCCCCGTTTAGTAGTTAAATCATCATATGACCCGATAAACTTGTTATTTCTGTAGGTAAAGCTTCATCTTAATGAGAACGCTTTTACCTACACCTATTATGAAGATTTAAACGCACTTTCATGATACGTTTTAATATGAGGCCCCATAAATACTTTAGCATAAATTCGAATGGCCGCTATTCCGTCTATGATTAAACTGGAAGCAGTGAAAAAGGCCAATGCAACCTGGTTTTCATGTATGTGCGTAAAAATAATATCTTCTCCTATAAATGTTGGCGTAATAGGAAAACCGGTTAATCCAAGGCATGCCAGCAAAAAGACAAATGCAAATTTCGGGTGTTCGTATGAGTGGCCGTTAAACTGATCCAAATCCACATGTGTTTCAATTTTTTGAAGTTTTCTGATAACGATATAACCGATTAGCCCCATAGTGATAATGCCACTTAAATACAATAAAGATTGGGTATAGATATAATGCTCGTTAAAAGAAATAGCCAGTGCTATCCAAAAATGGTTCATGATAATTAATACCCATGCTAATAATACATTTTTACGTTCGGTATACGATTTTAAAACCATTACAAATCCTATAAACGAAAACAGGGTAGGGAGTACTTCATGAATTTGTGCAGGGATGTATTGTTCATTATACAACAAAATCAACCCAATAACATAGGCAGGAATAAAATAGAATAGTACATTTTTTGCATTTACAAAACCAAGTGCTCTTCCCATTATTTTTAAAGGGCGCCATAGCCTATAGATTAGGGTATCCAAATTAAATTCCTTTAAACTTAAAATGTAAAAAGTATATTTTACTTTTTTCGAAAACGAATCTTCGATACTTGTTGGACGGGGAACAAAATTGTAGAATTGTTCTCTTATTAAATAAGTTACGGTTGATGGAGAAACCAATAACTGGTACGTTCTTAAAAAGGCATTTCCGGCAAAATGTATTAAAGCTAAAATATCTAACCCAAAGGCCAGCTCAATAAAAATTAACCCTATTTGTGATATGGAGGAATAAGCAATTTGACTTTTTATGGATGATTGAACTCTGGAAATACCAAATGCGACAATACTTGTGGTTAAACCTAATAAGCCAATAAGGATTCTTACAGAGGTTTGATGTTCCCATAACTCATAAGTTCTGAGCATTAAAAATACCCCTAAATGAACAGATAACGAACCGTAAAAAATAGCACTCGAAGGAGTAGGTCCTTCCATTGCTCTTGGTAACCAGGAAGAAAACGGAAGTTGCGCCGATTTTGCAGCAGCAGTCACCAAAATCATTAACGCTACAAACACCCCAATAATACTGTGTTCTTCCAAATGGTGGTTAACCAACAAGTCGTTTTGTAATTGGAAAAAAGTAATATTTTCATGAAATAAATGATGGCATGCCCACATGGCTAAAATTAATCCAACATCTCCAAGTCTGTAAATAGAAAATACCTTGAAGGCATTTTTTACAGGTAAATAACGGTCTCTATAAAAAGCAATCAATAAAAAAGAAGAGATCCCTAAAATTTCCCAACCCACAAATAGTGTTTCCAAATTACCTGAAAAGATGGTAATATTATAACCCATATAAAAGAACATGATGGTATTAAAGAAACGTTTATAGCCATCTTCCCTGTGTAAATAATAGCTACAGTAAATGGTCACCAAAAAGGTTAAAAATGATCCCACCAACATATATACTACCGTTATTTTATCAAAACAAAAATCGATAAAAAATTCATAACCCGTAGATTGAAATATAACCAGGTTTTTAAAATCGATGGTTGGATGCCCGTTACATAACCAATAGGCTATAAAACCTACAAAACTCACAAAATGAATTCCTACTGTGTAGATACTTGATCTGGAAATGAAATTTTCATTTTTCTTTGGAATTAACAAGCTTATAATAAATCCGATAACAGGAAGTACTATAAAAAATTGAATGAGTGATTGCATAATTTTTTTATTTGATTAAATAAACCGGAATGTTTTCTAAGGTGTTTTCCACAATTGGAGTGATATCGCTTACTGTTTCTACAACCTGTTGTATAGGCTCATAAGGAATAAACCGGCCTTCTTTAAATAAAGAAAACTCGTGTGTTTCAGGATTAATTGCTACCAGGTTAATCCATTCATTAATAAACCATTCATACATGGCATCAACGGATTTGATCGTGTTTAAAACTACTTCCGGAAAATGCTCAACAATAATTAATAAACGAACAGGATCATGTACCTCAATCATTTGACTTGGTAAACCGGGTCTTAAATCACCGTCAATTCCATTTGCTACTCCAAACAGCCCCATCACGTTATGTGGTAATTTGGTGCCGGCTCCTAATTTATGATTGTCCACTCTTGAGAAATAGTACTCTAAATTAATACCACCTGCAACTGGCCCCAAAGGTTTCATTACGTTTGTTAAAATAGCTCCGGTGGGATCTATTTTGTAATCATATGAATTCATAAAAGAACGACGATCTAAAAACAAACCTTTCGTTAAATTTCTTCCTCCCACAATGCATAGCGCATTAGTTGCGTGGTTTAATTCCGGCCGGGGTTCAAAAATAGACACAGAACGGGTTCTTACTTTTTGATGAATTTTTTCAGAACTTAATTTTGAATCAATAGAGACTAATCTTCTGGAACGTTCTTTCGAATTGGAATCCAAGGATTTTTCAAAAACCAATTTATTGGCTTTATGTTTTTGTGCATTGAGTTCGGATAAAGAGTTCTCATCAAAAAAATCAATATCATCTCTGGAAGTATCATGAAGGCCTCCCACGAACTGCGTTGTTTCAGGAATTGTTATGCCTCTTTGAACGAGAAGTGCTCTTACTTCTTGTTTATTAGCCATGTAACAGATCACACGTGAGTTCACAGATCCTGGTCTTCCGGAACATGCTCCACAATCGTATCCTGCATAATGGGGATTATTAATGCTGCTGGAACCATGGCCTACAACATATATAATCGGGGCAAATTCTTTTACTAATCCTATACTTTTTAACAGCCCTTCTACACGGGTCGCCATTTCATCAATGGTGAAGCCAATCTGCAAATCATTTTCTCTATCATTTGGATTTGTATTTTCGATGGTTAATTTCGAAAATTTATCCATTTGATTAAATGAGTGGGCCGCAGCAGGACTCATTGTTGGACGAAATATGTTTGAAAACAATTTAAAGGCCGACCAAAATCCCAGTGTTTGAGATATTAACCAATTTTTAAAAAGCGAGTTAGTGGGGTTTGTAAAATGCGCATCTTTTTTTCTGATATTTTTGGTATCAATTTCCTTAATTAAATATTTAGGGGTTACGGGAGCAGGGCAAAGCTTACTGTAAAATTTACCATGTTCGGGTTTAAAATAGAATTCAACGCCAAAAAAACCGGGAGTACCAAAGGTTTCGCTGTTAGGATCATTTTTTTCAATGTACCTTCTGATAGATCCTTCTCTGTCATCCATACAAAACATGGCTTGAAAAGTTTTTTCAGTATGGATTTTATTTTCCTGTTTATTTAATTTTAACCCACTTAATACATCATCATAATAACTCCATTCAAAAGCGCTTTGCCAGATGGATAATACCTCGTTTAATTCAGTACCATCCACCGGGGCAAATAAATCAGCCGGTTTTTCGTCAAGCTTGTTGACAAGAGGAGCCCATGTTTCACCAAATTTGTTATCCAGAGTATCTATTTCCAGTAAACACTCTAAAATAATTAACTCTTTAAGAGATATTTTTTTTGGATCGAGTAAAGTTTGTGGTTGATCTTCAATAGCAGATACCATACCACTCCAACCCTGGTGGGCAAACTGCTGATCAAAAATATATTGTTTGTATAAGGAGTCATCTCCTACCAGTATATCTAACAGGGGATCTATTTCGCATCTCGTATTCAGAAATAATTTTTTGGCTCTTTCAGATCTGAAAATACTGGCAGAACTATTTTTTTCTATTTCTCTGATCGAAGTTAAAAAGCCTTTTTCATGAACAGGAAATTTCCAGATAGAGATTCCCTGATCGAGGTAGCTGCAAAGTATCCTGAATATTTTGGGGTGTGTTACAGAATCTAAATTTATATAATATTTGGATCTCCAGTTTGCGCGAAGCTCACCAATTCTTGGAGAAGTGGATGTATCATAATCTTTTTTTACCACCTTATCTAACCATTCCGAAAGGTGTTCTTTTCCTTTTCGTTCTGTAATAATCCGTTCAAGGTTTGCCGTTTGAATGCGTTTGGATTTATACAGATCTCTGTATTCATCCAACGAAAGGGAAACTTTATAACCAAACATTTTTTCTGCTCTTCGGATAGCTTTATCAAATTTCAAATCCTGAAAAGCATGCAGCGTATTGTGATGAATAAAATCTTTAAGCGGCGCCTGAGCGGGTAAGAAGTGTTTCAAATCATGAATGGCATCATGCTCATTGAATACCGAAGAAGAATGATGAGTGCTCATATGTTTAGTTTTTTAACTTTACCCCGGCTCTTTCAGAGAGATGGAGCAGGGGTAAAGTAGGATTATTGTTATGGGGTGCAGTATATATATCAATTAAAATGCTACCTGGTATTGTAATACCACTTGTCCGCGACGAGCTGATTTTGTTTCGGAAATATTACCGGTTGCAGCGTTTGTATTAAAAATTGGACGGCTTTGGTAATCCAGTGATATTTTAGAGTTTTGCCCGGCAATGATCCAGTTTAAACCAATATCATAAATTAAAACAGGGCTCGATAATTTTTGATAGTTCGCATAACTACCGGATACGTATGGTTGTAAGGTACCTTGTTTACCTAATAAATCTTTTTTAAATAAATAAGCTGCCTGTGCATAAACTACTTGTCCTGTACCTATTAATGGCGACGCATTTCCTGCACCGTTAAAGCTTGATGCACCAACAGTTCCATTAGCTGTATTCATAGGGCCTGCATTTCTGATATAGTTAGGACCAAAATCATAATTTAAAAAAGCAGCATAGGCAGTAATCGCGGTTTGTTTATCTTTATTTAAATAAGAATCATAAAATACATCTATCGCAAATTGTTGTAATGGTTTCGATATGGTATCCATACCTCCCGGAGCATTGGCATTAGGGTTTCTATACCACATTGCATTTTTTTGATAGGAGAATCCTCCTCCAATATTCAGAACTCTTTTTTTACCAAGGTAAGAACCTGCACTGTAGGGTAACAGATTACTTTCTTTATCAAAAAACTGCCATTTTACATAGCCCTGGTATTGCATTTCGGGTGCTTTTGTAGAGTAGGCGGCTGTATTTGTTCCGCTCAATGGAGCAACACCGGCTCCACCGGGTGCTGTGGTACTGGTTTGTACGGCAAATGGATTAGAAGCAGAGAAACGGTAATCTAATCCGCCTATCTGACCTTTAGCATAAACACCCAGCTTTCTTACAAACTGATCACTTACATCATTCGTTGTTTCTTCAATAGTTGGTAAATCAGTTCCTAGTATACTCCCAACAGAAGAAGAGGTGTAACGGGCTGTTCCGTTCCATCCGCTTAAACCACCACCTATTGTAAGGTAGTTTTTGTAAACTTTATACTCAGCCGTTACATCATGAAAATATATGGGCGATTTTCTTGCGGAAATACTATTGAAATTATTGATCCCAAATTGTGTATAAAAAAACACTTTTTTATTTACCTGGCTCATAATCTGGTAACGTACACGACGTAAGCCCACATCAAATGTTTCTTTTTTAGGCGTTCCAAAAACGGTGGAGCCCGGATTATTATCATTGTACCTTAACCAAATTTGAGCTAATCCTGTACCTTGAATATAACGCGTGCTATCATCATTTAAATAAATTCTTAAACCGTCTTTAAAACGAACGCTTGGCGATTGCCCCTGCATCGTTGAAATGGTTGTTGCTGTTGATAATGCCAGAAAGGCTTTTATTATTGTATGTTTCATTTTATAACTATTTTTAAAAATAGATTCTAAATATACTAGTGTTTAATTATTAATAATTCGAAATAAATTTAAAAGAAAGAACATCTTAATGTTAAAGAACAAAGCATATCCTTTATTAAAAATTTGCAGTAAAAAATAGACATATGGTCTTGCCGAAGCCTCAACTAATATATATTTGATAAAAAACTATGAAATAAAATACCAAACAATCAGTCGAGGCTTAGCAAGGATCATCTGAGCATTAGCTCAATTTCAATATTCTCGTTGAAGTAGGCGCGTGCCCTAATTGCTTGTGGTGGTTAAACCCTTCTACTTTTACTTCTCCACCACTATCTTTATAGTCTTCCACTAATCCATTCATCGTTACGATAGATGTGTGGTCAAATAAAGGAGCACCAGAAACATCGATGGTTAAATTTTTACCGGCAGGAATAGTTGCAAATTTCTTTTTAAATCCAAGGATATTAGAAAATACAACGTCACCATTCACTTTCATTAAATAATCGTCTCCTGAATTGGTAACTGTAATGTTTGTTTTAAACAATTGTTTAAGACTGGCACCATTAACCATATTGATAATTAATTCAAGTAGAATACCCGTTCCTACACCAATTAATAAATCAGTAGAAATAGTAGTAATAATGGTTACTGTAAATACAATGAATTGTCCTTTACCAATATGCCATGTATGTTTAAATTCTTTTGGATGTGCTAAACGGAACCCAACAAATACCAGCATGGCTGCTAAGGCTACGTTAGGGATCATTTCAATAAAAGGAACCGCAAATAAAACAGCCAGTAATAAGAATAAACCATGGAAAAAGTTAGCCCAACGTGTTTTTGCACCATATCCTACATTCGCAGAACTACGTGCTACTTCACTAATCATTGGTAAACCACCCAATATACCCGATAATGTATTTCCAACACCAACAGCAATTAAATCTTTGTTGAAATCAGATTTACGTTTGTAAGGATCCAAACCATCAACCGCTTTCGCCGTTAAAAGAGATTCGATACTTCCAATTAAAGCATAAAGAATAACGTACTGGATAAAAATGCCAGTATGAGTAGTTAACCCTGAGAAATCAACGTTTACCAAACCTCCTTTAAAAGCATCAAAGATGCTTCCGATTTTAACTAAAGCAAAGTTAGAGATAGCTCCGTCAGTTTTAATATGTAATGCAAAACCTAAAGGAATAGAAACAGCTAATACAATTAATGGTGCAGGAATTTTCTTTACCGTTTGGTTTTTTACGTAGCTCATTAAAATCATAATTAATAAACAGGCAATACCAATTTCAGCTAAATGTGCATTTTCATGCATAATACTGGCAGGTAACATTGCTAATAATTCCAAAGGCTCTTTACCTTTTAATTCAGCAGGGTTAATCCCTAACAGTAAGTGAAGTTGCTTCGCCATAATAATAACGCCAATGGCAGCTAACATACCATGTATAGCAGCGCTTGGAAAGAAATCGGCTAGTTTACCCAATTTAAATACTCCAAAAAGAATTTGTAATAAACTTGCTACAACTACAGCTCCTAAAGCTAAATGCCATCCAATTTCACCATCGCCAAAAGCAGCAACTGATCCGCTGGCAATTACAATTAACCCGGCAGCAGGGCCTTTAATGGATAATCTTGATCCCATGAAAATACTTACCAATACACCACCGATAATGGCTGTAACTAACCCAAATATCATAGGGAAACCACTGGCTTTTGCAATACCTAAACTTAATGGCATCGCCAATAAAAATACCAGGAACCCCGATAGGGCGTCTTTTGAGAAATTTTCTTTTAATCCCGCTAATCCATCTGCAGGTACATACCTTTTTGCTTTGTTGTTGTTCATAATTTTTGTTTTTAATTGTTTTTGTAAATATTACAGTTCATCAAAATGATGAGTACGGAATAAACTGCAAAGTGTTTTTGAAAAAAATAATAACCTACTATTAAACCTTTAAAGAGGCTAATAGGTTAAACACCATTCTGAGAGCCAGAATGAACGACTAAAGATCAAACGCGGAAATTACGAACCGCAATGTAAATTGGGTTTGTAAGTTGTTTTTCCAATGGATGGACAAACAAAACAAGAGGTTGAGAAACCTCAAATTGAAAGGATGAAATATAAAACGGAAGAATAAACGATTGAATGCACAAACTTTTTTCAGTTTCGTTCTCACTTTTTTCTAAAAGAAGATTAGTACCGGAATCTGTATTTTCTTCTTTATTGGAAACAGAAGCAGATTTGTTTTGAGCCAGATCTGATTTATGAATACTGGTACGAAGGTTTTGTAAGGTGTTTGCACTAAATGAAGCTGTAAAGCAAAACAAAAAGAATAAAGAAAGATATGTGGTTTTGCTAATTTTCATATAAATTCAGGATCAAAGGTACACAATATTTGAATACGAAAATATCATTTATTGGGTTTAACCAATTTTATGACTCAGATTAAAATGAGCTTAAAATTCGGTGTTTAGAAGCCTTTTTTAGGATTTAGTACCTGTTTTAAGTTAAAAAGGTGTTAAAAATGAATGATTGTGAAATATTGCCGATACTGAAAACGGACATTGTAAACTTAATCCAATTAATGGATGAGGCTGTTTTGTTTTATTTCATCCATTAATTGCTCTTTTGCTTTATTCCTTGATCTGATATGAATAAAATTCCCTTTTCCAATCTTCGCAATTTCTTTAAGGTTTGTCATCGCTTCTTTATCATTGCCAAAAGCAATAGTGGATAGCAAAATGTTTTTACTGCCCTGGTTCGTCATAAATTTTTGTTGATCTTCACTATAAAACCTGAACTTGCCATCGGTGGCCAGGATGATCTGGTTATTGCCTGATGTAATATAATGCTGTATGGCTTTATCGAGGCTAAATAAAATGGCTTTATTTCCTTTAGTTAACCCTCTTGCCTTTAATTTGTCTACTACTTCCAGGAGTTCTTTTTTATTATTTCCGCTCGCACCTTCTTTCAAAACTCTTACCGAATCGGCGTAAGAAATAATAGTGATCACATCTGTAGGCCTGAGTGCTTCAATTAAATAATGCAAGGCGTATTGCATCACAGGAAGCTTGGATGAATCTTTCATAGAGCTTGATACATCTACCAGGAAAACAATGTTATTGGGTTTGTAAAGGGTTGCATCTAACCAGGATTCTTCTTGTTTAACTATTTCGGGCTCTGGTTTTTTAGGTTCAGCAGCCACCGTGTTTGTTGCAACGGGTGTTGGCTTTATTTCTCCTGTAGCCGAATTATCAGGCATTTTATTGGTATGATCTCTTGGCGTTTTAGTTTCAGCAACAACAATAGGGGGAATAGTTTTCACGCCTGAATTATTGGGTCTTCCAAAATAGAAACAGGCTGTTTTATCATCTGTTTTAATGGATTGGATAACTCCCGATAAACCAAGCTGGTAGGGCAAGCCATCGGCACTGGTAATTAAACTAATAGTCTCATTAAACTTTCCTGTATTTTTGGGAATAAATTCAACCACAACTAAAGTGGTGTCGTTAGGCTTCACTGTTTTTTTTGATGCCCTGATTGTAATTCCTTTTTCGGCATCGGCACGCAACAGGTAAAGATTTTTAGTCTGATTATTTTGTATCACATAATCAACCCGTACTTTATAAATCGCCTCCAGGGTACCAATATCTTTGTTTTTTGCATCAACCGCTATCAAACTATTTTGCGATAGGAGTTGATTGGAGAGAATTATAAAGCAAAGGAGTAAACGCATACCTGTTATACAAATTTACATGTTTATAATGGAAAATCCGATGGCTTATAAATTCAATCGCAGACCAAAGCGGTAAAACAGGTTAATTTTTTTGTTTTCTGTAATAGCTGTCCCTACATCAAAACGGAACACCTGGAAAATTTTATCAAGTCCAACGTATACTTCGTTATAATTTCCGGTTTCGGTTACGAGGCCATTGACGCCCGCTATTTCATAGAATTTTGTTTTACGTAGCAAGGGGATTTTTCCTATAAAAAAACCTCTGAAATTATGAGAGACATGGTACTCTACAAATTTGGTATTAGTACTGTAGGTGTAATAATTTAATGCATGAAATTCTGAAATAGGGTTTCTGGCAGATACGCCGGGTATTTCGGAATTGGGTCTGTTCATTAAAAACAGTGTTTGATTACCATTGAAATGTTTGTAATCTACAAAATTCATATTTTTATTATTAAAGAACACGCCACCTAATACATCAAATTGCAGTAGTCCAATAGCCCGCAGATCAAGGTCTTTCCCAATACTCATTTCTACATAATCATAATTAAAGGCGGAAGTAGTTGTAGAAATTCCTTTTTTGTATACGGCACTAATTTCCGGCCATTTGGTTTCTATAATTCGTTTAAAGGTAGGGTAGGTCTCATATTTAGCAAAAGGAATCCATTTAACCCCGACTTTAAACTGCACTAATTCCTGTGGGTTGAAAGCTGGAGTTGTGCTATAAGCCCCATCATCCATCGTCGGGTTATTAGAAGTGAAATGTTTGGTGTTACTTCCGGTAAAATAATAGTAGCTATGGTTCAATAACGCTTCGCGCCTGTTGTATTGTACATCCACATTACCATATAATCCATTAACCAGTTCATGATTATAGGTGACCTGTAATACATCTTTTTGGTAAAGCTTCATATAGTTGCTTTTATCAAATAGGGTATAGCCCGTATTTAACAGGCTGGTTATTGGCTCATGGCCATTAAACTGGTTTATATAACGTCCTATATTTGCTGCAATACTTTGTCCTTTCTTAGGGTTAAATAAAGAATAAGCACTTAGCCCGCCACTCCATTTATAATTATCTATCCCGTAATGAGCTTTTGCAGAAAGGCCTTTTGCTTTTCGTGTTTCTTTATTGAAATTATAAAAAGACGCTCTTAAGGTAGCATTTACGCCTTCCACAGTATTATAGTTTAGGAGGTCGATGATAGAATTGGTGGAAAAATAATTTCCCCTGATCTCGTTCCGTTTACTAATTCCTCCGAGGTCTACGTGCCATTTACTGGTAGCCTTTGAAACAGAATCCTTATATTCTTTACTTTCCAAACGCTTAATGGCATGGTCTCCTTTCGAATAATATTTTGCTTCTTCTGTGGTGAGTATAGAAGGTCGGGTAGTTGACCAATAACTGGTATCTTTTTTATTGGCCAGTTCATCAATTTTAAATACTTCGTTACTAAAGAATTTTTTAGGAAACTTACGGTTTACCTGGTAGTTGGAAATAGTAGCAGTGCTTACATCGTTAGCCCCAAAACCAAATATTTTAATGTGGCTGTAGATCTGCATCTGTAAAGGAACCCACACACTGTCGTTTACTTTTATCATTTCCTGTTTAATGTGAACGGTATCTACAAAATCAATCTGCGCATCTTTTGTAATAAATAAATCGCTGGAATAAATCTGGTAATTATCGCCTTCATTAATGTACATTTCCCCGTTAAACAATGGATCGCCTTTACGGCGTGGAATCATTTTAATTTTATGAATCGGTTTATTATCCACATAAAAAGTACCCAGGTACTTATAGGTATAACTTAGCAAAGACCCTGTTGCCAAAGGCGATATAAAGGGGCGCTCCGAATAGCCTTCCATATTAATGGATGGCTCATAGAAGTTCACAAATACATCTTCCACTCTGTTCCAGCTAAAGCCCGTTTTTTGTCCGGCTACTTTACTGGCAATCATCTCTTCTTTTTTCTTATCGGGCTTTTGGGTATAATATTTGGCAACAGATTCCGACATATACATTAAACCTAAGTTTGTACTATCCGGAATGTCTTTTTTATTAATGAAGAACGGAATTTTTTTAGGGATTTGTAAAAGTCTTACATTGCTTTTCATATATACATCTGCCGAAAAAGACTGTACTTTGTCCATGTTCTCTTTACGGCGTTTAATGGCTTCACGCATAATAGCATAAGCAGGGTCTTTCGATTTTCCTTTGATCAACACTTCTTTGAGCTGCACATTTTCCGATTTCATTTTTATTTTGAGATCGGATGTTTGTGTATTCATATCTATCTTTTCTTTATGCTTGATATATCCCAGAGACTGAAAACTTAATATAAGATCATTTCCTTCTTTAACGTTGAGCACAAATTCCCCATCGGCATTAGCCGTAGTACCATTTGTAGAACCTTCGATATATACATTTACAAAAGGCAATTCGGTATTGTTTTCATCTACTATTTTTCCTTTTACTGTAATATAATTTTCTTTTACCCCAAGGCTCCGCATAATAAATGCCATATCAAAAGCGCCTTCCTTTAAAGCACCATACCTTCCGGAAGCCCCACTATGACCTGATTCCATGTTTGTTCTGAATAACAGTAAGTTAGTATCCGTTTTTAATTCCCGGAGTTTAGCTACCCATTTGGAAGGCTCCCAGTATCCTACCTGCGAATCGTTAAAACCTGCCGTAGCTAATATGTCCGGGTAGTTTTTACGTTCTACATTATCATAGGGTGAGTAAGATTTCATGTAAGTATAATACTCCTTTTGTTTAGGATTTCCCCATTCGTCAAATTCAAAAGTGGTTAAAGGAATGGTTTCATCAAGCATGGTATTGATGACATCTACAAAAGGAACATTTGCAACCACACATTTAAACAAATCGGGGCGCATATTGGTAACGGCACCCATTAATAAACCACCTGCGCTGCCGCCATTAATGGCTAGTTTACCCGAATTGGTATATCCCTCTGAAATTAAATAATCGGCACAATCTATAAAATCATAAAATGTATTTTTTTTATGGAATAGTTTTCCATCTTCATACCATTGGTTTCCCAAATCATTACTGCCACGAATGTGAGCAAGGGCATATACAAAACCTCTGTCGACATAGCTAATACTGTTGGTTGAAAAACCGCTGTAATTAGGCGAACCATAAGATCCATAACTATAAAGCAGGCAAGGATTTTTTCCGTTTAATACGGTTCCCTTTTTATAGAGTAAGGTAATCGGGATAATGGCTCCATCTCTGGCAGTAGCATAAATACGTTTGGTTTCGTAGTTCTCCGGTTTAAAGCTTCCTAAAATAGTATCTTCTTCTATTATTTTTTTCTCTTTGGTATAAAGGTCATAGGAATAGGTTTTTGAAGGGTTCACCATATTAGAATAACTAAAATGGAGAGAGCCGGGTTTAAAATAATTGTAGTCTTCAAAACCTGAATTGATCTCATAAATATTCAGCCCCGGATTTAAAACATCTGTTTCATTTGTTTTGAGATTAACGATCCTGATCCTGTTCTGAGCATTTTCCTTTTCAGTAACCAGCATAAAATCTTTCGTAAATACAACACTTTCGAGCAGTACCTTTTCGTTATGAGGAATAATATCTTTCCAATTGTTTGGTGCAGGTTGGGTAATGTTTGTTTTTACTAACCGGTTATTAATCGCATTTAGATTGGTATTAATCATAAATTCATCACCTTCCAAATGATCCAATGAATAAATAACTGAAGGCTCCCGTTTTAAGAAAAGGGTTGGTTTAATGGCGCTCCCATCGGATGGCATATACCATGCTTCCCTTGATTTTGTTTTCCCACTTGTAAAAAACAGGTAGTTACGGGAAGAAGATCTGGTGATTTCAATTTGATAGGTTTTATCAGGTTCTTCAAAAACCAATTCATCTTCTGTAGCAGGCCTTCCTATAATATGTCTGTAAATACGATAGGCCCGAAGGGTTCTTTCTTCCGGTTTTGCATAATACACTGTTTTATTATCTTCTGCCCAAATTAAACCTAATATCTGCTCAAGTTTTTCATTAGCATATAAACTATCTTTATCAATATCTTTCAGGTAATAGGTTAATACATTATTTCCTTTTGTATCAATTCCATAGTATAATAATTTTTGATCAGGACTGATGTGATATCCTGAAACGTTCACGTATGGCTGTTCTTCGGCCAGTTTATTAATATCAAGAATTACGGTTTCCTTTGCATTTGCAGAGTCTTTTTTACGACATAACACCGGGTAATCTTTTCCTTTTTCGGTTCGGTTATAATATAAGTAACCTTTTGATTTTGAGGGACGGGAGGTAGAACTTTCTTTACGCCTCGATTTAAATTCTTCATACAACACTTTTTGAAGAAAGCTACTGCCTTTCATGATGTTATTGGCATAAGCATTTTCGGCATATAAATGATTAATAACCTCCGGAGCATTTTTATCACGCATCCAATAGTAGTTATCAATAACCGTATCGTTATGAATAACTAATTTACTCGGAATTTTTTTTGAAGAGGGGGGAGTGAATTCAGCTTCCTGGGCCCTGGAAGTAATAAATGAACTAAAAGCAATAAAAAACAGAGTAATTTTTTTGAGCATATACGTTTGATTTTGTATGTAACGACTATAGGCTATGAAAAGTTACAGCCCGAATGAATTAAAATTAGCGTAAATAATTCATATAACTATAAACATTAATTAGCAACATAAAAATAAGATAGGAAGATATACCTGTTATTCAGGTAATTGGGTGGGTTTTTTAGGGCTTCCAATAAGCTGATGCCTGGTTGATTAGCGGGGTAAATATTACTGAACAATACATAGTAATATATGTGCTGACTTCAGATATTACTCTGATGCATACATTAAGAAATAAAATAACCCGGTCAGGAATATATGTTTCAATATCCAGATGTCCCTGCTATTGCTTCACAACCTTAATTGTTTCAACTGTATTGGCTGATTGTATCTGTACATAGTATATTCCGTTAGCCAGAGAAGTAATATTAATAAGTGTTTTATCCTGGGAACTATAACTTGTATAAACAATTCTACCCGTGATATCCGTCACTTTAATCTGTTTTTCTGCACCGTTAACAAATTCAACGGTAAATTCACCCGAATTGGGGTTTGGATGAACTGTTACTCCTGATTTTGTTTTAGTAAACTGGTCAATACCTGTACATAAACTTACTACAATGCTTGTACTTGCTGTGTTCGAGCAGCCTGTACCGGTGTTTGTATAAGAATACACAGGCGTAAACGTTCCGCTGGTTAAAGGTGTAAAAGCATTAGCCGAAACATTTGTTCCGCTAAACACACCGCCCGAAGGAACGCCCGTTAATGTAATGCTTCCACTGTTCACACAAGCATTGTTTGTTGCCGGACTTACAGATACATTTGGTAAAGCATATACGGTGACATTGGATACAGCCACATTCGTGCAACCCTGAGCATTAGTTCCTGTTAACGTGTATATAGCAACTACGCTTGAAGGGGTTGTAAGTGTAGGAGTGATGATTGCGGAACCATTGGAAAATGTATAGGTACTGGCGCCCGAAGGTGTCATTGTAAATGATTTGCCTGAACAAACCGATCCGCTGTTTACCGTCACAGTAGGCACCGGATTTACTGTTACAGTAACAGGAGTGCGGCTTGCACTTACTGTGCATGTTGTAGCCTCTGCATAATACGTATACGTACCTGCTGCAGTAAATGTAGGTGTAACATAGGTTGTACCGGTACCCAAAGATAAAGTGGATGTGGGTGATGAATACCAGTTCACTGTTCCTGTACTTGTAGCACTTAAGGTTGTTGTGTTGTTAGCACAAATCACTTGTTGTAGTGCAGGTGTTGTATTAGTTGGTGTAGCGGGCGCAACACAAGGTATTGCACAACAATTTCCTCCATTGGAAACATTGATCGTAGTACCTGCCCAGCAACCATACTGTATAAACTGTGAACGCAGAGTGCCGCCTGTTTGTTGCGTAAAATAATAGGCAATCTGATCGGCGGTGTTGCAGCCTCCCTGACTCGAGGTCGTATTACAGCTATAGCCACATATCATAGACCCATAACCATTGGAATTACTGTAGCCAACCGGGGGAGCAAAATTGATAGAAACAATACCTGCTGGAACACCGGTAATGGTTGTTGTACTTACGTTTGGTGTGCAATTTGTATTTGGGCTGTTATTATATCCCGCATAAATAACCTGTGTAATGTTGGCAGAGTAGGTGCCTGTAATGTTAACTTTCACCGCTTCGTAAGAACAAATACCAACTTTTAAGTTAGGAATATTTACATCCGCATTAATGTTAAGCTCTCCTCCATCATAGTTAGTGAAAATAACAAGATTGCCTGAGGCGTTACAAGTGGTTTGGGCTTTTACATTCAATAGGGTTGAAATAAAAAATAAGCCTGCAATAAAAAATCGTGAGTAAATGTTTTTCATGTTTCCGGATTTTGGTAACATGAAAATAGAAAAGAATTTCCGTTATTCCAAGGCTGGTTAAAAAGAAGATATCATTTCAGCTTCTCATTATTAATGTGTCTTTCCGAGTCTCTCTTTGTTTTTTTATCCAGGTTTTTTTTAAGAGCTTCCTCCAGATTAATTCCTGTTTGGTTAGCCAAACAAATGAGTACAAACATCACATCAGCCAATTCATCACCAAGGTCTTTGTTTTTATCCGATTCTTTTTCGCTTTGTTCCCCATAACGGCGGGCAATGATTCTGGCCACTTCGCCTACTTCTTCGGTTAGCATAGCCATATTGGTAAGCTCGCTAAAGTACCTTACCCCATATTGTTTTATCCAATCATCTACCTGTTGCTGTGCTTGTTGTATAGTCATTTTTTTGATTTAAGGGAATCAGGACAAAAAAGACAAAGAGACTATTTAATTGAAAATTAACAAGTCTTGTGTCTCTTCAGTCTTTATTCTTTTGAGTCTATTTTTTAATCGAGTCTGCTTCGTATTTTTCAATAATCGCTTTCACCAATCGGTGTCTTATCACATCCACAGTCGTTAATTCAATAATATCAATGCCCTCTGTTTTCTTGAATAAGCGCACGGCCTGCGCAAGTCCGGACGATTGATGGCGCGGAAGATCTACCTGCGTGAGATCTCCTGTAATAATAAATTTTGCATTGGCCCCCATACGGGTCAGGAACATTTTCATTTGGCTATCCGTTGTATTTTGAGCTTCATCCAAAATTACAAAAGCATTATCCAGCGTACGTCCCCTCATAAAAGCCAAAGGAGCTATTTGGATAATTTTGCTTTCAATGTATTGATTGAGTTTATCCAAAGGAACCATGTCATACAGGGCATCATACAAAGGTTGCATGTAAGGGTCCAGCTTCTCTTTCAGGTCTCCCGGCAAAAATCCCAGGTTTTCTCCGGCTTCCACAGCGGGGCGGGTAAGGATGATCCGTTTTACTTCCTTGTTTTTTAAAGCTCTTACCGCTAGGGCAACAGCGGTATAGGTTTTACCGGTTCCGGCAGGCCCTATGGCAAATAGCATATCATTCTTCCCTACCGACTGCATCATTTTCCGTTGATTGTCTGTTCGTGCTTTAATCACTAAGCCACTGTTCCCAAATAAAATAATATCAGAACCCGCAGCTTCTTCTTTGGCCTGTAGTAAATTATCTCCTGTTTGTCCTAATAAGCGCTCTATCACAGTATCCGTTAATAAACCATTTTTGTGGTAGTAGTCTACCAGCATCGTTAGTTTTTTTTCAAAAAGTGTAATTTCACTTTCTTCGCCTAACACTTTAATGGAATACCCTCTTGCAATGATTTTAAGTTTAGGAAAGTATTTCTTGATAACATTCAGTTTTACATCATTTACACCGTAAATCTCTACCGGTTCTATGCTGTCGATGGTGATGGTTTTTTCTGTCAAGGTTCTGGGGTCTATATGTTAATAATCGTGTTAATCAAATGCGGTAATATGTAAAGGTATGCCTAAAATAATATTTACTTTTGAAATAAATCAATTCAGTTTTAAACATTTGCTTTTTATAACGCTTTTTTTAAGGTAAGGCACATAAAATGAAGGTTTAAAATTTAATTTAATAGAGTTAAAAATATGTCAGTTATTACTATTACAACCGATTTGGGCTATCGCGACCCCTATTTGGCAATGGTAAAAGGCCTGATCTATTCTAAACAACCAAACAGTAAAATTGTTGATGTAGCCTGTAGTGTAAACAGACATGCGCATAACGAGGGGGCCTTTGCCTTAAGAAGTGTATTGCCTTATTTTCCTGAAGATACGATTCATTTATTTGCCATCAAATTTTTAAATTCTTCTCAAACCATTGACGATCTGGCGGTTGATAATATGCGCTACCTGCTTACAAAGTACAAGGGGCAATATATTATTTGTCCGGATAATGGCGCACTTACCCTTATTGATAAACACTTTGATGAGCCCGTTTTTTTACTGTATTACGATAATGAAAAACAGCATTCTTTTTATTTGCGGGATGTGTTTGTAAATATTGCCAGTAAGCTGGTAGATGGAGTTCCTTTAGAAGATTTTTGTGCTCCCACGGAAGATTATTGTAAGTTGTATGCATTTGAAACCTTTGCTACACCAAGTAATATACAGGGAATGGTATTGTATGAAGACGATTTTGGAAATTTAATAACGAGTATCACCAAACAGGAATTTGAAAAAGAAGTAGGAAACAAACGGTTTTCTATTTCCTTACCTTCTACAAACATTACAAAAATTCATAATACGTATGATGATGTAAAGATTGGTGATGTGGTGTGCTTTTTTAATTCCATGAACCTCCTTGAAATAGCTTCTTTGGGGCAATCGGCTACCAAAATTGTGATTAAGAAAAATGTATTGAGTAAATATAAAATAGACCGGATAATAGTAGATATTTATGATTAAACGATTGGTGAAGATGACTTTTAAACCTGAACACATTCAGGATTTTATAGCACTATTTAATAGTAAAAAAGAATTTATAGCAGCCTTTGAAGGATGCACCCACGTGGAGTTATTGCAGGATGTAACTAACGACACGGTATTTTTTACCTATAGTTTATGGGAAAACCCTGACTATCTTGAAAGCTACAGAAACTCAGATTTATTTAAATCGGTGTGGGCAAATACCAAAGTATTGTTTAATGATAAGCCGGAAGCATGGAGTGTTAAAGTGATAGCGTAAATTGTTTTAACGCCAATCTTAAATTATCAAAAAATTAAATCCTGATGAGTATATTTACTAAAAACATCATCCCAATACTTAAACGTTAAATCATGATCACCATCGTCATACTCATACTCACAGTTTCGTTTTCTGTTTTTGCGATGAACAGGCCCGATATTAAGTATAAGTATATCTTTCATCCATACTCTATCAGCCATTTTAAGCAGCATTACCGGTTCTTGTCGCATGCGTTTTTACATGCCGACTATAGCCATCTGGCATTTAATATGTTTGCCCTCTTGTCATTTGGCCCAACGGTTGAAAAAGTGTTTTTACCTACCATTGCAGGAAGCTATGAAAACCCAAACTATGCACTGGGAAGTGTTTATTATATTTTATTGTATACAGGGGCTATTTATGCGTCTTCCTTAACCGAATATTTTAAAAACAGAAATAATGAGCATTACACATCTTTGGGAGCGAGTGGGGCTATTAATGCGGTGGTGTTTAGTTTTATCCTGTGTTTGCCCAATGGTGCACTAAATATGATGTTTATCCCCTTTGATATTCCTGCCTGGATTTTTGGAATTGCATACCTCGGTATCAGCTATTATTTAAGTAAACGCAAAACTAATATAGATTCCGTGGATAGAGTGGGGCATGAAGCTCATTTTTGGGGAGCTATCTATGGAATTATTTTTATGGGAATTCTTAAACCCGATTTATTTTCAAGTTTCTTTAATAAAATTGTACACTCGTGAAAGTTACGTTTTTAGGCACAGGCACATCCCAGGGCGTTCCAATTATATGTTGCGAATGTGAGGTATGCCGTTCCATAAATCCTAAAGACAATCGCTTGCGAACCTCCATATTAATAGAAAGTGATCAGGCAAAGGTAATTATTGATTCAGGGCCGGATTTCAGGCAACAGTTATTGCGCAAGCAATTAAAAAGTTTGGATGCCGTGGTGTTTACTCATGAACATAAAGATCATATTGCCGGCCTGGATGAAGTAAAAGCATTTAATTTTTTTAATAAAATGCGGATGCCCGTGTATGCTACCGAAAGGGTACAACAGGCACTTAAAAGGGAGTTCGCTTATATTTTTGAAGAAGAAAAATATCCCGGTATTCCTGAAATAGATTTGTTTACAGTTACCGATCAACCATTTTCAGTGAAAGATATTGAACTGATTCCTATTGAAGTCGTTCATTATAAATTGCCTGTAAAAGCCTATCGTATCAGGGATTTTACTTACATCACCGACGCCAATTATATTTCAGCTTCAGAAAAAGAAAAGATAAAAGGCTCTAAGATCATTGTACTGAATGCCTTACGACGGGAACCACATATTTCTCATTTTACATTTGAGGAGGCGATTGATCTGTTAAAAGAACTCAACCCCGAAAAAGCTTATTTAACGCATATTTCCCACCAATTAGGGTTGCATGATGCCGTATCAAAAGAGTTGCCCGGTTTTATTGAGCTGGCTTATGATGGGCTGGAGATTGAGATTTAATAAAATTAGGACTATTCTTTTAATAAAACCCCACAATTGTTAATTTGTTATTTGCCATTAATTCCGTGTGAATCGTAAATTTGAACGCTTTCAAAAAAAGTGTAAAATTATGATCAAAGCTGATGTACTACTAGGCCTGCAATGGGGCGACGAGGGAAAAGGTAAAATAGTGGATGTTTTAACCCCTAAATATGATATTATTGCCCGCTTTCAGGGTGGTCCAAATGCAGGACATACCCTCGAGTTTAACGGAATAAAACATGTATTACATACAATTCCCAGTGGTATTTTTCATCCAACAGCCTTAAATGTAGTAGGTAATGGAGTTGTAATTGACCCCGTTATTTTCAAAAAAGAAATCGATGCGCTTACTGCAATGGGTGTTGATGTTAATAAAAAATTAGTGATCAGCAAACGTGCTCATTTGATTTTGCCGACACACCGTTTATTGGATGCCGCCAGCGAAGCAGCTAAAGGAAAAGATAAAATCGGATCTACCTTAAAAGGAATTGGCCCCACTTACATGGATAAAACCGGGCGTAACGGCTTACGTGTAGGCGATATCGAAAGCCCTGATTTTAAAGATAAATACAAAGCTTTGGTTGAAAAACACAAGGAATTATTGGCATTTCACAAGTACGAATACAATTTAGCTGATTTAGAACCAATATGGTTTGCAGCTATCGAAGATCTTAAAAAATTAAGCTTTATTGATACAGAGCATTTTATTAATGATGCGATTAAACAAGGTAAAAAAATCTTAGCCGAAGGTGCTCAGGGTTCTTTATTGGATATTGATTTTGGTTCTTATCCATTTGTAACTTCTTCTAACACCATTTGTGCAGGAGCTTGTAACGGTTTGGGTATTGCGCCAAACAGAATAGGAAATGTAATCGGTATTTTCAAAGCATACTGTACACGTGTTGGTAGCGGGCCTTTTCCAACCGAATTAGATAATGAAGTAGGGGAGAAGATGCGTCAAATAGGTCGCGAATTTGGAGCAACTACAGGCCGCCCGCGTCGTTGTGGCTGGTTGGATATTCCTGCATTGAAATATGCCATTGCTATTAATGGTGTTACTGAATTGATGATGATGAAAGCGGATATTTTATCTGATTTCGACACCTTACAGGTGTGTACTCATTATATCCATAAAGGTGAAAAAATTGATTATTTACCATTCAGCATTGAGCCTGCAGATGTAACTCCGGTTTACGAAGAAGTAAAAGGCTGGAATGTGGACTTAACCAAAATGACAGCTAAAGATACGTTACCAAAAGAATTAATGGATTACGTAAAATACATCGAAAAATTAGTGGAAGTGCCTATCAGTATCGTTTCTATCGGTCCTGACAGAACACAAACTATTTTCATGTAGTTTACTGTTGTTATTTTATGGTTCCGTTTCCCCTCTAAAAAGAGGGGATTGAGGGGTGTGTAAACAGATATATTTAATTTATCAGAAAAAATAACTACTTTTAAAAAATTAAAAACCGGTGAAACCTAAAGTTTTATTAGAAAATAAACAGTTAGAAGTTACGCTTACCCGCCTTTGTTATCAATTAATTGAAGTTCACAACGATTTTAGTAACAGTGTTATTATTGGTTTACAGCCAAGGGGTGTGTATTTAGCACATCGCATTCATAAATTACTGGAAAGCATTTTAAAGAAAAAAATCAATTGTGGCGATTTGGATACGACTTTTTACAGAGATGATTTTCGTAAAAAGGAATTGAAACCCAACAAAACAAGCATTGATTTTATTATTGAAGATAAAAATGTCATTTTGGTAGATGATGTTTTGTTTACCGGACGAACCATTCGCGCGGGTTTAGATGCGATGTTGGCTTTTGGCCGGCCCAAAGATGTGGAATTATTAGTGTTGGTTGACAGGCGTTTTAGCCGTAATGTTCCTATTCAGGCAAAGTATATTGGATTGGTTATCGATTCCATTGAAACACAAAATGTAAGAGTAGAGTGGGAAGAAACCGATAAAAAAGATAGGGTAACACTCATTGATAAATAAATTAAACATAGTATAATGCGCCCCGATAGAAAAGATCATATACCTTATTTCAGTAATTACATTGATTTGGTTATTGAAAATGACCTCTTGTTGGCATTGCAAAATAACCATAGTACTTTAATTGAATTTATAAAGTCGATCCCTTCCGATAAAGCAGAATACCGTTACGCTGAAAATAAATGGACTATCAAACAGGTACTCAACCATATCATTGATACCGAACGTATTTTCAGTTACAGGGCCTTGCGCTTTGCCCGGGGCGATGCTCAGCAATTATTGGGGTTTGAAGAAAATGATTATGCTGCCAATGCTAATTTAAAACATACAGATCTTAATTTACTCATCGAAGAGTTTGATTCGGTAAGAAAATCTACCATCCTTTTATTTAAACAGTTAGAAGAAAAAGAATTGCTTCTGAAAGGAAAAATGGCATTAGGAGAGGTAAACGTCCTTTCCTTAGGATATACCATCTGCGGGCATGCACAACATCATATCAGTATTATGGAAGAAAGATATTTGTAAGAAACTGAATAGATTTAAGAGATTAAAGTGACAATTATTAAAGAATAAAGACAGTGTTTAAGAATGATACAAATGACTATGTTACACAAATTAGCCTATTCGTATTTGATTCGTAATCGCTAACTAAAAAACAAACACTTAAATATGAGTAATCTTAGCGTTAACCATTTATTAGGCATAAAATATATCACTACAAACGATATTAAATTAATATTGGAAACAGCAAAGAATTTTAAAGAAGTGATTAACCGTCCTATCAAAAAAGTTCCTTCGTTAAGAGATATCACAGTAGCCAACCTATTCTTCGAAAACTCTACCCGTACCCGTTTATCGTTTGAATTAGCCCAAAAACGTTTAAGTGCCGATGTGGTTAACTTTTCTGCATCTTCCTCTTCCGTAAAAAAAGGAGAAACCCTAATCGATACCGTCAATAACATTTTAGCCATGAAAGTGGATATGGTGGTGATGCGCCATTCAAGTGCCGGAGCTGCCGAATTTTTATCAAAACGTGTAAATGCTAAAATAGTAAACGCAGGGGATGGAGCTCACGAACATCCTACGCAAGCTCTGTTGGATGCATTTTCGATGCAGGAAAAACTGGGAGATTTAAAAGGAAAAAAAATTGCAATTATAGGAGATATCCTGCACTCCCGTGTAGCATTATCAAATATATTCTGCCTTCAAAAGCTTGGAGCAGAAGTGAAAGTGTGTGGGCCTACCACTTTGATTCCTAAATACATACAGGAATTGGGAGTTAAAGTAGAAAGTGATTTGAGAAAAACACTGGAGTGGTGCGACGTCGCTAATATGCTTCGAATTCAACTCGAAAGACAAGATATAAAATTTTTTCCTTCTATCCGCGAATACACCATGATGTATGGTTTAAATAAAGAGATCCTCGATTCCTTATCTAAAAAGATCATCATCATGCATCCGGGGCCAATTAACCGTGGTGTGGAAATTACAAGTGATGTAGCCGATAGCGATCAGTCTATTATTTTAGACCAGGTAGAAAACGGAGTTGCCGTAAGAATGGCAGTGATGTTTTTACTGGCCGGAAGGCAATAAAACAGGGCCTGTTTAAAACTTTCGTTTAACTTTATAGAACAAATTTTGATTAAAATTTAAAATTATTAAATTTACAATAACCAAAATTTCACACTTACTTTAATCTAAACTTTAAGCATATGAAAAAAATCTACTTAGCTTTTTTTACTCTCTTGGGCTCATTAACGATGGTGTCTCAAACGGTGCCAACGTGTTCACTTGATGCAACATTTATTGCCGGTAATAAAGTGGGTGTTTGGCCCGATAGCGCTACAAATTTTGTATCGGGTGTAGTAGGGCAACCTTACCTCCAGAATTTAACCGTAAAAGTTCCTAAAGATACAACTTCATCAGGCTTTAAGTTTTGCTTTAACCGTTTTGTGGTTTCAACCCCCAGCACAATCACTAATTACAATTTACCTCCGGGTTTATTAATAGGCTCTTCTACGGCTGCCGTAGCAAACGGAACGGTTAACGGAGCCGTATCGGTATTATTTCCGGGCAATGCTAATAACTGCGCCAGTATTTATGGTACACCGACAACTCCGGGGTCATACACTTTACAGCTAAAAGTAGATGCCTATGCCAACGGACCAAGCTTTTCTGCTTGTCCCACTGCTCCAACCGTATCAGGTGGTAGTAATTTAAATACACAAACACTTAAATACTATATTATTAATATTACAGCACCTGTGGGTGTAAAAGAAATAGGGAAAGATAAATTCGGTTTAATGCAAAATCAGCCAAATCCTTTTTCAGGAACCACTAAAGTAAAGTATTATGTGGAAGATCAGGATATGGCAACCTTAACGGTGTATAATACCCTCGGAGCTATTGTTTACCAGGAAACTGCTAAAACAGCCGTTGGAGAAAATGCGTTTGAGATCAATGCGCACAACTGGTCATCGGGTATGTACATTTATACTGTAAAATATAAAAATACGGTTGATACAAAACGCTTAATGGTAAGTAATAATAATTAATCATCCTTAGAAGGTTCCGCACCATGTCATTTCAAACCTTCGAATTATTAATATTGGGCAGTAGTGCAGCTACTCCAACCTCTACAAGGAACCCAACCGCTCAGTTATTAAATATAGCTGAGCGGTTTTTTTTAATTGATTGCGGAGAAGGCACTCAAATACAATTACGGAAATACAAAGCCCGCTTTCAAAGCGTAAACCATGTGTTTATAAGCCATTTACACGGAGACCATTTTTTGGGATTACCGGGCTTTTTGGCAAGCATGCATTTGTTAGGGCGAAAAAATGAATTAACCGTTTACGGACCAAAAGAATTGGAAGAGATCATCCAGGTGATTCACAAATACTCAGACACACAATTAAGTTATACCCTGAAATTTGTTGCCACACAAAACACTCAAAAACAATTATTGTGGGAAGATGATAAGGTAGAAGTATACAGCTTTCCTTTAAAACACCGTATTCCTACCACCGGCTTTTTATTCAAAGAAAAACCCTTGCCGCGTAATATCGATAAATACAAGCTGGATAAGTTTGATGTTTCCGTTTCGGAGATCCATAAATTGAAGAAAGGCTTTGATGCTATTGACAATAACGGGAATACCATTAAAAATGCGGATCTTACTACCGAACCGCCAACTCCCAAAAGCTATGCATTTTGTAGCGATACCAAATTTTTTGAAGAACTGGCACAGTCCATCCAGGGCGTAAATGTATTGTATCATGAATCTACTTTTTTAGAAGACAAAACAGACAGAGCCGCAAAAACCTTCCACAGCACTGCTAAACAGGCTTCCCGTATGGCGGTTTTGGCAAAAGCTCAAAAATTAGTGTTAGGCCATTTCTCTGCCAGGTATACCAACCTGGAGGATTTTATTGACGAAGCAAAGCCTATTTTTAACAACGTTGAGTTAGCAATTGAGGGAAAAATTTTCTCAATATAATTTGAATTAACAGATATAGAATGTATCTTTGTTTAAAATTAATCTAAATAAGGATTTTAATAATGATTTCAGTTCTCATAGCAGATAATAACTACTTAAGTAGATTAGGGCTTTACACATTATTAAGCACTTCCGCTAATTTTGAGGTGGATTACATAGAAGAAGCCAGTTTTGAAAATTTGGTTTCCACTATCAAAAAGAATAAACCCAGAATTTTAATCCTTGATTTTGAATCGTTAAATTATTCTGTTCAGCAAATAACTACTCTTATTAAAAGCTTTCGCCGTATGCAAATACTGGCTATTACCGATTATCTGGCTAAAGCCGATATGCAGGCTGTTTTAGATGCAGGTGTGAGAAGTTATTTATTAAAAGAGTGCGATAAAGAAGAAATTATTGAAGCATTACATGCTACTTATAATAACGAACGCTTTTTATGTGGTAAAGTAGCTTATTACTTAACCCAATCAGACGAGCAAATAATCCTGAAACCGGATATGGAAAAAGTATCCTGCCAGGGATTAGGTATTACAGACAGGGAACTGGATGTGATCCGTTTGATCTCAGAAGGCTTATCCAATAAACTAATTGCCGATAAACTTGAATTGAGTACCCATACGGTAAATACCCACCGTAAAAATATTATGACCAAGCTTAACATCCCTAACACAGCAGGTATTGTGATGTTTGCCGTTAAAAATAGATTATTGGTTGCTTAATCATTCTTTACTATGGAATCCGATTTAGCAATAAGCGATTATTTCATTCTTTTTTTTATTGCCGGCATATTTGCCTTAGGTATTTATACCATCTGGAAATTTATGAAAAGCAAATAATTTCGGAAGTATTATAACTCTGCAAGATATAAAAGCTCCTATAAGGCTGTTTCCGGAATTTAGTCATTAAATTAACCAAGACTATTTTGTGGCCATCTCCTCAACCCCTTAAATTGGTGTTTTGTTCTGTTTCTGCATTTTTTCTACGAGGCTTTGCTCTTACTATGTCGGGATAAATTAGATTCTTTTCACATATAATTTCTTCTTTCAAATCCTTTAAAACAAAAGATTTAGCTATCTTTACGGGCTAATATGCAAGAACAAATTTTAATCCTCGATTTCGGTTCACAATTCACTCAATTAATTGCCCGTCGTGTTCGGGAAATGAATGTTTACTGTGAAATTCACCCTTACAACAAAATTCCTGAAATCACCTCTAATATCAAAGGTGTTATTTTATCAGGTAGTCCTCATAGTGTACGCCAGGATAATCCTTTAAATCCTGATCTTACTACCATAAAAGGAAAATTGCCTTTATTAGGTGTTTGTTACGGAGCACAGTTATTATCTCATTTTCATGGTGGAGAAGTTGGTAAATCCAGCTCCCGCGAATATGGTCGTGCTAACCTGAGCTTTGTTGATTCATCCAATGAATTATTTAAAGGCATTAGTAATAACTCACAGGTATGGATGAGCCATGCCGATACCATTATTAAAGTTCCTGAACACTATACCGTTATTGCCAGTACGCATGATGTAAAGGTAGCCGGTTATGCTGTAAAAAATGAGCAAACCTGGGGAATTCAGTTTCACCCGGAAGTATACCATTCTACAGAAGGCGCTGTATTACTTCAGAATTTCGTAAAAACCATCTGCGGTTGCAAAGGAAGCTGGACGTCTGATTCGTTTATTGATACCACAGTTGCCGAATTAAAACAAAAAATAGGAACCGATAAAGTAGTTTTAGGTTTATCAGGTGGCGTGGATAGCTCTGTAGCAGCTGTTTTATTACATAAAGCCATTGGAGCAAATTTACATTGCATATTCGTGGATAATGGCTTATTACGTAAAAACGAATTTGAGCATGTACTGGATTCATACAAACATATGGGCTTAAACGTGAAAGGTGTAAATGCCAAAAACCGTTTTTATGATGCCCTTAAAAATATTTCAGACCCTGAAGCGAAACGTAAAGCCATTGGTAAAGCCTTTGTAGATGTGTTTGATGATGAATCAAAATTAATTACAGATGCAAAATGGCTTGGACAAGGCACTATTTATCCCGATGTGATTGAAAGCCTTTCTGTAAACGGCCCCTCTGCTACCATTAAGTCGCATCACAACGTGGGTGGCTTGCCTGATTATATGAAGTTAAGCGTAGTAGAACCTTTACGCAGTTTATTTAAAGATGAAGTAAGAAGAGTAGGGAAAGCATTAGGAATTGATGCCTCTTTAATTGGCCGTCATCCTTTCCCGGGCCCTGGTTTGGCTATCAGAATTTTAGGAGATATCACTGCCGAAAAAGTACAATTGTTACAGGATGTGGATGCCATTTTTATCGACGGTTTAAAATCTGCCGGTCTTTATGATACCGTTTGGCAAGCCGGCGCAATCTTATTACCAATACAAAGTGTAGGTGTAATGGGCGATGAGCGTACTTACGAAAAAGTAGTTGCTTTACGTGCAGTGTCATCAACCGATGGTATGACGGCAGATTGGTGCCATTTACCCTATGAGTTTCTTGCAAAAACATCTAATGAAATTATCAATAAAGTAAAAGGAGTTAATAGGGTAGTATATGATATCAGCTCTAAACCTCCTGCTACCATTGAGTGGGAATAGTTCAGCAAAATGTCGGTAGAAAGTTAGTAAGCAGTTAATTTTAATTCAGGTAGTTTAGTAAAAGAAAATGACCATCATAAAAAACACATATTTAAAATTAGCGCTGTCTTTTATTTTATGTCTTCTTTCTTATGTACTTTCTTCCCAAACAAAATCTACTGATATCAGAACCATTAATGGTAAAAAATATTATATCCATAAAGTAGAAAAAGGCCAGAGCTTATATGCTATTGCTAAAACCTACAATATGGATGTCAATTCTATTTTAGCGGAGAATGATGAAGCGATCGATGGTTTAAAAAACGGGCAGGAATTAAAAATTCCGTTTGAATCCTTACTTCAAAAATCAACTTCAGGTATCGATACCAATAAATATGTGTATCACCGCATTAAAAAAGGAGAAACCGTTTATGCGATCACAAAAAAATATACGATCGACGAAAAAAAGCTTGTGGCCTGGAATCCTACGATCTCTGCAGGGTTAAAAGAAGGTGAGTTTGTAATTGTTGGTGAAAAAAAGAAGCCAATTCCTGTTGTATCAAAAGATCAATTGGTAAAAGGCAGAGATACCATGCTATATACGGTTGCCGCCGGAGAAACGGTTTATGGGTTAACCAAAAAATTTAATATGACCCATGAGGATTTTATAAAATGGAATCCTCTGGCAAAAGAAAGTGTTAAGCAGGGACAAATTATAAAAATTCCAAGAACACTGAATGCACAAAGCGCTGAAACAGCCCTTATAGCAAAGAAAACAGATACGTTAATATACAGCAATACCAAGCCTAAAAAAACGGCTTATACCATAGGTCTTTTTCTTCCCTTCAAATTATCAGAGAGCGAAAGTATTGATGTGGATCTGTTAGCAAGAAGCAGAGGTAATTTTCCCAGCACACAGGCCTTAGCTCTTGATTTTTATGCAGGATTTAAAAAAGCGGTCGATTCTCTTCAGGCGAAAGACTTTGATCTCACACTTAATATCTATGATATTCAGGAACATGATTCTTCAAAAATAGAAGCCCTTTGTAAAACCAATGAATTCAAATCTTTGGATTTTATTGTTGGCCCTTTGTACCCTGGCGGATTTAAAATGGTTTCGGCTTATGCAAGGTTAGCCGGTATTCCTATGGTTTCTCCATTAACACAGCAAAATAAAATCTTATTCAATAATCCTCTGTCCAGTAAAATTAATCCTTCTCAATATACAATTATTGAAAGCCTTGCCGATTTTTGTGTAGATTCTTTAATACCTAATAGCAACATTCTCGTTGTAAATACAACCTTAAAAGAGCAGTCTTACGTTAAAACATTTAAAGAGCGTTACAACGAAGCCCTTTTGAAACATGGGAAAACCTTAAGAGACAGCGTATTGGAAGTAAAAGGAATTGCCGGCATAAAAAATAATTTTGTAGCAGGAAAGAAAAATGTAATAGTGATGCTTACCAATAACCCGGTTTATTTGCAGGATATCATTACACAATTGTATGTATTTGCCAATAAAAAAGATATTGTACTGATGGGCTTTAACAGTGTGGCTAACATTGATAATTTAGATCAGGATTACTTAAATGACCTTAACTTCCACTTTGCCACGGCATACGGATTAAATGAACAGGATACGATCGTACAAAAATTCATAAGAGACTATCACACAATTTACACAGCAGATCCATCGGAATATTATTTTCAGGGATTTGATATAGCCACCTATTATTTACATAATTTAAAAGCAAAAGGCCCTGATTTCTTTAACCATCTCGATCAGTTGCCGGCACAGGGAATTTCTACCGATTTTAAATTTTACAGACCCGATGCCGAAACCGGTTTTGAGAACAGGGCTGTATTTATCTATAGATACTCTAATTATAAGCTACAGAAATTAGGATGGAAATAACCAAAGAATATATTTCGGAATGGTTAAAAACATTACAGGATAACATTTGCAAGTCACTCGAAGTTGCAGATGGAACGGCTACCTTTAAAGAAGAGAACTGGACAAGGGAAGAAGGCGGTGGCGGAAGATCCCGTGTGATGGAAAACGGCTCCGTTATTGAAAAAGGAGGAGTGATGTTTTCGGCAGTAAGTGGAAAAGCACCTGATTTTTTATTTAAAGAAAACGCGCATAGCGAAACATCAGATACCGTTAACCGGGAAGGGCTAACGTTTTTTGCCACAGGCGTATCTATTGTGATTCATCCGGTAAATCCAATGGTTCCTATTATTCATATGAATATCCGTTATTTTGAAATGAGTAATGGTACTAAATGGTTTGGAGGCGGTATTGATCTTACACCGCATTATATCGTAGAAAAAGATGCGCACTTTTTTCATACACAATTAAAAACAGTGTGTGATAAATATCATCCGACATACTATCCTAAATTTAAAACCTGGGCCGATGATTATTTTTACATCAACCACCGGAATGAAACAAGGGGCATAGGCGGTATATTTTTTGATCGCTTAAATACCAATGAGTTCATGAGCTTTGAACAAAACTTTGAGTTCTGGAAAGCTGTTGGAGAAGCTTTTGCACCAACCTATACGGAACTTATAAACAGGAATAAAACCAAGCCGTTTACGGCTGAAAACAAGCAATGGCAACTGCTAAGACGTGGGCGCTACGTAGAGTTTAATTTAGTGTATGATAAAGGCACGCGGTTTGGTTTAGAAACAAACGGAAGAGTAGAATCTATTTTAATGAGCTTGCCAAAAGAAGCAGGCTGGATCTATGATTTTAAAACACAGGCCAATTCCCCTGAACAGGATACACTTCACAAATTAAAAAAAGGCATCGACTGGACATTATGAATAACATCCTGAAATATTTTTTACAAGGCCTCGTATTGTGTATTCCATTTGGAATAACGGTGATTGTATTTGTGAAATTATTTCAGTTTTTTGAAGGACTGTTTTCCTTTGTAGGTCTTACAGGAAGCCCTATTATCGATACATTTATTTCCATGATCTCTTTACTTGTATTAATTACAGCTATAGGGATCTTAGCCTCCTCTTTTATTTTCAAAAAACTGTTTGTGTATTTAGAAGAAAAACTGGAACATGCACCATTTGTAAGGCATATCTACTCACCTATAAAGGACTTTATGAATGCCTTTACCGGCAACAAAAAACGTTTTACAAAACCCGTATTGGTACTAACGAATCCACAGGCAAATATTGAAGAGATAGGTTTTATTACCCAGAAAGATTTAAGCAATTGGGGAATTAAAGATAAATACGCGGTTTACCTGCCTTATTCTTATTCATTTTCCGGCAGGTTAGTAATAGTTCCCAAAGAACAGATCAAAGCGATAGATACCGATGGTTCTGAAGCCATGAAATTCATTATTTCGGGCGGTGTAACGGATGTAGAGAAGGACTAGGTATTTTAACATTTACGTTAAATCTTTTTTATTCTGTTTAAATATTAAAAAATGGTCTTAAATTGGCTATTGATTAACCAAACTAAAATTAATTTATGAAAACATCTGTATTTTTTATACTGGCATTAACAAGTATGAGTGCCGTAGCCCAAAAAGTTGTTCTGAGAGAAGGGAGCCAGAAATTTTCAACAGGCTCTCAAAATGCCATTTCTACTACTATTTATGGAAGTTCAAAGAATGATGTACAAAATAAATGGAAAAGCACATTAAAGAACTTTAAAAATGAAAAAGTAAAGAGCGATAAACACGAAATGTTTGGTGATAATGTGCTGATTACTGATTTTGGTAATAACCCGGTGGATATTTATACAACATTTGAAGAAAATAAAAAGGAGATGACCGTTGAAATGCATGTAGCATTTGATTTGGGAGGAGCTTATTTAAAATCGTCTGAACAAAGGGATAAATACTCTATAGCCGAAAAAATAGTAAAAGACTTTGCGGTAAAAACAACGAAAGACGTTTTAATGGTAAACGTAAAAGATGCAGAGAAAGTACAGGGCAAATTGGAAAATGATCAAAAAGGCCTTGAAAAAGAGAATAAAGGATTGCAAAGCGATGCTGCCAGTAACCAGGACAAAATAACAGCTGCTCAAAGGGATATTATTACTAAAAATGCTGACCTGGCAAAGAAAAAAACAGAAATAGAAGTTCAGGAAAAAGTAGTGGGTGCCAGTACTGGTGCGGTAAGTGAACAGGCAAAGTCTTCTCAAAAAATTCACGAAAAATTATTGAAGCAGGAAAAAAGTCTTCAAAAGGATGTTGAAAAATTAAATTCGAATATTGATTCTTACAATGCTAAAATTAAAAAAGCGCAGGGTGGAATTAAGAAAAACGAAGCGGAACAGGAAAAGAAAAAACAAGCAATCGACGCTCAGAAAAAAGTAGTGGATGATGCTAAAGCTGCATTAAATAAGGTAGATTAACCAATCAACTACATTCTAATTAAAAGCTGATAGCAACTGTTATCAGCTTTTTTATTTTTATATTTAGCCGCATGGGAATTTTAAGAACTATATTAGCAATAGCCGTAGTCGTATTTCATTCCTATAAAATATTCGGGTTGCGTTTGTGTGGCGGGCAGGTAGCAGTACAATCTTTTTACATGATTTCCGGGTTTTATATGGCATTGGTATTAAATGAAAAATATACGGGTCCTGGGCATTACAAAACGTTTATTAAAAGCAGGTTTTATAGGATCTTTCCGGTTTACTGGCTCGTTTTGTTGTGTACCGTTATTATTTCCGTTATGGGTTATTGTTGGTTCGATCAACCGTATTACCTCACACGGTATGTGACTCATAAAGAGTGTTTGTCTGTTTATATGTATCTCTATTTTATTTTTGAGAATATAGTCGTAATAGGGCAGGATATCCTTTATTTCTTAAGGTTGGATGAGTTCTGTATTCCTCAGTTCACGTACCATGCCTTATCGTATAAGCATGTTGGGTATCAGTATTTGTTTGTGCCGCAAGCCTGGTCTATTAGCATAGAGTGCGTGTTTTACCTGTTGGCTCCGTTTATTGTCACCAAAAAAATAAAATGGCAGATCCTGGTTGTTTTGGCGAGCCTGGCATTAAGGATGTTATTTGTGAAAGGATTTAATTTGAGCTTTGATCCCTGGACCTATCGCTTTTTCCCTTTTGAGATGGCTTTTTTTATTGCCGGTAGTTTAGCTTATCATTATTACAAAACAATTAAATTAAGTGCTATATCTTCCAAAATAGGATATAGCCTTCTTATATGCATTATTGCCTTAATCGCCTCTTTGGATGAAATTAAAGCAGATGAAACCCTTAAGAACTATGTGTTTTATGCCTTCTTTTTAGGTTCTTTGCCTTTTATATTTCATGCCTTTAAAAATAACCATATAGACAGGCTTATAGGCGACTTATCTTTTTCGATATACATTATACACCTTTTAGCCGTTAGTATGCTCAGAGTGTATTTCTTTTCGCATCCTGAGTATATTATTTATTATGGCTATACAGCAGTGGTTATATCTGTTATTCTCGCTGTAGTCATGCAATTCAGCATTATTGATCCGATTGAAAAATACCGGCACAAAATATTTTCTTAAATTTTTAAATATTTTTTTTGGAAATAAGAAAATTATAGTAAATTTGCACTCCATTAATTAAAGTACTTACACAATAAGCACAATAATGAAAATGGCCCGTTCGTCTAGGGGTTAGGACGCGTCCCTTTCACGGACGAAACACGGGTTCGATTCCCGTACGGGCTACCATCAAAAGTAGCATAATTCCCTGTAAGACAAGTACTTACAGGGTTTTTTAATGGTGTTAACTGTACAATAACTGTACAAGTTTACAAATGCTAGTATTTACTGGGTGTTAAGGGCTACTATCAACGATAAAAAAAAGCTACCAATTAGTAGCTTCATAACGTTCATAAGGTTGATGCTGTTTACTTCTTTAGTTTTTCATTAAGTATCATTTGTGTTTGTAGTTTCACTATTTGTACCATTTGTTCGGATCAGGTCCAAAAGTTGTGGAGAAAGAAATAAAGTTTGATTTTTGTGAACTTTAAATTTCTTATGAGCGATTCTTACATTCCATTTTTAAAACTAATCCTTCCAGAAGGTATATTTGAATATTTCGAACTCACGTCCTACAATCAGGAAAAGGAAGTAAAAGGAGAGACTTTACATCTTTATTTCCAAGAGATTAATTCTATTCCTGTAGAATATATTTCTGACAAGCTGGTATCAAAAGGCTTTTTTGATGAAGTAACTATTCAGGATTTTCCTATCCGCGGCCAAAAGGTGTTTTTGCATATTAAGCGCCGCCGTTGGTTAAATCAAGTTACAGAAAAAGTAGTATTCCGTAATTGGGATATGGTAGCACAGGGCACGCGAATTACAAAAGAATTTGCCGCTTTTTTAAAAGAACTCAGCCGATAATCAGGCCCATAGCCTAAAAACAATAGGTTCTTTTTATGGTATTGAGGGGAAGAAATTACAGCGTTATTACCGCAATAAATTAAGCGATTACAAAGACTGGAGGTACAAAAATAAAGCCGAGCAGGGAATTATATTCCCTGAAAACATTGGCCCTTGCTTATCTATTGATGAGACTTGTCTATCACACTCAGAGCTTTACACGATCCTCTCGAATAAATCTGCCAAGGGAAAAAAAGGCACGATCGTGGCTATTTTAAAAGGAACACATTCAGAGACAATCATTCCTTTGCTACAGAGTATTCCCTTGCATCTTAGAAAAAGAGTTCGGGAGGTTACCTTAGATCTTGCCGGCAGCATGGGACTTATTGTAAAGAAGTGTTTTCCTCATGCAAGCATGGTTATTGATCGCTTCCATGTTCAGCAATTAGCCAGTGAAGCCCTTCAGGAAATAAGAATAAGACACCGCTGGGAGGCTATTGATGCTGAGAACATTGTCCTGGATGAGTCCAGAAAAAACAAAAGAGCTTATCTCCCTGAAATTTTAAACAATGGTGAAACCTTAAAACAGATGCTGGCAAGAAGCAGATATTTACTCTACAAGGCTGAACACAACTGGACTTTAGAGCAATCACATAGAGCTCATATATTGTTTGACCGATATCCCGATATTAAAAAAGCCTATGGCTTAGCACAAAAATTATCCTGGATTTACAGTAACACAAAAGATAAAATTTATGCCTTAACAAGGCTTGCAAAATGGCATGAAGATGTAGCCCAGGCAGAATTTAAGACCTTTAATACTCTATCCAGAACCATTGAAAATAATTACAAAAGAATACTTAACTATTTTAATAACAGAAGTACAAATGCATCTGCCGAATCCTTCAATGCTAAAATCAAAGCTTTTAGAGCCCAATATAGAGGGGTTACTGATGTAAATTTCTTCCTTTTTAGGCTCTCAAAGTTATTTGCCTAAGTTTAATCCACAGCTTTTGGACCTGATCCATTTGTTCTTGGTTTACCTTATTCAATTGATTCACCATTTCAACTTGGGTATCCGTATACAGGTAAAAAAGGAATCCAAGGAAACCACCAATCAACCACTTAAAGTTACCATCCTTTAATATCACATGGTCACCCATCATTAAGTATAATTTTTGTCTATCCAAAAAACCAAGATTAGCTAAATATTCATATTCACGTTCACCAAGTCTTGTTTTGAATATCATATTGCTACCATCAAATTTCATTAATGCTTTTGAATATGAATATGATTCAATTTCCATATACATTAAATGGTTAACACCACCAGCTTCAGTTTCTAATTCACCAGTTATTACACCGTGACTAATTTCAGCTGACAACACCTTTGATGTTTCTTGATTGATAGGTGATAGTTTTGTTTTAAACTTTGTTGCAAATCTCATACGATAAAAATACTATTTATTGATTACTTGTTTATATTGTTTGTCTGTAAAAAGTTAAGTATGCTTGGTAAATAAACCCAAGTATCATTATCATATGGTTTATGTTGTATGATATGTTGATACCTTCTGTAGGGAAATAATCACCTATTTTTATAAGTGTTACCCACCAGCGGTTGATATATATGATACACGTTTATTTATGCCAAGTGAAAGTGTACTTGATAGAATGCGAACCATAAAGTATTCAAGGTATCTTAATCTGGTTGATGTTGAAGCATTTCTTAAGAGTGCGGGATATATTCTTGAAAGCATGGGTTCAGAAAATGACAAAAGATGGTTGGTTAAGTTTGCACCAATAAAATATATACCTTTGAAATAAAATTATGTTAGACCCTAATTCATTTGAAAATTTACTTGAACGTTCTGAATCATCAATTATAGATTTTAAACGTGAAATGTATGATTTTGATAATGACAATAATCAAAAAAAAATTGCTAAATACATAAAAGATATAATTAGTTTTAGTAATACAGTAAGAACAGAATCTTCTTACATTATTATTGGAGTTGATAAAAAAGCTGATAATAGTTTTGATTTAATAGGTATTGATAAAAATATTGATGAATCTATACTTCAAGCAAAGGCTAAGGATAAAATATTCCCAATACCAGTATTTTCATATTATATTATAAAATACAAAGATTTGTCATTTGGTGTTTTTGAATTCCCTATTCATAAATATCAAACACCATTAACACCAACTAAAGATTTAAGTGGGTTAAGAATTGGTATGGCATATTACAGAAAAGGTAGTTCTAATGAAGAAGCGTTTGGCACAATATTAATTCATATAAATGAATGGTTGAAAAGTTTACCAAATGAAGATGAAAAGAATATTATTACAAATTCTATTGCTGATAGTGTTTCAGAACTGCTTATTAAGGCTGCAAATATAGAATATAAGCTATCAATTCTAATTGTAGAATTACTTTCATTTTCTAAAAAACATAATTTAACAAGTTTAACCGAATTCTGTACTCTGGAATTAAAAGGAATTGATTACAAAGAAAAAATTGAAGAAAAGAAATTTAGATTTCAAAATACAATATATTGTATTGGTCGTATTGAAGCAAGAAATATGAATCCAACACAACAAATAATCATTAATTATTTAAAGGGTACAAATAACTATTATGTTTATAATAGATTTTATAATGAATCAATATCTGAAATTGAAAATTATTTGATTCAATTAAAACCAGTAACAAGTTATGGTCAATTTTTTTCTAACACTTCAAAACTTTCACCAAATGAAAAAAAGAAGGGTAAGGATATTACTTTTTTTATGTTTTATGACACATACTATCAATTATATAGTAATATAAGACAAGAAATTATTGAAACCTTAATCAAATTATAATTATGACCAGAGATGAATTTATACAAGAAACTATCAAGATGAAAGGTTCAATTATTCATAATGTTTCACTTAATGAATATCACTTGAATTATATAATTGCAAAATACATAAACCAAGATAAATTATTTTTTGGTTTATCATTAATGAATAAGCTTAATTTTGCTACTAGGATTGAAATTTTCAAAGAAATTCTTAATCAAACTGATAATGATTATAATTCAAGATTCCCTAATCTTTTAAAACATCTAAATGAATTACAATCAATAAGGAATGTTTTCGCACATTCTATGTCACAAGTACCAAAATATGATGTATATAATGAAAATTGTGATTTTGATTTGATTAAAACTGATAAATTTTTTGCATCTGATTTTTCAAGAACCAAGTACAATAAAGAAATTCATATAAATTATTTAAAAAAACTAAAAGAAATACTTGATGATTTATTAATGATTTCAAAGCTTGAAGAAGATTCTGGTATCAAGTTAAATAGATAAAATAATTTAGATTGATGTTTTTATAACACTCATAAAATGTTGATTTAGTGTGTATTTCAACTGTATTTATAGTACTAATTATAGTACCAGTATTGTATATTTGAATAATGTAATTTAACTTTGATGTATGAATGAACAAATAAATAATACAGAGCAATATCCATTTATGGATGAAGACCAAAAAGCTGTAATGGCTGGAGCGGTATTTATTGCTTTGCTTATGGGGTTGATGATTGGTGTGACCGTAATGAATGCGATTGACTAACCAACCCAAACAAATTAGAAAAGGCTACCAATTGGTAGCCTTTTTTGTTTTAGTTAATCTTGATAATACCCATAAAAGATACAGGTCTATCATGTGTCAAGGCGTAATGAACACCATAAGCTGCAAGTATTAATACACCAGCCAATACAAGTTTGTTTTCTGTTTTCATTTTGATTTATTTTATAATAAGCTATAAAAATATACATAAAAAAAATGAAAAAATTGTACAAATGTACAACAACATTTAGTGTGTACTATGTTGCACAAGGGTTTCGTGGGTTATTATAAGTTCTTAACAAAGTGGAAAGGCTACCAATTGGTAGCCTTTCTTTTTTAACCAATCAAAGATGCACCAGTTTCAAGTATAAATGAATAAACATCATCATACACTTGTGGGTCATTCTTTTCAACCGTGTAAGCAACTTCTTTTTCTAATGACCCCCCAGCTTTTTTAATAGCTGTTGCTTTTGCTTCTTCAAGATTTGTTGCAATTGTGAAGATGGTATATTTGTCTTGAAAACTCCATTTATACATCTTTAAGTTATCTGGCTTTGCCATAATTATAATAAGAGATATTTTATAATCATTTTACTTTCTGATTCTGTAACTCTTATTATTAATATAACGATTTTTGATGATATATCCAAATTTATTTTCATAAAAAGCATAATATAATATGTTATATTATATAGCTTTTTTACAAATTAATCTAACAAATCCTTAAACTGTTTATCTCTAATGATTGGGTGTAATATCCCTTTAACATTATCATTAGTATATAATACAGAATACTTAATGAAACCATTTACTTTAAAAGTAATCACTTTATCATATCCTTTAATTTTGGTAAGATAAGAATCTAAAAAGTCATATAAGTCTTCTGGTAAAGATAAATCCATTGGATTTAAGAAAACATCATAAAATTTATCAGACATAAATACAACTGTAATTTCTTTCATGGTGTTTTGTATTTGGTTTGATGAAGATACTAGGTTTTATTTGGTTAACCTAGTTCCTATTAGTTCATCTTGTTGTTGAAGGGTTGTTCTTACCACTTCAATAGGTTAACCACAAAGTGGTGCTAGTGTAGTAAATATTATTCTGGTTGAAAATTTACCGTTCCATAAGATGGTCTTCTTGTCCTTTTTAATCCAACCATTCTTGATAAGGTTATCAACTTCTGCTTGAATTTGTTTTGGCTTAAGGTGGTCTTTAAATTGGGCTTCAATGGCTATTGCAGGATAACTATCCTAAAACCAGTCGCAAAAATGCAGGTAATTGGATGGAAGCCTTTCAACAAATCAGAGAAGTCGTAGAAAAATAAAAACAAAAGAAAAAAGTAATTTTTATAGATGAACTGCCGTGGTTTGATAAACCTCACTCCAAGTTTATTTCGGCATTAGAGCATTTCGGGAATAGCAGGGGCATCAGCAAGGAAAGATATATTATTGTTGGTATGTGGTTCAGCGGCATCGTGGATGATCAGTAAATTGATTAATAACAGAGCTGGGTTACATAATCGTGTAACACAAAAAATAAACGTAGAGCCTTTTACCTTGAAAGAATGCAATGAGTTACTTAAATCAAAAAAATGAATTTAGATCATTATCCAGCTTTATATGGTGCTTGGTGAAATTCCATTTTATTGGGAAGCTGTACAAAAAGGTCTGAGTGCTTCGCAAAATATTGATAAACTTTGGTTTGATACTAACCATTAGTTTCTCGTCATTTTGCTCAGGTAATTAAATAAAATAGCCAGGCCAAATGCTGCAGAAAAGCCGGTGATCAGCGACTCTATGATAGGATTTTTTAATAAAAAGCTATGTACAAGTACAAATGCCACGTACATTAAACTAAACGAAATTAAGATCTTTTTCATACTACATTTTAAATGGTTCACCAATAGCAAGAAACCATAGCAACAAGCTTTCAGGCCTTGGTAAAATTATTAATTAGAAACAGCAAATAAAATACTTACTAGTAGTGATTTTTATCAAATTTTCGTTTTAAGTTTTAATAGTAACTCGTCGTTTAATGTATAAGCTATAAACTCCAAAAAGGAAAATTTATTGTAGGTAAGAATAGAATAAATGTGCTTATTAGATTAAACCCAACCATTAAACTGAATGGCAAAACTAAGATAGGTTGTTTCAAACTAATTTTTTAAGAACCGCTTCGTTGTTGTATGACCTGATTATTAATACCTGTTTTTTACGTTAAAAGACTCAGAGCCTACATTCATTGGTTTGTGACGGACGTATACCATTTCACCCTATAGATAAGGAGATTGAGTTTTATCTTTAAATACAGAATAAGAAAATCATACTACAAAAGCGGTAAACGAAAACTAAAAAAATATGAAAAAAACACTTATCACTTTAGTCATTATTATTTCAAATGTGACTTACGCTCAAAACATAGGGATTAATAGCACCGGCGCAGCACCGGCCGCATCCGCTATGTTAGATATAGATGCTGCACCAGGTAATAATAAAGGATTATTAGTGCCCCGTATTCCATTGATAGCAACAACTAATGCGGCACCAGTAACAGCACCTGCTACCTCTCTGATGGTATATAATACCGCTACTGCCGGTTCAGGTAGTACAGCTGTGGTTCCTGGTTACTATTATTGGGATGGCAGTAAATGGGTGAAACTAACTACCAGTGCATGGGAAACAAACGGTAATGCGGGAACAATAGCCGGAACTCATTTTATTGGTACAACAGATGCACAGGATGTTGTCGTAAAAACCAATAATATAGAACGTGCCCGAATTCTGTCTGCCGGTAATTTTGGGATAGGCACTATTGCTCCGGTAGAAAAATTACATGTCAACGGAAATATACTTGCAAACGATGGAATATATCCTCAGGCAAGTTATAATGTAGGTTATTCCTCTTCAACGGTTATTTCTGACATATTTGAGCCCTGGACAGATAATGGAATAAAGATCTATGATGCTAACAGCCTTTCTCACCTTCATTTAGAAGCTGTTGGCCATTGTGTAATTCAGGCATACGGAACAGCGGGTGCACCAAAATCATCTTTAGAAAATACAGCCTATTCCTCTTTAATATTGCAGGACAGGGGTGGTAATGTTGGAATTGGGAATATAACACCGGGTAACAAACTTGAAATCACATCAGCTACCGCAAATACTTCAGGGTTGAGATTCACCAATTTAACGGCCGCATCACCCACTGTTGCATCAAACGGAAAAGCCTTATCGGTAGATGTTAACGGAGATGTTGTATTGATGCCATCGGCAGCAGATGCCTGGCAGTTATTAGGAAATGCAGGCACCACGGCAGGCACCAATTTTATTGGCACCACTGATAACCAAGATATTGTGTTGAAAAGGAATAATGTACAATCAGGATTAATTAATGCAGCTTTACAAAATACATCGTTTGGGCTAGGAGCATTAAACCCTGCTACTACAGGTTTTTTAAATACCGCTATTGGTTATCAAAGTCTTATAGCTAATACAACAGGGGTTCAAAATACAGCCATTGGCGACCAATGCTTACACAATAACACGACAGGATCTCAAAATACAGCTAATGGGGATGCAAGCCTAGGTGTTAACACTACAGGGAATAACAATACCGCTACTGGTGTTAGTAGCCTGGGGGGTAATAACACAGGAAATAATAATACTGGCAATGGGGTTAATAGCCTTCAACTTAATCAGGCTGATAATAACACAGCTATGGGCTTTAATAGTCTTTATTTTAACACCACAGGTAATAATAACACAGCAATAGGATCTATTGCGGGTACTGGTGGAGGCGCAAACACAACGGGTAGTAATAATACATTTTTGGGCTTTGCGGCCGATGTAACAGTAAATAATTTAACCAACGCCACCGCCATAGGTTACAATGCTAAAGTAGCGGAAAGTAATGCATTAATATTAGGCGGTACAGGCTCAGATGCTGTGAAGGTAGGTATAGGAACAGTTTCTCCACAAAGAGCACTTCACTTACATTCACCCAATAATAATTTTCACGCAATACAATTAACTGCTGAAAATCAAACTGATTGGTGGGATATTGTTCGTAGAGGTCAAACATATGGTGATCCTGATGCATTTGTTATAAGTCATAATGGTGTAGTTAATTTCGAAATATCATCTGTTGGCAACGTAGGTATCGCATTAGCATCAATTCCCGCCTTCAAACTTGAGGTAAACGGCACCACCGCTTGCACGGGCAATGTATGGACAAGCGACCGCCGTAAGAAGCAAAACATACAACCTTTAAAAGCAAACGCATTAGAGATAGTAAACAAACTAAACCCCGTAACCTATGAGTGGAAAGACGTAAAAGACGATGGTATGAAAGGCCCACAAATGGGATTTATAGCACAAGAGCTCGAACAGATTTTACCCACCATGGTAGTTACAACTAACAACGAGGAGCAAAGCAAAGGTGTGAAGTATAATGAGTTGTTACCCATTTTAGTAAAAGCCATACAAGAGCAAAACAAAAAAATAGAAGAACTTGAAAACAAAATTGAATTACTTAAGAGTAATAAGTAACAATTTCTGAACCAAGCGATTATTGAGTTTGCCGAAGTAAAGCTGCAAAAAAATAAAAAAATGAAACCAAAGAGTTGTGGGCCATTGATTACGCCCGTCTTTCGGTGATGTTAACCAAAGCAATGCAGGAACAACAACAGGTCATTCAATCACAGGAAAGACGCATTCAAAAATTGAAAAAGTGTTAACGGAATTATTGGAGAAGAAATAACAGGTTATACTTATTGCAGGATTAATTCACTTAAAATACATACATGAAAAAAACACTTATCACTTTAGTCATCATTATTTCAAATGTGGCTTACGCTCAAAACATAGGGATTAATAGCACCGGCGCAGCACCGGCCGCATCTGCTATGTTAGATATAGATGCATCGCCTGGTAATAATAAAGGATTATTAGTGCCCCGTATTCCATTGATAGCAACAACTAATGCGGCACCGGTAACAGCACCTGCTACCTCGCTGATGGTGTATAATACCGCTACTGCCGGTTCAGGTAGTACAGCCGTGGTTCCTGGTTACTATTACTGGGATGGCAGTAAATGGGTGAAACTCACTACCAGTGCGTGGGAAACTAACGGTAATACCGGTACAATAGCAGGTACTCATTTTATTGGTACAACAGATGCACAGGATGTTGTGGTAAAAACCAATGCAACCGAAAAAATGCGTATCACCTCTGTGGGTGATGTTGGTATTGGAACAGCAACACCTGCGCAAAAACTGGATGTTAACGGGGTCGGACAATTTTCGGGAGCAACCCTCATAGGAAGTGGTATTTTACAAGGTTTCTATGGCGATGGCAGTAACCTTGCTCTCCGGGCATACAATTCAGTATCCAGCGATCTTTGTTTTCAAACCTACGGTGGAGCCACTACTAATATGATCATAAAAAACAATGGAAATGTAGGTATTGGAACAGCTGCACCGGGTGCCCAGTTGGAGGTTGCGTTAACCAATAATACAACAGCAAACTCCATTGCCAGGTTTTCAAGAACAGGAACCGGATCTGCCGGTTGGTTTAGTTTATTTTCGGGAGCTTCTGCTGCCGATTGGAATGGCATGACGCAAGCAGGAGATAAATCTTTTATTTTCACGAACGATAACAATCCTTCTCTATCAGCTAATTCAGGATTAATTATTGCACCCTGGGCCACTGTGGGTAATCCTGCTATTAATTCCGGGATCAAAATCATGGAAAACGGAAATATAGGAATTAGCGTTGGAGCGCCTACTAAAAAACTGGAAATAACGTCTGATGTAAATGCTGCTATTTATGGAACACGTAATTTTAATGGGATCGCTAATAGCGATGCCGGTTTTATTGGTGGTATAGATGCTACATATACAAATACAGGAGTTTATTTTGTACAAAAAGATAATATCGGTTTAGGAAGTATTGGTACTAACTTAATGAATGTTGTATCCAATGGTGTTACAAAAGTATTGGTAAATGGTACAGGTAACATGCGTATCGGATCACAGTATTATCCTTCGCAATGCGGAGGTGCTGTTACTGCTACGGATATGACAAATGTTAAACTAGCGGTTATGGGAGGTTACTCTGCTTTTGGTGGTTTTAATGGTGATCCTATTGCAAACCCTGCTCCCGAAACTTCCTGGATTAATGGTGTTGGGGCTTTGGTTATAGGAATGAACAGAATACCCGGCACCAGTAATGTTGATTTTTGGAATGTGACCGACCCCGGAAACGGTACGGCGGCTATAACCAGCACAGACAGAGGATTTAACTGGAGAAATTTTAATTCAGTAGCAGGAGCCTGTAATGAAAATTCTTTAATGACATTAAACGGATTGGGAAATCTTACTATTTCAGGAACAAATTATTTTACCTCCGACAGACGATTAAAAACCGATGTAAAATCTTTCGAAAATTCTACTTTGGATAAGATGATGAAATTGCAACCGAGCGTGTATCAAAAACACAGTTCAGGAATTGACGCTTCCGGAAACATTGTAGTGCATCAAACAGATGAGCCGATCAATGATTTTGGATTTATTGCACAGGACGTCTATACTGTATTTCCGGAGTTAGTATATAAACCAAAAAATGAAACGAAAGAGTTGTGGGCCGTTGATTACGCAAGGCTTTCGGTGATGTTAACCAAAGCAATGCAGGAACAACAACAGGTCATTCAATCACAGGAAGAGCGCATTCAAAAATTGGAAAAGCGTTAACGGAATTATTGGAGAAGAAATAACAGGTTATACTTATTGTAGGATTAAAGAATTGATTCACTTAAAATACATACATGAAAAAAACACTTATCACTTTAGTCATCATTATTTCAAATGTGGCTTACGCACAAAACATAGGGATTAATAGCACAGGAGCAGCACCGGCCGCATCCGCTATGTTGGATATTGATGCATCGCCTGGTAACAACAGAGGGATGTTAATACCTCGTTTAGCTTTAGTAACTACTAACAATGCCAGTCCGGTAACAGCACCTGCTACCTCGCTGATGGTGTATAATACCGCTACTGCAGGCTCGGGAAGTACAGCTGTGGTTCCTGGTTACTATTATTGGAATGGCAGTAAATGGGTGAAACTAACTACCAGTGCATGGGAAACAAACGGTAATGCGGGAACAATAGCAGGTACTCATTTTATTGGTACGACGGATGCGCAGGACGTTGTGGTAAAAACCAATGCTACTGAAAAAATGCGTATCACCTCTGTGGGCGATGTTGGTATTGGAACAGCAACACCTGCACAAAAACTGGATGTTAACGGGGTCGGACAATTTTCGGGAGCAACCCTCATAGGAAGTGGTATTTTACAAGGTTTCTATGGCGATGGCAGTAACCTTGCTCTTCGGGCATACAATTCAGTATCCAGCGATATTTGTTTTCAAACGTACGGTGGAGCCACTACTAATATGATCATAAAAAATAATGGGAATGTAGGTATTGGAACACTACCAAATAGTTCAGCTCTATTAGACGTATCTAGTTCCAATAAAGGATTTTTAATGCCACGTGTTGCATTAACAGGTAACACAGATGCAGTAACCATTACAAGTCCGGCAACAGGATTACAGGTTTATAATACCAATTATTCTGCATCATTGAGTATCGGCGTTTGTTATTATGATGGCGCAAAATGGCTGAATTTGAGTACTTATTTGCCATCAGGTTATTCTTACTTCACGCAACAAACACCATTTACAGTACTTAATAATGGTTCGTTATACCCAATTCCTTTTGGAACAATTACGGCTCCCCAATCCGGTATTTATAATGCTAATTTAAGAATGTTTACTACAAGCCAGTCAGGACCTACCATAAGCCCTGGTTTTCCTAACGAAACAGGGTTTTACTTTAATGTTTTTGTAAATGGAATTGCACAGGAAAACGTGGAGTATTATACTTACAATACAGTACACCTTGCAACCTCAGTATCGCTAAGGTATAGTGCAAATGCAGGTGATATTATCACTTTTGGTTACTCTATCGGATTTGGCTATAACCTTGATTTTACAAATCCATTATTTTTTTCGAGAAACAATGTGGTGATCTCTAAAATTCAATAATTAAAATAAATACAAAAAATGAATGATTTAAAATCAAAAGAGGTCAGATTGTTTCCTATTATGATTTACCTAAAAAAATGAATGCGATGAAAAAACTAATTACAGTGTTATATTTATCATTAGGTTGGCTTAATGGTATTAAGGCTCAAAATAATGGCCTGGTGTTAAATAATAATGTTTATATAACATTAACGAACAGCGTTAATCTGGTAGTAGATAATTCTAATACCAACGCTGTAATTGTTATGGGAGGGGGGAATATAATAAGTGAGGGTGAGTTTAATATTCTTAAATGGAATATCGGAACAAGTACCGGAAATTATGTGGTTCCTTTTACAACCAATAGTTTAATAAAAATACCATTGGCTGTTAATTTAACGTCTCCCGGCACAAGTGCAGGTTCTATTATTTTTTCTACCTATGAAACAGCTACAGATGTTAACACAGCATATCCCAGTGATGTTACTAATATGAACTCCAATTGTACCACCGGTAATGCTTTATATGCCATCGATCGTTTTTGGAGGATAGATGCCGGTGGTTACACTACCAAGCCAACACCAGTTATTAATTTTGGGTATAATGATGCTACTAATGAAATAGGAGGAAGTAATACTATTACTGAATCCATGTTAAAAGCCCAGCGTTTTAATTCTACAACAAACTTATGGGAAACACCAACAAAATTATATGGGATAGATAATCCTGTATTAAATACAGTAAATGGAGTTAGCGTTAGCCCTGTTGATTTTTTTAAATCATGGACACTTATCGATACCGCTATTATGTCCCTTCCTGTTGGTATTATAAGTGTAAATAGTAATACGATTTGTTCGGGAAATACAGTAACCATTACACCAAATGGGGCAAGCACATATACATTACTTCCGGGTGGTTTAACCGGTGCGAGTTTCACCGTATCGCCAACAAGTACAACTACTTACTCTATTGGTGGAACTAATGCAGGAGGATGTAGCAGCATACTTGCAAGTAATGCTACTACTACCATTACGGTTAATTCTTTACCATCACTCAATTCCACACAGCAAAACGTATCCTGTTTCGGGCAGCCTAATGGCAGCGTTATTCTCACTCCTACAGGTGGAACAGCAGGCTATACGTTATCTCCGTTAACAACCGCGGGTTTATCGGCAGGCAGTTACACCTATAATGTGGTTGATAGTAGAGGTTGCACCAATAACACAATTGTTACTATCAGTCAGCCTTCTACAGCTATTACGTCTTTAGGTGTAAGTTCTAATAGCATCGCCTGTTTTGGCGGTACAGCTATAATAACCACAACTACTACTGGAGGAACCGCACCTTATACTTATGTATGGCAAACAAATAGCTCGGGTACCAATACAGCAACATATACTACCGGTACTTACACCATGAGTGCAACTGATGCGAATAATTGTACAACAAGTGTGCAATCATTTACAGTAAGTCAACCAACCGCATCGGTTGGTGTAGCTTCAATAGCTAATACTACCGTTATGTGTTTTGGCGGTACAGCTATAATAACCACAATTATTACAGGAGGAACCGCACCTTATACTTATGTATGGCAAACAAATAGTTCAGGTACCAATACAGCAACGTATACTGCCGGTACTTACACCATGAGTGCAACTGATGCGAATAATTGTAAAACAAGTGCGCAATCATTTACAGTAAGTCAACCAACCGCATCGGTTGGTGTAACTTCAATAGCTAATACTACCGTTATGTGTTTTGGCGGAACAACTATGGTAACTGCTATAGTAAATGGAGGGGTACCACCATATTCATATAATTGGCAAGCAAGCTCTTCAACAACAAATACGGCCTCTTATAGCGGCGGAACCTATACAGTGATGGTGATGGATGGAAATAATTGTGCATCAGCGAAACACACCTTCACTATTTCTGATGCATCTGCTGTTTTGAGCGTTACTGAACTTACTGTAAATACCTCCTGCGTAACTCAAAATTCGGGTGGAGCAACAATTAGTGTAAACGGCGGAACTCCCGCTTATACTATCCTTTGGGATAATGGAGCTACCGGGTCAACGGTTACTAATGTTGGAGTAGGGCCTTTATCCGCAATGATTACCGATGCCAGAGGTTGCACTACTGGTTATAATACCATTATTGTTTCAGCCCCTTGTTCAATAGTAGAAATACCTCAGTTTTTCTCTCCTAATGGAGACGGTAAAAATGATCTGTTTTTTATTAAAGGGGTGCTCGAATATCCAAACAATAAGATGAGTGTTTTTAACCGTTGGGGGAGTTTGGTTTATCAAAAAAAATCGTATAACAATGATTGGGATGGCAAAGCCAATGTTAATGATGCTTTAGGTAATGGCTTATTACCTTCTGGTACTTATTTTATAGTGTTTGAGTTTGGAGATGAAGCTGCTAAACCATACTGTAGCTATGTAGAACTCAGGCATTAATTTATACAAGCATAGGGTGTTTCAAACTAATTTTTCAAGAACCGCTTCGTTGTTGTATGGCCTGATTTTGCGTTAAAAGACTCAGGGCCAACATTCATTGGTTCGTCACAGGCGTATACCATTTCACCTCATATATAAGAATATTGAGCTTTATCTTTAAATATATAATAGGAGAATTATAGTACAACAGCGGTAAACGAAAACAAAAAAACATGAAAAAAATAGTTACAATTCTGTTAATTTCAATGACTGTAACATATCATGGCCAAAATGTAGGAATAGGCACAAATAATCCTTTATCTATGCTTCATGTAGCAGGAACGGTAAAAAGCGACACTTTAATTTATATTGGACAGGGTGTACGAAATTTATTTGCTACTTCAAATGGCCGTATCTACGATAGTTTGGTAACCTCTGCAAGGGGTTATGTAGCGAGTTTTGATAATGCCGGATCAAGTGGAGCCTTAATAAAAATGACTGATGATGCCGTTAATTCAAAAGCCTTAACCGGTAAAATGAAAGGGAGGGAAAAAATAAAGAAATTCTTAATTGTTACCTGTATAGCTTTTTAAGGTATGTAGACGGACTACTGTATAATTCGGGAAATAAAGCACTTTTATTAAACCCAAATGTATCAAGGTCATCTTTAATAGTTTCCTTATTTAAACTTAATATTTTAAAACCGCTGTCTTTTCCTTCAGGTTTAAAGATCCATTCCTGAGGAACTTCAGCAGGTTCACCCTTGGATCCTTTAACTCCAAAAAGTAAAAAGGAATCATTTTGTTTTAGCAACTTTTTATTATCCATGTTCTCTTTCACGGCAACAACGCGTTCCATATCACAGGGTTTTATAAGAGCAGAAAAACCAGGTTTGTCTTCTTTGACATGATTTGTCAGCGAAGCAATACATTGCTTCTGATTAAAGGTTTCCAGGGGTTCACTTTGCGTGTAGTTAAAATCGAAAGGTTGTTTCGCTATATTGGCTAACAGGTTTACCGTATCGCTATCGTAAAGTTTAACTTCCTTTTTAGGGATTTTAAAGATGATGACTTCTCCTGTTTTACTAGGTAATTCCCTTGTAGCAAAATACAATGCTAATAACGGGTTTTTAGTAAGATTTAAGATGCGGGTAGGAGTACCGTAAAAGTGATGCATTTTCACCAAACGTTCCAATGTTGTTTTTTCATTTAAAAAACTATCCGGATTTTGATTGAGAATTTCGTTAAAGATTTGATCTTCTTTACGAATACAGCGTCTCCTGTATATTTCTGGTCTTAATTCAAATTCTTCATCTGAATGTCCTCTATAAAAATAATCGTAATCCTTATCCAGAGGAATCTTTTTAAGTTCTTTTACAAAGTCAACTATGTTGGTTATAGCCATATATCGATACGGAACAAAAGTAGAGTATCAGAACGGTAAATAAAATACGTAAAACTACGTGATTTTCGTGCGTAATTTTACCCTTCACCGGATTACCGTATAACACTGATAAATGAAGGATATCCAGTCATCTAAAAACTCCTTTTTAAAGACACATTTAGTGTAAACTTCTATTTCAGATCATTAATTGTGTATGAATCTCCACCTTTGATCAGGCAGTAACTCCGGAACGGGCAAGGGCTTAAGTTTATAGGTATCTTAATCTAATGCCTGTTCCGGTTTATGAATATCTTAACATTCTTTGAGAGTATCAGTCTGTAAAATTAGCTTACTTTTAGTTAAAAATTATTTACGATGAAATCAATTATTTTAGTTGCATGTGTTGCCCTTCAATTTTCCGGATATTCACAAACCGATTTATTGAACAAAGCTAAAAATGCTATAGGGGATGCTTCAAAAGGCAAATCAACAGGCTTAACTAACGAAGAAGTTATTAAAGGTTTAAAAGAAGCATTAACCATAGGCACAAATAATTCTGCCGCGGCCGCATCGGTAACCGACGGATTTAATAAAAATGCAGAAATACATATTCCATGGCCTGCGGAAGCACAGGTGATGAGAGATAAATTAATACAAATGGGATTTCAGGCTAAGGTAACCGAATTTGAAATTTCTTTAAACAGAGCCGCCGAAGAAGCCGCTAAAAATGCCGCCCCTATTTTTGTAAATGCTGTTACAGGGATGAGTGTAGGGGATGGTTTTGCTATTTTAAAAGGACAGGATACAGCCGCAACACATTACCTGAGAGAAAAAACATATGCTCCTTTAAAGGAAAAATTTTTACCCGTTGTAAAAACAGCCATCGAAAAAGTAAATGTTACAGCTTACTGGACTCCGCTTGTAACCACCTATAATAAACTCCCTTTGGTGAAAAAACAAAACCCCGATTTAAATGAATATGTAACCAATAAAGCAATTAATGGCTTAATGGTATTAATTGGGAAAGAAGAAGCCAAGATTAGAAACAATGCAGGATCAAGGGTTACAGACTTACTTAAAAAAGTATTTGGACCAAAATAAGAATTAAAAAAACAAACAAGTGAAAGGATCCTGATACGATTGTATCAGGATTTTTTTGTAAAATAAAAGCCCCTGTTTTACAGGGGCTCTGATTAAAAAGAGTAGATTTTAACACTAAACCAAAAAAACCATACTAGTTTTTAATCATTATTTTCGATTGCCTGAATGTGCCATTTGTATTACTTACTTCAACACTATATATATAACGGCCTGTAGACAATTCAGAAACATTCAGCTCTATGTTTTGTTCACCGGAAGACACATTTTCGTGTGATACTGATTTTATTTTTTTACCCTGTATATCAAATAGTTCCATCTTTATACTGGAAGGTTCTCTTAATACAACAGGAATAGTGGTGATATCCTTCACAGGATTAGGAAAGTTTTGCCCTATCTGAAATTGTTTTTCAGCACCTGTATTCGAAATGCCTGTTACGGCAGCAGATACATAGGTCTCAAAATTTAAAACATACCCCGCTGATACACTTCCTGTAATGGTTGACATTTCATTGGATGTTCCGTCAGAAAACACATTATCGGAAGCATTATAGGTATAGCCCGTCATCCCTTTTGTATATCCATAACTTGTTGCCGCATTTACAGCAGTAACGGCATTTCCTGAATCTTCCGGAAAGGCGATCTGGGTAATTAATAAAGATGTTCCGCCGGAAGTATAAATATGTACATGGATGTGAGTTGCTCTGCTGGTATACCATCCCGGGAAAATAGAGGTATAAGTTACAAGCCCGTTAGCGTCGGTTGTTTGTCTTCCTCTTAAAAAGTGGTAAGTGGTATAGTTGGCAGATTGCATAGCCGTTCCACCATATTCAGAATAATTACCGTCTTTATCGCAATGCCATATATCTACAATAGCACCTTGCAAAGCGTTACAACTGTTATTAATGTTTTTTACGGTAATGTTTATGGTAAACGCTACACCTGTTCGGTCGCCTACAATATTAGAGGTAACTAACGAAGAGGGAGTGATAGTAGGGAAGGGGCCGCCGGTTTCCGAATTGGTAACGGTACAGCTTTCTGCTTCGCTAAGTTTTTTAGCAGTATCTTTTGAACTTAAGGCTGCCGGAGCAATGAGCGCCATTCCTAAGAATCCAAAGCCGCTTTTTAGAAAATCTTTTCTTTCCATAATTTTGTGTTTTAAGGGTTTATTTACTGTTTTGTTAAAGGGACTTCTAAAAATAAAATGATAGCATGTTCCGACAGAGCTTCAAACTCCACCTGTTTGGTATTCCATAAACTTAATCCATCACGGTATTCCATTAATCTGTTTTCCACTTCAAATGCTCCGTTAATGATGTAGGCGAAAACACCATTGTCGGTATTTTTTAATAAAAAGGTTTCTTTATACCGTCCTTCAAAAATGCCTATACGAGCGCTGGTAAGGCCTGGAGTATCTCCTGAGTTTAAAGAAACAAGTACATTTTTTTGATTCAGCTGTAAAGAATGGAGCTTAGGAAAATCAGTAGGCAGACTATTTCCTTTTTCAAAACCAATGTGTAAATAATTAACCGTTTCTGTTTGATAAGGATTATAAAGAGTATAGGTAGAATGCCCTTCGCTGAAAATATATTTCACCTGTTCCGATTTTATCAACTCTTCATTCCCTGTATGATCTCTGTAGATTAATGAACCGGCAATGGGGATAATGGCTTCCACCATTTGGTTATCACACGTAAAGGTGAGTACCTCTTCGCTTTTCAGAAAAATATCATTCAGGAATTTTAACCCGCCAAAACCGGTTTTTAGTTCAGCGTATGTGTTCTCCGAATTAAATGTAGTTAAACAGGTTGCCGTAGTTCCGCTATCAGAGCCTCTTTGGTCGGCTTTAAATAATTGTGAATGATATGGACGTAATAGCTGACTCATAGTACCGTAAAATTAGGTTATAAAAAACGGGCGAAAAAAAATATGAGGAAAACAAGCCTTTTTCTGAGGTGAAAATCAGGAAGGCATATCTAATGCTTCATAATAACAAACAGAAAGCAACGGTTGCATTTTATAGGTTTGCGTTATATAGGCTGAGCGACCGTTATCGGCTTTCTCTTCTTTTTCTGCAACAATTACATAATCGCTGATCTTATCTACTAATAACAATAGCGGAGAAAAAAAGGACAGGGCAATTTCATGTTGTGTTTTGTCTTCTATATGCGATTCAATAATATCCAGGCGGTATTCATTAAAGGGAAGGTATGTTTTGTTTGAGTTATCGGGCACTCTGTATATTTTGCCTTCCCACTGCAATACGTAGGTATGAGCAGCAATACCAACTAAATAATGGAGTTCCCCTGCAGCCGGGTTCTTTTTTAATAATTCCTTAAATGAATGAGCCGGCTCTTCTTTTGAATTAAACAATTGTTGCTGCATTAAAAATTCCATATAAGTGGCATCAAACAGGGCTTTCTCCCAGGGGTGAGTAGAGTGCCGGTTAATAACAAGTCTGTAAAGAAATTTAAGATTAGCTAAAGACATATATATTAATTATAGATAACTGAAGAGGAACAAAACCTGATAAAATCCAAAGGTATAACATACCTCTTAAAACGGGCTTACATAAGCTGAATTTGAGGTGAATGTAAGAAATCGTTGGATGAAGAAATTCAGGTTTTATGTGATGCCATTCAATGGGAAAATTTAAGATTTATGAAGAACTTCGGTTGAAGTTTTTGGTAATTTTTTTAAAAATCCTCCCTTTTTTACACGCTTATGGATTGTTAAATATGAAAGGTAGTTTACTTTTTAAAGAGTTAACTATTTGTTTATCAATAAAATAATTAATGTTCTATTCGAAAAATCTCTTTGTTAATATTGTTAAATCATTTGGAATTAGCATTCCAATAATTAGAATATTTTAAAAGGATGTTATTTTTAATATGTTTGTGAAACTAGTTCATATTAATTATAAAAATGAAAAAAATCGCTACTATTCTATTATTTCTGGTTTCCTCAACAGGAATATTAAAGTCCCAAACGAGCTGTGCCACAAGCCAACCATTTTGTGCGAATGCAGGTGCTACAACATTTCCGGCCAGTACAAATACATCTGCTCAGGCTGGCCCGAGTTACGGATGCTTACTAACGCAACCTAATCCGGCGTGGTATTACTTTCAGGTTTCTACAAGCGGAAGCATTATTATCAGTATGAACGGAACAGGTGGTGGCGACGTTGATTTTATTTGCTGGGGACCTTTTGCTTCTCCTTCAGGTAATTGTGGGAATTTAACCGCAGGAAACAATGTAGGTTGTAGCTATTCAACAAGTTCTACAGAAACACTTACCATTAGTAATGCTATAGCAGGGCAGTACTATCAGTTACTAATTACAAATTATGCCAACATTACTCAAAATATCAATTTTAATCAAACAAGTGGTACAGGTTCAACCAACTGCGGAATCTTATCATCAGGTGTTAACAGTGCCACTGTTTGTGCCAACAACCCTACAACCTTAACAGCAAATACAAATCTAACAAGCCCTTCATTTACATGGAATCCAGGTGGACAAAATACATCAAGTATCTCTGTTAATCCTTCCAGTACACAGGTTTATACAGTAACGATCAGTGGCCTGCTTGGGGCTATAACGCCCACTACAATTACTCAAACCGGTACCGTAACCGTTAATCAAACTCCAACCATTGTGTTACCTTCAACAGTAAGCATCTGTCCGGGAGCAAGTGCCATTGTTACATCTACCGTAAGCCCTGCGGGTTCTTATAGTTATAACTGGACTACAGGTGTCACCACCAATTCAGCCTCTGTAAACGCTTCGGGGGTTGTTTCATTAGCTGTTACCAATACGGCAAACGGATGTATTAATTCGGCTACCTGTAATGTGATGACCAATCCCTTACCGGTTATTACCATGCCTTTAACGCAAAGTATCACTTGTTCTACACCAACCATCAGTATTGCTGCATCGGTATCTCCGGCAACTTCTGCTCCTGTATGGACGGGGGGCGTTTGTGCAGGAGCCGGCTCTTATACAGCATCCGCTTGTTCTGCAGGTACATATACACTTACAGTAACAGACCCTGCCACAGGTTGTTCCGCATCAGGAACTATTTCTGTAGCAGCGGGTGGTGGTATTCCTTCGGCAAGTGCTTCCAATACCGGTTCACTTACCTGTGTTACAGCAACCACACAAATAGTAGCCACGACTACCTCAACTCCGGTATCCTACGCATGGAGTGGACCCGGTACAATTTCAGGACCTGCAGGATCTACGGCTACAGTTAGTGTGGGAGGGACTTATACCTGTATTGTAACCAATACGGTTTCCGGTTGTGCTACAACCGTTATTACTACTGTATCAACCAATACGACAGTGCCTGTTGTATCCATTACTCAGCCAACCGTTCTTACCTGTGCGGTACCTTCGGTTACAATGTCTGCATCTCCCACAACAGGTGTTACTTATACATGGACGGGTGTAGGTATTTTATCAGGTTCAACTTCATCTACCATCAGTGCAGGTCAACAGGGAGTGTATAGCGTTACAGTTACTGATGCGGCTAGTGGTTGTGTATCCGGTGGAACAGTAAATGTGCTTTCCAACAGTGTAATTCCTACATTAACCTTATCGGCAACTAGTTTATCGTTAACCTGTGCAAATACAACTGCAACGGTAGTGGCGGCCACTAATACACCATCGTTATCCTACGCCTGGTCACCGGGTCCCGCAAGTGGAGGAACTACAAATACTCCTACGTTTAATGCATCTGGTATTTATACACTTACCGTAAACAATAGTTCTAACGGTTGTTCTAATACAGCAACTGTAAGTGTAATAACGAATACAACTATTCCAACCATTACAGTTACGCCAACACAAACCTTATCCTGTATGTCGCCCACAGCCATTATTACGGCAACAGTTGCACCTAACACGGTTACTTATAACTGGACAGGGCCCGGTATTTCAGGGCCGGGGACAGGTTCATCCATCACTATTAATCAAAGTGGAACATACACCGTAACGGTTTTAAATCCGGTAAACGGCTGTACAAACACAGCGTCCGGTACGATTATAGCTGCTCCGGGGTTTCCATCGGTTTCTGTATCTTCCATGCCTTCCAATGGTATGTTAAGTTGTATTACACAAACGGTTAATCTTTTGGCTACAGTGAATCCCACAGCTAATATTACATATAATTGGTCTACAGGTTCAACGACTTCCAATGCTAACGTATCAGGCTCTTGTGTTGTAACAGTTACTGTTACAAATACAGCAAGTAACTGTGTGGTTATTTCTCACTATACAGTTACCTCTAACACAACGCCTCCTGCCTTAAGTACGCCTAACAGTACAATAGCCTGCGATGCTCTTTCTGCGACTCTTACAGCAATTTCAAGCGGAACAAATGTGGGTTATAACTGGTCTGGTCCAACTGCAGGAAGCATTATATCCGGAGGAAATACCTCCAGTCCAACGATCGCTGGTCCTGGCAATTATACGGTAACCATTACCGATCAAACAAATGGTTGTTCTACTACAACGGTTGTTACAGTATCGCAGCCCGGTATTCATGCTGCTTTTGTTGCAAACCCAATAACAGGGATGGCTCCGCTGGCCGTTAATTTTACAAATCAAAGTACTGGTGCTACAAATTATAACTGGATATTTGGCGATGGGCATACTTCAACATCCGTAAATCCTGCAGAAACCTATACTGCATCAGGAACCTATACAGTAGCATTGATTTCCCGGTCAGGTGGATGTGCGGATACTGCTTATACCGTCATTTTTGTAGAAAGTGGAATGACCATAGAGATACCAAATGTGTTTACACCAAATGGTGATAATGCCAATGATGTATTCTTTATTAAATCAACCGGTGTAAAAGAAATGTCGTTGGTTATCTTTAACCGCTGGGGCGAAAAAATGCATGATGATTCAGGGTCACAGGCAAGCTGGAATGGGAATACACCACATGGATCAAAAGTTCCGGATGGTACATATTTCTTTATGGTAAAAGCACTTGGTAACGATGGTACCAAAATGGAAAAACAGGGTACGGTTAATTTGTACCGTTAAACTAAACAAACAAATTAGTAAGCCCTGCAAGATTTGTGGGGCTTTTTATATAAAATACCTTCATTTAAGGAATATTCACCTCTAAAAACTAATTTTTCATTTATCTTAAGAATGTCTTAAGAATTATACTAGTATCTTTATAGTAGACGAAGCTATTTTTTAGCGATCAAAGTTAAAGTTAGATATGAAAATCCTGCTGATAGAAGACGAACCGGAGTTACGAAAATCCATTAAACAATACCTCTATCAGGAAGGCTATTTGGTTGAATCGGCCGAAGATTTTGTGAAAGCTTCCGATAAATGCGCTGATTATGAATATGATTGCATCCTCGTGGATATTACCTTACCTAAAGGCAATGGTCTTGATATTGTAAAAAAGTTAAAGCAAAATCAATCCAAAGCGGGGATCATTATTATATCGGCTAAAAATTCCTCTGATGATAAAATCGCCGGCTTGGATCTTGGGGCAGATGATTACCTGGCTAAGCCTTTTAATCTTGCTGAATTAAACTCACGAATCAAAGCCTTGCTCAGGCGACGGAACTTTGACGGAAACAAATCCATTATTATTAATGAAATAACCATTATTCCCGAAGAAAGAAGTGTTACCGTGAATCAAGAACCGGTTAATTTAACGGCGAAAGAATACGATCTGCTATTGTTTTTTGTGTCTAATAAAAACAGGGTCGTCTCTAAAAATTCGATAGCCGAGCATTTATGGGGCGATGATTCTGATCAAATGGATAACCATGATTTTATTTATGTACACTTACGTAACCTTCGTAAAAAGCTTATGGATAAAGGATGCACAGATTATGTAAAAACAATCTACGGAATAGGTTATAATTTTAAAGTAAACCCATGAAACTGATCAGTAAAACCATATTGTATTATTTATTGATTAGCCTGCCATTAGTAATGCTTGCCGGTTTTTTTTCTTATAACATTATAAGATATGAGTTAAGGGAGGGTACAGATGAATCCCTGATAAGAGAAATGGAACAGGCCGAACGGCTGATAAAAACCTTTAAAGTACCACACAACATTATGTTGAGTACGGATAGTTTGTCGGATATCGCCGTTATTAATAATTACCATGCCGATAAATTTTTCTTTACCGAAACCCGCATGTTTGATAAAGCAGAAGAGGAGTATGTAACTTACAGGGTTTTAAAATGCTATACCAATATCAATAACACCACGTATTTAATTACAATTTTAAAAACTACGCTCGAAGAAGATGAATTACTGGAAGGCTTATTTTCGGGTCTGGGCTTAATGATTGGATTCCTCGTGTTTGCTTTTTTTATTGTTAACTGGCTCCTCGCCAAACTCTTATGGAAGCCTTTTTATGTAACACTTGATCATTTAAACACTTATGAAATAGCCCACCATAAACCTCACGCGTTTTCTGCTGCAAAAACTAAAGAGTTTGATCAGTTAAATAAATCCTTAAATAAAATGACCCAAAAGGCCTTTAATGATTTTAAGCAGCAAAAAGAATTTACCGAAAATGCATCTCACGAAATGCAAACGCCTTTGGCCATTGTACAGGCAAATTTAGAGTTACTCATGCAATCGTCCCATTTAAAGGAAGAGGAAATGAACCAGTTGCAGGCTATTGAAAACACTATCAAAAAATTAGGCTCACTAAATAAAGCATTATTATTACTATCAAAAATAGATAATAACCAATTTAAAGAAAGTGAAAAAATTAACCTGGTAGATGTAATTAATAAAGCACTCAACAATTACCAGGATTTAATACAGGCTAAAAATATTACACTGGATGTGTATTTTAATAATGATTTGTTTCTGGTTGTCAACCCGGCATTAGCCTATATTCTCATCACTAATTTGTTGCAAAATGCCATCAGGCATAACCATGAAGGGGGAAAAATCAGTATTAATTTAATGATTGATACATTAACGATCTCTAATAGCGGTGAAGCATTAACCATCAATGAGAACGATCTGTTTGTGAGATTTAAGAAAAATGATTCCTCCAAAGAATCGTTAGGCCTGGGTTTATCCATTGTTAAAAGTATTACAGCTTTATACAATTTCAAGATCGAATATAAATACATTCACCATCTGCACACTTTTATTGTAAAGTTTTAGGTGTAAAACTAATCCTTTTAATAAGTGATCCTGTTTCTCAATGGGCACCTTAAGGTTTTCTTTAGAATTATAATCTACCTTTACATCATCATGAGAAGATCGCTTTTTAATATTTTAGTACCTTTATTTTTACAAGGTTATATAAATGCTCAAACCGATTTAAGTTATTTTATTAGCCATGCTAAAGAAAACAGTCCTTTAATACGGGATAATAAAAACCAGGGTGAAGCTAATGATATAGAATTGGAGCGCTTAAAAGCCTTGTACACAAAGCCTCAGGTAACATTTAATGCAGGTGTAGCTGTAGCCCCCATTCTAAATCAGGATAATGGAAAAACCCGCTTTCAGGTTAGTCCTGGCGATGCAGTTAATTATTCAGGTTATGATATTGCAGCAAGTAATGGTGGTATATACCAGGGAATGATAAACATCAATCAACCTTTGTTTAATGGCGGCAAATTAAAATTAGCATCCGAGCAAGTTACTGTTGCCAATCAAATCAATCAAAATGTTGTAAGGTTAAGCGAGCATGATATTGAAAAAATAGTAGGAGATCAATACATCCTTTGTTTACAGGATTTAAAACAAACAAGCTACATCGAACAACTTACCCAACTGATTAGCGAACAGAAGCTGGTAGTTAACAAATTAGTGGAAAGCGGGTTGTTAAAGCAGTCTGATTTATTATTGGTAAGCATAGAACAGCAGGCACAGTTAAACATGCTGGTGTTTTTTAAATCAACTTACCGAAAGGATTTAATGGATCTCAATATTCTGTGTGGGATTAATGATACCAGCTTAGTTGTTTTAAACGACCTGGAACTAAAGCTGAATCCCCTGGTTAACCAATCGGCTTTTACTGAAAAATTCCGGTTGGATAGTTTGAACTTACTGGCCGTTCAAAAAAACTTTGAGTTAAAGTATAAGCCACAGTTAAATGCATTTGCCAATGCAGGCTTAAACGGAGTATATGTTCCAACATTACCTAATAGATTTGGATTAAGTGCCGGTTTAAATTTTTCGGTGTATTTATATGATGGAAAACAAAGAAGTCTGAACAAGAGAAAAACGGATTTGCTCATTAAATCAACCCAATCCTACAAATCAAATTTTGTAACACAAAATACGATACGTAAAACCAGGCTTCTTTCCGAAATAGCCTCTCTTAACGAAAGAATCGCCATTTCATCCAATCAATTAAAAGATTACAAGCAATTGCTTGAATATTATAAAAAAGAAGTGATTACCGGCCAGCAATCGGTTACAACCTATATGACTACTATCAAAAACCTGGCGATATTACAAAGAGATTATGTTTTAATGCAGACAAATAAAGAGTTATTGATTAATACTTACAACTATTGGAACTGGTAAATATGAAGAAGACGAACTATATATATGCCCTTTTACTTACCTTGGTATTTGCGGCCTGTAACAATAAACCACAAGTAGAGGAAGAGAAAATTATTCCCAGATCACCCATTGAGATCACAACTATTCGTTTGGGGTCTATTGATGATCATTTAACGCTATCGGCAACTACAATTTACCTTAAACGAAATGTTATTACCGCTGAAATTCCTGCTTTTATTACAAAGGTGAATATCCATTTGGGAGATAAAGTTGTGAAAGGACAAGTGTTATACGAATTGCAGACCAAGGAAAGCAAAGCATTAGGAAAACAAGTTATCAATACTGATACAGCGCTTACTCATTTTGGGAATATTAAAATCTATTCTCCGGCATCCGGTATTATCAGCACTTTTGATAAGCAACAAACCGGTGATTATGTGTTAGAGGGTACGCAACTCTGTACCATAGCCGAAAGCAATGACCTTGCTTTTCAGATTAATGTTCCGTATGAATATAGTAAATACACAAAGCCAGGAAATCACTGTACCATTACGTTACCTGATAATTCAATGCATACCGCAGTTATTACAACTCCATTAACAGCCATGAATACTCTGGCACAAACACAAACCATATTAGCCAAAGCATCTGATATATTGTTTTTGCCGGAAAACCTGATCGTAAAAATACAGATCAGTAGAGTTACCAATGGGAGCAAACAGGTAGTTGCAAAACCATGCATTTTAAGTGATGAAATGATGCAGGAATTTTGGGTAATGAAATTAATTAACGACAGTGTGGCGGTTAAAGTGCCTGTTGTAATAGGAAATAAAAGCGATAAGGAAGTTGAAATACAATCCCCGCAATTTAATCTCAGCGACAGGATTATAATTAACGGTAACTATGGTTTAACAGATACTGCTTCTGTAAAAATTACAAAATAAACGTGATGTTAAGTTCTAAAAATTACTTTCAAATTTTCGCCAAACCAATTATTTTTATTGGTATTCTCTTATTGATTGCAGGAGGGTTTTCGTATACCCGAATGCAAACCAATTTGTTTCCGGAAGTATTGTTTCCCCGTATCACCATTTTGGTAGATGCCGGCCAGTTACCTGTTGACAGGATGATGATTACCATTACCAAACCTTTGGAAAGTGCTGTGAAACGGGTGAAAGGAGTTACTGTTGTAAGAAGCAGCACGGGTAGGGGAACATCCACCATCGATGTTTATTTTGAATGGGGATTAGATACCTACGCACAAAAAACACAAATTGAAAGCCGGATCAATGAAATAAAAAACTATTTGCCTCAAGGCGTTAATTTATCCATTGAAGCAATGAACCAATCGTTGTTCCCTGTGTATGGATTAACACTGGAAGGCCCAAAGCATAGCCAGGTTGCATTAAGAGATGTTGCAAACTTAATAGTACGTCCTGTTTTTTCGCAGGTTACTGGAATTTCAAATGTTGTGGTAAGAGGAGGTAAGGCAAAAGATTTTGTGGTGATACCGGATGCCGTTAAACTATCCTCACTGGGATTAACGCCCAATGCTTTAATTACGGCTTTTAGCAATAATAATTTTGTATTGTCAAATGGCTATATGAATGATTACAGGAGGCTGTATTTATCAATAACGGATACACGCGTAAATGATATAGATGCTTTGGGAAATATCATTATTAAAAATGACGGGTTGAGAATTGTAAAATTAAAAGAAGTTGCTAAAGTAGAAATACAGGAGCAACAGGAGTTTTTAATTATAAATGCCAATGGAAATAATGCCGTTTTAATAGATCTTGTAAAGCAACCCGACGTTAATTTAATTGATTTTGCAAAGGATGCTACAGCAAGGCTGGAGGAGGTGAAAAAACTATTGCCAAAAGGATATGTTTTAAAACCTTATTACGACCAGAGTGCATTTGTAGGTGATAGTATTCATAGTGTTATCAAAACGATTTATGAAGGCTTATTCCTGGCCCTTATTGTCATGATTTTATTTCTTCGGTCCTGGCGCGCAAGCTTGGTGGTAATGATAACGATTCCTGTTACCCTGGCCTTTACCTTACTGATTTTATATTTGGTTGGCATTACCATAAACATTATGTCGCTTGGCGCTATTGCGGCATCCATTGGATTAATTATTGATGATGCCATCGTTATTATTGAACAGATTTACAGGGGGCACGAAGACCATCCCGAAAAAGATAAATACACTGTTGTAAAAGAAGCCATTAAAGATTTGTTTCCGGCGATGGTTGGATCGTCTCTGGCCACCATTGTGATCCATTTTCCATTTCGGTTAATGAGTGGGTTAGCCGGTAGTTTTTTTAAAGAATTATCAGACACGATGCAAATAACCATGATAACTTCTTTTTTAGTAACCTGGTTATTAATGCCTGTATTACATTTAGCTATTGGATATAAACAGAGTTTAAAACCCAAAGATCATAGTGCTCAACATGCAATTCATAAATTAAAATGGCTGGTTTGGTTTTTTAAGAAACCGGTTGTTGCAATAGTACTGGTTGTATTGCTTGGTATATCTGCCTTTTGGGCCTCCGGTAAATTACAAACCGGATTTTTGCCCGATTTGGATGAAGGCAGCATCGTATTGGATTATATTTCTCCTGCAGGAACCTCTATTGAAGAAACAGATGCGATGTGTAAAGAAATTGAAAAAATCATCATTAAACATCCTGATGTAGAATCCTATTCCAGGAGAACAGGCACTCATATGGCTTTTAGAGCCGACCCGCCAAACATTGGCGATTATTCTATTCAGCTAAAAAAAGAAAGAACTAAAACCACCGAAGAAGTAATCAATGAATTACGTAAAGAAATAGAAGGCAGTGTAACAACAATGGAAGAAATTTCTTTCGGGCAGCGAATCTCCGATCTTTTGGGCGATTTAATGAGTACACCATCTCCCATACAAATCAAAATTTATGGGAATGATTATAAATTATTAAAAGTATATGCCAGGCAAGCCGATTCACTTTTGCAGCAAATACCGGGTATTGTGGATATTAATAATGGCTTGGTAACCACAGGGCCTTCTCTCATATTCACACCGGATCAGGAAAAATTAAGTTTATATAAAATTTCGTTACTGGATTTTCAAACCCAATTAACAGCTTATACCGGTGGCGTACCTTTGGGGGCAAATGCAAATATTCCTATTCCATCGCCGGCTCAGGCTGCCATGACAGGAGGTTTGCAGTTAGGTCAATTACAGGATGGTGAACAAATGCGAAGGATATTATTGCGGTTTACGGATTATAAAACAAATGATGTGGAAAATATAAAACATCAAATGATTTTTTTACCTGATGGAACCACAAGACCCTTATCTTTTTTCTGCGATGTAACAATCATTCCGGGTGAAATAGAATACCGCAGAGAAGATTTAAAATCGGCAGTTGTATTAACTACCCGTTTAGAAAATCGTGATTTGGGAGGTGCCATCAAAGACATTCAGAAAAAACTCAGTCAATATTTACCCTTACCACAAGGCTATAGTATTGCATATGGAGGTGCTTACGCAGAACAGCAGCAATCCTTTAAGGAGCTCTTAATGATTTTAACACTGGCATCGTTACTGGTGTTTGGAGTATTACTGTTTTTATTTAAAGAGTGGTTGCTATCCATTTTAATTTTATTTATTTCGATAATGGGAATTTCCGGATGTATATTAGGATTGTATATATGCAACATTCCTTTAAATGTAAGTAGCTATACCGGTATTATTATGATTGTGGGGATCATCGCTGAAAATGCCATATTTACAGCCAATCAGTTTAAAGCTAATTTAAAAGAAACAGGAGATATTGATACATCTATTAATTATGCTATAGCCCTAAGAATTCGACCAAAATTAATGACAGCATTAGGAGCTATATTAGCGTTAATGCCACTGGCATTAGGAATTGGACTTGGTGCACAAATGCAGCAGCCTCTGGCAGTAGCGGTTATTGGTGGATTTACGGCAGGTTTGCCATTATTACTCCTGGTTTTTCCAAGCTTATTAAGGTTGATTTACAGGAAATAGATCCATAAGTAGGGAATGTACCTGTGCCATCAACGATTCGGTTATATGTTCCATAGGTTTTTTTACACATCTTGAAATACCAAAAATGAAATGCTTGATTTACTAAAGATTTTCTTAAGATTTTGGTTGTAATATTGTATCATAAACCATAAAAATCATCATCATGAAATCAATTATCATCTCGGCAATCCTTGTGTTTTCAATAAATACAACCTTTGCACAAAAAATGAAAGAAGCGGAAGTTCCGGCAAAAGTAAAAGAGAGTTTTGCGAAAAAATATCCGGGAACTAAAGTAGAAGAATGGGAAAAAGAGGGAGCAGATTATGAAGCAGAATTTGATTTGAACAAAGTAGAATCTTCTGCCGTGTTTGAGGCTAACGGAACATTTAAAGAACTTGAACAGGAAATTAAAACAACTGCTTTACCTAAAGCAGTAACAGATTATTGCACAAAAACATTTACAGGCTATAAATTAGCTGAAGCAGCTAAAATTACAGATGCTGCCGGAAAAATGATGTATGAGGCAGAAATGACGAATGGTAAAGAACATTTTGACGCATTGTTTGACGATAAAGGAAACTTTAGTAAAAAAACAGAGGTGTCAACCGCTAAAGACTAAACCTTTAATTCCCACTTTTAATATGAATAAAGCCTGTTCTTGTGTAGAACAGGCTTTATCAGTTATATAATTACCTCATCCGAAAGTATAAAAATTACTGTGTCAACAGCCATTTAATGGCATCTTCTTCCGTATTAAATGCCCAACTTGGTTTTTTAGGTTTATGGATCTTTAAATAAAAACTCACTAAAATTTTCTGTGCGAGGTTGGTTACCACCATCGCATCTGCAATCGTAAATTGCATACCTTCATCGCTGGCCGAAAATTCGCGGGCCTCTGTATCAAATGTAGTATTAGGAAGCGGAACCATCATAATACGGGCTTGTTTTCCCTGGGTTAAAATCCCAATTGAATTGTTAATTTCTCTACTTTCAGCTTCCCCAATGGATCGTTTGTCGAAAATCTCAATTTTAACAATATTATTCTCTAATAATTTGATTTTGGCAAATTCAAGGGCGATATTTTTGGAGATTTCCACTCATTAAATATAACTTACTTTTTTGTAGAATCAAAATCAACAAAGAAATTTATGTAAGTTAATCTTGAAATTCTCATAATCCATGGGAATAAAACAAGCACTGATCCGAAAAACATAAAAAGGAACACTAACAGGTCTAATTTGAATAAAACCACTAATAACAGAAATAAACCTACACCTAAAGCAATATTTAACCCATAACTTACATACATGGCTCCGTAATAAAATCCTACTTCTTTGTTAAACGTTTCATGGCAATGCGGACAAGTGTCGTGCATTTTAATAAAATTCTTAAGATTAAAGGGATTTCTATACACGAAAAAGTCGCCTGTATGGCACTTAGGACATTTATTATTAAGAATAGAGTAGAGCTTGGTATCTTTAAACATGGCTTAAATCGTTAAGACTTAGTAGAGGAACAAGCCTGGCTAACTGTTTTTAAGTCTGTTTTTTGAATAGCCCCAAAGCCACCTGCTACATCAGTTAAATGTTCAAAACCATGTTTCTTCAATAGAGAGGCTGCGATCATACTTCTGTAACCACCTGCACAATGTATAAAGTAAGGCTTATCTTTTGAAAGAGAATCCTCCCAGTCTGTAATAAAATCGAGTGGGTGAGAGCATACATGATCCAGGTGACTGGATTCATACTCTCCCGGTTTGCGAACATCCAGTACAATAGACGGATCTTTCATTTCTTTGGCAAATTCAACAGCATCAATAGATCTGATAGAAGCCGTTTTATGTTCACTCTGTTTCCAGGCGTCTATACCATTTTCAATAAAACCTAAGCAATTATCATAACCAACACGACTCAAACGCATCACCGTTTCTGCCTCTCTGCCTTTAGGTGTTACTAAAATAATCGGTTGATTCAAATCAGGAATTAAAGCACCAACCCATGGCGCAAATTGCCCGTCAATACCTATAAATATAGAATTTGGAATATGTTCTGCTGCAAATTCCTGAGGTTTGCGTACATCTAAAATAATAGCATTTGTATCTTTTAGTATGTCTTTCGCCTCCTTAACACTTAATGCAGTGTTGCCTTTAGTGGTAATAGTATCGTAATTGGTATAACCTGATTTATTCAGGTTCGCATTTTTAGCAAAGTATTGTGGTGCCGGTAAAATGCCGGTAGTCAATTCCTTTATAAAGGCTTCTTTAGAGAGATCACCTAAGGCATAATTTACTTTTTTCTGATTTCCTAAAGTATCAAATGTTTCTTTACTCATATTCTTACCGCAGGCTGAACCCGCACCATGTGCAGGATATACCATCACATCATCAGGTAAGGTCATGATTTTAGTGCGCAAAGAATCGTAAAGCATACCGGCTAAATCATCCTGTGTCAGGTCTGATTTAATAGCAAGATCGGGTCTTCCTACATCTCCAATAAATAACGTATCGCCGGTGAAAATGGAATGTGGTTTTCTGTTTTCATCAAGCAACAGATAAGTGGTTGATTCTAACGTATGCCCTGGTGTATGAAGTACCTTCATAATGAGTTTCCCAATTTTAAACTCTTGCCCGTCAACCGCATTAATGCTTTTAAAATCGGTATCGGCCTTGGGGCCAAATATAATATCCGCTCCTGTTTTTGCCGCAAGGTCTAAATGTCCCGACACAAAATCAGCATGAAAATGAGTTTCGAAAATATACTTTATCGTAGCATTGTTTTTTGCCGCTAAGTCTATATAAGGCTTATATTCTCTTAAAGGATCAATAATGGCGGCTTCATTCCCTGATTGTATGTAATAAGCACCCTGGGCTAAACAGCTGGTGTATAATTGTTCTACTAGCATAAAGATAAATGTGATACAAAATTACTTAATATTTACACATTAAAAATGGTAAAGCTTATATAAATATACTTGTTTACGCACAATCTTAAGCTTAAATCGTAATGCTTTGGTAAAAAACAATAGTTGCAAAATACCGTTAAACGAATAATCCAGGGCTTTAACCCTGGATTATTCGTTTAAAAGCTGCAAAAATCAATTTATTTGATGTCCATAATGATGTTACTGGTTTCAAAAATGTAATTATCCTTTTGAATGTTTTTGATCCATTTGCTCTCTTTATTCGATTTTATAGTGTCGCCTGCCATAGCATCTTTGTCTACAGTTGGTAATTCCGCTGTAAAACCTTTAATATCTAATTTAAGCTCATCGTAACGCTTGTTTTTCTCACGGAGTTCTTTGGTTTTAGTGCGGAATTTATCCAGTTTCAGGGTATATTTGGTATCATCTCTTCTCGCTTTAAATTCTTTTGATTCAGTATCAATCAATTTAAAAGCAGTATTGGTTTTTAACCGGTCGTTATTACCTTTTTTTACTTTATCGTAATTAATGACTTTATATTCATCATACGTTGCTTTCGATATTTCGTCCCAGGCCATCGGGTAATCAAGGTCTTTTTCGCCCATATCAATATAAGCATAAACATCCGGCAGGGTTACATCCGGTACAACCCCTTTTAATTGTGTAGCTCCGCCATTAATACGATAGAACTTTTGCATGGTAATTTTTACAGAGCCAATAGGGCGTAGAGTATCAAATTGTGGTAATAAATATTGATCCAGGTCAATAAACGATTGCACGGTACCTTTACCAAAACTTTGTGTTCCCACAATAACTCCTCTTTTATAATCCTGTATGGCTGCAGCCAGTATTTCGGAAGCTGAAGCGCTGTTATGGTTGATCATTATTGCAAGAGGGCCATCCCAAACCACTTCAGAGTTTTTATCTTCCATCACATTTACATCCCCTTTTTTGTTTTTAACCTGAACTACAGGGCCTTTAGGGATAAATAAGCCGGCCATTTCAACTACTTCCTGTAGCGACCCACCACCATTATCTCTTAAATCAATCACAATACCTTCTACACCTTGTTTTTTTAGTTTTTCAATTTCTTTTTTCATATCGGCAGAACAACGGTGAGCTCCATTGCGTGTAAAATCTGCATAAAACATAGGTAAATAAATATATCCTACTTTTTTCTTGTTATTGATAATGGCCGATTTAGCATAGGTTTCCTCAATTTCAATCACATCTCTTATAATGGCAATTACTTTAAAAGTAGCATCCGGTTTTTTTACAGTTAATCGTACTTCGGTTCCTTTTTTTCCTTTGATCAGTTCTATGGCATCATCCATATCCATGTTTGTAATATCAACAGGTTCTGCATTTCCTTGTGCTACCTTATGAATCTCGTCACCCGCTTTCAATTCACCTTGTTTAGCAGAAGGTGAACCAGGTATAATTTCAGATACTTTTACAAACCCGTCTTTCGATTGTAAGCGTGCTCCAATACCTTCGAACTGGCCGCTCATGCTTTGATCAAATTTCTTTTTTTCTTTTGGCGCAAAATACTCTGTATGCGGGTCGTATAAGCCGGTAATGGTATTCAAATAAGCCGAATAGCGATCTTTAGCGGTTACTTTATTCATGCGTTTAAACCAATCCTGGTTCGCTTTTAAGGTTTTACGACGGGCGTCTACTTCAAGAGAATCAAAGCTTTTGATCATAATTGGTTTCTGTAACAACTCTTTCGAGTCTTTAGAGGCTTTAACGGTATCTCCTTTTTCCTGGGCGGTCATCATTTCATCCAGCCTGCTCACTACCTGGTATTTCAGCATTTTTCTCCACTCATCTTTCAACTCTTTTTCATTAGCTGCATACTTTAATTTTTCACCATCTGTTTCATATTCTTCATCCACAGTATAATCAAAGGGTTTTTCTAAAAGCTCTTTGCTCCACGATTCTTTTTCTTTAATGCGCTTGGTAATTAAATCATACGACAGCTGGTAAAATTCAAAGGTGCCGTTATTTACCTGGTCGTCAATAGAATGGCGATACTTAGCTAATGCATCTACATCTGCTTGTGTCAGCATTTTTTTGCTGAAGTCGAGATTTTTTAAATAGAGGTTAAATGCTTTTTCACTGAACTCGTCATTTATAGTTAAGGGGCTGTAATGAGCCTGATTTAAGGCTGACATCAACATATCCAGTAATATTTGATTGCGACCGAACTGGAAAAATCCAAATGAACTGATACTTAGGGCTAACACTACTAATAGTGGATAGAAAATTCTTTTTTGCATATGGAGCAAATTTAGGGTAAAATTTATGTGTAATATTAAATATTATAATGGATTATGGCCGTTAGTAACAATATTTATTTGTTTAAACTTTGTTAATTCAACATACGCTCAAAGCATTATATTTACGATTCATTTTTTAAGAACAGATATTGTGCCATGATAGATTTTACACGTTCAGAGTTAACAGATTTTATAATCCATTACGTAGGAAATAAAGGTTTGGGAGAAGAACTTACCCTTAGCGAAAAAACCGTTAAAATAACAGATGATTTTTTATTGGGGAACATCATGCGTTACCTGACAGCGCCCTTTAAAACAGATATTTATTATCAGTTTAAATCAAAAAATGAAATGCATTATCATGATGTACAAGGCTATATCAAAGATATGTTTACCTCCCATAAAGAATTTATTGCAAATAGTAAACACATTGCAGAGCATTTGTACAACCAATCCATGCATCCAAAAATTAAAGGAGGAGAGTTTTACACCTGCTATTTTAAAGATTGTAATGTGGATGGTGTTATTTGTGATGCTATTGGTTTATTTAAAACAGAAAATAAAGATACTTACCTCAAAGTATTCCAACATATGGATAACTTTGATATGGAGTGCGACAACGGGATTAACATTAATAAATTAGATAAAGGCTGTATCATTTATAATACCGAAACTGAAAAAGGCTATAAAATAAGCGTTGTAGACACTAATAATAAAATAGCGGATTGTGCTTTTTACTGGGTAGAAGATTTTTTAAATACCAAACTAAAAGAGAACGCTTACTTTCATACATCTAATTTTATTGATACCTGTAAAGGTTTTTGTGAAGAGGTATTAACTGAAAATAATAATGTAACGAAGGAGGATCAGATGATGATGCTCAATAAAAGTACCAGCTTTTTTAAAGAGAAAGATAATTTTAATATCAAAGAATTTGAAAAAGAAATTCTGCCTCAGCCAGAGATCCAGGAAGCTTTTAGGGATTACAGAAAAACGTATAACGATAAAATGGATCTAACAGCTATTGATGATTTTGAAATTTCGCCAACGGCAGTTAAGAAAAATCAAAAGTTTATGAAAAGTGTTGTGAAACTGGATAAGAATTTTCATATTTATGTACATGGCCGACATGATTATGTTGAAAAAGGATACGATGAAGATAAAGGACTTAAATACTACAAATTATACTATACAAATGAAGATTTGGGTAATTAACATTCCATTTTTAACAATTTAGTAATCTTTTGGCGTATTATTTGTATTGTTTTTTGTTAGATTTACACAATAAACCATAAAACTCTTTTTTGAATAGAAAAATACATATCATCACTTTATTATTGTTTTCTACAGTTTTTATCCAGAAAGTTTACTCTCAAGGCGCAAGCTTTAACCGGTTAAACGAATGGAAAAAATACCGTCGCGAATTTGTTCTACAGGTTGGTGCTTCTCAGTTTTTAGGAGATTTGGGTGGATTAAATAAAGTAGGAACGCATTACAGTCCTGTTGATGTGGAGTTTGCATTAACCCGTCCGGCAATAACTGTTGGGTACAGGTACAAATTCGCTAAAAACTTTAATTGGTATAATAGCTTTAACTACCTTGTAGTTGCCGGTGACGATAAGTTAACCAGCGAGCCTTTCAGAAATAACCGTAACCTTAATTTTAAATCCAACATTTTTGAGTTGTCTACCCGTGCAGAGTTTTCAATTTTCAAAAATAAAGCCGGTCACCGATATAATATCAGAAATACATCGAGCAGAAGGCATAAAGCCAGAACCTGGGAATTAATTGGTTTTGTTGGTGTTGGAGCATTTTATTTTAATCCTAAAGGCAAACTGCCTGGAGGTGGGTATGTAGCGCTACAACCATTGCATACAGAAGGACAGGGTTTACAGGGTGGACCAACACAATACAAACGTCTTTCAATAAGTATTCCCATGGGAATTAACTTTCGTTATATCTTAAATAAATACTGGAGTTTAGGTGCCGAAATAAATTACAGAAAAACATTTACCGATTACATTGATGATGTAAGCACGGTTTATTATGATAAATACAAATTAGAGCAAGCTTACGGATCAACTTCTGTGGTAATGTCTGACCCAAGTAAAGGAACCATTTATGGTGCAACTTCTCCTGATGCGGCAGGCAATGCAGCTCAAAGAGGGGATAAACAAAAAGATTCGTATATGTCGGTACAAATTACCGTAGGCCGTTTTTTTCCTCCTAAACACCACAAAACACGTTTAAGGTCTAAATTCTAATTTCCGAAAAAACTCGTTACAATTACCTCTTCTAATTCGTTTTGCAGGCGACTATTGGTAGCAATAACTTCTTTGCCAAATAACCAGTTATTCCCTCTGCTAAAATCACAAATACTGCCTCCGGCTTCTTTTACAATTAAAGCACCTGCGGCAACATCCCAGGCATTGAGGTTATATTCAAAGTAACCATCCATCCGTCCACATGCTACATAGCACAGGTCGGTAGCAGCCGAACCAATGCGACGCAGGCCATGTGTGTTTTTCATTAAATGCGTTAACGCTTTCAAATAGGAATCGAGTCGCGTAAAATTATAAATAGGAAAGCCCGTTGCAATGAGACTGTCTTTTAGGGTAGGCCTTTCGGAAACCATTATTTTAGCTCCGTTTAAGAAGGAGCCTCCGTTTGTGTAAGCCGAAAAACATTCATCGTGTACTACTTCATACACCACGCCCACTATTATTTCACCTTTAAATTCCAGGGCTATACTCACCGCATAGCAGGGGATACCGTGAATAAAGTTAGTGGTACCATCCAGCGGATCAACGATCCAGTTATAGTCTTTTAGTTCATTGATAGTATCTTCCTCTGTAATAAATCCCGCTTCTGGCAAAATAGAGGATAAAGCTTTAACAATGAGCTGTTCAGCTGTTTTATCTACATAGCTTACCAGATCGTTGAGGCCTTTAATTTCAACTTTTGAATAGGAAAACGTTTTGCGTTCTTCACGGATAAACCTGCCCGCTTCTTTGGCGCAGGTTATTACTTGTTGGGTAAGGTATTGTAAGTTGTGCATGCCGTAAAATTACTGTTTTTTATAATGATGTTGCAATTGCTAGAGTAATTGTAATAGCAATGGATGGTTGCTGAAATCCTAAAAATGCTTAAGAATCATATCCTGTTTTAAACTAAATTTTGTATTGATACATATTATCTATATTTTTCAAAAAAATTGCAACATGAGCACCACCATCACACAAAAATCAAAAGTATCTAAATTAGCAGAAAACATTATCGGTTCTGAAATCATAAAGCTTGCTGCTGAAGTAAACGAAAAAATAAAGCAGGGAGAAAAAATATATAATATGACCATTGGAGATTTTAATCCAAAGGAGTTTCCGATACCAACAGAATTGAAACAATATATTGTTGACGAATATTTTGCCGATCAAACCAATTACCCTGCAGCCGATGGTATGTTGGAACTTCGGAATGCCGTTTCTCATTTATTAAAGGAGCGTGGCGGATTGGATTATAAAAATGATGAAATTTTAATTGCCGGCGGCGCAAGACCAGTTATTTACAGCATCTTCAGAGCATTGGTAGATGCTAATGATACCGTTATTTTTGCCGTGCCATCCTGGAATAATAATCACTATTCTTATTTGAATTCAGCAAAGGCTGTAGTGATAGAAGCTAAAGCTGAACAAAATTTTATGCCTTTGGCTTCCGACATTAAGCCTTTTATAAAAGAAGCCACTTTATTAGCATTGTGCTCTCCTCAAAACCCAACCGGTACTGTATTTAGCAAAGAAGGACTGGAAGAGATCTGTGATATGATACTGGAAGAAAACAAGCGCAGAGGACCAAATGAAAAACCGGTGTATTTAATGTATGACCAAATTTATTGGGCATTAACCCTGGGTAATACCAAACATTACAACCCCGTTAGCTTAAGGCCTGACATGAGAGCCTATACTATTTTTGTAGATGGGATCTCCAAATCCTTGTCAGCTACAGGAGTGAGAGTAGGGTGGAGTATGGGGCCAAAAGCAATTATTGATAAAATGAAAGCTATTTTAACGCACGTTGGAGCCTGGGCACCAAAAGCGGAACAAATGGCAAGTGCCAAATACCTGAACAATTTAGCATTGTATGATTCGTTTATTGAATTACAAAAAACAAGAATAAGTGACAGGCTCAATGGTTTTTACAAAGGCTTCCAGGCATTAAAAGCGGAAGGATTTAAAGTAGATGCAATATCTCCACAGGCAGCTATTTATTTAACGATCAAATTCGATCTACATGGCTTAAAAACCACTGATGGTAAGGTATTGACAACTACAAAAGATATCACGAAATTTATTTTGGATGAAGCTAAATTAGCCGTGGTTCCTTTCTATGCCTTTGGTGCTGATGAAAATTCGCCATGGTACCGGATGTCTGTAGGCACTTGTAAAGTAAGCGATGTAGAAGATGTGATCTCTCATTTAAGGAACGCATTAAAGCAATTATCATAATTGACACGAATGAGTCAGGCTACTATTATCCAGAAAAAATTCAATAAGTAATTCGGGTATTTTACGTTCCCTGATGTTAGTTTGACTCACTAAATTCCATTTACTAAAATGATTTATTTAGGAGTATAATAATGCGCCATATTTTGACTAATTTGACGTTTCTTGTTTCATTAACTTTACTAAAACAATTTAGAGTTATATAAATAAATGAAAAAAGTTATTTTTACGTTATTATTTCTGGCGCTTTTCGGAGGTTTATTTTCACAAACGTATTCTCCCATTGCCGTAACAGGTTTTAATCTTGATGCTGTTGCAGAAACATTTCCCAACTCCTTAGCTACAACTACACAGGCGTTAGACCAGGTTGTTGCCGGAGGTAATAGTGTGATGTATTCTGTAGGGTTTGCTACATCAGCCGGTTGGACAGGTGGCTTACCTAATTCGGGCGCTATCAGCAGTGGTTTAAAATCGTACCAGTTAATGCCATACACTGGTAATAATGCTTTATTTGCACCGTCTGCATCTTCTAACACATTAACCCTTACAACACCTGCTCAATATAGCGCCGTTAATTTTTTAGTATTTTCAACAGAAGGATCAAGCACTATTAATGTTGTTCTTAATTATACAGATCTCACTACTACCAATGCCGGTAACTTTACGGTTCAGGATTGGTTTGGCGGGCCAGCAGCTATTATATCGGGCCTCGGCCGTTGTAAAAGAGTTACATCGGGTGCCACGAATGATGGGCTTCCAACAAACCCCCGTTTTTACGGAATTGATGTCAGCATCCCCTGTACCGGTCAGCAAAAAACATTAGCTTCTATCACAATCAATGGTGTTAGCAGTAACCCTGCCGGCGGTGGTGGTTATGTGATGGCGGTTTCCGGAGTATCTTACACACCTATTTCGGCATCAGTGGCTTATTCAGCAAATTTATATTGTCAGCTTGGAGCAAGTACTACGCCAACCATTACCGGTACAGCAGGTGGTAGTTTTACATCAGCCCCTGCCGGTTTAAGTATAAATGCATCAACAGGAGCTATTAATTTTCCGGCAAGTACAGTAAATACTTATTCAGTTACCTATACTACACCCGGTACCTGTACGGTGAGTGCTACTTATACCTTATCGGTTGTTTCCAATCCCACATTAGCGGTAAATACAGCAACTATTTGTCCCGGTGCAACGGCTACATTAGCAGCAGTACCTTCTATTTCGGGGGGTACTTATTCATGGACACCTACAAGCCTTACCACACAAAGTATATCCGTTTCGCCTTTGGCAACCACAAATTATACGGTGCTATATAGTATCAGCGGTTGTTCTGTTGCAGCAACCACAACCGTTGTGATAGATAACTCTTTAACAATGACTGTTAACAGTGCTACCATTTGTTCAGGAGACAATGCCGTTTTAACGGCTAATCCTTCTGTAGCCGGCGGTACTTTTTTATGGACTCCAACCGGGCAAACCACGCAAAACAATACGGTATCTCCAACCGCAACCTCCAGCTACACTGTTTTATATACGGTTAATAACTGTACTGCCGTGGCTGTGGCAAATGTGGATGTGAAAACAACCCCTACAGTTAGTATCAATTCAACAGCTATCTGTTCAGGACAAACGGCTACATTAACATCTAATGCTTTACCTGCAGGAGGAAATTATACCTGGTCTCCGGGTGGTGGAACCGGTTCTTCGATGAATGCTTCTCCGGCAGCAACATCAGGCTATTCATTATCTTACGAGTTAAATGGTTGTACTGCTTCTGCTAACGGACAAATAACGGTAAATGCTAATCCTGTTGTACATCTTTCTTCTTCGGCAAATAATACAGCACCTTTGGAAACGATTGCTCTTACTGCTTCCGGGGGAAGCTCTTACCAATGGAGTACCGGACAAACAGGAGCTTTAATATCTGTAAGTCCTGCACAAACTACGGTGTATTGTGCAACCGTTACAACAGCAACCGGTTGTAAAGCATCCGATTGTATGGAGATCACTGTTAGCGGAGAATCTACTTTATATCTGCCAAATGTATTTACACCTAACGGCGATGGAGTGAATGATATTTTTTATACACCAAGCAGTAATTTATTGACTTATGACCTGAAGATTTATAACCGTTGGGGAGAATTATTATTTCAATCGGGCGATCCTTTAAAAGGATGGGATGGAAGTTTCGATGGCAAAAAAGTATCGGGTGGAGTATATGTTTACATTTTAAAAGCAAAAGGTGCGGATGAAGTTCACTATAATAAATCAGGGCACATTACCCTTTTGCAATAAAAACCGGGAACTTTAAATGTTGAAGAATTCCGACAACTGTTTAAAACTAATTATTAATTATAAACGTAAATTATTTAGATTTACTAAAACAATTTAGAGATATATGAAGAAAATATATTTAGCACTCGTACTTTCAGGATTACTTGCACTTGATCTTTCAGCGAGCCCAGGCGATACGTCATGGGTAACCATTTACAATTTAAGAAAAATAACACAGTACGGTAACTACGATACAAGTGCTGTTTTACCTACCGGCAAAACGTATCGGAAAATACGGTTGCATTACATACTAGGAAGATATGCCTGCCCTACAGGAACGCAATATTGCGGATCATGGGATTATACGACGGAGGTATACGCAAAACCTGCCGGAGCTGATACAGTTGAAATTGCAAGGGTGATAACGCCCTATGCAACCGACTGGTTGGCCTCTAACCGAAAAAATGATTATGTGATTGATGTCACCGATTACTCATCTATATTAAACGGGAATCTTGATTTCAGGTACCGTTATGAAGGGTATTCGTGGGGATTTACGTTAACGCTTAAATTAGAAATGATTGAAGGGACACCTCCGATGAATGCTATAGCAGCTAAGAACGTTTATAACGGTTATTTTGCTTATGGTAAAACGGCTGATCCCATTGAAAATTATTTAGTGGCTAAACCATACCAGTATTCAACTCCTGCGAATAAAGCATTCTTAAAAAATATTATCAGCGGGCATGGTTCTGATGATAACTATTGCTCTGAATTTTGCGATAATTATTATAATTTGAAAATCAATAACAGCCAGGTTTCTCAAAAACATTTATGGAGAAGTGATTGCGGAAAAAATGATATTTATCCTCAAACTGGAACATGGGTTTATGAGAGAGCAAACTGGTGTCCCGGAAATACGGTTGTGCCTATTGTTCATGATTTAAGTAGTTTAACCGCTGCATCTACTACCTTTTCAATTGATATGGATATGGAGCCCTATACATCTCCCAATCAAAGTAACGCCAATGCTGGCTTTAACATTGTATCGCAGTTAATTACCTATTCGGCTCCCAATTATAATTTAGACGTTTCATTGGAAGATATTATTGCTCCAACTAATGATCCTAATTATTTCCGTTCGAATAACGTATGTTCTAACCCTAAAGTTAAAATAAAAAACACCGGAACAACTCCTGTTACAGAAGTAACGTTTAATTACAACTTAACCGGAGGAACTACTTATACCTATACGTGGACAGGTACTTTAAATTTCCTGGAAGAAGCAATTGTTGATTTTGGGCCAAGCACCGGATTATTTAACGGGAACAGTTCAAACCAGTTTGAAGTAACCATTAATAAAGTTAACGGAGCTGTTGATCAAAACGCCTTTAATAATAAATACAGCAGTACGTTTGTGGATGTGAGATCATACCCATCACCTTTTGTTGTGTATTTCAGTACAAATACTTCTTCCAGCACAACCAATGCAGGGTTTAATGAAAGCAGCTGGAAAATTATTAACGAAACAGGAACCGTTGTAGCCAGCAGGTTAAATAATTTAAACTCTAAAATATTTAAAGATACCGTTAGTTTACCAGCAGGTTGCTACACGTTTATAGCCAATGATGACGGTTGTGATGGTATTTCGTGGTGGGCTAACAGTGGAGCAGGGAATGGGATATTACGTTTTACTTCCAATACATCACCTACTGTTTATAAAACATTTAACGGGGATTTTGGTTGCCAGCTCATGGAACGTTTTACGGTAGGATATGTGCTAGGAGTAAAGGATACACCTAAATCAACCAACACGTTTCAATTATATCCCAATCCGGCATCGGGTACTGTAAATTTATTGTTTGATGTGAGCGAGTACCAGGATGTACATTATTCGGTAACGGATATTTCGGGGAAAGAAGTAAAGGCCGGAACATTTGATCACATCAGTTCTACCATTTATGCAATAAATACAGAGGAGTTAACCGGTGGGATGTATTTTGTAACCTGCAAGTTTAATAAAGGCGATACGATCATTAAAAAGATCGTGATTAGCAAATAAAACCTGGTTCTGACACATCATACGATAATACGATCAAAAATAGCCCTGTTTTAAGGATTATTTTATTAAAAAACGGTTAATATCTTGTTTGTATTATAAAATTTACTATATTTGTAACCCTATTTAAAGTTAATATCAAAAGAAGAATAACATGTATTTAACATCAGAAGTAAAAAAAGACATTTTTAAAAAACACGGTGGTACAGAGAAAAACACTGGTAGTGCTGAATCACAAGTAGCATTGTTTACACACCGTATTGACCATTTAACAGGTCATTTAAAAAATAACAAGAAAGATTTTGGTACACAACGTGCTTTATTAAACTTAGTAGGTAAACGTCGTGCATTATTAGATTATTTAAAACATACAGATATTGCCCGTTACCGTGCAGTTATTAAAGTATTAGATATCCGTAAATAAAAATGGATTTTCTGTAGAATTAAAAGGCATTCTGAGTAATCGGGATGCTTTTTTTATGAAGAGACCGAAAAGACTGATGGATTAAAGTGATTAAAAAGACTTTAATTTCAATAGCTTAACAGCATTAAAATTCAACAATTATAATATAAACCGTACCAAAAACGTTGGTACACAAAACAAAACAAAGATGTCACAAATTGGAATTCAACATTCGTTCGACCTGGGAGATGGAAGAATCGTAACCCTTGAAACAGGGAAATTAGCTAAACAGGCTGATGGAGCAGTAGTTGTAAAATTAGGTAGTACCATGATTTTGGCTACCGTAGTAAGTAATAAAGATGCTAAAGAAGGCGTTGATTTTTTACCTTTAACCGTAGATTATCAGGAAAAATATGCGGCTACAGGTCGTTTCCCTGGCGGTTTCTTCCGTAGAGAAGCAAAATTATCTGATTATGAAGTATTAATTTCACGTATTGTGGATAGAGCTATGCGCCCACAATTTCCGGATGATTATCATGCTGACACACAAATTATGTTGTCATTAATTTCATCTGATAAAAAAACAATGCCTGATGCCTTAGTTGGTTTAGCAGCTTGTGCAGCGGTTGCGGTTTCTGATATTCCATTTAACGGAATTATTTCGGAAGTTCGTGTTGCTAAAATTGACGGTAAATTATGTATCAATCCTGATGCAGATGTATTACCAACTGCCACGTTAGAAATGATTGTTGCTGCTACTGAAACGGATATATCCATGGTAGAAGGTGAAATGAGCGAAGTGAGCGAAGCAGAAATGTTAGAGGCTATTAAATTTGCACACGAAGCTATTAAAGTTCAAATCAAAGCTATTAAAGAATTTGCTATTAAAGCAGGTTTAAAAACCAAACGTGAGTATTGCCATGAGAAAAATGATGCTGATTTAAAAGCAGCTGTTTCTAAAGCAACGTACGATAAAGTTTACGCTGTTGCAAAACAAGGTAACCCTAATAAAAATGAGCGTAAAGTAGCGTTTAAAGCAGTTTTAACGGAGTATAAAGAAACGTTTACCGCTGAAGAGTTAAAAGAAAAAGAAGCCTTGATTAACAAGTATTACCACGATGTGGAATATGATGCGGTTCGTCAGGCGACATTAGATACACAGATCCGTTTAGATGGTCGTAAAACCGATCAGATTCGTCCTATCTGGAGTGAAGTAGGGTATTTACCTGCAGCTCACGGTTCTGCTATTTTCCAACGCGGAGAAACCCAATCGTTAACCACTGTAACATTAGGTACAGGAAAAGATGCTCAAATGATTGATGGTGCATTTTACCGTGGTGAAACTAAATTTATTTTACATTATAACTTCCCTGGTTTCTCAACCGGTGAAGCAAAACCTAACCGTGGTGTAGGCCGTAGAGAAGTAGGACATGGTAATTTAGCGATGCGTGCCTTATCTAAAGTGGTTCCTACAGACACTCCTTACACTGTACGTGTGGTTTCTGATATTTTAGAATCTAATGGTTCATCATCTATGGCAACTGTTTGTGCAGGGACTTTAGCGTTGATGGATGCAGGGGTTAAAATTGCAAAACCGGTTACTGGTATTGCTATGGGATTAATTACGAACGATAAAGGACAATACGCGGTATTATCTGACATTTTAGGAGATGAAGATCATTTAGGAGATATGGATTTCAAAATCTGTGGAACTAAAGATGGTATTACTGCCGTACAAATGGATTTAAAAGTAAATGGTTTACCATATGAAGTAATGGAAAAAGCCTTAGCGCAAGCTCGTGAAGGCCGTTTACACATTATGGGTGAGATCATGAAAACGATCAACGAACCACGTGCTGATTACAACGAAAATGTACCTCGTTTTGAAATCATTATTATTCCTCAGGAATTTATTGGTGCAATCATCGGGCCTGGTGGAAAAGTAATTCAGGATATTCAAAAGAAAACTGGTGCTACTATTTCTATTACGGAAGTGGATAACAGCGGACGTGTAGAGATTTTCGCAGAGAAACTAGAAGATTTAAAAGCAGCTGTTGCCCGTATCAAAGGAATTGTAGCGATTCCTGAAGTAGGTGAAATTTACGAAGCTACTGTAAAATCAATTATGCCTTACGGTGCATTCGTAGAGTTTATGCCGGGTAAAGAAGGTTTATTACACATTAGCGAATACGACTGGAAACGTATTGAATCTTTAGATGGTTTAGTAAAAGAAGGAGAAGTGGTTAAGGTGAAATACATTGGTACAGATCCTAAAAACGGAAAAGCAAAATTGTCACGTAAAGCAACGATGCCAAAACCGGAAACGGCTACTGCTGAAGAAAACAAAGCATAATTTTTATAATTCAATCCTATTAAAAAGCCATTCTCTTAATTGAGGATGGCTTTTTTGATTTTATAAATGAATGCAATTAGTATATTGTGTTAATAGCAAGCGTATTCAAAACATCAAATCACCTTTTGATGGCTTATAAAATAGTGATATCTTTGAGTATAGCAGGGATGAAAAAAGTAGTCCTGTATGTTAGTTAGTGCCAATGCATGAACAAATCTAAATGAAAATTTTATCTCAAAGACAAATAAGCACAAAATTAGTTTTACTTAGACTAATATTCATTTTGACAACTGCATTAATTACATGGTTATTTATAACAAATCATCCCGACTATGCAGTTCTTCTTATTATTTTATTAGTTGTTGGGTTGACAATAACAATTAATCAAGTGACAATTTATAAAGATACAGTTATTCTTAGTAGCTATTATTTATTTGGGTTTATGCACATCAACCATTGTTTAAACATCAATAACATTTTGACGATGACACCTTACGAAGAATATTATGAGTTTGAAAACGATGCATTATTCGACTTAAATATTGGTATTGGCTTTGTAGGTTTATTACTACCTAATTATAAAATGGTTGACAAATACACTGAATTCAACTATACGAATAATGAAAAAAAAATAAAACGTTTGACAACCAAACTCAGAGAAGCAGAATTTAAATTAGCTTGGAAAGTGCTAAATGGTCAAATGTACTAGGCGATAACAGCACCTCCAGTAATGTGGACGGATAACAAAGCATTTGCGAATTCAAGGTCGTTTCGCAAAAGACTCTCGATAGTTATCGGGATATTTCGCTTTGCAAATGTCTAAAAAGCGGTTAGCTTTGTTAAAAGCTTTCAGTTAGAAGCGGTTTCAATGCCACACTAGGCAAAGCTGCAAACCGTTAATAGTATGTTAGAAGACCAAATTCAACAACCATTTTAAATGATGACAGACGTAAAATACCAAATAATAAAACCTGGTGACAACGAAAACATACAACTTATTGCAGACTGGTATTTAAGCGAGTGGAACATTCCTGTTCAGACGACAATTGACAAAACAAAAAAACTTTTAACTGACAATTATGAGTTTCAGGTTTTAATGACACTTGATAACAAACCAATTGCAACGGGTGGACTTTATAACCATGTTGGACTACTAGATAAAGAATTAAGATTTAAAATATACAAAAACTGGTTAGCTTTAGTTTATACGAAACCAGAGATTAGAGGAAAGGGTTGGGGAGCATTAATTTGTAATAACATTCAAAGCCACGCAAAAGAATTTGGGCTGAAAGACATTTATCTATTTACACATACAGCGGAAAATTTATACAAGCGACTTGGTTGGCAACAATTGGAACGACTTGCTTTGGGTGGCAAAGACATCGTAGTTATGAAAAAAGAATTATAATATGACAATGCAAAATCAAACCGCATAACATCAAATGAGTATAGACTTTGACAACATATTTCAACATGTAATTCCGATGGATGACTTTCGCATGAAATGGCGTTTTACGGAAGAGAAATATGATAAGCTACCGAACCAGCATCTTGACCAATTAAAACCTTTGGACAACAAAGCAGCTAAGTTTTTGTGGGACTATATTGCAAAGACAAATTTACATAACGACAGACCTTTTAAAAAAGATTTCTTTCGGACAATTGACAAGACAAGGATTTTAGAGGGCAACGAAAAGGAAATTAAGAAATGGCTTTATCAAAGAGGGCTACCATTTGATAAACATGTTTTCCTTTCTTGGCAACCGATGGACGCAATGATTGTTCCATGGAAATTTTTAATTAAATACTTCGATAGTTTTTATTATAGCTCCTCAGACGACCTAACTGTAATTGACCAAAGTTTAAATTGGGCATTACTATTTTACCACGAAGACGAAATTTATTTTGGAACTAATAAAGACTTTAAACCAAGCGAAATATTTTCAGAAATTGATTTTATCTGGCAATAATAATGGCATTGTCTCCACAATGCCTGCCTATAATTCGCGTAGAAGTATAAGCATTTGCAAAAAAGGTTGTTTGCTTTGCAAATGTCTTCAAACAGTTATCTTTATAGCAATATTTCTGTAGGGCACGGCATTGAAACAAGACATGAAATGAACAAATCATTATTTCTAACAATAATTCCGCTAATAATTGTCAGCTGTGACAACAAGCCTAACACGTTAAACTATGTTGACATCTACGGCGATAATAATAATCTAGTATGTAAATATAATCCCAAAGACTCCAATGCAATTATTTATTTCAACAATAATGAGACCTATATGATAGGCAAACTCATTAATTCGAAACGAGAAGGTGTTTGGAAAGAATATCTTACTAAAGAAAATGAATTGAATTTTAAATGGTCATTTAAAGATGATATCAAAGATGGGATTTATTTTGGTTACACCTTGACTGGTAAAATTGAAACAGTTGGTTATTATAAAAACGATCAATTAAATGGTACATTAGTTTATTTTGACCTAAAACAAAAACCGGAAAAAGTGCAAGTTTGGAAAGGAATTGAAAATGCGGACGGTGCTAGTGAACTAATACTCGAAAAGAAACTAAAATAAATACTTAGTCTTTACAGCGCCTATCAGTAATATGGGTAGACATAAAATTTTTTGCAAATGTATAGCAACATTGTATCTTTAAACTAATATTTTGGTAAGATACAGTTTTTAAAACAGCAAAAACAACCCGCGAAAACGTTAGCGGGAAACGATACAAACCAAATCAAACATTGATACTATGAATTTAGATTTCAAAGAAAATTATATTTTGGAAAACGAATCAGTCTTGTTACGCCCATTAATTCATAGCGACAAAGAACTGCTAATAGACTATGCTATAAATGAACCGGAGATTTGGCGTTACAACATCAATGGCGGAAATGGAAAAGAGAATTTTAACAACTATTTTGCCACAGCCATAAAGCAATTTAATGACGAGAAGGAATATCCGTTCATTGTATTTGACAAGAAAAAAAACACATGTGCTGGTTCAACACGATTTTACGAAATATCAAATGAGTTTAAAAAGCTTGATATTGGTTATACCTGGTATGGAAAAGAATTTCAAGGAACAGGAATTAATAAGCACTGTAAATATTTACTACTTGAATTTGCCTTTGACAAACTCCAAATGTTAAGAGTAGGATTTGGTGCAAATAGCAAAAATGAGAGAAGTATAAATGCAATGAAAAGTATAGGTTGTACGGTTGAAGGAGTTTTAAGACAGTTTGGTAGAGATGCTGAAGGAAATGTAATTGACGTAATAAAGTTAAGTATTTTGAAAAATGAATGGGACGAAAGTGTAAAGATGAAATTGAAACAACGAATAAAATAAGTTGATTTAATATGTCAAAAGCTAAGAAAAATTTCATAGGAAATAAATCCCCCTTTTTAGTTCTGCTATTATTCCTGATTGTTTCTACCGGGTCTTCTTATGCTCAGGACACCATTAAATTTGAAACGATTAAATCTATCAAAGATATTCCGCATGCTACCTTAAAACAAAAATGGATGTGGATACACCGCAGTATTGCCTTTAGTTTTATGAAAGAACGCTTATCAGCTTACGACACAAGCTATTATTCTACATATAAAGGTAAATTGGTTATAACTGTTCCCATTTCCACCCGTTTTATTAGCTTCGAGTTAAGAGATGGTTCATCAACCAATTTTTTAAAGTTCCAGCCAAACAGTCAGTATGACGTTGGAATTAGCATAAACTCCAAATTTGCCAGTTTTTTACTAAATACCGGTGTGGTTTTATTTAAGAATGACGAAGGAACAAAAGGTAAAACGAACTATAAAGATTACCAGTTCAACTTATATGGTAAAAAATCAACTATTGATTTTTCATTACAAACGTACGACGGTTTTTATATACAAAATTCTAACACGTACGAAAATTACCGTATTTCCAAAACACAGAAATATGAGGTAAGACCTGATATTTCTCTATATGCCCTGAGTCTTAATCATTATTATCTTTTTAATAATAAAAAAGTATCTTATAGAAGTTCTTTTGCATTTACTGAACGCCAAAAGAAAAGTGCCGGGTCATTTTTATGTGGAGGCTATTTGTCTGTATTTGGTATAAAAGCAGATTCCAGCCTTGTTTCAGCCTCTTTTACCCAGTATTTTAATCCTACTTCTAATATTAAAACCGGAGCTGTTTTAAATTTTGGAGTTAATGTTGGGTATATTTATAACCTCGTTATTAGGAAAAAAATTCATGCTACGTTATCCCTTGTACAGGGATTAGGAACTGATAGAACAATGACGATTAAGGAGGATGATTCAAAACATGTAGGCAATTTCAGACTTTCCAGTAAGCAAAACCTGAGACTTGCGTTAGGTTATGACAACGAAAAATTCTTTTTTGGGACTATGGGGATATATGATTTCTATTACTTCGATGATAAGAATGGGTCCACTTTTAATTACTCATACGGAAAATTCAGAGTATTTGTTGGTTACAGATTTTCTATAGATAAACAACAAAGGCGGTTTTTACAAAAGTTAAATTTGATTGATTACCGGTTATAATATCCTACAAATAAAATGTAATTTCGTAATAGTTACTTTGTGATTGGCAAACATAAACTATCTGTTGTCAGGCACGAACATTATGCATCATGCTACTAACCTAAAGAAGATAAACCATAAAAATGCAATCATTAATTACCTATTTCACGAAGCTTGGATTTTCAGAAAATGACTTAACAACATTTTTAAGTTGTATTAAAACCCGTAAGTTCTCTGCAAATGAACTTATTTTATCTAACGGGCAATTAGAGAATTATTTATCTTTTATTGATAATGGTGTTGTTAGGTATTATGTACTTGCGAACGATAAGGAAATTACATTTGACTTTGCGTTTAAAGATTCATTTTATTGTGCATACGACTCCTATTATAGCAGAACTAAAACAGATGCTTATATTCAGGCTATAACAGATTGTCAATTATATTCGATATCATACGAAAATTTACAAATTCTTTATGAAAAATGTGAAACAGCAAAAAAACTTGGTCGTATTGCTACAGAATTTTTACTATCTAAAAAAGTAAAAAGAGAATTGTATTTTTTAACTAAAACACCCCAAGAGAGGTATGAGATTTTGCTCAAAGAGCAACCAAAATACATTCAACAAATACCCTTGAAATACCTTGCATCTTATATTGGTGTTGTACCTGAAACTTTAAGTAGAATTCGAAAACGCATTTCTTGACCAAAGTCAATTTTATTGTCACTAATTAAGCTCAATTTTGTACTATTATTTTAATAATTAATATTTAGTACAACATGAAAGTTACAATTACACACATTGATACAGCTTGTGTTTTAATAAACATAAACGGGTTTAAAATATTAACAGATCCAACATTGGACAAAAGGGACGGTTTTTTTCCTCAGTACGTTAGTAGCCCTTTGGCATTCTCAAAAAAATATATTGACCCGGCTTTGTCAATTGATGAAATCGGAAAAGTGGACTTAGTCTTATTAAGTCACGATCATCATAGTGATAATTTGGATAAGAATGGCAGAATATTTATTAAGACGGTTCCAGTTGTGCTTTCCACGAAAGATGCTGTAAAACGGTTAAAAAATGACAATACAATAGGTCTTGATAATTGGGAAGAGTACCCTGTTGAAACTGAAAAAGTGAGGCAGTTAAAAATAACAGCAATACCAGCTCAACACACAAATATCAAAAGATTAGATAAAGTAATGGGTAAAGTTTTAGGGTTCACAATAGAATGGGAGGGACAAACAAACGGTTGCATTTATATTTCCGGAGATACTGTTCTTTTTGAAGGTGTTTATGAATTGGCAAAAAAGAAAAAAGTGGATATCGCTATCTTACATTTGGGAGCAGGGGCATTTCCATATTTAAAAAAGAATTTAAGGGTTACCATGAATGGTGAAGAAGCAATTGAAACTACTAAGCTTTTTAATCCAAATATTGTTATTCCAATTCATTACGAAGGTTGGTGGCATTTCAAACAATCAACCAAGTCATTAAAAAATGAAATAAGTAAATCAGAAGGAAAAGAGAAATTTCTATGGTTGGTAAGCGGTAAGGAAACTAAAATTATCGGATAAAAACTAAAAGTTCGCATGTCTAACATATATTGTGCTAATGGTTTAGAAATACCAAAGCTTTGGAAAAGCAGTTTTCTGATAGTTCTTGAAATAGTTCGTCTTGCTTATCATCAGGCAAGTTTGTAAATATCTTTAAAAGTTATTCTATAGTGGATTAAGATGTTTCCAAAAATAAAAGAGTAGTTTTGTTATAAGATCTATATAACAGACTTACACTAAAACTATGAAAACACTTACTCTCAAAAACCGGCTTACTCTTTTGGTTTATTTTATAGGTATTTTATCTATGAATGCGCAAACAAGCCAGATACCAAATGAAAGTACTCCTTTTACTCTTGGTGAGATCCGTCACATTGACTCAAAAATTCTTTCAGAAAAAAGAGTTATAAATATTTATTTGCCGGAAGGCTATGATAAAAAAGATTCGGTTTCTTACCCTGTAATGTATGTGTTGGATGGTTCGGCCAACGAAGATTTTATTCATATTGTGGGGCTCGTTCAGTTTTTTAACATGCAGTTTATGCCTAAAACAATTGTGATAGGTATTGCCAATATTGATAGAAAAAGAGATTTCACGTATGCCACTGAAATCAAAAAGTTAAAAGAGAAATACCCTACAACAGGTGGTTCTGCTAAATTTATAGATTTTATAGAAAAAGAATTACAACCTTTTGTGGAGGAAAATTATAAAACCCGTTCTCAGAAATTTATTATAGGACAATCATTGGGAGGCCTTCTTGCTACTGAAATTTTATTAAAGAAGCCCGATTTGTTTACAAATTATATGATTGTAAGCCCCAGTATATGGTGGGATGATGAATCACTCTTAAAAGAAGCTCCTGAATTGTTAGCGAAACAAAAAGATATTCCGCTCCGGGTTTACATTTCAGTTGGAGCAGAAGGAAAGATGATGGAGGGCGGCGCACTACATATTACCGAAATTTTAAAGAAATCGGGGAAGAAGCATCTGCAGGTAGATTTTATATCTTTGCCTAAAGAAAATCATGCGACTATTTTGCATCAAAGTATTAATGATGCCTTAAAGCTATTGTATCCTTATAAAGACTAATGCTGTTTTATGTTAGAACTCAATTTTAAACCATTTCCTACTCTTGAAACAGAGCGGATGGTTATCCGAAGAATTACAAAAAAAGATGTGGATGATTTGTTCTTTTTAAGGACTAATGAAGAAACCATGACTTATTTAGACAGAGCCAAAGCTGCATCTACCGAAGAAGTGAAAGATCTCATTCGTAAAATTGATACAGGCATCAAACAAAATACGGCTATTGGCTGGGGAATATCCTTAAAGAATCATACGGAATTGATAGGTACTATTTCTTACCATCGAATTGAAAAAGAGCATTACAGGGCTGAAGTAGGGTATATGCTCAAACCTGCCTACTGGAAGCAAGGGCTTATTTCTGAAGCATTGAAAAAGGTAATCGATTATGGTTTTAACCACATGAAGTTGCATAGTATTGAAGCAAATGTAAATCCAAACAATGCAGGTTCTATTATGTTGCTCGAAAAAATGGGTTTTGTAAAAGAGGCTCACTTTAAAGAGAACTATTACTATAACGGACAATTCCTTGATTCAGTGATTTACTCTTTGATATCAGCAAACCACTAGTTAGGGTTTATTCATAAATTCTATCATAGGTTTATATGGCTTTGCGCCAGGGTTATAAAACTGAAAGATCATGGGAACATGACTCTTGCCTTTTACTATGATGAGTGGAGCATTAGGCTGGTATTTTTTTAGTTCCGTATAAAACACCTCATTTAGTTGTTTAATTACCGGGTAGGTTTTACCACCAACAAATAGTAAAAAAGGTGGAGTATGTTTATTCAGGTAATAAATAGGTGACGTTTTTTTCCAGTAGGAGGTATCATGTGTAAAAGTGGGTTTATAAATAGAATCTTTAGGGCTTTTAGAAACCGTTAAGTATTTATACATATCCAGACCAAAAGCATCAATTAATATGGTTCCTTTGATGGGATTTTTCATATGTAGTTTTTCAAAATAGCGGTTATCTGTGGCAACCATCGCAGCTAAGTGTCCACCGGCGGAGTGGCCGGAAATAAACAGGTTATTTGTATCTCCGTGAAAAGAAGCGCAATTGGTTTTAACCCATTTTACGGCCGTAGCCACATCATCAGCCATACCGGTAATATCTGTTCTTGGGCTAAGCCTATAGTTGAGCACAACACAAATAATGCCTTTGCGGGCCATTCCTTTTCCAAAAAAACGGTAGAGCGATTTTTTTCCATGAATCCAGTTCCCGCCATAAACAAATACCAATACCTTTTTAGGGTCTTTTATTTTTCGGGGAGCATACACGTCCAGTTGTAAATTATAAACACTACTATAGGTGTTGTTTTTGCTTTTAGAAACAGGTTTAATGGAGCAGGATGATAGGATCATCAAAAAACCGGTTAAAGAGAGTAGATAGTAATTCATACAGTTTTAATGAATGGTGTTTATTTAGATACGCTATTTTTTTGTTTTTAGATTCTGTTTTTTATGGTCCGGCTTGTTTTCATAATCTACCAATCCCATGAACTTCAATACTTTTCGGCCATTTTGCTTAATATTAAATCGATAACCTACAAATCCTACTATACGCGCAATGTATTTTTCGTTATTAAAAACTTTACTGTTAAAGGCAAAATTATTATCATAACTGGTTAATACACCAATAAAGAACCTGAGATTATCATACCTGATGGCATTTTTAGCATTTATACTGGAGGTTAAATTTAATCTTAAAGATTCATTATCTCCTTCTATTGTTCTGTAAAATGTTTTTTGTCCTCCCAAACCAATATTTAACGCGAGGCTGAAAATTATTTTTTTATATACAAAAGTGTAGCCATAACCTCCGCTGGCACCGGCAGTAATTTGAGAGATCTGATTGATTTCACTAAGCAGGGGAGAAAAATAATTAATGAAAGGGTATTTTATAAAGGCTGAATCATTTGACGAGAATACCACATGCGAATGGTAAATTCCTGCCATAAAAGAACCGGCACTTTTACGCTGTACATCAGTAAATGAAAAGGCTCCGCGCAACGAATATTTCCGGTTATTAAAAACGTACATCGTATTTACGCCGAAAGAGGTTACATTAATGTCAGGCCTTATAACCGTTGTATCAGCATTGGTTTTGCTAATTTCAAATTCTTTTGCATTGTACACATAAAACCCTTTATAGCTTTGATAATTAAGGTCTGTGATAATCTTGCTGCCTATAACGGTGAGTTGAAAATCGGTGCTGGTGGTTTTTCCTTTATTGGGTTTAGCCCCGAATTTTAAGCCCGGAGAAAAACCAAACGTTAGAATAATATTACTGAAATTAAATCCAATATGGTAGTAATTATTAGGAGAAAATTTAAGAGTCCGTTTTTTATCCTCCAGATCGGTAATATTAAAGCCATAAAATTTTTTAGCTATAGGAATCGTAATTGTTAAACGGCGCTTATTATTTTTAATATAGGAAGTATCGTAAGTCGGAACCCTGGGAGCCAGTAATTGTTTAACATACCAGCGGTGAGGATACATTAATTTATCTTTCAGCGTTTTTCTAGGAATATCTTCTACAATTAATTTACTTTTAAGTGTATCAATAAAATTTCTGGCGAGGCTATCGATTTGTGAAAAACCAGCGGAGCTAAAGCAAAGTATTATAAATAAGGTAATTACTTGCTTCATTTAGTGTGGTTGTTTATTACTCGGGGACAAGATACCTAAGTAATCTACAAAATTTCATGCCATGCATAAAATAATAACCTAAATGAAAGAGCTTACACTAAAACAGGTTAAAACGATCGTTCGTTTTGAATTTCTTCGCAAATTTCTTTGCACCCTTTCCATAAAGGAATCTTAGTTTTAAACCTCCGGTGTAGCAAACATCCATAATGTTGATACCAATGCCTTTTTCCTGTTTTCCAACGCGCATTCTGTAATCAACAAATAATCCCAACATTCCAAAATTGTGTTCGAGCCCTGTTCCAAAATTTACCCCCAGCCATTTATTACGTACGGTTGAATTTGCCTGGTAGTATTCTTTTAAGTTTAAATAATCGGATTGCCCGGTAAAGAAGCCGGTGTAAGTGTTATAACTTAAGCCAACGAAAGGATATAAGAGGGTTTTTTTATTGGGGAATCGGGCAACGGCTTCTAAATTCATTTCATAAGTATTGGCTTTTACATTTAACCAGGTTGGTTCAATGTTTATTGGCCTGAAACGGGTAAATAGTGTGGAGACCCTGATAAAATTATTGACTTCAAAATTAACTCCTCCACATATACCAGGCGCATTGTTATCATCTTTTACATTACGTGCCAGGTAAACCACGCTTAAATTAGCACCTGCTTTTACACTCCACTTCAAATAACGAATCTCCTTTGGTGGTTTTACCGGTTTGGGAGTAACAGTACTTGTTTTAGGGGTTGGGCGTGTTTGCGCTATAGCAAATGCCACATTTAACACACACAATAATAGAAGGGTATATTTTTTTAGCATAGTACTAATTTAAGATTTTTTAGGTATAAAAGAGTTATTAAAACTATATCTGGTACTGTATGGTTAATAAATGGTTATTTTTAATTTATAACTGGTTTTGGTTTAGCGCAATACCGCACCTACTTTTTCAGTATAGGTTTTTATCAGTTTTTGCATTACCGTATCAATTTGTTTATCGTTTAAAGTGGCTTCCTCATCCTGTAAGGTAAAACTTAACGCGTACGACCTTTTTCCGGCTTCCAGTTTATCTCCTTCATAAATATCAAACAGGTTAACTGCTTTTAATAACTTACGTTCAGTAGTAAATGCCAGCTCTTCCAATTCTTTGTAGGTTATTTTTTTGTCAAGCAATAAGGCCAGATCCCTTCTTACTGAAGGAAACTTAGGGATCTCTGTAAATTCTAATTTTGTTTTACCTACCAATGCTAAAATAGCATCCCAGTTAAAATCGGCATAAAATACTTCGGCTGCAACATCCATTTTTTTACAAATGGCTTTATCAATAGATCCAAAGCTTACCAGGGTCTTGTTTTTTTGAGAAAAAGATAAGCCGTAACCAAATTGAGGATCTTCTAACTCGGTAATTTTGAATTTAATAGAGAGTTTATTTAAAACAGATTCTATGCAGGCTTTCAGGTAAATGAAATCTACTTTATCATTTTTGCCGTAAGGATTTTCCGGATATTTTTTTCCGGTAACAAATAACGTCAGATGTTTTGTTTCGGCATATTTAAAGCCGTTATCCATTGGTTCAGCATCCGTTTTTTGATAGGTTCTTCCAAATTCAAAAAACTTCAAATCAGCCTGTTTCCGGTTAATATTATAAGCCAGAGATTCCAGTCCACCAAATAACATAGATTGGCGCATTACGTTAAGGTCGGCACTCAATGGGTTTAAGATTTTAACCAGAGGAGTTTCTTCCGTGTAATAAGATTCTTTTGTAAGCGACAGGCCCATCATTTCATTAAAGCCAAAGCCCATCAATACATTAGCAACGGTGTTTTCTGCCGCGGTAGCTTTTTCTCTGTCGGTAAAATTAGCAGTGAATTTTATCAGTGAGCTTTCTTCTACATTATTGTAACCGTAAATACGCATCACTTCTTCTATCACATCGGCTTCGCGGGTTACATCTGTTTTATATTGAGGTACAGAAAGCAACATCCCGTCATTTCCTTCCTGCTCAATAGAAATACCAAGAGAAAGTATGATGTTTTTAATAATGGTTCTGTCTATTTCTTTCCCTATTAACGTCTGGCAATTAGTATAGGAAAATGCTACTTTAAAAGGCTCTAATTTTACAGGATAGAGGTCAACAATATCCATACTTAATACACCACCGGCATATTCGAAAATTAAGGCAGCGGCGCGTTTAAGCGCTGTAACGGTCATTTCAGGATCGGTACCACGTTCAAATCGAAAGCTACTATCGGTTTTTAAGCCATGTTGTTTGCTTGTTTTTCTAACGAAGGCCGGATCAAAATAGGCCGCTTCTAAAAAGATAGAAGTGGTGCTTTCAGAAACTCCGCTATCTAAACCGCCAAATACACCGGCCATACACATTGGCTCAGATTCGTTACAAATCATTAAATCATTGGCTAGTAAGGTACGTTCAACGCCATCAAGGGTTTTAAACTTTGTATTCTCTAAACCTGATTTTACAATAATTTTATTTCCTTTTACCTTATCCAAATCGAAGGCATGTAAAGGCTGTCCCAGGTCGTGTAATACAAAATTGGTAATATCAACAATATTATTAATAGGGCGTAAACCAATAGCCAGTAAATAATTTTTTAACCAATCGGGCGATGGTTTTACGGTAATACCAGAAATAACCAAACCGCTATAACGTTTGCAGGCCTCCGGATTTTCAATAGCAATATTCATGGTACTGATATTACTTGCCTGTGGAAGCTCCAAAATACCCTTAAGTTCGGCCTTATAGTCTGTTGTGTTATTTTTTGTATTTAAAATGGCTTGTAAGTCCCTGGCTACCCCATAATGAGAGGCCGCATCGGCGCGGTTGGGAGTAAGACCAATTTCAAGCACATAATCTTTTTGTAGTTTAAAGAAATCTGCGGCAGGCATTCCTACTTCAGCCGTTTCCGGTAAAATTAAAATACCATCGTGGCCGGTACCTAATCCAATTTCATCTTCTGCACAGATCATTCCTTCACTCACAGCTCCTCTTATTTTTGACTTTTTAATATCGAAAGGTTCGCCGGTTGTGGGGTATAATTTAGCTCCAATGGTTGCCACTAATACTTTTTGCCCTGCGGCCACATTTGGTGCACCACAAACAATGTTCAGCAGTTCGGGTTTGCCAATATTTACTTTTGTAATGCTTAGTTTATCGGCATCAGGATGTTTTTCTTTTTCAACAACTTCACCAATTACAATTCCCTGTAAACCTCCTTTAACACTTTCAAATGTTTCAATACCTTCTACTTCAAGGCCTGAGGCCGTTAAATACTCATCTATTTGTTCGGGTGTAAGATCTGTTTTTAAGATACTATTTAACCAATTATAGGATATTTTCATATGTATATTTTTTACGACAGGGAAACAGAGTTAGCTCTAATACTGTTGTATTTGTTTAATTTTTTAAGAGTATAAAAATACAAAAATTACCTTTATAAAATAGGGTAAAGCCCTATATTTGCACCGTGGCAGAAATAGGAACCGACATAGTAACAGCAAGGCAATTTTTAGAGAATGGCCAGTTGGTAGCCATACCAACAGAAACTGTTTATGGCCTCGCTGCTAATGCGATGGATGCAACTGCTGTGGCTAAAATATTTGAAGCTAAAAACAGGCCAAGCTTCGATCCTTTAATTGTACACACCCATTCCCTGGAAAGTGTTTACGGGTTTGTAACAGAGATGCACCCGCAGTTATTAAAGCTGGCAAAAACTTTTTGGCCGGGGCCATTAACCCTCTTGTTACCAAGAAAAAATACAATCCCTGATTTAATTACTTCGGGCTTAGACAGAGTAGGAGTAAGGGTGCCAAGTCATCCTCTTACACTCAAACTACTTGCTCAATTACCTTTTCCGTTGGCTGCCCCAAGTGCTAATCCATTTGGGTATATTAGCCCTACTACTGCAGAGCATGTTCAAAAGCAATTAGGAACAAAACTGTCTTATATTTTAGATGGTGGGCATTGTGAAATAGGGCTGGAATCAACTATTGTAGGAGAAGAAAACGATGAGATTATTATTTACCGTTTGGGTGGTTTATCGGTAGATGCTATTGAAGCCTGTGTAGGCCAGGTATCTATACAATTAAATCAGTCGAGTAACCCAAAAGCACCGGGACAATTAAAAAGTCATTATGCTCCAAAAAAGCCTGTATTTACAGGTGATTTGAAAGAACTGATTAAACATCATAAAGGCCCTAAAACAGGATTTATTATTTTTGGGGAAACTGATCTGGATTTGAGAAATGGGTTGGTGAAAAATTTATCTCCTACACAAAATTACCATGAAGCCGCTGCCAATTTGTTTTCTTATTTAAGAGAATTGGACGAATCGGATGTGGACATTATTTTATGTGATGTTTTGCCCGGAATGGATTTGGGTCTTGCCATTAATGACCGTTTGAGAAGGGCTGCAGGATAGCTTACCAACAATTATGTATTTTTTTGCTTTAAGCAATACAAAAAAATCCTACATTTACCTCAATGTCAAAAATTACTATAGCAATAGATGGTTATTCTTCGTGCGGTAAAAGCACTCTTGCTAAAGCCTTAGCACAAAAGCTTAATTACAATTATATAGATACCGGTGCGATGTACAGAGCAGTTACCATTTACTGCTTAAGACATGGGATTATTGAAGATTCGGTAGTAGATACAGAGAAATTAACGGCTTCTTTAAAAAACATTGAAGTATCCTTTGGCTACAATACTCTTACCAAAACATCGGAAGTATTATTAAACGGTGAGCATGTGGAAAGAGAGATCCGCACCATGCAGGTGGCAAATAATGTGAGTTCTGTGAGCTCGATTAAAGAAGTACGCCAGAAAATGGTGATTCTGCAAAGAGAAATGGGGAAGCATAAAGGTGTGATCATGGATGGCAGAGATATTGGCTCCCATGTATTTCCGGATGCTGAACTCAAATTATTTATGACGGCGGATAATGATGTACGTACCCAACGCCGTTTAGATGAATTAAGCAGTAAAGGCGAATACCATACCTTTGAAGATGTGAAACGTAATTTGCAAAAACGTGATCACGACGATACTACCCGAAAAGAAAATCCTTTGGTTCAGGCGGAAGATGCTATTATCCTGGATAATACAGATTTGAGCAAAGAAGAACAATTGGATTTTGTCATTAAACTGATCAATGATCTGTTGCTGACATCGGATGAGTTTAATACACCCGCTGCAAATCACTAAAGAATATCATTACACTATTTTTAGTTTAAGTTTTGTTCTTGTACTATGAGATTGCTTTGTACGATGTAATGACGGATACTACAATCCTACCATTTTCTGTTTTTCGAAATCCCACACTTTTAATTTAAAGCAGGCCAAAACATCCTTAGGTTTAAGTGATGTTACTTTTGGATGCTGTAGCTCCGGCACAGCCGCCATCACTTCAGGTAACCTGTAAAAGGGAATGCGGGAATTCATATGATGAATGTGGTGGTAGCCAATATTAGCTGTAGCCCATCTTAAAGGGGGGATCAGTTTCATATAGCTTGAAGAATCCAGTGCAGCGCCTTCATAGGTCCAATCTTCATTTCCGGCAAAAGTTACATCCGGAAAATTATGTTGTGCATAAAATAAATAGCTTCCTAAACCACCTGAAATAAAGTGGGGTATGGCACATAAAAAGATCCATGTTTGCCAGCCCAAAAAGTAAAATACAGAAACCTGGTAAACAAGATGTAATATAAGCCCTACCAACGAATCAATATTTTTCGAGAACCGGTTAATGATAGATTTAATGCACATCCCATACATGAAGGTAAAGAAGTATCCAAAAATAATAGTGAGGGGATGCCTGATAAATAAATAGTGTCTTTGCTCACTTTTAGGGATCTTTTCAAACTTTTGCCTGGTATAAATAGGGTAGGAGCCAATACTTGCACTAAATAGTTTTGAATTGTGTTTGTGATGGTAATCGTGGCTTGCACTCCAAATACCGGGAGGTGCCAATACGTAAAAACCAAAAATGGTAAACAAGGCATTTGCCAGGGGAGATTTATCGAGGATCGCTTTATGCTGATGATCGTGGTAAATAACAAACAAGCGCACAATTACAAGGCCTGCACAGATACTGCACAGAAGCTTTAAGCTCCAATGAAAATTGAAAACGGTTCCAAACAAAAGTGCTATTAAAATAAAGAGGGTAGAGAGGGTGAGAAACCAGCTTTTCGCTCTGTCTTCTTTGGCGAATGGTTTGGTCGCTAATATGAGTTGTTTTCCTGTAAGCATGAAGTTTGCAAAGATATTATGTTAACAGTACAATAACAAAAAAGTTTATAACCAAAAAGAGGCTGATAATTGATAACAGCCTCTTTTTAAATAATTTATGAATAATGTTATCCTTTTACTTTTACCATGCCCTGCGCCATTTTAACTGCCTCGTATAAGCTAATGATACCGCCGGTTTTAGAAAGTTCACTGAATTTGATCATTTCATCTTTGGTTCCCGGTTTAATTACCTTCATTTCTTTAAAGGTTTTAACCGAAGATTTATTTAAAATTTTAATGATTTGTTTTGGTGTTAATTCAGGAAAATAAGATTTTAAAACTGCTGCAACACCTGCTACTACAGGAGCAGCCATACTTGTGCCACTTGCATCTTTGTATTGATTTAAATCAGGTACAGTAGAATGGATATCTACACCCGGAGCAAATAAATCCACTGTTTTTTTACCATAATTACTGAATGGTGCAGCAATCTCATCATCCGGTTTCCAGCTTAATGCACCAATATCCATAAAGTTAGAGGCTGTTTTACCATTTTCCATTTTTTTACAAGGATAATGTACCACTTCATCAATGTCATCGGCAGCATTACCGGCAGCATGAATTAATAAAACACCTTTACTTTCGGCATATTTTACAGCATCATCCACAGCTTTTTTACCCGGAGAGTATTTTTTACCGAAGCTCATATTTAAAATAACCGCTCCGTTATCCACAGCATATCTGATAGCATTGGCTACATCTTTATCACGTTCATCACCATCAGGCACACAACGTACACTCATAATACGTACGTTATCGGCCACACCATCCATACCTATACCGTTTTTTCGGCTGGCTGCTATAATACCCGCGACATGTGTTCCGTGAAAAGCGGCAGGTCCTTTACAATCAGCATTTCCGTAATACTTTTCGTTTATATCGTTGTAATTATCTCCAACAATAGAACGTGTATCAAAGCTTACATCCAAACGGCTGCCATCCATACCGGCCAAAGCTTCATCCAATTGAGAAATCAACTCCTCAGGATCCATTCCTGCGTTAGCCTGAGCCATTGCAATCATTTTACCTTGTTTATCTTTTTGTTCCTTGGCATCAAATTTTTTAAGGTCTTCTACCGTTACTTTATCAATACCTTTTTCTTTTTTTATTTTATCCAACACACCTACAACAGCATCGCGGATAAATTTATATTGATTGGATTGGGCTTCTGCTTCCGCTAATTGCATATCGTAATCAGCCTTAACAAGCTGGTAAGATTTGAATTCCTTTTTTTCCGGTTTGGTTTTTAAATCTTTTTCTGTTTTGCCATTGTATTTAGTATTCAGGTCTTTATAAACACGGGCCACTTCAAGATTATCTTTGTCAACGTTCTTACCATCTTTACCGCCTATAAAATTCCATCCGTGAATATCATCGATGTAACCGTTTTTATCATCATCAATCCCATTTCCTGCAATTTCTCCCGGGTTGGTCCACATAATATCTTTCAGATCTTCATGAGTGTAATCCACACCACTATCTAAAACCCCCACAATAATGGTGGTTGATTTTTTTCCTTTTAATAATTCCTGGTAAGTTCGTTCTGTACTAACACCATTTACTTTATCGTTAGTAGCATCTAAGTTAAACCAGTTATCCGGACGTTTGGTTTGAGCCTGGCTTAATAAGGCAAAACACAAAGAAGCAGCAAGGGTAATTTTTTTCATAATAAGTTTTATATGAAGCAATTTAAGGGTTTATTCTTTTTATTAAATGTTAATTTTTTCAGAAGAAAAAGATAGAGGATAGAAGGTTAATTACTCATTTGAGAAATTCCCTGGATCAGGTCATGTTTTGTAATAATATGTACACTTCCGCCTAAATCAGTCATTAACACAGCGTTGTTTTCTTTATTAATCAGTTTGGAAATATCTTCCATCGGCGCTTGTTCTCCTACCATTGGAAATGGCGCCTGCATTAACTCTGACACTAATTTTGTTTTCAATGATGGATCTGCAAATAATTTAGAAAACAACATACTGTCGTTTAAAGAGCCAACAAAAGCATTCCCTTTTTTTACCGGCATTTGGGAGATCCCAAACTTATTCATCACATTCAATGCATCGCTGATTGTAGAATCTGCATCCACTGTAATCAATTTTTGATTTTTGTGAGAAGCGATCAAATCAATGGCTTTTGGTTTTTTAATTTCAAGAAAGCCTCTGTCTCTCATCCAATCATCGTTAAACATTTTGCCTAAATAACGTGTACCATGATCATGAAAAATAACCACTACAACATCTCCGGCTTTAAACATATGTTTCATTTGCATTAAACCTGCCATCGCAGATCCCGCACTGTTCCCGGCAAAAATACCTTCTTCTCTCGGAATACGACGCGTCATGATAGCGGCATCCTTATCTGTTACTTTTTCAAAGTGATCAATTAAATTAATGTCCACATTTTCAGGTAAAAAATCTTCACCAATACCTTCTGTGATGTATGGATAGATCTCATTTTTATCAATGGTGCCTGTTTCCTTTAATTTTTTAAAGATGGAACCATATGTATCAATCCCCAATACTTTGATGTTTGGATTTTTTTCTTTTAAAAATTTTCCGGTTCCGCTAATAGTTCCGCCTGTACCAACGCCAACAACCAGATGAGTAATTTTACCTTCTGTTTGTTCCCATATTTCAGGACCGGTTTGTTCGTAATGCGCTACTGTATTCGATAAATTATCGTATTGATTAGGTTTCCAGGCATTAGGAATTTCGTTTACCAAACGGGAAGAAACCGAATAATAGGATTTAGGATCTTCGGGCTCCACATCTGTAGGGCAAACGATGACGTCAGCACCAAAAGCACGTAAAGCATCTACTTTTTCCTTACTTTGTTTATCGGTTGTTGTGAAAATACATTTGTAACCTTTAATAATGGCAGCAATAGCTAAACCCATACCAGTGTTACCACTTGTGCCTTCAATAATAGTTCCACCCGGTTTTAAACGCCCGTCTTTTTCAGCATCCTCAATCATTTTAAGAGCCATACGGTCTTTAATAGAGTTTCCGGGGTTGGTAGTTTCAACTTTTGCCAATACGGTACATGGCAGATCTTTTGTAATTGAATTAATTTGAACTAATGGTGTGTTACCAATGGTTTCTAAAATATTTTTGCTGATTTTCTGATACATTATCTGGATTTTGTTTTTTTAGTGATGTAAAAATAAAAAAACAGTGTATATAATACATACACTGTTTAAAACTGTTGGTAACTCTCGGTAAACAAGCGGTTTATTTAAGATTTATGGAGAGATCCGAGAATATTTTTCTCTACTCTTTCTAAAATATGATCAGTTGGGTGTTTAATGAATTTATCGCCTGTTACTTTTTCGAAAAGTTCGATATACCGGTCGGAAATTTCTTTTACCCATTCGTCGCTCATTTCAGGAATAGCTTGTCCTTCCTTCCCCTGGAAACCATTTTCAATTAACCAGCGACGTACAAATTCCTTGCTTAATTGTTTTTGTTCTTCGTTTTTATCCTGTCGTTCCTGATAACCTTCCAGGTAAAAATAACGGGATGAATCAGGTGTATGAATTTCGTCCATTAAAATAACCTTTCCTTCATATAAACCGAATTCGTATTTCGTGTCTACCAAAATTAATCCCATTTTATGAGCAATTTCCTGGCCACGGGCATATAATTTACGGGTATAATCTTCTAATTGCACATAATATTTTTCTTCAACAATACCTTGTTTTAAAATCTCTTCACGGCTAATATCTTCATCATGTCCTTCAGAAGCTTTGGTAGTAGGAGTGATGATAGGTTCAGGCAATTTATCGTTTTCTTTTAATCCTTCCGGTAAAGTTACTCCGCAAAGGGTTCTTAAGCCATTGTTATAGGTTCTTGCAGCATGCCCCGCCAGGTAACCCCTGATTACCATTTCCACTTTAAACGGCTCGCAAAGACGGCCAATACTCACTACAGGATCGGGAACAGCAGTAACCCAGTTAGGAACAATGTCTTTTGTAGCTTCTAAAAACTTGGAAGCAATTTGATTCAATACTTGTCCTTTGTAAGGAATTCCTTTTGGCAATACCACGTCAAACGCACTAATGCGATCGCTGGCTATCATCACCAATAAGTTGTTTTCTATAGTATAAACATCTCTTACTTTACCTTTATAAAAGCTTTTTTGGCCGGGTAAATTAAATTGAGTGGAAGTAAGTGCTTGCATTGTTTTGATTTTTGAGCGACAAATATAAAAACTATTTACTTACTCCTGCTTCAATTTCTAAAGCTCCGTTAAATGATTCCTCATTTTCGGTTTCAGAGTCTGGTTTTTCTTCGCCAATAAATTTAAGATAATCTAATTTTGTATAATAATACAGCCACATAAATGCCATAAAACCACCGAAGGTATAATTACCCTGCCTGGCTAATTGGAGCAAAATAATAACCAAAACCGCATTGGAAATAAGCCAGTGGTAGTCAGCTTCCGGATAATCAGGGTCTTTTTTTACGTAATTATTCTTTATAAATAAGATGATGAAAATAAGCCCGAATAAACCTGTTTCTGAAATAATCCTGAGGAGCATTGAGTTTGCATCTGACGTATTGTTATCATATTCACCACCAATGAGATGGCTTAAATCGTATTTTTTGAAAATATATTGATGTGAGCCTAATCCTGTACCAAATATTGGGTTGTGGAAGAAATTATTTTTTGCAACAATATAATTATTGTATTGCACAAAGCTGGATCCATGAATGGTTTGAAGTATGCGTCGCTTGATCATTAATTGAGCCATAGCACCTCCTCTGGCACTACTAATAGTTTCTTTTTCCAGAACATTATCAATATAAAGAGACTTTAAACCATCCATCCGGATTTTAAATTCTTTTACATTATTGTAAGCTGTAAAAAACAGAATAAAACTAATTGGTATTATTAATAGAATATACCTAACAACACCAAAATTTAAAAGAAATAAAATCAGAACAAATAAAAGCCCTAAATAAGCTACTGAAGAGGTTGAAAAAATGTAGGCAAAAACGACCACTATTGAACTTATACGAGTGATGAAATAGGTTTTATTGAAAAACAGGTTATAACAACTAATGAAAAATGCTGGGCCTAAGGTTGCCGCCAAATAGGATGGCTCACAAAAAATGCTGTTTATCCTTATACCAAGCCCACCGGGTGTTACATTCCATTTATTAAAGCCAAATGTATACCTGTAGTCATACCCGTACTTAAACCCAATTAAAAAAGAAACCAGTTGAATAATTCCAATTACTGCTGCTATATAGCTCCATCGCATATAAATGGAAAAGAATTTTACAACGTCTCTGTCGTAGTATTCAAATACATAGTAAAAAAATAAAGAGCCTACAAAAATATTAGTATATATTTTAAGGAAGAAAGCAAAAGTATCATTACCAAATACAATATTAAATATGCCAAATAACAATAAGGGAATAAATAAGTACAATAATTTAGTGGGGAATTTGTATTTAAAAATAAACACAAACAACAAAATTATTAAGCCAATGTAAGAAACATAAAATTCGAATGGAACAAGAAACAGAACCTTCGCGCTAAAAAAAATAACTAAAAAGATAAGAATGTCTGTTATTTTACTGAGCATATATAAAAATAAGGGAAATTAATGATATTCTTTAATTTACTTTTTCGTTTGTAAATAAAACACTATTCGAGATTATTTTATCGAAAATTTTATCCCAATTAAACGTTGAAACCATTACATCTAATGAGTTTTGTTTTTTTACATTTAAATTTTTATAGGAATTAATGGCCTCCTTCATTGCTTTTTCCAACAGTAGATTTTGCCCGGGCTCAATAAGCCATCCATTATCTTCATTCACAAGAGCAGAAACAGCCCCAACATCGGTTGCAATTATTGCTAACCCATTTGCCATTCCTTCTAATATAACGTTAGGGAATCCCTCGCTCCAACTAGGGCAAACTAATACATCAGCTTGTTGCAGGATCTGTTTTATGATTTTTGGCTCTCGTATTTCTCCATGATAAGTGATATGCTGATGACTTATTTTTTTATCTTCCGGAATTGGGCCTATAAATTCAAATTTGAAAGGCAGGTCTTGCAAAATAAGTCTTTTTAAAATTTCATTTAATTCAATAATGCCCTTTCTTCTTTCATAACGACCTAGAAACACAAACTTTATACTATTGTCATGGTGTTCAGATATCGAGCCACTAATCATTTCTTTTTCAACACCTGAAGGAATCTCAACAATTTTAGAACTCTTAACCTTTAGAGATTTGATAATATCTGTTATTTTTCCCCCATAAGAAAAGACAATATCGGCTCTGAGCGTTATTTTTTTAACAAAAGGCTTTAATAAATACTGTTGAATTTTTGATTTAAAATCAGGAGCTATCTGGAACATCTCATATCCATGAAATTTTACGCCTATTTTGCAACAGTTAATATTCCCCTTATACTTTTCGTTAATTAATTTCCATCCCGAAAAGCCTTTTGTATATATAAAATCATACTCTTTTAATGTTGGTTGTATTTTATTAAAGGCCAGTACCGAATACTGATAGGAGGATAAAATGTAATGTCCGGGGAAGTTAATGTTTTGAGGAAAATCTAAAACAATGGAATTGATATATGATTTTTCACTTTCGGTAAAACACTCTAATTTAGAAATATCAAGGTTAGAATTATTGTAGTGAATTAAATCAACATATATTTTATTTTTAGCAAAATATTTGGCTAAATAAAACGAATGTTTCTGCATACCACCTATTACATATGGAGCTATACCATCAGTTATGAGAGCTATACGCATTAGGATCTTGTAATAAATTAAGGTTTTAAGGGGAGCAAATGTAACTATTTATATATCTAAAAGCTTTAAATAGTGCTCTTTAAATCTTTCTTTGATAAAACATTCTTTACTTAACTGATTAATTCTTATTTTTTCGGAATAGGGAACAGGAGAAATACGATTAGAATTTAATTGCAGGGTTTCTGCTATAACAAAATCAGAGTAATCGCCTAGATTTTCAGAAATAACCACTTTTAACCCACTATTCATATACTCGGCAAATTTTACCGGAGATGCTACTTTATTTGTGATACTTTGTTCTCTGAACAATATTCCATAATCGGAGATTTGAAGATAGTCCTTTACATTTTGAGGTTCTACAAATAGCACAGTTATTTTTTCCTTAAATAATTGCATTACTTTGTATGAGTTATCAAAGTGATTTGAAAGAATTATAAGCTTTGTATCAGGTTCTTTAAGGTATTTACACATTAATTCATCCACTAAGCTAAAAGACTGCCATCCTGCAGAAGAGCCTGAATAAATAAAAATAATGTCTTGTTCTTTAAATCCTGCTTTTTGTTTTTTAATTTTAATTTCTTCTTCTGTTGGAAAGCCGGAGTTAAAATCATTACTTAAAGTGCAGGGAATAATTACATGATTCGTTTGATTATAAGCATAAGTTTCTATCCAATAATCTACCAGTTTAGTTGAAACGGCTAATTTGTAATCGGCTTGAAATAGAGCATCTCTTTCAAGTTGTTTGATCTGATTAATAATTGTATGATCTTCCACAACATTATACTCTGTAAGCTCTGCGTGGTATGCTCCTCGTGCGTCAAATATGATTTTTTTGCATAAACCGTTTTTTTTGAGCCTTAATGCCAGGCCTGTAGCAAAAGGACCACGAGCCATAATTGTTCTATGTTTACTGAAAAATGTAATAAGTACCAGGCTAAGAAAATTCAATTTCCAAAACCTGGCTTTTGGAAACATAGGTATTACAATAGCCTCAGGGCATCTTGCTTTTATTTTTTTCTTATTGAAACGATAGTGCCTTAACGAAATGATAGAGACTAATTTTACATTTTCTTTTGAAAGAGTGTTTAAGTAGTTTACGACATCTATTACTTGCGAATTATAGATTCCTGAAGGTGCATCGTTATAAGTAAGGTAAATCATTAAAGAACTTTCACCAGGTTTTCAAAGATACGTTCACTTGCTTTTCCATCCCATAATTTTGGAATTTCTCCCTTTTTATAAGTATCATTTTCAATTTGATGAATGTATAACTTAATGGTTTCCAATTCGAAAGGAACGAGTGTATTTGTACCAACAGTGCATGTTACCGGACGTTCTGTGTTTTCACGTAACGTTAAACAAGGAACCTTTAAAAAGGTGCTTTCTTCCTGAATGCCACCGCTATCTGTTAAAACAAACTTACTGTACTTAATCAGTTTCTGAAAAGCAAAATAATCCAAAGGTTGAGTAAATAGGAGGGCTTCAATAGCTTCAAAGTCAGCTTTTAAATTAAATGTTTCAATGTTTTTTAAGGTACGGGGATGAACGGGAAATACAATTTTATAATTATGCGAAACATGTTTAATCAAATCAAGTAATTTGGTTAAGCCTTCCTTTGTATCAACACATGCCGGGCGGTGCATGGTCATTAAAATATATTGCTTTTGTTTAAGCTTTAGTTGATCAAGAATTGCCGACGACTCTATTTGAGAGTGGTAGGCTACCATGGTATCAATCATCGTGTTTCCAACAAAAAACATATTTTTTTCGTTTACACCGTCTTTAATTAAATTATCCCAGCCACTTTGCTCGGTAATTAAAAAGTAATTAGTAATGTTATCTGTAATAATCCGGTTATGTTCTTCCGGCATTGTTTTGTCATAACTTCTTAACCCACTTTCGACGTGAGCAATTTTTATGTTCAATTTATTTGCAGTTATTGCAGCCGCCATGGTAGAGTTAACGTCCCCTACAACCATCATTAAATCAGGTTTAAAATTATCTTTTACAAGCTGTTCCAGCTTTACCATGATTTCAGCAATTTGCGTGTTTGCCGAAACGGTAGTAGATATATTCATGAAATAATCGGGAACTAAATTAAACTGAGTAAAAAAAACATCTGCCATTTTTTCATCAAAGTGTTGACCGGTATGAACAATTTTCAGGTCAATATCTTTATAATTAGCCGCTACTTTTTTAAATTGGGTTACTTTAATAAAATTCGGGCGGGTGCCAATAACAACCAATATCTTCTTAACGCTCATTTAATTTATGTTTTTCTTGATCAATAATATCCTGTGGAACTTTTATTCTTTTTAAAGACAGTTTTAAAAGTAGTAAACTATCATAAGCCTTGCAAACAATCGGGGAAATATCTTTTTTCCACAAATAACCTTGTTTGAGTTCACTGCCAAAACGTTTTTTGAAATTTTGAATTCCCTCCAGTTTGGTACCTTCTATATTTGATAACCTTGTGCCAACAAAATCATAAAAGTGAGCACCTGCTTCTTTTAATCTACACATACACCAATAATGTAAAAACTTTATGGCACCATCAGATAATGTTGTATGTGAGGATGCTCCATGTAAATAATAGGCTCCATATTTTGAATAGGCAATATAAATGCCTCCCTGAATTTCCCCATTTAAATAGCAATTCGCTACTAATACGGATTCCGGTGATGTTCCAGCCAGTTTTTCCAATGCTGTTAAAGACTCAACGTACATTGACGTTCTATCCATGGTGTTTTTATGGAGTTGCCAAAAAGAAGCTAATTCATGTATACCTGTTCTTATTTCCGGCTCAAGCTTTTTGGTAGCTCTTAATGCAGTTCTATACCTTGCTTGCATATTTTGAAGTAACTGTTCTTCTGTATTGCTTTTTAAATCAATAACATAGGATCCGTAAAGAGAATGGATACTATTATCCGGATACGCAGAAAACAGGGCAAAATTTGTTGGTTGAACGATTCTATGGGCCAGGTTGTGTTTTTCAATGAACTTACAACATTCGTTTAAAAATGCCTTCTCTTCTGTTTGATTAAGCGTACGAGTATCTATACCTAACGGCTTAAAATGAAACCGAAGCGTTTTGAAAAATTTGTTGGTTTTAATAACAACAGGAGCAAGGGCAGTATCATTTTTTAAAATAAAAAAAGCCTCGGTTGGAGTTTCGGTAAACTTCGAGTAACCGTTTGAAAATGAAAATGGGAATTCATTATGGATAAATTCTAACTGATCACCGTTGTTTTTATAGTTTAATAATTGCATTATTTTTTCTTTGCAATCAGTAAATAACCATTCGTAAATACTTTTGATGGAGTGGGGTAGGGAGTTCTATCATAATCGCATGTTTCCCGTCCATCAAAGCTTTGTTTATTCTCAATGATATCAAAGTACTTAGAAGCCATACTACTAATCAATGATGGAGAATAATTAATGTAATTTCTGTCAGGATAATAAAGATCAGATTTAGCAAGAGCGTGTGGATATTGAATAAAAATGAGACCGTTTTTATTTAGTATTTCAGAGCATTTTTGAAAAAATAAATCTATTTTACTTACAGGGATATATTCTAATACACTTATGGAATAAATACCATCATAATTTTTTGGAAATGTTGTATGTAAAAAATTTCCTGCAAAAAAAGTATTTTGAGGAAGTTGTTCTTTGGCTGAAATAAGCATTGCTTCACTGACATCAATTCCTTCCGTGATATACTCTTTATTTAGGAGAGACATATAAATACCCGGCCCGCATCCAAAATCGAGGATGCGACCTCCTTTTGGTATATATGCATTTAGAGTATCTATTAATTTCAATTTTACAATTGCCAATGCCTCTTCAACTTCTTTTGTATGAGAAAAACCAGCATTTTCCTGTATTGTTTTTGATTTATTGTAATTAAATAATCGCCATTGTTTAGCCGCCATTTGCAGTTTTGCATCATAGCCTGTTGCTATTAATAAATTATTTACAAATCTATTATTGGATATTAAATTATATAAACTCATCGTTTTTTCTTGGCGATCAAAAGGTACGAATTCTTATACGTTCTATCCGTATCAGGGTTTAAACTTTTATAAGGTTTTTTGTCAAACCATGCAACTTTTCTGCCGTCAAATGCATGGTGATGCACTACAATTTCAAAATAAGGAGCAATTAGCTTTTCAATCACTTTTGGGCTGTACTGAATATAGGTTAGATCATTATATAGTACATCACCTAATGAAATTGCATGGGGGTAGTTCAAATATAAAATGCCGTTGGGCGTAAGGTTACCATATATCTTTTTGAAAAACGCCACAATGTCATTTCTTCCGATATAAATTAAAACTCCTATACAGTATACAAAATTAACTTTTTCAGGAATAGAAATTTTCAGGAAATTGCCATGAAAAGTAGTTGCCAGTGGAACATTTTTTTTTGCGTATACAAGCATTTCCTCATTTATATCAGTAGCTAACAACGAAAAATCCCTTTCCTTAAAAAGCTCCAGGTACATTCCGGGGCCGCAACCAATGTCAAGAATCCTGTCATTTGCATTACAATACTTCAACACAGCGTTTAATAAATCTTGTTTAGACTTAGTTATCACCTCATTGATTTCAGGCCTGTTGGAGTAGCCTGCATTCTCCTGGGTTGATTTGGATTGTAGGGGTTTAAAAGAGAGGTAGGGATTTTTTGATTTGTGAATTTTGTCATCAAGTCTTAATAATATAATAATATTATTTAAAACAATATTATTACTCAAAAGACCGATACTTTTTTTAAGACACTTTTTAATGAATGACATCCTTTACTTGTTCAGTTAAATAAGTTATATCAAATTTATTTTTCAAATCCTCTGAAGCATTCTTATATGTTTTTATCGAAGGTAAAAGCGTTTCGAAAAAAATATAAGAACTATTTTTATCGAAGTTTTTACCAATTTGGTGTTTTTCTAGGAAATTAGAAAATTCTCCTTTCTCTCCAATGGATATAATAAATGTATTAAGATAGAGATAATCGGTAAATTTTGTTGTAAAGGAGTGTTTGTATTCATTGGATAATAATACAATTCCCGCATCTACATGGTTTAACATGTTATAATACTCATCGCTTAATAGTAAAGATTGGTTTATGATTAAATTTTCGACTTTTAAATCATTAATTTTTTGGACGATATAATCGTCAATAATTCCATATAATTCAATTTTAATAGTATTATAAATTAAGGGGCTATTCATTTCCAAATCTTTAAAAGCTAAAGCAAAATGATATAATTGATCATTTAAATCTGAAGAAATACTTCCTGCAAAAAACAAAGTAATCTTATCCTCTTTAAAAGTTTTTCTTTCACCTACATGTTTAAAGTCGTTCTTATCAAAACCATTATGTACAACTTTTATATTTACCAGTTTATTATGGACTCTTTTTTGAATGATCTCTTTTAAATGGTTATCGACACAAATCACTGTTGTGCAGTTATTAACTGCAAAATTTTCAGCATTTTCAAAAAAAAGCTTTTGTGTGTTACTAAATTTCACATGTGACTTATAAAAACTATGATCATTCCATAGATCCCTGTAATCAAGTATTAAATTAAAATCTGTTTTTTGTTTTAGTTTGGCAGCATAAAAAAATAAATAAGGGTCACCACTTACGATAACCGTTTTGATCTTTTCTGTCACGATTACACGTTCAATCTCCCCCCAAAAAATTCTATTTGGAAAAGAGGAAATAATGTCGGGGCTGTAGTTAGTTAGTTTAAGAACGCTGATCAGTATTTTTCGACAAACTTTTTGAAATAAATTTTTTGGTGAAGCTAATAGTTTCTGAAACTGAAATTTAAAACTATTAATGTGTATGTTTTTAGAATTGGTTACATCATTAGTCCATAATGAGTGTATTCCTGAGATATTTTCAGCATTAAATACTTCAAATTTATAATTTTTCTCCGCTAAATATTTTACAAATTTCGCCCATCGTCTACCACCAATTCCAGGGTATGGGGGGAATGAATAACAAATTAAAATGATTTTTTCATTTTTCATTAGTTCATCTTTTCAAAATCGGTTTGCAATAAATATTTATGGTTCAAATGGGTAAGCAATTTATCAAAACATTTAATATTGTGTTCACTCAACATTTTAGGATGGGAAATAAAATGTGTAAAAGAGTTATAATCAATTAGGTTCTTATACGCATTTATTTTTGTTGTTTTAAGAAGTTCGATAGAAATCATCTCGTATTTTTCAGGAATTTTATTTAAAACACTTTCATCAATATCTTTAATAACCTGCTCTTCGGTTTTCGCAATTGAAATACCATCTCCTAAATTTTTTATCCCCATTAATGACAGGTATTTTAAGAAAAACCGATTTACAATTTTGTTTTTAATTTGAATGTATGAAATACTATATTCTTTATAAGAGCCATTTACATCTTCTATTTCTATGTGATCACTAAAGTTATAAATATGTTTTCTTGGCACCTGTGTATAATTATAGTATACCGCTTCAGAAAGATTCTCAAAGTTTTTTAATACAGAAAAATCATGTGCGATCTTATACTTTTCAAAGTAAGGTTTAAAATCTGTAAATGGCTGTAAACACCATCCCCCGGCTCTATAACCTGAAATATCGTAGAATACATTTGCCATATTTTGAATTTTGCTAATGTAAGAGATGGAAAACTCAAATAAATTTCCTCTAATATTTTCATCAATATTGTGAAACCTGTATTTCTCGGTATTTAATAACTCCCACTGGTTTATTTTTTCAATATATATTGCATCTATCCAATGAGGATGGATATGAGGAAATATAATATGGCCTTTTTTCAAGATGTCGCAGAGCTGAGTTTCTATTTTTAAATAATCACTTTGAGTATGTTCATTTGGTGTTTCAAGCAATCTTTTCAAATAAGTAGTGTCTACAAAAAATAGCGCTTTTGTTATTTTATGCTTCTCAAGTAAATTCAATACCAGGTTGGTAGGATTAATAATACAGTTATCCACCGAACCACTTCTTATTCCTAAAAACAGTTCATAATCAAAAGTTATGAGGATGTCTTTTTGATATTTCGAAGTATTGTTTTTAACATAAAAAGTATTGGATTTTTCTAATAGATGAGCGATATCATTTGTAATACTCGTAAGCGAAAATTTCTCAATATTATAGTTACTATTATAAGTAAAATCAAGGTTTCCGGTAACGATACTATCAAATAATATATTAACGGTACTTAAGTCTGCATGTAATCCTAATTTGTTGTCAACCAAAAATTTCGGGCCTAATCCATTCTCGCAAAATAATATAAGCGGTGTTTTAGTAGAGATGATTTCATAAAATTTAGTTGAAATATTATTGATATTATATTTTGGATTAAATAGTAAAACATAATCGTAATCTTCAAATTTTTTAAAAAGTTCAGATCCGGGTACCTGGTCAAAAAAAGTGACATTTGTTACATTATACTTATCGAACGTTTTTTTATGATGTTGTTTGTCCGTGTATATATCTAAAATAATTTCATTACTGTATTTACTCATTAACAGTGCTGTTGCCTCAATATAGTCTTCAATATTATGATAAATATTGCCATACATGACCAGTCTTATTTTATTGGATTCAGTTTTTGGAGAAGACATTAATTCGTCCGGATCAAAAAAATGGGGGATTTGTATAAACTTATCTTTAAACTTTGGGTATTGATTAATTAAATAGAGCATCATATCCTGGCTAGGCACAGAAAACAGATCTGAATTCTCTATCGCTTTTTTTTCAAGATATAATTCGTGCTTCATCCTTTCCGGTTCCAGATTAGGAAAGCCCCAATTTGGCCCCCAGGTCCATGGATCCCGAAGATCATTTAAAATGAAAATATTATTGAACCATTTTCGTAATTCTGTTACCTGGTGCATTACCCCAAATGGTCCACCGGTACATATTACATGGTTGATCTGATGTTCAATAATAATTTTTTTTGCTCTCCGTAACATAACCCTTTTCCAGAAAATAGTCCTGTCTAAATAAGAACCTTTAGTTAAAAAAGGTAAAACGGTTACCCAGAATTTATAGGCGAATTTTTGAAAAAAATTATGTTCAAATTTTACCAGTACCTTAGGATACATTCTTGGTAGCTGATGAATTTTAATATGGGGATTGTTCTTAACAGAATCCCACCATAAGGATTCTTTCTCAAAAGGGTTTTTAGCACAAATAACATGTACCGTATATCCTAATTTCGTTAATGCCAGCGCATGTTTCGCCCATCGCCTGCCTCCAATACCGTAATAAGGAGGAAATACATAAGATACCAGTAATATATGTTTAGAGTTTTCCAAGTATTACCTAAATCTAGAAATTATTGAGATTATACGCAAAGGGTAATAAAGGATTTTTTTGAGTAACCATATCAGGACATTGTTACTTTACTTATCGTATGGGAATTTCACGTAGGTTACTTTAAATTTTGGGGTATAAGTAATATTATTTTTTCCTCCAAAGTATACCCGCTCTAACCTGTCATCTCTTTTTGCAACATAAGCTGTACTTGGCTGTGCATTAATTAAGTAAAACCCATAATTATAGGTTTTATCTGTTATGATTTTTTGCATTTGCCTGGCAATATTAAAAACATATTGCTTATTGGTTGAATCATAATTCCCGTTATATTTTATAAAATCGGCCGTTGCCAGCTGATCATATACTAATTCCTCTATACCTCCTGTTCCACAGCCTATCAAGGCAAGGTTGGCAGGGTAGCCAAAAGTAGAATTATATCCGGTTCTATCCACTTTCAGGATTAACTCGGCACGGCTGATGGATACATGTTCAGAATCGGAAAAGGCTTTCAAAAACGGGAGATACACTTTAACTCTTGTACCACCAAAGCTGTTTAAGTAAACATTGGTATTGCCCTGTGTACTATCGTTCGACATTACCTGCTGGAAGAGATTATTTGCCGCCGCCGCATTGTAATTATGATCAATATGATTTAATCTTAAAGCATCACTTCCTCTGAATGTAAATTGTGCTTTCTTAATTTTAGAGCTAATAGAACCTCCCTCATGGTAGTAAAAATTTATGCCGGATAGATCATCATCCAAATCATACTTCCGTATGGAGCCTTTGTTAATAGGCGAGATGTTTGAACTGTTTGAAGTGGTAATGTACAAGCCTTTATAGGCACTTAAAAAAGCGGAGTTGTTAGCTAAATTAGCTGTGTTTTGTAAAATGTATTGCGCCAGGTTATTATCAAATGGTAAAATAAGGCATAAGGCATTGTTTCTGTAAACTAACTGGGTTGAGCTGGAACTTACTTTGGTTTTTGAAAAATGTTTATTAGTATAGTATGCTACTCCTGTTGGAATCATTTCATTTAACAAATAAACATCGTAGGTTAAATAATTACTTAAATCACCGGCATAATTTCCTGTAAAGCGCAATACTATTTCAGCTGAATCCAATACAGGATTACTTCCAAAAGAAACGTTCGTTAAATTGTTGGCTATAGAAAAATTTGTGTAAATGCTTGCATGAGTTTGCCCAAAAACAGGGTCTTGTACACTTCCTAAAAATTTATATTGATCATTATAAGTTCTAACAGAATCAATTCTTTGGGTATGCATAAAAATAGAAGTGGAGTCTGTAATTGTAACGCCCAACAAATCGTTATCGGGTTGAACATCTAATCCTAAAACGCTTTCAGTGTCTTTTTTCTTGCAGGAAAAAATGATGAAGATAAAAGATATAAAAAGTACTGTGCGTATAATGTTCATGGGCATATAATTAAAAACGCATAATTAATCAAAATTATGCGTAATTAATAGTTAAAATTGTAAAAAATATGATTATAAAGTGTTAGTCAGCAAGCACTTCAGTATCCTCTAAAACCAAGTCGTAAAATTCGTTGTAAGCATCCGCATATTCTGCTTCCCCTTTGTATTCTAAAACTGGTTTTCCCGATTTTTTAGCATACTTTTCTATTTCCGGGTTAACAGTTTCGCTACCAAAAGAAATACCATCACAATGATCGATCGCTAATTTCATTAAATTAATGTAAGAAGCATCTTCAATATGTTTTAAGTCTTTTTTAGTAACACCGTCAATAATGGCTTTATCTACAATCTTTTTATTTAAAGCTTTTGTATATTCTTCATCATAAACGGTAAAGATGATTTTCGTATCTGCAAATAAAGGATCCTCAGTAAATGCTTTTTTGATATAAAGTGGCATTAAACCTGTAAACCAGCCATGGCAGTGAATAATATCCGGAGCCCAACCTAATTTTTTAACGGTTTCAATAACACCTCTGTTAAAAAAGATAGCACGTTCATCATTATCATCAAAATACTTACCTGTAGCTTTATCTGTTAATACTGATTTTCTTTGAAAATAATCGTCGTTATCGATAAAATATACCTGCATTCTTGCAGTAGGTATCGATGCTACTTTAATAATAAGTGGATGATCAGCATTATTAATCACAATATTCATCCCCGATAAACGTATTACTTCATGTAACTGATGGCGTCTTTCGTTGATGTTGCCATATTTTGGCATAAAAGTTCTAATTTCTTTCCCTCTTTCCTGAATAGCCTGTGGCAATCTTCTGGTTATTTTTCCGATATGTGTTTCATCTAAATAAGGGGTAATTTCCTGCGACACAAAAAGAACTCTTGCTTTTCTCATAAATTGGGTTTAGATTTTAATTCGTTATACAAAAGTAATAAAAAAAAATCCATATATCAAAGTATTATTTAGCTTTGGGGCAAATATTTAATGATATAACACGCATAATGCTTGTATTTGATAAAATAAACGAACTTAAGGAATACCTTGCTATTCAGAAGGAAAAGGGTTTAAAAGTGGGCTTTGTGCCAACCATGGGGGCATTGCACCAGGGACATATCTCTTTAATCGCTATTTCTAAAAAAGAAACCGATTTAACAGTTTGCAGCATATTTGTAAATCCCACTCAATTCAATAACCAGGCCGATTTAACACATTATCCCAGAACCCCTGAGGTAGATGCTGCTTTACTAGAAAAAGCCGGCTGTAATGTGTTATATATGCCCGATGTGAAAGATGTATACCCTGAAACTGATAAACGACAATTTGATTTTGGTTACCTCGATACTATTCTGGAAGCAGCTCACAGACCAGGCCATTATAATGGAGTAGGGCAGGTTGTAAGCATTTTACTGGAAGGAATAAAGCCTGATAAAGCCTATTTTGGAAGTAAAGATTACCAACAGGTAATGGTGGTAAAGGATTTGGTGCGACAATTAAAACTAAATGTTGAAATTATTCCATGTCCCATTTTACGTGAAGCCGATGGATTAGCCATGAGCTCGCGAAACACTCGCTTAAACGCTACAGAAAGAGCTATTGCTGCCACTATACCCACCATGATGCAGGAGGCACTCCGCCTTGTAAAAACAAAGGGAATTAAGGATGCAAAGGAGTATATCGCTACTTGTGTTACTAAACAGCCTTTAATGAAACTGGATTACTATGAAGTGTGTAATGCGGAAACCTTAGAACGTTTAACTGAATTTGATCCATCACTAAAAGCAGTAAGCTTAATTGCCGTGTTTGTTGGGGATGTGAGGTTAATTGATAATTGGTTAGTGAATTAATTGGGATGATCGATTTGCCATTTGGCTTCTATGATCAGCATCGAATCTAAACTGATCCCTTTTTCCCGGGAACGCTTTTTGGTATCGCTCAACCATTCCTCGTTGTTTTTAATATATTCGGCCATGTCTTTTATTTTAGCGATATAGGCAGTATCTACTCGTTTTTTTATAGTTTTTCCTTTGTAATAAGTTTCTACAGCTTCAATAAAGCCCCAACTGATTTTCCTTAATGTAGCTTCTGTAGCCATAATTACAAATACATCATGCTTATTTAATTCTTCTCCCAGGTCCAGGTTTTCTACCAACGTTTCTTTGGTAGCACTTTCAGGAAACACCTGTTTATTATAGTACCAAAAATGATCATTCTCAAAGCAGTTGGCAATTCCTAAATTATACATTCCCCAATAAAAACTATCAGAAATAACCAATACCCTGGGTTTTGTTTTTCCGGTGGCATCAACGGGTATCATCTGCGGATAAGCTACATCAAAGCTTTTAAACCTGAATAATAAATTCATCCCGTCAGCAATATCATAATCCACATCGTGAGGCTGTTCCATTTTTACACCATTAAATTTTAATTCAGGTGCATCAATATGTCTTAACTGTTCAATAGTTTTAATTAAAGAATCAGCAGCAAGCGCTGTTCCATAAGTGCTCCAATGCACGCCGTGTTGAGGGTATAAAGGATACTTCGATGTGTACCTGTTATCTACAAACCATTTATTAAAGTCGATTACAGTTAAGCCTGCACGTTTAGCGCCTTCCGATAATGATTTGTAATTAGTTTTATCTTTAACAGGCAAATATTTATCCGGAATATATTCAGGATAAAAAGAAGCCTTACCCGCTGCAAATACTACGATCAGCTGTTTCCCCAGCTTATGAAGTGTGTCAGATATAAATTTTAAGCGGTTAATGGTATGGCGTATGCTATCCTCTCCCAAAAAGTCAGTTCCCGTGTAAGCATCAATGTAACTTCTTTCGTACAGGTAGGTTTCCTTTCCTATCACCACACCGTTGGCTTTTGCTTTTTTAAAGATACTATAAGCAATTTGATTATTTAATTTCACAAATTGATTTCTAAACCCAAATGATGAATTTAAAAAGACTTCTTTTTCTTCCTGGTAGTAGCCGCTAAACCAGTCTTCCATAGTAAACGTAATATTCTCAGGCACTTTAACATCGCCTTTTAAGGGGTATACTTTTTTTAGATTCAGTGTATCCTGCAATATTGGAATAAGCATTACCACAAAAATGCTGGCCAGCAATACCTTTTTATATATGTGAGAAAACCGACCCATTAAAATCTGAAATAAATAAAAGGGTTAAAGCCTGAAGAGGTAATAGAACTTATTGATAATAAAAATAGAATGAGGCAAGTGCCACAAACAAACAAATGGCGGCTGTTTGTATAGATATTAAAATAAACGGCGTTCTGTAATTTTTCGCCCCATTTACCAATTACAAAAAAAGAAAAAATGATAGCTATTACAAAATACGTCAAAAATTCCGGATCAAAGGTGGTTGCCGGGTTTACTTTAAATACCAGCATCTGCCTAATATACCTGAACGCATCATCGATCTTTTCTATTCTAAAAAATACCCAACCAAAATTTACAATTAAAAACGTAAATAAAATGGCAGGGAATTTACCGGTCTTCGTTAATATTTTTCCTAAAAAGGCTCTTTCGATAACCAGGAAAAAGCCATGAAAAGCCCCCCAGAATACAAAACTCCAGCTGGCTCCATGCCATAAGCCGGAAGCTAAAAACACCAACCATAAATTAAAATATAATCTTCCCGTAGAAACTCTGTTTCCTCCTAAGGGAATGTATAAATAGTTTCTCATCCAGTTACCCAGTGTTATATGCCATCTGCGCCAAAACTCGGTAATGCTCTGCGAGATGTAGGGGTTATTAAAGTTTTCGGGGAATTTAAAGCCCATCATTTTTCCTAAGCCAATAGCCATATCGCTGTAACCGCTAAAATCAAAATAGATTTGGAAAGTATAAGCCAAACTCCCAACCCAGGCAGTCAGGGTATCCATTTCCGAGAAATTACTTCCGAAAATAGCATCAGCCACAAGCCCCATCTGGTTAGCAATGAGCACTTTTTTACCTAAACCCAGTGCAAACCTGTAAAAGCCTGTTAACCTGTTGTCAATAGTTTCACTGGGTGTTCTGTCCTGGATCTGATCGGCCAGCTCATGGTAACGGATAATGGGGCCTGCAATTAATTTGGGAAATAAAATAATATAGAGTTGATAATCCCAGAATTTAGTGAGAGGCTTGTGTACCCGCCTGTAAACATCCACGACATAAGTAATGGTTTCAAACGTATAAAAAGAAATTCCGATAGGCAGAATCAGCTTTGTCCAGTGAATCTGTTTATCTCCAAAAACAGAAAGAGCCGAATTTACATTATCGATAAAGAAATTAGAATACTTAAAGTAAAACAGCAAGCCTACATTTACACTTACCGAGAGGGTTAAAAGGAGTTTTCGCTTGGTTTCATTGGCTATCCGGTCCATGATGGTTACCAGGTAAAAATCAAGCAAAGTGGTGAAAAGGATAACGAAAATAAATTTTGGAGCACCCCAGGCATAAAAGAAAATACTGCCAATGAGTATTACTGCATTTTTATATTTTTTATCTACGAAAAAGTAGACCAACATAAAAATTGGTAAAAAATATAAAAGGAATACGATACTACTAAAAACCATAGGCAAATAACGCGACTAAGATAAAATTATTTTTGTTAACGGGCTTTTTTTATTAGCTGCTAAGCCATAAAAAGTACTATTTTTGAAACCTGTTATAACTAAATTACCAATTCACCAATACCTGATTCGTATGAGCAACATTAAGCCTGAAGATTTTTTTAAGAATATTATTTCTCACTGTAAAGAGTATGGATTTATTTTTCAGAGCAGTGAAATATATGATGGATTAAGTGCGGTTTACGATTACGGGCAAATGGGGGTGGAGTTAAAGAAAAACATTCGCGATTATTGGTGGAAAGCCATGGTACAGATGAATGAGAATATTGTAGGGATTGACTCTGCTATTTTTATGCACCCCACAACCTGGAAAGCAAGTGGACACGTAGATGCGTTTAATGACCCCTTAATTGATAATAAAGACAGTAAAAAACGTTACAGAGCCGATGTGTTAATTGAAGACCACATTGCTAAAATTGAAGATAAGATCAATAAAGAGGTTGAGAAAGCAGCAAAGCGTTTTGAGAATTTTGATGCGGACATGTTTAAATCAACCAATGGCCGTGTAAAAGAATACCAGGATAAAATTGACGCGATTAATGAACGTTTTAAAACAGCTTTAAACGATAATAAACTGGATGAAGTAAAACAGATCATTTTGGATCTGGAGATTGTTTGCCCTGTGAGTGGCACTAAAAACTGGACAGATGTTCGTCAGTTCAACCTTATGTTCAATACTTCTACAGGTGCTGTAACAGATGAAACCAATATTATTTATTTACGTCCGGAAACGGCTCAGGGTATTTTTGTTAATTATTTAAATGTTCAAAAAACGGGACGGATGAAAATTCCTTTCGGGATTGCACAAACCGGTAAAGCTTTTAGAAATGAGATCGTAGCCCGCCAGTTCATTTTCAGGATGCGTGAATTTGAACAAATGGAAATGCAGTATTTTGTGAAGCCGGGTACAGAAATGGAATGGTACGAATACTGGAAAAAAGCCCGTTTAAACTGGCATTTATCATTAGGCCTTGGCGCTGAGAAATACCGTTTCCACGATCATTTAAAATTAGCACATTATGCCAATGCTGCTGCAGATATTGAACATCAATTCCCCTTTGGCTTTAAAGAACTGGAAGGAATTCACTCCCGTACCGATTTCGATCTAAAGCAGCATGAACAATTCTCCGGTAAAAAATTACAGTATTTCGATCCTGAATTAAACCAATCGTATGTGCCTTATGTTGTAGAAACATCTGTAGGGTTGGATCGTTTATTCTTAGCAGTTCTTTCTTCTGCTTTAAAAGAAGAAACGTTGGAAGGTGGCGATACACGCACCGTTTTAAACCTGCCTCCGGCATTAGCACCCTATAAAGCTGCTATTTTTCCTTTGGTTAAAAAAGACGGTTTACCTGAATTAGCAGAAAGCATCATGAAGGATCTTAAGTTTGATTTTATGTTAGCTTATGATGAAAAAGATACGGTTGGTAAGCGTTACAGAAGACAGGATGCTATTGGAACTCCTTTTTGCATTACGGTTGATCATCAGAGCTTAGAAGATAAAACGGTAACGATCCGTTACAGGGATACAATGAAACAGGATAGGGTAGCCATATCTGAGCTTCATGGTATTTTAACTGAAAAAACCAGTTTGCAGAGTTTGTTAAAAGGATTGTAAAATCTATAAAAAAGCCCTGAGATTTAAAATTCAGGGCTTTTTTTATGTTACAGTTTAAGGTTTAATAACTACGATTTGTTGACTGGGAATAGTAAGATCATCAGAAGAAAATAAAATGTGATAAATACCGGTTCCGGCATTGATAGGAAATGTAAAAGCATTTATTCCTTGTATTAAATCGATTTTTGTTTCCATAATTGTTCCCCCGGTATTATCAACTAATCTCATTGTTCCGTTTGATACAGATTTACTTACATTTAATACGATATTCATTTCTGTAGAAGCCGGATTTGAGAATAAGATCATTTGATCCGGAACAACACTGTTACAAGTAATATCAATCGTTTTAAAGATGGTTATTTTTTGATCGTGATCTACCTTCGACAAACGATAATAGACTAAATCATCTGTTTTTTCAAAATCAATATGTATGTAATTGATCTTAGTATTGCTGTTACCGCTTCCATTAACTTTAGCTAAAGCATCCCATTCAACAGCATTATTACTTTTTTCAATTAAAAAATAATCATTGTTAAATTCTGATTCGGTGCTCCAATTTAAATGAACTTCGTTTGTTCCACAAACAGCAGTAAAATCAATTAACCCAATTGGTAAAACATTTAAGTTAGCTTGCGAACCAAAAGTAATAGGGCTAAACGTACTTAATACAACAGCCGTTTTTATATTTCCACTGGCACCAAAACTGAGAGAACCTTGTCCATGGTTTTCCCATTTATTTGTTCCGGATATATCCAGGTGTCCTACTCTTAAATCGGTTGCCGTGGTAATTCCGCTATTGGTGGCATTTTCCCAATAAAGTGTCACGTTACATTTTCCGTTATTACCCGGATCAACCACTCTATCTAAAGTCCAGTATTCTGCTTTACTTACATGGTCAAGAGCAGTACCAACGGATGAACCCATATACACAAGAGTATTACTTGGCGATGGGGCACTAAAATGTTGACATACAAATTCGGTTGTTGCTTCCGTTTGAGAATAATTGGATATACCCAAACGAGCCCAACCAATACCTGTACTACCAACAGGAAATACAAAGGCATTGGGTTGATCGCCCACTTTTTTCATAGGGCCATTAATATAGCAATTAGCATTCCCTGGGTCGGAGGTAGAATTATTATTGATGACCAACATCGCACTAGTTTGCGATGAAATAATACCTTTGGTTAAGGTAAGATTCCCGCCATTAGCAAGAGTGACATTCCCTTCAGTTGCTGTCATAATTAACTGAGGAGAAATGCTGTACGTATTATTTATTTCCATATTATTGAATGTGAAGTTATCAGCGCCACTGCCGGCATTACCGGCAATAGTTTGAGAACTTATTGAGCCAATATATTTTATGTAGGTGCTTCCTCCGGTAGTTAAGCTTCCAAATCTGTTTGGTGTAGCTTGCCTGATAAAGTTACCGGTTAATTGTAAAATGGAAGTACTATTTAGTTCAACAGATAATTTACTTGCTGCAGATGCAGTTAATGTAATATTTCCATTTACAGTTACGATTGAACTGTTCCATTGTTTAAACTTTGTGGTATTACCGGCTTGATGATTTAAAGTAAGACCTCCTAAATTTAAAATTGGTGAACCTGAGTTATTACCAATATCAATATAATCATTGGCATTTGCTGTGGTACCACCTAAATGGTTCATGGTTAAGGTTCCTCCAACATTAAAGAGTGTTGAGTTACCATCTATTTCCAAATAACATTTGGCACCACCGGTACATGCGGTAGATGTAAGCGTAGATAAATTACCTTCTACAGTAAATGTACCGGCATTGATATCTAAAAACTCCTGGTCATTAACGCTTGTTCCTGTATTTAGATTGCAGTTCAAGTTTCCTGTAATAGAAACAATTGGTGCAGGTGTACCTATTCCGGTATAAATCATATTTCTGTCATTTCCACTGGCTGTATTGTTATTCATGGTTAAATTTCCGTTAACGGTTAAAGTGCTGTTAGGGTAAATTTTTAAATCCATATTATCACCACCATTATCATTAAAGGTTAATCCGCTGCCGCCGATTGTTAATACTGAGGGGTTGGTTGTTACGTTACTGTTTAAATAAATAAACATATCGCCACTACCTGTTCCTGATTGGTTATAGATAATTCCTCCGTTTGCATTTAAAGTTCCTCCATCCAACTGCATATCCATGTAATTATTATTGGATAAAACATTTGATCTAAACCCTTTGGTAATAGTCATCGTTCCTCCATTTAAATCAACATAAACTCTGTCGCCTGAACTACCACCACTCAAATCAACGGTTAAACTATCATTAAAATTAATAGTTCCATTGGCATTATTTTCAATTTCCATATTATCACCATCTGTATGTGAAAATGAAACTTTACCGTCCACGGTTAAATTACTTGCAGTAACAGTGGATGTTTGATTAATAAAAAAGCTCAAATCACCGTTACCTCCGCCATTTTGGTTACATGTCATAGCGCCTGTACAATGTAAGGTACCACCATCAAGGTACATGGATATTGAATTAGCTGAAGATGCAGTAGTTGCAATGGTTTCCTGCCAGGTCGAATTAACGGTTAAAGTTCCTCCATTTATATTAAATTTAATATCATCACCATCGCTACTATTACTAATAGTTAAACTCACAGAACCAATATTGCAAACAGATGTATTATCCATTTGTAAATTGAATGCATTATTAGAACCGGCATTATTTCCAATTACAGCTGTAAGTGCACCTGTAATATCTAAACGTCCGCTGTTATCTAGCCAAATTTCTTTGTCAGCTTCTGAATTACCGCCTCTGTTATAAGTATAGGTAAAACCGCCTGTAACATTCATTCGGCCATTGGATGAAATGTAAAACCGAATTCTGTTGCTTTGATTATTTGTTGTAATCCTGGTGCATGTTACATTTCCGTTTACCTGTAGTGTAGCTGTTGATGCTACATTTAGTTCCATGTCTTTACCAAGATTATTGTCTGCAACAGTTAAAGCTCCGCAAGTTAAAATAATACCGGCCGTATTAATATTTAATTTGGTATCATTACCGGTATTGTTGGTTTGATTCATATCAATGGATGTAACCGAAAAGGTCGGAGTTACATTTGCTGTAATGGTATAACCACTAATAATGACAATATCACCCGCTGCCTGCCCCGGGTATGCACCAGCAGCAGCACCACCTAAACTTGCAGTAGACCATGTACTTGCATTGTTCCAATTTCCTGTGGCTCTGGAATAATAGGTTGTTGCTTTAATCGTTTGAATAGAAATTAATACTACAGCAATTCTAATTAAATACAGACGTGTTGCTTTAGTTGAACCAATAGTATTACGGTTTAGAACAGATAAGATAAAGCTTAAAACTAATTTAAGGTTTGGGGGCAATAAGGTTTCCATGGTAATTGATTTAGCAATTAATAAATTAAGTCCAGGAGAAGATCAGGGTTCAGATATTAAGAAATAGACTTAAGTGTTTCATTTTAAAAGACCTATGATCGAAATCAATTTTACAAACTCTATACCAAATGTTAAATCTATCGAATAAAATCAATAATTAATCTAAATAAAAATAGTGTTTAATGAAATAAATTTTGTATTTTAACATAAAGGGTAAAAAGGAATTAATAATATTACTGATCCTTTTCAGCAACATATTCTGCGACGGATTTATTTTTGTAATCCCAAAATAAATAATACATTTACAACGTGATAAACATTCTTAAAAATACATCTTTCTATTATTACTCTTATTCATATCTGAATCGGAGGTAATTCTATATACTATATACTGAAATTAAAAAAGCCCGATTTATTGTAAATCGGGCTTTTTTTATGTGCAAAAATGTAACCCAATAACAAAAAACAAATGAAACAAAACATGAACGGCTACAATGCCACCGACAAATGGGTTTGGGAAACCTTATTTACCCGACAAATCAAGCAATTGGAAGTATTTGCCTGCAATACTTACCTCGATTGCATTTCAAAGATGCATTCTGTACTGAATGCATCATCTATCCCTGATTTTGATAAGATTAACGATTGGTTTAAAGATCGTACAGGATGGAAAATAAAAGTGGTACCCGGTTTAATTCCTGTAGATGATTTTTTTGAATTGCTGGCTAAAAAACAATTCAGCTCTTCTACATGGCTTCGTACGCCTGAGAATTTAGATTACCTGGAAGAACCTGATATGTTTCACGATATTTTCGGACACATCCCTTTATTGTCAGACCCAACGTTTTCAGCTTTTGCCGAAGAAGTGGGAAAACTGGGTGTTAAATTAAAAGGAAATCATGAGGCTATAGTAGCCTTGCAGCGCTTATATTGGTTTACTATCGAGTTTGGTTTGATACAGGAAGAGGAGCTTAAAATTTATGGAGCAGGTATTATTTCTTCTTTTGGAGAGACTCCACGGTCTGTTTCAAAAGAGATGACTCATACGTTATTTGATTTCAAAAATGTATTACATAAATCATTCAGAACGGATGCGATGCAGGAAGAATACGTTGTAGTAAGATCCTTTTCAGAATTAATAGATTCTTTAAAACTGATGGAAGACTACCTGGCAGAGGATATGGTGACGAGTGAGAATAATAAAACAGAGGGTGTTAATTATTAAATCCCTATAAAAACTTTCTCAAAAGGGTAAGCATTAAAGGTTCCCATGGCTTTAGCAATTAGTAGATTGTTTCTGTTAGTACACATAATATCGCCGCTGGTAATAATTAAGCGCTTTCCCTGGCTTTCTACTTTTCCAATTCCAAATAATTCGTCACCCAATAAAGAGGGAGCTAAATAATTTATTTTAAACTCAACGGTTGATACAACTTTGTTTTCTGCTACAACACTTGATAGGGCGGCAACACCTAGCACACTGTCCATTAAGGCGGCAATAACGCCTCCATGAACTGCCAGGGGGGTTGCGAGGTGTTGTTTTTGAATCGTTAAAAAATAATGAACTACGCCGGGCTCAGGTATTTTAAAATCCATTCCCAGGCTTTTAGCATACTGGTTGTTAGCGATGTATTGCTCAATAATGGTCATTTTCCGGTCGACGTTAGGTGATAAGGTGTAAATAATAGTTGGGCTCTTACAAAACAAAACCCCTGACGGCATAACACATCAGGGGTTTTAGAATAAGGATGATTTAATTAAGCGTTTTGAGTGGCAACAACTTTTGGAGCTGCTGATAAAATTTCTTCATTAGCTGCTGAAGCATATTGCTCAAAGTTTTTAATGAATTGTCCCGCTAAATTTTGTGCTGTATGGCTAAACGCTTCTTTATCTTTCCACGCATTTTGCGGTTCTAAAATATCGGTAGGCACACCAGGGCAAGCTTTAGGGAATTTTAAACCAAAATACGGAGTTATACCATATTCTACTTTATCCAGTTCTCCGTTTAAAGCAGCTGTAATTAAAGCACGTGTATACGATAATTTAATACGGCTTCCTACTCCGTAAGAACCACCAACCCATCCGGTGTTTAATAACCAAACGTTTACATTATGTTTTTTTAATTTATCACCTAATAACTCTGCATATTTTGTAGGGTGTAAAGGTAAAAACGCTTTACCGAAACATGCAGAAAATGTAGTAGTAGGTTCAGTAATTCCCATTTCAGTTCCTGCTACTTTAGCAGTATAGCCTGAAATAAAGTTGTACATCGCCTGGCCCGTCGTTAATTTTGAAATTGGAGGTAATACACCAAAAGCATCACAGGTTAAAAAGAAAATATTTTTAGGAATATCGCCCACTGCAGGATCAACCGCATTGTCGATATAGTTGGAAGGATAACTTACACGTGTGTTTTCTGTACGTGAAATGTCAGCATAATTAACGGTAGTTGTTCCTTCGTAGTAATTAACATTCTCTAATAAAGAACCGAATTTAATGGCACTAAAAATTTGCGGTTCTTTTTCTGCAGTTAAATCAACACATTTTGCGTAGCAACCACCTTCAAAGTTAAACACTGATTTATCAGCCCATCCATGCTCATCATCACCAATTAATTTACGATTAGGATCAGCAGATAAGGTTGTTTTTCCGGTTCCTGATAAACCAAAGAAAATAGCAGTATCTCCGTCTTTACCAATGTTTGCAGAGCAGTGCATAGAAAGCACTTTTTTCTCGTGTGGTAAAATATAATTTAATACAGCGAAAATAGATTTTTTAATTTCTCCGGTATAACCGGTTCCACCAATTAAAATCGTTTTTTTAGTGAAATTAATGATCGCAAAATTATGCTGGCGGGTTCCGTCAATTTTAGGATCAGCCATAAAACCCGGAGCATTTAAAATAACCCAGTCGTGTTTAAAGGTTTTAATTTCCTCTGTTGTTGGGCGTAAAAACAGGTTATACGCAAATAAATTACTCCAGGGAGTTTCATTAACCACACGAATGTTAATTCTGAAAGAAGGGTCAGCACAGGCATACGCGTCTCTCACCCATACTTCTTTATTTCCTAAGTATGCTAACATACGGTTATGTAAAGCATCAAATTTATCAGACTCAAAGCGGTTATTTACATCTCCCCACCAAACACTGTCTTTAGTGTTTTCGTCGTAAACAACAAATTTATCTTTAGGAGAGCGTCCTGTAAATTCTCCGGTATCAATTGCTAAAGCACCAACATCAGTTAATTCACCCTGGCCACGAACAATAGTTTCTTCAACCAGTTCAGATGGATGCAAATTCCAATAAGCCATTTCTACATTTGCTAAGCCTAATTGGGCAACAGAAGCATCTTGTGCTTTTAATCCAATTTCATTCATTATAAAAAGAATTTAGTTTTTAGTTTAGGCTGCAAAAATACAAAAAAAATCGGGCTATTCCTGACCCGATTTTCCACAATTTTAACATGAAAACTTCTTTTTTGTTGAAAAATTATCTGCCGTTATGTTGGCAAACTGCATTTTCCGATATTATTATCAAATCTCCACCCTCTGTAAGCTTTTTTATATGGCTTATAAACTCTGTTTGTTCCTTTTTAGTTAGCTCTTTAAGAGTAAAACAATAATCAGCTTCTCCTTCACGGCCCCATATCACTTTTTTACTAAGCGGTTTTTTGGGATGTGCTTCAATATAGGCTAATACCGCGGTTTTTTGGTCAGAATTAGTGCCTGCTCCTCTGCTGATAAATGAAAGGATAAGGCGAAATGGTTGCGTCTTAAAATCGCCACTATTTTCCGTAGCGGAACCTGCCGTAGATTCTTTGGATGTTTTACAGGAAATAGAAGTAAGGGCAAGGCTTATAATAGATGCTAAAATGAATAGATATTTCATATATGTTAAAATTTAGTAAAGTAGTTCAATTATTACACCGAAGTTATTTGAATTTCTGGTTCATTTCCCTGTTAAGATCTTTTGTTTTAAGATCCTCCCGTTTATCATAGTTCTTTTTCCCTTTAGCAACAGCTATTTCCACTTTGGCATAACCGCTATCAGAGGTAAATAATACCGTAGGAATAATGGTTAACCCTTTATCCTGCATCTTTTTCTGCAATTTAATCAACTCCTGTTTACTGAGTAATAGTTTACGTTCGCGGGTGGGTTCGTGGTTATATAAATTACCTTCAGTATAAATACTGATGTTTAAGCTTTTTATAAATAACTCACCATTTCTGAAATAACAAAAGCTATCTACTAAAGAGGCTTTGCCTTCTCTAATGGCTTTTATTTCAGTACCAACTAAAACAATACCCGCGGTATACTTTTCAATAAAACTATAATCGAAACTGGCTCTACGGTTTTTGATTGATATTTTTTGCTGTATATTTGGCTTCACATTTTTACAATTAGTTCATCAATACAAGTTTGTTTTAAAAACTGTTTTGAACAGCAAAGATACATAAATACTTAAAGTATGATACACTTAAATTTAGCTGAAGAAACAGATTTAGACCGCATTGCAAAGATGGCGCATGATATTTGGAATGCGCATTATGTGGAGATGGTAGGGCAGGAGCAGGTGAATTATATGTTGGCTAAATTCTATAATCGTCAAAGCCTGGTAGAGCAATTACTTAAAAAGAAGCATCGGTTTTATTTAATAGAACATCAAAATGAAACGATTGGTTTTTTATCGGTAAGCTCCGAAAATGAGTCTGATTATTTTTTGCATAAATTTTATATTTATAGTGATCGATCAAACTCAGGGATAGGTACACAAGCACTTCATGCGATCATCCATTTAACAAAAGCTAAAACCCTGACTCTTACTGTTAATAGACAGAATTTTAAATCCATTAATTTTTATTTTAAAAATGGGTTTAAAATTAACAGCGTAGAAGATTTTGATATTGGAAATGGTTATGAAATGAATGATTTTGTGATGCAGAAAATAGTGAAAGCATAACCATTTTAACCCATCTTTATTAACAGTTATTTTCTTTATATCTATTCAGATATTGCCACCATTTATTTGTTAAAAATCAGTATATTTAAGCTTTTATAAACTATATGGAATACAACACTCAACTTCCTCATTTACAGATCCCCGAATATGGAAGAAATATACAGGTAATGATTGATCATTGCATTACCATTGAAGACCGTGACGAACGTAACAAATGTGCTAAGGCAATTATTCAAATTATGGGGCAGCTTAATCCGCATTTGCGCGATATTGCTGATTTTACGCATAAATTATGGGATCATTTATTTTTGATTTCTAAATTCAAATTAGATGTTGATTCGCCTTATCCACGTCCAAATGCGGAAACATTTACAACTAAACCGGCTATTGTTCCTTATCCTGCAACAAAAATAAGATACAAACACTACGGTAAAACCATTGAGCGGATTATTGATGTGGCTAAAACTTATGAAGAAGGCCCTGAGAAAAAAGAATTATCGAGATTGATCGCTAATCACTTAAAAAAATCTTACGTAAACTGGAATAAAGATTCGGTTACCGATGATGTGATTTTTAAGCAATTTAAAGAAATGACCAATAATGAATTGGTCATTGATGAAAGCTCTGCCTTAACGCACGCCAATGAGCTTAAAAACAAAAATCATAACAACCAAATGCCTATTACGGTTAATGCCGGTGGTGGAGGCGGTAACAATAGCAATAAAAGCCGTTTTAAAAAGAACAAAAATAAATTCAAGCACAGAAGCAATAATAACAATACTAATAACCGTTAATCCTAAACGTATTATATGGCAATTTTTGAAGTTACAGGAGGCAAGCAATTAAAAGGAGATATTATCCCACAGGGAGCAAAAAATGAAGCATTGCAAATTTTATGTGCCGTTTTATTAACCCCCGAAAAAGTAACGATTAGTAATATTCCTGATATTGTTGACATCAATAAACTGATTGATTTGTTGAGTGATTTAGGGGTAAAGGTTGAAAAAACAGGGCACGAAGAATATACGTTCCAATCTGATGAAATAAATGTTGATTATTTGGTATCTCCTGAATTTAAAACAAAAGGAGGAGGCTTAAGAGGATCAACCATGATTATTGGCCCTATGCTGGCTCGCTTTGGAAGAGCTTATATGCCTAAGCCCGGCGGAGATAAAATTGGCCGTCGTCGTATGGATACTCATTTCATTGGCTTCGAAAATTTAGGGGCAAAGTTTGAATACGATAGTGATACCGAAAATTTTAAAGTTACTGCCAAAAAATTAAAAGGGGCATACATGCTTTTGGATGAAGCATCTGTAACAGGAACTGCCAATATTTTAATGGCAGCCGTTTTAGCAGAAGGAACCACCACCATTTATAATGCAGCCTGCGAACCTTATTTACAGCAACTCTGTAAAATGCTCAATGCCATGGGCGCAAAAATAAGTGGAGTAGGGTCCAACTTATTAACGATTGAAGGAGTTACTTCGTTAAAAGGGACAACACACCGCATTTTGCCGGATATGATTGAGATTGGCTCTTTTATTGGCTTAGCAGCCATGACTCAGTCAGAAATTACCATTAAGGATGTTTCCTATGATAATTTAGGATGTATTCCAAAAGTGTTTTCCCGATTAGGAATTCAGATGGAACGCCGTGGAGATGATATTTATATCCCTTCACAGGAACATTATGAAATCGATACCTTTATTGATGGTTCCATGCTTACCGTGGCGGATGCTATATGGCCCGGTTTTACCCCCGATTTGTTAAGTATTATATTGGTTACAGCTATTCAGGCGCGTGGCAATATGTTGGTGCATCAAAAAATGTTTGAGAGCCGTTTATTTTTTGTCGATAAATTAATTGAAATGGGAGCGCAGATCATTTTGTGCGACCCACACCGTGCAACCGTTATGGGGCTTGATAGAAAAGTTCAGTTGCGTGCCATACAAATGGCATCACCTGATATCAGGGCCGGTGTTGCTTTATTAATTGCGGCAATGAGCGCAAAAGGAAAAAGTACTATTTTCAATATTAACCAGATAGACAGAGGGTATCAAAAAATTGATACACGATTAAACGCTATAGGTGCTGAAATTATCAGAAAAGACCGTTAAGGATGAAATAACCATCATTTTCTGGGGAATAAGTAATAAATGATGATGGGCATATTTTTTGCTGAAGTATAAATAACAGAAACCGACTTATGAAATTATATATTACTGCTTTTTTAATTTTAGCATCAGCCTGTTTGCTGACAAACTGTAAATCTAAAAAAGACACAGCCAAAACAGCTGCAACAACTACAGATACTGATGTATCTCCTAAATCGACTGATACAAAAGCGGATAAAGGAAGTATCAGGGTAGATGTGGTTGTAGGGCTGAATTTAGGAAACCAGGCTCCTGAAATTGAAATGGCCGACCCTACAGGGAAAATCATTAAATTATCCTCCTTAAGGGGCAAATTAGTGTTGATTGATTTTTGGGCCAGCTGGTGTGGGCCTTGCCGGGCCGAGAACCCTACAGTGGTTGCTACTTATGCTGCTAACCATAATGAAAAATTTATGAATGGCCAGGGCTTTGAAATATTAAGTGTGTCGTTGGATTCTGATAAAGATAAATGGATCAAAGCTATTGAAAAAGACAAACTCATTTGGCCATACCATGTAAGTGATTTACTATTTTGGAGCAATGCTGCTGCTGTTAAATACCAGGTACAAGGTATTCCAACTAATTTTTTAGTAGATCAACGTGGCATCATTATAGCTAAGAACTTAAGAGGCGAGGCACTACCCGCTAAAATACAATCCTTTAAAAAATAAAATATATTTCAATTATTCAAATGAAAACTTTACTTTTTACCATATCTTTTTCTTTTTTTAGTTTCCTTTTGGTATCTCAGGATCAATCGACAGGGCTAAATGTAAATGATAAATGCCCTTCTATTGTTGTTACTACCTCAGAAAACTCTATTCAAAGTTTCAATTTTCCTTACAATAATAAAATCATGCTGATCCATTTTTGGTCATCATCAACGTCAAAATCATTAGCCAACTTTTATAAATATTCCCTTATTCAAAAAAAATATTCCGCGGAGCCCTACAAAACATGCGATGGCTTTGAAATGTTAACAATAGCCTTGCAGAGCGATAGAAATGCATGGCAACAGGATATTGCCAAATATAGACTCGAATCAATAAACAATGGTATTTGCTTAAAAGGGTTTAATGATTTTTATATTAAAAGTTTTAAGTTAAACGAGGTTCCCACAACGTTATTGGTTAATGAGTTTGGAAAAATCATCTTTATAAATCCGGATGTAAATACCATTATCAATTATCTGGATGAAAGAAGAGACTTTGCAAGTGACATGAAGCCATCTACTAAAATAAGCGGTAAGATTTTAGTAAGGTCAGCCACTATAACTCCATTGGTTAATGAGAAGATCTATTTAATAAACGATCAAAAAGATACGGTTCAAACAACCACTACAAATGAAAACGGGAAATTTACGCTCAATAATTCCAATATGGCCGGTTTAACCTTAAACATTCATAAAAGTGAAAAGATTAAAGAAGATGACAATCTATTACTGGCCAATGAAAAAGGAATAATTGTTTCTGAATTTGATAAGGGAGAAACGTGTTTCTCCTATAAATTACTGGATATTGAATTATCATTTTTAAAACCGTTGAACGAGCCACAGGATGTTAAACTCAAAACGTTTATCAAGGAATTATATTTCAGTGAAAATTTATACGAGAATGGTGGATTTGCTTTATCGGAAAAATCAAAATCAAAATTAGATGTGTTATTGGTGAAATTAAAAAATTACCCTAAGGCGGTTGTTGAGATTATTTCTCATTCGGATTGTAGAGGCAACAGTGAAAATAATAAAGCGCTTTCTTTAAAACGGTCTGCATCGGTAGCGAGTTATTTTGCATCGAAAGGCCTGGCAAAAAGCAGGATGAAAGTGATTGGAAAAGGAGAAGAAGAACCTTTGAATCGCTGTATTGATGGAGTAGAATGTAGTGAAGAAGAGTTGAATGTTAACAGGAGAACAGAATTTATATTTTACCAGAATGAATAAGGTCCTGTTTTTCATCATTTCTTTAGGCTTTTATACCAATCTTGCAGCGCAAAAATATTTTCCGCAACATTTAACATTATCTGATTTTCAAATTAGAACTAAGGCAAATGTTACAGAAAACTATGATCTGAATACGGCAGAAAAAAAAGTGTTTTTATTTTATAATTTACAAACAGAAGCATGGGCCGAAGTAATGTATAACGGAGCCAGGTTTGTGTTTGATAAAGAAAAAGCATCCATTTTTCCTATTTACTTTTCGGGGCAGTTAACCAAAAAAGCTTCTAAAGATTTTGAATCGCTTATCCCAACACAAATCTATTCGTTGCCTGTTACTTCTGTTTTCAAATCGTTGAATTTAACTGAAAAAGATTTCCCTTTGTTATTAGTATATGATGAAAAAAATGAATTTTGTGGTTATACCAGAAAAACAGAAGATATAGCGGAACTGGCATGCGACGGAAATGTATTGAGATCGCGCTTTTTGAAGTTGAAAATTTTAACAGAAGAAAAAAACAAATCCCACCTTCCTTATGCCAATAAACCTGTGTTTATATTATCAGGAAGTAATTATGATACCATAGCAAAGCTAACTACCGATCAGTACGGTGATTTTAACACGCAGTTACCCGATTTAAACCAGGATTATATCATTAATGTAAAAACGAAAAAGAAAAATTCAAAATTTGTTGTGCTCGCGAGTCAGTCGGGTCGAAAAGTAGGAAAGTTTAAGGCAACAGACCGTGGCTTTGAATTCCGATTGCTACAGGCCGAACTGTCTAGTTTTACCTCTTTAGATGCTATAGAAGAGGATACCGATTTACAATTCACTCAAATAAAAACAAAAGAGCCTATTCACTTTATAATTACTGAAACTCTTTATTATGACCTTGGTAGAAGTGAATTGAGTCCTAACTCGAAAAGAATCCTGGATAAAGTAAAGGAAGTATTGGATCTTTATCCTGAATTTAAACTCCTGGTTATATCTCATACCGATTCGCAGGGCGATGATCTCACTAACCTGGATCTTTCACTTAAACGCTCCGAAAAAGGAATAAATTATCTGATCTCAAAAGGAATTTCGAAAGAAAGACTCCAAGCCGAAGGAAAGGGCGAAACAGAAATACGTAACCGTTGCTTTAACGATGTAGATTGTTCTGATAAAGAGCATGAATACAACCGCCGTACGGAATTTAAATTCACTAAAAAATAGGTTGTATAAAATTTTTAACTACCTTAGAATCACCAAATTCACGTATTGATTCAAACAAATTGCCAAAGTAGTATGAAGCATTTTAGTGGTATGATTCTGTTCCTTTTAAGTATAGTGACCTATGCTCAAAAAAACGAGAAATTAAATATGGGAGATAAAATCCCTTTTTCAAGAGTAACGGTTTTAGACCAGGATAAAAAAACGACAACTATTGACCTTCCCAATGGTAAAACCTTAAACGATCGCTTTGTATTGGTTTATTTTTATTCAGCGTCTAGTTCCATTAAAGAGTTGATTGCTTTTAATAATAATGTCGAGAAAATTTTAAACAAATATGAGAATAATGCCTGCAAAGGTGCCAGTGATATTGAATTTGTGACCATTTGTGTTGAAAAAGACTATGGTAAATGGAAAACCCTGTTAACGGAAACAAACTACAACAAATCTAAATTTACCGGTAAAAAAACCAATTACCTGGCCCAGGGTGAATTAAAAGATAAAGCCGTGAGTGCTTTTAAAGTCACTAAAATGCCAACTTTATTCCTTGTGAACCCTAAGGGGCGTTTATATGTGGAAACTGATAGTATTGAAGTTCTCGAAAAAACATTTCAAAATATCTGCAAGGTTAATGCATCTTATTCCACAGCCGATATTTCGGGGAAATTACTCATAGGGGATAAAAACAAATCGCCCTTAACGGAACATCACGTTTACTTAATTAAAGAAAATAAAGACACCATTAAAACAACGGCAACAGATAACTTTGGAGATTTTAGATTTAAACAGATCGATACAACACAAAAATTAAGTATCAGGATTGAACAGAATAATAAAACAAAAGGTGGTCCCAGAGTTTTTTTAGCAAAGCAGAATGGCGAATTGGTTTCTGAATTTAAAAAGAATTCAGCAGGAAACTTTGAATATAAATTATTGTCCATTGATGTCGAAAAACTGAGTGAAATAGAGGAAGACGATGATATTACCATGAAATACAAAAAATTTAATTCAACCGATAAAAAGGATTTAACGGTAACGGAGAATGTATATTATGAATCGTCGAAGTACACTATTTTAACCGAAAACGAAATTGTTCTGGATAAAGTACTCGTTATTTTAAATGCTTACCCACTGGTAAAACTAGAGGTTGTTTCACATACCGATGCCTTGGGAGACGATGCGAGTAACTTAAAACTCTCACAAAACCGCTCTGGTGCTGTTATTGATTATCTTGTGAGTAAAGGTATTGGCCGGCAACGATTAAAAGCTATTGGAAAAGGGGAAACGGAAATAAGAAACCGTTGTGTAAATGGTGTGGAATGTTCTGATAAAGAGCAGGAATACAATCGTAGGACAGAATTCAGATTCATTAAAAACTAACTAACGTTTAAGTCCTGTCCATCGTTAAACTCCAAGCGTGCTTGCCAAATATAAATACCAGCTTTTACTTTTACTCGTAGTTATACTTTGCTACTTTCCCCTTACATTTTTTCAAAGCACTTTATTAAATGATGATATTGATGTAGCCCTATCTACCAAATATTTTGCTGGGGAGTGTTTTCAACAGGGACTCTTACCATTATGGAACCCCTATCAAATAAGTGGTTTCCCGGCACACGCCGATTTACAATACACAAACTGGAACGTGGAAGTGCTGCTAACAGGTATTCTGTTTGGTTATAATTATGTGATACTGCATCTCCAGTGTATTATCTATTTATTTTTAGCCGCTTTAGGTACATTTCTATTAAGCAGGTATTTATCTAAAAGTGCAAGAGCGGCGTTTTATATAGCGTGTATTTATCTGCTCAGTGGTTTGGTAACAGCTCATATGCAGTCTTTAGTTACCATTTTAGGGCTTGTTTGGTTACCATATGTGGTCCTTTATTTTTTGCTCTGGCTTCAAAACACCGATTTAAAGAACACCCTGTTGCTATGCCTCTTTTCGTATTTATTGGTAACACTGGGTTACCAGGCATTTGCATTTATGGTGTTACCGTTTTTTATAGTTTTATTCTTTACAAAGATCATAACGCATTATAAAGCCAAAGATTATCAAAGCATGAAGTATAAAGTGCTTTTTGGAGTTATTGCCGTAATGGTATTACTCATTTTGTTGAGCCCGGTTTTAGTCACTCAACTTCAATCACAGCCTTTTGTATCCCGTTTAAACGGAATGGCCGTAGAAGATGTCATGTCCAATCCGTTTCCACCAATAGGGCTTATTTCTTTTATCAATCCATTGTTAACTATTGGGCATGATCAGTGGTTTAATACGGATGTTACTATGCGTAACGTATTTATAGGAACACTTCCATTTCTACTGGTAATGATGTCTCTTTTTAAAAAGAATAAAACTACCCTGGATATTATTTTACTCAGCTTTGCATTTGTTTATCTATTAGGTTCTTTTGGCGATGCCACTCCTATTCGCCAGGTAATGTATTACCTGCTGCCTGGCTTTAAACTGTTTCGTTTCCCTTCATTATTAAGGGTGGTAGCAATTCTGTTTTTGCTGTGTTATTTGGCTTTAAACTTTAGTAAAACGATAGAACTATTTTATGATCGCAAAAAATTAAGACTCATTATTTTTTCGACAGTAGCATTGGTACTTATTGGTATTAGCGGTTTCTGTTTTTCTAAAATAGAAAAATTCACTTTTTTAACGAGCACAGAACAAGGATTTAACCAGAAAATTATTCATACCAATCCTCTAGAACTGGTATTTTATACATCGGTGATCCAATTATTTCTAATCGTCATAACATACGTATTCCTCCATAAAGAAATTTCTATTTCAGGATTTAAACGAAAAACAGTGGTCTTTTCACTTATAGAACTAACTGTAATCGTATTGATATATGGGCAGTTTACGGCATTTACCAATGTAAAGCCCCAAACCTTTCAGGGGAATTTTGCCAGGTTACAACGAGGCTTTCCATTTCCATCAAAAGATGCTATAAATGAAACGAAGTACAAATTTAATTACATCGAAGGGTTTTGGAAGAATACCGGAGCATTTAAAAAGCAACTGGTAAATGATGATGCCTGGACCTCTTTCTATTTCATGAATTATGATCGCTTAACTCGTGATTTACCGGACCTAAAAGATTCTTTGCAGAGCTATCCGTTCATTTATTTTTCGGTACCTCAAAAAGAAATCCCGGTTAAATTACCAGTAGATACAAGTCGTTCGTTCATCAGAACTACTTTTCATCCTTGCAATAAAGAGATTCCATTTCAATACACCTTTTTTTCACCTGCTAAAATAGCCGTAACTGTAAATACTCCGGAAGATGTTATTTTAAATTTGCAACAATCGTATTTCACCGGTTGGTTGGTAAATGTGGACGGAATACAAGCACCCATTTTGTGGAACGCTGGTTTACTTATGTCGGTGAGTATTCCAAAGGGAGCACATAGCATTGAATTTACTTACCAAAATCCTGGCTTTGTAACCGCTTTAATCGTTAGCTATAGCTTACTCGTATGTATGATTTTTCTCCTTATTGGAGTGAGCCAATATTCTAAAAATAAAAAATGGATGCTGGCATTAGTGTTTATGGCAGGCACCGGTACCATCGTATTCCTGTTCTATTCGCATTCGTTGAGATCGAATTGTTTGGTTCAAAATAATTTTAGCTTTAATGATTCTACGAATAAAACACTCTACGATTTTAATTCAAAAGCAGATGCTCAGTTACTTCATAATTTCATACTCACCAATCGTCCAAAGAAAATAACCTACCAATGGACCAATTTTTTTAATACACCCGAGTTACTGTATTATCTGGGTATGAACAAGGATACTGCCTTAACGGCCTTAACCGGAACTATTTCTTTTACACCATTTCCTTCGGATGAAAAAAAAGTAATTACGGTTAATTTTGACAGCACCTATACGGATAAGGTATTTATAGATACCACCAGGCAAAATGGGTTTTCGTTGGCATTGAATGAGCTAAATCCTTACTCAAAATTAATGGAACTCCCTGCCCGTAAAATAACCAATCACAATGTGTTTGGGTTGATTACATTAAAAAGTAATGTGTTTGCAAATGCAACAGTAGTATGCCATATAAAGCATGCCGATGGAGTAGAGGAGTCGTTTTATTTTCCGCTGAATAAATATGTGTTAAGCAACTCCCGTTGGCAAACCATACCTTATTATTTTGAGTTAAAACACAAAACAAAACCAACAGACTCAGTGAACTTATTTTTAATCAATGGCACTAAACATAAAGTGTTTATAAAAACACTCACGGCTGTTTATTTCCCTTAAAAAGCTTAACTATTGAGGGTTTCCTGCAATACGGGAAACGATTTAAATTCATGCAGTCCGGGGATATGCATTTTGTAATACGCCATTAAACAATCCAATAAATTTAACCGTTCTGTTTTTGTATAATACCTTTTACTACTAAGGTTATACGTAAATAATTGTGCAAATAATTTAGATTGTTCTTCGTCAAAACTTAAAGGAAAGCTTTGCGAATAAGATTGGTATTTGCCTTCCCTTGTATCAAAAAATTTATCTCTTGCCGTAATATTATTGGAAGGATAAAACCCCAGGTACTTCGACAGTTCAAACAGAACATATATGTGCAGGTCATGAAAACCTTCGTTATTCACATCGAGCCATTGAAGGATATGGGTTATAAATTCATATAACTCTTCATTTTTACTTTGCTCTTTCAGGCATTTATGGAGTACTTCATTAATGAACTGGGCAATACACAACTTAATAAAATGTTGAGAAAGATCGCTGTAAATATAAACAGGTTTAGCTTCAGATAATTGATGGATTTCCTTATTTTCCTTTAAAGAAAACACCAGTTCCAATTGCGAGAGAGGCTGTATTAACGCCGGTTTTATTTTGGCTTTGGGGCTATTACTTACATGAATGTTCAGGCTGATAAGCCCGTAATCTTTCGTGTAAACTTTTGATATGACTTTGGTATCAGCATATTTTACGTTATGTAATATGATACCATGTGTAGTAACCAGCATTAATTAATAACCAATAATTTTGTAACCGATTTTTGTTCGCCATCAGCCGAAGAACAATAGATCATATAAACACCTGATGAAACCCTTGTGCCATTAATGGTTTTTAAATTCCATTCTACTTGTCCACCTTCCGATTTTGTTTCCCATACCATATTACCGGCAACATCCGTCACCTTCAAAATAGTAGCATCTATTAAGCCCGTTATATAAACATTACTGCCATAATTAGGCCTTATAGGGTTAGGAAACGCATGAACATTTGTATAAGCATCGAAGCCTGCTATCACAGAAGTTCTAAAAGACTGAATCCCTTTTTCTGAAGCAATAAATACATCCCCCGTCGTGCCATCCACTGCAATATCTCTTATAATATTTGAATAGAGCTCGCTTCCTTCTGCTGTAAAATGATAAATTTGAGTTTGTCCATCGGCAGAGAAACAATAAACACCAGAACTCTCCGTACCGATCCATTTTCTGTTGGCACCATCAATAGCAATAGAGGTGATACCATCTTTTGCCAGGAGAATCTGAACATTTCCATCCTGCTCAATTAAAATTTGCTGGCTGTCCCAGTTCGATCCCGTAAAAATAGCTTCCGGGTTATAAAAAATAGTTACTCCTTTACCTGTACCTATCCATACATGCCCGTCAAGGTCTTCCACCATCGCATTAATATCAGTAGAAGGCAAAGCGCCTGAGCCAACGGCTGACGAAAACACCTTGGTATTATTGGCATTGGGTTGTGAAAAGTTTTCAGTTGGCTTAAAAATCATTAATCCCTGGCCACGAGCCAACTGTATCCACACTTGGTTATTTTTATCCACCATTACTTTTCCGGCATTCGGATTTGTAGAGAAAAATAAGCTAAAATCGAAGTTGATCCAGGTGCCATTCTTTTTTAAAACATTTAAAAAATTATTATTTAAACTCGATACAGCCCATAAATTAGAATTTTTATCATAAGTCATTCCCCCAACACGCACATCATGATTAGAGCCAAATGCAATAGATAATGGGCTATTGCCCGAATTGTAAACCCTGGTTGGTACATTTTTCCTGGTTTCAATAACTCCTTTACCCCAACTACCGTACGATGCATGTGTTTTATCATTTGGGTCTACTGCCACACAATTAATATCAATAATCGTATCTGTTAATGGCCCCGAAATGGTAGACCATGTTTTGTCTTTATAACTATTCATCAAAGGCGGATTGTATTGGTTATTCCACTGGTCTCCTAAAAAAGTAGGAGCCATATACAAATACCCATCATTTACATCCAGGTCATTTACTAAATTAGTATTTGGCCCGTTCACATTTATTCGAATATTAGGTTCAGGATAATTTCCATAGGATTTTATTAAACCTAAATAATTATCCGCAATAAAAAACAAGCGGTATTGCGGTTCATGATCTTCATAAAACACATCGTTGATACTGGCATATACGTTTGATTCGTAGGAGGTTACAGACGATACATTATTGTTGCTCGGCTGAATCAGTGTTACGCCAAACAAATCAAGGGTTACTATTCGGTTAGCGCTGCTATAATCATACAATCGTTTAATTTCATATGGAAAAGATTTTTGTGAAAAATAGGACCAGGATACTCCATCAAACTGATAGAGTGTATCCATCATGTTTAAATTTGCTTTGAGTCTGGCCGAATAATTAACAATGATTTTGGAATCATATTTTACAATAGCATTGTAGGGGCCTTTTGGCAAATTTGTCACCTGGCGCCAGTTGGCAAAATTAGTCAGCAGTTTATTCGATTTTCCGATATAAACTCCCGAATCGGTAGCAGCCATGAGGCATGTATCATTTGAGGTTACCTGGTGAACGTTTAAATAAGAGCCTGTATTCCCAAAAAAATAAGAATCTTTTACTTCAATTTTGCCTAAATCCAGTTTTATGATTCCAAAAGCACAGGCAATATAGCCAATACCCTTATCAAAATAAATTTCGTTAATGGTTTTGCTGCCGGTAATGGATTTTCGTTCTATATCAGGGAAATTGGTGATTTTTTCGTCTTTGATCAAATCAATATTGGAGTTTTCATAAATCACCACAACCATATTGTTGTAAGGATTATAACGTAGAAGCTTTACGCCGACATCCGATAAACCGTTAATTTTTGTAAGTTTTTCAATACTATTATCATCTGTATTGTATTTTATCAAACCGCTTCCGTTTGAACAATACACAATAGAACCGGCTTTTACAACACTTTTTGCATTGTTGTAATCTAAATGATCCGTCCATTCACCTATTTTAACCTGTGCATGCATTTGGGCCAAAATAACAGTAAATGCCAGTAAAAAGGATAATCTTATGTTCATACGTTTATAACTAGAAAACAGCTAAAATATTGCCTTTAAATATATCATTTTTTTAGGCATCAATTCCATACAAATCAACTAATAGTTATATGACACAACAACGCTAACTGCTAAAAAGTAAGCTATTTTAATTAAAACCTGACAATTTTTCGTTTTTTACGATGTGGCAAACATATTGATGTTAACTTTACAAAAATTATCTATAATGGAACATAACGAAAACGAACTAATTAACAAGGAAAACGATCATACTACCGACCTAAATCAGGAAGAAATGGCAGAACAAGCCACAGAAGGCACAACTACCGGAGAACCTGTTAACTTTGAAGCCAAAATAGCCGAGTTAAACGACAAATATTTACGTTTATACTCAGAATTTGACAATTACAGAAAGCGTATGATCAAAGAAAAATCGGAGATAATTCGTTCGGCAGGTGAAGATGTATTTAAAGCCTTTATCCCTTCCATTGATGATTTTGAGCGTGCCATTAAAGCAAATGAAACCGTTACAGACATTGAAGCTATAAAAGAAGGGATGAAACTGATTTATCATAAATTGGTAGTTACCACTAAAAGTAAAGGTTTGGAACAAATGGACGTTACCGGCCAAACATTTGATGCTGACATTATGGAAGCTATTGCACATATTCCGGCTCCTACCGAAGATTTAAAAGGAAAAGTAGTAGAAGATGTGGAAAAAGGGTATAAGTTGGGCGAAAAAGTAATTCGTTTTGCAAAAGTAGTAGTAGGAAATTAATCAGAGACAAAGAAGACGATGAGCAGCAAACGCGATTTTTATGAAATATTAGGCATTAACAAAGGTGCCGGCGACGATGAGATTAAAAAGGCTTATCGCAAGCTGGCTATTAAGTACCATCCCGATAAAAACCCTGACGATAAAGCAGCCGAAGAAAAATTTAAAGAAGCTGCGGAAGCATACGAAATCCTGAGTAATCCTGAAAAGAAACAACGCTATGATCAGTATGGTCATGCAGGAGTTGGTGGTTCGGCAAGCGGTGGTGGCTATGGCGGCGGCGGAATGAATATGGATGATATTTTCAGCCAGTTCGGAGATATTTTTGGCGGCGGCGGTTTCGGAGGAGGCTTTGGCGGTGGAAGATCGGGTGGAGGAAGACGTGTGATGCGTGGATCCAATTTAAGAGTTAAAGTAAAAATGACCCTTAAAGAAGTCGCAAAAGGCGTTGAGAAAAAACTGAAAGTAAATAAGTTTGTAAGTTGCCATACCTGTAAAGGCAGTGGTGCTAAAAACGGACAATTAGAAGTTTGTAAATTATGTAACGGTTCGGGTGTACAAGTGCGTACACAACAAACTTTTTTGGGTGCTATGCAAACCCAAACAACCTGTACCGGTTGCGGTGGAGAAGGAAAAACAGTAAAAGATAAATGTAAAACCTGTAATGGGGATGGTATTGTAAGAGAAGAAGAAATTATTTCTATCAATATTCCGGCAGGTGTTGCCGAAGGAATGCAGTTATCGGTTGGTGGAAAAGGAAATGCAGCCCCACGTGGAGGAATTAACGGAGATCTGTTAGTATTGATCGAAGAAGAAGAAGATCCGGAATTAAAACGCGACGGGAATAATTTATTTTACGATAGCTACGTTAATTTTGTAGATGCAGCTTTAGGTACAAGTATAGAAGTGCCGACAGTTGATGTAAAAGTGAAAATTAAAATAGAACCAGGTACACAAAGTGGTAAAGTATTAAGGTTAAAAGGGAAAGGATTACCGGATGTTAACTCATACGGAACCGGGGATTTGTTGGTAAACATCAATGTATGGACACCTCAGAATTTAACACCTGAAGAAAAGAAAACGTTGGAAAGTTTAAGAGACTCTAAAAACTTTGAGCCCAATCCAAACCGAAAAGAAAAAGGATTCTTTGATAGAATGAAAGAGTATTTTGAATAACATACAATGAATTTATTCCATAAAAAAGCCTGCTTTAATTATAAAGCAGGCTTTTTTTATCTGATGATCAGGGCATAACCCGGGAACAAATGTTCCTTATCTTTTTTATCAACTACTTTAATTAAATAATAATACGTAGCATCAGGGCATTTTTCGCCATTGGCGGCAACACCATCCCATGAGGCATTCAATACATCCCAACTGTATAATAATTGTCCCCAACGGTTATAAATAAGTCCTTCGGCCGTTTTAGCACCTTTTACATTTACATGGAAAAAATCATTGGCGCCATCGCCATTCGGAGTAAATACATTTGGTACAATAACCGTGAAATCATCTTCTACTTTTATAATAACGGTTGCGGTATCCATACATCCGCTTTCAACATCTGTTACCGTTAATACAACGGTGTACGTAGCTTCACTGGTAAAAATGTGATTAGGATTTACAACGCTTGTTCCTGTATTATCTCCGAATACCCAGCTAAAATGATCGGTGGATGTTACACCTGTGCTATTACTACCCGTAAAGTTCACAGCTAAAGGAGCATCTCCTGTATATACATCGGCAGTAGCTATGGCATTTATATTATAGAACTGTCCTGTGATACTGGTAACAGTACTTTTACAATTTCCTATTCCGCCCTGTACATAATAGGTGTAGGTTCCGTTAGCGGATGGAGTAGGTTGGTAACTCATGGAATTAGCCTGAACCAGATTTGTTAAAGCAGCATCGCTATACCAGTTTACCGTGACACCGTTTCCAAAACTGGCATTCAAATGTAATTGCTGGCCATAACAGGTAGAATCTCCTGATAGAGATAATAAAGAAGGAGCCGGACTGATTGTTAATGAAACTGTATCACTTGCCGAACAATTGGTAGTGGCGTCAGTAATAGTTAATGTATAGATGCCACCTGCATTTGCCTGAACATTCGGTATTTGCGGGTTTTGAGTAGCCGTAGAAAAATTATTCGGCCCTGTCCATGCATAAATCCCAGTTCCTGTACCAGCTAAATTTGCCACAGAACCCGAACACATAACATAATTTGTGGCGGAAGCATTTACGATAATTTGAGGGTATACATTGACTGATAAGGTCTGGGAATAAGAACAGGAGCCGGCACTTGCGGTAACCGTATAAGTTCCCGAATTAAGCGGAGTAGCATTATTTATAACAGGGTTAGTGCTATTGGCAACAGTATAGGAATTTGGCCCATTCCATGAATACGTATAAGGCCCCGAACCTGCATTAAACTGAATGCTTCCGCCATAGCAAATGTTTGCTGCATTGCTCGTCATGGTAAATGAAGGAAGGGTTACAATTGTTACAGATGCAATAGCCGTACTCGAACATAAATTACCGTTTGTTACTGTAACGGTATAATCTCCCACATTTGGTGAGCCGGCATTTGGAATACTGGGGTTTTGAGTTGAATTGGAAAAACCGTTTGGCCCCGACCAGCTATAAGTAGTTCCACCACCTGAATTTAAATTAATGGTATTACCCACACAAATCACATTTGGATTTGCGCTGGCAGTGACTGTAGGATTTGCATTGACTCCAATAGTTATAGTTGTTATACCGGAACAACCACTCGCATTATTTACCTGTAGAGTATAAGTACCAGCGCTTACGGTGGATGCATTTGTAATAGAAGGATTTTGAATCGTTGAAGTAAAGCTTCCGGGCCCTGTCCATGTATAACTTGCAGCTGAAGAAGCAAACAAATTAATGGTATTACCAACACAATAAGCCGTTTGAGTAGAAGACGCGTTAGGAGTAGGTAATGGATTAACGGTAACCGTTACATTGGTTGCAGGGCCGCTACAACCGGAAGCTGTAATATACACAGAATAAACGCCTCCCATTGGAGTTGTTGCATTAGGTAAAGTAGGGTTTTGTGTGGTAGAGGTAAAACTACTAGGCCCCGACCAATTATACGTTCCACCGGAGGCCGTACCCGCATTTAAATTAATAGTTTGTCCTACACAAATTGAGTTTATGGTAGCGCTTGCCGTTGGTGCAGCAGGAGCACCAGGATTGGTAATACTGTAAGGACCGAAATTATTGGTACATCCGTTTCCATCTTTTACCTTTAAATTATAAGTTCCTGCTGGCTGGCTATTTAAATTAGGAGTTGACCCCACATTTGTACTGGCTCCGTTTGTCCAGGTATAGCTTAATACCGGGGCACCTGTTACACTTACATTAGTAATGGAACCCGTTGATGCCCCACAATTACTGGGCGACACACTGGGAGTAGAGCTAAGTTGCGGTAAGGTATTTACAGTTACGGAAACTGTTGTACTGTTTGAGCAAGTACTAACGGCTGTTCCGTTTACCGTATAAGTAGTAGTAACAGTGGGGGTAACAGAAATAGAAGGCCCGTTTTGAGAAGTGGACCATGTGTAAGTATTTGCTCCACTGGCGGTGAGTGCAAGCGTTGTGCTTTGACATATTGTTGCTGAAGGAACAGTAATAATTGGTAATGCTACCACGGAGACTTGTCCTATCGCTGTATTACTGCAATTGTTAACATTCTTTCCCGTAACCGTATAGGTTGTAGTTACAGCAGGGCTTGCAGACATACTGGCGGTAGTAGCTCCTGTACTCCAGCTGTACGTTGATGCGCCGCCTGCAGTAAGGGTTCCTGTTTTTCCACTACAGATAGTTACACTACTTGATGTAACAGTAGGTAAAGCGTTGACAACCACTTGTACAGAAACAGTTTTAGAACAACCGAAAGCGTTGACTCCGGTAACATTATAAACAGTGGTGGTTGTAGGATTTACTGTAATACTGGAAGCAACCGTGCCTCCTGGGGTCCAGGTATAGCTGATTCCCCCGCTGGCAGTAAGAGTTGTTGATTGTCCGAAACAGATGGTATTGGTTCCGGCAATTGTTATATTAGGGATAGGGTTCACCGTTACATTACTCACAGCTGTATTGGTACAGCCATTACTGGCTTTTCCAATGAGAGAATAAGTTGTGCTCGAGACGGGTGCTGTTGTAAAGGATGTAGCTGTACTGCCGGTACTCCAGGTATACGTATTAGCGCCGCTTCCCGTAAGGGTAATGGTTTGGGTTCCGCAAGTTGTAATAGCAGCTCCTGCGTTAATGGCTACTGTTGGTACGGTTTTTACATATACCGTTTTGGTGAGAGTTTGTTTTTGTCCGCACACGCCACCGGCAATACACGTGTAAGTCATAGTAGTTCCGGGGCTCACTGAAATAGTTCGGGTGGTAACAGGAGTTGATCCCGATGGGTACCAGGTATAGCCTGTAGCACCCAATGGAGCTGTTAATAAAGAACTTTGGCCAGGGCATATGCTATCCGGCACTGCCGTAATCGCCGGTAAGGCAACCCCATCTAAGACCTGTATGGTATAGTTACAGATATCACTGGCATAGCCATCCACCATTAAATAATAATCATTCCCAACGGTTAAGCCATTGGCAGTTACTGTAAATGTGTTGGATCCTTCTTTGAAACTGGATACCGGTAAAAAATTATTACAATTTGTCCCGGAAAACACTTGCATTTGAATACCGCCACTAGGGTAAGCGCCTACCCAACAATTTCCAACCGTTACTCTTAAATTAGCCGTAACGCTTCCGGCTGTAAAGCGTATCCATGAATTGTTTTCAATATTAACGTCAATAGCCGGAGAAGAGTAGGGGCCTGCAACGTTTGAAGATGGGTAATATCCGAAAGGGCCTCCTGTATTGGTACCATCCGTTTGGTTAACACCTGCAGTAGTTTCATTGTTGGCATACATTTGTCCTGTACCGGTTCCTGGCCTGTCAGGCGTATAAGCAGGGCTTGTAGAAGCGGAGTAACCATTAAGATCACAAATATATAAAGCATTGGCACAGGCGTCATTAGTGGGTGCCTGAACACATAGCCCAAATGCACCATCAGAACCAGCCCAACCCCAATACCTCAGGTATACAGTAGAACCTGGTGTTAAACCTGTTTGGTTGATATAAGGTAAGAAATCATTGGCAGTACCGGGGTAATCATAAATTCCGGATGTTCCATCAGCATCATCGGAACAGGTTATTTGGGTTAAGCTTGCACAGGATCCGCTATAAAGGGCCATCACGCCATCCGTAATAACGGTTCCTGTTAAATTAGGCTGTGGCGTAATACATAAATTACCACTTGCCGGTACTGTAATACTAAACCATACATCCTGCGTCGTAGCCCCAAACACGCCTGTACCACCTAAACAGTTTGTTGGCGACGGAGCAGAACCTGTGAGTGTTGCACCTACATTTGAAAAAGATAAATAATTACAATCTGCCGTTACAGTCGGTAGGTGTATAGCGTTACATGGCTCATCGTTAGGCTGTGTACCGACAACAATAGGGGCTCCTGTGATACAGATACTAAACGGGAAACCTCCTGTGGAGTAATAATCGTACACTCTTACATAATAAACGGTTCCCGGTGCTAATCCCGAAGCATTAATCGTTTCAGTACCTCCCGAAAATGTCACATCCTGGCAGATAATAGAACTTAATGAACCGCAGGTTCCTGAAAATAGTTCAACAACCGCATCCATACCCGCAGAAGAAGCAACCTGAATAGTTTGAGTGTAATTATTTGCCGTAAACATAAACCATACATCGTCATCTGCATTCCCTGAACAACCCGCCATAGACTGGGTTGCACCGTAAGAAGTAGTAGAAGTATTTACGCATAAGCCATTTACAGTTAATGCTTTGGCTCCACTGCAATTATTGTTTCCAGGAGGAGTAGGAGGCAAGGTAACGCAGGTAGTAAAGGTTCCTGCACTGGTTCCCGCATAGTAATCGTAAATACGTAAATAATAGATGACACCTATTGTTAACCCGGTAGCATTGATTGTTTCTGCCTGCCCGGATAATGTATTATCCACACAGTTTAAAGAAGATAAACTACCGCATGTACCACCTGAAAGTAATTGTATAACGGCATCATATCCTGAAGAACCTGTAACGGTAATTAAGTGAGACGTTTGGGTAGCTGTAAATTTGTACCAGGCATCATCATCGGCATTGCCCACACATCCCGGAAGGTTTTGAGTAGCACCAGGGCTCCCTGTAACACAGCTACCAATAGTGAGAGCCACAGCGCCTGAACAGTTATCAGATTGAGCATAGGTACATGTAAACGCATAAAGAGATAAAAGAATAATGTAAATTTTCTTCATAATATATTTTTGAATAATAAAATTAGTGTGTGCTGATGATTTCGCTGTGGTACTCTGCCGGAGTAAGACCTTTATTAATCAGGGTCTTTTTAATAATCGTTGGGCTAAATTGTTTATCGCCTTCGCTGGCTATAGCTAATTCTTTTGAAATCAACCGAATCTGACCTGCATTTCTTTCCGGTTTATATTCAATTTTCACTTCACTTACAAATTCGATAGCTGCCAGATCCTGGCGAAGAAAATCCAATTGATCCTGTGATGCAGATCCATTAAATATGTAGTAGTGAATTTTCGTAATTTCCTTCCGGGAAGTGGGTTTGGTTTCAGTTGTTTGTGCAAACACTACACTACAAAACGTAAGAAAGGTAAGAGTGAATAAAAATTTCATAAAGGATGGAGTTTATAATATAATATTTGATATTTTAAAGACTATTGACACAAAAATATATCAATTTTTTGACTAAAATCGTATTGCTATTGTTAAAAAATAGTCAAATATCTATTAAATCCGTTTAGGAATCATAATATTATGTCAGGCATATTATCTGATGAGTGAAGGATTGAAAGGGTAGGTTTTACGATCTTCTTTTATGATTTTTAACATAATATAGAATTTCGAAATCTGTATAATTTTAAAACTTTTTTGGTATTAAGTTATTTGATTATATTTGTTTATTAACTTTTTAACAACTTATGAAAAAAATACTGACGATTTTAGGATTTGCGATCACAACTGCCTCTTTTTCTCAAATTACAGTTACCTCAAATTTGCCATCTACGATTAATGCGGGTACGGCAATTGAAACCGAAGTAAAGATTAATAAAGGAGCGGTGGGGAATTTCGCCAAATACCAAATGGATGTTCCGGCAGGTTATATTGTTTCATCAGTTGATGTAAAAGGGGGGAATTTCACCTTTGAAAACCAAAGAGCCAAAATTGTGTGGGTTTCAGTCCCCGGAGAGCCTGAATTTGCTATAAAATTCAATATACAGGCAAACAGCGATGCTGCTAGTCCCGGCACATTTGCTCAAAAATTTTATTACCTTGAAAATAACGAAAAGAAAGAAGTAGAAGCAGCTCCTGTAGTTGTAACCATTGGTGGTGGCGCAGTAGCTGTAAATTCAACCCCTGTAGAAACGGTTACTTCAACAACCCCTACAGAAACAAAGCCTGTAGAAACAGTTACTTCTACAACTCCTACAGAAACCAAACCTGTAGAAACTGTAACGTCTTCTAAACCGGTTGAAACGGTTAAATCTACTACTCCAACCGAAACCAAAACATCGGCTTCTTCTGCAGTAACAGGGATGACGTTTAAAGTTCAATTGGGCGCTTTTTCAACACAGCCTAATAAAAGCAGGTTTTCAGGTGCAGGAAATGTAAGTATTGATAATATTGGTGGAATGTATAAAGTTACAACCGGTAACTTTAAAACTAAAGAAGAAGCTATTAAATACCGCGACGAATTGCAATCAAAAGGATTTAGTGGTTTTATAGTGAAATACCAAAACGGTCAACGTATCAATTAAACTTAATCTCATTTCTTTTATCAGCTATTGATTAAACACCTTTTTATATCTGCTTTCTTTTTCATTTCTTTTTGTTCCTTTTCGCAACAATACCCCTGGTGGACACAATTTCGTAGTAGTCAAACACTATTAAATCCGGGATTTTGCGGAACAAAAAGGCTGCTTGATGTAAGGATAAATTACCGGAATCAATGGACGGGTTACGATGGGGCACCAAAAACGTATGCATTGGCTATTAATTCGAGGTTACTTAAAGGAAAATTAGGATTGGGAGGATTTATGTTTAAAGATGATGTAGGCCCTTTTAAAAACTTTGCAGGAAGCCTTACTGCAGCTTATCATATCAAGTTCCCGGATTCTGAATTATCGTTTGGTGTACAGGGGAACTATATGCGTCAGCGGTTTGATGGAACTGATGTAACGATTCGTAATCAACAGGACAGAGCTATTAATCAGTATGTGGAAGACAAAGCCCATAATTTTGACGGAAGTTTTGGATTAGTGTATTATAATGATCGGTTTCATTTAGGAATTGGCGCAAATAATATCGCAGGAGCTGCTTTTGAATATTACAAAAAAGATGCTGTTAAGAAAGGAAAATACACCAATGCGCCTCATTATAACATTTCTGCGGGTTATAACTGGGCCGATGATGTGGATTTTGTATTTGAAAATACGGTTTTGGCGGTGTATGTTCCGGCAGTTCCTTTTTCTTTTGAATACAACCTGCGTTTGCATATGAAAAAACAATTAATGGCCGGTTTGGACTTCCGTTTTAATGATGCTATTGCTCTGCAATTGGGCTATACGCTAAAAGACTGTATTCAAATTTCGTACTCATATGATTTTGTGACTTCTCCATTAAGAACTTATCAAAAAGGATCTCATGAGATTATGATCATTTTTTCATCCAACATGGGAAAAGATAAACGGAAACGAGGGTTTAACGGTAGGTTTTTGAGACAACGGTTTCAATACCTTTTACAATAAAAAAAACAGACGTATTATGGTGTTTGCTATTATAGATGTGGGTACTAATACGTTCAATCTTCTTATTGGAGAGCAACTTCCCGATAATACATTTAAAAAAATATTTAATACAAAAATAGCCGTTAAGCTGGGTGAAGGAACCATCAATTCCGGGTATATTGCCGATGTGCCCTTTCAAAGGGGTATTTGCGCTTTAAAGCAATACCAGCAATATATTTTGGATCATAATGTAGAAAAAGAGTTTGCGTTTGCTACCTCTGCCATTCGCTCTGCCTCTAACGGACAGGATTTTGTGGATGAGGCCTGGAAAATAGCCAAGGTTTCCATCACAATTATTGACGGGGATGAAGAAGCGGACCTGGTATATTACGGAAACAAAATGGCTGTGAAAATGGCGGATCATATTTCATTAATCATGGATATAGGTGGAGGAAGTACAGAATTTATCCTCGCTAATGATACAACCATTTTTTGGAAGCAAAGCTTTTTGCTGGGTGCAGCAAGGTTATTGGATAGGTTTAAACCTTCCGATCCTATTACGGAGGCAGAACGTCATGCGTTTAATGCTTATTTAGAAAAAGAACTTCAACCTTTGAGAGAAGCGGTGAAAAAATATGCTCCACTCGAATTGATTGGTTCTTCAGGTGCCTTTGATTCGGTGGTGGATCTTATTGGGGGAGAATTTAACAGGTATGTTGAAAATAGTGAACAAACCGAATACCTTATTCCCCTTGGAGAGTATGATATTATCAGTCAAAAAATAAGAGCATCCACCCTTCAGGAAAGATACCAAATGCCTTACCTGATCCATATGCGGGCGGATATGATGGTAATCTCTGTAATGATGATCGATTACATCCTGAAAGAAATAAATCTGGATATTTTCAAAGCTTCCACCTTCTCATTAAAAGAAGGTGTAATCAGTAAAAAATTAGGATTAACTCTTCGTTAATTTTTTTCTTTTTGCGTACTTTTACCCCCGATGATACAGGAAGGGGTTTATACGTTAAGGGTTACTACTGATTTTGATACGTCAATACTATCAAAAAACGCCTGGATCGTTATTCTGCATTCCTCGCGCATTCCGCCACATGTAGGTATTATCATTAACGGGATCTATAGTTCTTTAACGATTAAAGGGCATGAACTGAATGTGAAGTCAGAAGCTCTCCTGAAAATGATCTCGCAAAAAAAGATAGAAGCATTAGCGATTCAATTAGTGAAACAACCGGTGTTTAGTTTAGATTACCAGAAAGAAGTGTTTGAACATTTTATTAAACAGTTTTTGAAAGTAGAAGCAAACGAGGCAACCTGCCTGAGCCCTGTGAAATTATTTTTACAGGAGTTTTACGCTTTAAGTTATGATAAAAATGAATTGTTATTTGAAATGACAGAGCGGTTAAAACAAAATTCCTATATTTATGATACAGTTGGGTTTCATATAGATGCAAGGCTTAATGAAGAACAGTTTTCTTTACCGGTATATACAAACCAACAACTTCAACAGATTATAGAACAAGAAGCCTCACATATTAATTCCTGATGTTTATTAAAGCAGAACATATTTTTTTACGGGCTGTTGAAACAGCAGATCTCGAAACGTTATATGAGTGCGAAAATAAGATATCGGTTTGGAAAGTAAGTAATACACAAGCTCCTTACAGTAAGCATGTTTTAGGGCAATACCTCGAATCGTCTCACCAGGATATTTATACCAATAAACAACTGCGGTTAATGATTTGCCTTAATGAAACACAGGAAACCATTGGTACTGTTGATTTATTTGAGTTTGAGCCTGCACATGCAAGAGTAGGAGTAGGGGTACTCATTTTCGAAGAATTTAGAAATAAAGGATATGCCCTGGAAGCTTTAAACAGCGTGATTCACTATGCGTTTCAAATATTACTGGTAAACCAGTTATTTTGTAATATCAGCAGTTCAAATAGATTAAGTATTCAGCTCTTCGAAAAATTAGGCTTTAAAATCATCGGTGTAAAGAAGCAATGGAACAAAATTGCCATCGATCAGTATGAGGACGAATTACTTTACCAGTTAATTCAATAGCCTAGTTTATTTTCTTCGCCACCACAATCATTTCTTCACCAATATTAAGGAAAGAAAGCGTTTTGTAAATCACATTGTGCATCCACATATACAACTTTAATTTCCACATGGGTTTTTGAGTAAAGGTATTAAAATACGTTTGTCTCTCGGCAGAATTAATAGGCTTATCCGGCTGATCTGAAGTAGTTTGTCTGTTTTTCTTAAACCGTTTGATCAAGGGTAAAATAGTGTACATGATAAACAATTTGATCTCGAAGGAAGACTTGATGGTTTCTACTTTGTAACCGTATTTTTCCAATAATAAGGTAATGGTTTTTTTACCGAAATAGTTTACATGATCCAGACTCATCATTTTCCATTGATCCTTATATTTTTTTGCAAAATAGGAATCAATTTGCGGAACCTGCAAGACGAGGTAGCCATTTTTAGCAGTAACAGCGGCACATTTTTTCACAAAATCATCTGCTTTATCAATATGCTCTAAAACATCCCATAAGGTTACCACATCAAATTTTTTATCTTCATTCATATCAAAAAAATCAATGTGATCAACCGGAAGTTTCAAATCGTTTTTTGAATAGAGGTAAGGTTGCTCCGAAATTTCGATGCCGTATACGTCGTATCCCAACTGTTTGCCTGTAAGCATAAAATGGCCCCAGCCAGCGCCCAAATCAAATAAAGAGCCCGAAGCTTTGTATTTTTTTATGAGATTGTAACGAAGCTTATGCCGTTCAATTTTCACCCAGTTATTACCATTACGTACTGCATTTGCAACATTTTCGTCCTTGTAGTTTTCGTAATTAATATGTTTACGAAAGTAGGGGGGTACAAATACAAAAGAACAGGAATTACATTCGGCAACGGAGAAAATTTCTTTTTCGTACTTTATTTTAAAATCGGCGGGATTTGTATTGCCGCAAACGCAGCAACGGATCTCCTCAAAAATATCTGGCATAACTATGGTTTTGTTTCTTGTTCAAAAGTAGATTCTGTAACGGGTGTGGCATCTCTAAAATAAGAAATACCACCCCAACTAAAAATTTTCTTTTGATATACGTACGCTGACGTTTCTTTCACTACAACTCTTTGAATAATGACAACACCTGTACCACTAATTGTTTCTTCTGTTACTCCCGGAGGGTATTTGGCTAATAGGGCTTTTGTTTTAGAATCGGTATCGGCAGCTGTAGCAGCATCGGAGTTTAACAATTTTTCAATTTCAGCTAATTTTCCTTTGGCATATGAATCTCCGGCTTTTACAATAAGGGCATCTTCATAAGAGACTTTCGATTCTTTATAGCGTTTCATTTTAAAAAGGCCATCTGCTTTGTTGATTGCTTCTTTATATTTGTCACCTCCTAAGGCAGGGAGCGTTGTGTGTTTTGCCTTTTCTGCCGCTATTCTGTCTGCCTCTGCTTTGGCATTGTCCGCAGCGAGTTTATCTGCTATTACTTTATCAGCAGCAGCCTTTGTAGCTGCCGCTTTTTCTGCGGCTAACTTGTCTGCTTCTGCTTTAGCCTTGTCTGCAGCAAGTTTATCTGCTATTACTTTATCAGCAGCAGCCTTTGCAGCTGCCGCTTTATCTGCGGCTAATTTGTCGGCTTCTGCTTTAGCTTTCTCTGTTTCTGTTTTGGATTTCTCTGCGGCTAATTTATCAGCTTCTGCTTTAGCTTTTTCCGCAGCAAGTTTATCTGCTATTACTTTATCAGCAGCAGCCTTTGTAGCTGCCACTTTTTCTGCGGCTAACTTGTCGGCTTCAGCCTTAGCTTTCTCTGTTTCTGTTTTGGATTTCTCTGCGGCTAATTTATCAGCTTCTGCTTTAGCTTTTTCCGCAGCGAGTTTATCTGCTATTACTTTATCGGCAGCAGCCTTTGCAGCTGCCGCTTTCTCTGCGGCTAATTTGTCGGCTTCTGCTTTAGCTTTCTCTGTTTCTGTTTTGGATTTCTCTGCGGCTAATTTATCAGCTTCTGCTTTAGCTTTTTCCGCAGCAAGTTTATCTGCTATTACTTTATCAGCAGCAGCCTTTGTAGCTGCCGCTTTTTCTGCGGCTAACTTGTCGGCTTCAGCCTTAGCTTTCTCTGTTTCTGTTTTGGATTTCTCTGCGGCTAATTTATCAGCTTCTGCTTTAGCTTTTTCCGCAGCGAGTTTATCTGCTATTACTTTATCGGCAGCAGCCTTTGCAGCTGCCGCTTTCTCTGCGGCTAATTTGTCGGCTTCTGCTTTAGCTTTCTCTGTTTCTGTTTTGGATTTCTCTGCGGCTAATTTATCAGCTTCTGCTTTAGCTTTTTCCGCAGCAAGTTTATCTGCTATTACTTTATCGGCAGCAGCCTTTGCAGCTGCCGATTTCTCTGCGGCTAATTTGTCGGCTTCTGCTTTAGCCTTATCCGCAGCAAGTTTATCTGCTGTTGCTTTATCGGTAGCAGCCTTTGCAGCTGTTGCTTTCTCTACGGCTAACTTGTCAGCTTCTGCTTTAGCTTTTTCCGCAGCAAGTTTATCTGCTGTTGCTTTCTCAGCCGCTACTTTATCGGCAGCAGCCTTTGCAGCTTCTGCTTTAGCTTTCTCTGCAGCGAGTTTATCTGCTATTACTTTATCGGCAGCAGCCTTTGCAGCTGCCGCTTTCTCTGCGGCTAATTTGTCGGCTTCTGCTTTAGCCTTGTCTGCAGCAAGTTTATCTGCTATTGCTTTATCGGCAGCAGCCTTTGTAGCTGTTGCTTTCTCTGCGGCTAACTTGTCAGCTTCTGCTTTAGCTTTTTCCGCAGCAAGTTTATCTGCTATTACTTTATCGGCAGCAGCCTTTGCAGCTGCCGCTTTTTCTGCGGCTAATTTGTCGGCCTCTGCTTTAGCTTTGTCCGCAGCAAGTTTATCTGCTGTTGCTTTATCAGCAGCAGCCTTTGTAGCTGCCGCTTTCTCTGCGGCTAATTTGTCGGCTTCTGCTTTAGCTTTGTCCGCAGCGAGTTTATCTGCTGCGGCCTTATCATCAGCCGTTTTTTTATTTAAAGCTTCCTGATCTTTTATAATAACATCTATTTGAGCTAGCTGATCTTTGGGGTAATTCTCTGAAGGCTTTAATTGTATTGCCTGATTATAGGAAGCTTTTGCGGTTGCCCAATCCTTTTTTTGAAAAGCCTTATCTGCTGTTTTAATAGCGTTTTGGTAATTAAACTCCAGTTCTTTTTGTTTATTCTGAGCATCTTTTTCAAGTGTTCTTAACCGGTCCAGGGCTTCCAGCATTTGATTACTATAGGCCTCATCATAATCAAAATTATCTAATGTGGAATTGTAATTAACTTTTACAAGTGGTTGATTTAAAACAGAATAATCGATTCCAGGCGATGGTTCAAATAAGCTAATAGACTCAATATTAAATCCTTTAAAGGCATCTTTTGTTTTATCGGCGGGAACGCCACGGGTAGAAATCTGAAATTTTTTGGTACAATGACCGGCTTTAGTAACAACAATGGTAAAATCGCCATTAGGTGGAATCTGAAATTTAAAGGCACCGTCATCACCTGTCATGGTTTGCTGAACTTGTTTTCCTCCTTGTAATAATGTAACGGTAGCTCCCTGAAGTTTTTTGCCATTTTTTTCAATACGACTGGAAAAAGGTAAGGTCCAATCCTGCGAAAAAGAACAATAAAAGCTGAAAAGAAAAAGTAAAATTGTTATAAGTTTATACTTCATTGTGTTACAAAGCTGTAGTTTTGTATTAAGGTTTAAATTTACATAAATTTCCATAATAATTGGATTTAAAAAATATGAACAAACAAATAATCAAACCTAATTTTAGCTTTTGGGAAATCCAGACCTATTTTAAGAATATTGATTTGATTGTTATAGGAAGTGGGATAGTAGGGCTTAATGCGGCTCTTTCCTACAAACAAAAATATAAAAAATCGAAAGTTGTAATTTTAGAGCGGGGAATTTTACCTTCGGGAGCCAGTACCAAAAATGCAGGATTTGCCTGTTTCGGGAGTCCGAGTGAATTGCTATCGGATATTAAAAATACCGGGGAGGAACTGGTTTGGCAAACGGTAGAAATGAGGATAAAGGGCTTGGAACTTTTAAGAAAGCGTTTGGGAGATAAACAGATTGATTATAAAGAATTTGGCGGATATGAACTGTTTGATAAAACCACTTCGTTTCAGGAATCTGCAGATGCTTTAGCATATCTTAATAAAAGCATCAGGGCTTTTACTAAAACAAAAGAGGTGTATCGTATTGAACAAAAAAAGATAGACCGGTTTAAGTTTAAAGGAATTAAGGGCTTGATCCTGAACAAAAAAGAGGGACAGATTGATACCGGGCTCATGATGAAAAACCTGATAGAACTTGCTATTGGGAGCGGGATCCTGATTTTAAATTCGGTAGAAGTAAACCAAATCTCTGATTCTAAAGAATTGGTTTCCGTTAGTACATCGTTAGGAGCGTTTCAGGCAAAGAAAATCATCGTTGCTACCAATGGTTTTGCCAATGAATTATTGAAATTGAAAGATCTGAAACCGGCAAGAGCACAGGTTTTGGTGACTAAACCTATAAAAGGACTGGCATTAAAAGGAACATTTCATTACGATGAAGGTTATTATTATTTCCGGAACATTAATAACCGTGTCTTATTTGGTGGTGGCAGAAACCTGGATTTTAAGGGTGAAACTACAACCAAGCTGGGATTAAATACAAAGATCCAGGCTCAACTGACTCATTTATTAAAAACGATGATTTTGCCGGATATTCCATTTGAAATAGAACAACAATGGTCGGGTATTATGGGAATTGGCAGTGAAAAAAAGCCTATTATTAAAAAAATATCACCCAATATAATTTGTGCAGTAAGAATGGGAGGTATGGGAATAGCCATAGGATCCTTAGTAGGAAATTTAGCAGTAGATGAATTGGAATAGAGATTATGATTTAATAGCTCATTTTTGACGTTACTATTTAACATAATGTTAATGAAGACTCTTGAATTCGATCTACATAAACCTTTATTTTTGCTAATTCTATATAACAATCCGCCAAACTTGTAGCCAATTTAGAAATAGGGCGGGAGCAATGCCATAACTGACACTTTAACTCACCTTCATTTTTAGATACATACTTAGCCATATACCTAGAAATACCACTATAACTTGATTTAATCTTATCCGCCTGCACAGGGTGTGCAAGCGCACCAGTACTCGTATACCTTGAACATCCCTGATTTTCTAAACAAGTCAACCACAACTCATTCAATTCCTTAACATCATAAAACCTATCCACAATCATATGATAATGAATATTACCAGTAGGGTTGAGCGCACGTTCAGTAAACTGATCATATTTTTGCTTATAATAAGAAGCATACTCACCACCCTTTTGAAACATTTTAAAATAATCAGCCGCTCTATCAGCAGAACGCTTACCGCTTTGTAATTCAGCCACCCATAAAAAATTAAACACCTTTTTACTAGCCTGAGCATTCCTACCCATATTCTTAACAAAATTAGCCCAAGCCTTTACAGTCAATTCATGAGAGAAACCACGAGTAGGCACAGTGAACGTAAGAAAATAAAAATTAACCTTCTCAGGAACAGCCTTATTTTTTTCCACTACACTACCATGCCATTGTAATAATTTAGATTGAATCTTAGAACGGGTACGATGAGACATATATTTATATTCCCTATCTTCATAAGGTACAGCCTTAGGTTTATCAACGGCTATTAAGGTATCTTCCAGAATCTCAGGCATTTTATCCCAGTAAAAGTAAACAGGTTCAATTAATTCCCAAACGGTTTTCGTTTTTTTAACAATTTCAGTTGTTACTTTTAACTCATACAGATGCTTATACAATTTTGGAGCCACTCTTAAAACAGGCTGTAAATCAGAAATATCCCCCTCAACCCGAACACCATCTATAAATCGATCTCTTTTCTTAAAATTAATCTTATCTTTTAAATGCCAGGAGAAAACATTTACGCTTTCCTCAGACACAACAAGAACACGGGATTGATATTTATGCTTATAATAAATTGGTTCCGATTCCAAATTATCAGGTAGCATATACTTAAACCCCTTATCCTTTTTAACCTGAGGTTTACGATTTGCAGAAGAACCGCAAATCTTACCACTTTCAAACGTTCCGTACTCTACAGGATTACGCTTTAAATCAACAGAAACTATCTTTAGTTGATTGATAAAATTAAGGTTGCCTACATTCATATATAAAAATAAGTATCGTTAAAATCAAAGTGTGTAAATCCTAAGATGGTTTAGGGAGGAAAGTTACGCATACATCAAGTCTATCTATACTAACGACCTAAACAGTTATTAACAACAAAAGGTTAGTTTTTCAACTAACCTTCGGTCATTATGTCAGGAGAAATGGAAAAAACCTGACACAGTACTCTATAAATTCCCTGTTTTACTACATTATACCTCCACGTCCCAAAACTCCATTACTTGGACATACTGATTTTTATTCTTAACCAGCAAACGCCCCTTATGTAAGCAAGAGTCATCCCACGTCGTATTAGAGAACATGTTAACCTTTACCGAGTAGGCATCCGGAGAGGTGATATAATCAGCCTTAAATTGAAATTCCTTTACACCCACACCCATATAAATAGCTGCCGAGTCCGATAAAAGACCACCACCAACGGCAGGTACCAATATTGAACAGATCACCAAAAAATGGTTTGGTACATCTATGAAATAATCAGCCCCGTTATTTAACACCGGGTACCACTTCACTAAACTTCTTTGAATCTTTTTTAACTTGTCCATATGACTATTTGTAATTGATGATTATTGAATGGTTACTTTTTATTTAATGTTTTACTTTCAGCAAACGCCCTGTTTAGTTCTTTCCACAATGCCTGAGTTTTCAAATCACAATAAAGAGAAACCGACTCATCCAGTGTAACCATTGGCGCAAACCATTCATTACCTATCTTACGTGTACCGAAAGTTGTTTTAAATTGCAACAGGTCAGCATAATTATGAAGCTTCGTAAAAATATAGTACACATCTTCATACTTTGTAAGCTTACCAGTCAACCGAATTTTACCGATATAAGAATTAACCAATGTATCATATAAGGATAACGGATAAGTCAGCTTATTTTTTTTGAGCGTTTTATCGAGATCTGCTTTGATTGTTTCCTCGGAAACTTTTTGCTGATTTTCCTCAGTACCCTTGATTTCCGAATCGGGTTTAAAGAACTTATTATAAATGGCTCTCATAATCCAAAACAGAAAAATTAACCCAGTTACAAAAAGAATAATTTTTACAACCATCATAATTTTTGCAAAGACTTCCGAATTATTACTAATGAACTTGGTAATCATGATTTTTTGTTTTTATTGGTTTTTAAAAGCTGGATAATAGCGTAAATATTAGAGGTCAACAAACACGCCTTACCCAAGATAATAAGTATCGTTTCCATACACACTATTGCTCAGGAAAAGGGCAATTCTCTTTAGACTTCTTAAGCAAACGACCTTGTTTTCTTAACCGATGATTACGTATACCATGTATAAGGAAGCCCAGTAACAGCCCACCAATAGAACCAAGAACGCCATTGGAAACACCCTTAATTAAATCATTCCCATGATTTAAACCAATACCAATATTTAAAGCGGTTTGAGCAAGATTCTGTAACATAGCAGAGTCAACAGGTTGCGTATACCCACCTACAACAATATTAGACACATCCCCGAAAGCATCCAGTAATTTTACAGTTAATGTACTATCAACTGTATTTTTAACCACAGTTACAGGCGTAAGGTTCAACGCTTCCACAATGTCAACCGTACCGTTTGAATCGACGTACACAGACGCTAAAGGCTTTTCATACACAGGTGCTCCCTCTTTCTTGTCAGAGGTAAAAGATAACGCTATTGTGCTCACAATAACGTATACAGATAATAACAGACTTTTCATAATTGATGATTTTTTGTTTTTTGTTTGGTTTATTTTTTGTTTGATTTTTCTTATTAATAACAGAGTGCTACAGGTACTTTTTAAATTCTCTGTAAAAATTTAATTCCGTTTTTATCCAACCTGCTAAAAACACTTTATTTTGTGGTTTCTTGACTACCAAGCGTTCATAAAACTTAATTCTATAAAGTACCAAGAGATCAAATAACAGTACCTTATCTTCTTTAAACATTTGATTTAAGGTTTTCTTATTGCCCTTTTCAAATTGCTTTAATAAAGCCTTTTCACCACCTATACCCGAACCCCAAGCCCACAACGCCCCCATATAATCAATGAGAGCAGAGCCACTGTTTTCTTTGTACACATCAGCATACATATATTTAAAAATCTTAAATACATTCTCATCAGGCATAGTGAAAAAGATTTGGGGATCAACTGCAATCCCCACCTTCGGACCAACAGAGGTTAAAGTATCCCATGTAACGCCTTTATTCGTATGCCATTTACTAGATGTATAAGGTTTACCATTTCTTGTTACTGTATAAGTAACACCTACAGGGTTCTTTGACGCAGAGTCGTTTTGATTATCAGTTAACCCACCTTCTTTTAACAAAATCCAATTGAGTATGTCTTTATCCAAATTGCCAACACTTTTAAAGCCCATAGGCTTGTAATACTTGTCATACTTAGCTATTTCAGATTCCGTGGCTACTGCATTCATACTTTTTGAAGATTTGAAACCAAAAATGTTGATTATATATAATTCCGCTTCCTTATAATTAAATCCTATCAACAACAGTATGGCAATCGCTATCATTATCAACATGATTTGTAAATAGGACTTTATTTTTCCTGCTTTCTTTGTAGTACGCATAAGGGCTTAGTGTGCTAATGATTAATTCTATTATTAAGTACGATAGGTAAATAAGCATACCCGAGATAAACAAAATCGCCAGGAGAAGAACTATTACAAAAATGAATGCATAATAGATATACAGCTTTCGTGGCTTACTTTCTGTCATTTAAGTATTTTTCTAATACGTCATCATTCCGCTTTAACAGCTTGTCATTAAACGCTTTCATACCTACCCCAGCAGCCGTAAATAACCGAGGTACAAAATCGATCTTCGTGAAAAACGTTTCTACTTTCTTAAAGAAATTTTCTATGTGATTTATCCACTCCATTGTATTTATGTATTAAAATTTTTGAACAGGGTGAGGATGTCGAGCCCCCATTTCTTAAATTGTCTTTACCACTTAGACGAACCCCATTTTTAGATTTAAACCGAAAAACTGTTTATGACGTACGTCCGATATCGGCTACAACACCACCATTTGGCGCATTCGGATTAATTACTAAACCTAAATCCTGAATAATTACTTTACCGGTCGATGATTCCATCAAACCCCATGCAAGAGTAGACATAGACATGTCTTTATTGACGATTTTAACGCTAATACTGGTTAACCACAGTTTACCCACTTTGGAAGTTACCTCCGTTGTGTTTTTGGTAGGAGCGCAAAAATAAGATGTTAATCCAAATCCTTTACGAGCACGCCACCCCGATGTATAACGACCACCATTTTTTGTTATACCCTTCTTAGCACCACTTTTTTTGTACACAGGCACTTCTTTGCCGTTTACCGTTTTAGTGCCAATAGGCGCACTCTTACGGGCTTTCTGCGTACCACCACCCTGACCAGCAGGAGTAAAACCCGAACCTTGTTTTTTATTGTTAAAAGCCATTGTCTTTAATTTAATAATGATTTGTAATTTTCGGGATTACAAAAAGCCCTTTAAAATAAGCCCCTACAGACGCAGGGACTTATCTGTTTTTACTAATACTTACGTTTTTTTCTGTTTTTCAACTTCTTAACCAGTTTTACAACACCCAATGCAACAGTAGCCAACACAACAAGCAATACAGGAACAACCATCAATGGCTTTTCAGTGACCAAACGCCAAATCCAAGCGAACCTACCCTCATCAACTTTTCTAGCCCAAGCATAACCACCAGTATTACCAGCAGGCTTAACAGCCTTAAGGTCTTTCGATTTTTGATAGAATGAATTATGTGTTTCTTTCGTTAAACCGCTAACGTCATCCAATCCATCCCCGTTAGAATCTACAAAGGGTTTATCAAAATCACCACCTGACTTACGAGCCGCAGCACCACCTTTACCTTTTGCATGACTTGCTAAAAACTCGTCCATGGTTTCACCTGTTTGGTCATCCAACCCATCCCCGTCAACATCAACGAAATCGTTATGTTCTACAGGAGTTCCACCAGCAGCTTCATAGTCGGAAGCCGTTTCATGACCCATATAAACCTTATCGCTTGCACTCGGTGAATACGTTACTCCCGAAGAAGTAGCGGTTACAGTTCCGTCCCCATTGGTAAACGCTTCCTCAGCTTGCTGACCTTCTCTTTTTAGAGCGATATAGTTATTAGCCACATCCCCCAACTTGTCAGTAAACGAACCGAAAGAAGTCCCTTTGTTAGCTTTACGTAAAGCTATACGGGCATAATGAGCCGCTCTACGATCTGATTTTACCAAGGCTCTGTGTTCCTGACGGGCATTTTTACGAGAGTGATGTCTATCACCGGCGTTTTTGTGATGCCTATGTTTTTCTTTTCTCGCAGCTACTTTATCTTTGTGCTTTGCGATAACTTTTTTGAAAATTCCCACGATTGTATATTTTTTAGAAATTGTTTTTAATAGATATTTTTTCCACTTCTTTTAAAAACAATATGCAGGACGCACGATTGAAACCACACCCGTACGCCCCGCTATATGCTATGCGTTCGTTACTTGTTCTCTGATTGAGATAACACGTAATGAAGGAACCGTGGTAACACCACCAGCAACAACCTCATTCACATTGATTTGAACGTATTTAACCTTTTCATCAATAGGAACAATCCAGTTACGTTTTGTTTCTTTATCAATGGCAGAGATCATTTGTACATCCCCTAAAGTAATACCCGGTATAACCAAACTGGTTTCATAACAATCCCCAAAAGAATCATATTGTTCCAGTCTTAAATCAATTGGGTCAAGCTTAATGTTTGTACCATCCTTAAAGCCCACTTCAATAGAATCGAAAGAAGTATTTTTTTCAACAGCGATACGGGTAATACCTGATACATCAGTAACTTTATAGTTACGTTCGCCATTGGTACTTACCGTGTGATATTTAAACGCATGTGCTAAAGGACGAACAATGTTATTGTTTGCATCAATTGTATTAATGTCATCCTCTTCAACCGCATAAAACTCGTAAATGTTAGCCGCATTCAAATTGGTTAATTCAATTACTACGTCATCCCCATCCAATGGCTGAATACCGTTTGCTCCGTTTGTTAAATCAACCTGGCCTCTTAACTCACCGATAATACGCTTACCCTGAATCGGAGTAATAGTACCCACCGCTAAAGATGTATCGGCAACTAAACCAACCGAACCGAACAACGAAATTGTACGTTCTCTGAATAATACACCCAACTCCAATAGATCAATAATATTCGTTTTATCAAAAAACGTAATATGTTTGGCTTTACTCGTATTCGATAAATAAATAACCGCTTTTGGGGTAGTGTAATCCAAAGTAGTTACAAAATCTCCCGTCATGATTACCTGAATCGCTGACACATTTTTTCGGAATTTTACCGAGGCTTCTGTTACGCCTGTTACAATCTGAATTTTTGACATAGTCGTTAATTTTAAATTTTACTTGTTTGTGAGTTCAAAATTACATGACAAAATGTACCTGACAAAATATCCGAATGCATGACTTAATGTCAATGTAACAAATAACTTATTGTTAATCAGATAGTTTAACTTGTGTGAAAATGACACGATATTTTTTGAAGAAACAAAAATCTACAGGTAGAAAACCTCACTTTTGCACTTTCAGACAACAAAAAAGGAGCCCTGTAGAGGCTCCTTTTATCATTTAGGTAGATTTATGTTGTTTTGAAGTAAAACACGCTCTAAGCGTGTTTATTTAGGCTTAGGGTCAATATAATCCCCTTGTTTGATTTGCACTAAAAAACGTTTTGTTCTGCGAGCATAAACATTGCAATGAATGAACGGCTGTTTCTCGTATCGATCAAGGTTTACCACCGCTTTATACACATTGTCTACAAACTGGTATTTTATTGGTTTCCGATGTTCGAAAAAGAAAATTAGTGCATAATCGGCTTTGTTCTTAAATTCCTGTTCCATGACACATAATCTTTTTTCGTTCTACACCTAAATGTGTTGATATTCCTGACTTTAAACGCATTTTTTGTTTAAATAATTCTTTTAAATTATCTGTATAATCTGATAATATTAAAGAGGTTGAATGTGTAACGGTTGCCCGGAGTACCGAATTTTTGAACTCTATTACCTTCAGTATTTTTACACTGATACACGATAAGGATTTTTGTTTTTTATTACTCATATTTTTAGTTTTTAGAATTATGAAAAATATCTTTTACCGCTTATATTCTGATGAACATACAACGCCTCAGCCTGACTAACCGTTTCAATCTTACAATAACTACGAGTAATTTGCAGACCGTTAGTAATTCTATAAAAGATTGATTTACCCACACGATCTATAAACCATTGCTTGGTATGCACTACCTGATTATAATCTACTTTTTTTACATGAACTTTATTCTTTATTTGTGGCATAATTATTTTTTTAAAATGGTTATTATTTGTTGTAATTTACTTGGTGATTTTAATTTCTTGATTTCATAATTTCCTTTGATTTCAGAAGCTTTAAGGAGCAACGCTTCATTTGTTTTCTGTAACAGTTTACAAGCTTCACATTGAATAAGACAATGTTTTTTTAAGTGCAATTCGTAACTATAACATTTATTCATTCCGTAAGTCCTTACATTACGCTTACGGCTTATAAACCTTACACGACCAACACGTAAAGCCTCATTTAATTCGGGTAAATACCTTTTAAAATCATAACTTCCAGTGTAAACCTTCCATTGATAACCGTTACCCTTATTAAACTTTCTTTCAAACAATTCTAACCGTTCTGACAAACCCAAACTTTCCATTTTTTCAGTTTTTAGAAATTAAATATTTACTTGAATTGTATTACTACGAGTGTTGAGATAGAAATCATAATTCGGATATTTTGGTTTTACAAACCCGTTCATATAATCTTCTTTACACTCATACTCAGGATGCAAAAAATAATGATGATTTACCAACTTTATAAAATCTATCATTAAATTTGAAAAGACCGCCAAGCTTACTGGCTTGACGGCTCTTATTCTTACTTTAACTGGATTCTTAGACATTGTTCTCAGTTTCCTTGTTACGTTTAGCGAAAATATTATATCCATCAAAAGGAGTCTTGTTATCCGCTTCAATCTTATCTACAACATCCGTAAGCGCAACAGATAAACCCTCTTTATGAACATCAAGAGAATCTTTATTTTTCACAACAGGCAAAGCAAAATCAGACACCTCAGAACCATCCGATAGCTTATCAGATAATCCTATAGAATCTTCATTACACTCATCCAAAAACAAATCAATTACACTCTGTAATTCAGCCAAACGAATTTTATTCACTTTGATTGATTCGAAGCACAAAGCCACAGAATGCTTATCAATGATATGACGCGCAGACCTCGAATCCGTTGTAGATTCCAGTTCTTTGATTTGTTCTTTTAATTCAGCGATTTCGACATTTAAAAATGCCATACGACTTAAAATGATATTTTCCATAATTAGTTGAGTTTTAAAATTGATTTACCAGTTAAATTTGATTGAATTGCATTGTCATACACTAACTTTAAGTTTACCGTACACAGGGTATCAGTATTCCAGTTCCCTGATACATTTAATTCAGTGTACACAACAGCTTTATAATTAGCAATGATTTCAGAAGTTTGAACAATCGTATCAAAACAATAAAAACCATCAAATTGACGGTTCAAATAAATTGTTTCATTCCCTAAAGCGACAGCCCCCTGCAATCTTCTACCTCCCGAAGGCGCATTAACAGTGATAGTTACCCGAGCAACATTCCCAGGAGTAACCCCCGTATGTTTCGTTTTTTTGCAAGAGCTTAATAAAGCTACAATCGCAAGACATGTGATGATTTTTTTCATGCTTTTTTTGGTTTTGGTTTATATATTATTAGATTAATTCACTACAGTTAGGCACATGAAAGTTTCATGACCATGCGTAGACTGACCTTTAATAATTGCATTTTGAAGGCACTGTAAATACCTCAAATCATTTTTTGAGATAGATAAGAATGTACAATTGGTATGTGTACAAGTTTTTTGGTTCGGGTTAGTATTCATATAATGGTTTTTTAGTATTAAGGTTACAACATTGCAATATTTCTCCGTTAATTTATAAATAACGGTAGAGTAGGGGGCGGAAACAAAATATTTACATTAAAATCAATTAAAGGCTGAGATAGCTTTTTAAGCCATTTAGGAGTTGAATTAAAATAGGTAATCATATTACCGTTATCCAAAATCTTATAATAACACCAATCGGCAGATTTGCGAAAAACTGACGCCGCTATTTTACATAATGTTAATTATAGATTTAACAAATAATGCATTTAACTGAGTATTATACCTTTACAAATAAGATGGATTTGTTGAAAAGGCTAATTGCTGTATTAATTTCGCCATCTAAATTATTAATCCCGTAAGATTATGAAATAGCTCCCCTCAAGAGCTTTTTTCGTTCTGTCTTATATTAAAATTATAACAGATGAAGTTATCCATGTTCAAATTCAATCTGCCAAAAGAACTCCTGGCAGAGCATCCTTCAAAAAACCGTGATGAAAGTAAATTAATGGTGGTTGACCGGGCTACCGGAAAAATCTCTCACAAAAAATTTAAAGACATTATCAATTACTTTGATGAAGGTGATGTAATGATCTTAAATGATACGAAAGTATTTCCTGCACGTATGTATGGAAATAAAGAAAAAACCGGAGCAAAAATTGAAGTTTTTTTATTACGTGAATTAAATGCTGAAAGCCGTTTATGGGATGTGTTGGTTGATCCGGCTCGTAAAATCCGTATCGGTAATAAATTATATTTTGGTGAAAACGATAACGTTGTAGCTGAAGTAATTGATAATACAACTTCCAGAGGAAGAACCTTACGTTTCCTGTTCGATGGACCTTATGAAGAATTTAGAAAAGCATTATACGATTTAGGTGAAACACCATTACCTAAATATATTAAGCGTGCTGTTGAAGAAAGTGATATTGATCGCTACCAAACTGTATTTGCTCAAAATGAAGGAGCGGTTGCCGCCCCTACTGCAGGATTACATTTTAGCCGCGAATTGTTAAAACGCCTTGAAATTAAAGGGGTTGATTTTGCCCGTTTAACCTTACATATTGGTTTAGGAACATTTAGAATGGTTGAAGTAGAAGATTTAACCAAACATAAAATGGATAGCGAAGAAGCTATTATAACGGAAGAAGCCTGTAAAATCATTAATAACGGAAAAGATAAAAAGAAAAGAGTGTGCGCTGTTGGTACAACTGTTATGCGTGCGCTTGAATCTTCTGTTTCTACAACCGGACATGTAAATCCGTATGTTGGCTGGACAAATAAGTTCATCTTTCCTCCATATGATTTTTCTGTAGCAAATTGTATGATTACTAATTTCCATATGCCTGAATCTACTTTATTGATGCAGGTAGCGGCATTTGGTGGTTACGATTTAATTATGAAAGCTTACAAGGAAGCGATTAAAGAAAAATATAAATTCTATTCATATGGCGATGCCATGTTGATTTTGTAATCATAAAATCATGTATAATGAAAAGCCACAGCGAAAGTTGTGGCTTTTTTATTTGTAAAAAGAAATCTTCACCCCTTTGTATTCATTGGTTTTGTAATACATTTTTTTTACTTCTGAGAGTTTTTTCTGAAATTCGTATTCATTAGGATTTAATTCTTCAAACGAATCAATAACTATTACCCTCCTATAATCTGTAGGACTTTGAGATAGATCTGCCCAGGCAGAACAAAATAAAATAGTTTCATTTGAAGATAATTCCTTCTTTTTAAAAAAATCAGCTTCGTAATAATATCCAAAAAGTGGTTTAACATCTTTTGTTTTCACAATTATCAGATCTCCTTTCTGTTTAATAGATTTAATAAACTTTACAGCATTTCTATAATCCATGCCTTTATCTGTTTTGTAATTAATTTTAAATGAACAAACCATACAAAATAAAGCAATCAATGTTATTGAAATTGATGGATTTTTAATAAAAGAGAGTCCGAATCCTATCAGAATAAAAAGAAAAGGTAATGTAAAAATGAGGTATCTGTCTAAAAAAATGGGTGTAATTTTTCCCAGAAAATATAAGATCATTATTGATCCAACACTTAAGAGTAAAGCATAAATGATGTGAAATTTAAAATCACCTTCTTTCTTGATTATCAATAAGATTATAACTGATAAAATGACGAATAAAAAAATAACTGCCATATAATCATTGAACAAAAATTCAGACAAACACTCTTTAAAATAATTAAAATCAGCCTTTTTTAGCCAAAAAACACTTCCCGAACTATTAAAATCAATAATCAGGAAAAGCTGTTTTTTTGTAAATCTTAATATAGTTAATCCTAACACCAGGAATACACTTATTAAATATTTTAATATCCATTTTTTATCAAAAAAGAAAAAGATAAGTAGCGTTTGAAAAAACAAAACCAAGCCTGCGATATAATGTGTATATATCAATAAAAAATTAATGAGACCTAACAATAAAATTGTTTTAAGAGTTGAGTTTTCTTTAAAACTAAAGTATAAGTATGTCGAAATCAATGCTAAGAGTAAAACCAAAGAATATGCTCTGGCTTCATGTGAATAATAAAATAGGATGTTACTGGATAAAAAAAGCAGTGAACTAATTACCGCTGTAGTTTTATTAAAATAATTGTTAGCTAATAAAAATAAGGTTCCTGCCGCTAATGAACTAAATATCACACTTAGAAGTCTTACTGTAAATTCCGAATCATTTAGGAGCTTTATCCATACACTTAAGCAATAATAATAAAACGGAGGGTTTTTATCCCATTCGGATACGTGTTTAATATGGCCAAAATCTAATGATGCAGACTGGACACTTATTATTTCATCATACCAAAATGAAGAATATCCCAAATCAATTATCTTGAAAATAAAATTTACACAAAATACAATTAGAAAGCAAACCTCTAAACGGTTAGTGAATTTGGTTTTATTGAAAGATAAAAAGCTGTTATACATTATTTTACAACAGAAATTTTAGTTGTATTAATTAGTTTATTTTCATCAAATAATTGCAAAAAATACAAGCCTGAACTTATCTCTGTTGTATTTATATAAGTTTTATCACTTACGATTTTACTACCTAAAACAGACGTCCCATTTATACTATTTAAAGAAAATTTTAAATTCTTATACTGTGAAAATTCAGTGATCAATATATTTACTTCATTATCAGCAGGATTGGGAAATATTGTAACCGACAAGTCTGCTATCCAACTGTCATTAATTGAAGTTAAGTTTGGCCCATAACTACCTAAACTATCCATTTTAAAAATAAGAATATCATCTAAAGCAGCTCCATAACTCGTAGTTTTACCTACTGCTACATAACCTTTATCTCTTGTATTTGAAATTGAATATAATTCTTCGTCAAACAGAGATCCTACACTAAAAAAATATAAAAATCCATATGTAGAAGTATACATATCTACAATACCATCGTACTGAGTGCCTGCACCTCCATTATTGGTTTTTCCACATGCAACAATATTACCCTTTAATGCCTGAGTTACGTGATTATAATATTCATTCTGTGTGCTTGGATCTGAATAATGGAGCATTACTGCTCCGTTTGAATTATCGAGGGCTAATAATAACGTTTCTTGATTCCCGGAAACTGATTCGCTGTTTGTTCCTCCGGCAATTAAAACATTTGTATTTTGTATTTGAGTTATATGATTCCCAAAATCTTCTTTGCTTCCACCATAAAATTTACACCAGGTTGAATCGCCCAACGTGTTGAGTTTAAATACCCACACATCTCCGGAGTCAATATCATTGTAGCTTTTGGTATAACCGGTTAACGCATAACCTCCATCAGCTGTTTGTACTACCGATTTAAATTCATCGTCATTGGCTCCCCCATAAGTTTTACTCCAGGTTACATTTCCTGTGGCATCTGTTTTTACAACATATCCGTCGGCATTTCCATAGCCAAAACTATAGGTTGTACCACCTATAATAAACCCACCGTCGGATGTTTGCTGTAAACTATAGGCAAAATCCCACTCGGTTCCGCCAATGGTTTTTTGCCATAAAGAATTCCCGTTTTTATCTGCTTTCACTAAAAAAATATCATAGCCTCCAATGCCTATTGAACTGGTATAACCTACTATCACATAACTTGAATCAATTAATTGTATCACGCTCTTTCCTATTTCATTGCTATAGCCGCCAAAAGAGGTTTCAAATTTTTTGTTCCCAACGCTATCCAGTTTCACCAGGTACATATCCGTATTACCTTGTCCGAAGCTGCTGGTTGATCCTGTTATGATATAACCGTTATCGAGTGTCTGTTTCACATCATACCCTACATCATACCCATTACCTCCAAATCTTGTATAAAATTTACGGGGAGCCTGAGCACTTACCATTAAACCTGCCAATAAAAAGAGTATGTGAATGTATAGCTTCATGATCAACTATCGTTTAAATTTTTTGGCGATACTTATAAAAGCACCTTGTCCGTATGTGTTTTTAGGAGAAATATATCCCTGCAAACTATTACTACCCAGTTTTACATAAAAGCCCGGAGCATTATAAATAAATGTAAACCCCACACCTAATTTAGCATATCCACCATATCCTACGTGTACTATTCCCGAAAAATTCCCTGACAGCTTATACTCCGCATCCATGAAAAAGTAAGGTTTAAAATTCGAGTTAAATAAATACCTGAACCCTGTACTAAAAGAAAACTTATCCGTAAAAATGATCTTATTAATGATCAGTAAATTAGCAGGAATGTTTACGTTAAACGATTCTTTATGAGCATTGGTGGTGTTTTTAACAATGGTATCTTTATTTACAGCCGATATGGTAGAGTCCTTCAGATCTAATAAATTATCTATATGGTAGCCCGAAAACCTGAAACTGGAGTCGCTACTGTATTGTACGCTATTATCAAACCAGTGAAGAAAACCTATATTATTTGCATTTACCGTAAGTACACTACTCTGCCCTAACCTACTGTTGTAGGGGGTTTCAAAAAAGATATCGGCACTGGCACCAATACCCGAATATGCAAAAGGATTTGTTCTTTTACCGGCGGTATCGCTCATGGCCATATTAAAGTTGGAATTAAATATTAATTCAGTACCATCAGCATTCGTATACAGCGAAGAGCCTTCATTGGCTTTAATGTAAAATAATTGCTGCCCTTTTAAAATAGAAACAGATACCCCAATTTTTGCAGTAGTATCAATTTTATGCCATATAAACCCAATTTTTAATTCCTGGAACCTCAGTGAATTAATACTTGAGCCACTAAAGTTTTTGGTTTCACCTAAGTAAGGTTTATTCCCATAAAAAGCCAGTTGATAAAAATCTTTTGTAAAAGACGAGTTAAAAATTTGCTGGTCTTTAAAGCCTATCAGGTAAGAGTACTTGGGTTTATTGCCAAAAAAGGCAGAAATGTTATAGTTAAAATTTGCACCTAACACATTGAGTCCTTTCATGTTTTTGGCCGAGGCATCTTTTAAATTTTTATCTATATAACCCCCAACTAAAAACTTGTTTAAAAAAGCATTGTATATCCCATTAGAACCAAGTTCATACTCTCCGTTAATGGATATAGATCTTCCTGTTCGGTCGAAACTTAAAAACTCGGAATTGTATTGCGAGAATGCAAAGGACGCCATAAATAAAAACACTACACTTAACCCTGTCTTCATTATTTTGTATTTACATTATAGTTCAAATCAGCACTTACCATTAAATCCAGATAGCTGCCATCTGTAATTTTTATAGGCGTTGGTTGATTTGGCAGGTAGAGGTAGGTTACAAATTTAATTTGTTTACACTGCCTCAGGTTTTCAACCTTTGCTTTATTAAAAGAAGCTACCAATCGGGAATCCGTATAATTTAATACAGTATTTAAGTTATCTGTTAAAGCCGATTGAATGCTGTTATTGTTCCAGGTAAAGAGCGAATCAATAACCTGGTTCTGCTCATTTACCATATATCCCTGAATTTGAGCTGTAAACGGATAATTATTTCGGGCCTGTAAAATAATATTACAGGAATTTACATTTTTTAATTCTTTGATTTGAGTAAGGTTAACTTTGGCATAGTTTATTAAGTTAAAATAATTGGCAGATAAGGCAAAAGGGATATCTACATCAGCAATTACTTTAAGGCCATGGCCATAATAAGCGAAATCATTTCCTGCCGAAATATTACCTAAGGGGTTTAATTTAGCCTCAATAGAATAGCCTAAATAGTTAGGGATATTTTCTAAAAATGGATTAAGATTAGAATTTGAGGAGTTAATATCAATTTGCTTTAGCCATGGAAACACCGGGTTTGACGCATTATTTGTTTTACCCGCCCGGTTGATATTGATGGAATGAAGTAAATTCCCTGCATTTAACGTTACAGTATTTAACGGAGAGAGTTTAATTGATTTTAAGCTTTTGATAGAACTGCTCAGTTCCACACCAAATTCATTAATGATACGGAAATTAATATCCGATTGGGTAAGAATGAGATTACTTGGTTTAAAATTATCCAACAAGCCTATGAGAGAAGAATCGGGACCGAACGACAGATCCTGCTGCCCGAAATATCCCTGAACATATTCGGGTACAACATTTATAAACGATAATTTTACACTTAGGCCCTGCCCTACCTGCAACTGATCGGCTACTCCGCTTGGGTCGGTTGTAATGGTATAGGTTTGTACTAATGTGTTTATTTTTTGACCGGTTAATCCGGTAAGGTTAATCACATAATCATCGAGGTTATACACTTTTGTTAAAGATGCTGGATTTGCAACAGTTCCGCCACCAATGGTTTGATTGATATGAAGTACATTTCCCCAGAGATTAGCCGAATTAATGTCATAATTGAAATTTAAAGGTTGGGCATAGGAGTTATAATATTCAACTTTTAGCTGTCCTTTTCTTACAATAGCCCTGTTTAATTCAACACCATTGCTTATAGCGAAGGTTATTTCTTTATCGTTCGACAGGTTATTTGAAAACACAATGGTTCCGGGGTTAAGCTGCGACACAAAGGGGGAGGTAAATCCAATACTAACAGTAGTATCAGGCAGTTTCACCAAACTATCGAGGGTAAAATTGATAATATCTTTACTAAAAGCAATATGTAAAAGTCCGTTTTGATCGGCTTTAAAAATAGTATCTCCAAAAAAATTACTAATGTTTAAATGGCTTTGGGCAATAGGAAAGGCAGCGTCTATATCCCAATTGGTTCCTTTTTTACAAGAACCGATAGATAGTGATACCCCTATAAGAACTACTAACTTTAACAAAAGACGCATATTACAAACTTAATATATTTACCTTTCATTTCCAATGAATATCTGGCAAAGTTTTTGTACACTTGTAGTGGAGAAAATAGCTCCTCAATTAATTGATGCAATATTCTGTTAGATTTTTTATAAGCTGGATCGTTACTGCAACTGTAATGTATATCGCTTTCTATTTCTGGCATGGTGTTTTTTTAAATGACCTTAGCAGAATCACCTTTTCAAAAACATTATTCTTAGTACTTGCTGCCTTAGTATATCTTGTTATTTCCTATATAGTATACCGTACGTTTGAAACTAAAATTATTTCGAAAAACATTTCTTCTCCATTTTTAAGAGGAATTGCAAGTGGCATATTAGTTGGCTTTATTATATTTGCTACCATTACCGTACTTGGTATTTCCTTTACAAAAAATGTATCGATGAAATATTTAATTGTTGACTGCGGATGGCAGATTGCCGAGCAGGTTATTGGAGGAATGGTTGTAGCCTTAGGAAAGATCCTGATCTTTGAACCTACACCTGAAATGGCAAAAAGATATTAATACCCGTATTTATCGCCCCACCTCTGTTTTAAAAATTCTTTTAGGTCTTTTTCTCTTGAGTATTCCGATGGTTTATAGAAAGGCGTTCCGCTGATTTCTTTCGGTAAAAATTCCTGTTCGGTAAAATGATTGGTGTAGTTATGAGCATACTTATATTCGTCGCCATAGCCCAACTCTTTCATTAATTTGGTAGGAGCATTTCTTAAATGCAATGGCACCGGTAAATCGCCGTGTTGTTTAACTGCTTGTAATGCCTCATTTATAGCTACATAGCTGCTGTTACTTTTTGATGAACAGGCTAAATAAGTAGTGGTTTGAGCAAGTATAATTCTACTTTCCGGGTATCCTATCACATTTACTGCCTGAAAACAATTATTGGCAATAACCAAAGCCGTTGGGTTTGCATTGCCTATATCTTCAGAAGCAAGAATTAGTAACCTACGGGCAATAAAAGAGGGGTCCTCTCCCCCATCAATCATCCGGGCCAGCCAATATACCGCTCCGTTAGGATCAGAACCCCTAATGGATTTTATAAACGCCGAAATAATATCGTAATGCTGCTCTCCCGATTTGTCATACAACGCTAAATTCTGTTGAATGTATTGTTTTACCAATTCGTCGGTAATTACAATTTTGGGTTCATTAATCGAATTCGCAACTATTTCCAGGGCGTTCAACAATTTCCTTCCGTCACCGCCTGATATTCTTAATAGTGCCTCGTATTCTTTTATTTCAATGTGCTTTGTTTTTAAAATGTCGTCGTCCATAACGGCATTATTTAACAGTTCAATGAGGTTATCTTTAGTAAGGTGTTTTAAAACATATACCTGACATCTGGAGAGTAATGCCGGAATCACTTCAAAAGAAGGGTTTTCGGTAGTAGCACCTACTAAAGTCACAATTCCTTTTTCAACAGCATTTAACAAAGAGTCCTGTTGGGATTTACTAAACCGGTGAATCTCATCTATAAACAAAACGGGTTTTTCCTGTTTAAAGAAACCACCGTCCTGCGATGCTTTTTCAATAACCTCTCTAACATCCTTAACGCCTGAGTTAATGGCGCTTAAAGCGTAAAAAGGACGTTTTAATACCTGTGATATAATTTGGGCAAGGGTTGTTTTTCCTACTCCCGGAGGCCCCCATAAGATGAGGGATGGTAATAAATTTTGCTCAATAGCTTTCCTCAGGGCTGCATTTTTCCCAATAATATGTTCTTGTCCAATATATTTGTCAAGATTATTTGGTCGTACTCTTTCAGCTAATGGTTGCATCTTTACAAGATTATAAAAATACGACCAATTCGCATAATAATATCACTCCGGTTAATAATATAAATTAAAAAAAGTTAAGGTTATTCTTAGCTTTATCTAAAAATTGTAACAAAGAATATTTTTTTTATTACATTTACCACACTATAAAAAAAATGATAATGAGTTTAAAACACATTTTAATATCCGCAACAGTTGTTTCTGCTGGTTTATTAGGCATGAATGCTATCTATAAAGGTGAACCGAAAGATGCTTTGGATAAACGTATTTTTACCGTAATAATGACCGAGGTAAAGGAAAATTCGGCTCCCAAAAAAGGTGTGGAAGATGAGATTGAATTTAGGGCTAATAAAGGGATGTTCAGTACATTCTTATTTGATAAACTGGAGTATAAATGGATCAAATACGAAGTAAAGAAAGACTCTACCTTTATGGATGAAGAGGAAAATGAAGTACATTGGGTGGAAGCTGAGATATCAACGACTGACGATAAAGACCAAACTTTAATGATGACTTGTACTGTAGAAGATTACAATATACAGGGAGAAATAAAAATCACGAAAAAAGACAAACTGAAAAAGAAGTTTGAATTTGTAGGTAAAGAAAAAGCTAAAAAGAAAAAATAGCATCCTGCTTAAACAATATCCTATGAATAGCTGTAATAGTATTACAGCTATTTTTTTTAACCTGATTTTAAACATATGAAACAACTGGAAACGATAACTCTTGGTGCAGGATGCTTTTGGTGCGTTGAAGCCGTATTTCAAAATCTTAATGGTGTTGAAAGTATTGTCAGTGGCTATTCCGGCGGCCATATCAAAAACCCGGCATACCGTGAAGTGTGCAATGGCGTAACGGGTCATGCAGAAGTTACTCAACTCAAATTTGATCCTGCTATCATTTCTGTGGAAGAAATTTTGCAGGTGTTTTGGCAAACACATGATCCTACAACGCTTAACCGACAAGGAAACGATATTGGTACTCAATACCGTTCGGCCATTTTTTACCATACCGAGGAGCAACGTACCATCGCTGAACGATACAAAGAAGAGTTAAATAAAAGCAAAACATTTAATAGCCCTATCGTGACAGAAATCACCGCTTTTACTAACTTTTACCAGGCGGAAGATTCTCATCAAAACTACTTTAATCAACATAGGGAAGAATCTTACTGTCAATACGTTGTAAGACCTAAAGTTGAAAAATTCGAAAAGTTATTTAAAGATAAAATGAAGAAATAAGGTAACCTTATTTTATGTTAACGGTGTTTTACATCCTAATTATTCTACGGGATGTTTGTTTGTGTTTTCAACAATTTTAAATACAGGAAAACGAGGCTATTTTTCACTTAAAAATAACGGTTAAAACCTTTTGTATATCCTCTCAAAATTTTATATTTGTAAGATAAGGAATTACTATGCAAGAAGGAGTTTTATCAACAGCAAAAGGACTAAGTTTTGAAGATTTCAAAAAAATAGTTTTAGAAGATTTTCGTGTTATTAACGAAAGTAGACAAACAAGTATATTAGGAAGAAAAGAAGTACTTACCGGTAAGGCTAAGTTCGGGATATTTGGAGATGGAAAAGAATTAGCACAAATTGCTATGGCTAAAGTTTTCCAGAATGGAGATTTTAGAAGTGGCTATTACCGTGACCAAACGTTTATGATGGCTATTGGCCAGTTAACGTTACAACAATACTTTGCCGGATTATATGGCCATACTGACCTTGAACAGGAACCGATGAGTGGCGGCAGGCAAATGGGAGGCCATTTTGGGACTCACACGTTAAACGCTGACGGATCTTTTAAAGACATCATTAACCAAAAAAATTCCTCAGCGGATATTTCTCCTACAGCAGGGCAAATGCCCCGTTTATTAGGTTTAGCATATGCTTCACATTTCTATAAAACAAACCCGGATCTGCAACAGGGCAAATTTTTGAACTATAGCAATAAAGGAAACGAAGTTGCCTTTGGTACAATTGGCGATGCTTCTACTTCCGAAGGATTATTCTTTGAAACCATTAACGCCGCAGGTGTTTTACAGGTTCCTATGTTAATGAGTGTATGGGATGATGGCCACGGAATTTCTGTGCCTAAAAAATACCAAACTACTAAAGAAAGTATTTCAGAGATCTTAAAAGGATTTCAGAGAGATAAAGATGGTAAAGGCTTTGAGATCTTTAAAACCAAAGGTTGGGATTATGCGCATCTGTGCGAAACTTATGAAAAAGCCATTAAAGTATGTCGCGAACAACATATTCCTGTATTGGTTCATGTAGAAGAAGTTACTCAGCCCCAGGGACACAGTACTTCCGGTTCACACGAACGTTATAAATCGAAAGAGCGCCTGGATTGGGAAACTGATTTTGATTGCGTGAAAAAAATGCGTGAATGGATTATCCAGAATGCATTAGCGGATGAAGCTACTTTAAACGCCATTGAAGAAGAAACTAAAAATGCGGTAAAAGATGCTAAAGCTGCAGCCTGGACAGAATACTTAAAACCTATTAAGGCTGAAGTTGCAGAAGTATCTGTGTTATTTGATACATTAGCTTCAACAACTAACGGTTCGCAAATTACTGCTCTAAAAACAGAATTGAATAGCATTAAAGAACCCATCAGAAGAGATATTCACACGGCAGTTAAAAAAACATTACGCTTAACTAAAAACGAACTTTCAGAGGCAAGAACTAAATTAGCGGATTGGTTACGTTTATCAAATATTGAAAATGCTGACCGTTACGGTTCTCATTTAATGTCACAGTCTGCTCAACAAGCTTCAAATATCAATGTTGTAGCAGCTACATATAATGATCAAAAGCCGGTTGACGGAAGAGAATTATTAAGAGAAAACTTTGATCATATCTTATCCAAATATCCTGAAGTGATGATCTTTGGGGAAGACTCCGGAAAAATCGGTGGTGTTAACCAGGGATTAGAAGGCTTACAGGCTAAATATGGCGAACACCGCGTATTTGATACGGGAATTCGGGAAGCTACCATTATGGGACAGGCCATTGGATTAGCCATGCGTGGGTTAAGACCTATTGCAGAAATTCAATACCTTGATTATTTATTGTATGCCGTACAAATTATGAGTGATGATTTGGCTACTGTACAATGGAGAACAAAAGGAATGCAAAAAGCACCGGTTATTATCCGCACACGTGGCCACCGGTTAGAAGGCGTTTGGCATAGTGGTTCACCAATGGGCATGATCATTAACTCCTGCCGCGGAATTAACGTATGCGTACCCCGTAACATGACTCAGGCAGCAGGTTTCTATAATTTGTTATTGGAATCTGATGAACCGTCGTTAGTTATTGAACCGTTAAACGGCTACCGTTTAAAAGAGAATTTACCTTCTAACATCGGTGAATATAAAATACCTTTAGGTATTCCTGAAATGATACAGGAAGGCACGGATGTAACTATTGTTACTTATGGTTCATCTGTGAGAATTGCTTCAGAAGCTATAAAAATGCTTCAGGAACATGGTATTTCAGTTGAATTAATTGATGTTCAAACATTATTGCCATTTGATATTAACCATAGCATTGTTGAATCGGTTAAGAAAACAAACCGCGTCGTATTTTTTGACGAAGATGTTCCGGGAGGAGCAAGTGCATACATGATGCAGAAAGTAGTAGAAGAGCAAGGCGGATACCGTTATTTGGATTCTAAACCGGTAACTATTTCTGCCAAACCTCACCGTCCTGCTTATGGATCTGATGGAGATTATTTTTCTAAACCGAGTGCGGATGATGTTTTTGATGTTATCTACAATTTAATGTTAGAAGTAAATCCTGATAAATTCAGTAAAATATATTAATTTCGTCAAAAAATCAGCTTTCATTAAATAACAATTGTATACAATGAAATTTTCAAAATATATTTTCTCTTTAGTTTTTATCGCGGGTACTTCTGTTGGTTTTTCACAGGAAGAACCTAAAAAAGATGAAAAGAAAATCCAGGAAGTAGTTAACGTTGATGCTATGACCAAGGAAATAAAAAAAGATGCGGAAGGCAATGAAATTGCTGATACTCTGCCCTCTCCTGCTGCAACGGTTTCTGAAATATTAAAGCGTTCGGTGAACTTTGTAAAAATCGAATCATCCAAATACACTAAAACTAACGGCGTAACAACCGGAAGTAAAGCTGAATTTTCAGCTTCTTTTAACTATAAACCAAAAGAATTAAACCCGCAGGCAGATGTTCAGGGTTCTTTTACCATGCATGTAAGTGTTGAAGCAAAAGAAGGTAAATACCGTTATACAATATCAAAGATTACACATGTTGCCAAAAATCCTGAGTATTCGGGTGGAGATATTTATGCGGAAGTGCCTAAATGCGGAAGTATGAAATTACCACCGGATCAATGGAAACATCTGCGCAGCGAAGCTTTAAAAAATGCTTCTTTGGTAGCAACTGACTTGAAAGCATTTATGAAAAAAGCCAGTTCAGAGCCTATTAATGCTGACGAATGGTAATCCATTCAGGTAATGATATAAATCCTTCCACCAACCTGGTGGAGGGATTTTTTTTGAATAGTTAAAAGCTTTGATCATGAAAAACTTAGAAGTATATTCTAAAAAACACATTGACGGGATTCTCCGTACACGGAAAAACGAAATTAAAATCGGGGAAGAAGTTGGTTACAGTTCACCAAACGGAGATTGGGAAAAAGACCTTGAACTCTCTGAATGTAAGTTTGTGTTATTGGGTATTCCTGAAGATATTGGTGTAAAAGCCAATTATGGACGTGGAGGAGCTCATACAGCCTGGAAACCTGCACTGGAGAGTTTCTTAAACCAACAAAGCAACAGCTTCCTCTCCGGAAAATCTATTTTTGTTTTAGGGAATATTTTTGTGGATGACCTCATGGAAAAATCACATCACTTAACCACTAAAACAGCTGAGGATATTAAACAGTTAAGAGACCTGGTAAGCCTAGTGGATGAAAGAGTGTGTACTGTTGTTGAAAAAATTATTGCTTTAAAAAAGATTCCCATTATTGTTGGAGGTGGGCACAATAACGCCTACCCTATTATTAAAGGAAGTGCAAACGCTTCGGGTAAAAAAGTAAATGTCATTAATTGTGATCCGCATTCCGATTTCAGGCCATTGGAAGGAAGACACAGTGGCAATGGTTTCAGTTACGCGTATGAAGAACATTTTTTAAATAAATACGCTGTATTTTGCCTACATGAGCAATATAATACCGCCCAGGTATTGGTAGATTTTACAAAGCAAAATGCACATTTATTTTATACAACTTACGAAGATGTTTTTATACGGGAAAGTAAAACCTTTACGCAGGCATTAAATCAAACAATTGGGTTTGTAAAAAACGAGGCATGTGGAGTAGAAATAGATCTGGATGCCATTACCAATGTCCCTTCGAGTGCTAAAACAAGTAGCGGTATTTCTCCGGTACAGGCAAGGCAATATGCTTACCAGGCAGGGAAACAATTAAACTCGTTGTATTTCCATATTGCGGAAGGTGCCCCTATTCTATCACATATAAAAGCGGATAATAAAACAGGGAAGTTAATCGCTTACTTAATGACTGATTTTATAAAAGGGATTGCAGAAAAATAATTGGTACGCAGTATTTTAAATGAAGTACTTACTTTTTAGTGAAATGTATTTCGAAGTTTGCTCCCGGATCATTGTAAATTTTAAGTTCTGCCGAAATCTGGTCAGATAAAATAGAAACGATATCCAATCCTAAAGAATGTAAACGTGTAATGTCGAAATCAGCTGGCATACCTACTCCATCATCGCTTACCTTTAACATATAGGTGTTTTTATAGAGCTTGGCCAGTTCTATGGTAACAAGTCCTTTATTGTTTTTAAAGGCATGTTTATAGGCATTTGAGATGAGCTCGTTGGTTATTAATCCCAATGGGATAGCCGTATCAAGGTCTAATTCAAGTTCAACCAATTTTTGTTTTATAATAATATGATTAGCTGTTAATGAAAAACTATCGGATAATTGTGAGACCAGGTTTGATAAATATTCGTTAAACAGCAGGGTCGTCATTTGGTTGTTACGGTATAACAATTGATGAAGTAAAGCCATTGAGTTGATTCTGTCCTGAGCCTCTTTTAATGAATTTAATATTTCCTGGTTTTGAGTTTTACCGGATTGTAGTTTTAATAAGCTTGAAATGATCTGAAGATTATTTTTCACCCTATGATGCACTTCTTTAATCAACAGGTCTTTTTCTACCAATGCTTTGTTGATGATTACATTTCTTGTTTCAATTTGCCGGTTTTTTAATTCCAATAATTGTTTTTGCGCTTTGGTTTTTCTAAGTTGTGATGATACAATAATGATAATAAACACCAGTATACCACCACCCAGGAACAAGATATTCTTAATAGTTCTTTGTTTGTCTACTTCATCTGTTCGCTCCTTTATTTTTTGTTGATTTTCCCTGATGAGAGTTTCCTTTTCTACCATCTGATTACTTACCTGTGCTGAGATTAATTCTCTCAAATTTTCCTGCGCATCGGTACTATCTTTAAATGCAGTATATCTTTTATAATAATCCAGGCAAAGGCGCTGTAACCCCATTTTTTCATAATACACCGCGTATTGTTTTAATATATTCAGTTTCGTTCTGTAATCATCTATATTCTTTAATCTTGTGTTGGCACTATCCAGGTAGCTTTTACTTAAAGGATATTGCTGTAGTAATAAGTAACATTTTGATAATTCTATTTCGCTGATAGCTGCATTAAGGTAGTTTTGTGATTTGATGCTAAACAAAACATCTTTTTTTAATAAGGGGATAGCCTTGTAATATTCCTTTAACGCAATATATGATTGACCAATATTCCCTTCAATTAACGAGATGGTAAACTCATCACTCAGAGACAACTTATTATCAAGATGGGCGTTACTAAAAATAGCACGCGCTTTATTGTAGCAGATGATAGCGCTATCCTGCATACCATAATGAGCCCAAAACAGCCCTCTGTCGTTGTAATAGTTTAACAACATATCTTTATTATTTTTTATGTCTTCAAATTCCAGTAATTGTTGATTAAGGCATTCTTTATACAACTTCATTTCATAGTAGATGTTGCTTAATTTTGGATAAAGGATCCAGCCGTTAATTTCGGGATGCTTCTTTTTTATACCCACAATTACCCGGTGAATATTGATGGTTTTGCTTAAGGAGTGAATGTTGAAGTACGAAATTTTTAAAAAGTATAGCACACGGGCGCTATCGATAGCCGATTTGATCTTATTTTTAACCAGTAAGTCAGTAAAAACAGGAATAGCTTTAGAGTAATTTCTATTTTGGAAATAAAGTTCCCCTTCTATTTTTGCAAACTTGGTAAGGATCTCTGTTTGATTATCAATAACGGCTTGTTCTTTTATCGACTCTAATTGGTTTTTAATCAGGCGGTAACATTCCGGTTTAAACTTTACATTCAACGTATCGAACATATGTACTTTACCAGCAAGGCTTTGCTTATTAAATAATTTTAAAAACTCTATCGTATAATTTTCCTGGGCATAACTATTATTATACAGAAAAATCGAAATAAGAAGAAAACAAAAACGTTTTAGAATATGATAATATTTAAGCATTTTATTGTTATAAAGATATCATAATAAATCATAAAACATTTATAACATTCTGTTAACTTTTTGATTGTTTAAAAGTTTAAATGCTCTTTTCTTAACCAAAATTTGAGTGGAATTAGGGTTACTAACAAATTGAGAGTTGATAATCAGTTCATTAAAAAGGGTTGTTAAACAGATGTTAACATCCATGATGCCGGTAAAAAATCGTACCTTCACGAATTGAAAAGTATTAAGCACTTTTACCCTCCCGTACCATATTTATGCAGAGTTTCGACAACCAAAATAAAACCAGAAAAAAATTATATTCACCGGCAAACCCTAATGAAATTGGGAAGCTGCAGCCGCAGGCCGTAGAACTGGAAGAAGCTGTTTTAGGAGCAATGTTACTTGAGAAAGATGCCTTAAGCACTGTAATCGATGTATTATCACCTGAAAGTTTTTACAAAGAACAAAACGGCCTTATATTTAAAGCAGTATATACCCTGTTTAACCGTTCAGAACCTGTAGATATCTTAACGGTAACACAAGAATTAAAAAGAACAGGTGAATTGGAATTAGTAGGTGGTTCCTTTTATGTGTCTTCTTTAACCAATCGTATTGCCTCATCCGCTAATATTGAATACCATGCCCGTATTGTGGCGCAAAAATATTTACAGCGTGAATTGATTCGTATTAGTACAGAAACCATTAAGTCGGCCTATGAAGATAGTACAGACGTATTTGAATTATTGGACGCTACAACACAACATATTTTTGAGATCCTGGATTCTAATGTACGTAAGCAGCATGCCGGCATGACTTCTTTAATTGCACAGGCAATTACTGAAATTGAAACGGCGTCGCAGCAAACAGATGGGTTATTAGGTGTTCCTTCAGGATTTACCGCGTTAGATAGAATTACCGGTGGATGGCAGAAATCGGATCTTATGATCCTGGCAGCTCGTCCGGGTATGGGTAAAACAGCCTTTGTGGTAACAATGGCAAAAAATGCAGCGGTTGAATTTAATAAGCCGGTTGCTATTTTCTCTTTAGAGATGTCTTCTTTACAATTGGTAAAACGTTTGATCTCTTCGGAAACAGAAATTGCTCAGGACAAAATTTTAAAAGGTAATTTAGATAATCATGAGTTTGTTCAGTTAAATGAACGGATCAAAAAATTATCAGTTGCTCCTTTATATATTGATGACACCCCTGCTCTATCCATCTTTGAATTAAGAGCTAAAGCACGCCGTTTAAAAGAACAACAAAATATTTCGATGATCATTATTGATTACTTGCAATTAATGAGCGGTGGCCCGGATAGTAAAGGGAACCGTGAGCAGGAAATTTCCATGATCTCAAGGGGTTTAAAATCTTTGGCAAAGGAATTAGAGATACCTATTATTGCACTGTCTCAGTTAAGTCGTCAGGTAGAAAATCGTCCCGGGGGCAGCAAAAGGCCACAGTTAAGTGATTTACGTGAGTCGGGAGCTATTGAACAGGATGCGGATATGGTTATGTTTATTTACAGACCTGAATATTATGGTTTGGAAGTGGATGAAAATAACCAGCCAACCAAAGGACGTGCGGAAATTATTATTGCCAAGAACAGACACGGATCTATTGTAGATGTACCATTAAGATTTATCGGGCAATTTGCAAAATTTGCCGATCTGGATTATGCCGAAGGCCAGGATATTTATTCAGGAAACTCCAACAATGGTGTGGTTCAGAATACAGACTTCCTTTCACAGCCAAATACCAAAACGGTACAATCTACCAAATGGGATGATGATGAGCCTTCCAACAACGATATCATTAGAAGAAATGATATTGACGAAGTGTTCTAAATTCTTTAGGTAAAATCTATTCATGAGGAATCTTTTACTCAATAATGGATGTATTTGGTAAATATTAAACACTTTTTAGGATTAAAATAAGACGTATTAACATGGCATCAAATTTTTAATTGGGTTCTACATATGAACCAATTAAAAATTTAAACATGAAAAAGTTAATGATCTTAAGCTTACTTGCTTTAGGAGCAGGTTACGCTGAAATGAAAGCTCAACAACCCACAGTAGTGATGAGCGATAAAACAGGATGGCACAAAATCGGTGAAACAAAAGTGGATTTCACTAAAGATAAAGATGAAGTAATTGTAATGGGCGCTGATCGTTTTGCGAAAATTAAATTTAAAGTAACCGATGCACCTATTGAATTTACAGCTATTGAAATATTTTATGAAAGCGGGGATAATCAAAAAATACCTATGAGTACATTAATCAAATCACCGGGAGAAAGCCGTACGATTGATCTTAATGGTGGGGAACGCAGTTTGAAAAAAATTGTATTTATGTATAAAACCATTCCCAATTATAAAGACAAAAAAGCTCATGTAGAAATATATGGTGACAAAACAAATACGGATAAAAAATAAACCGGTTTTAAAATTAAGCTACACAAAACGATTTGTGTGGCTTTTTTAGTTCTATACTTTTGGATTTGATAACGATAGAATAATATCGGGTTAAAGGTTAATGTGTAAATTAGTAAAGTAATGCTATTCATCATTACACCCGTCATATGAGAAGTATCACTGTTTTTTGCGGATCGAGTTTAGGATCGGAAGATATCTATAAAGAGCAAGCCTTTATGGTTGGTGAAACACTGGCCAAACAACAAATAACATTGGTATATGGTGGCGCAAAATATGGTTTAATGGGAGCTGTAGCAGATGGAGCGTTAAAACATGGCGGTAAAGTAATAGGCGTATTACCGTATTTTTTAAAGAATAAAGAAATTGCCCATAAAAACATTACAGAGCTCATATCTGTAGATACCATGCATGAAAGAAAAGCGGTTATGAATGAGCTGTGCGATGGCTTTATTACATTACCGGGTGGCTTTGGTACGATGGAAGAATTATTTGAGATCATGACGTGGTCTCAGCTTGGTCTGCACGGTAAGCCTATCGGGCTTTTAAACATAAACGGGTTTTACAATATTTTTAATGAGCTCATCCAATCCATGGTTACGAAAGGTTTTGTAAAAGAAACGAATCAAAAAATGCTATTGGTTAACAATCAAATTGATGCTCTTTTACATCAAATGGTAAATTATATCCCCCCCGTAACCGATCGTTGGCTCTCGGAAGAAACAACCTGATAGCAGTGATTTAAATAAGAGTTATCCTTATTTTATTTCTACCTTACCGGTGTTCTAAACTTAGAATTAATAACTGAAATTTATGAAAAAAAGAACTATTGGAAGTTTAACGGTTCCTCCCCTGGCCTTTGGTGGAAACGTGTTTGGCTGGACTGTTGATAAAAAAGCATCTTACCGGTTATTAGATGGGTTAACCGATGCAGGGTTAAATTTTATTGATACGGCCGATGTGTACTCCACATGGGTAAAAGGGAATCAGGGCGGAGAATCTGAAACGATAATAGGTAAATGGTTAAAGTCAAATGGGAAACGTAACCAGGTAGTTATTGCCACAAAAGTGGGACACATCATGAGTGCTACTAAAAAAGGGCTTTCCGAAAAATACATTATGCAGGCTGTGGAAGATTCTTTAAGACGTTTGCAGACGGATTATATCGACCTTTATCAATCCCACAAAGATGATGAATCAACGCCCATGGAAGAAACTCTTGGAGCTTATGATAAACTTGTAAAACAAGGAAAAGTAAAAGTAATCGGGGCTTCCAATTTTACAGCAGAGCGCTTATCAAAAGCCTTGGAAATAAGTAAGCAATCTGATTTCGTGTCATACCAATGCCTTCAGCCTGAGTATAATTTAGTTTCCCGAGCCGGCTTTGAAGAACAGTTAGAAGCTTTATGTTTGGAAAAGGGAATTTCTGTGATCAGTTATTATTCATTAGCCAGTGGTTTTTTATCCGGTAAATACCGTTCAGAAGCCGATTTTAATAAAAGTCCCCGTGGTAGTGGTATAAAAAAATACTTCACGGAGCGCGGGTTTAAAATTTTAAAAGCATTGGATGATATTTCAGAGCAATACAATGCAAATCCTACACAAGTATCTTTGGCATGGCTCATGGCAAGGCCTTCCGTTACGGCGCCTATCGTAAGTGCTACAACTATTGAACAGTTGCAGGATTTAATAAAAGCCACTGATTTGACATTAGATCCAAAAGCAATTGAAACCTTAAATGTGGCGAGTGCTTATTAGCTAAGTTACATTAACGATAAGAAACAAAAAAGAGCTTATAATGATTATAAGCTCTTTTTTATTCATTGTGTCCCGTCCTGAAATAAGTTGACACTAAAAACAACTTATAATGAAAATACTAGTAAAGTCGGATCTTCGACGTAGTCAGAGAGATTACAGTTTAGCTTTTAAATTACAACTAGTAAGCCAGGTGGAAAAAGGCGAGCTGACTTACAAAAAAGCACAAAAGCAATATGGCATTCAAGGTCGTAGTACAGTTTTGGTTTGGTTGAGAAAACATGGTACCTTAGATTGGACTTTACCAAAGCAAGATATTATGTCAGATGATAAAGAACTCACCCCAGAGCAGCGTATAAAGCAGTTAGAAACGGCATTGAAAGATGAACAGGGCCGTAACCTGATTTATAAAACTATGTTTGATATTTTAGAAAAGGAGCATGGAATTGCTCTGCCAAAAAAGTCTTTACCCAAGCAATCCAAAGGCTCCAAGCCAAAGAAAAAGTAAGCCTTTCCAGGTCTTGCAGATTGTTTGGGATAAGCCGTCAAGGTTATTACCAAAAGCAGCATCGTGTTAAAAAACGGCTAGAAGAATTAAGTGAGGTTAAGTCTGAGGTCATTGGAGAACGGCTTTATTTACCGCGACTAGGGACACGTAAGCTATATTACCGGCTAAAGAAAAGGTTCCAGGATCGAGGGATAAAAATCGGAAGAGACGGATTGTTTGCTTTTCTACGCTCTGAACATATGTTGATACACCGACAGCGTTCCTACCATAAGACGACTAACTCCAAACACTGGCTACATAAACACCCCAATTTACTTAGTAGTAGAAAAGCCAGAAGACCTAATGAAATTTGGGTAAGTGATATTACTTATATTGAAACTAAAGAAAAAGTAAGCTATTTAAGTCTCCTCACCGATGCGTACTCCAGAAAGATAGTAGGACATCATCTACACCAGAGCCTGCATACCGATGGGGTAACCGCAGCGCTTAAAAAGGCAATAAAGAATGAAAAAATAGACCAGCCTCTCATCCATCATTCTGACAGAGGCTTACAATACTGTTCTTCTCAATACCAACAGATACTTGGCAGGCATGGCATCATTCCTTCTATGACAGATGGCTATGACTGTTATCAGAATGCATTAGCTGAAAGAATTAATGGCATTCTTAAAGAAGAGTTCCTGATAATTAAACCCAATAATCTGGAGCAGGCTCGTGTACTTATTGATCAATCAGTAAAGCTTTATAATGAAAGAAGACCGCATTTATCACTCAATTATTTAACACCTAATCAAGTTCATAAAAAGAAAAAATCCTTGCCAGTTTTAACCAACAAGGATTATATTTACACATAATTAATCTGTCAACCTATTTTAGGACTACTCATTGAATTCAATATTAAAACTGAAACTCTTTCTTTTTATTAGCGAAGTAAAAACCTCCTATCACGGTTAATACCAATAAAATAGATCCGATTAATGCCAGCATATTCCCTGTTTTGTATACAGTAGGTTCAAACTTAAATTCAACCTTATGTTTCCCGGCCGGAATTTCCATTCCTCTTAAAATATAATCTACACAGGTATGAGGCGTTAAAACCCCATCAATATAAGCATTCCAGCCTTTAGGATAATAAATTTCAGAGAACACAGCAAAGCCTTTGTCTTTTGAATCGGATTCATACACCAGGTCATTAGGTTTGTAGCTTTGCAAAGTAATCTTCCCATCGTTACTGTAAGTAGGATTAACGGAAGTAAGGTCTTTATTTTTTTGTTGAATAATTGCCTCACGTTTTGTGTTAATAGCATATAAACCAACAATTTCAGAATCGGCACTGGCAACTGTTTTGATATGCTTAATGAACCATGCATTGCCATTAGCCTGTGGGTTAACAATAGGAACCGTTTGGTTTTTAGTTGGAACAATAATGTATTTGGTATTCAGCATATTTAATACACCTAGCTTTGCCATGTGTATCTGCATTAATGAATCGCTTTGAGCGGCTGTATTTAAACCATCATAAAACTGACTGATCTCTTTATCTAAATGGAAATCGATCATCTCCTGGTATTTTTTAAGCTTGGCGCCGTGGTAGCCACCAATGGATTTATGGTAATAGGATGTTGCCGCATCATTCCATGTACTTACCGATAAGTTAAGTACCCTGTAATCCAGGCTTTTATCATCCAATATCTGTTGGTCTGCAGGAGATTTTTCGGGCGGTGCATTGTATTGTGCTTTTGCCACAAAGTTCTTTTTATTAAAATATCTGTCGGCAACCGGCCATAAATCGGCAACTATAAAAATGGCAACTGCCACTAAAAACAATTCCAGTTTTAATTTCTTAGCCATATATAAATACAAAAAGCCTCCGGCTAATACAATAAAAATGAAAGAACGGATGGCATCACTTCTAAAAATGGCTTCCCTTGCTTTTTCAATATTAGAAAGATAATCCGGCATAAACTGAGCAATTTGAGCATCAGTGGCACCGCTTTGTTTGAACTGGTTTACGGTTTGTACTTCTTCTCCATCAGGAATAAACGAATTGGTAAGTGTGGGTGATAACCAGCTTAATAAACAAAAACCGCCTACAACCGCTATTGAAATAATTAAAGCCATTTTAACGTTCACTGTTTTTTTAGCTGGTTCTGCTACCGGTTCTTTTTTATCTGAAAGCTTAATAAATTTATCTAAAGCCAATACTGCCAATAATGGGATGGTTAATTCAGCAATTACCAATATCATAGATACAGCTCTGAACTTATTATAACCGGGAACTGTGTCCATAAATATATTGGTTAAGCCCATAAAGTTTTTACCCCAGGCCAACATAATGGATAATAATGTCGCTGCTAAAAGAGCCCATTTTAAAGGGTGATCAACAATCAGTAATCCTAAAAAAGCCAGTAATATAACAATAGCACCAATATAAACCGGACCACTTGTAAAGGGCTGCTCTCCAAAGTAAGCACTACTTTGTGCAATTTGTTCACGCATCTGAGGGTCAACACTTTTAAGAGCATCTTTATCGGCAGTTCCAATAGCTGCAGAGCCACCACCTTTAAAATTAGGGATTAGCATGGTAAAGGTTTCCCCTACTCCATAGCTCCACTGTGTGGCATAGTTTTTATCTAATCCCGATGTTTTGTTTCCGTTATTCGTTTTTTGATTTGCATCAATGGTAAGCTCTGTTGTGCCACGGGTCGTATATTTACCATATTCATAGGTCGATAATAAGTTGCCGGCATTAGGTAATACTCCTATCACGGAAGCCGCTAAAAACAGCCCTGCTCCAATAAAGAAAGGCTTCGTTTTTTTCTGTTTAACCGCATAAATAAAATACGTAAAGAATACTATTCCAAAAAGAATGAAACCATAGTAAGAAATTTGAACGTGATTAGCATTGAGTTCGAGCGCCATAAACAATGTACAGACCGCAAAGCCCAACCAGTTTTTACCCCGCATTAATAAAATAATGCCGCCCAACAAAGGTGCCAGGTAACCAATCGCATTGGCCTTGGAATTATGCCCCGCTTCGAGAATAATAAAAAAGTAAGAGGAAAAGCCATAAGCCAAACTCCCCACAATAGCCAGCCATGGATTAATTTCGAGGCAAAGCAGTAAAATAAAAAAACCAACGAAATACAGGAATATATAACCTGCCGGGTGAGGTAAAAAGATATGAAAAGCTTTATCAATAGTTCCCAGCCAGTTACCCGGATAAACCGTAGAAATTTGGTAAGCAGGCATTCCGCTAAACATAGAATTGGTCCACAAAGGCTCTGAATGCTCGTTGTTTCTGAACTCCGTAGCTTCCTGACTCATTCCTTTAAATCTTACGATATCACCCTGTACAAGTGCTTTACCGGAAAATATAGGACTAAATTGTATAATGTTGATGGTAGCAAAAACAACAATAGCTACAATGTAAGGAATGTATTTTTTGAAATTCATATATAAGTGGTTTTACGCAAATATAAGAATAATCATGTTTAACGAAATGTAAAAAAATACACATCTCTTATGCTATTCATGGGGTATTAAAACCCCGGTAAAGAACTACAAAACAAACTCTTTCCGTTTTACGGAAAGATACAATCCGCCACTCACAGCAATAAGGATTAACAAGGATCCGATCAGGGCAATTCTGTTTCCTGTTTTATAAACAGAAGGTTCAAATTTAAATTCCACGGTATGTTTACCTGCCGGAATTTCCATACCTCTTAAAAGATAATCCACACAGGAGTATTCGCTCAATGCCCCATCAATATAAGCATTCCAGCCTTTAGGGTAATAAATTTCGGAGAACACGGCAAACTCTTTGTGTGTTGTTTGAGTTTCATAAACCAAATCATTCGGCTTATAAGAGGTGAGTATAACAGTTCCTTCAGCCGGATAATTCGCATTTAGATTACCGGTCCCTTTATTTTTTTGTTGAATAACAGCTTCTGTTTTTGTATTGGTATGATAAAGTGCCACTATTTCAGAATCGGCATTGGCAACTGTTTTAAGGTTCTTTACAAACCAGGCATTACCATTGGTCTGCGGGTTTTTAATGGCTAAAGGCTGTTCTTTCCCCGGCCATATAATGTATTTGGTATTCAGCATATTAAGTACCTGTATATGTTGTGTTAGTGCATTCATTGCAGAGTCACTATTTACAGTACTAAGGCCGTTGGAAAATGTTTCTATTTCTTTAAATAAATGGAAGCTGATGAGTTCGTCATATTTTTTGAGTTTGGCACCATGGTAGCCTCCAATTGATTTGTGGTGGTAAGAGGTGGTTGCATCCTGAAACGGAGAAGCTGCAAGGTTTAACACGCGGTAATCCGGGCTTTCATCCTCCAGGATCTGATTATCGGCAACAGTTTTTTCAAAGGCTGTTTCCTGTTGTGCTTTGGTAATAAAATTACTGCTGTTCAAATAACGGGTTGCAATGGGCCACAGATCAGTAACAATGCACAGGCCTAGCAGTGCAAAAAACACCGGTTGTTTTATTTTTTTAAAGATCACTAAAAACAAACAGATTCCCGCCAGCATAATAAATATAAAGGAACGCAAGGCATCACTTTTAAAAACAGACATTCTTGCTCTTTCCAGGTTATCCATATAACCAGGCAATACCTGTGCTATTTGCTGATCGGTAGCACCGCTTTGTTTATATTGGGTAGCAATATGTTCCGCTTCATTTGGTGGGGAAAATGTATTAATAAAGCCTGGAGCCAGCACACCGATTAAACAAAAGCCACCTACCACTACCAGGGAAATAAGAGCTGTTTTTTTAAGATCAATTTCTTTAGAGATAAAAGGTAATTTAATAAATTCATTTTTGGCATTGAGTTTAATGAATTTATCCAGCGCTAAAACAGCCAGTAAAGGAATCGTTAATTCTGCAATCACAAGAATCATGGATACAGCCCTGAACTTATTATACCCCGGCATATAATCTAAAAACACACTGCTTAAGCCCATGAAAAATCTTCCCCAGGCCAACATCATGGATAGTAAAGTAGCTATTACCAATGGCCATTTCAAAGGATGGTCAATAATAAATAAACCTAAAAATGCCAGAAACACAACAATGGCTCCAATATAAACAGGGCCTGAAGTTCCGCCCTGGTCGCCAAAATAAGAATCGCTTTGAGCAACCTGTTGTTTGTATTCGGCATCCACTTGTTTCAGGGCCTCTTTATCCACGCTACCAATTGAGGCTGTTTTACCTCCTTTAAAATTAGGAATTAAAAAGGTAAAGGTTTCCCATATTCCATGGCTATATTGAGTTGCATAGCTTTTATCCAGACCTGACGTTGCATTTCCTTTATTACTCTTAAGATCGGCACCAATGGTTAATTCGGTTTTCCCACGGGTTGAATAATTTCCATATTCATTGGTAGCCAATAAACTTCCTGCATTTGGCAAAAAGCCAAGGAGACTCGCTCCTAAAAAGAACATCACCCCTGTAAAAAATGGTTTCAGGTTTTTTTCCTTTAATGCTTTTATAAAGTAAGAAGCAAATACCAGTACAAAAATCATAAAACCATAATAAGTAATTTGAACATGGTTGGCATTGAGTTCCAATGCCATAAATAAGGTAGTTAAAGCAAAACCCAACCAGTATTTGCCCCGCATTAATAAAACAATACCACCTAAAACCGGAGCCAGATAACTAATAGCATTTGCTTTGGAGTTATGCCCTACTTCAATAATAATGAAAAAATAAGATGAAAATCCATAGGCCAAAGCACCCACCAGAGCAAGCCAGGGATTAATTTCGAGACAAAGTAATAAAATAAAAAAACCTAAAAAACACATAAAAATACTTCCACTGGGGTGTGGAAAATATAAATGGAATAACTGATCTGCTTTATTGATCCAGTTACCCGGATAAATTGTAGACACCTGGTAAGCAGGCATTCCGCCAAACATAGAGTTGGTCCAAAGTGCTTCGGCGTGTTCTGTATTCCGGTAATCAATAAGTTCTTTACTCATCCCCTTGTACTGAACAATATCAGACTGATTAATGACTTTTCCGGAAAATAAAGGCTTAAAAGAAATAAAGGTAATAAGGGCAAACACCACAATAGCCAATAGGTATGGCAAGTATTTTTTAAAATTCATATTTAAGTCGGTTTAAACAAATATAAGAAACAGTTTAAATTATTTTGGGGCAATAAAAACATATTTATTTGTACTTTTACCGGTAATGAAAAAACTATTTTCTGTACTTAAATACACCCGGGATTACAAAAAATATACCTACCTGAATATTTTGTTCAATGTTTTATTTTCCGTTTTCTCCGTTTTCTCGATCACGTTAGCCATTCCTTTTCTAAAACTTATTTTCGAAAGCGATACCTCTTATTATCAGAACATCGTTGATAAAGGCCTGCCGGCCTTTGGTTATAATACTACCTACGCTTCGGCCTGGGGATACTTTAAAATGGCTCAACTGATTATTATATATGGTAAAGCCTCTGTTTTAATGTGGATCTGTTTTGCTGTATTTGTAGCAACATTCTTTAAAAACGTATTTCGTTATTTTGCCATGTATTTTTTAGCCCCTATCCGCAATGGAGTGGTAATGGACCTGAGGAATAAAATGATGAAAAAATCTCTGGAGCTACCGCTTTCTTATTTTAGCGACGAACGTAAAGGTGATATGATGAGCCGGATGACTACCGATGTGATAGAAATTGAATGGTCGATTATGCAAACACTGGAACTGATTTTCAGAGAACCTCTTTTGATTATCATATCGTTGATCATGCTTATTGTGATTAGTCCGTACTTAACCCTGTATGTATTTTTATTATTGCCTGTAGCTGCCTTAGCAGTGGCTTTGGTGAGCAGGAGTTTAAAGAGTCGTTCAGCAAAAGGAAAAGTTGTGTTTGGCCAGCTTTTCAATATTATGGAAGAAACATTAGGTGCCTTAAAAGTGATTAAAGCCTTTACAGGTGAACGTTTTATACAAAACCGTTTTGAAAAAGTAAATAAAGAGTACAACAAAATTTCTATTGGTTTGTACCGTCGTGCAGATCTTACGTCTCCCATTAGTGAAACTGTTGTATTGGGAGTGTTAATGCTTATTTTATTTATTGGCGGTGTCATGGTAATCGACCAAACCAGCAGCCTTTCCCCGGAAGCTTTTTTAGGCTATTTTGCCGTTGCTTCCCAAATTGTACCTCCTATTAAACAAATCACATTAGCCTATAATAATATTCAAAAAGGTCTGGCATCAGAAGAACGGATTGAAAAGATTCTGCATGCCGAAAACCCTATTGTTAATAGTGCAGATGCTAAACACATTCAAACGTTTGATCAAAGCATCGAATTTAAAAATGTGTCTTTTGCATACCATAAAGGGGATGCAGGCCATGTATTAAAAAACATTAACTTAATCATCCCTAAAGGCAAAACCATTGCCCTGGTTGGGCAAAGCGGTAGTGGAAAAACGACGCTAGCCGATATGATTCCCCGTTTTTATGATACAGATCTTGGCGAAATACAACTGGATGGTATTTCCATTAAAAACATTGCTGTTGAAAGTTTAAGAAAACAAATTGGCGTTGTAACACAGGAAAGTATTTTATTTAATGATACCATTGAACACAACATTACCTTTGGTATGGACACCTTTGATAAAGAAAAAGTAATTGAAGCCGCAAAAATTGCCAATGCACATGATTTTATTATGCAACAGCCAAATGGTTACCAAACCAATATTGGTGATCGCGGTGGCAAGCTAAGCGGTGGCCAAAGACAACGTATCAGTATTGCACGGGCTATTTTAAAAAACCCTCCTATTTTAATTTTAGATGAGGCCACCAGTGCTTTAGATACAGAAAGTGAAAGATTGGTACAGGATGCCCTGAACAACCTGATGAAGAACCGTACGAGTATTGTTATTGCGCATCGTTTAAGTACTATTATTAATGCAGATGAAATCATCGTTATTAATAAAGGAGAATTAGCGGAACAAGGCTCTCACCAACAATTGCTTGAAAAGAATGGTATCTACAAGAAATTGTATGATATGCAAAATTTCAAATAAGATTGCTTCTCCGCCAACCGACGAATTACAATAGCACATTAACTACGTAATATTACTTATATAGATCACGTAAAATTACGTATTTTATATACTCCTTGTAATAGATACTTTCGTAGCGCCCTCATTTCTAAATGTATGAAGAACTTTTTCTTTCCATTGGCAATAGCCATAACCATGCTGTGTTGTTTTTGTGATGCGTCCAATAATAGTACTACAACTACAACCGACAATTCTATCAGCGACGTTAATACCACTACAATCATACCTGGGGAAACAAGCAAAGACGAAAACGAAATCAAAGAATTGGCGGATGCCGGAATAGATATTATTAAAAGTGGCATTGATGTGAAACGCAGAAACGACAGCATCAGAAACTCGAATAAACAACGGGTGTGGGTTTACCAGATCGGTGGCCCTATGAGTAACGAAGAACTCGCAGCAGACAGATACGAAAAGCTAAAAGACATTCCGCATCTTTATATTTTTAAACGGTCGAAACACGAACTTTATTTAATTAAAGACGATGGTTATTCTACGAATCAACAATTAATAGATTCCTTTAATGTCAATCTCCTGAGGGTGGAAAACATCAGTCCTGAAAGATTACAGCCTATAGACCTTTCCTTGCAATGTCCTCCAAAAGAAGTCCCCACTCTTTCAAAGCCCGTTAAATACAAAGTAAACGGGCAACGAAAAGAAATTGAATGCAGAACCTGTGAATAGCCTCTCCGGTTATTAAATACGTGAATAAATTGTATATTTGATAGAGGTATTATAATCTATCAAAAGATATAATAGAATCTCTGCTTGAAAATACAGGCCTTATTAATCACAAAACCAACCCATTATGAAAGATCTACGCCTTGCTGTTTTGATCGATGCCGATAATGTTCCCTATGCCAACATAAAAGAAATGCTGGAAGAAATAGCAAAAAACGGAACGCCAACGATCAAAAGAATTTATGCAGATTGGACAAAGCCTACGGTTTCGGGTTGGAAGGGCGTTTTATTGGAAAATGCTATCACTCCTATTCAACAATACAGTTATACTACCGGCAAAAATTCGAGCGACAGCGCCCTGATCATTGATGCAATGGATATTTTATATTCTGAAAAAGTAGATGGTTTTTGTATTGTATCGAGCGATAGTGATTTTACAAGGCTTGCTATCAGGCTGAGAGAGGCAGGAATGAAAGTGATAGGTATTGGCGAAAAGAAAACGCCTAAGCCGTTTATTACCGCCTGCGACAAATTTGTGTACATAGAAATATTAAAGAATGTAATACCTCCAACCACAAAACCAAATGCTCAAACCAAAAACAACCGGCCTAAAGCAGACAGTCATTCTTTAAATCAAACCAACGAGGAATTAATAAAACTACTCACAGAAAGCGTTGCAGATTTAGCCGACGAAAGCGGATGGACATTTTTGGGTGAATTAGGAAGTTTTATTTTAAAGAAAAAAACGGATTTCGATCCGAGAAATTATGGATTCCCAAAATTGCTTCCATTGATAAAAAGTCTTGACAAATTTATTATTGATGAAAGGGATGCCGGTAATAAAAACATCCGGCACATCTACTTAAAAATAAAATAACACCTTTAAAAATAAGCACTCATTTCCTTCGCAATTTTAGCAGCTTCAACTTCTGCAGCAATAGCGAAATTCTTATCACTTGCTGCATATATAATAGCCCGTGAGGAATTGATGAGTAATCCAATGTCTTTGTTTAAACCGTATTTACATACTTCCGATAAACTGCCACCTTGTGCACCAATTCCGGGAACTAATAAAAAATGATTAGGAATAATATGTCTTATTTCAGTAAACATATCAGCTTTGGTGGCGCCTACTACAAACATTAAATTGTCTTCTGTGCCCCAGGAAGCAACGCTTTTTAAAACGTGTTTGTACAACTCCTGTCCATTGGTTTGAAGCATTTGAAAATCGGCCGATCCCTCATTTGAAGTTAAGCCTAATACAATAGCCCATTTTCCTTCAAACTCTAAAAAAGGTTTTACCGAATCTTTCCCCATATAAGGAGCAACGGTAATAGCATCCGCATGAAGGCGGTTAAAAAACGCTTTCGCATACATGCTCGAAGTATTTCCAATATCACCACGCTTTGCATCCGCAATTAAAAAATGAGAAGGATAATTTTGCTTCACATATTTAATGGTTCTCTCCAGGCTGGTAATACCATTCAAACCATAAGCTTCAAAAAAAGCAGTGTTGGGTTTAAAAGAAACGCAATGTGCTGCAGTAGCATCAATAATTTGTCTGCAAAACTCAAAAATAGGATCATCTTCTTCCAACAAAAATTTCGGGATCTTATCTATATCCGGGTCTAAGCCTACACATAAAAATGTTTTTTTTGTTTTTATCTGATGTACCAGTTCTTGTCTTGTCATTGTTTTAATTGATAAGTTAAAATTTAAAAGCAGCCTGCCTTTTAAATCTTCAATTCGTAATTATTATAATCCTCCTTCTTTCAATCTTTCTGCATTCTCTGCAAACTGCAATGAATCGATCATATGCTGGATGTAGCCGTTCATGAAATCGGTTAAATTATAAAGCGTTAAATTAATACGGTGATCTGTGATCCTGTTTTGCGGGTAATTATAGGTACGGATCTTTTCTGATCTATCCCCGGTACTTACCATACTTTTACGACGGCCGGTTGTTTCCGCCAAACGTTTCTGGAATTCGAGATCGTATAATTTGGAACGCAACATTTCCATTGCCTTTTCTCTGTTACCAAGCTGGTTACGTTGAGTTTGGCAGGTAACCACAATTCCGGAAGGTTTATGCGTTAAAATTACTTTCGATTCTACTTTATTTACATTCTGCCCTCCTGCTCCACCGCTTCGTGCAGTAGCCATTTCAATATCTGCCGGTTTAATCTCAATATCCCACTCTTCCGCTTCCGGTAAAACCACTACTGTGGCAGCCGATGTATGTACGCGGCCGGCCGCTTCTGTTGATGGTACGCGCTGTACACGGTGTACACCACTTTCAAACTTCATGGTACCAAAGGCATTATCACCTTTAACACTAAAGCTGATTTCTTTATAACCACCCATTGAACCGGGGCTTTCATCAATTACTTCCAACTGGTATCCTTTAATTTCGCAGTAACGACGGTACATATCAAACAAATCGCCGGCAAACAAAGCAGCTTCATCACCACCTGTTCCGCCACGTAATTCCATGGTGCAATTTTTGGCATCTTCAGGGTCTTTAGGAATCAACAACATTCTGATCTCATCTGCTAACTTCTCTTCCGCAATTCGATTCTCGTCCAGTTCAGCCTTAGCCATATCTAAAAAGTCCTTATCCTTTTCAGTAGCCAGCACTTCTTTAGCGCCGTTAATGTTATCTGTTATCTGTTTGTATTTGTAGTAAGCTTCCACAATTGGCTCTAAACTACGGTACTCAATATTTAATTTTTTAAAAAGTCGCATATCGGAAATTACACTGGGATCGCCCAATTTAGCTTCCACATCACTATAACGTCTTTTTATCTCTTCTAATTTCTCTAGCATAAGTATGTCTCTAACAATTGGCGAAGATACTAATTCTATCAGTATTATTACTTCCGGTTTATCAAAAACTTATGCCCTTATTTCTTTTTTTTAATGTGGTTTTAACAGGATAATTTAGCGGTATATTGAATAGTTATCTTATTTTTGACTCATACTAAACTATTTTCTATGAAAAGACTTTTACTTTTATCATCTCTTATCTTTTTCTATCAGCTTAAATCGCAAGATTTTACAGGCTTTAATCAAAGTAATTATGCAGGGGTAACGGGTGTTTATCAACAGCCTGCCAGTATAGTTGACAGCCGTATGAAATTTGATATGAATTTAATTGGTGTTAACATTGGCGCCTATAATAATTATATCGGTTTAAAACGCGAAGCCTTAAAAAAACAAGGCTCCTGGTCTAACGCTACATTCCCGGCTTTTGAAGAAGATAATTTCCAGCAAAAATATTTAGTTCCTACTAATAATGGGAAGGACAAGGCCCTGATGGTAAACAACCGCATAGCCATGCCTTCCTTTATGATAAGCCTGAACCGTAAAAATGCCATTGCCTTAACCTGGAATATCAGAAATTATGTGAACGTGGATGGCGTATCGCAGGATCTGGCAACACTTGCTTATAATGAGTTTCAATACCCAAACTTGTTTGTACAAAAGCTTCAGAATAAAAACCTGAGTGTACAGGAAATGAGCTGGGCAGAGTATGGCCTGACTTATGCCCATGTTTTTAAAGAAGACAATCAGCATTATTTCAAAGGCGGTGTTACCGTTAAATTGTTGAGAGGTATTCAATCGGCTTACGTATTTGTAAAAGATCTTAATTACCAGCTTGATACAAAAGATTCACTTTCCCTTTTTCATTCGCAGGTTAATTACGGCCACTCTGATAATTTTGAATTTGGAAATGCTTCTTTAAATGGCGGTGGCTCTTCAGCTTATTCATTCGATTATTCCCAATCGTATCCCGGCTTTGGCTTTGATGTTGGCTTGGTGTATGAATGGAGACCTCATTATAAATCTTTCGAATATGGTAAAGAAAAAGAACGCCAGGCATGGCTAGAAGATAAAAGTAAAAATAAATACAAATTAAAAATTGGCCTTTCGGCTACAGATATTGGCGCCATTAAATTTAAAAAAGGAAGTGTCAGCAACGATTTTAATGCGAACGTTAATTACTGGAATTTAAAGCCTATTAACCCTAAAACCGTTGGTGAACTGGATGATACATTGGCCGGCCGTTTTGGAACCAACAGTTCCAGTAAAACCTATAAAATGAACCTGCCAACGGCTTTCAGTGCTCAAATTGACTATAATATCTGGAAAGATATTTATGTGAATTTAACGCCTTACATCGCTATGCAATTTAAAAAGAACGATACCAAAGTACATGATTGGTCTTCTATAACCCTAACACCGCGTTGGGATCATAAATGGTTTGGCGTTTTTATCCCTGTACAATATAGCTTTTTATCAGGCCCAAGAGTAGGTGCAGCGGTAAGGTTAGGGCCATTAATATTGGGTACAACAAACATAACTCCTTTGGTAAGTAAAAAGAATATTTATGGGGGAGATATGTACGTGATGCTTAAAGTTCCTATTCCGTATTCAAAAAGAAAAGACAGGGATAAAGATGGTATTGTCAATAAAAAAGACAAATGCCCTGATATTCCGGGAGTATTGGAATTTAACGGTTGCCCGGATAAAGATGGAGATCACATCCAGGATAGTGAAGATAAATGCCCTGATATTCCAGGTTTAGCTTCAGCACAAGGTTGCCCTGACAGGGATGGAGATGGTATTTCTGACATGGATGATAAATGCCCGGATGATAAAGGCCCTGCAGAATACAATGGTTGCCCTGACAGAGATGGAGATACTGTAATTGATAAAGATGATATTTGTCCGGATGTTCCGGGTCTGGTTACTTTGGCAGGTTGCCCTGATAAAGACGGTGACGGTACAGCTGATATTGATGATGAATGTCCTGATGTTCCCGGCCCTAAAGAATTTATGGGTTGCCCTGATAAAGACGGCGATTTAACCCCTGATAAATATGACCTCTGCCCTGATGTAGCAGGACCTAAATCAGCAAAAGGCTGCCCTGATAAAGATGGCGATACTGTATTGGATAAAGATGATAGCTGCCCTGATGTTGCCGGAGCAGTTGAAAATAAAGGTTGTCCTTGGCCGGATACTGATAAAGACGGCGTGGCTGACAGAGAAGACGACTGCCCTACTACACCGGGTTTAAAAGAGCTGAAAGGTTGTCCTCCGGCCCCTGTATTAAAAGTAGAAGAGCAAAAAATATTAGAACAGGCTTTCTCCAGTTTAGAATTTGCCACAGGAAAAGACATCATTAAGAAAACCTCTTTTGCATCGTTAAACAGCCTTGCAGGCTTAATGAAACAACATCCTAAAGACTGGTTATTGAAATTATCGGGCCATACCGATAACCAGGGGAATGCTGCTAAAAACTTACAGCTATCGCAAAAACGTGCTAATGCCGTTAAAAAATATCTGATGGCTAAAGGCGTAAAAGCGGATAAAGTATTAACCGAATGGTTCGGTCAAACCGTTCCTATTGCTGATAATACAACAGATGCCGGCCGTCAGAAAAACCGCCGTGTAGAAATGAAAGTATTATTTAAATAAACGTTCTCTCCTTATTTAAACCCCCATTCGTACAATAACGAATGGGGGTTTTTATTTAATAATGGGGTTAAAATAGCTTTCATAAAAGTCAAGACCGGTAAAATGATATTATACTCTATAGCTCATTGTCGATAACTCTTTATCCTTTTTTATTTGTTTTTTTAATAGGGTAACGAAAAATCCCTTAATTTTAAAGGCTAATTTTTTTGAACTTGGAAACCGAAGATAACATTATCACCCGTCAGTTATATCCTTATCAGGAAGAGGCTGTAAATACCATTTTTAATAAACTTAAGGACGCTAAGCCAAATGAAAATATATTATTTCAATTGCCTACAGGCGGTGGTAAAACCATTATTTTCTCTGAAATAGCCAAGCGCTACATTAATCATTTTAACCGTAAAGTTTTAATACTAACACATCGTATTGAGTTAAGTAAACAAACCTCCGGTGTGCTTGCCAGTATTGGTATCAAAAACAAGGTTATTAATTCCGAAGTAAAAGATCTTCCGCACCAAAGCGAATACCAGAGTTTTACAGCATTGGTGGAAACATTAAATAACCGTTTACAAGAAGACGATCAGTTTCTGGAAGATATAGGGTTAGTAATTGTGGATGAGGCCCATTACAACTCTTTTCGTAAGATCTTTCATTATTTTGAAAGCGTAAATATTTTAGGGGTTACTGCAACGCCTTTAAGCAGTAATAAAAAATTACCCCTTTATCAAACCTATAAAGAAATTATTGTTGGCGAAAGTATCCCTTCATTAATAGAACAAGGATTTTTAGCAGAGGGCATTACACATTCCAACGATGTGAATTTAAGTGGACTGAGAGTAGGTAATAATGGGGAGTTTACAACCGGATCTCACGAAATGCTCTATACCCAAACACTTATGCAGGGCAAGTTACTGGATGCTTACGAGGAAATTGGTAAAGGCACAAAAACCTTAATTTTTAATGCCGGTATTTTAACCAGTATTGCGGTGTATAATATGTTTAAAGCAAAAGGCTATCCTGTAAAATACCTGGATAGTACCTTTAGTGAAAGAGACAGGGCTGAAACCCTGGACTGGTTTAAACATACGAAAGATGGTATTTTAAGCTCAGTAAGTATTTTAACGACCGGTTTTGACGAGCCGGAAGTAGAAACCATCATTTTAAACAGAGCTACTAAATCCTTAACCCTATACCATCAAATGATTGGTCGTGGATCGAGGGTTTTACCACATAAAAAACAGTTCCACATTGTTGATTTAGGGAATAACTCCAGGCGTTTTAACCTATGGCAGTATCCTATTGATTGGAAACACGTATTTGTAGCCCCACATTTATATTTAGAGCAACGTTATAAAGACGAATGGGATTATGAGCTTGAAAATGACTATGAATTACCGGATGATATTAAATCAAGATTCCTTAACTCATCGGCAGAAGCCTTTATTGTGCGGGAAAGGTATTTACAATGTTTAAGAAAAGGTTTAAAACCTCAAAGTGTGTTGGATCAATCTCTGGATGATCATTTTGGTCGTATAAAGGATAATGCGGCCGATTTTGATGAAGCATTTGAACTCTTTGATCTGTTAAGTGAAGAAGTAAAATACAGGGTTAAGCAGTTTGCAAAATGCATTAACGCTACAAACAATTATACCGATTATCAAACCCAAACTTACAGCAGTAAACTCCGAAGAAGGCTCATAGGCTGGTTTGTAGAATAGTTTGTTTTTACATAGTATTTTCTGTAAATTTGAATAAAACTTTTTCATGCGGGTTTCATGTCTTTTTATAATGGTAGGTGTCCTGTTTTTTTCGTGTAAAAAAACCACCGTTACGCCTCCGGAGGCTCTGCCTCCAATACCGGCAAGTAGCACTACAGGTTTATCCCTGAGTATCAAAATTAACCATGTGGTAAATGGTACTCCGTTAGTATTGGGTGCTACCAGCTATACTACTGCAAGCAGCGACACATTTTCGGTAAATGCACTTAAATACTATTTTACCAATATCACCTTAACTAATCAAGCCGGAGAAGTTATTACCCTTCCCGAATCGTATTATTTAATTGATCAGGGTGATTCTACCAGTAAGATCATTACTCTCCAAAATATCCCTGAGGGTGATTATGCCTCTATTTCTTTTATGATAGGGGTTGATTCTCACAGAAATACATCTGGTGCCCAAACAGGAGCCTTAGATCCTTTAAAAGGAATGTTTTGGGACTGGAATACCGGTTACATTATGGCAAAAATGGAAGGATCTTCTCCGCAATCGGGGAGCACTACAAAAACACTTGCCTTTCACATTGGGGGTTACTCCGGTGTAAATAGTGGGGTAAGAACTGTTTCTCTTCCACTTCCTACGAGTGCTCATGTTCATCCGGCTCATCAGCCTAAAATTATTTTGTCGGCAGATCTGGCTAAATGGTTTTCTTCTGTTACTCCTATTTCTTTTGCTACAACGTATTACGTTGCTACCATCAATACCAAGTCGAAATCCATTGCCGATAATTATGCAACCATGTTTGCGGTTACCTCAGTTATTAACTAATGAAGAAAATCTTTTATATATTTTTCCCGCTTCTTGTTATTACTGCCTGTTCTGTAGACCCTGAAATAAAGCCGGATCTCCCCTTTGATGGTGTGAAAGAAATTATACCCGACGGCTGGCCTACTCCTTACTATAATTTCAGCAACAACCCTATCACACCTGATAAATTTATCCTGGGTCGCTCATTGTTTTACGAACCATTATTTTCATTGGATAATACCATTTCCTGTGGGTCGTGTCATCAGCAATTTGCGGCATTTGCACATAGTGGCCACCAGTTTAGCCATGGTGTAAATGGGTTATTGGGTAAACGGAATGCCCCTACCCTGCAAAACCTGACCTGGAATACCAGTTTTTTTCATGATGGTGGTGTCAATAACATCGAAGTATTTCCTCCTGCTCCTATTACCAATCCTGTAGAAATGGATGAAACCTTGGCCAATGTGGTTCAAAAGATTAGCGCGAGTACGAAGTATAGGGATCTTTTCAGGAAAGCGTATGGTGATGATACAGTTACCACACAACGAATGTTTAAAGCTATTGCCCAGTTTATGGGAACTATGTATTCCTATAACAGTAAATATGATAAAGTAAAACGAGGGGCTGAAATGTTCACCGCACAGGAACAAAGCGGCTATGCTGTTTTTTCTCAAAAATGCGCTTCCTGCCATCAGGAACCCTTATTTTCAGATTATAAATTCAGAAATAATGGTTTAAGTATTAATCCGGCTCTTAAGGATAGTGGCAGAACTCATATTACAGGTAATATAGCCGATCTGTATAAATTTAAAACGCCCTCCCTGAGGAATGTGGAAGTTTCGGGACCTTACATGCATGATGGACGATACCAATCGTTAAACGACTGCCTGGATCATTACACGGGAAGTGTTGTCAGTAGTCCAACACTCGATCCTTCATTAAATGGAGGTATTTCTTTAAATACTCAGGAAAAAAGTGATATTATTGTATTTCTTAAAACATTAACCGATCACCAATTTTTAACAGATAAACGGTATTCCGAATCGAATTAATAACCGGAATTCAACTAAATTTAAAACACTAAAAAATAAAGACATGAAAACATTTATAAAACTTTCATTAATCATAGCTTTAGCGGTTAACTTTTCGGGCTGCAAAAAAAATCAGTTGGGTGGTAAAGCTTCAGTAAAAGGAGTTGTATCTCACCATGGCAAAGCAATTGCCGATGCTTATGTATACATCAAATTTAAAGCAACGGAGTTTCCGGGCGACGATTACAAAAAGTATGATACCTATGTAAAAACCGATGCCAACGGAAATTATTCTATTGCTTTATACAAAGGCAGCTATTACTTATATGCCAGCGGCTATGATTTAGCCATTCCCTACCCTTTTATTGTAAAAGGCGGATTATCTTTTTCTATCAGAAATAAAGAAAATCTGACTAAAGATATAGCAGTAAGTGAGGAATAATTTATTATATAATTAGCTATCAATTCATTATATTTTTTAATAACAAAATAATTTTATTTATCTTCGCAACTCAAAAAATTTAAAAGCAACCATGTCAGAAGAAACAATACAAAAAGAACAAGCGGAAATTGTTGAACCAATTGCATCGAAAAAAGAAAAAAAATCATCTTCTGGTAATTTAGATTTAGCAGGCGTAGAATTTTTTTACGAAAAAAACAAAAAAGCAATTACCTATGGTGGTGGAGCTTTATTAGCTATTGTAGCGATCTTCTCTTTTTATAAATTTTACTGGCTTCCCGGTCAGGAAAAAGAAGCAACTAACGAGTTGTTCTTTGCTCAATCTTATTTCGAAAAAGACAGTTTTAACGTTGCATTAAATGGTGGTGTAAACATCCAAACTGCTGAAGGCCCTAAAGTAATGATGGGATTTACAGAACTAGCGGATAATTTCTCTTCTACTAAAACCGGTAATTTATCTAATTATTATGCAGGTATCTGTTTATTAAGAACCGGTAAATACAAGGAAGCGATTGATTACCTTGAAAAATTTGACGGTAACGATGAAATGCTTGCCCCTGTTGCTATTGGTGCAATCGGTGATGCTAATATGGAATTAAATAATGTAGATGAAGCGATTAAATTTTATTTAAAAGCAGCAGAAAAATCTACAAATGCCTTTACTACTCCTATTTATTTGAAAAAAGCTGCTTTTGCTTATGAGCAAAAAGCAAACTATACAGAGGCTTTAGCTACTTACGAGCGTTTAAAAAGCGAATATGGTAAAAGTTCAGAGGCACGTGAAGTTGACAAATACATTGCAAGAGTAAAAGTATTGGGAAATATTCAATAGAACTTAATGATCGGTAATTTAAAAGGTGATATTAATCACCTTTTTTTATTTAAAACATAATTTAATATGGCAAGCGAATTAAAAAACCTCTCCACATTTGAAGGAACAGACATACCGGATGCGTCCGATATGAAATTTGGGATTGTTTGGGCTGAATGGAATCATAAAGTAACCCATGCCTTGATGCAGGGCGCTTATGATACTTTATTGAAACATGGGGCTAAGAAAGAGTCCATTGTGGTTAAAACAGTACCAGGTGCTTTTGAATTAACCTTAGGCGGCCAGTATTTGGCTGAATATAGTGCTGTGGATGCCGTTATATGCATTGGTTGTGTAATACAGGGTGACACAAAACATTTTGATTTTATTTGTGATGCTGTTGCTAAAGGTATTACCGATTTAAACATCAAGCATAATATCCCTTTTATATTTGGAGTGCTTACACCTAATACCCAGGAGCAAGCCGAAGACAGAGCCGGTGGAAAGCACGGTAATAAAGGAGATGAAGCCGCAGTGACTGCTATTAAAATGCTTGGATTAAAAAACAGCTTTAATGCCGGTAAAGGAAAAATCGGGTATTAGAACATTACTCCCATCGTCATGGTTAACTGCCCGGTAAAAAAGTGATGGTGAGCTTCTCCATTGCCTTTACCCAATACTAATACATGGCGATAATCGGCGTAAGAACCTTTTCCCATAAATTCAAAAACACCATATTTAAGGAATTCAACCCTTATACCTGCTTCAACTCCCACGATCCAGCCGGCAATGTGCCAGTTGTTGTTTAAACGGGTTCCCATAATGGCAATTTCTGTTCTCGGATAAACAATTCCTGCTCCCGGTTTTGTTACCAGCCCTACATTAAACCGTTTCGACGGGTTATATACTTTCCAGCGTTTTACAAAGTTAAGCATCCAGAAATTTGCTCCATCGGTGTGCTCAAAATGCATAAATGTATTAGGATCCATAATAGTATCCTTATCTACGTAAGTTCCGTTAAATGTCCCTTTTACACGTACTTTCTGGTAATCATCTACCACATATTTTGCATGATCATAATTTAACTCTATCCCAAAATCATGTTTATTATTAAAATAATACCCACCTCTTACAACAAACTGAGGAATGGTAATATTAACCACATCTTTAATTTTATCAAAATCGGGTCTATCGGTAGCTTTAGCGTCATATATTGTAAAATCGTAATCGTGGTAACGACCAGTGGCAGGGTAATATTTGTTTGAATGATCGGACATGTGAATGTCGCTTTTGCTGTAGGTAGCTCTTGTATAGCCAAACATTGCATAAAACTTACCTTTTCTTTTAGTTGATGAAGAAGTTAGGGTTGCTGTACTGGCAACTTCTGTTTGGGCTAAACACAGGATGTTACTAAAGAGTATACATGCTAAAATGGCGGAGCGAATGATCATGTTGAAGAAATAATTTCGGCGTAAATGTAACGAATATTTTTATTTAGCTCAATGCTAACTTTCACATACGATTCAATAAACGGAAACGCCAGCTCAGGCCATTCAATAAACACATAATTGTTAAATGAAAGGTATTCCTCAAAGCCCATATCCAACAGTTCCGACGAATCTTTTAAACGGTACAGATCGAAATGAAATACCTTTTTACCGGAATCCGTTCTATACTCATTTACAATGGAATAGGTTGGGCTACTCATCGTATCAATTACTCCGAGGCTCTTGCACAATGCCTTAATAAAAGTGGTTTTTCCGGCCCCCATAGGAGCATCAAATACAATAATGTGTTCTTTCCCTGCAAAATCAATCAAGGCTTTTGCTGCTTGCGCATGGGACGCACTATCAGAAATATCTAGTTTTAAAGGCATTCAGAGTTCAAAAATACTGTAAATATTATGGTTGTAAGCTTCCTTATCTATTTTTTGTTTTTTAAACGTTTCCAGGTCTACCAAATACCACTCGTTTTTATGAATGATGAGGGCTTTATGATGCTTTAAATAGTAAAACAACTCTCCTTCTACCCCATACGAATCTTTTTTTTGCGGTATTTTCGATCATATAAAGTACTTTAGGTTCAAAAAGCTTTGAAACATGTATATTTCCTGATGAAAATTCAATATGATTTTTGTTGGTATAAATGATATTACCATGATAATCAAACACATCATCGCTCAATTTTACTCCAAATACAGCGCTGCAGCAGTAAATCACACTGTCTTCGGTATTGATCTCAATATGTTTATTTTCACATTTAATAATTGTTTTTCCGGTAGAATCAATCAATCCTTTTGCCCGCTTAACATCATTATACCGTTTAATATCACTTTCGGTAATAAAAAACTGCTCTAATGGGCTGTTATAAATATTTTCAAAACCAGCAGTAAGCTGTTTACCGTTTTTACGAAACAGGTAAACCTTATTATGAAACAGGATTTTAAACCAGTGAGAATTATTGATATAATTACCACTCAGCTCTTCCTGGTTAGGAAAAACGAAGGCACTATCAATGGATTGTGAGGACTTTAACTTTATTTTTTGATTTTGTGGATTGATAAAGTAATAATCAATCGTAGGTATTTCGGCTCCGGTTAATGGATTTATACCTGTCACCAAGAGGTTCCGGTTCCCTGTCATCGCAATTTGGTTTGTTTCATCAAACGTAAAAGCAGTATCGTATTCCGGTTTTATAATTATTGAATTTCCTATTTTATAGCCCCATTTATGATTAAGTTTAAAAGGAGTTAATGTTTGGGCTTTTGTCATAAAACCAACTAAACATGTACTGACTATAAATAGAGAAAATTTAATACGTTAAGGTTATAGGTGCGCTAAATTAATAATTTTATTGTAGTACTACCCCTTTAAACCGTATATTTTGCTTTGCCTTTTTAGCATTCGATAAAATTTCTACTATCCTATCCTGCCTGTCGTAAGTTGATTTTGTATCGAAATACACCGTTATGGTATCCATTTGGTTTGGCTTTACTTCATACTTGGGATATTCCACAGTAGTACAGGAACATTCTGCTTTAGCTTCATAAATATCCAGCGGTAGGTTGCCCGTATTGGTAAATACAAATTCAACTTTTACAATTTCTCCTTTTTTTACAAACCCAAAGCTCTTTTTAGCATTCTTAAACTTTAGTTGTGGCTGGGCATAAGTATACATTGCCCCTATTAAAAAAAGGCTGAAACAAAAAACCCTTCCATTTCTGAAAGGGTTTTTAAAAATTGTATTTAAATTATTTACCATCCGGTGCAGGAGCTGCAGGTGCGGCTTCTACAACACCTTTAATTTTCACTACAACACTTGGTAATTTAGAGTTTGAAGTAACGGTTACGTTTTTTTCAAACGGACCAGGACGTTTAGTATCGTATTTTACTCTGATAACTGCTGATTTACCCGGTAAAATTGGTTCTTGCGGCCAACCTGGTTTTCCATCAATCGTTGTAGAAGTACAACCACATTGCCCTTGTACATTTGTAATGGTTAAAGGAGATTTACCAATGTTTTTCACTTTAAATTCTCTTACACCGTTTCCATCAAATTTTACAGTTCCGTAGTCTAAAACCTCCGATTCAAATTTCATTTCAGGTGCATTAGGATCAACAGAGGGAACAGTTGATTCCTGAGCGTTTGCAGCATATCCTAAACCTAAGAATAATGCAATAACAGCTAGTACTTTTTTCATATGATATTTACTATTTAGTTAAATAATTTATTTTTTTTCTAATGGAGCTCCCTGAGAAGGTGCATTTGTAGGAAATGCTTCTTCAACCGGTTTAGCAGCAATGTTTCCTTTAATTTGGATAGTTTGCGTACCTGATTTAGCATTAGATTGTACGGTTACAGATTTGCTGATAGGCCCTACTCTGTTTGAATCGTATTTTACTTTGATCTCACCTGATTTACCCGGCAAAATCGGATCTTTAGGGCATTGAGGAACGGTACATCCGCATGAACCCTGGCACATAGTAATAATTAAAGGTTCTTTACCGGTGTTTTTAAATTTAAACACACACTCCCCGTTATCACCTTGCATCATGTTACCATAATCATGTACCATTTTATCAAATTTAATATCTGCTAAACTTGTTGGTGCAGTAGTTGCGGTAGCTGCAGCTCCGTGGTTATGACCATCATTGGCACTATGGCCTTCCTGAGCGATTGATAAAGTGCTTAATGAAGCTAAAAATCCGAGGGTAAAAATTAGTTTTTTCATTTTATTCTGTTTGATGTTTTAGTTGTGTTTAAAATTATTTCCAATATCGTGCCATAAAGATAGTATACACCTAGTTTACTTTATGTATTTTTGCGAAATTTAACAAAAATACTTATACAACAAGATGGAAATCGAAAAAACATATAATTCAGCAAAAGCAGAACAAACCTGGTATCAATATTGGCTTGATAAACAATTCTTTAAATCAACGCCCGATAGCAGAACTCCTTATACAATTGTTATTCCCCCTCCAAATGTAACGGGAGTGTTACATATGGGACATATGCTTAACAATACTATACAGGATGTATTGATTCGCCGTGCCCGTATGTTAGGTTTTAATGCCTGTTGGGTTCCGGGTACCGACCACGCCAGTATTGCAACAGAAGCAAAAGTGGTAGCGTTATTAAAAGAAAAGGGAATTAATAAAACGGATTTAAGCCGCGAAGACTTTTTAAAACATGCCTGGGACTGGAAGGAAAAATACGGTGGTATTATTTTAGAGCAATTAAAAAAATTAGGTGCCAGTTGCGATTGGGACAGAACCCGTTTTACCATGCAGGAAGACATGAGTGAATCGGTTATTGATGTATTTGTTGATTTGTATAATAAAGGACAGATTTACCGTGGTGTACGAATGGTAAACTGGGATCCGCAAGGCTTAACGGCTGTAAGTGATGAAGAAGTAATTCATAAAGAAGCGAGTGGTAAACTTGTTTACGTAAAATATAACATAGAAGGTACTACCGATTTTATTACAGTTGCTACTACCCGACCGGAAACCATCATGGGTGATACAGCGGTTTGTGTAAATCCAACCGATGAGCGTTACGCCCACTTAAAAGGTAAACAGGTAATTGTACCCGTTGTAAACCGTGCTGTACCTATTATTTTTGATGAATACGTAGATGCTGCCTTTGGTACAGGAGCCTTAAAAGTAACTCCGGCGCATGATATCAATGACTTTAACCTGGGGCAAAAACATAAGCTATCTACTATTGATACTTTAACTCAGGATGGGAAAATGAGTGAAGCTGCCGGTAAATATGTTGGTATGGACCGTTTTGCCTGTCGTAAACAAATTATTATTGATTTAACAGAGCAAGGCCTCGTTGAAAAAGTAGAAGAAATTAAAAACAAAATCGGATACAGTGAACGTACAAATGCAGTAATAGAGCCTCGTTTAAGCATGCAATGGTTTTTAAAAATGGATACGATAAGTAAACCTGCTTTAGACGCTGTTTTAAGTGGTGATGTAAAATTGATTCCTGAAAAGTTTATTAATACCTATAAACACTGGATGGAAAATGTACACGATTGGTGCATTAGCCGCCAGTTGTGGTGGGGACAACGAATTCCGGCATGGTATGATAACCAGGGAAATACAGTTGTTGCAAAAACAAAAGAACAGGCTGTTGAACTGTTAAAGGCTAAAAACGCTACATTAAATGAGAATGATGTGAGGCAGGATGAAGATGTACTGGATACCTGGTTTTCTTCATGGCTGTGGCCTTTAACGGTTTTCGATCCTAAAATTGTACAAAACGGATGGGAGAAAGCCAATGCAGATCTTAAATATTATTACCCTACTAACGACCTGGTAACGGCTCCCGAAATTTTATTTTTCTGGGTAGCGCGTATGATTATTGCAGGGAAAGAATACACCGGGCAAAAACCGTTTACCAATGTTTACTTAACGGGAATTGTACGTGATAAACTAGGTCGTAAAATGAGTAAAAGTTTGGGTAATTCACCTGACCCTTTGGATCTGATTGAGAAATACGGAGCTGATGGTGTGCGTGTTGGGATGCTATTATGTTCTCCGGCGGGTAACGATTTAATGTTTGATGAAAGCTATTGTGAGCAGGGGCGTAATTTTGCCAATAAGGTTTGGAATGCCTTTCGCTTAATCAAAGGCTTTGAGGTAGCTGATGTACCACAATCAAATGCACAAAAAGCAGCCATTACCTGGTTTGAAAATAAGCTCTCCGAGCAATTGGAGATCATTAATGATCATTACTCAAAATACCGCATGAGCGATGCCTTAATGACTACTTACAAATTAGTGTGGGATGATTTCTGTGCATGGTATTTAGAGGCGATTAAGCCTGATTTTATTGATGGTAAAGCGCAACCAATAGATAAAGCAACCTTTGACGCAACAACTAATTACCTTGAATCGTTATTAAAAATAATGCATCCCTGGATGCCTTTTATTACAGAAGAGATTTGGCATTTATTAAAAGAGCGCGGCGAAAAAGATTGCATTATTGTGGCTGAATGGCCAACATTAAAAATTGAATTGGATAAACAACAATTAGGAGAGTTTGAAGTTTCTAAAGAATTAGTAGCAATGGTGCGAAACGTTAGAGCTCAAAAACAGCTGTCGCCAAAAGAAAAACTGGAAGTAATTGAAAAATCGGAAGCTACCCGCTCCTACTTTGATGATACGATTATTAAGTTGGCAAACTTATCTGCCTTCTCCTATACTAACGAAAAAGTAGAAGGTGCATTTTCTTTCCAGATCAAAACCACTGAATTTTATATTCCTTTGGCAACCAGCTTAAATAAAGAAGATGAAGTTGAGCGTTTAACAAAGGAATTAGACTACAATAAGGGTTTTTTAAAATCGGTACAGATAAAACTTTCGAACGAAAAATTTGTATCTAATGCAAAACCTGAGATCATTGCTGTTGAGCGTAAAAAGGAGAGCGATGCTTTATCTAAAATTAAATCGATAGAAGAGCAATTAAGTGTTTTATAAAACTTAACTTATTTGTGTGAATGAACGTAGCGAAAGATGCAAAACACCTTTTAAATTAAAAGGTGTTTTGCTTTTAATTAAGCAGTATAACTACCGTTCAATCCCTGAAACTATAGTGTCAGTTTAAAATTTAGCTAGTTCACTCAATTTAAAATTATTAACTAAAATAAGAATCAAATGAAGTTGTTAAAAATTGGAATTATGTCTAATTTCACAATTTCTTAACATCAACCATTTCCCCGTGTTTCTAACCTACAAAGCCGAATGAAATATTTATTGTCTTTAAATCTATTTGGGGAGCTTATCATTATTACATTAAGTCTTTTTTTTATAGGGGATCTTTTTGCGCAGGTTGATATTATCATTTTTTGCAATCTGTTATGGTTTATAGGCACTTTTATTACAGAAAATTATTACATTAATCGTTTGCCGGGGGTGTTAATCAACATCATTAATCTATCGAAATTCTTTGCGATATATTACCTGATCATCTTTCTGTTTATTAAGTTATTCCATGAAGGAGATTTCTCAAATTATGGACTGATTCGCTTCTCTTTGCTGCTATTTGCGTTTCTTTTATTGTGGCGTACGCTCGTATTCTTTCTTATTAAACGTGCCTTTAAAACTTCTAAAAACAAACAACAGGTTATTATTGTTGGAGTGAGTGTAAATAGTATTCATTTAAAAGAATTTATTGATACAAGACCTCAGTATGGTATCAATGTGTTGGGGTTCTTCTCTGAAAAACAAAATGATAAAGTAAATGTAATTGGTAATTACAGCGAAGTAACCCGCTTTTGTTCAGAAAATAAGGTTTCAGAAATTATATGTTCAATGGATAAAGTAACCAAAGAATACTTGTCCGGATTAATCGATTTTGCTGAGAATAATTTAATAACGATACGTATCATCCCGGATTCTTCGGGGGTATTCGGCCGAAATTTTGTAACTACTTTTTTAGAATATATACCATTACTTGCTTTAAGAAAAAACCCTTTTGAAGAGGTATCTAACAAACTCATTAAAAGAACCTTTGATATTGTGTTCTCTTTATGTGTTATCGTGCTTATTCTATCCTGGCTTTTCCCTATACTTGCTATACTTATATTAATAGATTCAAGAGGTCCTATTCTGTTTGCACAAGAGCGAACAGGCCTGTTGAATAAGCCATTTAAGTGTTTAAAATTCAGAACGATGGTTGTGAATAACCATGCGAACGTAGCACAGGCGCAGAGAAACGACCCTAGAATTACCAAAACAGGAGCATTTCTTCGTAAAACAAGTCTCGACGAATTACCTCAGTTTTTTAATGTATTGGCAGGAAGTATGTCGGTTGTTGGACCAAGGCCACATATGCTTAAACATACGGAAGAGTATTCTCAATTAGTGGATAAGTATATGTTAAGGCATTTAATAAAACCGGGAATTACAGGCCTTTCGCAGGTTATGGGCTATAGGGGTGAAACTCAACATGATTTATATTTAATGAAAATGCGGGTAAGAATGGACCGTTTTTATATTGAAAACTGGTCGTTTTACCTGGATTTAAAAGTGGTTTACGCCACGATATTCTCTATGTTTAGGCCTAATAAGAATGTTTATTAATTTTTTTAATTAAGTTCTCTTAGTAAATTAATATTTCTATTTTTATAAAATAAGGCTTAAATTATTTTATGAATAAAATATCTAACTATTTCAAAGAGAACTATATATTATTATCTATCCTTTTTGTTTCTGCTATTTTAAGGATTTACCATGTTGATTTTCAGAGTTTATGGGTAGATGAGATAAATACGATCATTCAATCCACGCCTCATCAGAGCTTTAAAGACACTTACCTGTCGCTGTTAAACCTTGATCTTCAGCCTCCCTTATATTTTTATATATTAAAATACCTATTCAGGATATTTGGATATACTACATTGGTTATGAGATTGTTTTCAGCTTTTTTAGGTATTGCAGGAGTATATTCAATTTATTTATTTGGGAAAGAATTGTATAATAAAAAGGTTGGGTATTATGCTGCCCTTATATTATGTCTTAATTATTATCACATTTATTTTTCTCAGGAAGGAAGACCTTATGCCTTTTTAATTCTTTTTACGACATTATCTTTCTATAAATTGATTCATGTTATAAAGCAGCCTTCTTATAAAAATGCCATTCAATATGGCATTTTAGCAGCTCTGATACTATATGGTCATCCATATGGCTTGTTTTGTTTATTAGCTCAATATTTGATATTGATGTATTATTTCATACTCTTTGATAATACACAACGCCTGTTTTTTTTCAAACAGGGTTGTGTGTCTGTAATTGTTACTTTTCTATTGTATATACCTGCACTTCCTTTGTTATCAGCGGCTTCACATGTAACATCGTTTTGGATATCGCTACCTGAAATGAATGTGTTTAATTCTATTTTAAAAGAGTTTTTTGGTAATTCCGAACTTATTTTATCCATCGTTTATTTAATGCTTATTTTATTTTTCGTTAAACTATTTTTAGAGCCTGAAAAAGACAAAAACTTAACTAAACCAGAGGAAAATATACTAATCAACAGCTATATAATTCTAATACCCTGGATCGTAATTGGAATAATTACACCATTAATCAGGTCATACTTAACCGTTCCGATGATCATTCCAAGATATCTAACTATCCTGTTACCGGCAGTTATTACTATTGTAGCAATTGGTATTTATAATATAAAACACAAAATAGTACAATATTCCTTTTTGGGATTAATTGTTGTTTTTTCTTTAACAGATATCTTAATTGTAAAGGATTTTTATAATAAAAGGATAAAATCAGATTTTAGAGGTATTTCTGATTACGTTATTAAACATAAGAAAAGTGATGAGCCGGTGGTCTCAAGAATTGGATTTCATTATTCCTATTTTTTCAATAACTGCAACCAAAAAATCCCTGTTTTATGGTATCCATTAGATGAATATATACCAACATTGATGACTGATCCGACTAAGCTTCGTTCTTTTTGGTTCTTAGATGCCCAAAGTGTTCCTATACCTATGACCAAAGAAAATCAGCATTTTTTAGATTCCATCTTTTATTTAGAAAGCAAAAAAGATTTATATGATGCTGTTGCATTACATTATGTAAAAAAAAACAAAAATTTCTCAACATTGTCTTTTCCAGGTAATAAAATTAAAGCGGAAGAACTTAAAATAAACAATGATCTTTCATTTCAATTTAATAGAAATACTTCTTTAAGTTCAGATACATTATCCCTAGATACGGGTAATTATCGGCTTTTAATAGGCGGCGAAAGTTTACCAAAGCTACCCGTTAATAACATAAATGCTCATTTTACTATTTTATTGAACGATAAAGTAATAGGAGGATGTTTCTTGAATGAAAAAAACAGTTTATCTATTCAAAAAATAGATTTTTATGTAACTAAAAAAAAGAAGTACTGTATTAAACTGATTTTCGATAATTATATCAGCCTAAAAAATCAATCAAGAAAAGCCATAATTAATTCTGTTTTTATAGAGAAGCTATAGGGAAATTTTGCCTGGTTTTAAATAAGCTATTGGGACGAAACTGATTATTAACCTTAAAAAGTTGTAAACTTGTATTAACTGTGATTATTTAAAAGGAAAATTAAGTAAATTTGTTACTTTGTCAGATCCAACCCGGTAATATTGTTATATAATTGAAATTTATGATAAGATCACTTTTTAATAAAAACGATGTTAATGTTAGTGCTCAAATAATTAACCTGCCTAAATTTGAAGATCCCCGAGGGAATCTTTCATTTATTGAAGAAGGAAAACAAATACCATTTAAAATTGAAAGAACTTACTGGATCTACGATGTTCCCGGAGGCCAAATTCGTGGAGGTCATGCATTTAAAGAACAACAGGAGTTGATTGTTGCTTTATCGGGTAGTTTTGATGTTTTGGTTGATAATGGCGAAGATAAACATACATTTTCGTTAAACAGATCTTACTATGGCGTATATATTCCTGCCGGTATGTGGAGACAAATGCAAAATTTTTCGACTAATTCACTGGCGATGGTTTTAAGCTCAACCAGTTATAGAGAAGAGGACTATGTGAGAGAGTATAATGACTTCATAAAAATGATTGGACGATGAAGCAACTAACCGTTTTTGATTGTAGTATTATACAGCTACCTAAAATACATAACCGAGCTGGTAATATCACGCTTGTTTCAAATAACACTGAAGTTCCTTTTGAGGTTAAACGTGTTTTTTATATATATGATATTCCCAGCGGAGAGAACAGAGGTGCGCATGCTCATGTAAATTGTCATCAATTTTTAATAGCAGCAAGCGGGAGTTTTGAAATTGAGTTAGACGATGGAAATACCAAACGTACAGTTATGCTTAACCGACCGGATTATGGGTTACATATACCTCCAGGCATATGGGCTTCAGAAAAGGGGTTCTCTTCAGGTTCAATATGCCTTGTTTTAGCCTCTCATAAGTATGATGAGCTGGATTATATAAGAAATTACGAAGATTTTTATAAACTCAAAAAACAATGATTCATAAATTATCAGATGTTGCATCAAAAAAAATTGGAGCCAATACAAAAATATGGCAATACTGCGTTGTTCTTGAAAATGCTGTAATTGGTGAAAACTGCAATATTTGTTGTAATGTTTTTATTGAAAATGATGTTGTAATTGGCAATAATGTAACCGTAAAACCGGGCGTTCAGTTATGGGATGGTATTTTAATAGGCGATAATGTATTTATTGGGCCAAACGTAACGTTTACGAATGATCTTGTTCCACGATCTAAGGTTTATCCAACTGAATTTACAAAAACCAAAGTTGAAGCCGGAGTTTCAATTGGGGCAAATTCAACTATACTGGCAGGAATTGTTATCGAAAAAAACGCTCTTATCGGAGCCGGTTCTGTTGTCACAAAAAATATTCCTACTCACACCGTTTGGTATGGCAATCCGGCAGTACATCAAGGTTATATCACCGAAGATAACGTCATCGTAAACTTAGAATTAAAAGATAAACACAACACTATTTATATACTCACAAACGGGATTCCGAAAATAAAATGATAAAATTTCTTGACCTTAAATTAATAAATCAAACTTACGAACCTCTGTTATCTGATGCTGTACAAAAAATAATTCAGTCGGGTTGGTATCTATTGGGAGAAGAAGTAAAAACCTTTGAAACAAATTATTCAACCTATATTGGCGCAAAGCATACTATTGCCGTTGCTAATGGCTTAGATGCTCTACGACTAATTTTAAGAGCTTATATAGAATTAGGACAAATGAGTGAGGGTGACGAAATAATCGTGCCTGCAAACACATATATTGCTTCGTTACTGGCAATTACCGACAATAATCTGGTTCCGGTATTAGTTGAGCCGGACATAACTACTTATAATCTTGACCCATTTTTAATTGAAAAAAAAATAACAAAAAAAACGAAAGGAATTATGCTTGTTCATTTATATGGACAAAATGGGATGCATGAAGAAATTGAACACCTCGTAAAGAAACATGATTTAAAATTAATTGAAGATAACGCGCAATCCCAGGGAGCATTCTATAATAAAAAAAGAACAGGTGCATTAGGAAGTGCTGCGGGGCATAGTTTTTACCCTGGTAAAAACCTTGGAGCATTAGGCGATGCAGGAGCCATTACAACCGACGATACTGAACTGGCAGATGTGATAAGAACATTGGCTAACTACGGAAGTCAGAAAAAATATATTAACAAATTCAGAGGACTTAACTCCAGGCTGGATGAATTACAAGCGGCAGTTTTAAATGTGAAACTAGTACATTTGGATAGTGATAATCAAAAAAGAAGAACTATTGCTGATTATTACAATGAGCATATAAAACATGCTGAAATCATATTACCTGTTTGCCGGTTTCCTGATTCCCATGTATGGCATTTGTATGTTATCCGCCATTCTCAAAGAGACCGATTACAAACTTATTTAACGGAAAATGGAATTCAAACATTAATTCATTATCCCGTTCCTCCCCATAAACAGGAAGCTTATAAAGAGCTTAATCATTTAAGTTTTCCCATAACAGAACAAATTCATAACGAAGTATTAAGTTTACCAATAAGTTCTGTATTAACGAATGACGAAATGAAAACGATCGTTAAAGTTTTAAATGAGTTTAAGTGATCAAAAAAATAACTCATAAGCTTCATCACTTTGGAAAAACCGATCTGTTCAAAACAAGTTTTTGGAACGGTATTGCTACGCTCATTAAAATGGGTACTGGTATTATCAGTAATAAAATTGTAGCTATTTACCTGGGGCCTTCAGGCATTGCCCTATTGGGTCAATTTGTAAGCTTCACCGGTATTTTATCTACCATAGCCGGAACAGGAAATAGTTCCGGTGTTACTAAATATATTGCTGAATATAAAGAAGATGAATTACAGCGAAAAAAAATTATCAGTACAGGCTTTTTGTCAACGATAATTGTCACATTTATAACATCTGTCATTATATTTATTTTCGCAAAACAATTTTGTGAAAACATATTAAAGTCAACCCATTATATTTCGGTATTTTATTTGTTTGCTTCTACTTTAATTTTATTTTCAATAAATGGTTTTTTAGTGTCAGTTCTAAATGGATTCAAAGAATTTAAGAAAATCATAGTCATAAATATTCTTTCCTCCTTATTTGGCCTATTGATCGCCGTTTTTTTTACTATGAAGTATGGTATTTTTGGTGCACTGTGTGCTACTGTATTAAGCGTTTCACTAATCTCTATCATTACAGTAATATTTGTATATAATTCCAGTTGGTTTAAAATAAGTGATTTTTTAAATTATTTTGATAAACCTGTGTTCAAAAAACTGCTTAATTATACGGTAATGGCATTTGTCAGTATTTTTGCTGTAATGTACATTCAATTAGCTATAAGAACCTATTTGATAGATCATTTATCGATAGACGCAGCTGGTTATTGGCAAGGAATGGTAAGAATAAGTGAAATATTCTTATCCCTCATTACAACAACATTAAGTATCTATTATTTGCCACGTTTATCTGAAATTAAAGATGATCATGAACTTAGAAAAGAAATCTTTAACGGGTACAAATTTTTGCTTCCTATAACATTGTTAGGATCAGTATTGATGTACTTATTCCGAAATTTCATTATTGACTTTTTATTTACGGATGATTTCAAACCTATGACAGAATTATTTTTCTGGCAGCTTTTAGGAAATGTGTTTAAAATTGCAAGCTGGCTTATTGCTTTTTTAATGCTAGCAAGGGCAATGACAAAGATTTATATCATCACTGAAATTATTTTTGGTGTGTGTCTTTACTTTATGACAATTATACTTACCAATAAATTTGGACTGATTGGTGCCACAATTGCCTATTGCTTAAATTATTTCCTCTACTTCATTGTAATGCTGATTATTTTCAGAAAAATCCTTTTTACAAAATAATTGAAATGAAAAATGTTCTGGTTGTATATAATCAAATGAATACGGGAGGAATTGAAACTCTCATACTCCGATTTGGTTATTATTTTAAAGCAAATGGACATAAATTAAAAGTAATTTTGACAGATGGTGGCGGCTCATTATTAAATGAATTGAAAACCATTGCTGACGTAAAACTCTGTAATTCTATTACTTTATCAATTAATCAAAAAACAGTGGGTAATGATCCTTTTTATGAAAATATTGATGAAGTATTTACTTTATGTCCTGAAGGAAATGCCCTTGGATTAAGAATATCTTTATTCTTAAAGATTCCGTTTAAAGTGGGGGTTTATCATCCTGAAGATTATGGGGCATTAACCAGTCGGTTTTATAGATCCCTTTTTAACGAAATTCCTGACTCCTGTAAGTTGTTCATGAACGATGACTGCCTTATAAGCCATGAAAGAATTTTTAATAGAAAAATAAATTCTGAAATATGGCCATTGCCTGTAATAGTAGATCCTGGTTTAGGTCAGGAGAAACAAAGGGAGCCGAAGAAAAATAAAATTATTTCTATAGGAAGATTCGATCCTTTTAAAACCTATAACTTAACTACTATTGAATTAGTATCCCACTTTAAGGACAAAGGGATTCTTTTAAAATATGATCTGTATGGATATGGTTTACTGGAAGATAAAATGAAATCACTAATTAAAAAACATCATCTTATAGAAGATGTTGTAATAAAAGGTGTGCTTAATTATAGTGATTTAAAGAATGTTGTTAAAGAAGCGTATATATTTGTAGGTTGTGGTACTGCTGCAATTGAAGCAAGTTATACAGGTGTTCCAACAATTATTGCAGCTCTTGGAACTAATGGGCTTTCAAATGGATTATTCACAGATGAAATTGGATTTAATATTGGAGAGCAAACAAACAGCTTAAAAACACATACAATAGAGGAGTTAATAGAATATATATTAAATTTGTCCGACAAAGAATACCTGGAGCTTAGTAAAAAGCATACTGAAATAGCTAAAAACAGGTATGAAGCAACTGCTGTATTTGAGAAATATTTTAAGCTTCCTGAAGTGAAAATTACTTTAAATACCAGATTAAAATTAAAGATATTTACTGCGTCTTTATATTTCTCGTTATACAAACTTTATAAAATATTCACAAAAACACTCGGCCTGCAAAAACTAAAAAAAACTATAAAAGCGGGAATTAATAAAGTATAACTATTATTTCTATTTAAAATTTGAACCTCTTAAGTCATATAAACCAAACCATCAGAAATTATTTCAAATCTATTGATTTGGTTTTTTTTATTTTTTTACTGTTGGTATTAAATGTCAGTTTACCTTTAAAAGTTGCCGGTGTAATAATGATCTATCTTATTAGATTTGATTTAAAATCTGTTTTTAGGTATATCAAAAGCGGTGCTTTACCAAAGTTTTATCTTTTGATGATGTTGCTAAGTGGCATTATTTTTACTTTAAACTTTAAATACTGGAATTTAAGCTATTTAGTTATAACCTGTTTCGGTATATGTCTTTGGGGACTAAATATGCTAATCCTTAACCAGTTAAAATTAACCATAGATAAAATACAAAAAGATAAAATACATCAAACATTAGTCAGCTTTTTTATTTTAAATGCTGTTTTTAGCCTGTTTACCCTTATATATATTATTATACTAACTAAAAACTTAAATCCATACACTTATGAAGGGATGGATCTTAAGTATAATGCATCGACAGGGGATAATATTACAGGAATTTTATTCGATTTTTCTTCTACAAATTCTATTATAAACGTTTTTGGACTCATCTATTTTTTATATAAAAAAAACAATATAACCTCATTACTATGTTTTATTGTTGTATTAATAACTACTAGTAATACTATTGTTATATTTTTAATTATTACATTAATTATAATGATCTTTTTTAATAAGAGTAAGCTTCAAAAGAGCATATGCTTTTGTTATATATTCTTAATTATCATTTTTTTCGCAAAAATATCTCCAACTAATACTGAGTATGTTTCAAAACAATTCTCTGCAAAAGAAAAAACCTCGATAAATGTAGTTAAGGCACCGGTAAATATTGTAAAAGAACAAGTACTAACAGAGGAACAAATTAAAAGAAAGAAAACTGAATTGTTCCAGAAATATTATTTAGCTAAACATCCTAAAATAAACTTAAGCGAATCGAAAAACAGAGCCCGTAATAGCACTATAACTAAAGCAATAGCGGAAACATACATACATGAAAAAGAAATACAATCCGCTTCGGATGCTGTATTTAAAGATCAAATGAAGAAGAAGAAAGAGTCGTTAGCTTCAAATATCTTATATTTTTACCATGATTCGACTGTATCGTTAGATAAGTTTCAAAATAAAAAATATCCGGGAAAATTAATATCCTGTATTCAAACTTTAAACTACTCGGTTTCTTCAATTAAACATTTTTTTGTTGGCGCAGGCACAGGCATGTTCTCTTCTAAAATGGCATTTAAAGCTTCATGTATAGGCATGTTTGGTAAATACCCAAAACAATTACAATATGTATCAAATGATTTTTTAGAAAACCATTTAAAAGTTTATTGCTACTTCTTTAGTAAAGATGTAAGTGAGCATTCAGTTACTAACACTCCCTTTTCTGTATATAATCAGTTATTAGGAGAATATGGAATTATTGGAGTAATTATTTTCCTTATTTACTATGTTTGGTTTTTTTTTAAAAGATATAAAAAACTTACTTATGGAAGATATATTCTACCGCTTTGTCTCATTTTCTTAATATTTGATTATTGGTTTGAGCACTTATCAATCATCATTATATTTGAATTGTTTATGCTTATAGACATTAAAGAGCAGACAGAAAATAACGACATTGAAGTAAATATTGATTAAGTATATGACGGGGGAAGTTACGGTATTAATGCCGGTATATAATGCAGAAAAGTACTTAGCAGAAGCTATTGAAAGTGTCTTAAATCAAACTTTTTTTGATTTTGAATTTTTGATTATTAATGACGGATCAACAGATAGAAGTGTTGAAATCATAAAAAGTTATACAGATGACCGGATAAAATTGATAACCCGTAAAAATGGAGGAGTTTCTGCTGCATTGAATACTGGTCTTGAGCTTGCGTCTGGCAGATACATCGCCCGTTTTGATGCAGACGACATTTGTTACCCACAACGAATAGAAGAACAGTATAAATTTATGATAGAGCATCCAGATTATATTCTAACTGGTTCGGATGCAGATTACATAACTAAAGATGGGGATTATATTTTTAGATTTAATAATAAGGGTTATACAGACGCACAAATCAGAGAAAGTATCAAGTATAGTTGCCCTTTTATACATAGTACCGTTATGTATAAAAAAGAAATTGTACGGAATTTAGGTGGATATGAAGTAAAAGCACACACTTTTGAAGATTATTTTTTATGGGTTAAATTAATAAAAGTTGGGAAAGTTTATAATTTTAATAAATCATTTATAAAAGTAAGATTTAACCCGGAATCTGTTACTGTAGATAGTAAAGATTACACTAAAACTTTTCGTGAATTGCATAAAAAAGCCTTAATAACAGGCATTATAACTGATGAAGAAGGTGATCTGATATTAAAAAGTATTAAAAAACTAGATAGTAGAAAAAAAGATTTTTCATACAATCGGATGCTTGGTAAAAAATATTTATGGGATAACTACCAACCTCATAAAGCAAGATTTCATCTTAAAAAAGCTTTATTAATAAAACCTTTTAATATAGTATCAATTATATTATTATTTCTATCCTGTTTACCTTCAAATTGGATCAACTTTATTTATTCAAAATTTAAATAACCTCTTCTTTATAAGAAGAATAAAAAATAGGTGTATTTGTTTTTAAAGTGTACTTTTATTTGCGGTAAAAACACCCTATTTACACCATATTAAAATATTTGTAAAATGAAAAACATTCTTTTCATTCATCAGTCAGCAGAACTATATGGCTCAGATAAAACGCTTTTGTTATTAGTTACCCAGTTTAAAAACAAAGGAATAAACCCAATAATTGTACTTCCAAATGAAGGGCCTCTTTATTTTATTTTAAGAGAAAAAAACATTAACGTTATTATAGCTCCTGTATTAAAGATTTCAAGAAAAATGTTTGGTTTAAAAAACATGCTTTCTTTACCTTTTCAAATCAGATCATCTATTAAAATAATTAGTAAAGCAACTAACCACTTAAAAATAGATTTGGTGTATTCAAATACACTTGCCGTATTAATTGGACTTGTTTATGCCAGAAAAAAGAATATTAAGCATATCTGGCATGTTCATGAAATTATAGAAAATCCAAAAATAGTAAAAACTGTTTTTTTGAATTTAATTGCCCTTAAAATCAATAGTAAGATCATTTATAATTCGAATGCCACACAAGTATTTTGGAAAAAAAATAAAAAAATTGACAACAACAGGTCAGTTGTTGTATGGAATGGTTTGGCTAAAGAGAAAGAAACCTTATCTCCAATATCTATAAATGAATTAAAACAAAATTTATTTAATGTTAATGCATCTGACATTGTGATTGCTTTAGTAGGAAGAATTAATAAATGGAAGGGGCAGCAATTATTATTAGAAGCGTTTAAAAATATTTCAAAAAACAATACATCAGTCAAGCTTATATTTGTTGGGTCAGCGCCACCAAATCAGGAGATGTATTTGGATAATTTAAATAATCAAATTAAAATTGATAAATTACATCAGTATGTAAGAATAATTCCTTTTCAAAATGACATTTGGGCTATTTGGGATAGTGTGGATATTGCAGTTGTTCCGTCTACTGAACCTGAACCTTTTGGATTAGTAGCTGTAGAGGCGATGCTTTGTCACAAGCCTGTTATAGCAGCAAAACATGGTGGATTGGCAGAAATAGTTCTTCATAATGAAACGGGTTTGTTATTTGAGCCCGGAAATGTATCAATGCTTGAATCATCTTTAAATAAATTAATAGAAGACAAAAAATTAAGGGAATTAATGGGAAAACATGGTTATGAACGGGCGATAAATGAGTTTTCACTCGAAAGATATGTAGATGAAATTGAAACAATATGTTTGAACGCTTAATGATTCGAGAATGAGAGTAGGAATAATCGGGACACGTGGTATACCCAATAATTATGGTGGTTTTGAACAATTTGCGGAATATTTGTCATTAGGGCTTTTAGAAAAAGGACATGAAGTGTTTGTTTATAATTCTCATAACCATTTATACAAAGAAGATCAATGGAATGGGGTTAATATCCTTCATAAATACGATCCTGAATATAAAATCGGAACTGCCGGCCAGTTCATTTACGATCTGAACTGTATCCTCGATAGTAGAAAACGGAATTTTGATATTATCCTGAATCTGGGCTATACAAGTAGTTCTATTTGGAGTTATTTTTTTCCAAATAAACCTGTACTTATAACCAATATGGACGGTTTAGAATGGAAAAGGACTAAGTTTAGTAAAAAGGTACAAAAATTTCTGTTATACGCTGAAAAATTGGCCGTTACTCATAGTCATGTTTTGGTTGCAGATTCAGAGGCTATAAAGGAATATATAAATGAAAAGTACCATAAGCAATCCCATTTTATTGCATACGGAGCTAATGTATTTACGAATCCGAATGCAACACTACTTGAAAAATATAATCTGGAGGTTTTTAAGTATAACTTAATTGTTGCACGAATGGAACCCGAAAATAATATTGAAACAATTTTAGATGGTGTATCTCAATCAAATACTAAGGATAAATGCCTGGTAATTGGGAATCCAACCAATAAATTTGGAACCTATTTAGTAGATAAATATAAAAATGATGAGCGCATTGTTTTTATGGGAACCATTTATGATATAGAAATACTTAATAATTTAAGATTCTATTGCCGTTTTTATTTTCATGGACATTCTGTAGGTGGCACAAATCCATCATTATTAGAGGCTATGGCTTGTAGTTGTTTTATTATATCTCATAATAATCCGTTTAATAAAAGTGTTTTAAAAAATGATGCTTATTACTTTAATAATCCAAATGATATTTGTAATATTATAAATAATACAGATATTTCATTAATTAAATCAGAATTTGTAAATAATAACTGTCGTAAAATAGAAACGCTTTACTCATGGTCCGGTATAATTAATTCATATGAGGCATTGATGTTAAGTTCAATTTTAAAATAATGGATACTAAAAAAGTTTTATCTGATGATATTCCACTTAAACCAGATAAACTGAGGTTTATACTTGTACTCTTATTTGTATTTACATTGCCGTTCGACAGATTTTACACTTCTTTAATTTTAATACTGTTAATCGTTACGTCTTTTCTTGATCTATCAATTACTAAAATAAAGAATATACCAAAACAGATTTGGATTTTTCAACTAGTATTTTTTTTAGGGTGCCTTGGCTATATATACTCATACAATAAAGGAGAAGCAGGATTCATTTTAGAGCGACAACTTGCTATTTTAGCATTTCCGTTAATATTACCATTAGCCATTACATTTAACTCGCACAAAAAAGAGTTGGTTTTTAAAACACTAACGATCAGTTGTATTCTTAGTATTCTTTATTTATTTATAAATATTCTTTATATCATAAAAATTGGTCACTTACCTATCAGGTATATGTTCTCCAAAGAGTTTTTTAATCATGCATTTTCCGCGCCAATTGGCATTCATGCAGGGTACCTTTCATTATATGTTTCTCTATCTACATTATATTTAGTTAAACTGATAACAACAAACATCATTTTAATAAAAAAAACAATCATATTATTGTGCATTGGTATTTTATGTGCCGGCCAGTTTTTCCTTGCATCACGTAATGCCATATTTTCTACCATTTTTATAATTTGTTTTATATATCCTTTTTTTTATGTAAAAAGAAAGCTTCTTTTTTTTGGTGTTATTATCGTTTTACTAATTGTTTTTTTTACTGCTATGAGTAAAATCAATTATTTGAATGATCGTTTTTCCTCGGATCTTATAACAGATATTAATACCAGTAGAGATTCCGATTACAGCTATGAGGGCGCTGAACCACGCATTGAAAGATGGAAAGGTGCCTGGGAATTGGTTACCAAATCCCCATTAATTGGTTACGGTACCGGCGATGAAATTTTGATGCTTAAGACAAAATATGTTGAAAAAGAACTTTTTATATCTTACCTGGAAAGTTTCAATGCTCACAATCAATACCTGTCGTACCTCTTAAAAAATGGGATCATAGGTTTACTTATTTTTTTGGGAGCATTTATATATTATTTAAAACTTGCTATCAGAAAAAAAGATTTCATGTATATTTCTTTTTTAACCCTTCTGTTAATTGGCTTTTTTACCGAAAACATTTTAGATGCAAATAAAGGAATCTATTTCTTTGCTTTTTTCAATACGTTTTTAGGATATAGCATTATCAAATCAGAAACTAAAAATACTTCTCCCGGTAAATTTTCGGATTTAACTAAGGAATAACCAGGTATTAAACCACACTATACATTTGAGGAATACTCAGCAACAGTTCTTGTATTTCATCGATAGAATCTGTTGTCACCAGTTTCATACGGGTTTCTTTAAAATGATCAATTCCTTTAAAATAATTGGTGTAATGCGGGCGCATTTCCAATACTCCTAGTTTTGGCCCCTTCCACTCTATCGATTTTTTGAAATGAGCCATACACACTTCCACACGGTTTTCCAAAGTTGGTTTGGCTAAATGTTCTCCGGTCTTCATAAAATGTTTTATTTCATTAAAGATCCATGGATAACCAATACTGGCACGGCCAATCATGATACCATCCAGTCCGTATTTATTTTTGTATTCCAGCGCTTTTTCAGGCGTTGTAATATCGCCGTTTCCAAATATAGGAATATGCATGCGTGGATTATTTTTTACTGCTGCAATGGGTTCCCAGTTCGCCGAACCTTTATACATTTGAGCACGGGTTCTGCCATGTACCGTGAGTGCTTTAATCCCAACATCCTGGAGCCTCTCAGCCACTTCCATAATATTGATCATACTCTCGTCCCATCCTAAACGGGTTTTAACCGTTACTGGCAAACCGGTAGATTTTACAACGGCTTTGGTTAAACGTACCATCAAATCTATATCTTTCAATACTCCGGCTCCTGCCCCTTTACAAACTACTTTTTTTACCGGGCAACCAAAATTAATATCTAACAAATCCGGTTGTGTCGCATCTACAATCTTTGCAGACATAGCCATGGCGTCTTCATCCCCTCCAAAAATCTGAATGCCTATCGGTTTTTCGTAATCAAAAATATCAAGTTTTTGCCTGCTTTTAATAGCATCCCTGATCAACCCTTCACTACTGATAAATTCAGTATACATCAAATCAGCCCCATATTTTTTACATACGTATCTGAAAGGAGGATCACTTACGTCTTCCATTGGAGCAAGTAATAACGGGAACTCCCCTAATTCTATGTTAGCTATTTTTACGATGGTGCAAAGATAGGAAATTATACCAATTGTATTTAAGCTTTATCGAAAGAAACATCACTTATTCTTCTTCGTGAGTATCACTGCTATCAGGCAATCCGACTAAGGGTTTATCAAAAGCCCCATATATTCGCCAGGTTGAATACACGCTTCTGTTGAGCCTGTTACTTAATACAATAATTGTTAAACTGTCGTTTAAACGGCGGTGAAAAGACGTTCTGTAACCATGCCACCAGCCATTATGAAACACTTCTTTGTCTGTTGTGCCCATATCTCTCATGCGCCATCCTAATCCGTAATTACTCAGCTTTTTCTCAGGACTATAGGCTGCATAAGCCAACTGTTGTGTTTCTGCCGTTAAAATCTGGTTCTGGTAAAGGGCATTACTTAATAAAAACAGATCATAAGTGGTTGTATAAATCCCTTTATCTCCTAAAACGCCATCATATCGGTCTTTTGCAACTTCTCTATAGGTCATGGTATATCCATGGGTAATATTAGGCCCTTTAAAATCAACGGTTCCATAGGTATAGGAGTGCTTCATTCCTAAAGGACTAAACAATTCATCCTTTAAATAATCTGAATACGACTTTCCTGATATTTTCTCTATGATGAGTGCTAATAAAACAAAATTAGTATTACAGTAATTAAAGCGGGTATCAGGCTTTAAATACGCTTTTGGCTTGTTCTTTATGATCACTTCCAATACTTCTTTGCCCGATAATAATGGTTCTTTGTCTTTTATAAATTCTCCGCAAAAATAAATATAGTTGGGTAAGCCGGAACGATGGCATAACAGCTGTTTCACTGTGATATCCGCATATGGAAATCCTGTTAAAATGTCTGACACTTTGGTTTCCAGTTTTAATTTTCCTTTTTCATACAATGTTAAAACAGCAATACCAGTAATTACTTTTGATACAGAGGCCAACTGAAATAAAGACGTATCGGTTAACAGAATGTTTTTTTCTTTAATAGCGTAGCCAAAAGATTTTTGATAGATGATCTCACTTCCCTTTGCTACCAATACATTTCCATTAAAGGCATTGGCAGCATAAAGCTTTTCAAAAAGCGTATCAATTCTATAGATCTCTTCTTGGTATTTAACTGAATCTGCCAGCTTTACCGGTTTTATTAAAGAATCCACATGGTTTTTAGATTCCGTTTGGTTACAGTTTACAATTAAGAATGAAAACAGAATTAAGGTTAAGAGATACTTCATGTGTTGATAGAGTGCGGTAAGTACTATTTTTTAGGTGTTGCAGGCTCGTCGTCGTCTTTATACTTATCGTAATCCAACTTATTACCCCAAAAATTCATTTGTTGTTTTATCCAGGCCTTTCTGCCCGTAATGTAGTTACTAGGTGGATTAGCCTTATATTGTAGTGGATTTGGTAAAATTGCCGCCAGGGCAGCCGCTTCATCTCTGGTTATATTTTTAGCAGATTTATGAAACCAGAATTGGCAGGCCGCTTCTGCACCATACACACCGTTCCCCATTTCGATGCTGTTTAAATAAACTTCCATAATTCGTTCCTTACTCCAAAAAACTTCAATTAATAGGGTAAACCATGCTTCCAGCCCTTTTCTTAAATAACTTCTCCCCTGCCATAAAAAAACATTTTTAGCAGTTTGCTGAGTTATTGTACTTCCTCCCCTGATCCGTTTTCCGTTTTCATTTTCGGCCATGGCTTTTTTCATCGCACCAATATCAAAACCATAATGTTTTAAATAATTCTGATCTTCGCTACAAACAACGGCTAACTGGAGCTTAGGTGAAATCTCTTCCAAAGGTACCCAATCATGTTTCATCATTATCCCTTTACCAGCGCCCATTTGCTGAACATCTCTTATAATCATAAGCGGTGTAATTGGCACAGGAACCCATCTGAATACAATCACTGATAAAATAGATAATACAAAAAAAGCAACGGTTGCTTTCCAGATAAAGGTCCAGAGTTTTAAGACTAGTTTTTTCATTAATTTGTAAAACTATTCTATAATTTACAGTAAGTTTACATACTGGTATTTTTTTAACAACATCCTTTTTTTAATAACTTAAAAACAGTCATTTTATATTTTATAATACCTCATTAAAAAACGCTAAACAGTTACATATGAAAACAAAGTACATCTATCTCTTTTTAGGCCTTATTGTTGCCTTAGCCATCGGTTTTTATTTTTATAATAAATATAACGTGGCGCCAAAAATTGATATTTCTAAAATTGAAGTAGTTGATCAGGATACTGTTCTGTTTGATATAAAATCATTAAAGGGTCAAAAAGTAATCGTAAGCTTCTACGCCAGTTGGTGCCCTAATTGTATTGATGAATTAAGAGAAATCAATTCCATTAAACAACAAAAACTAAATGATGTAACCGTATTAGCCATTACTGACGAGGGTTTACAGAAAATGAACGATTTTAAAACTAAAACCCAATACCCTTTTACCTTTTTGGCTTTAACCAAAAACTTTAATGAGTTTGGCATCTTCTCTATTCCTACAACCTACCTTGTCAATACTAAGGGGGAAGTAGTTTATGATAATGTGGGCTATATCGATTGGAAAGATGAATCCACTTTAAAATATTTGAAACATTTAATGCAATAATTCTACAAGATTGGCGTCTATTCTCTAATTTTTAGATATATTTAAAATCTTATTTTACATCGATGATAACAAAAATTAAATTTGGAACAGATGGCTGGAGAGCTATCATAGCAAAAGATTTTACAGTTGAAAATGTAGCAAGGGTTACGGAAGCAACTGCTATATGGATAAAACAAAATTTTAAAAACCCCAGTGCCGTTGTTGGCCACGATTGCCGTTTTGCCGGCGAATTATTTGCTGAAACTACTGCTAAGGTGTTTATAGCTCACGGTGTTAAAGTGTTTTTGGCAAAAGATTATGTATCAACTCCTATGATTTCTTTAGGAGCATTAAAACTAAATACCTCTTTAGGTATTATTATCACCGCAAGCCATAATCCTCCTTCTTATAACGGGTATAAATTAAAAGGACACTATGGCGGGCCTTTGATTCCTGAAAAAATTCAGGAAATTGAAGATATTATTCCGGATAATGCCAATCAGAATTATGATGCTATTGATTTAAAAGAGGCTGAAGCAAAAGGGTTATTGGAATACACAAACCTGGAAGACATGTATATTAAACATGTGGAAGCGGCATTTGACCTTAAAGCCATTAAAAATTCTAATTTAAAATTAGCTTACGATAGTATGTTTGGCGCAGGAAAACGTGTAATGAAACGTTTGTTTCCTGAAATTATTCATTTACATGATGATGATAATCCGGGTTTTCACGGGCAAGCACCAGAACCTATCCATAAAAATTTATTGGAATTTAGCGAGCTGATCAAAAAAGACGGACACATTAATTGTGGACTATGTACTGACGGAGATGCTGATAGAATCGGGCTTTATGATAGCAAAGGAAATTTTGTGGATTCACACCACATCATTTTATTATTGATTAAATATTTAGTGGAAGAGAAAAAATATGGCGGGAAAATTGTTGCCGCTTTTTCTGTAACACCACGTATTAATAAATTAGCCAAGCATTATAATTTGCCAATTGTTATTACCCAAATTGGCTTTAAACACATTGCCGGTTACATGATTAATGAAGATGTAATTATGGGTGGTGAAGAAAGTGGTGGAATTGCAATTAAAGGTCATATTCCTGAGCGCGACGGTATCTGGATGGGATTAACCATTTGGGAATACATGGCAAAATCAGGTAAAACACTGGAAGAACTAATTGCAGATTTATATAAATTAACCGGAGCCTTTGTATACGAACGTAATGATTTACACTTAACGGAAGAAGTGAAGCAACGTATCATAAAAGGCTGTAAGGATGATATTTACAAATCTTTCGGGCCCTATAAAGTAGAGCGTTTGGAAACGATTGACGGCTGGAAATACCATTTTGAAAACGACCAGTGGTTAATGATTAGAGCCAGCGGTACAGAGCCTGTATTACGTTTGTATGGAGAAAGCGATACCCAGGAAAATACCCGTAAACTATTAAAGGCAGCCCAGGAAACGTTATTAGGTAACTAAATGAAACACTTAATTGGTTTATACCTTATTTTTATAGGAAATAGTTTGTTCACGCAAACTATTTCCATAGAAACGAAAACGGGTAAAAGCCTTACGGGTTATACATTTATTAAAAAAAACACCTGCTCCATTTCCTTTTCAGATAAACGTCCTGATCAAAATGATCAATCTGTTTTAGTTTGTATTCCTGCTGCATTTACAGATCTTACTACATTGAAAGTAGATGGTATTTACGCCGTTAACGGAAAAATAGAGAACAAAAAGCTAATCAACACCACTCTTGGTGGTGTATTTTATATTGAAAATAATACATGCCGGGTTTTTCAATCCGGAAAAGGAAAACTATTCAATGATAGTTTACTGGCGATTGCTCAAAAACAAAAAGCATCCTTCTTTCAGCAACTGCAATGTGTTCAAAATGGAAAAGCCTCAAACTTTATCGATAAAAAGATATTTCAGCGACGAGGCATCGCTCTGTTAAATGATAACTCCATTGCTATTATAGAAAGTAAAGAAGCCATTACACTTAAAGTGTTTTCTGAAGATTTGGCTGTTCTTGGTGTAAAACAATTGATTTACACCGATATGGGTGCCTGGGACGAGGGTTGGTATAAAGACCCGTTAAATCATAAATTGGTTGTTATGGGGCGTGATTTATCCCAAACTTCCAAACAAAGTAATTGGATCATATTCAGAAAATAAGTGACTATTTACCGTTTATCACTTTTATTTGATACTATTTGAAAGCCAATACGTTAATTTTAAATAATTTCACAAAATTTCCTGATTTTTCATTAACTTTGTATTCCTAAAAATGTCATTAGAAAGTAATATAAAAGCCTCCATACGAGATGTTCCCGATTTTCCAAAACCAGGAATACTGTTTAAGGACATTACCCCTATTTTTGAAAACCAACAGCTGTGTAATGAAATTGTGGATGGTTTTATAGAACGCCTCGGTCCAAAACCTGACGCTATTATTGGTATTGAAAGTCGTGGCTTTTTATTTGGTATTTTATTAGCAAATAAGCTCAATATCCCCTTTGTTTTAGTAAGAAAAGCAGGGAAATTACCTTATAAAACCATTAGTCATGAATATGCACTGGAGTATGGCACATCTAAAATAGAAATGCACATAAACAGTCTAAAAAAAGGCTGGAATGTATTGATACATGATGATTTATTGGCTACAGGCGGAACAGCAGATGCGGCAGCTCATTTGGTAAAACAGCAGGGAGCAAATGTAAGTGGGTTCAGCTTTGTGGTTGAATTAGGATTTTTAAACGGAAAACAAAAATTAAATATACACTCAAATAATATAACATGTCTAACGCAGTACTAGAAAATTCAATTGGAATGAGTTTCCAAATAAATGAAAATCAGCAAATGATTGCTGATATGATCCGCAAATTCGGTAAAGAGCATATTTATCCTAAAATGATGGAATGGGATGAAGCACAAACTTTTCCGGTTGAAGTATTTAAAAAACTAGGAGAATTAGGATTAATGGGTGTTGTGGTTCCAACAGAATATGGTGGATCAGGCTTATCCTACACAGAGTATGTAACCGCTATTATTGAATTAAGCAAAATTTGTGGCTCTATTGGTTTATCAATGGCAGCACATAATTCATTATGTACCGGTCATATTCTAGCTTTTGGTAACGAATCACAAAAAGCAAAATACTTACCGAAATTAGCTACTGCGGAGTGGATTGGTGCCTGGGGCTTAACAGAAACAGGAACAGGATCTGATGCAGGTGGTATGGCTACAACTGCTGTAAAAGACGGTGATTTTTATGTGTTAAACGGGTCTAAAAACTTTATTACACATGCTATCTCTGGTAACGTTGCTGTAGTAATTGCACGTACCGGCGAAAAAAATGATAGTCACGGGATGAGTGCTTTCATTATTGAAAAAGGAACTCCCGGTTTTAAATCAGGTAAAAAAGAAAACAAATTAGGAATGCGTGCCAGCGAAACGGCCGAATTAATCTTTGATAACTGCAGAGTTCATAAAGATCAGATGATGGGTAAAGAAGGTGAAGGGTTTATCCAGGCAATGAAAGTATTGGATGGCGGACGTATTTCTATTGCAGCATTAAGTTGTGGTATTGCACGTGGCGCTTACGAGTGTTCTTTAAAATATTCAAAAGAACGTGAGCAATTTGGTAAACCTATTTCTGCATTCCAGGCAATTAGCTTTAAATTAGCGGATATGGCCACTGAATTAGAAGCGGCAGAATTGTTAACCTTTAAAGCAGCCGACTTAAAAAATCGTGGGCAAAAAATGACTAAAGAAGGAGCTTTCGCTAAGTATTATGCATCTGAAGTATGTGTAAGAAACAGTAATGAAGCCGTTCAGATTTTTGGAGGATATGGATTTACAAAAGATTTCCCTGCTGAAAAATATTACCGTGATAGTAAATTATGTACAATTGGTGAAGGAACAAGTGAAATTCAAAAAATAGTAATCGCGAGAGAATTATTAAAAGAATAATTTTTTCTTTTTTAAATATGTAAAAATGCCCGGTGTTAGCACCGGGCATTTTTTATATCATATGATTATATGTATACGTTATTTCATAAGTGTAAATACATTTTAGTGCCAATATAATTGACTTTCGGCGAAGAAATTTGTATATTTACATAAGAAGCCCTCCTTTTTAAACCATATATAGTTAAAACATATGACTAGTTTAACTCCGGATAAAACTGTTACAATTATTGCCACAGAAGTTTGTGAGGCCTTTACACTTCAATTACGAAGCGATGGTATTTTGCATTCGCATACCTCAAGTAATTTAGAGTTTACAATTGAGTCGCTCAAAAATTTTAATGTGGTAATGGGAAAAATGTTAAACTACCAAAAGGCTCCTTTATTAATAACGCTCGACGAGTTTGCTATCCCTCCAGTGGAAACCCGGGTATTTTGGGCAAAAAAAGAATCCTGTCCTTATGCTTCTGCCGATGCATATGTTGCCACTAATTTCGGACATAAATTTATTGGGAATTTTTATCTAAAGTTTAATAAGCCGGGACGCCCTACCAAAATATTTGGTACCATGGAGGAAGCCGTAGAATGGCTCAAGACTTTTTTGTAAATGTTTTTGAGTTACTGAAATAAGCCGTAACAAAGGCTCTAACCGTTTAATACACGGCTCTTACTGAATTAATATAAAAGCTAAAATACTGATTAAAAAAAAATCCCTCACATTGCTGTAAGGGATTTTTTTAAGTAGTGTATTAAACTAATTACTGTATAATTAATTTACGGGTACTTTTTTCATTCTTAAAGTTAAGATTTACGAAATACACACCTGCGTTAAGGTTAAGAGAAGTAAACGAGATATTATTAAATCCGTTAGTTACATCCACGCTTCTGTTGTAAACTGTTCTTCCGGCAATATCAGTAATATGAAGCTCCAATTTTTCAGCCAAGTTAGCTTCAATCATCAAATTGAAATCACCTGTTGTAGGGTTAGGAGCTAATACATATTCGAAATTCGATGGAGTTGATTCATTAATCCCTACAGACGATGCTACATAACAAGGTGTACCAATACCGGTTGTATAAGTTGGATTTGCAATATAAGTCATTTTAGAAAAATCAATGTAACAGGCATAACGTACACTATCAATAAACGGGTTACGGTTACCTTGTAATGAATCTAAAAAGTCGTTACGTGAAATCTCATACGAATCAGGTAAATCCTGGAAATGCCATTTTTTCAAAATGTTTTGATCTTGTCCGTAAGGAATGCTTGTACTGATAGGGTTTCTTAAACTCCAGTTCATCACAGCAGTACCTTTTAACTGCCCGTTATAAGCAGTAGCCATATACATAATAGCCCTTGCAAAATCTCCTTTGTGGTTTGAACGAGGTTCAAAAACACGTTGTTTCAATAAGTTTTTTCCATATTTACAATTCATATAAGTACTTATTACGCTATCAACTTCCCCTTCAGGATAATTACTACGCAACGCATTTGCATTATTTTGATTGGTTGGAAATAAATGATGTTGATCATTGTATTCAGGTCTTTCAGGACTATCAGCCGGATTAGATGGCATCCAGTTATGACAGTAACTATGCTCGCGGCTCATATATCCCCAGGCAAATGGCTCGGTATATACATAATTTTCGCTGCTATACACACAGGTCACTACTTTTTGTCCGGCTGTTGTATCACGTGCTGTAAACAATTTAACCATCGTTTCATCATAATTACCATAAAAAGTAGAAGTATGAGGATAAACATGGGTTGTTAAATCAGTTACAAAAGTTGTATTAGCTACGCTGATTCCTGTATACTCATTAGTTGGCTGCATGCTCGTTAAAGCGTTAAAATTTCCGGTTAAAGGAGCTGTAGTATTATAGTTTGTATAAGCACCTGAACCATTGTAAGCAAAAATTGCTACCTGGTAAGTTAAACCTGCATAAATATTTGATAAACCGATATTCGTTAAAGAACTCGCATAAATTACTTTGCTTGATCCTATAGCGTCACCTCTCATATAAGATACACCGTCAACAGGTACATCTGTAATTGTCGAAGAACCTTGTTTTTTTAAGATCAGGTACGATTCCGGAGCTCCTGCTGCTGCTGAGAAAGAAGCTGCTGCACGATACGATTTAATGTTTGAAAAAGTTAAGTTCGTTGGTTGTGATGTTGGTTGATTTGCATAGCTTCCACCAATCCCTTTTAAGTTGATCACATAAGCACTTTCATCAGCATCATTACTATTGATCGTTAAAACGGCATCTCTGTATCCGGTTGTGGTTGGATTAAAAGATATCGTTAAAGGCACATTTGAGCTTGGAGAAACCGAAGATGGAAAAGTTGGAGCAGTTACGGTATACTCTGCTGCTGCAGGTCCGCTTAAAGCCGTTGACATCAAACTCAATGTACTTACAGTACCTAAATTTTCGATGGTAAAATTAACTGTTGTGGGCGTGCTTACTGCAGAATTAAATAATGCGGAGTTACCTCCCGTTAAAATAGTGTTTGCACCTTGTTTAATATTGATTTCCTGTGCTGTTACCGGTGCTGCCGCAATACTAATATCATCAACTCCAACATTGGATCCTGATTGTTTAGTTGTAAAAAACCATCTTAAATAACGGGAGTTCGAATTTGGAGTAACTGTAAACGTGTATATAGTTCCGCTGGCTCCGGCTAATACGGTATGAGTTGCCAGAGTAGTCCATGAAGAACCAGCTATAGATTCCTGAAGATCAAAAGTTCCTGCCCATGATGTAGCAGTTCCTCCATAGTTCCCAATAAGATTATAAACCACATTTCCCATAGCACCACTCACAAACACTTGAACATATTGCGATGCTGTACCAAATTTTATGGCTGCTGAACCACCAACTCCACCGTTTGCATAAACATTACTAGATGGGATATTCGTAGTCCAGCTGGCGGGTACTCCGCTTGCGGCAAAATTGTCAAAGTTATAACTTGTAGGTAAAGCAACCTGTGAAAAGGCCATTGAGGAAATAGCCATACAGGATGCCCATAACACGTTTTTCATTTTTTTCATGTGTATCATATTTATCTTATTTATTTTTAATCTTTAATTCAAGGAAATTTACTGAACAATCAGTTTTTTAGTTTCCTTTTTATTTCCTGTCATAATTTCAACCAGGTATATTCCTTTAGCGTACTCATTTGCAGAAAGCGTTATCACATTAGATCCTGTAACTCCTTCCGTTGTTTTAGTTTCCACTTTTTTGCCCATATAATCATACACTGAAATGAAAACACTTCCTACATCACCTAAGGTATAATTTAAAGTAAAACTTCCGGTAGTTGGGTTCGGATAAATAGTTAAACCATTTAATGGATGCTGGGTTTCATCAACTCCGGCAGCCAGAAGAGTTCTTTCATTCCAACGCATCGTAAATTCCTGAAAATACTGGTTAGCAATAGCTGCATCATGAACCACTACAGTATTCTCATCATTTTTTTGGTCAGCCGCATTACTCCAATTATGAGAACCTGTAAATACCAATGGATCAGAGGATGTATTTGCCTGGTCAATTACCACATATTTATGATGAAGAATCCAGCTATGGCCATCAACTGCAATATTAGCAGCACCCATACCGGTTTTCATATAGTTAAATTGTGTTCCATAACCTGTACTGTCATCTACCAGTCCTTGACCGGTTAAGCTCATGGATTGAAACTGCGTTTCTATTTTAGTTGCCAGATCGGTACGTGATACCAACATCGAACAAAAATTCATGGTTGAATTAGCGGTATTTAAAGTTGCCAGAAGTGCCGAATTTGTATTGTCAGACGGGCTAAAGTACTGCTCTACTCTTTTACCTCCCACAATATATTCATGAGGCGTATTGTCTGTTTTAAACTGTCCGAATTTTGATAAAGCTATATTTGCCGAAGAAGTCACTACCGTATCACCCCACATTTCATCAAACTCAATTTTGTAACCTCTTGCCATACTCTGATCCTGAAAAATGATCACATTGTTGGCATCTGTATTTAATTGCGCATTGGTCCAATTAGTGGATCCTGTCCAAACAATTGCATCCGAAGGACTGTTCACATCAATTACTACAAATTTGTTATGCATAATTGTATAATTAGCTCCCTGCGGGCTGGCAATCCATTTACACTGTGTGCTTATGGTTGTTAAGCCTGATTGTGCCGTGGATCCGTCATATACAATACGTACCTTAACACCTCTTGCAGCAGCAGCATTAACAGCAGTGGTAATTCCTGAAGAATTATCCCAGTTATAGATGGCAATTTCCAATTCACTTTTTGCACGATTAATATAGGCAATTAAGGTATCATCAATTAAACCGATTAATGGCTTTGCATTATTACCAGTCGATGCAACAGTATTATCTACACTACGTGTAAAATAGGCTTTAACAGTCCCGGATGAATTCGATTTTGTACAGTATGCTTTTGTAGAAGAGCTCGCTGTATCTGTTCCATTAATCGAAAATACTTTAGCATAATAAACAGAAGCAGCTGGCAAGCCCGTTACTGAAGTTGTATGGCTTATAGCAGAGTTGGCTGTTAATGTAACAACGCCTGAAGTTAAAAGCTGATCTTTGGCAATTTTAATATAGGAGTTTGAACCTGCTATATTTGTCCCCCAGGCAAGATCAAAGCCCGATGTCGAAATATTAGAAATGGCAGGTTGGGCTGTAATGTAAATCGAAGAGTTATTGATGATGTCATTCCAGTCTCTCAGCAATAGCTGGTATCCGGTAGTACAACCTGTTACAGGTGAAGAACAAAACTGGGATAAAATACCTATTAAATTTACTGATGCATTAGGAATTACTGTCCCAACTAACGTAGAAGTAGTTGCAACCCTTACCTGCGCTGTTTGAGCAGAACTTACATAATTATAATTTGTATTACCGGCAAAGGTTCCGCCACCTAAAGTAAACAATCCGTTATTGACCTTAACTAACTGTCCCTCATAAGCTTCCGTCATGCCTGTTGGTGTTAGTGTAGCAGGCGTGGGTAAAGCATTACCTGTAGCAAAAACCGTAAAGGTTACGGGAGTAATTTCCAATAAGTTATTGTAGCTGGTAAGCGTACCATTGGCAATAATAGAATCACCACGGTTAACCGTACTTAAATTGGATCCGTAGATAGAGATACCACCGGTGATATCCTGTACATACCGGATACTGCCCAGTTCAGAGCCGTTTAATACAATACCTCTGATGGTAACGTTACTTCCCACAGCAGCTGCACGTGCAGCAGCAATGTGTTGTGCCATAGATACAGCATTAGAGCAGGCAATAAGAGCAATTGTTGTAATAATTCTGTTCTTCATTTTGTTTGTTTTAAAAATTATTTTAATTGGCTCATAGTTTTTGCAATAATTTTTAGAAAGTAAGCTTGGTACCAAACACAAATGTTCGTCCCACACCAAAATAAACCAGCGCATAGGTTGCATTAAAGCCACCATTACCCTGTGCTTCATTAATATACATCGTGTTAAGCAAATTATTTACAGTAGCGTAAAGGTTTACTTTGATCACCCCTTTAATAGGAACCTCATAACCAATGTTAAGATCAAGCAACGTATATGAAGGAAGCTTCCAGCTATCTTTGTTTACATTTGATCCTGATAAATCAACGGCTGTAAAGCTTGCGTAGTTTTTATCGAAACGTGTTACACGCGGTTTAATATAAAATCCTTTAAATGGCATAAAACGAACCCCAAGACTGGCCTGCTGTTGTGCAGCATTACCTACATGCACGCCTTTAGCAGAATACGTTAGAGAATCCTGTAGCACACCATTAGGATCATAAGAATATACAGTTCCTCCTGAATTATATTTCCAGTCACCAAAAGATAATACCCCGTCAAATTCAATTTGTTTAATTGGTTTATAGTTTACTTCAAATTCAAGTCCTTTGTAGTTAACATCAACTCCATTTGTTTGGTAGTAATTTCCGCTGGCATCTGTTTTTAATGGTTGTGGTTGGTTTAACCAGTTGGTGTAATAAGCATTTGCAGAACCTGACAATTTATTATATCTAATACCGTAACCAACTTCAAATGATTGGATATATTGAGGCTTGAAGCCCTTAATAGCCACATTGGAAAAATTAAATGTGCTTACAAAATTTTGTGGGATTTGCATAATACCTACATTTACAAAGGCATTATGGTGGTCATTGATATTATAGTTTGCCCCACCTTTAATAGTATATCCTAACTGCCATTTCCAACCGGTGGTAGCTGTACGTATACCGGGCGAGTTTCGATCGTATTTTACATCATTGTGTACAACAACTGTATTATAACCTACATAGTTATTATAGGTTGTATCAGATAATACCAGATCCTTTTTCTTGTAATAATCAATTCTGTTAAATCCTGTGTAAGATCCTGTAGCCGTTAAAAAGGCAACCCATTTATCTTTTTTAAATTCTGCCTGGGCAATCAAACCTCCATATTTTACAAGGCTATTATAATTGGAACCAAATACGTCATCTGTTCTTTTAATAAAGTTTGATTTATCCAAAGGGTCTAAATTAGGGTTTACATTAGTTCCACTTTCTACATAATAATCACCCCCCAGTAAATTATATACAGTTGAAGTATGATAACCATGGTAATACCTGGCATCAATCCCATAGGTTAAAGTAAACAGCTTATTAAGTTTGGTAGTAGCAGTTGAAAGCACTCCTACCCATTTATGATTGTTGTTTGATGATCTTAATATGGTAGTTGATTTATGTTCGGTAGTACTGTAATTGGGATCAATAAAAGTAGAATTACTATTATATTTTGCTTGTAATAAATAATAGCCCGTAACCGAATCCCTGTTTGTAATGGTTGGTGTATAACCTGTACCACCACCTGTACCAAAAGAAGCATATACAACTGTGGATAAGGTTGTTTTTTCTCCAATCTTCCAGAAATGATTTAAACTTAATAACGGCTTATTAAAAACATTTACTTTATCATTAATAGTTGCCCCATTTAATAATGCCTGATCCGGGTTCCATCTTAAACTTCTATCACCTTGTGTTAAAGTGGTATATTTTGTGTTGCTTCCTTGTATGCTTCTGATAACAGAATCGGAATTAACTCCTAATTTCTTTGCATACTCTTTACTGTAAACAGCAATAGGCATCATACTGGTTCTTTGCCCGTGCGATTGCGGAGCACCATTAACACCAAAACTAATGAGGTGTTTTGAGTTTGGTTGATATTGTATTTTTGCAAAATAAGAATAGGCTTTGTTCCAGGTTTGTTCTGCCCAGCCATTCCCTTCACTATATGTGCCCGCTAATGTAATCCCCCATTTATTATTAAGCAACCCTGAATTATAAGAAACACCTATCAGGTTATAACCGTTATTCCCCCACTCTTTCTTTACCACAGTTTGTTGTTTGCTTTCGATACCATTTGTAATAAAGTTCATGGTACCACCAACAGATGCCACTGCCAGCTTGGTTGCTCCCAAACCTCTTTGTATCTGCATGGATTTTGTAATATCTTTTAAACCGGCCCAGTTACTCCAGTAAACAGCTCCGTTTTCCATATCATTAACCGGTACACCATCTACCATCACAGCAATAAAGTTTTGGCTGAATCCACGAATGGTTACCCTCGAATCTCCTACACCTCCTCCTCCACCGGAAGCATAAGCTCCGGGAGTTGTATTAGCAATCATACTGATATCCCTTCCTCCTAATTCTTCCTGAATTTTAGTAGAAGAGATCGTACTGAAAGCTACAGGCGTTTCCCTTATCTGCGCTATATTTGCAAATACCTCTACTTCATCCAGAGTATTGCTTTCTAATTTAAATTCAAATTTTTTATTGGAATAGAGTTTTACTTTCTGAATATACTTTTTGTAACCCAGCATAGATACTTCTAAACTATAATCACCTTTTGGTAATTTTAAGCTAAAGTTTCCTTCAAGATCTGTTACAGCACCTACGCCGGCTTTTGCCAAGACAGTAGCACCAATAAGACCCTCACCGGTTTCAGTATCTTTAATGGATCCCGAAATAACCACTTTTGAACTATCCTGTGCTTTTAATACAAAGCCACAAACAATCAATAAAATAATTAAACTATTCTTTAACATAAGGTTTTATCAAATAAAAGGGCTGAATATTGCATCAGCCCTTATGAGTTTTTACTAAATCGAATAATTACTGGATAATTAGTTTTTCTGTCTTGATACCTATCTCATTTCTGACAATGGCATAATAGATTCCGTGGGAAATTCCAAGGTTTCTTAACACGATCGTGTTTTCAGAACCAACAGAAGTATAGCTATAAACAACCTGACCAATAGCATTGATCACATTGATTTCTTTAATATTTTTATCACTTACAAAAGCAATTTCGTTTCCGTTTGATGGATTAGGAAATACTTTTAAGTAAACTACTTTCGCATTTTCTTTTACGCCTAAAGGTTTACAATCGCAAGTATGTATTCCAACATTTGTCCAGTTATCATTAGATAAAGAATCCCATTCCAGTTTCACATTAAATGCCGCAGGATTACTCATTACACCTGTTTTAACAGATGCCTTTCTTTGTAAAGAGTGATCTTTTGTCCACCATTTACCCATTCCAGTACCACCGGTATAAGGAGCGATGTCGCTCCATGCTGTAGTTGGTTGTTCGCCGATTCTACCAAAAATATCAATACGTGCATAAGGGCTTTTTCTTACTAATACCATTGCATCGTCGCCATTCATAAATGTAGGTGAAGGATAAGGTCCATCCAATTGTTGAGCTAATGCCTGTAAAGCCGGGTTACAAGCCGGAGAGGTAGAAGTTGTTCCTGAAGTAACACCAACACCATTAGCAATAACAAATGTACTGTAAGATGCAACCGACCCTGTAAGATCAGTACTGTCTGTACCTGTTGCAGAACCATTAGAATAACGTACCAAACGGTAATTACTCATACTAATTGTAGTTGAAGTTGGGTTGTAAAATTCCATTGCTTTACTGTTAGCACTTCCTTCGCAGTATTCAGAGATAAATAATTCGGTACATTGTGCTTTACCAACTGAGGCAATTGCAATTAACGATAAGCTTAATAAAATTTTTTTCATGTTTTTTGATTTAAGAGTTTCTAATTTATCTGCTAAAAGTGGTTTAAGGCGGATCGCAGAATAGCTTTCCTCTTATAGGGTGGTCACTTAATTTAGCAACACAAAAATAAGACAATTTGGGCTACCCACAAACACTTGTGGATAAATATGATAATTCGTTAAGAAAGATTTAACAATTAATTAAGTTATTAAGAAAACACACAAAAGATGTTGTTAAAAGCAATTTCAAATTAATCAGGAGGCATAGGCCTGAGAATTGAGGCCCCTATGCTAAATTTTCATTTTTTAACTTTAAACTCAGGCAATAAAAACTATATTTGTTTGTTAAATACACAAAAAAATGATTAAATTTCTCTATATCAGTTTAGCTGCCGTATCCTTTCCATCGATGGCACAATCTTCTTTTAACTTTTCTGTTTCAGGAAACCTTAAAAACGTAAAAGACAACGCTTATACCTATATTCATCATAAATGGAATAACAAGGATATTACCGATAGTGTAAAAATTAAATCAGGTAATTTTTCCTATGCCGGAAAATCGGAAGAAACCAATATGTATTGGATCACTAAAGGCCGTAATATTAATGAACAGCCAAACCTGGTATTTTTTATTGATGGTGGTAAAACAACGGTTAAAGCTAATGCTGATAGTTTAGCTTATGGGAAAATACAGGGAGGCCAAACCCAAAAAGATTATATGGAATATAATGGTTTAATGCAGGGATATGGCATTAAGCAACAGGATATGGTAAACCGGTATAATGAAGCTAAAGGTAAGGGCGATGCCACAGCCATGAATGCCATTCAGGCTGAATACCAAAACATGGATAAGGAAGTGAAATTATCTATGGAAAACTTCATTAAAACTCACCCGAAATCGGCAGTTAGCGGCTTTGCGATTTACTACAACTATCAAAATGCCAATGTACCGGCTGAAGAGCTGGAACGCATTGTTGGCTTATTGGATAAAAGTATCTTAACCACTAAATATGGAAAACTTGCCCAGGAAAAATTGCTTCAGCTAAGAGGTACTACTATAGGGTATCCTGCGATTAATTTTTCACAGGCCGATCCCAGCGGAAAAATGGTTAACCTGAACGACCTGAAAGGAAAATATGTATTGGTAGATTTCTGGGCCAGCTGGTGTGGACCTTGCAGGGCAGAAAACCCTAATGTAGTAAGCGCGTTTAATAAATATAAAGATAAGGGCTTTACCATATTAGGCGTTTCTTTTGATCAAAATAAAGATAAATGGCTACAGGCTATTGAAGCAGATAAACTGGCATGGACACAGGTAAGTGATTTGAAAGGTTGGGGAAATGAAGCCGGAAAATTATATGGTATCAGTAGCATTCCTCAAAATTTGTTACTGGACAAAGAAGGTAAAATCGTTGCCAAAAACCTGAGAGGGGCTGATCTTGACGCCAAACTGGAAGAGATCATTAAATAACCGAATCAATCCCTTACAGTACTTCCTTTTAATAAACTACATTAATATTTATATCAATAATAAACATCTATTACTTAAAATTAAAAACAAATTATAAATTTGCTCTTCAAAAAAAACAACACTATCCACATATGAAAAAACGTACTATAGGATTATTTACCTTATCCGCCATCAGTCTCGCTTCTATTGCTCAAACAACTGACCCGGTAATAATGACGGTAAACGGAAAACCAGTTTATAAAAGTGAATTTGAAAACGTTTACAAAAAAAACAGTGGTAAAGAAATTAATAAAGAGCAAAAATCAGTAAAAGAGTATGTTGATTTGTTTTCAACCTTTAAAATGAAGGTATTTGAAGCAGAAGCAAATGGATTAGATACAAACACCTCATTTAAAACAGAATTAGCAGGGTACCGTAAGCAATTAGCATCGCCTTATTTAACGGATAAAAACGTGAACGACGCGTTGTTACATGAAGCTTACGAACGTATGAAAACAGAAGTGAGAGCTTCTCATATTTTAGTACGTTTAGCAGAAGATGCTTTGCCGAAAGATACGATTGAAGCTTATACCCGTATCATGATTATTCGTGATGCTACCTTGGGTAAAACTCCAAACAGCTCTAAAATTGCAGAATACGAAGCTATATTGAAAAAAAGCTCTATGGGCTTAACCAAAAATTCTTCTAAACAGGATAGCGCTAACTACAAATTGAGATTAGAGTCTATTAAAAACTTATCGGCTTCTGCAAATACAACAGGGGATAAATTTGATGCTATTGCTAAAAAAACGTCAGAAGACCCGTCAGCTCTTGAAAATGGAGGTGATTTAGGTTATTTTACAGCGTTACAAATGGTATATCCTTTCGAAAATGCTGCTTTTAAAACCAATGTTGGCGATGAGAGCATGCCATTAAGAACCCGTTTTGGTTACCATGTTTTAAAGGTTGTAGATAAAAGACCTAGCCAGGGAGAGATTTTAACTGCACACATTATGGTTAAATTCCCTAAGGATATGGGCGAAAAAGAAAAAGCCAATCTTAAAATTAAAATTGATGAGATTTACGCTAAATTAAAAGCAGGTGCTAAGTTCGAAGATATTGCACGCCAGTTTTCGGATGATAAACCTAGCGCAGAAAAAGGTGGACAATTACAGTGGTTTGGAAGTAGCCGTATGCCTATTGAATTTGAAAAAGCAGCATTTGCTTTAAAAAATAATGGCGATTACAGTGAACCTTTTGAAACAAAATATGGCTGGCACATTGTAAAACGTATCGACAAAAAAGGATTGGCTTCTTTTGATGAAATGAAAGGCGATTTGAAACAACGTATTAATAAAGATTCCAGAACTCAGGCAGGACAAGCTTCTTTGATTGAAAATCTTAAGAAACAATACAACTTTACAGAGAATACGGCCAATAAAAAAGAATTTTTGAAAGTATTAGACAGTACCGTATACCAAGGGAAATGGGAAGCAAAAAAAGCAGATAAACTTGGTAAAAAAGATCTTTTCAGATTGTTTTTTGAAGATAAAAAAGCAAATTACAGCAGAGAAGAAGTTCATGGCTTATCCAGCCTTGCCCGTTACATTGAATCTCATCAAACAGCAAGATCTCCAATGGATAACAATATGTTTTTACAACAATCTTATAAAAACATGGTAGATGAAACCGTTATCTCTTTCGAAGATGCTTTACTTGAATCAAAATATCCCGAATTTAAAAGCTTATTAAAAGAATACAGAGATGGTATTTTGTTATTTGACTTAACAGACCAAAAAGTATGGAGTAAAGCCGTAAAAGACACGGCCGGTTTAAGAGAGTTTTATTCAAAAAATAAAAACAATTATTTATGGGATGAGCGTGCAGAGGTTACAATGTACAATTGTGCTGACGAAAAAGTAGCTAAAGAAGTACGTGCTTTATTGAAGAAAAAGAAATCTGAAAAAGAAATCGTGGAAGCTATCAATAAAACATCTCAGTTAAATATTTCTTCCGAAAGCATTACTTACTTAAAAGGTGAAAACAAAGATGTGGATGCTAACTGGAAAGAAGGTGTAGTTGCTGAAAACATTAAAAAAGACAATAAAGTGTTGGTGTTAGTTGTAAATAAACTATTAGCTAAAACACCTAAAACTATTCCGGAAGCAAAAGGAATGATTACCGCTGATTACCAGAATTACCTGGAAAAAGAATGGTTAGCATACCTTAAAAATAAATACACCGTTAAAATAAACGAAGACGTTTTAAATACAGTAAAATAATTCGTAATCACTAAAGAGGCTGTAATCCAACAATTACAGCCTCTTTTCTTTATAAAGTAAAAAATTGCAAACTCATATCCATATCAAGTCTTACTTTATCAGCCTGCTGTTATTTCTTTTTGTTGCCTGTAATACCAAACCCGAACATCCTATTGTTGAAACCGGAAAAGCAGTTGCAAAAGTGAATACTGCCATTTTAGGGGATAAAGAATTGAACAACCTTGTACCAGTTGGGTTATCTAAAGCTGATAGTATAGCCTTTTTACAAACCTATATTAGTAAATGGGCTTATAACGAAGTATTTTACCAACAAGCCTTAAATTATTTATCGGATGAAGAACAGGATATCACCAAAGAAACAGAGGATTTTAAGAAAGAACTCATTAGCTATCGGTTTCAGGTAAAATTAATTAATGATAAATTAGATACCTCTGTTTCCAACCAGGAAATTGAAAGTTATTACAATGCCAATTCGGAGAATTTTTTATTGAAGAATAACATCGTAAAAGTCCTCTATATTAAAACCCCTATCTCTATTCCCAATTTTGATAAATTTAAAAAACTGTGTTATTCTACCAATCCTAAGGATGAAGAGCAACTAAAGACTCTATGTGTGCAATACGCCAATAATTACTACATGAATGATAATACCTGGCTTTTATTTGATGATTTGAAAAAAGAGATGAACCAGTTAAACGAAGTACCTGAGTATACTTTGCAAAAAGGGAAACTATTTGAGTTTACAGATGTTACCAGCTTTTATTTTCTGAAGATATTGGATGTTAAATCTAAAAACACCTTATCCCCCTTAAATTTTGAAAGGAATAACATTAAAAATATGCTCCTGAATCAAAGAAAACAACAATTAATTGACGGGATCAAGAAAGATTTTTTTGATAAAGCAAAAACTAATAAAGAATTAGAGATTTATAATTAACTTAGTGTGTTCCAAGGAAATTTGCCTTACTCACCGGTAACAGTGAAAAACAGGGGAACACCATGATATAAAAAACAACAGTACTACGCATGAAATTTAAACTCATCATCCTATTTATAGCTTTAGCATTTATAACTAAGGCACAACCTCAAATTTTAGATAAGGTCATTGCCGTTATTGGAAAAAATCCTTTATTGCTTTCTGAAGTAGAAACTAACCTGTTACAACAAAAAGAAAAAGGGGCCGTAACAGCAAACGATCGTTGTAAAGTATTTGAAGATCTGCTGTTTCAAAAATTGCTATTGGCTCAGGCAGATAGAGATAGTATTGTTGTAGCGGATACCGAACTGGACGGGGAATTAAATAAACGAATTAACTACTACGTAAATATGCTTGGTAGCGAAGAAAAGTTTGAAGCTTTTTACGGCAAACGGATCAGCGTATTTAAAGATGAGTTAAGAGATGATGTCAAAAATCAATTACTGGCTCAAAAAATGCAGCAAAAAGTAACGGGTGATGTGAAGCTGACACCAAGCGAAGTAAGAACCTATTTCAGTACCTTAAACACAGATAGCTTTCCCCTGATTAATTCTGAATTAGAGATAGGACATTTGGTAAAAAAACCACCTGTCTCCGACGAGGCAAAAAAAGAAGTACGCGAGCAACTGGAAAAATACAGGCAACGTGTTTTAAATGGAGAAAGTATGAGTGTTATTGCAGCTCTGTACAGTGAAGATCCTGGCTCTGCAAAAAACGGGGGAAGGTATGAAACCGTTATGCGTGGCGTAATGGTTCCTGAATTTGAAGCAGTTGCTTTCCGTTTAAAACCGGGAGAAGTATCTGAAATTTTTCAAACATCCTTTGGATTACATTTCATTCAGTTAATTTCACGTAAGGGTGAATCACTTGATCTGCGCCATATTTTAATGTCTCCAAAAATTTCACAGGCCGATGTATTTAATGAAAAACAACAACTAGACAGTATCCGGAATTTAATTATAGAAGGTAAAATAACTTTCCCGGAAGCAGCCACAAAATTCAGCGATGATGCTGATACCAAACAAAACGGAGGAACAATGGTAAACCCGGCAACAGCCAGTACCAAATGGCAATTGGAAGACCTTGGACAAATGGATCAGAACCTGGTATTTATGTTTGAAAATCAAATGAAAGTAGGTGATATTAGCCCTGTAATTCAATACGTTGGTAGTGATGCTAAACAAGCCTGGAGAATTTTGTATTTAAAAGCGCGGACAGAACCACATAAAATAAATTTTAAGGATGATTATACGAAGTTGTTAAATATGGCAACTTACGACAGACAAAAAAAATCCATTACTGCCTGGATCGCTAAAAGATCTAAAACGACTTATATTAAAATTGATGATGAATTTAATAGCTGTAAATTAGAATACAACTGGACAATTAATCCTTAAATCAACACAAATTAATTCCTTAATTCACAAAATCACCCATTACTCTTTATGAATTATAAAAATGATGTAGAAGCCATTGATGCCTTTGTTGTTAAATACAAAGAACTGAATGCAGAAATAGGTAAAGTAATAGTTGGACAACATGATACGATACAAAATGTGTTGATCTCTATTTTCTGTAAAGGCCATTGTTTATTGGTTGGTGTACCGGGTCTTGCAAAAACCTTATTGGTAAATACGATTTCAGATGTGCTGGGTTTATCGTTTAATCGTATACAGTTTACTCCCGATTTAATGCCAAGTGATATTGTAGGATCGGAAATACTGGATGAGCACCGTAATTTTAAATTTATTAAAGGTCCTTTATTTGCCAATATTGTATTAGCGGATGAGATCAACAGAACACCTCCTAAAACACAAGCTGCTTTATTGGAAGCCATGCAGGAACGAACCGTGACGGCAGCAGGTAAAAAATATGAATTAGGGAATCCTTTCTTTGTACTGGCTACTCAAAACCCTATTGAACAGGAAGGCACTTACCCCCTACCCGAGGCACAATTAGACCGTTTTATGTTTAATGTATGGTTGGATTATCCAAGCTTTGCTGAAGAATTAAACGTTGTAAAAAACACTACCACTGATAGAAAAGTAGAATTGTCAAAAATTCTTACCGGTGAAGAAATTATTTATTTCCAAAACCTGATCCGAAAAATTCCGGTAGCAGATAATGTGTTAGAATATGCCGTTAAGTTGGTAAATAAAACCCGTTTAAATTCTGAATTCAGCGCTGATATTACCAAAAAATATTTAGCATGGGGTGCAGGCCCGCGTGCATCGCAGTATTTGGTACTTGGTGCAAAATGCCACGCTGCTATTAACGGTAAATACAGTCCTGATATCGAAGATGTAAAAGCAATTGCCAATTCCATTTTAAGGCACCGGATCATTCGTAATTACAAGGCAGAAGCTGATGGAATGAGCATCGAATCCATTATTGATCAATTGAAGTAAGGAACTAAATTGATAATTTGATTGAAAAGATATGCAACCATTACGAATATTAACTTTACAACTTTCTAAATCTTAAAACTTTCAAAACGTTCTAAATATATGAGTAAACTAATTTTAGCCAATGATGGCATTGACGCAGTAGGAAAAAGTCTTTTAGAAAAAGCAGGATTTACAGTCATTACCGAAAAAGTAGCGCAGGAAAATTTAGCCAAAGAAATTAATGATAAAGGCTATGTTGCCTTAACCGTACGTAGTGCCACTAAAGTAAGAAAAGAAGTGATTGATGCCTGTCCCGGATTAAAAGTAATTGGCCGTGGCGGTGTTGGCATGGATAACATTGATGTGGACTATGCCCGCTCAAAAGGCTTACAGGTAATTAATACACCGGCAGCTTCCAGTAATTCGGTGGCTGAATTAGTATTTGCCCATTTATTTAATGCCGTTCGTTTTGTATACGACAGTAACCGGAATATGCCAAATCAGGGTGCTACAAAATTTGATGAGTTAAAGAAAAACTATTCTAAAGGGGTTGAGTTAAGAGATAAAACCATTGGTATCATTGGCTTTGGTCGTATTGGCCAATACACCGCTAAAATTGCGTTGGGTTGCGGAATGAAAGTTTTAGCGTTTGATCCTTTTGTAAAAGAAGTAGATCTGCATTTGGATATTTATGGAACAAAGGGTGTGGATGTAAAAATAAATACCGTAACGATGGATGAATTAATTTCTCAATCCGATGTTATTTCTATGCATGTACCGGGAGGAAAAATGATTACTGAAAAAGAAATCAACCAAATGAAACAAGGTGTTATTTTAATTAATGCTTCCCGTGGTGGTGTTATTGATGAAACAGATTTGATTAATGGCTTAAACTCCGGAAAAATTGCGCATGTTGGTTTAGATGTGTTTGAAAACGAACCAACTCCAAACGAAGCCCTTTTAAAACATCCTAAAATTTCCTTAACGCCACATATTGGGGCTGCTACAAACGAAGCACAGGAACGTATTGGTGTAGAACTGGCAGAAAAACTGATCGACGCTTTAAAATAATATATTAAAAAAATGCCATACAAACACCTGCCGGATTTAAACCTGACAGGTGTTTTTATTTCCTGAAATTCTTAAAAAATTTGTATTTTTAAACAAACTCTGTTATTTAATACCATGCGGTTACTTTGTACTTTAAGTGTGATAATGCAGTTAGCTTTGAGCATTTGCGCGCAATCAAAAATTAAAGTTAAGGGAGAAGATAACCGTTTCATAGTCTTTAAAATGGGGCCAAAAAATGACACGATCCTTAAAAACAAAACAGACCTGTTTTATATTAAACTTCCCGACAGTTTAAAAAAATCATTACTCATTTATACAGAAAACGGTCGGTTATTAAGCACCGGTAATGATACAATATACAGGATGTTACCTATTAAAGGAATGGCTTACTCCCACTCCTTTTCCGATACACTATATGAAGTGCTCTTAGAAGGCACCTGTATAGCCTCTTCTACTATTACCATGGAAGTACGCAATACCCACTCTAAGAAAGCAATCTTATCCAATAAATTTATTATTAAATAAATTCACCATACTTATAAAAAACAATTATGTCTTCAACCTTTAAACATCCGAAAGGATTATTTTTTTTAGCTTTTACTGAATTCTGGGAACGCTTTGGTTATTACCTGATGATTGGGATTTTCTTTTTGTATATGACAACAGATATAGAAAAAGGTGGTTTTGGATGGGAAAATGCAAAAGCTTCTGATGTTTTTGGGACTTTTATTGCCTGTGTGTATTTAACACCCTTTATCGGCGGCCTATTAGCCGATATGAAGCTCGGGTACAGGTTTGCGATAACACTGGGCGGAATACTGATGGGGTTAGGATATTGCCTGCTTTCCGTAAGGGAAGAATGGGCTTTCTACACGTCACTTTGTATTATGATTGTTGGTAACGGTTTCTTTAAACCAAACATCTCTACACTTTTAGGAAACTTATATAATGATCCAAAATACAAAGAGAACAAGGATACCGGCTATAACTTATTTTATATGAGTATTAATATCGGTGCCTTTCTTTGCAACTTTATTGCAGCTTTTATGCGCATTAAATATGGCTGGAACTGGGCATTTGTAACAGCAGGTATTGGGATGTTTATAGGAGTTATTACCTTTTGGGTTGGGATGAAACACTACAAACATGTGGACGTAAGAAAAGTACCCACCCCTGAGGATAAGCCAATGATTATGCGGTTTTTGGTTGTACTGGCCATCGCGGTGGGTTTCGGTGCCATAGGTTGGTTTATACCAGATACCATTTTTGGAAGCGATAGTACAGATGCGTTTTTATGCGCCTGTATTCCTGTTGTTTATTTTTATTATACCGTTTATAAAAGTTGTACTACTGAAGAAAAAAAACCGATGGGAACCATGTTTACCATATTTGGAATCGTAATCATTTTCTGGGCCATTTTTAAATTAAATGGTACAGCCTTAACAACTTATGCAAATTCATATACCGATAGAGAAATGCCTACAGCACTTGTTCCAGGTGCTAAATATTTATACCAGTGCGACAATTCCGTGGTTGCTAAAAACGACTCTGTATACTTATTAGATGAACAATTCCGAAGAATTAAAAATGCCGATGGAGTTGCTATAAAAACGGTTGCCTACCCTTCTTACTTCAAAAATTTAGCTCCTTCAAAATATCCGGAAGAAGGAAAAGAATTAAATTTAATTCCAACTGAATTATTTCAATCCATTAACCCCTTCTTTGTTATTTTCTTAACTCCATTGGTTGTGTTGTTTTTTGGATTACTCCGGAAAAGAAAAAAAGAACCGACAACAGCTACCAAAATTGCTTATGGCCTGCTCGTTAGTGCCCTCTCAACATTAATAATGGTAGCAGCCATTCATTATACCGATAACGGAGCTCACAAAGCAAGTGCCTGGTGGCTTATAGGAAGCTACGGAGTTATAACCATTGGTGAATTATGCCTGAGCCCTATGGGATTATCCATGGTTTCTAAATTAGCACCACTTCGGTTTACAGCATTAATGATGGGCGGCTGGAGCCTGGCAACCTCTATAGGAAATAAAATGAGTGGTGTATTAGCTAAAAACTGGGATAAGTTCGACCATAAAGCTAATTTTTTCTGGGTAAATTTTATTCTTTTGCTCATCGCATTTTTAGTAATGATGCTTTTATTAAAACGGTTGAATAAAGCATTCAAAGAAGCTTAAGAAAAAACCTTCCAATAAAAAAAGCCATTCGTGTATATAACGAATGGCTTTTCTGTTTAGTCTTAGGTTTTACATTCCCAAATCCATAAATGATTTAAATGTTTTATTATAATCTTTAATGCTTCTCCGGATCACTTCGTGAGCTACTTCTCTACCATAAGTTTCAGTAATTTCTACAATCGCTTTACTTTCTCCCGGAATATTTTTATAGGTTAAAAAATAATGGCGTAAACGGTTAATGATTTGTTCGGGAGCATCTAAAATATCTTTCCACTGGCTGTAAATTTCATCCTTTGCCATTACAGCAATGATCTTATCATCCGCTTCATTCTTATCAATCATCCTGAAACCACCAATAGGAATGGCTTCTACCAGTATATCACCACTGGTAATGTTACGTTCAGATAATACACAGATATCCAAAGGATCTTTATCTCCCACTATTGTGGTACGGTTTGTTTTTTCATTTGCAAGTTCCGCAACAGATTCTCCGCAATAGGTTTGAGGAATAAAGCCATATAATGCAGGACAAATATTTGAAAATTTTTGGGGCCGGTCTACTTTACGGTAACCTGATGTTTTATCGATTTCATATTTTATCTGATCGGCCGGAACCATTTCAATAAACGAGGTGATAATTTCGGGGGCATTCTCTCCACAGGAGATGCCATGCCATGGGTGTGCTTTATGCAATTGTACTTTCATGTGTGTGTATCGTGTTTTAATTACCGGTTCTTTAAAGAACACCGGCGAATAGTTGATGGATTTTAATGTGTATGATTATTTTTTTTAAAGATCCGGTTAAAAATCCAATAGAAAAGAAAGAGTCCTAATAAAGAACATATAAATCCAATAATCATTTGATTGGTAGTAGGGATAATATTGCGATTCTCTACTGCATTGGGGTTTTTCTTTAATGGTTTATGAAGACCTAATTTTGTTTGTAAAAAATGAATCTCTTCGCTATAGGAAACTCCGGTTGTTTCAGCAAAGAAGTCTTCTTTTACATTTTGAATGAACTTTCGGCTACGACTACAAAAATCAAGTTTTGCATTATCGATCTGATGGTAATTAGCATAAATAATCCATTCGTCGCCCACCCTTAAATCAAGCTTACATTGGTCTTCATTGTCAAATAACAATTTAAACTCTACAGAAACAATCCCTTTGTACAGTTCATTAACGGTAAACAGGGCTTCACTTCTGGATTTATCCAGTTTAATCGATTTTATTTTTCCCGAAAAGATAATATCGTACTTGGCCAGTTCAGCATCTGTTAAGGAGGTCAAAGGACACTGACAGGCAAGAGAAAGCTTACTGATCAATAAAAAAAGTAATATGTAATTTAATAGTTTCATCAGGCAATTTTAAATTCCTTTTATATCATAATCAATCTTAGTTCTTAATCCTTTCTATTAGCTAACGAAAGGAAAGAACACTTCACGAAATAATTATAAAGCAAGTGTTTTCACGAATTGCAAAGATGCCTCTAATTCCTGGTACATTACTTTATCATCCTTAATAAAAGGAATTAATTTTCTATAATCTGTTAACATGCTTTCAATTTTTTGTGATGATTTTAATGGCCTTCTGAATTCAATCGCCTGCGAAGCATTTAATAATTCAATTGCCAGTAATTTTTCTACGTTTTCAATAACCTTGTAGCATTTAGTTGCGGCATTGGCTCCCATACTCACATGATCTTCCTGCCCGTTACTGGAAACAATACTATCAATAGATGCCGGTGTACACAATTGTTTATTCTGACTTACGATACTGGCTGCTGTATACTGAGGAATCATAAAGCCTGAATTTAATCCAGGTTTAGCTACCAAAAAGGCCGGTAAATTCC